>CAVQYJ010000017.1:0-444695 GCA_963718145.1 uncultured Alphaproteobacteria bacterium | reverse complement strand
GCTGTGCGGATGCGGGGCCGGCCACACTCGCGCACGCGGCCAGGGCCAGCAGGCCCACGCAGGCCAGATTCCGACGCACCATGAACCTCTCCCCGCGCTGTTACCAAAACGTAGCATAGTGTGGAGGCCGGTCCAGCCGCTGCTATCTGGCGATCGACATCTTGCGCCGCTGGCTTTCTTTCTTGAGCTTGTGGCCGACGCGGGCGATGGCGTCGATCGCCGGGATGAGCTCACGGCCAAGATCCGTCAGCGCATATTCGACGGAGGGCGGCGATGTATTCATCACCTTGCGGCTGACGACGCACTTCTCCTCCAATTCCTTGAGCCGCGTCGACAGCACCTTGGCCGATATCGGCTTCATGTCGGCCTGCAGTTCCGAGAACCGCCGCGGCCCGCCGGAGAGATACCAGATCACGTTAGGCGTCCACGCGCCGCCCAGCAGCGCCATGCAGCTTCCGATCGGACACATTTCCTCGCCATCCACTGTGCGGTCGGTCACCGTGCTCTTGCGCATGCGCAGCGGCATGTCGAGGCGCTCCCTGCTTTCCCAGTCACCAGCTTTCCAGGCGGTAAGTCGTTTCTTGCACTAACAGCCCGTTACGTGGTTTCCAAAGGTAATCACCGTGCCTACCTCCCTCAAGACGCGGGACGGCAGGAAACGGGAGGGAGAACGACATGGCCGCAGCCGATCTGATGTCCCGCCTGGGGCTTGCGCATCCGATCATCCAGGGTCCGTTCGGCGGCGGCATATCGACGCCGGAACTGGTTGCGGAAGTCGGCAAGGCCGGCGGCCTCGGCTCGTTCGGCGCCTACACGTTCTCAGGCTCCGAAATCGAAGGCATCGCGGGCAAAATCCGCGCGCTCAGCAACAAGCCGTTCGCGCTCAACCTCTGGGTCTCGGACCATGACCGCGGCGGGGACCGGCTGACGCAGGAACAGTTCGACGCGGCGTGGACCATCTTCGCGCCGCTCTATGCCGAGTTCGGCCTCGAGAAGCCGGTGCCGCCGCTGCGCTATTTCCACGGCTTCGACAGCCAGGTGGAGGCGGTGCTAGAAGCGAGGCCGGCGGTGTTCAGCTTCGTCTTTGGCATCCCCAAGCAGTCCATCCTCGCCGAGTGCAGCCGCCGCGGCATCACCACCGTCGGCGCGGCGACGACGCTGGCCGAGGCCGAGGCGATGGATGCGGCGGGTGTCGACGTCATCCTCGCGACGGGATTCGAAGCGGCAGGCCATCGCCCGTCCTTCCTCGGCTCGGCGGAGCTCAGCCTCATGGGCACGCTCACCCTCACCCGCCTCGTCGCCTGGAAGATCAAGCGCCCGGTTATCGCGGCGGGCGGTATCGCTGATCGCGCAGGAATCCAGGCGGCGCTGGACCTTGGCGCATCGGCAGCGCAGCTCGGCACGGCTTTCCTGGCATGCAGGGAATCCGGCACGACGCAGGAGCATCGCGACGCCCTGTTCAGCGATGCAGCGCGCCACACGGTCCTGACCCGCACCTATTCGGGGCGGCTGGCGCGCGGCATTCCCAACCGGCTGATCGAGGCGCTGGAGCCCGTCGCCGACAAGCTGCCCCCCTTCCCCATCGAAGTGTGGTTCACCTCGCCGCTGCGCCGCGCCGCAGCCGCGCAGGGCCGCACCGACTTCCTTGCCCTCTATGCCGGCCAGGGCGCACCGCTGCTCAAGCACCGCGACGTGGCCAGCCTGATGGCGGGACTCACGCTTGACTGATCCAGATGGAGACCTCAGCCATGAAACTCTACTACATGCCCGGCGCCTGTTCGCTCGCCACCAACATCCTGATGCGGGAGGCCGGCCAGAAGATCGAACTTGAAAAAGTCGGCCGCGACAAGAAGACGGAGACCGGCGCGGACTTCATGGCGATCAATCCCAAGGGCTATGTCCCCGCCATCAGGCTCGATGATGGCGACATCCTCACCGAGAACCTCGTCATTCACGGCTATCTCGCCGACCTCGCGCCGCACTCGAAGCTGGCGCCGCCGCATGGCACGCGGGAGCGGCTGCACCAGGACGAACTCGCCGTCTACATCTCGACCGAGATCCACAAGACCTATGGCGGCATGTTCAATCCCAAGATGAACGATGAGATGCGGGTGGCGACCAAGGAGAAGCTCGCGGACCGCTATGGGCTGATCGAGAAGCTGCTGGCCGACGGCCGCGCCTACCTGACCGGTTCGACCTTCGCGACCGTCGATGCCTATCTCTTCACCGTGACCCGCTGGGCGGACATGCTGAAGGTCGATCTGTCGAATTTCCCGAACGTGCTGGCCTACCAGAAGCGCGTGGCGGAGCGGCCCGCCGTCAAGGCGGCTATGGAGTCGGAAGGGTTGCTGAAAGCCGCTTAGGCCGAGACGTACTGCGTCAGAACGGCCATGTTCTGGATGTACTCGCCCACGGAGATTCCGATCGGCGGCGTGTCGGTGACGAACGGGGACGTATCCGTCCTGTCGCCGACGCGCGTCATCGAATAATCGCCCGCCGCCGGCATGGGCGATCCGGGGCCGGCGTAGGGATTGCTCATCGCCACCAGCGGCGTCGGCCAGTACCCCGCGCCGTTCAGCTCCGCGACGATCCTGCCGACCTTGTCCTCCGTCGGCGTATCAGCCCCGCCTGTGCCGCGATTCGAGTTGAGGTCGGAGACCTCGATGTTCTGCGTGGTGAAGAAGCGTGGCAGGGGCTGGCTGGCTTTCAGCGGCGAGTTCTTCGATGCGTCCTCCGGAGACTTGGCCATCAGCCTGGCCAGACGCGCGCGCAACTCGTCGGTGCGTACAACCCGTGTCGGAGAATAGTGCACGATCGAACCTTCGAGCGTGTCGCTGACATAGTATGCGCCATTGACCACGTTCGACCCGCGCCGGTGCACATAAAGCGGCCTGTTCGTGCCGACCTCGATGAATGTCGGATGCGTGCGCCTGTCGTTGGCGACGCCAGCCGGCAGCTTCACCGAATCCAGCCAGTCCAGCGCCTCGCCGATGCGCGCCAGGTAGGAGCGGTCGCCCGTCAACTCGTAGAAATTCATCAGCTGCGAGATGTTGTTGGCGCTGGTGTGCGTCACTAAAGCAGGCGGCTCATAGCTGCGCGCCGCCGCCGGCTTGAGGTCGCGCACCGTGTGCTGCAATCCCCATGCTGCCTGCGGCTTCGCCTGCTGTGTCGCCTTGAAGCAGTCCATCGCGCGCCGGATCGGGTCCATGACCCGTTTGTCGCTCATGGTCTGCGAGACCATGATCAGGAACTTGATGTTTTCCCCCGCCACATCGTCATTGAAGGTGATGTAGCCGGTATAATCCGCCATGCCGTGCATGCCCGCCGCATCGGCGCGCGGAAAGCGCTGCGGCCAGCCGCCGATGGGATACTGGCTGTCGAGCACGAAGCGGATCGCCTTCTCCAGCGGCGCTTTGAACTCGTCCGTCTTCTTCTCCAGATGCATGCGCAACATCAGTTGCGAGGCTTCCGCCGTGCCCGCATCGTCGAATGTCGCATTGCCGTAATAGTGCTGGAATTCTTCCAGCCGCCAGCCATTGGCGCCGATGGTCGCGTACCAGTCCTTGAGCGACGCCTCGCCGGCAAAGTCGTAAATGTAGTTCCATCCGCCAGCCTGATGCTGCGCCTTGACCAGCGCCCGCGTTGCTGCAGAGGCGGCGCGCCAGAACTGTTCATCGCCCGTTGCGTGATAGGCGTCGAGAAACGCATGTCCCATCGTCGCCGTTCCAGGCGGCTGCACCCACAGCATGGTGCGCTTGGCTTCCATCTCGCCCCACGAGCGCGAAAAGTCCGGCAGGTACGCCCAGACATAGCCGCCGCGATAGGCGACGGTGTCGGTCATGAAACGCGTGGCGCGTTTCATCGCATCAAGCGCGGCCTGCCCTTGCGGCTTCTTCGAGACGTCGATGATCGGCGCCGGCTGAGCGGCGCATGCGGACAGATAGGCGCTGAGGCCGATGAGTGTGGTGCGTCGCGAGACTACGGTCATAACGTGAGAGTGCGCCCGAAATGACATCGGTCGCAATACTTGCCGGGCATGCACAGACTTGGCCGGACTGAGGTCTGCCGCGGAGCGCCTCTACGATTTCGGCTTCATTGCCAGTTCGCGTGCTTCCCTGATGCTCGGGTAGAACTGCATGAAGACGGTGTCAGTCGTGCCGGCATGTTGGTCGTGGCAGGAGTAGCAGGCTTGGCTTCGGGGGATGGGGTTTCCGGTTTTTGCTGCGGCGCCGTAGCCGTAGAAGGTCCAGGTGCCGGGGCCGGCCTTCTCGTCCTTGACGTGGAGCGAGCGGCCGACGGCCTTGCCCTGGGTCTTGCCGCCCTTGGCGGGGGCGACTTCTTCGACCGGCTGGCGCACTTCGAGATCGAGCATCGTGCCCACGGGAAACTTTCCGGTCTTCACGTAGGCGGCGTAGCTTTCGGGATCCATGCGCACGGTGTTGATCGTGACGCCCCCATCTCCTTCGTAGGAGAGCGCATAAGTGGCGCCGACCATCGGCCAGGCGTCGCGGCCTTCGGGTATAACGATCTTGCCGTCAGCTTCGAATGTTGGGCCGGCGAAGGCCGCAGCTGCGAGTGAGCCCACGGCGGCGATGCCGAAGGCGAGAGCAGTCAGAGATCTTTTCATCGTCATATCCGTCCCTTTGCAATTCCGGCCGGGGGAGTTCAGCCGATTGTCGACCGCGCGTGCAGTGAGCCAAGAGACTGTCAGCATTTCAAGCGGGATCCCCCTGCGGAAGCGGCCATAGAACCGGCCTTTCCGGTCAATCAGGATGAATTCGCGCGGGCCTGAGGCCCCCGGCCGGGGCATTGCGGCGTCAGTTCCCCCGGCCTTCCTCCGCCGCGTTGGCGCGGACGGTCTTGCCTTCGCGCTCCTGCTTGCGGGCGCCGGCGAGGATGCCTTCCATGGCATAGTTACCTTCGTGGCAGGCGTATTCGTAGAACGGCTCCTTCGACCAGTTCAGCGACATCTCGCCTTTCCAGGGCTGCGAATACTGCGCCGGATCATCGACCGTGAACTCGTAGAGGATCTGGCTGCCATTCCAGCGCGTGAAGCGCTCGGTGAGCGTGCCGCCGGGTCCGATATATCCGCGCTGCGCCGGCATGACGTTGCGGGTTTCGACGACCAGCGTATTGTCTTCGTACCAGCCGACGCTTTCGCCCAGCCACTTCTTGATCAGGCCGGCGGAGAATTTCGCATCCGCCTTGCTCTTCACGATCGGAATGATGCGCGCGTCATGCACCATCTCGATCAGGATCAGCACGTGATCGGGCGATTGCACGAGCTGATAATGATTGTTGTAGAGCACGTTGGTCATCACCGGTCCGCCGGTATTGCCAAAGCCTATGATGCAGCGCTCACCCATCGGGCGCGTCTCGGGATTGTCATAGCTGCCGAAGCCGCCGCCGGCATTGCGGTCGACCGCTCCCGGGCCCTGCACCGTGCCGGTGCGCGAAGCGGCGCCTGTCGGCGCGCCGGGCGTTCCCGATGTGGGGCGCGCAGGCGCGGCGCCTGCAGCGCCCTTGCGCGGAATCCGGCCGTTGACCGGTTCGACAATCCAGGACGATCGCGGCTGGCCCTTCACGATGGCGACCTTGTTTCCCTGGTCGACCCAGAAGGCATTGTAGCCGCCGCCGGAGAGAAGGTCGGACCCGTCGAGCAGTTTTGCGGTCTTGAGATCCGTCGGCTTCGCGTCCTCACGGGTCCGGTTGTTGTAATAGTCCTCGCCTTCCATCTTCCTGACCTGGTCGGGTGTCATTACGAGGGTCGGATAGGCAGGATCGCGCTGCATGTCCGTGATCGACGCATTGGTCCAGGTGCCCTGAAGGTCCGGCGCACCCCAACTTGTCTTGGGCGGGACGAAGCCAGGCGCGCTGGACGCAGCAATGGACTGGGCGGCGGCGGGGCCTGCCAGCAGCAGCAGCGCAGCCGCGGATGCGCAAAGCACGGCGGCGAGCCGGGCGGTCGTGATCATGCAGAACCTCCTCAAACCCCGATAACCAGGACGGCGCCTCGCGGTCCTTGCCGCAGCGTCCTCCGCTGACCCGGTTTGTGAGGGAGCGGAAGCTTTCCCGCAAGGCTGACGCGGACGTCCGTCTGCCGTGGGATCGCGGCCACACGGCCTTGTGTTTGCCCGACATGATCTTTGCTGCACCGCCGCAATCGGCTACTGCATCGTGTCGATCCGGGACTGGCTTGGCGGCGGGAGAATACCATGGCGGACAGCGTTGCTATTGCCGATCTGAGGACGGTCCTGCGCCAGGCAGCCTCCGACGCCGAAGTCTATTTCCTCGATCTTCGCCGGGCGGTTGCGGCCCGCGTCGCCCCTGGCGGGAAAGTCGACCGCAAGCTGATCGACGTGGAGCAGCGCGCCACCCACGGCCTCGCCTGGGTGCTGACCTATGTCGAGACGCTGAAAGAGACTTCCAACTGGGCCGACCGCATCGCCGCCGAAGGCAAGTTCGGCGAGATTGAACAGCTCCTCTGCCAGATCCTGTTCGGCGAATACCTCTCCCAGCTCATCGGCGGCCTGCCGATGACGCAGGTCGAGATCGTGCGCCCGATCGACATGACGCACGACCAGTCGATCATGCAGAAGCTGTTCACGCCGTCGATCACCCGGCTGGTCATGGGCGGCAACACGCCTGCCGTCCGCATGGCCGCCGCCAAGATCATCCGCGGCTTCCTCGAAAGCCAGAAGGCGACCGTCGAATATACCGGCCTCGAAGAGACATTCGAAATGATCCGCGACCAGTTCCGCCAGTTCGGCAAGGAAGTGGTCGAACCCTACGCCCACCAATGGCACCTCGATGACGTGCTGATCCCCGACAGCGTCGTCAAGCAGATGGGCGAGATGGGCGTCTTCGGCCTCACCATCCCCGAAGAGTTCGGCGGCCTCGGCCTCGGCAAGACGGCGATGTGCGTCGTCTCGGAAGAACTCTCGCGCGCCTATATCGGCGTGGGCAGCCTCGGCACCCGCTCGGAGATCGCCGCGGAGCTGCTGCTCAATGGCGGCACGCGCGCCCAGCAGGAAAAATACCTCCCCGGCATCGCCTCGCGGCGCCATCCTGCCGACGGCCGTCTTCACCGAACCCAACACCGGCTCCGACCTTGGCTCACTGCGTACCCGCGCCGCCCGGGAGGGAAGCAAATGGAAGATCACGGGCGCCAAGACCTGGATCACGCACGCGGCGCGCGCTGACCTGATGACCGTGCTGGCGCGCTCGGTCCCTAACACCGACAACTTCTCCGGCCTCTCGATGTTCATCTGCGAGAAGCCGCGCGGCAGCGACGCCAACCCCTTCCCCGCCAGGGGCATGACGGGCGGCGAGATCGAAGTGCTCGGCTATCGCGGCATGAAGGAATACGAACTTGGCTTCGACGGCTTCGAAGTCCCGCTCGAAAACCTGCTCGGCGAAGTCGAGGGCATGGGCTTCAAGCACCTGATGGCGACATTCGAGGGCGCCCGCATCCAGACCGCCGCCCGCGCCATCGGCGTCGCCCAGTGCGCGCTAGAGCTCGGCCTCAAATATGCGCTCGACCGCACCCAGTTCGGCCGGCAGATCTTCGACTTCCCCCGCACCTCGGACAAGCTGGTGATGATGGCCGCCGAACTCGTCGGCGTGCGCCAGCTCACCTATTTCTCCGCGCGCCAGAAGGACGCCGGCAAGCGCTGCGATCTCGAAGCAGGCCTCGCCAAGATGCTTGCCGCCCGCATCGCCTGGGGCGCCGCCGACAACGCGCTGCAGGTCCATGGCGGCAACGGCTTCGCGCTGGAATATCCGATCAGCCGCGTTCTCTGCGACGCCCGCATCCTCAACATCTTCGAAGGCGCCGGCGAAGTGCAGGCCATGGTCATCGCCCGCCGCACCATCGACGAGTTCATCGGCGCGAAGAACTGATACCGCTTCCCCTTCTCCCCGCTGCCGCTAGAGTGCGGAAAAATACAGGGGAGCGAACCATGAAACGCCTCAGCTTCATCGCGGCTTTTGCGCTGCTGGCCTCGGCCTGCGCCTCCATGGCGCCCGCGCAGTCAGGCGGATCATGGGCCGGCGCGTGGGGCGCATCGCCGACGCCGCCCCCGCCCACCGCGCGCACGTTCGAGGACCAGACCATCCGCCAGGTCATGCGCGTCTCGACGGGCGGCGACCGCCTGCGCATCCGCTTCACCAACGAATACAGCGACAAGCCCCTCGAGATCGGCGCAGCATCCATCTCGCTCGCAGGCCCGGACGGCAAGGCGAGCGGCGCAGCCATCAGGCTCACCTTCGGCGGCAAGTCCTTCGCCGTCATCCCGCCACGTGCGCCGATGCTCAGCGACCCCATCGCCCTGCCCGTGAAAGCGCTCGACAACGTCTCGCTCTCGATCTTCGTCCCCGGCGCGACCGGCCCCTGCACCTGCCACCCGGGCGCCCGCGCCGATGGCTACGTCTCCGCGCCCGGCGACTACACCGCAGGCCCCTTCGAGGAGACGCAGACCTTCACCAACCGCGCCTTCATCTCCGCCATCGAGGTCGACACCACGGCGCGCACCATCATCGCATTCGGCGACTCCATCACCGACGGCACCGCCTCCACCAACAACGCCAACCACCGCTGGCCCGATATCCTCTCCGAGCGCCTTGTCGCCGCCGGCCTGGCGCGCGGCGTCTCCAACCAGGCCATCGCCGGCAACCGCGTCCTCGCCTACCAGAACCAGATCTTCGGCGAGGCGGCGCTGACCCGCTTCGACCGCGACGTGCTGTCGGTTCCCAACGCCGGCTGGATGGTCGTTCTGGAAGGCATCAACGACATCGGCATGGGCGGCGAGACGCGCCCCACGCTCGACCAGATGATCGCCGGCTACCGGCAGATCATCGCCCGCTCGCATGCGAGGGGCATCAAGGTCTATGGCGCGACGCTCCTGCCCTATGAAGGCGCGCGCTACTATTCCGAAAGCGGCGAGGTCGTGCGCCAGGGCGTCAACGCCTGGATCCGCGACACGGCGGGGAAACCTGGCGGGTTCGACGGCGTCATCGACTTCGACGCCGTGATGAAAGACCCCGCCAGCCCGAAGAAGATGAAAGCCGGCCTCCAGTCCGGCGACTGGCTCCACCCCAACGACGCCGGCTACAAGGTCATGGGCGACGCCGTCGACCTCGCGCTGTTCAGATAGAACCGCGGCTGCATCTTTTTTAGCGAGCCGCGCCTTGACAATGTCCCGTAGTTCGGTACATAGGGCCATGCTCGGGGCGGACCGATGATCGTCGAGTTCCGGGACCGATGGTTGCAGGAATTCTTCGTCAACGACGTCCACTCGCGCAACGTGCCCGCCGACATCGCCGACCGCCTGTTCCGAAGACTGCAGATGATCGACAACGCAACCACTGATCAGGATTTGCGCGTGCCGCCAAGCAATCACTTCGAGAAGCTTGCCGGCAAGCTAAGAGACCATCACTCTGTCCGTGTGAACAAGAAGTGGCGGCTGATATTCCGCTGGGATGGCGCGAGAGGCGAGGCGACCGATCTCTATCTCGACGACCATAGCTACAGGTAGATCGATATGCTGGTGACCAAACGCAAGCCCGCGACGGTCGGGGAAATCTTGATCGAGGAGTTCATGACGCCCATGAGCCTGACGCAGCAGGCTCTGGCCGACGCAATGGGTGTGCCTCGCAAACACGTCAACGAACTCTGCAACGACCGCCGTTCTGTCACGGCGCCCACGGCCCTGATCCTCGCGCGTGTGTTCGGCAATAGCCCGGACTTCTGGCTCAACGTGCAGAGGCGTTCAGATCTCTGGGACGCGCTGAACGATCGCGACGAGCGCGAGCGGATCAACCGCGCCAAACCGATCGCCGCTGCCTAGCAACCCCGCTTCTGTCGCACCTCACACGATTTCTTTCTCCCGTGAGGCGACTACCGCTGACTTCGGCGCAGCGGACGCGATACTCGGCAGGATCAACCGAAGGACGATCCATGCTGAACCGCCTGCTGGGTCTTGCCGCCGCCGCTCTGATGCTGGCGCTGGCTGACCCGAGTCCCGCCTCCGCGCAGGCCTTCATTCCGGGCGTCGCCTACGATCCCGCCATTCCCACCGTCGAATCCGTTCTCGGCAAGCCCTCGGGCGAGCGCGTCACGCCCTCGGCCGACGTCATCCGCTATTTCCGCGAGCTGGAGAAGGCCGCGCCCGGCCGCATCGTCGTGCGTCCCTATGCGAAAAGCTGGCAGGGCCGCGAACTGGTCTACGTCATCATCGGCGCTCCCGCGCGTATCGCCTCGCTTGACGCGATCTCCGCCGACTTCAAGGCGCTCGCCGATCCGCGGAGGACGAACAGGCAACAGGCCGACGCCATCATCGCCCGCGCCCCAGGCACGGTCTGGCTCGCCCATGGCGTCCATGGCGACGAGATCTCGTCCGCCGACGCATCGATGATGACGGCCTATCACCTGCTCGCCGCCCGCAACGACGCGACGGTCGACGCCATCCTCGCCAACACACTCGTCTTCATCGATCCCGTGCAGAACCCTGACGGCCGCGACCGCTTCGTCAACTTCTATTACGACACGCTCGGCCTCCAGCCCTCCGGCAGCCCGATCTCCGCCGACCGCAACCAGCCCTGGCCGGGAGGGCGCTTCAACCACTACCTTTTCGACATGAACCGCGACTGGTTCGCGCTCACCCAGCCCGAGACGCAGGCCCGCGTCGCCATCTTCCAGGACTGGTTCCCGCTGATCTTCGTCGACCTGCACGAGATGGGAGCGGATTCCAGTTACTACTTCTCCCCCGAGGCCGATCCCTACAATCCCGACATCACGCAGAGCCAGCGCGCCGCCCTGCAGGTCATCGGCCGCAACAATGCGAAATGGTTCGACGGCGCGGGCCTCTCCTATTTCAACCGCGAGGTCTATGACGATTTCTATCCCGGCTACGGCTCGGGCTGGCCGCTGTTCCACGGCTCGATCGGAACGACCTACGAGAATGCCGGATCGGACGGCCTGCTCGCCCATCGCAGCGACGGCAAGGACCTCACCTACCAGCAGAGCGTGCGCAAGCACTTCCTGTCGTCCATGGCCACGCTGGAGACCATGGCCAACAACCGCGAGCGTTTCCTGCGCGACTTCTACGCCTACCGCAGCAGCGCCATCGAGGCGGGAAGGAAGGGCAAGGTCCGCTCCTACATCATCCCGCCCCAGGCCGACCAGCCGACCGCCGACAAGCTCGCCGGCATCCTCACCGCACAGGGCATCGAGGTGAAGCGCGCCGCCGCCGCCATCCGCGCCTGTGGAAAGTCGCAGCCTGCCGGCAGCTACGCCGTCTCCCTCGCCCAGCCTGCCGGCCGCCTCGCCCACACGCTGATGGAAGAGCACGTGCCCATCGACGAGCCCTTCCTGAAGGAACAGGAACGCCGCCGCGCCAAGGGCCTCGAAGCCGAACTCTACGATGTCACCGCCTGGTCGATCCCGCTGCAGTACAATGTCGAAACGCTGAGCTGCGCCGATGATCCCTCCGGCCCGCTCGAACTCGTCGCGTCCAGCGCGATGAAGCCCGGAGCGCTCATCAACCCCGATGCCCGGTTCGGTTTCATCGCGCCCTGGGGATCGACCGCGTCGGTGCGCCTGCTCGCCGCCGCCCTTCGCGAGACTATTGCCGTCTCCTCCTCCGACGTCGCCTTCACGCACAACGGCAAGGTCTGGCCCGCCGGCAGCCTGATCTTCCGCCAGTCAGACACGTCCGACCTTTCTGCAAAACTCGCCCGCCTCGCGGCCGCGACAGGCGCCGACATCACCGGCGTCGACGATAGCTGGGTGACGCAGGGCCCGAGCTTCGGCAGCGATCGCGTCGCCATGCAGCACGCGCCTCGCATCGCCATCGCCTGGGACACGCCGACCAGCCCCACCGCCGCCGGCAACACGCGCTTCGTCATCGAGCGCCAGTTCGGCTACCCCGTCACCCCGGTCCGCACACGCGACCTCTCCTCGACCGCGCTCTCGCAGTTCGACGTGCTGATCCTGCCCGACGGCGGCGGATATGCCGGCGTCATCGGCGAAGACGGCGCCAAGGCGCTGTCCGGCTGGATGAGGCGCGGCGGCGTGCTGGTCGCCATGGGCCGCGCGGCGCGCTTCGTCGCTGACCCCAAGATGGGCCTCGCCTCCATCCGCCGCGAGAACGCCTACCGCAAGGACGAGGCGAAGGAGGAGAAGGACGACAAGGCCACTGTCCCGGGCACGCTGCTCACGCAATCCAGCGACCTCCTCGCCGCCGAAGCACCCAAGCAGGACGCGCCCGATTCATCCCCCGGCGTCCTCGTCCGCGCCAGGCCCGACGCCGACCACTGGCTCGCCGCCGGCCTCAAGCCGACCCTCAACGTACTGATGACCGGCGCCGACATCTTCACGCCCGTCCGCCGGGATTCCGGAACGAACGTCGTCTCCTTCGCCGGGCCGAAGGACATCCTCGCCTCCGGCCATCTCTGGGAAGAGACGAAACAGCAGCTCGCCTTCAAGCCCTTCGTGGTGATCGAGCCGGAAGACAACGGCTATCTCATCACCTTCACCCAGGACCCGACAGTGCGCGCCTACCTGGATGGGCTCAACGTCCTTCTCGCCAACGCCATCTTCCGGGCGCCTGCCCACGCCACCCCACCCAGATAGTGACGCGCCTCCAGCCCTGGCCCAGGACAGCCTTGCGCGTCAGCCGGTTGGCTTTGCAGGTTGTGATGACCGGGAAGATTTGCGAGCGCCTGCCTGTGTTCCTGCAGTCGCCCGCGCCCACGATTCGGAGGCCGGGCTGGGCCCAGTTCGCCGTCAGACCTTCATCTTGATGGCGCCAAGATAGTTGCGCTTGCCGAGCGGCACGCCTTTCTGGCGCAGGATGTCGTAGGCCGTCGTCGCATGGAAATGCACGTTCGGCAGCGAGAACGTCATCAGGAAATGCTCGCCCACGAACGGCATCGCACGCTCGCCGAGCTTGAAGATCATGTCCTTGCCCTCGAGCGCATTGACCTCCGCCGGCGTGAGCGCCTTTAGCGCCGCCAACGCATCGGCGACTTCCTTCTGCAGTCCGGCATAGTTGGCCTTGGGATTGCCGTGCGGCGGGTTGAACACGCCTGACCTCACGCCCTCGATGGCGCCGACCGAATGGCCGATCGCCGCCTGCACCTGATAGCGGAAAGGCAGCATGTCGGCGAACAGCCGCGTCTCCACGATCTCTTCGGGATCGACACTGGTCTCCCGGAAATGCTTCAGGCTGTGCGACAGGAACCCATCCATCGCCCCCAGCGTCTGGATGAACAGCGCCGCACTTGCATCGTAAAGTGAAATGGTCATCGAACCCGACTCCTTGAAATGACACCCCGCCGCGAAGGCCAGAACCTCCGCGGCCGGTCGGACAAATCCAATCGCTGCGGTGCTACTGCCCGCCCTTCACGGCCTTCGCCTTCACCGGCTTGGCCTTGGCTGCGGCGGCCTGCTGTTCCTTCAGGCGCGCGCCGGCAAGGATGCCGTGCATGCCGTAATTGCCTTCATGGCAGGCATACTCGTAGAGGCGGCTCTGGGGATAGAAGCTGAGTTCCGCCTTCCACGGCTGGGTGTAGGTGTCCGGATCGTTGACCGTGAACTCGTAGAAGATGTCCTTCTCGCCCGTGCGCGTCAGGCGCTCGGTCACGACCGCTTTCGGAGACAGGGGGAAGGACTGGTTCTCGGCCTGCAGCGGATTGACGTTGACCGTCTCCATCACCAGCGTGTCGCCTTCCCACCACGCAACGGTGTCGCCCAGCCACTGCTTGATCACGCCTGGCCGGTGGCTGGCCTTCGCCTTGACCGCGGAGCCGAAGATCGGGATCGCGCGCACATCATGCGCCATCTCGACCAGGATCATCAGGTGATCCTTGGTCAGCACGAACTCGTAGTTGTTGTTGTAGAGCACGCTCAGCATGCCCGGCCCGCCCGTCTGGCCGAAGCCGATCAGGCAGCGCTCGGAGATCGCCGTCTCTTCCGGACCTTCATAGGGCGCATTGCCCGTCATGTATCGCGTGAAGCCCGCCATCGCCCTTCGCGTCTGTGCGGCCGGGTCCTTGAAGGGAAGCTGCCCGCTGGCCGGTTCGACGATGTTGGACGTGCGGTATTCGCCCTTAACCTTGCCGAGCATCGTCCCGGGCGTCACCCAGAAGCTGTCATAGCCCTTGAGTCCGAAATCGGATCCGCCCTTGGCCGGCGCGCCCTTGTTGGGATCGGAGTAGCGGGCGTTGCGATTGAATTCCGGATCGTTAGCGGGAACGCCAGCGATAGACGTGCCGTTGGCGATCTTCCTCGCTTCCTCCTCGGAGACGACCAGCGACTTGACGCCCTGCCCGCGCGACAGCGGCGTCAGCGACGCATTCGTCCAGATGCCGGTGAGATCCGGGCGGCCATCGGCCGTCCTCGGCACCTGCGCGACCGCAGGCGCCGCAAGCGCAATCGCCAGGATCGAAAGACCGGTTTTCAGGAACCGCATGGAATAACCTCCTGTTGGCGGCGCACGGACCATGCCCGAACGCTCGGAATACACCCCAGCATAGCGCGTGCAGTCCCCCACAGGAACCGCTTCCCGGGCGTCAGGCGTCATTGTGATCCCGGCAAGTCCGGCGTCGTCCCGGGCTTTTGGGAGACGACCAGGGCCGGCCTGCCCTCGGCCGGCGTGATTTCCCTGACGTTTCCATAGGCCCCAACAGGCTGGCCGGGCGCCCGCGAACGGCATAATGTCCGCTCCGATGTGGCGAGGGGTCCGCCTCACCGGGTCACGAGACAGGGAGACAATCCATGACGACGCATCTGTGGAAGATCGCGAGCGCATCGCTCGCCGCACTCGCACTCGCATCCGCCTGCAGTCCGACGGAGCCGGCGACCCCCGCCGAAGCCCCCGCCGCGCCGGCAGCCCCCGCCGCTCCGCCCGCGCCAGACTTTGCGGCCCTCCTCGCATCGCCTGACCGCCACGCCGGCGACGCCGAACGCGACGCAACGCGCAAGCCGGCCGAAGTCCTTACCTTCTCGAAGATCATGCCCGGCCAGACCGTGCTCGAGACTGGAAGCCGGCGGCGGCTACTATACCGAGCTGCTCTCCCGCGCCGTCGGAACGGGCGGCAAGGTGATCATGCAGCAGCCGAAGGAATTCACGGCCTTCTACCAGAAGGACATCGACGCGCGCACCGGCAATGCCCGCCTGCCCAACGTCACGATCTCGATGACGCCCTTCGACAAGCTCGAAGCCGCCGACGCCTCGGTCGATGTGGTCACCTGGTTCCAGGGCCCGCACGAGCTTTTCTGCAAGAAGGAGTGCGGCAATGCGGTCATGGGCGAACCTGCGCCCGTTTTCGCCGATATCGCGCGCGTTCTGAAGCCGGGCGGCTATTTCATCATCATGGACCACGCCGCCAAGCCGGGCGCGCCCACCAGCTCGGGCAACGACCAGCACCGCATCGACCCGATGCAGGTCAAGGCGCTCGCCACCGCCGCCAACTTCGCGCTCGACGAGGAAAGCCCGCTGCTCGCCAACCCGGCCGACGACTACGCCAAATCCGTCTTCGACCCCGCCGTCCGGGCAAGACCGACCAGTTCCTGCTGCGCTACAAGAAGCCGTAGACGTCTGTTAGACGCTTGACCGTCGGGGCGCAGGCCGGACGAGCCTGCGTCCGCGCCATTCGTCCGGGAGGAAACAATGAAATCCGCACCACACTCGCAGCCGCCAGCGCTTCTCGCGCTCGCCGCCTGCGCCACCGCGCCGGCAGGTCCGCCGCCGCTTGCCGCCGCCGACTATGCCGCCATCCTCGCCGATCCCGGCCGCCCCGCCGCCGACCGCAAGGACCGACGACGCGGCGCGCAAGCCTGCCGAAGTCCTGGCCTTCGCGAAGATCCGCCCCGGCGACACCGTGCTTGAACTCGAAGGCGGCCGCGGCTGGTATTCGGAGATTCTCTCGGCCGCCGTCGGCCCGGCCGGCAAGCTCTACATCCAGTACCCGCCGGAATTCGCGTATGGCGACGCCGCGTACAAGACGCGCACCGACGCCGGCCGCCTCAAGAACGCGACCATCCTCAAATCGCACTTCGACACCTATGCGATCCCGGACGCCTCGGTCGATCGGGTCATCTGGATCCTCGGGCCGCACGAAGTCTACTTCACGCCGCCCAACACCCAGGGCCTCGGCGACCCCGCGAAAACCTATGCCGAGATCAAGCGCGTGCTGAAACCCGGCGGCGAGTTCATCGCCATGGACCACGCCGCCGATGCGGGCGCCGAAAAGGTGGCGACCGCCTCCACCGTCCACCGCGTCGATCCTGCCATCGTGCTTGCCGCCGCCAAGGATGCCGGCCTCGTCTATGTCGAGAAGAGCGACATCCTCGCCAACCCGTCCGACGATCGCACCAAGCGCGTCTTCGACGCCACCATCCGCCGCCACACCGACCAGTTCCTGTTCCGCTTCAGGAAGTCGTAGCGGGAAACGTTCGGCATTAACCCTTCGCAGCCCTTCGCTCCCTGTGCCGAAGACTGGACACAGGGGCGCGAAGGCCTTGAAGCGCACCAAAGCGGTCTTTCAGGCCGTCTCGCCAGCGAAGGCGACCTGATCTAGAATCCCCGCCATGAATCGGTCCGCCCGGATCCGCCCCTACCTGTTCGCGGCCCTCGCCGCCGCCGTTGCGGCCGCGTGCTCCTCTGGCGAACAGGGGGTCCTTCAGGTGCAGACGGGCGATCCATCGATCACCCTGTCCGAAGGCGCGTGTCTCGGGACCTGCCCGATCTACGACATGACGTTGCATCCCGGCGGCGAGTACGTGCTCAACGGCGAGAAGTTCGTGAAGACCTCGGGCGTCTCCGAGGGCGACCTCGGCAAGCCTGCCTGGACGAAGGCGGAAGACGCCCTCAAAGCCTCCGGCTTCTGGGAGCTCAAGCCAGTCCAGACGATGGAGACCATGCCCAACTGCCACACCGATGCGCCCACGGCGAAAGTCACGTGGCGCACCGCGGAGGGCAAGGAAAAGACCGTCACCTACAATGCCGGCTGCGGCGTCGACAAAATGCAGACCCTCGTCGCCGCCCTGCGCGAGGCCCTGCATTTCAACGATCTCGTCTGGACCGACGAGCGCTTTGACCCCGACGGCAACCGTTAATCGAACCGCACGGCGATAGAGCCGAAATACGCCGTTCAGATCGCGAACTTCACAATGGGTCGTCCTCGGCCTTAAGCCGAGGACCTTCTGGGCGCGAGGGGTAGATTCCCGACAGTGTGCAGGGTCGGGGGGATGTTGGCGTTGGCGGCGTTTGTGGCGGGCGCCGCGCCCCATGGCGAAACCTCGCAATCCGGCGTAAGCCGGTTCCATGCAAAACGGCCTTACCATCGCGCTTTATGGGGTCATCGGGATCCTGTTCCTGGTGCTCGCGGCAGGGGTTATCAACCTGCTGCGCACCGACAAGAACGCCCGCTCACGCTCCAACCACCTGATGCGCCTGCGCGTCGCCGTGCAGGCGGTCGCTGTGCTGATCATCGTGGTCATCGGCTGGGTTTCGGGCGCCTTCGGCAAATAGACACACTAAAAGCAGTTCATGCATTCCCGCGCGGAACGAATCCGCGAGAGCTGCATTTGTTGGTTGGTTTGACGCGTTCGATGGAATTCCATCGGCGCGTTAGCCAAGCCTGAAGCCATCCATGAGAGGATGACTCAGGCCCAAAGGGTGTCGGGTGAGGTATCCCATGTTCGGTCGGCGAGACGGCGATCTCAATCCGCGGCGATTCTGGAACTGGTTTGCTTCGGAATCCCAAGGTCTTGCCAATACGATCGAGGCCCTGTCCCGCGGCGAAATCGACGCTGAACGGGCTCTGACCGGCCTCAATAATCGCATCCGCCGCTACGATCCCAGCCTCGAAGCCGACGTCGTCCGCACCATCGACGGCCAGTGTCAGATGACGGTTTCCGGTCCGGACGCCTCGGTCGACATGCTCTTGGCCGCCGCCCCCAAATTTTTAGGCTGGAGCTTCCAGTCGGGCGCCTCGGCCCAGACCCGCCGGGTGCCGTATCGCGTCGCGCCCCGCCCCTCGCTGGACATGCTCGCTGCGCCGATTTCGGCCCGCCACGAGGCATACGCTTAGGCCGTCCGGGCGCTTTGCAGCCAAGTCCGCCATTGACGGCTCAATGCTGCAGGCGCGAAATTGGCCCATGGTTGTCCTCAACAAGATCTACACCCGCACCGGCGACGACGGCACCACCGGCCTCGCGACCGGCGAGCGCGTCGACAAGTGGAATGCCCGCGTCGACAGCTATGGCGCGGTCGATGAAACAAACTCCGCCATCGGCGTGGCGCGGCTTCATTGCGGCGCAGACCCTGACCTCGACGCCATGCTCGGCCGCATCCAGAACGACCTCTTCGACCTCGGCGCGGATCTCGCCACGCCCGAACGCGACAAGCCCCTCGGCTGGACCCCCCTGCGCATCGTCGCGGCCCAGGTCACGCGCCTCGAGGCCGAGATCGACCACATGAACGCCCCCATCCCCGCGCTACAGAGCTTCATCCTTCCCGGCGGCGGCGCCCTCGCCGCACACCTCCACGTCGCGCGCACCACCTGCCGCCGCGCCGAGCGCCTCATCGCCGCACTCGCCGCCGCCTCCGGCGAGATCGTCTCCGCTCCCGCCCTCGCCTACGCCAACCGCCTGTCCGACTTCCTGTTCGTCGCCGCCCGCCGCGCCAACGCCAACGGCGCCGACGACGTCCTCTGGGTCCCGGGGCAGAACCGGTAGCGATGACGTAGGACGATCCCGGCGCCCTGGGCCCTGGAACCCGGATGTGCGAGTACCTTCTGGGCGAAATCCGTGTGGCTGTGTGCCGTGGACTCGCAGCCGGGCCCGGCAAAGGACAAATTCCCGCCTCGTTCGACCTTAACCTCTTTCACGCCAGCTTTGCTTGCCGGGAGAATCGAACTCCCCGATCGTAGCTGCGAAAGTTCGGGGAGTCAGGTGAAGCCATTCGCCCTTGTCGTTGCCGCCGTCTTCGCCTTTGCGGCGCCCGCGCACGCCCAGCTCACCAAGGAAGCCCAGAGGCAGGCCACGGCTCTGGAAGAGTTCGCCGCCGAACTCGATTACGCCTCGACGGCGCCCGACTTCGTCGGCCTCGCTGTCGCGGTCGTGAAGGGCGACCGCATCGCCCTGATGCGCACCTACGGCGTGCGCGAAGCCGGCGGCAAGGAGCCGGTCACGCCCGACACCGTCTTCCGCCTCGCCTCGCTGTCCAAGGGTTTCGCGGGCACGCTCGCGGCAATGGAGGTGAAGGACGGCAAGCTGTCGCTCTCGGAGAAGGCCGCAACCTACGCTCCCCAGCTCAGGATGCGCCGGCCGGAGGACGCCGCGGCGCTGACGCTGGAAGACGTGCTCTCCCACCGCACCGGCCTTCCGCCCTACGCGTACGACAACCTGCTCGAGGCCGGCACATCGCCCGCCGAGATCCTGTCGAAATACGCCACGGTGAAACCGACCTGCGCCATCGGCGAGTGCTTCACCTACCAGAACACCACCTTCAACATCATCGCCTCGGCGATCGAGCGCGCCTCCGGCAAGCAGTATGCGACGGAGCTGCACGAACGCATCCTCGCCCCTCTCGGCATGACCTCGACCACGCTCGGCCGCCAGGGCCTCATGTCCACCGGCAACTGGGCGCGCCCGCACAAGCGCACCGGGATGACCTGGATCGCAACCGACGTGAAGGAGCCGTACTACCGCGTGCCCGCCGCCGGCGGCGTCAACTCCAGCATCAGCGACATGGCCAAATGGCTGATCGCGCAGATGGGCGACCGGCCGGACGTGATTTCGGCAGACGTCCTCGCCAACGCCCACGCCCGACGCATCTCCACCCCGTCCGAAAGCTCGCGCCAGCGCTCGCTCAAGACGCCTGTCACCGACACGTATTATGGCCTCGGCTGGCGCACCTACCACTATGCCGGCAACAAGCTGATCACTCACTCAGGCAGCGTCGAAGGCTATATCTCCCAGATCGCCTGGCTGCCCGACAGCCACACCGGCATCGTCGTCCTCTCCAACACCCGCGGCTCGCGCGCCGCCAAGATCCTGCCGACCTGGCTCGACTACCAGCTCGGCCTGCCCCGAGACCGACTGGTTCCGCATGGACGAGATCGCCGCGGCCGCCGTCACCTCAGCCAGCGGCGACTAACGCGCAATTCATCGCGAGACTTGTGAGCGCGGGCGTCGCTCGCCTTGCCGCACGCCGCCGCTCCGTCCATCATGCGCCCTGCGATGGAGGGTCAATATGCGCAATTTCACCCGCTTTGGACTAGCCGCGACGGCCACGCTGTTCGCCGCCGCCTGCCAGCCTGAGGCAAAGGCGCCCGCGGCGCCGGCGCATGCGCTGTATGACGCCAAGACCTTCTACGACACCACCGCCGTCTCGATGTCTGCTGGCACGGGCATCGGCTTCTCGCCCGATGGGTCGAAGATCCTGATCGCGAACGATTCGAGCGGCGTCTACAACGCCTACGCCCTTCCCGTGGCGGGCGGCGCGCCAGAGCAGCTCACCGCCTCCACCACCAACGCCACGTTCGCCGTCACCTATTTCCCCACCGGCGAGCGCGTCATGGTCAGCGCCGACCAGGGCGGCAACGAACTCACCCACCTCTATGTCCGCGAAGCCGACGGCGCCCTCAAGGACATCACCCCCGGCGACAAGCTCAAGGCTGCCTTCCTCGACTGGAGCGACGACGGCAAGACGTTCTGGATCACCTCGAACCAGCGCGACCCGTCGAACTTCGACGTCTACGCCTACGATGCGGCGACGCTCGCCTCGAAACTGGTCTTCAAGAACTCGGGCTATTTCGCCAATGCCATCACGGGCGACGGCAAATGGCTGGCGCTGACCAAGGAAACCAACAGCGCCAACTCTGACCTCTATCTGGTCGACCTCTCCAGGCCCAACGCGAAGCCGGACCTCCTCACCCCGCACACCGGCAACATCGCTTACTCGTCGGACGAGTTCACGCCCGACAACAAGAAGCTGATCTTCTCGACCGACGAGCACGGCGAATACAACCAGGCCTGGACCTACGATCTGGCCACGAAGGAGAAGGCCAAGCTGGTCGACGACGCCAAGTGGGACGTGATGTTCACGACCTACTCCAACAGCGGCAAGTACCGCGTTTCCGCCGTCAACGCCGACGCCTCGACCCAGCTGACCATCCTCGACACGGCCAAGGGCGCGCCCGTCGCGCTCACCGGCGTCCCAGCCGGCGACATCGGCGGCGTGCGCTTCAACCGCGACGAGACCCGGATTGCCTTCACGGTCGCGTCGGACACCTCGCCTGCCGATGTGTTCGTCGCTGACCTTGCCACCGGCGCCGCAACGCGCCTCACCAAGAACCTCAACCCTGCGGTCGACGAGACCATGCTCGTCGAGGCGACGGTCGTGCGCTATCCGAGCTTCGATGGCCTAGAAATTCCGGCCATCCTGTTCAAGCCGAAGACCGCCAGCGCCGGCGCGCCGGTCCCTGCCGTGGTCGACGTGCATGGCGGCCCGGGCGGGCAGAACCGTCGCGGCTACACCGCGCAATACCAGCATCTGGTGAACCACGGTTACGCCGTGCTGCGCGTCAACAACCGCGGCTCGTCGGGCTATGGCAAGACCTTCTACCACATGGACGACAAGAAGCATGGCGAGGTCGATCTCGACGACGTCGTCTTCGGCAAGAAATACCTGCAGACGCTCGACTGGGTGCAGAAGGACAAGATCGCCGTGATGGGCGGGTCCTATGGCGGCTACATGGTCGCAGCGGCCCTCGCCTTCCGTCCCGACGAGTTCAACGCCGGCATCGATATCTTTGGCGTCACCAACTGGTCGCGCACGCTTGAATCGATCCCGGCCTGGTGGGGCGCCCAGCGCGCCTCGCTGTATGACGAACTCGGCGATCCGGCGACGGACGGCGAGCGCCACAAGCGCATCTCGCCCTATTTCCACACCGACAAGATCACCAAACCGCTGCTCGTCATCCAGGGCGCCAACGACCCTCGCGTCCTCCAGCGCGAGAGCGACGAACTTGTCGCGGGCGTCAAGAAAAACGGCGTGCCGGTCGAATATATCGTCTTCCCGGACGAGGGCCACGGCTTCCAGCGCAAGGAAAACCGCATCGCGGCGTCCGACGCCTACGTCGCCTTCCTCGACAAATACCTGAAGCGGGCCACTCCGGCGGCCGCGCCGGCGCCGGCCAAGGAAGGCGAACACTGACCCCTTTGCGCCCTTGGTGAAAACCTTGGTGTCCTTGGTGTCCTTAGATCTTTTCACACCAGGGCTTTCACCAAGTTCACCAAGGGGCTGATTCCTACATCCGCGGAATGCTGCCCCCGCCCTGCACGCGACGCCGCGCCAGCGCCGAATCCATGTCCGAGAGCCCCAGCCGGTCCGCCATCTGGCGCATCAGGGAATCCTCGTGCGGATCACGCACTCCATCCGCAAGGATCACGGTCCACAGCTCTTCGAGGATCGCCACTCGATCCTCATGCGGGATCGCCGCCTTGATGGCGCGGGTAAACTGGAAGAGGTCGATCGCCTCTGCCTCCGCCGCTTCCCCCTCTTCCCGCAATCCGCGCACAAGCGCCGCATCCAGCTTGAAACGCTTCATCAGGGCCCGGTCGATCATCGCCTGCTCGCGCGCGTCGTAGTGACCGTCCGCCCGCGCCGCCATCACCAGCACGGAGGCAATCGCAAGGCGCGCATCCTCCGGCGGCAGGTCGTCATGACCGGTTGAAAGCAGGAGACGGCGGAGAAAGCCTTTGACCATGATCCCTATGTAGTGCGCCTGGCCGCTCCCCGGCAATAACGGCGCCGACAGCGCATCAGGCCGGCTTTTTCGGCTGGAAGATCGCGGCGATCTGCGCCGGGTCGACGCCCAGGGCCTCGAACACGCCGCCGAACATCGCCAGGCGCGTTGCATCGTTGACGCCCAGCGTGATCCCGCCATCCACCACCAGCGCGTGGCCGTTGACGAAGCTCGACCCATCCGAGGCGAGGTAAAGCGCCGCCTCCGCGATGTCGCTGCCCCGCCCGCCGCGCGGGATCGGCTGCGTGTTCCGGTTGGCCTCCGCCAGCGCCTCGATGCGCGTCTCGGCCACCTGGCTCGGAATGCCGAACGAGGCCGCAAAGATGTTGGTGGCGATCATGCCCGGGCAGATGCAGTTGACCCGGATATTGTCCGGCCCGAGCTGAGCGGCGGCAGCGTGTGTCATGTGGATCACCGCCGCCTTGGCGGTCGAATAGAGCAGCGGCCCGAACCCGGTACGCAGCCCCGCGATCGACGCCGTCGAAATGATCGATCCGCCGCCTGCCTTCCGCATCGCGGGCACGGCGTATTTCATGCCGAACAGAGCGGCGCGCACGTGCAGGTGCATCACCGCATCGAAGCCCTCGGCCGTCACCCCGTCCGCCTGCTCTCGCACGCCGCCGGTCCCGGCATTGTTGAACAGCACGTCCAGTCGGCCATACTCCTTCGTCGCGGCGCCGACGGCCGCCGCGATGTCGGCTTCCTGCATGACGTCGCAGCGCACGAATTTGGCTGCGCCCTTGTGGTCGTGCTCGATCCTTGCGCCCTTGTCTTCCTGAACGTCCGCCGCGATGACCTTTGCGCCCTCGGCGACAAAGAGATCAACCGTCGCCCGGCCGATGCCGCTTGCCGCCCCCGTGATCACCGCAACCTTGCCCGCCAGCCGTCCCGCCATGTGCATCACTCCTTGCCCTGCACGTAAGCATCGAAATTCCGGATGTAGGCGTCGACATTGCCTTCCAGCATCTGGCGGAAGCCGGCGACGAAATACTCGACCGTCTCGTCGCGCTTGGCCGCCATCGCTTCGCCCGAGGCAAACCCGCCCGCCGACATGAACGCGCTGAACCGCGCCGCCGCGAACAGCATCGAGGCGTTCACCATCTCGCGCGAAGCCTTTTCCAGCTGGTCATTCGCCAGATGGATGTGAGCGTCGGCCCGCGCGTAGAAGGCGTCGTCGAGCTGGTCAGCCATGGGATCGTGAACTCCTTTTCCTTTCCCTTAGCCTGTGTGGGCCCATGCAAAAACTCCCCTGGAAACGGTTCTGCGCTTGGATGTTTCCCCAGCGACCCGGCCCGTAGCGCCAAAGTGACGCTTTTTGCCCGTCCGGCCCCCACAAAACTTGATTTGGACGCCGCTGCTGCCTAACAGGGAGCCGCGGTTCGCGGGCGCGCCATGGCGGCGTGCAGCGAGCTCATTCTGGCTGTCCGAACCGGAGAACCACCGATGAAGGTGCTTGTGCCCGTCAAGCGGGTGATCGACCCCAACGTCCGCCCGCGGGTGAAAGCCGATGGCACAGGCGTGGACCTCGCCAACATCAAGATGGCGATGAACCCGTTCTGCGAGATTGCGGTCGAAGAAGCCGTGCGCATGAAGGAAAAGGGCGTCGTCACCGAGATCGTGATCGTCTCGGTCGGCCCGGCCCAGGCCCAGGAAACCATCCGCATCGGCCTCGCCATGGGCGGCGACCGCGGCATCCTCGTGCAGACCGACGCCATGGTTGAACCGCTCGCCGTCGCCAAGATCCTCAAAGCCATCGTCGACGCCGAAAAGCCCGAGCTGGTCATCACCGGCAAGCAGGCGATCGACGACGACGCCAACCAGACCGGCCAGATGCTCGCCGCCCTGCTCGACTGGCCGCAAGGCGCCTTCGCCTCGGCGGTCGCGAAGGACGGCGACAAGCTGAAAGTCACCCGCGAAGTCGATGGCGGCCTGCAGACCGTCTCCCTCAACCTTCCGGCCGTGGTCACCACCGACCTGCGCCTCAACGAGCCGCGCTTCGCCTCGCTGCCCAACATCATGAAGGCGAAGAAGAAGCCGATCGACATGAAGACGCCCGCCGACTACGGCGTCGACATCTCCCCGCGCCTTGCCGTGGTGAAGGTCGCCGAGCCCAAGAAGCGCGAAGCCGGCGAGAAAGTCGCCGACGTCGACGCGCTCATCGCCAAACTCAAGTCCGTTGGAGCGATCTGATCATGGCCGTCCTCGTTCTCGCTGAACACTCCAACGCCGCCCTCAACGACGTGACCGCCAAGACGGTCGCCGCAGCCCAGGCCTTCGGCGGCGACATCGACGTGCTCGTCGCCGGCCACAACGCGAAAGCCGCCGCCGACGCCGCCGCGAAAATCCCCGGCGTCCGCAAGGTGCTCCACGCCGAAGGCGAAGCCTTCAGCCACGCCCTCGCCGAAGCCGTAGAAGCGCTCGTCGTCCCGCTGATGTCCGGCTACGACGCCTTCTTCGCCCCGGCCACCACCACCGGCAAGAACGTCACCCCGCGCATCGCCGCCAAGCTCGACGTGATGCAGATCTCGGAAATCACCAAGGTCATCGACACCTCGACCTTCGAGCGTCCGATCTACGCCGGCAACGCGATCATGACGGTCAAGTCGAGCGATCGCCAAGAAAGTCGTCACCGTCCGCGGCACGGCCTTCCAGGCCGCGGCCGGCGTCGGGTTCGGCCGCCGTCGAAACCATCGCAGGCCCCCGCCGGTCCGTTCAAGTCGGCCTTCGTCTCGGAAGAACTGCAGAAGTCGGATCGCCCCGAACTCGCCTCGGCCAAGCGCGTCGTCTCCGGCGGCCGCGCCCTCGCCTCGGCCGACCAGTTCAACCAGTTCATCCTGCCGCTTGCCGACAAGCTTGGCGCGGGCGTCGGCGCCTCGCGCGCCGCGGTCGACGCCGGCTACGCCCCCAACGACTTCCAGGTCGGCCAGACCGGCAAGGTCGTCGCCCCGGAACTCTACGTCGCCATCGGCATCTCGGGCGCCATCCAGCACCTCGCCGGCATGAAGGACTCGAAGATCATCGTCGCCATCAACAAGGACGAGGAAGCCCCGATCTTCCAGATCGCCGACTACGGCCTTGTCGGCGACCTCTTCAAGATCGTGCCCGAACTGACCTCGAAGCTTTAGGTCCCGGCCGACGGGAGCCACACCGGCCCGCCCCGACCGGCGGGCCTGTCTGCTGTTCCGCCCGGAGCTTGGCGAGCGCAGCGCGGCATGATCCAATCTCGCAACCGATCAGGAGCTCCCATGCGTCTCATCCTCCTCGCCGCCAGCGTTGCAGCCCTTGCCGCCTGCGCCACGTCCGCGGCGCCGACGGCCGCCACAGGCAACGCCTCCGCGGGCGAGACCGAGTTCCGCGCGCTGTACAAGGAGCTGATCGAGATCAACACGACGCTCAGCGTCGGCTCGTGCACCCGCGCCTCCGAAGCGATGAAAGCGCATCTCGTCGCGGCCGGCTATCCGGCAAGCGACCTGCACGTGATCATCCCGCCCGAGCGCCCGCAGGACGGCAACCTCATCGCCATCCTCCCCGGCTCAAACGCCGCCCTCAAGCCGATCATGCTGCTCGCCCACATCGACGTGGTCGAGGCCAGGCGCGAGGACTGGGTGCGCGACCCGTTCAAGCTCACCGAGGAAGGCGGCTTCTTCTACGCCCGCGGCGCAATGGACGACAAGGCGATGGCCGCGATCTTCACGGACTCGATGGCGCGCTACAAGCGCGAAGGCTACAGACCGGCGCGCACGATCAAGCTGGTCCTCACCTGCGGCGAGGAAAGCCCGAACACGTTCAACGGCGTCAAGTATCTGGTCGAGAACCATCGCGCCCTGCTCGACGCCGCCTTCGCGCTTAATGAAGGGGCCGGCGGCCGCATCGAACCCGACACCGGCAAGTACTCCTTCAATGGCGTACAGGCCGGCGAGAAACTCTACCAGGACTACACCATCGAGATCACCAATCCCGGCGGCCACTCTTCGCGTCCCGTTCCCGACAACGCGATCTACGGCCTCGCCGCCGCGCTTGGAAAAGTCTCAAGCCTCGATTTCCCGATCGAGTTCAACGACGCGACCACCGGCTTCTTCGAACGCATGGCTGCAATGACGCCTGGCCAGGAAGGCGCCGACATGAAGGCGGCGGCGTCCGGCGAGGACGCCAACGCCATCCGCCGGCTGCGGCAGAATCCCGGCTACAACGCGATCCTTCACACCACCTGTGTGGCGACGCAGCTAAACGCCGGCCATGCACCCAACGCCCTGCCCCAGCGCGCCACCGCCAACGTCAACTGCCGCATCTTCCCCGGTCACACCCAGGAAGAGATCCGCAAGCAGATCGAGGCGGCGATTGGCGACAAGAACGTCAAGGTCACGCTTCAGGCCGATCCCGAAACGCCCTCTCCCGCCCCGCCCCTGACGCCGGAGATCATGGGCCCGATCGAACGGCTCACGCAGCAGATGTGGCCCGGCGTGCCTGTCGTTCCCGCAATGGCGGCGGGCGCCACCGACGGCCGTTTCCTCACCCCGATCGGCATCCCCACCTATGGCGTCTCGGGAATCTTCTCCGATCCCAACACCACCAACGCCCACGGACTCAACGAGCGCGTCGGCGTGAAACAGTTGCTGGAAGGCCGCGTGTTCCTCTATCGTCTCGCGAAGGAATACGCGGGCGGGAAATAGAGCTAGCCGCGTCCGCGATAGGGGCTGACGCCCGTGTCCGGAACCCACAGCCCCTCGGGCGCCGCGGCCGTCTGCCAGAACACGTCGATCGGCATGCCGCCACGCGGATACCAGTAGCCGGCGATGCGCAGCCATTTGGGCGACAGCGTCTCCACCAGCCGCTTGCCGATCGCCACGGTGCAGTCCTCGTGGAACGCCCCATGATTGCGGAAGGCGGCAAGGTAGAGCTTGAGGCTCTTGCTTTCCACGATCCACTTGTCCGGTGCGTAGTCGATGACGAGATGGGCGAAATCCGGCTGGCCGGTCACCGGGCAAAGCGAAGTGAACTCCGGCGCCGTGAAGCGGGCGAGATAGAGCGTGTCCGCATGCGGGTTGGTCACGCGTTCAAGCACGGCCTTGTCGGGCGATTCAGGGATCGCAGCGGGTTGGCCCAGCTGGCTCAGATTTTCAGGCCTGGTCATGGGGCTTGATCGCGCGAGCCCGGGCGTTCGGCAAGGCGACTCGCGCTCCTCTCGAAACAAACCAGCTTCGGCCAGATCGCATGCCGATAGGGGGCCGATCTGCCTCGGCCGGCCGCTTTTGTGCGTGTGGGCGCTGCGAGCGCCCGATTTCACGGCAGCCTTGGCTGCAAGACCGATTCTCCAGATATTACAGGGTTTTCAGGCAAAGTTCCTCGCCTGCGAGGCGAGCTGTCGCGGTGCAGCGCACAAAAAGCAGGCGGCGTGGTTTTCCGCTGTCGCAAAAATGTGCGTCCACGGATCATGTCCCGCCCGCCCGGCATCTTGGCTTCCGGTGTGGCGTCGTCCCTCTCCATGTTCTGGCGCAACAACCTGGCGGGCGTCCCCCAGCGTCTAGGGTTGCAATGCCGCGTCCGCGGGACCGTTCAACACGAGGGGAAAAGGGTTAGATAATGCGTAACCTCTTGATCATCAGCGCGCTCCTGGCCGCCGCGGCGCCTGCTGCGATGGCGCAGGAAGCGATCGCCGTCTCGGGCAACATCGCCCTGGCGACCGACTACGCCTTCCGTGGCATTTCCCAAACGTCGCAGAACCCTGCCGTACAGGGCGGCTTCGACGTCGCCTTTGGCGACAGCGGCGTCTATGCCGGCACCTGGGCTTCGAACGTCGCCTTCGGTGGCAGCCTCGAACTCGACGTCTATGGCGGCTGGAAAACCACCATCGGCGGTCTCGGCCTCGACCTTGGCGTCATCGGCTACTTCTATCCTGGCGCATCGGATGACGCGGCTGAGTTCGATTATTTCGAGCCCTATGTGAAGGCCTCGTTCGCTCCGGCGCCGGGCTTCACCCTCGGCGGCGCGGCCTACTACTCTCCGGAATTCTTCGGCGAGACCGGCAATGCCTTCTATGTCGAGGCCAGCGGCGCCTACGCGCTCAGCGACGTGCTGTCGCTGTCGGGCGCAATCGGCTACCAGAGCATCGACGACGTCAACGGCCCGACGGCCCTCGAAGTCGAGGACGACTACACGACCTGGAACTTCGGCGGCACCTGGAGCACGATGGGCGTGGGCCTCGACCTGCGCTATGTCGGCACCAGCATCGGCAGCGGCGACCCGATCGTCGGCGCGGGCTTCACCAACACGATCGACTCCGACGACCGCATCGTCTTCTCGGTCAAGAAGGCCCTCTAGCGCTGAAATAACGGTTGCACGGGGGGCCTCCCCCCGGAAACACTGGAGCCGCCACGGGAAACCGCGGCGGCTCTTTCCGTTTGCGCCCAATTCGGCGAATTGCGCTAAGCAGTCCGGCAGGGGGATAGGCTACGAACGGCCTGAGAGGGGAAAAGAGCATTTGACTGCCGCGGAAGTCCTGCAGCCGGCCATCATCTATCTTGGAGCGGGCCTTGCCTCCGCGCTGGCCTCGCGCGCCGTCCGGCTGAGCCCGATCGTCGGCTACCTGGTCGCGGGCCTCGTCATCGGCCCCTCGGGCTTCAAGCTCGTCGAGGACAACGACACCGCGAATTTCCTGGCCGAACTCGGCGTCGTCTTCCTGCTGTTCGACATCGGCCTGCACTTCTCCTTGCGCGAGATCCGAACGCGCCGCGCCGACATTCTTGGCCTTGCCCCGCTGCAGATCATCCTCTGCGGCGGCGCCTTCGCCCTGATCGGCTGGGCGCTCGGCTTCTCGATTCCCGTCGCGATCATTGTCGGCGTCTCGCTGGCCCTGTCGTCCACGGCCGTCGTCGCCCGCATCCTGGAGGACCGCAAACAGCCTGGCTGCCCGATGGGCCGCTCCGCCACCGCCGTGCTGGTCGCGCAGGACATCGTCGCCATCTTTATCCTCACCTTCGCCGCCTCCATGGGCGCCGACCTCGAAATCGTCGGCGTCGAGCTCGTGATCACGCTCGCCATGGCGGCCATCGCGCTGGTCATCGCGCTGCTGGCCGGCCGCTTCGTCATTCGCCCGCTGTTCAAGTCCCTCGCCGCCACCGACAACGCCGAGGCCTTCACCGTCGTTGCGCTGTTCATCGTGCTGGCCGCCAGCGCCGCCACCGACCGCGCCGGCCTCTCTCTCACTCTCGGAGCCTTCCTCGCCGGCATGGCCGTCTCCGACACGCCCTACCGCGTCGTGGTCCAGACCGAGGTGAAGCCGTTCCAGGGCCTGCTGCTCGGCTTGTTCTTCATGTCGGTCGGCATGGGCGTCGATATTCCCGCCGTCGCCGCCATCTGGCCCGCCGTGCTCGGCGCCGCCCTCGTCATCGTCATCCTCAAAACGCTCGTGATCTTCGCCGCCGCGCGCCTCAATGGCTGGGCCTTGCCGGGCGCGACCCAGCTCGGCTTCCTCCTGAGCCAGGGCTCGGAGTTCACGCTCGTCGTCGTCGGCGTCTCGACCATCGCCGGCGCCATGCCGGGCGGCTGGGCCGGCGTCATCACCGCCGCTGTCGCCGTGACGCTGGTCGCCGCCCCGATCTGGACGGCGCTCGGCCTGCACATCGCCCGGCTGCTTGCCGAACGCTCGAAAGCGGCCCCGATCGATACCGAGGAAGTCGCCGAGGACAATCCCGTTCTGGTCTTCGGCATGGGCCCGGAAGGCCGTCTCGCCGCCGAAGCGCTGCGTGACAACGACATTCCCTACGTGGCCATCGAAAGCGATCCCGAGCGCTTCGTGTCGGCCGCGTCGGACGGCTATCACGTCGTCTATGGCGATGCGCGCGACCGGCGGCTGATGGACAGCCTCTCGGTCGCCCATGCCCGCGCCATCGTGCTCGGCGGCGCCTCCCTCCCGCAGCTTCCCGCGCCCGCCAGCGCCGCCCAGCCGCGCTTCATCGCCGTCGCCGACAGCGCCGACCGCGTGCGCCAGGCGGGCCTCGGCCTGCGCGCGCACCTCTCGCTCGCCGAACCGCGCGGCATCGAACTCGCCGCCGACCTCCTCGCCGCGCTGGGCGTCGACCAGCCCCGCCTCGCCCGCTGGATCGCCGACCAGGCCGAACGCCGCGGCGTCGTCGACTCGGAGGAACCCGGGACGGCGGCGGCCTGAGGGTTGATCTGCCGCACCGTGACGTGCGTACTGGCGTCATGAAGCTCATGCGGACGTTCGGGATCATCGCCATCGTCGGCGCAGCGCTTGCCGGGACGCTGGCGGCGTGCGCCACCCGGGAGATCCCCTACCCGGAGCTGACGGCGCGCTACGGCCTGCCCGCCTCGCAGTATTTCGAGCCCGAGCCCGGCCTGCGCGTGCACTACACCGACGAGGGCAGGCGCGGCGGCCGCACGCTGATCCTGGTGCATGGCTTTGCCGCGTCCGTGCACGCCTGGCGTCCGTGGGTGGACCGGCTGAAGGACGATGTCCGCCTCATCGCGATCGACCTGCCCGGACACGGCCTGACCGAAGCCCCCAAGGGCTATCACGCCTCGCTGGAAGGCAATGCCGGCCTGGTCGACAAGCTCGCCGACAAGACCGGCGCCGCCCGCTTTGTCCTCGCAGGCAACTCGATGGGCGGCGCCGTCTCGCTCAGCTACGCCATGGCGCACCCCGAGCGGCTCGATGGCCTGGTGCTGGTCGACAGCGCCGGCTGGCCCGGAGATGGCGACAAGCCCAAGGGCGGCCCGCCCTTCTTCGTCGGCCTGCTGAACAATTCCGTTGGCCGCTCCATCCTCAAATGGTTCGACCCGCGCGTGTTCGCCGAGAGCGGACTGAAGTCCGCCTATCTCGACGAGAGTCTCGTCACCAAGGAACTGGTCGCCCGCTATGCCGACCTCGCCCTCGCGCCTGGCCATCGCGACGTGCTGCTCACCCAGTCCTCAAGCCCTGCCCGGCCGGTCACCGCGGCTGACTTCCAGAAGATCGCGACGCCAACTCTCGTCCTCTCCGGCGAACAGGACAAGCTGATCCCGGTCGACGACGCCCGCGCCATCGCCGCCGCCATCCCCGGCGCGAAACTCGTCACCTACCCCGACGGCGGCCACGTCCCAATGGAGCAGTTGCCGGATCAATCCGCCCGCGACCTGCGCGACTTCCTCGCCTCGCTCCCTGCCCCCGCGCCGCGCTGACTTTCGGCGCGATCGATTTCCAGGAGACGCCCGCTGAGACGAAAGCACCTCCTTCGCCGCCCGGTCTGGATCCTCTCCTCGGCAGGCGTCCTTCTGGTCGCCGTGCTGATCGTCGCCGTCATCACTTTCCTCAATGGCGGCGCGAAGCTCGTGCACTGAACCCGCCCCGAGCACGCGATGACGCGCACAAGCCGCGCTGCGAAGCGGAAATAGGCAAGACGTTCCACGCAACGCTCTGGCGCGCCTCGCCGACCGTCGGCATAAACATGCCCGGAGCGGTCTGGAGAGCAGCATGAAAATCGGCGTCCCCAAGGAGATCAAGACCCAGGAATATCGCGTCGGCCTAGCGCCCGAGAGCGTCGCCGAACTTGTACGCGCGGGCCACCAGGTCGTCGTCGAGACCCAGGCCGGCGTCGGCTCCGGCGCCTCGGATGCGCACTACCAGAAGGCCGGCGCCAAAATCCTGCCCGACGCGCCCGCCGTCTTCGGCGAGGCCGAGATGATCGTGAAGGTGAAGGAGCCCCAGCCCGGCGAATGCGCAATGCTGAAGCCGCACCACACCCTCTTCACCTATCTCCACCTCGCCGCCGACAAGCCGCAAGCCGAAGCGCTGATGAAATCAGGCGCCACCTGCATCGCCTACGAAACCGTCACCAACCGCGCCGGCCGCCTGCCCCTGCTGCAGCCGATGAGCCAGGTCGCCGGCCGCATGTCGGTGTTCGTCGGCGCCAACGCCCTGATGCGCACGAAGCGCGGCCGTGGCCTGCTGCTCGGCGGCGTGCCGGGCGTGCCGGCCGCCAATGTCGTCATCCTCGGCGGCGGCGTCTCGGGCACCCATGCGGCCGAGATGGCGATCGGCTGCCGCGCCAATGTCACCGTGTTCGACCGTTCCATGCCGCGGCTTGAAGAGCTCGATGTGCAGTTCGCCGGCGCCGTCGACACCGTCTACGCCACGCAGGCCGCCATCGACGCCGCCGTCATCCAGGCCGACCTCGTCATCGGCGCGGTGCTGGTCCCCGGGGTCTCCGCGCCAAAACTGGTGACACGCGCCATCCTCAAGGAGATGAAGCCCGGCGCCGTGCTCGTGGACATCGCCATCGACCAGGGCGGCTGTTTCGAAACCTCGCGCCCCACCACCCATGACGACCCGATCTACGAGGTCGACGGCATCCTGCACTATTGCGTCGCCAACATGCCCGGCGCCGTTCCGCGCACATCCACTTACGCGCTCAACAACGTCACGCTTCCCTTCGCGCTCGACCTTGCCAACAAGGGCGCGAAGGCCGCGCTGAAAGCCGACCCCTACCTCGCCGAAGGCCTGAATGTCGCCGAAGGCAGAATCGCCCATGAAGCCCTCGCACGCGACCTCTCCATGCCGTTCGCCAAGCCAGGCTGGCTCAAATAGATCAAGCTACCTCATCGCCGCCGCGACATCGCCGATGTCGCCATCGCCTGCCTCCGGCGCCACGCCCGCGAGCTTTGCCAGCAGCGGGTAGACCGACACGTTGGGGAATTTCGGAAGGGTCGCTCCCGCCCGGAATGCCGGGCCATGCGCGATGAATACCGCCGCCATCTCTGGCGCGTCGGGATCGAAGCCGTGCGCGCCCGCCGACGGCCCTGCATAGGCTGCGATCTGCGACGTACGGAAACGCCAGCCCATGTCGGCGAGGCACACGATGGGCGGAACGCGGCGATGCGCGCCATAACCGAAGCGCGCCGGCATCTCGGCCTTGCGCCAGCATTCGCCATGCTCCTTGCGGCCGACCAGGCGCTCGGCGGCGGCTTCCTGCCCTGCAACCGGATAGACGCCTGCCGTCGGTCCATCCCACAGCACACGGATCGCGCCTGCGCCCGCCAGCGCGTCGAGATCGATCATGCGGTCGGCCGAGATCGCCGCCATGCCATGGTCGGCGACGATGACGATATTGGCGGAGGCGCGAAGCCCGCGCGCATCGAGGCCGGCCAGCAGGCGGGCGATCGCGGCGTCCACTTCCGCCGCCGCAGATGTCGTCTCCGGCGCATCGGGTCCATGGGCATGCCCCGCCGTGTCGACGATGTCGAAATAGAGCGTCATGAAACGCGGACGATCGGCGCTCGGACCATCCAGCCAGGACAGCAGCAGGTCGACCCGCGCAAAGCCGGTCAGGCTCTCGTCGAACAGACGCCATTTCGACGGCCGCACGCCGCCGAGCGCATAGTCCGACCCGGGCCAGAACATGGTCGCAGTGCGCACGCCTTGCCGCTCCGCGCTCACCCAGAGCGGCGTAGCGTCAGACCACCAGTAGTCGTCGGAGGCGACCGCCGGCGCCATCGAGAACGTCACGCCTGGCCGCGCCGCGTCCTCCATGCGGTTGTGGACGATGCCGTTATGGTCCGGCGACTTTCCGGTCACGAGCGCATAGTGATTGGGAAAGGTCACGCTTGGAAATCCCGGCCGCATCGAGCCGCGCACGCCCTCGCGCGCGAGGCGCGACAGCGTGGGCGTCGCGCCCCGATCGAGATAGTCCGGGCGGAAGCCGTCGATTGACACGAGGATGACGAGGGGTTGCGCCGCCAGCATCGGCGCCGACGCACAGGCGCATAACAGCATGGCGATCAGGCAGGCGAAGATCGCGCGGGCATGGGTCATGCCCTCTGTCTAGCAGCGGCGCGCAACTGGCTCCAGTCGCGTGCGACCCGTCAACGGCAGTCGAGCCTCTCTTACCTTCTCCCCGCCGAATTCCCGAAATACTTGAAGAAGTCGCTGTCGGGCGAGAGGACCAGCGGCGTGCCGGCCTTGATCGATTTTTCGTAGGCTTCAAGCGAGCGGTAGAACGAGAAGAACTCGGCGTCGCGGTTGTAGGCCGAGGCATAGATCTTGTTGCGCTCCGAGTCGCCTTCGCCCCGCAGCCTCTGCGAGGTCTGGTTGGCTTCGGCGATGATCACGGTCACCTGCTTGTCGGCGTCGCCGGTGATTTCGAGGTAAAGGCCTTCGCCTTCGGCCTGGTACTGGTTCACCTTCTGCTTCAGCTGCGACTTCATCCGCTCGTAGACGCTCTCGGAGTTGGCGGGCGGCAGGTCGGCCTGGCGGATGCGGACATCGATGATCTCGACGCCGAAGCCGGCCATGCTGGCCTGCAGGGTGGAGCGGATGCGCTGCATCACGCTGGCGCGCTGGCCGGAGATGATGTCGGGCTGGTTCACCTTGCCGAGTTCGCCGCGCAGCGCCGCCGTCATGCGCTGGCGCAGGTTGGTGATGCCGTTGGACATGGAGGTCGCGGACCGGAAGAACTGCAGCGGGTCCTTGATGCGCCAGCGCGCGATGGCGTCGACTTCCAGGCGCTGCTGGTCGGCGGCGATGACTTCCTGCTTGTCGAGGTCGAAGCCCATGTTGCGCTTGTCGTAGAAGATGACGTTGTCGAGCACCGGCATCTTGAAGTGCAGGCCCGCCTTGGCGGTCGAGGCGTCGGAGTTGACGACGTGCTGCGCCTGGCCGAAGCGAAGCACGATGGCCTGCTGGTCAACGCGCACGATGTAGAACGCGTTGGCGAGGACGATCAGGACGAGGGCTGCGATGACGCCGCCGATGACGAGGGTGCGTTGCATGGTCATTGTCCCGGGGTCGCGGGCTGGCGGCCGCGTAGCTGGTCGAGCGGCAGGATCGGAACCGCGCCGGCCTTGGTGTCGATGATGATCTTCTCGGTGCGGCCCATCACCACTTCCATGGTTTCAAGGAACATGCGTTCGCGCGTCACGCGGGGAGCAAGCCGATACTGTTCATAGACGAGGTTGAAGCGTTCGGTCTCGCCCTTGGCGTCGGCGACGGAGCCGGCCTTGTAGCCTTCGGCCTGCTGGATCATCTGCTTGGCCTGGCCCTGGGCCTCGTTCACCACCTTGTTGCGGTAGGCGATGGCTTCGGCTTCGCGCTGGGCGCGGAACTGTTCGGCCTTGGAGACGTCACGCTGCACCTCGACGACCTGCTCGGGCGCGGTCGCTTCCTTCAGCGAGATCGACAGGATCTCGATGCCGGAATTGTAGGAGTTGAGCGTCTGCTGCATCAGGTCGCGCACACGCGTCTCGACGCCGGTACGGTCGCCCGTGGTGATCGGCTCGAAGGCGCTGGTGCCGACGACTTCGCGCATCGCGCTCTCGCCGATCTGCTCGATCAGTTCGTTGCGCTTGGTGCCGGGATCGACGTCGACGACGTTGAACAGGTAGGCGCGCGGATCGGAGATGCGCCAGTTGATGGTGAAGTCGATGTTCACGATGTTCTCGTCGCCGGTCAGCATCAGGGCCTGGTCGGCGCCGCTGCCGATCTCGGTCTGGATCGCCGTGTTCACCGGCACGACGATGTGCCGCTCGATCGGGTTGGGCAGGCGGATGCGGAAGCCCGGATCCTCGTAGCGGTGGAATGTGCCGAAGCGCAGCACCACGGCGCGCTCCTGTTCGTTGACCTGGTAGATGCCGGTGAACAGCCAGCCGATCACGCCGATCGCCAGCAGGATCAGCAGGCCAGCCGTTCCGAAACCACGACCGGAACTGGAACCGGGACCACGACTGGAACCGCTGGAACCGCCGCTGGGACCGCTACCGTCGCCGCGACGCTTGAAACGATCCTGCATGCGACGGAGGGTCTCCTCGAGATCGGGACGATCACCGCTGCCGCCACTGGGCTTGCCGGGACCCTTGTTGCCGCTGCCGCGACCCCAGGGACTGTCGCCATTGCCGTTGCCGCCGCCGCCACCCCAGGGACCACCGCCGCCAGAACCGCCACCGGGCCCGCCGCCACTGCCGCCGCCACTGCCCTTGTTGTCGTTCCAGGGCATCTAGCCCCTCCTCTCGCGCACAATCCCGCAGGACGAATCTCTGGAGATTTGTGTACTCCAGTAGTTGAGCGCGCATTAAAGCCGCTTCAAGGCGGGCAGATAAGCCAGTTTCCCCCTACGCGCGATTGCATGGCAACCAGACAAAGCCCTGACGGGGACGTGATCTGGAGGGCTCGATACAAGTCAGGTAATCGCGATTACTTGCACCGTCTCCGCTTCGGCCTGAAAGGCCTTCCAGATCACCCATTGGCGGCAATCTTGCAGTCTTTCGCCGATGCACGTGACGACCCCTCAAGCCCTCCATGCGGACACAAACGCATCCGGCGTTAACGCCTTGCCGCCCGGGGAAGTAACCATCGTCATCGCGGCCTGGCGGTCCGCGGCGACCATCGGCCGCGCCGTCGCCTCCGCCCTCGCGCAGCCGGAAACCGCCGAAGTGGTCGTGGTTGACGACGCTTCGGGCGACAAAGGCGCAACGCTGGACGCCGCGCGCGCTGCCGACGACGGCACCGGCCGGCTCAAGACGATCGGCCTGGACGCCAACTCGGGCCCCGCCCGCGCCCGCAACTCCGCCATCGCCGCCAGCCGCGCTCCCTGGATTGCCGTGCTGGACTCTGACGACTTCCTGGAGCCCGGCCGACTCGCCGCCCTGCTCGCCCTCGCCCACGAAGGCTATGACCTGATCGCCGACGACCTGCTGCAGACCCCGGAAGGCCAGCCAGTTTCCGCCGGCCAGCCCCTGTGGTTTCGCGGCGACCGCACACCGGTCGATGTCTCGTTCGGCATGTTCGTCGAGACCAACATCTCCAGGGCAAGCCGGCATCGCCGCGAGCTGGGCTTCCTGAAGCCGCTGATGCGCCGCTCCTTCTTCGAGCGGAACGGCCTGGCCTATGACGAGACCATGCGGCTGGGCGAAGACTATGACCTCTACGCCCGCGCGCTTTCGTTCGGCGCCCGCATGAGGCTGATCCCCTGGGTCGGCTATGTCAGCGTGATGCGAGGCGACAGCCTCTCGGCCCGGCACTCGCGCGCCGACCTTGCCGCTCTTGAAGCGGCCGATGACCGGCTGCTGGCCTCCAACAAGCTGCGGCCATCGGAAAAATCCCTTGTGACGCAACATCGCTTCTCGACGCGCTCCCGTCTGGTGTGGATCGATTTCATGGCGGCGCTAAAGGACCGCAAACCCTTCCAGGCTCTCTCGATCATGCTAAGAGACCCGCGGCAGGCGCCCTATCTGCTTCGCGGCCTCTGGAAGATTTTCGTCCGCCGGATCACCGGCGCGAAGAGACCCTGAGACCTGAAAAGGCGCCTTCCAAGGGAGCGCCTCATGCATTCACTGCTTGAAACCGAGATCCGCGCCGCGCTCGACGCGGTGAAGGACCCCGTCTCCGGCAAGGGCCTCAGTGCTTCGGGCCGCATTGCCGGGCTTGTTGTGCGCCCTGATGGCAAAGTGGGATTCGTGCTGGAGACCGGCGCTGGCGCCGCCGACGAACCCCTGCGCAAGTCGGCCGAAGCCGCCGTGGCGCGCGTTGCAGGCGTGAGCGCCGTCACCGCCGTGCTGACTGCGGAAGCAACCACAGGCGCGCGCGCAACGCCCGCCCGTCCTGCCGCGCCTTCTCCGGCTGTGGCGCAGCGTACCGAAATCAGCCGCCCTGCGCGCGGCATCGTCGCCATCGCCTCCGCCAAGGGCGGTGTGGGCAAGTCGACTGTGGCGGTGAACCTGGCGGTCGCGGCGGCGAAGAGCGGCCTGCGCGTGGGGCTGCTGGACGCCGATATCTTCGGGCCGTCGCTGCCGACCATGATGGGCACGGTCGGCAGGAAGCCCGCTGTGACCGCCGCCAAGAAGATGCAGCCGCTGATGGCCCACGGCGTCGCGACGATTTCGATCGGCTATCTGGTGGATCCCGACAACGCCGTGCTGTGGCGTGGGCCGATGGTAATGTCCGCCGTCATGCAACTGATCAACGACACGGATTGGGGCGACCTCGATCTTCTGTTCATCGACACGCCGCCCGGCACGGGGGAAGTGCAGTTGACGCTGGTGCAGCGCCTGCCACTCGACGGCGCGGTAATCGTCTCGACGCCGCAGGAAGTGGCTCTCGCCGACGTGCGCCGCGGCGTCGGCATGTTTCGCAAGACCTCCGTGCCTGTGCTCGGCGTCATTGAGAACATGGCCTGGTTCGAGCAGAACGACGGCTCGCGCACCTACATCTTTGGCGAAGGCGGCGCCCAGCGGACCGCGACCGAACTTGGCGTTCCCTTTCTCGGCGCCCTCCCCATCCTTTCCGCCCTGCGCGAAGGCGGCGATGCAGGCGTTCCGGCGGCGACGGGCATCAGCAATGCGGCAGAAGCGTTCCGGCTGCTCGCGGAAGCGGTGTCAGAAGCGCTTGCTGCGTCGCCGAACAAGCCCGCGCCGAAGATCAGTTTCGAGTAGCCCGCTTGTAGCGGCGCCATCCTTGCTCCCCTGACTCTTGCGGAGCCCTTGTTCATGGTTGCTCCGCGCGGAGTGCACGTGCCTCACGCATTAACGACTATGAACGGCGCCGGCGCGACGCACGCAGTTAATTGGCGCCCTAGCAGACGAATCCGCTTGCAAGCGCTCGCGCCTGACTTAACGTTTTGGTTACGGCATCGGCCGCGGCGGCTTCGCCTCACATTCGAGGAAAGTCGCGGAAGGACTGGGCTAGCTGGAGAAGGCCGGGGAGACGGGGCGCGGACGGGAGTGGCGTATGGGCCAGGCAGTTAGGCTACGCGGCGAATTCTGGCCGCAGGATCACTGGGGTCGAGTCACCAACGCCGCCATCGCGCGCGAGCAGATCGCTCAACCTGCGCTTGAGGCCGCCGAAGAAGCCGCAGACATGGCGCTGGAGCGTTTCGGCGACCGGCTGCATTCCGTCTACATTTCAGGCCCTGCAGCGCGTGGGCGCCCGGGCGGCGCCGCGTTCTTCATACTGCTGCGCCTCGGCGCATCGCTTGGCGGGGCTGACCTGCGCGCCAATGAAAGCTGGGAAGTGGCCGCCGCAGCCCAGCTCCGCCGCCGCAATCCGCGCGTCGGCCGCATCGCTGTCGCCGTGTTCAACTGGAAGGACGTCTTCACTCCGGACGGCGCCTTCTCGCCTGCCCGCTTCCGCCTGGCCGTGAATTCGGTCTGCGTCGCCGGCCGCAACATGACGCGCATGCTCGCCCCGCAACGGCTCGACGCGGCGCTGATGAATGGCGACATACTCGGATTCCGTCCGCGCATGCTGAACGCCGCCGGCCGTCTTGCCGCCGCCAAAGCGCCGGACCGCGTGCGCGCCGCCGCGATGGACGCCGGCCACGCCGTGCTCGCTGCGTCGTTCGCGCTCGTGATGGATCGCGAGCAGATCTACACCGAAGACCTCGACCTGCGGCGCGACCTCTTCACGCTCAACTATCCTGGACGCATCAAGGACCTCTCCGAAGCCTACGCCATGGCGACGCGCCCCTCGCCGGACGCCATGAAGGCGCTGGTGTTCATCGACAACGCCTGCCGCTGGATGACGCCGATGACGGACGCCTGGCTCAACGCCAACAACCCGCAGCGGGCGGAACGGCTGAAGGCTTAGCTAGACCAGCGTATCCCGCCACGGCCCGCCTTCGCGCCACTGTTTCTGCGAATACCAGCGCAGATCCGTGTAGCGATCCGAACTCCGCAGCCATTCATCAACCAAGCGCGCCAAGCCTGGCGTGGCGACCGCAAGGATATTGGGCTCAGCAAAAGCGACATACCCCGACCCGGTCCGGATCGCCTCGAAAACCACTGTGTGGAAGACATCGTTGAACCAGGCGATCTCCACCTTCGGCTTGCCCTGCTTCTTGCGGCGAATCTTGTACGGGAATGCGCCTCGCGAGCTGTTGACCTGTTCGAGGTAGCGTTCGAACTCGACGGCGAGGTCGATCGCCTTCAACTGCGCCGCACCTTCGACCTTGAAGGTTACGCGGTCCCGGAAAACCAGCTGGATCTCCAGTGGCGGAATATGGTCCGCCAGCTGGCCCGCCCCGATTTCGGCCAATCGCCGAAAGATTTCCTGGCTCCGGCCGCGATAGCGGATGCACTCTGCCTCGGCGGAGACCATGGCCGTCAGCGTCTGCCTGATCTCTTCGGCTGCTTCCGGCTGACGCTTTTCCACGCAGTGCGTGTAGCCCTTCGGATCCTCGACCCAGCCGAAGATGCTCGGCGCTGTGTCTTCCGGCACGCTGCACGTCATGCAGCAGCCGTCCTCAACGTAAAAATCCCCCTCGGCATTTCCAGGATGAGCCTTGGCCATACGCGATCCTCGACGACGCACAGATTGATGCGATTGAAGCGCAAACTGTTCCAGTCTCCGGTGGTCAATCGAGACAGCAGAAAAAGTAAGGCCAGGCGCATCTCTTGCGGATGTTGCCCGGCCATCATGGGGAGGAAACGCCCGCGCTGCATTGGCGCGGGATCTTCTGGAGGAGGCGGTCTTACGCCGCTCTTGCACCCGGGCGGTCTTGCGCCGCCCCTGATTCATTCATGTCGGGCTGGATCCCGGCATCCCACGCGAAGTCCGGATAGAAGCGCTCGAACATGCGGGAGACGTAAGCCACCAGCGTCGGAAACTTGATCGCCTCATCGCGCAGGGGCGATGGGAAGTACGGCGTCATCGCCCCGGCCAGTGTTGCGAACACGAAGGCGTCGACGCCGCACGGTTCGTCGCCCATCAGGAAGGGCTTGCCCGCGAGGAAGACTTCCAGCGCCTTGAGCGATCGCACGCCCAGGCCCACGATCTCGGCTTCCGAGTGCCGGGCGATGCCGCGCGCAACCATAGTCTTGCGCACGTCTTCCTGCAGGCCGCGCTTTAGCTCCTCGCGCACGCCTTCCGGCGCGTCGTTGAACCACTGGCCCGGCCCGCGCTCGAAATTGTCCGGTTTGAGCCAGCGGAAATACCCGACCGCCGGCGCGAGCTCATGCGCCACCATCATCTCGATCGCCAGCGCCGTGGCGCGTCCGAAGGGCGTGAGGCCGTCATCGAGATCAACGCCATACTCGCCCTCGATGTGGAAGCGGATGAAGGTGGAATCCCCGATCAGCCTGCCGCCATCATCGATGAACGGGATCTGCCCCTTCGGGCTCTCCTCCGGCATCGCCTGCCGCCTGGTGTAGTCGAGCCCCGCCATCTTCAGCTGGATTTCGGTCTTGGTGACGAAGGGGCTCACCTCGGGAAGGCCCCACATCGCGCCGCCGCCTGACAGTATGATCTTCGACATCGCCCTCTCCCTGTTTGCTGCTGCTGAATTCAGATCGCTGCCGCGGCTTCCGCCGCCGGCTCGACGACCGCGATCTCCGGCTGTTCCGCATCCACAATCACTTCGGACTGGATGCCGGCCTCTTCCCGGCGGGCCGCCGCCACCTGGCCATCGGACATCAGGTCCGAACGGCTGGTCATGACAGCGCCGATTTCGAGGACGGCGAGGAGGATGGTGAGTGTCAGGCCCTTCATGGTCTTGCCTCTTGTTTTCTGGGTTTCTGGAGGTTCGGCTTGCTGTTTTCAGTCTGTTGCCACATACCTGCCAGAGGCCTGCTGACAGCATGGTGTCAGCAGGCGACCTGTAGATCGAAGTTCATGCGCAAGGCCGACCGACTTTTCGAAATCATCCAGATCCTCCGCCGCTCGAAACGGCCGGTGACAGCGGATGCCATGGCGGCGGAACTCGAGACGTCCAAGCGCTCCGTCTATCGCGATATCTCGGCCTTGCTTGCCCAACGTGTGCCCATTCGCGGCGAGGCCGGCATCGGCTACGTGCTCGACCGCGGGCTCGACATGCCGCCCTTGATGCTGACCACGGACGAGATCGAGGCGGCGGTGCTCGGCGCGCAATGGGTGATCAATCGCGGCGACCTTCAGCTTGCGAAGGCGGCGCAGGATCTGCTGGCGAAGATCGAAGCGAGCGTGCCGGATCGCCTGCGCCCCTACATAGCCGAACCGGTCGCAAAGGTGGTCCCGGCGTGGGAGCGCGCCAATGACCGGATCGATCTGGGCATGGTGCGCAACGCCGTCCATGCGCAGCGCAAAATGCTCCTCGACTACCGCGACGTCGAAGGCCGGGCCACCAGCCGGGTCGTCTGGCCGATCATGCTGGGCTATTATGAGACTACGAGGCTGATCTGCGCCTGGTGCGAAACACGAAAGGATTTCCGCTCTTTCCGCTCCGACCGGATCGAGTCAGCAACTGTGCTCGACGACCGTTTCGCGGAACGCCCTGCGTCCCTGCGCGTCAAGTGGCGCAAGGCCATGGAAGCCGACTGGCGGCGCCGCAAGGCGGAACGCGAAAGGTCTGAGAAAGACGCGGAGGCAGCTCAGGCGCAGCCGGAGCAGACGCGCCCCTGAACGCAGACGCGACTCTGCTGCGTAGCAGCAAGAATACTGGCGCCCTCAGGGAAACCCTTCGCAGAACAGGGCGGTGATCCGCTGGACAGGCGTGCGCCAGAGGACGATGCTTCAGCCCGGACATTCGAGGTGGAGCACACATGAGCAGCTTCAAGATCAACGGCCAGGCGATCACGATCGAGGCCGACGCCGACACACCATTGCTATGGGTGATCCGCGACAATGCGGGTCTGACAGGCACCAAGTTCGGCTGTGGCATCGGGATGTGCGGCGCCTGCACCGTCCATGTCGGCGGCAAAGCGATGCGATCCTGCATCACGCCGATCAGCGCTGTTGAAGGCGCGGAGATCACAACGATCGAGGGCCTCGATCCCAAGGGCGCGCATCCCGTGCAGAAGGCGTGGCAGGATCTTCAGGTGCCTCAGTGCGGCTACTGCCAGTCGGGCCAGATCATGCAGGCCGCCTCGGTTCTCAAGGACAATCCCAACATCACTGACGCTGACATCGACGCGATGATGACCGGCAATCTGTGCCGCTGCATGACCTACACGCGCATACGCGCCGCGGTCCGCCAGGCCGCCAACGCGATGAAGGGAGCCTGAATCATGGCCCGCAATCGCACCGAAACACAAACCACTCCCGTTCTCAGCCGCCGCGGCTTCCTGATCACCACAGCGGGCGCAGGCGTCGCCTTCAGTTTCCTCACCGCATGCGACCGGACGGCTGGCGCCAGCAACGCTCCTCCCTTCGAGCCAACGCAATGGTATTCGATGGACGCCAACGGCATCGTCACCGTCAACGTCATCCGCGCCGAGATGGGCCAGCACGTCGGCACTTCGCTCGCGCGCATCCTCGCCGATGAACTCGAGGCGCCGTGGGAAAACGTGCGGATCAAACACGTCGACTCGGACCCGAAATGGGGCCTGATGGTCACCGGCGGCAGCTGGTCCGTGTGGCAGACTTATCCGCTCTACAGCCAGGCGGGCGCGGCAGGCCGCATGGCGCTGGTCGAAGCTGGCGCCAAGGCGCTAGGCGTCGACGCTGCAACCTGCAAGGCCGCCAATGGCGAGATCGTCTCGGGCTCGAAGAGGATCAAGTACGCCGACATCGTCCGCCGCGGCGGTCTGGAGAAGACCTATACGCCCGAAGACCTCGCGAAGATTGCCTTCAAGCCGGCCGCGGACCGGAAGCTGATCGGCAAACCGGTGACGTCGCTCGACATCGTCGAGAAGACGACGGGCGCCGCCATTTACGGCATCGACGCGAAGGTCGACGGCATGGTCTATGGCTGCCCTGTCCTGCCGCCGACGCGCAACGGGTCGAAAGCCAATTCGGTCGACGATAGCGCGGCGAAAGCTGTAAAGGGCTATCTGCAGAGCGTTATCCTGGAAGACCCGTCCAACACCGTACCCGGCTGGGTGATGGTAGTGGCGTCAAGCTATCCCGCCGCGAAGAAGGCGGCCGGGCTGATCAAGGTCGACTACACGCCCGGCCCGACCGCCAACGTCTCCGAGAAAGACATCCAGGCCAACGCGGCCAAGCTGATCGCGAAGGCAGATGCAGGATCGGTTCTCCCGACCGGCAACACCAACACGGCGCCCGCGTTCAAGGCGGCGAAGTCTTCGATCGAGGCGACCTACACAACGGCAACGGCGCTGCACTTCCAGATGGAGCCATTGAACGCGCTCGCCTTCCAGAAGGACGGCAAGTGGGAGATCCACACAGGCAACCAGTGGCAGAGCCTTGTGCTGCCCTGGCTCGCAACCGCTCTCGCCGTGCCTGAAACCGATGTCGTCATGCGTACCTATCGGCTCGGCGGTGGATTTGGGCGGCGGCTGAATGGAGACTATGCCGTCGGCGCCGCGCTGGCGTCGAAGGCCATCGGCAAACCCGTGAAAATGGTGATGACGCGCGAGGACGATGTGAAGTTCGATAGCGTGCGCTCGCCTTCGGTGCAGAAGCTGCGCATGGCCTTCGACAAGGACGGCAAGGTTACGGCCATGGAACAGCATGTCGCCGCTGGCTGGCCGACCGAAGTAATGGCCCCGTTCTTCATGCCCAAGGGCGAGAAGGATGTGCCATTCGACCCCTTCGCCATCAATGGCGCCAACCACTGGTATTCGGTGGGCGCCCATAAGGTGCGAGCGATCTCGAATGATCTCGCCAACGCAACCTTCCGGCCGGGCTGGCTGCGGTCGGTGGGCCCGGGCTTCACCAACTGGGCGCTGGAAAGCTTCATCGACGAGGCGGCGCACAAGCTGAAGATGGATCCCGTCGCGTTCCGCCTGAGCCTGCTGAAGGCCGAAGGCGCAAACGCCGGGACCGCGCCTAACTCGGTGGGCGGCGCATCGCGGCAGGCCAATGTCGTGAAGCTCGCAGCAGAGAAAGCCGGATGGGGAGGACCGCTGCCGGCCGGGACGGGCCTTGGCCTTGCAACCAGCTTCGGCCAGGAACGCGACATGCCGACCTGGGTGGCGTGCGTGGCCCGCGTCAATGTCGACAAGGGCTCAGGCAAGGTGAAGGTCGAGAAACTGACTCTGGTCGCAGACGCTGGAACGATCATCGATCCCGATGGCGCACGCGCACAGATGGAAGGCGCGTCGCTATGGGGCCTGTCTCTCGCGCTCCACGAGGGCACGGAGTTCGAGAAGGGCAATGTGAAGGCAACCAACCTTGGCGCCTACACGCCACTGCGCCTCGCAGACGTTCCCGAGCTCGACATCACGTTTGTCGACAGCGCGGAAGCTCCTGTCGGACTTGGGGAGCCGGCAACGACGATTGTCGGACCGGCTATCGGCAACGCGATCTTCAATGCGGTGGGCGCGCGCCTGCGCCACATCCCGATCACGCCTGCAGCCGTGAAAGCGGCGATCTGAGCGGTCCGTTCGGTTAGATCGCCTCGACCGTGATCGAGTCAAAGTCGCCGAGCCACAGCTCGCGCGCCTTCGACATGGTCGCCTCGCCTTCGCCAAGTCGGCCCTGCGCGAGCTGGGCCTTGCCCAGGACCCACAGCGCCAGGGGGTCGTTCTTCCACGATGCGAGGCTTTTCGTCGCTTCGGATTCTGCCTTTTTGTAGTCGCCTGCCTTCAACCAGGCCGCCGCCACCGAGCGGCGCACCGGATACCACCAGCGCGGCGGGTCCATGAATCCCTGCATCAGCTTGTCCTGGCTCTTTGCGCCGGCCTCGAAGAAACGCGCCGCGCTCCTGCCATCCCCCGAAGCCATGGCGATGCGGCCCGAGAGCACGCTGCGCGCCACGATCGCCTCGGGATCGGACTTGGCGCCCTGCACCTTGTCCAGCGCCTCTCGCTCAAGTCTGGCGCCGGCAATATCCCCCTTTGTCAGGTACGCCTCGCCCCGCCCATAGGCGCGATAGACGCCGAAGCGGATGTTGTCGGCGACTGGCGCCACGGCAAGCATACGGTCCGGCGCATGTCGGGCCAGCGCCACATAGCTGCGAGGGGCCACACCTGATCGCTGGGCGACAGTCATGCTCTGGGGGTAGGCGACATCGGCGTGGTCGGCATATTTCAGCGCTAGCGCGGCGTCGCCGGACATCATTGCGCCTGCGAGCCCGAAAGTGAGGTTGTGTGCGTAATACATGGGCAGGCCTGCCCCCGGCGACTTGCCGCCCGTTTTGAGCCAGCTCATGTCTGCGCCGATCGCCCTGGCGTTGACCACGGCGGCATCGTGATAGCGGCCTGCGTGAAAGAAAGTGTGCGCGGGCATATGCACCAGATGGCTCGCCGCCGGCGCCAGCTTGCCGAGCTTGTCAGCATAGCCAATCGCATCCTCGGCGCGGTCATCGAACTCGGTGGCGTGGATGTAGTAGTGGATCGCGCCGGTATCGTCGGGATGGCTCTGCAGAACCTTTTCGAGGATCGCCAGCGCCGGCGCGAGCCCACTCATGTTGTCTCCGCGGACAGGGATCAACAGCGAGTGCGCCGCCAGGACTGACAGCTCCGTGTCGCCGGGATAATCCTCTGCAATTCTTGCAAACGTTTTGCCGAATGCCGGTTCGGTCGCGCCCTGACCGGCACGCGGCGCGCCGAGTACGCTGTTCGGACCCTTGACCGCCGCTGCCGCCGCCGCGTAGCGCGCAACCATCGCCTCCGCCAGTCGCCGCGCCTTGTCGTCCTTCGCGAGCGACCTGGCCTTCTCCGCCGTGCCCAACGCGTCGAGGCGCTGCTGGTCGTTGATGCCGTAGTTCAGCGTCGGCCCCTGCGACCAGGCGAGACCCCAGGCGCACAGCGAGCAATCCGGATCGGCCTCCACCGCCTTCTTCATCGCGACCTTGGCGTCCTCGTGATAGAAGGAGTGCGAGAGGGCGAGACCAAAATTGAACCAGTCCTGCGCTTGCTGGCTCGCCGAATCCACCTTGAAGCCGCCCGTGCCCATGCCCGAGGAGAGCTTCAGGTCTGGCGCCGCGCCCGAAGCCCTCGCCTCTGCACTGCAGATGGAGTTGAATGCGGCAAGCGATTCCGGCGTCACCTGCGAGGAAGCGGCAAGCGGCGCGATGGGCGCGCCGGTCACGGCGGCGGTCGTCGTCGTGGCGCACGCGGCAAGCGCCAGCAGGCTCGCCCCCGAAATCCGCTTCAGCATGTCGGCCTCCCGTGTCGGGCCCACGCTAGCGGATCGGCTACGGACGGCAACTGGCCTTGCCGCGCAGAGATTCCGTCAGCTTACGGCGGACCTGATAGAGCGACCCAGAACGTGTCGTAGCTCTGAAGGACCTTCGGATCGTCCTTCACGATCCCGACCATCTGGCGTGGAATATCCTTGAGGTGATCCAGCATCGCCTCCTCGCCCGCCTTGCCGCCCGTCGATCCGCCGAAGGCGCGGAAGATCGCGTAGGATTTTTCCTGATAGGCGGGGAAGTCGACCTTGTCCGCGCCGCGGGCGAAGCTTGCCTTCGTCAGGTCGTAGAATTTCTGGATAAAGGGGCTGGCGCGCCATTGATCATAACCGCCCTGCAGGTCGATGGTTGTCGCGTCCGCCTGCGCTGGCGTGCATGGTCCGCCTTTGGATGTGCGCCTCCGGCTGACGCATGGACGCCGCCATGCGGATGCAGGGCGCGCGGATCGCATCCCGCCAAGGCCAGCGCGGCAATACCCACCACAGCAAACTTGGTCTTCATTCAACCCTCCGTTGCGCTTCACGCATATCCTCTCTGTCCCCGGAATTGTGCTCGATCTGCGATTGTCGCGTTCCGGAACGGCTGATATGCCATGGAAAGAAAGTCTGACATTATGTAAAAGATATTGTACATCATGTCGAGTCCCTTTTTTGCATGGTCAGGGCTACGTCATGTCATTCCGCGAAAAGTCAGCGTGGTTCACGCTGGTCTCGGTGCTGGTCACCTTCGGCAGCTATTACGGCGCGCTGGCGATGGGACTGATCCATCCCTTCAGCATGGCGTCGTTCCACTTGGGCCTACTGAGCATCATTGCGCTGATCGTACTTCAGGTCGCGTTGCACGTCATCGCCGCAATGCTCAACCCGGCGGACGCGCGTACGCAGCGGGACGAGCGGGAGAAGTTGATCCAGTTGCGATCGCACACGGCGGGGTATTACGTGATGATGGTGGGCATGGTGGCGGTTGTGGTGGCGACACACATTCCAGGCCTTACATTCATGACCACAGTCTATCTTGGCGTCCTCACCATGGTGGTCGCAGCAATCGTGGTCGCAGTCGCACAGATCATTCTATTCCGGCGCGGCGCCTGATCGATGGCGAAATCGAGGGGCCTGCCGATCGCCAACCAGATCCGCCGCCTGCGTTTCGAACATGGCGAGATGACGCAGAGCGAACTTGCCGAGAAGATCGGCATGACGCGCCAGACCGTGGCGGCCATCGAAGCTGGCAAGTATTCCCCCTCGCTCGAGGCGGCTTTCCGCATCGCCCACGTCTTCGGCGCGAAGCTGGATGACGTCTTCCAGTGGGACGAGTGAGGACTACTGCCGCAGCTTGGCCCGGGCCGAGACGCGCTGGTCATGCACAGCCTTGGCCGTGTCCTTCGCATGCGAGCCGTCGAGCAGAACCTTGAGGCCGTCGGCGAACATCACGTCCTTGGCTGTGGCCAGGCAGTTGGGCTTGCACGCCTTGTCGAGCGACTGGTAGCCGCGGATCGTCACCTTCTCGCGTACCCCGAAGGCCGCTTCATCGAGGCCGTTCTCGCGCATGGTCTTCACCGGCGCCGTCTGGACCTTCCACGCCTTGCCGTCCTTGGTGGTGATGAAGACCACCGCGTGTTCCCCGCTCCAGTCGATCTTCGAGATCTCGCCGGACAGCACGACGGGTGATTTCTCGTCAAACCCCTCCATGGAGTTGTGGTGCGCGAAAGCTGCGCCTGCGGCGGCCAGAATGAAGGTCGCGCCAACAAGACCGATGCGAAGCGGATGGGACATGGGAATACTCCGTATGAGCCTCAAACATACCCCTGCGACGCCGTGAACAGCAAACGCCGCAGGGTCGCAGAGGCAGTCAACCTATCGCGAGGCGGCCGCGAATTCAGCATCAGCATGGCCCCAGTCCACGGCGCCCATGTAGGCATCGACGTAAGCCGCGGCCCTGGCGCCGAAATCCATGTGATAGGCGTGCTCGTACATGTCGAGCGCCAGCAGCACCCGGCCGTCCGCCAGCGACATGCTGTGGTCCGCCGCCCACTGGTTTACCAGCCGCCCGGCCCGGGGCGACCAGCTCAGCAGCACCCAGCCCGATCCGCCGCCCAGCGCCTTGCCCATCGCAACATACTCGTCGCGCCATTTCTTCTCGCTGCCGAAATCGGACTCGATCCGTTTCGCCAGCGCCGAGCCAGGCTTGCCGCCGCCTTTGCCGAGAGAATTGAAATACGCCTCGTGAAGAATCATCGAATTCATGGCGAGAAGCTCTTCACGCTTCAGGCCGTTAATCAGGAAGCCGGGCGCCGTCGCCATGTCGAGCTGCGCGAGCTGTCCGCCGATCGCGCCGATCCGGTTCACCGCGCCGACATAGTTATTGTCGTGGTGGCTCACGAGGATTTTCTCGGAGAAGCCCGGAATGGTCTTCGGGTCGAACGGCAGGGGCCTGGCCTGGTAACCCTTTGCCGTTGGGGACGTGGCCGTCTGCTGGGCGCCTGCGTTTCCCTGCATTGCCACCAAGGCAGCCGCAGTGAGCCCTGCGGCCAGGGCGGTGCGACGATCGAGGTCAACCGACATGATATTCTCCTGATACGCCTATGCCGTCCCGATCGCATTGTTGCATGGAACGGACGGCGCGTGTACCCGTGCCCCCCAGTGACAACCCGCGAGCCCTAGATGCATCGGCGCCATATCCTTCTCGCGGTTCTGTTCCTCAGTCTGATCGCCCCGCCCGCCCTTGCCCACGCCATCGGCGGAAGCGATGCGCAGTTCGTGCGCAACACGATAGGCGCGGATCCGTTCCCTTTCCTCTATCTCGGCGCCAAGCACATGGTGACGGGATATGACCACCTGCTCTTCCTCGTCGGCGTCATCTTCTTCCTTTACCGCCTCAAGGACGTACTGCTCTATGTCACGCTGTTCTCGGTCGGCCACTCGACAACACTGCTGCTCGGCGTGATCTTCGATCTCGGCGTATCGTCCTACCTCGTCGACATGGTGATCGGACTTTCCGTTTCGTACAAAGCCTTCGAGAACCTCGGCGGCTTCAAGCATCTCGGTTTTGAACCGGACAATCGTGTCGCTGTCGGCGGCTTCGGCCTCGTCCACGGCCTCGGCCTCGCCACCAAGCTGCAGGCTCTCGGCCTCAACCCGGACGGCCTCATCCCCAATCTCATCGCCTTCAATGTCGGCGTCGAAATCGGGCAGCTTATCGCGCTGTCGCTGATCCTGATCGTCATGACGATCTGGCGGACAACCAGAAGCTTCGGCCGCATGGCCGTCGCCGCCAACGCCCTGCTGTTTCTCGCCGGCATTGTGCTGGCGGGCGAGCAGCTTGCAGGGTACTTTCTCGCTGGAGACGCATGATGGCCGAACCGGAAATCACTGAGGCGCAACCCATCGCGCCGGTCCAGCTGAAGGTCTCGGGCAAGACGCTCGCCATCATCACCGGCGGCGGCCTCGTCGCGGGCGCACTGATCGTGCTCGGCGCCATCATGCCCGCCGAGTTCAACGTCGATCCGCTCGGCCTTGGCAAGCTCTCGGGCGTCGCTCGACTCTGGGCGCCGGACGAGAACACGATCGACGTAAAGTCCGGCGCCGGCGGCCCGCTGGCGCGCGAATTTGACCTGCCGCTGCGCACGGACGTGATCGAGATTCCACTCACCGACTTCATGGGCGGGGCCAAGGGTTCGGAACTCGAATACAAGGTTCGAATGAAGCAGGGCGCCAGCCTGGTCTATGAATGGCAGGTCACCGGCGCGCAGCGCGCCAATGATTTCCACTACGATTTTCACGGCCATACCACACCGGGTTCCAGGACCGAGGAGATGACGGTCGCCACCTACAAGCAGGGCTATGGACTGAGCGCGCAGGGCGCCCTCACCGCGCCCTTTGACGGCATCCAGGGCTGGCAGTTCTCCAACTCCAGCGATGGGCCGGTGGTCGTGCGCGTCAAGCTGACGGGCTTCTACGAGCTGATTTCACCCGGGGAAGAGGGAAACCTTGCCGGCATCGTCGCCAACGTCCCCGCCGCGGAGGCCCGCCCGGATCTGAGACCGCCGGGCCGATAGCATGCGGTTCCATGCTCGACCTGCCACAATTTCGCGCTAACCTCCCGTGATCAACTAGCCTGGGCCGGGGCCGCCGGAGTTTTGCCTGGAGACGCGAATGATCCGCCGCGCCGCCCAATTTTCGTTGCTGGCCGCTCTCGCCATGACGATGTCCGCCTGCGCGTCCAACACCCGCCCCGCGCCAATCTCGCGCCCGGGCCAGGTCGCCCGCCCCGTTCTCCCGCCAACACCGCCGGTCCAGCCGCCTGCCGCAGCCGCGAGACCACGCAGCCCCCGCCTGTGCAGCCACTCATTCCCGATTTCCTGCTGACGCCAGCGCAATTCGCGGACATCCCCGGCTGGGCCAGCGCCGACTTCGCGCCTGCCCTCGCCGCCTTCAAGCGCCAGTGCGCCGGATGGAAAATGCGCACGCCGGATGCGCCGCTGTCCGGCGGACGCTATGGCGGCGCGGTGGGCACGTGGTTCAACGCCTGTGATGCGGCCGGCACGATCCAGCCTGGACAGGAGCACTGGTTCTTCGAGACCTATTTCGAAGCCGCAATGGTGACCGGGACCGGCGAGCAGCGCCTCACCGCCTATTTCGAACCTGTGATCCAGGCGAGCCGCGCCTGGTCGCCGCCCTTCACCGAGCCAGTGCTCTCGCGCCCGTCGGACATGTACACCATCGATCTTGGAAAGTTCGCCGAAGCCTATGACAGCGCCGCGCTGCGCGGCGCGCCGCGACAGCTTAACGGCAAGCTCGTCGGCGACCGCATCGAGCCCTACCCGAAGCGCGAAGCCATCACGCCATACCAGGGCCAGATCATCGGCTACGCCCACCCGGCGGATGTCTACAATCTGCAGGTCCAGGGCTCGGGCCGCCTGCACTTCCAGGACGGCACGGAAGCGCGCGCGCAGTTCTCGGCGCAGAACGGCTACAAGTGGAACTCCGCGCTGGGCGCCCTGCGCAATGCCGGACGTCTCGCTTCGGCCACGTGGACCGGTTTCCGCCAGTGGCTCGACTCCAATCCTGGCGAGCAGAAGCAGGCGCTCAACGCCGATCCGTCCTACGTCTTCTTCCAGGAAGAGACGATCGCCGACAACACCGCCGGACCCAAGGGCGCCGCCGGCATTTCGCTGACGCCCATGGGGTCGATTGCTATCGATCCGGCCTTCCATCCCTATGGCGCTGTCGTCTTTGTCGATGGCGCGTACAGCGGCTATGCCTTCCAGCGCCTGATGGTCGCCCAGGACACGGGCGGGGCCATCCGCCGCGGCCCACTGCGCGGCGATGTCTTCGTCGGCATCGGCCAGGACGCAGGCGCCTACGCCGAGAAGATGAACGGCCCTGCACGCTGGTGGACGCTGCTGCCCAAGCAGTTCGCCGCGCCAATTGCGAGCGCAGTGGCCGCTGCGCCGCCGGGCTAGTGGGCAGGCGGCTGGCGTCGGCGTCAGGATCGATGTTCTCCGTTGGGAACAGGCCAGAGAGGATGGCGATGCCGGGATTGCGGATGCCCTGCGCGATTGCCAGCACGGCATTGGTCAGTGTTGCGGTGTTCTCGCGCAGATTGTCGACCACCCGTGCATTGTTCTCGATCTCCACGGAAACCGAGCGCAGGGCCCGCGCTCCCTCAGCCTTCGCCGCATAATCAAATGCCAGCCAGGAACCGCCCGACGCGATGCCCGCGATCAGTAACAACGCAGCGGCAGCCCAACGCCCGCGCTGCGACCATTTCCGCAGGCGCAGCACCCCCTGCACGATCTCCGCTGGCGCATTTCCGGCCGGCTCAAGCAGAGTGACGGACTTCAGATAGACCGGAATGCCCGACAAGTCTGGTCGGCTTCAGCACAACGGGCAGCACACGACCTATCGGGCTCGGCCACTGCTGTTCCGAAATCGCCAGTTCGGTGCGCGTATAAGCGCCCTCGCGCACGAATTCTGGCGTCAGAAGGAAGACCACCGCGTCGGCCTTCTTCATGGCGGCGCCGATGCGTGAATTGTAGTCCCCGCCGGGCGGCAGCTCGCTCGCATCAAAGAAGACATCGAACCGCGCATTGCGCAGCGCCGTGGCGATCGCCTTCGCCTCCTCGCGCTGCGCACTCGAATAGGACAGAAACACCCGACCTCGTGAGGTGAAAATGCTCAACCGCCGCTCCCGATGCCCGCCAAGCGACAACCTTCGCGCGCACTGGCGAAAATCACAAGGTGTTACGCGGCGCGGCTTGTCTCGTGGGTTGAGAGCCATGCGTGCATCGCGTGCGCAGCGTGCACGGCGCTCGCCGCAGCGGCGTCTGACAGCATCGCCTCCGCGCCCACCCAATCGCCCGCCACGAACACGCCGGGCGCATCACGCACGACCACACCCGCGCGCACCACATCGCACCGCGGCATCGCATGCACCACCACCATGCCGCGCAGTTCCTGCCGCTTGACCTCCACCGCGCGCCAGCCCGGCATGGCGAGGTCCGCCAGCGCCTCAAGTTCCGACATGGCGTCACGGCCCGGTATTTCGCCGGGCGGCAGGTATTTCGCGACGTGGACCACCGCCCCGCCCTGCGGCGCGAGCCTTGCTGCATGGGTATGCACGGAGAAATAGAGCGGCTGGTCGACGCCCAGGATGAAGGTCTTTGCGCCGTCCGGGAGCCTTTCCAGAGCCAGGTCGAGCACGTTGGCGCGGACGGGGATGGCCTCCGCTGCGCAGGCGCGCAGCGAGTCGATCTGAGGCGCAAGCTCCGCCGCTTCATGCGGCCCCAGCGCCAGCAGGGTCGCATCGGCAACCGCCTCGCCCCCATCGGCGAGCGACAGCCTGGTGCGCCGACCCTCGACGGCCACATGCTGCACTCCGGCGCCGGTTCGCAACTCGGCGCCTGCCGCCTGCGCCGCCATCCCCAGTCCATCGATGAGAGTCGCCCAGCCGCCATCGATGTAGAGCACGCCCTTGCCTGCGCGGCGCATCTGTTCGAGCATGGCGGCGGCGCTGATCAGATAAGGCGCATTGGCGTAGCTCGACACGCGCCCGATCGCCTCCATCGACGCCCGCACGATGGGCGAGAGCTTCTGCGCATCGAGCCACGCGCCATAGCTGCCAGCCTCGCCGCCGCGGCTGTCGGCCACCGCCTTCTGCACGCGGGCGAAGGCGAGCTTGTCGCCGACGCCGAAGAAATCCGACACCACCAGGGACGACAGCGAGATCGGGAGGCGGCGCAGCTTGCCGTTGTGGAGGCCGAGCGTCTCGGGCGGGTTCGCCCTGCCTCCGGTGAACGGGACGCCGAGCCGCTTCAACTCGCGCCGGAAAGCGCCATCGATGTAGAGGGCATGTGGGCCCTGGTTGAGCAGGAAGCCGCCGGCCTCCTTCGTCCGCGCCCGGCCGCCGGGTTCGGAGGCGGCTTCGAACACGGTGACCCTGGCGCCGGCGTGGGCAAGCTCGATCGCCGCGATCAGCCCGGCGATGCCGGCCCCGACAATCGCTACGCTGGCGCCGGAGATGGGGGAGGAAGCGCTCATGACATGCCTCTCGTCTGCCAATGGTGCATGTAATCGGACATCTTGTGTCCGCTATAAACCGGATGCTATGTGTCCGCAATAGGGAATCGGAGCGTCCGATGAAGATGAGCGAAGGCGTCGAGTGGACGGCCCATGCCTGCGCGCTGCTGGCGGCGCTGTCGCCGGGGGTTGGCCTGCCCGCGAATGCGCTGGCGGAGTTCCATTTTCTCGCGCCGGCCTACATGGCCAAGCACATGCAGGCGTTGGCGCGATCTGGCGTCGTCGAATCGGTGCGGGGCGCCGGGGGCGGGTATCGCCTCGCCCGCAAGGCCGAGGACGTCACGCTTTGGGATATCTACGAAGCCATCGAAGGCGATGAGCCGGCTTTCCGCTGTTCTGAAATACGCCAGCAGGGTCCGTGCACGGGTCCCAATGGGGACTTCCGCAAGCCGTGCGAGATCAACTCGGTGTTCCGCCGTGCGGAGTCCGCCTGGAAAGCGGAGCTCAGGTCGGTATCGCTCGCCGACATCGTCGCCGAGGTCGCGAAGAAGCAGACGCCGGTGCGGCGTGCACAAGTGACGGTGTGGCTGCAAGAAAAGCTGGGCTGACCAGCTTGGCGCGGAGGTGAGGCCGGACGGTCACTCGCTCTCCGCCGTCAGTTCGAGCGCCTCGCCGCGTTTCTCCTTCTGGCGGGCGCCTTCGAGGATGCCAACGAGGCCGTAATTGCCTTCGTGGCACGCGTATTCGAACAGCCCGCCCTTCAGCGCCCGGAACGACATCTCGCCCTTCCAGACCTGGGTATACTGGTCCGGGTCCTCCACTTCGAAGCCGTACACGATCGCGCCTTCGGACTCGCGGGTGAATCGCTCCGTCAGCTTGCCATTGGCCGAAATGTAGCCGCGCTGCGCCGGGTTCACATTGCGGGTTTCCACGACCAGCGTGTCCCCCTCATACCAGCCCAGGCTGTCGCCCAGCCACGGCTTGATCGCGTTCGGACGCAGCGCCCTGGCGGCCGCCGCGGCTTCGGCCACGATCGGGATGATGCGCGCATCATGGTTCATCTCCACAAGGATCATGACGGCGCCTGGCGACTGCACGATCTGGTAGGCGTTGTTGTAGAGGACGTTGTTCATCACCGGCCCGCCCGTGCCGCCAAAGCCGATCAGGCAGCGCTCGCCAAGGCTGCGTGATTCGGGACCAGCATAGGACGCTGCAGACTCGACGCGCCCGACGCCCACATTGCCGTAGGAAGGACCCGGCTCGACGAAGGGCTTGGCGCCGGACGCAACAGAGGCCGGAGAAGCGTCGCCGGACCTCGCGGGTGCGGCCGCAGGCCTCGCCGGCGCGGCCTGCCTGGCTGTTGCCGTCGGCGCAGCGGCCGGAGGGGAGGCGGGCGCCGCAGCCGGTCCGGGCCTGCGCGCCTTGTAGGGAATGCGCCCATCCGCCGGCGCTACGATCCACGACGAGCGGTACTCGCCGTTGATCTGCGCCACCTTCGTGCCGGGGTCCCACCAGAAGGCGTTGTAGTTGCCGTTTGCCTGAAGCCCGCCCAAGGTCGGCGCGCCCAGGGTCTGGTCAGTGGGCTTCTGGTCGGCGGCCAGCCGGGCGTTGTTAAAATCCTTGTCCTCGATCGACTTTGCTTGTTCGGGCGTGATGACCAGGGTGGTGATGCCCGCCGGACGGGACATTCTGGTGATCGAGGCGTTGGTCCAGAATCCCTGCAGGTCCGGTGCGCCCCAGTTCGTATGCGGCCGCCTGTAGTCGGACGGCGCCTGCGCCAACGCCGGCGCCGCAAGACACGCCGCCATGACGGCAAGACCTGCTCCAACGAGTCTGCGATGCATTGCGTTTCCCCGAGAGTGTGTTTCTGAAATCCCAACGCACGACATTTCGAAACCCGTCTGTCCGGCGCGTCCAGTCGGCCGGGCCTTGTATCATCGAAGCGGAAGCCAGGCCATGTGGGCCGAACCACGCGCCCGGCAAAATCCAGGCGCGACAATTCGCGGCGCGAGGATCGGAGCTCGATGCCTTCTCCCCTATTTCACGCGCCAGGGCGGATGGCGGCGGTTGTCGCCGGCGTGATAGAGCGCGATCCGGTTGCCGGCGGGATCGCGCAACGCAGCCACCCGCCAGAGATAGCTTTTGGTTTCCGGATCGCTCTCGAACCGGACGCCCGCAGCCTTGAGCTCCGCGACCAGATCATCCAGTCGGTCGCTCTCGAACCAGATTTCCGGCCAATCGGCGCCGCTCCATCCCTCCACCTTTTCGATCGAGAAAGTCGCCGGCTCGCCGCCGTCGCCCTGCGGACACTCGAAGCGGGCATAGTGCGGCGGCGCATCGACGATCAGCCTGAGGCCGAGCCTGCGGTAGAACTCCACGCTCGCGGCGTAGTCGATGAGCGGGACGGTCACCTGGTTGAGCCGCATGGCGCTTCTTCACTTCTTCCTTGCCGGCGCCTTACCGGCGGGCGCGGCTTTCGCTGCAGCGGCCTTCTTCGCCGCCGGCTTTATCGCCTGAGCTGATTTCGCCTGGGCGCTCTTGCCCCTCGCTGCCGCCATCGCATCGGCCTCGTTCGATGTGGCGGGGCTCAGGCCCAGCTTCTCCTGCAACGCCATCGCCGCTGCCGGATTGCGCTCCTTGGCGCCGGAGATGATGAAAGCGAACACATCCTGCTTCTTCGACCAGCCGCCAAGCATCTTCGCGAAGCGGTCGATGTCGGCCTTGCCATAGCCGGTCGCCACATCGCCCTTCGTCTGCATCAGCCGCGCGACGGCAAAGTCCGCGCCCTCGTGGCGGATCTTCGGAAACTCATCGTCCTCGGCATAGACCACGGTGGCGCCGTGCTTCGTCAGCAGGTCGAGGAAGGCCGGGTCGGTGCAGGTCGGGTTGCGAACCTCGAGCGCGTGGCGCAGCCGGACCTTGTCCTTCTCCTTCGGCAGCAGCGACAGGAAGGTGTCGAAATAATCCTTCTCGAACTTGCGCGTGCCGGGGAACTGCCAGTTGATCGGCCCCAGCTTGTCCTTCAGTTGCGTGATCCCCTGTCCGAGGAAGAGGTCGATCGATGACTTCATGTCCTCGCGCGTCTTGCGCACGGTGGAGAACCGGTGAGCCTTGAGGCTGAACATGAACCCGTCCGGCGCCGCATCGCGCCATTTGGCGAATGTCTCCGGCTTGAACGATGAATAGTAGGTGGCGTTGACCTCCACCGCCGTCATCTTGCGGCTGGCGTATTCGAGCTGCTTCGATTTCGAGAGCCCGGGCGGGTAGAACGTCTCGTCCCACGGCTCGAAACTCCACCCGCCGACGCCGATGCGAATGGGGTGGGTCATTGTTGTGTCCTCAAGGCAGCTCTTTGGAGTGGCGAACCTGCACGACAACGATCGTATCGCCAAGAATTCTGTAGCGGAGGATGAAGGCACCCGCCCCAAACCGACCGACCAGTTCGCGTGTCGCGTCATCCATGCGGCTGATACGTCCGCGCTCGGGAAACTGAGCCAGCGATTCAGCCAGTTTGAGAATCACGCTCGCCGCACGAGGCGCCAGCGAAGGGTCAATCGAATTCCAGAATGCGTCGATGCGGTCGAGGTCCCCTCGCGCCTCCGGAAGCCATCTGAGAATCAAGCGTCCCTCTGGCCCGAAGCCCTTCGCCGAAGCAGGTCGATGACCTCGGCATGATCAATCGTCTCGCCGGTCTCCTCGAACTCTTTCCAGCGGCTTGCGACTTCCGCCCTGTCGGCCTCGTCTTCAAGCGCCTGCTCAAGAAACTGCCGCGCGAGTTCGGCCGGCGCGACGCCACGCTCACGCGCGACGGCCTCAAGCTGCCTCGCCCGCTCTTCGTCCATCTCGACTTTGAAACCGTCGGCCATAAGGCGATCCTAACACGATCCGCGGCTGGAAGAAAACGCTGCGTCCGGCAGGAAATCCAGGGCTGCCATCCACCGCCAACTCATGCTTGAGTGCGGCGAGAAAGTGGAGGGGCGGACATGGGGCTGTGGACTCGCAAGGCCATCGAGAGCGCGCATGAAGGCGATGGGCCGAAGCTGCGCCGCACGCTCGGGCCGGTGCAGCTTGTCGCTCTCGGCGTCGGCGCCATTGTCGGCACCGGCATCTACACCTTGATTGGCGTTGGCGCAGATGGCGCGGGCCCTGCGGTCATGCTGTCCTTCCTGATCGCAGGCGCGATCTGCGCCGCGGTTGCGCTCTGCTATGGCGAACTCGCCGGCATGATGCCGGCCTCGGGCAGCGCCTACACCTATTCCTTCGTCGCCATCGGCGAGCTGGCCGCCTGGGTGATCGGCTGGGCGCTGATCCTCGAATACTCTGTCGTCTGCGCCGCCGTCGCCGTCGGCTGGTCCGGCTACGCCGTGCCCTTCCTGCAGGGCTTCGGGCTGGACCTTCCGCTTGCACTGACAGCCGGCCCGCATGCGGGCGGCATCGTCAACCTGCCCGCCATCCTCATCCTGTTCGCGGTCGCCGCCCTGCTCTGTGTCGGAACGCGCGAGAGCGCAGCCGTCAACACCGTGCTGGTCGTGCTGAAGGTTGCGGCCCTGCTGGTCTTCCTGGCCCTGACCCTGCCGCACTTCAACGTCGCGAACTTCACGCCCTTCATGCCGAACGGTTTTGCGGCGACCAGCACGGCCGACGGAGCGCGCATCGGCGTGATGGCGGCCGCTTCGATCATCTTCTTTGCCTTCTACGGCTTCGACGCCGTCTCCACCGCCGCAGAAGAGACCAAGAACCCCGCGCGCGACCTGGCCATCGGGGTGATCGGATCGATGGTCGTCTGCACAGCGCTCTACATGGCCGTGGCCGCCGCCGCCGTCGGCGCCATGCCGCCGGCGGACTTCGCAAAGAGCAGCGAGCCGCTGGCGCTCATCCTGCGGACCCTGGGCTATCCCGAAGTTGCGACCGCGATCGCGGGCGTCGCAGCCATTGCGCTGCCAACCGTGATCCTGGCCTTCATGTTTGGGCAGAGCCGCATCTTCTTCGTCATGGCGCGCGATGGCCTGCTGCCCAGATGGCTCGGCGCGGTCAACGAAAAGCGCGGCGCGCCGGTTGTCGTCACTCTCGTGACGGCGGCCCTGGTCTCGGTGCTCGCCGGGCTGCTGCCGCTGGGAGAGATTGCGGCGCTGGCGAACGCCGGAACGCTCGCCGCCTTCATTGCCGTGGCGGCCAGCGTCATGGTGATGCGGCGGCGCGATCCGTCTCGCCCTCGCTCTTTCCGCACGCCGTTCGTGTGGGTGCTGGCGCCGTTCGCGATCCTGGGCTGCATCTACCTCTTCATCAGCCTGCCGCCGGCGACGCGGGACCGCTTCTTCTACTGGATCGCCGCCGGGCTCGTCGTCTATGGCCTGATGCACCTGTGGCGCGCGCGCAAGGCGGCAATCGCCGGCTGACATACGTCGCCAAGAGCCGTGTCTGAGGCCCGTCGCGGCGCACAAGCGGCGTCACACAGGCAGAAACGCTGATTGCGCCCGGCAACACCGCATTTTGCGGCCCAATCGGCAGGCCCGCCGCCATTCACACCCTCTCGCATGAACCCCTCTCCCCTCCGGCGCGTTTCCGTCTAGACTGACTAGCAGCAAACCGGAGGCGGATCATGCGGTGGACGGGCGGACGGCGCGGCGGCGGAGTTGAAGACCGGCGCGGGCTTTCGGGCGGAGGCATAGCGGCGGGCGGCGGGCTTGGCGTGATTGTCATCTCGCTGATCGGCTATTTCGTCTTCGGCATCGACCCGTTCACGACCCAGCGGATCGCCAGCCAGTTCGGCGGAGCAGGCAGCCAGGAAAAGGGCGCGGTCGGCACACCGCAGGACCAAGCCGGACAGTTCGTCGACGTCATCGGCTCCAACATCAACGATGTCTGGAAGGCAGGGATGTCGGGCTACACCGAGCCCAAAGTGGTGATCTATGACTCCGGCACCGGAACGGGTTGCGGCTATGGGCAGGCGGCGATGGGGCCGTTCTACTGTCCGAATGATTCCACCGTCTATCTCGACCTCTCCTTCTGGCAGACGATGGAGAGCCAGCTTGGCGCGTCCGGCGCTGACTTCGCCAAGGCCTATGTGCTTGCGCACGAATTCGGCCACCATGTGCAGACGCTGACGGGCGCTACGCAGAAAGTGCAGCAGGCGCAGCAGCGCGCCGGCGGGCGCGGCGAGGCCAACGAGTATTCCGTCGCCCTCGAACTCCAGGCGGACTGCTATGCCGGCGTGTGGGCGGCCAACGCTTCGGCCGCGTCCGGCGGTCAGGTTGCGCTTGAACCGGGCGACCTCGAGGAAGGCCTCAAGACCGCCAATGCCATCGGCGACGACAAGCTGCAGAAGCGCGGCGGCGGCGGCGTCAATCCCGAGAACTTCACGCACGGCTCATCCGCCCAGCGCGTCGAGTGGCTCCGAAAAGGCTACCAGACCGGCGATCCGAAGGTCTGCAACGCAACGTTCAGCGGGCTGTAGGCTGTAGGCTGAAGCGGCTCTCCCTGGCGACACCCAAGCGGCCGCGAGCGCTTGCCTGTGCGGGCAGCGCGGCCGGCCGGATTGGCATGGCGATGCCGATGACGATATGCCCGCCCGTTTGTTGTGGAGGGCAGCCCGACGGATCGGTCGTCGGTCCTAATCCTCGTTATCTTCGCCCAGCAGATCACCGAGTTGATCGAGCCGCTGTTCCCATATCGAGCGTTGCTCGCCGATCCACGTCTCCAGTACGGCGAGCCCCTTCGTGTCGAACGTGCAGGTGCGCACGCGGCCGACCTTCTCGGTGCGGACGAGGCCGCATTGCTCCAGCACATCGAGATGCTGACGCACGGCGGTGATCGTGATCTCCAGCGGAGCGGCAAGGCGCGACACCGTCGATGGCCCGCGGCTGAGTTTCTGGACAATGGCGCGCCGCGTGGGATCGCCCAGAGCGTTGAACACGCTGTCCGCCTTTTTCAGCGCCGCGGCCATCAGGCTTCAAGCGTTGCGGCAAGGCTTGCGAGCAGCGCCTCCCAGCCCGTCTTTCGCATTTGTGGTCCGTCCGCGCCCTCGAAGTATGCCGCCTGATGGGTGAGCCACAGGCTGCACCCCGAAGCGGAGGACCGGAATTCCACGGTGACAAGGGCGCAGGAAATGCGTTTCTCGCCGACGTCTAGCGTCTGGACGAAAACAATGCGGCTGTTCTCCACGAGATCCAGGAATGTCTGCGACCAGGTGAGCACCACGCCAGCGACGGGCGTGCCCGGCTTCATCCGGCCGGCCAGCACTTCCTTCCCGCCGACGCGAAAGTCGAGTTCGTAGGATACCACATCGTGCGCGCCGCCTTCGGCATACCAGCGCCGCTTCCTTCGCCGGATCGCGAAACGCCGCGAAGACCCTGCCGGGCGGCTTGGGATAGTCTCGCTCGATGACGAACGTGTCGTGCACGGCTGGCGGCGGGTTCATGGGAGATCCCTCGATTGTGAAGTGCGGACTTCATAATCACGACGGCCGGATAACAGTCAAGCGCCGGCTTCACTATTGTCCCAGGCGACGCGATCACTCAGCCTTGGGCGGCATTTCATAGTGATCCGCAAAGCGCATCAGCGCCGCCCTCTCGCCCTTCACGCCAAGGGCGCCCTGGCGTTCCAGCTCCTTCAACGGAACTTTTCCATAGATCAGTCCCGCGACAGCCATCGGCGAGCCCGCGACATCGACATCGGCATCCGTCGCTTCGCCGCGCTCCGTCGCCAGAACGCCCTTGCGCACGCTGACCGAGAATGCCTCTTCGCCAAAGCGGAAGCCGATCATCACGTCCATGCCCTTCGCCTTCGCCGTATCGAACTTCGCGCGGAACGACAGCATCAGTGCCACGGGGCTCAGGGGCAGCGTTGGGTCATGCATGGGGGAGCGCACGCCCCACTTGCCTAGCGCCAGCAGGACCGGCTCGGCTTCCCTTCCCCAATCCGTGAGGTCGTAGACCTGCACCGACGCCGGCGGCGCAAGCTTCCGCCGCTGTACGATATGCGCCGCCTCCAGGCCTTCCAGTCGTTGCGTCAGCACATTAGCGCTGATGGAGGGAAGGCTGGCGCGCAGGTCGCCAAAGCGGCGCGGCCCCATCATCAGCTCGCGCATCACCAGCATCGCCCAGCGCTCGCCAATCAGATCGAGCGCATGCGCGGTCGCACAGGCGTCGTCATAACTGCGTGAATCGCTGTCTGGTTAGTTTTTGTAACTTCATGGTTGCAATATATAACTACCCCTGCTAAGTCTCAAGGCCTGAGCCGACAACAGCATTGGAGAATATCATGAGCTACATTGATGGCGTGGTCTGCGCCGTGCCGACGTTGAACAAGGAAAAATTCGTGGCGCACGCCCGCGCCTCGGCCGCTCTCTTCAAGGAGGTCGGCGCAACTCGCGTGGTGGAGAACTGGGGCAGCGACGTGCCCGACGGGAAAGTCACCGACCTAAAGCGCGCTGTCCAGGCAACGGCTGAGGAAACCGTCGTGTTCTCCTGGGTCGCCTGGCCCGACAAATCCACGCGAGACGCAGGCTGGGCCAAGCTCATGCAAGACCCGCGCATGCAGAAGATGGACATGCCGTACGACGGCAAGCGGATGATCTTTGGCGGGTTTGAAGGGGTGCTGGAGGTTTGAGCCTCTCAGCATGCCGGATGAAGACAGGGCGGCCCGAGGGCCGCCCTTTTTATATCAGGTATCCAGGAAGCTCCGCAGCTTCCGTGAACGGCTCGGGTGCTTCAGCTTGCGCAGCGCCTTCGCTTCGATCTGGCGGATGCGTTCGCGGGTGACCGAGAACTGCTGGCCGACTTCTTCGAGCGTGTGGTCGGTGTTCATGCCGATGCCGAAGCGCATGCGCAGCACGCGCTCTTCACGCGGCGTGAGCGAGGCGAGGACGCGTGTTGTGGTCTCGCGCAGGTTCGACTGGATCGCGGCGTCCACCGGCAGAAGCGCCGACTTGTCCTCGATGAAATCGCCGAGGTTGGAATCCTCGTCATCGCCAATCGGCGTCTCGAGCGAAATCGGCTCTTTCGCGATCTTGAGGACCTTGCGGATCTTCTCCAGCGGCAGGCCGAGCTTTTCGGCGAGTTCTTCCGGCGTCGGCTCGCGGCCGATCTCGTGCAGCATCTGGCGCTGGGTGCGGACGATCTTGTTGATCGTCTCGATCATGTGCACCGGAATGCGAATGGTTCTTGCCTGGTCGGCGATCGAGCGGGTGATCGCCTGGCGGATCCACCACGTCGCATAGGTCGAGAACTTGTAGCCGCGGCGGTACTCGAATTTGTCGACCGCTTTCATGAGGCCGATGTTTCCCTCCTGGATGAGATCCAGGAATTGCAGGCCGCGGTTGGTGTATTTCTTGGCGATCGAGATCACGAGACGGAGGTTGGCTTCCACCATCTCCTTCTTTGCCTGACGGGCCTCGCGCTCGCCCTTCTGCACCGTCTGGACGATGCGGCGGAAGTCGTCGATCGGAACGCCCATCTCCTGGGCCAAGCCCGACACGTCCTCCCTCAGCGCCGTCACTTTCCGGGTTTCCGCGGTGACGAACTTCTTCCACTGCTTCGAGAGCAGCGAAACCTTGTCCATCCAGTCTGGCTTCAGCTCATTCCCGAAATAGTTGTCGAGGAAATCCTGCCGGCCGACGCCATGCAGATCTGCCAGCCGCATCAGCTTGCCTTCAAGCTGGATCAGCCGCTTGTTGATCTCGTAGAGCTGCTCGACCAGAGTCTCGATCCGCGCATTGTTGAGGTGCAGCGTCTTGAGGTTCTCGATGATGCCCGAGACCAACTCGTCATATTCCTTGTAATCCTTGGGCGTGAGCGCCTTGCCCTCGATCTTCCGCTGGACTAGCCGCTCCTGCAGCTTGCGGTAGCGCTGGAACTCCTGCGCTACGCCGTCGAGCGTCTTGGTGACGCCTTCGCGCAGCTCGGCTTCCATCGCCGACATCGACATCGCGCCGCCGTCGTCGAACTCGTCTTCCGCCTGGGCTTCGGCCTCGGCTTCGGCCTGGCGCTGGCGCTCGATCTCGACCTCGTCATCGTCCTCACGGGCGACGCGCTTCTTGGGCTTCTCTTTTTCCTTCTCGCGCTCGGCCTTGTCGCGCAGCTCCTGCGCGGCCTGGGCGGCCTTCTTGGCCATGATCGGCGCGGTCGAGGGCGGCGGCGCGCCGCCGTTCAGCACGATCTGGGAATTGTCGACGATGCCGCCATGGGCGGCCGCATAGGTCGCTTCGAGATCGATGATGTCGCGCAGCAGCACGCGCTCGTCGGCCAGTTCCTGGCGCCATACCATGATGGCTTCGAAGGTCAGCGGGCTTTCGCACAGCCCGCGGATCATCGCGTCGCGGCCGGCTTCGATGCGCTTGGCGATGGCGATCTCGCCTTCGCGAGACAGCAGCTCCACCGAGCCCATTTCTCGCAGGTACATCCGGACCGGATCGTCGGTGCGGTCATAGCGGTCTGTCTTGGTGGTGGCGAGCGCGGTCGACTTGGAGCGCGCCGGGGCCGAGCCCTCCTCGCCCTCTTCGCTTTCCTCGGCGCTTTCTTCCGCGCGTTCGGTTTCTTCCACATCGTCTTCGGAGTCGACGACATTGATGCCCAGCTCCGAAAGCTGGGACATGATGTCCTCGATCTGCTCGGACGAGTTCTGGTCCGAGGGGAGAACCTTGTTGAGTTCGTCATAGGTGACGAAGCCGCGCGCCTTCGCGGCCTTGATGAATTTCTTCACCGTGGCGTCGTTCATGTCGAGGAGAGGACCGTCGGTCGCCTCGGGGGCGGCCTTCCGTTTGGTCGCTTCGCTCTTCGCCATCAAATCTCTCCGCAGACCAGCCTTGTCCGCCCTTGAGTCCGTCGACTTCGCGTGTCCACCCTTGGCCGCCAGATCTTTTGCCTGGACCGCCTTTGCCGGTGCGCTCTTCGACGCCGCGGCTTTCTCAACGCCTTTAGTCACCGCTTCCTTGGCCGCAACCGGCTTTGCCGTTGCAACAGGTTTTGCCGAACCCTTCGCAGCCTCTTTGCCAGATAGGCCCTTAACCGGTTCTGACTTCAGGGACTGCGACTTGGCCGCACCCTTTGCCGGCTCCGCCGCCTTCGCCTTGTGAGGCTCGGGCTTCCTCGAATCCTTCTTCGGCTCCGCCTTCGCGGATGCCGGCTTTGCAGCGGCGCGCTTGTCCTTCCCGTTCATGGGCTTCGCAGCCGATTTCGGCTGGGGACCTTTCGCCTTGCTCTTCACGTCAGTCTTCAGAACGCTTGTTCTCCATCGCGGCGCCCATGCCGCCAACCGCGTCGCGCAGATCCTGCACGCCCTGGTTGGCGGGAGAAGTCACTGCTTCATCCACTACCGATCGGCTTGCCCGTCTCCGGGCGATCACCCTGGACATGATGCGGGCCTGGTGAGACGGGCTGAGGATCTCCCCACCCTCCTCCTCGGACCGGACCGTTGCCTTCACTTCTCCGACCAGCGTTTTGGCGACCGGAAACCGCCCAAGTGCGTCAAGCCAATCGCGGCCCTCGATCGAGCGAGGGTCCATCGGTTGCCCGACAGGGAAGGATTCCAAAAGCTCGACAGCCCGCTTGCGGCCAAGACTTCGTAAATGGGCTGCAACAGCAGGCCGGTCAAGCATTTCAGTGTGGTCATAGACGTAAAACGCTGCGTCCCGGATCGCGAGGATGTCCGGATCCTCGAAGCCCACCCGGAACAGCACTTCCCGGCTCTGTTCCATGATCTGGGGACTCTCTAGCGCCCGAACCACCAGCCGAAGGCCGCCTTGACCGGTCGGACCGGGGCTTTCGCCCTTCTTCCCCTGGGTCATTCCAGGGGCAAGGGCTGGACCTTCGCCCAGCTTTTGCTCCCACTTCTGGCCGGACTTCTGATCGGTCCAGGGTTTCTGGCCCTGTGACGCCGGCCCCCGGTTCTGACCGCGGAAATGCCAGTAAAGCCGGTCCTTGAGTTCCCGCTCATAGGCGCGCCGGACGCCTGTATCCTTGATCAGCCCCACAGCGGCCATAAGCCGCGCCTCGAATCCGGCTCGTCTTTCCGGCGTGTCGAGCGGCTCGACTTCGAGTTCCCGCCCCCACAGCAGGTCGACCAGAGGCCTCGCGCCTTCGAGCATGTCGCGCATCGCCTGCGCGCCGCGAACCCGCACCACATCGTCCGGGTCCATCCCGTCCGGCAGCAACGTGAAATACAGCGTCCGTCCTGGCGCGATCATCGGCAGCGCGCGGTCGCACGCCCGCCACGCTGCGCGAACACCCGCCGCATCGCCGTCAAAACAGAGAATCGGTTCGGGGCCCGCCCGCCACAGCAGCTCAAGCTGGTCCTCGGTCAGCGCCGTCCCCAGCGGCGCCACCGCCGTGCCGATGCCGGCTTCGGCCAGCGCGATCGCATCGACATAGCCCTCGGTGACGATCAGCCCGCGAGACACCATTCCCTCTTTCAGGGGCGCCAGCGCCTCGCGCGCCTTCATGTAGCGATAGAGCGTCTTGCCCTTGTGGAAGAGCTGCGAGTCCGACGAGTTCAGGTATTTTGGCTTGCCATCCGGATCGAGCGTGCGCGCGCCGAAGGCGATCACCTTGCCGCCGGCGTCCTCGATCGGGAAGATCACCCGGTTTCGGAAGCGATCCCAGAATTTCTGCTTGCTGTCCGTCTTTCCCTCGCCGCCCTCCTCATCGTCGGGCCTGACGACCAGCCCGGCCTCGACCAGCTCGTCGATGTTTGCGCCCTGCTTCACCAGCTCGTCGGCCAGGTTGCGCCAGCCATCGGGCGCAAAACCCATGCGATGGCGCTCCCAGGCCTCCTCGCCGAACCCGCGCGACTGGAGATACTCGCGCGCTTCCCGGCCGGCCGGCTTGCGAAGCTGCGCCTCGAAATACGCACACGCCTTCTCGGCCCAGTCGAGCAGTGTGTTGCGCTTCCTGTATTGCTGGATCTCACCCTCGGACTGCTTGGGCAGTTCCATGCCGACATCGCGCGCCAGCCTTTCCACCGCCTCGGCAAAAGTCAGCCGCTCGGTCTCGGTCAGGAACGTGATCGCGTCGCCAGACTTCTGGGTTGAGAAGCACTTGTAGAAGCCACGGTCGTCGTGGACGTAGAAGGACGGCGTCTTCTCGTTAGAGAACGGCGACAGGCCGACATGGTCCTTGCCGCGCTTCTTCAGGATCACCTTTTTCCCAACGACGTCGGACAGCCGCACGCGCGACTTCAGCTCGTTGAGAAATTCCTCCGGAAAGCGCATCGAGGGTCCATTGGTGCGAACCGCCAGCTAGGGGCGGCGTCTCGTCCACGCCAGCCGGACACGGCCCGAACCTGTTGATCACTATCATGGAAAGTGTGCGCTGATTCGGGCCTTTCAACCTGAACGCTGCCAATGCGTTGAAACTGCTGGCAGTTGTATGCCTGCCGGGACCGATTCTAGAGGCGGCGGACGCTCCGCACCTCCCCGGCGATCGGCCTGATCCGCGCTACCGCGTCGGCGAGCGGCTCGATCTCGACATGCATGTCGCGCGCGCTCGCATGCAGGAGCATCGACGCGCTCTCCATGATCCCCACATGCCCACGCCAGAACACCAGGTCGCCGCGCACCAGGTTCGACATGTCCGCCGCAGGCGCCACCGCCTGTCCCAGCGTCTGCTCCTGCATGTCGGAATCCCTCAGCGGCGCCACGCCAGTCGCCTGCAGCGACACCTGCACCAGCCCCGAACAGTCGATCCCCGCACTCTCCCGCCCGCCCCACAGATAGGGCGACCCCACAAACCTCGCCGCAACCCGCACGAAGTCACGCTCCACATCGCTCACCACACCCGCATGCCGGGCGAACACCCAGCCCACCGGCCCCTGCGGTCCGAGCACCTGCGCGAAATTGCCGTCGATACCGCCCAGCAACAGCCGGGCGTTCATCGAGATCGCCTTGAGCGGCTTCGACTTCATGTCCGGGCGTTCATAGATGAACGTGCGCAGCACCTTGACCCGATGGGTCGGCTCGACCGCCTCACCCAGCTCATCCGCCCGGATCCATCCGGCATAGTGGTCGACCGCCAATTGCCCCCAGGCCCAGCCCTCGCGTTCCTCGAACACGGTGACGCCTTCGCCGTAGAGCGCCTGGTTGATCTGCTCGGCGCCTGCCTCCGGCGACCTGCGCAAGGCAGCCGCCCCGGCCCTCACCTGCCGGCGCACAGCCGTCGAGGGGTCGTATGAGAGACCATCCCGGACCGGAGACAGGCGCGGGTCGCGCGCCAGTCTTTCGGCAATCCCGGCGGGAAGGTCTTCAGGCAGCGTGAGATGCGTGGCCAGGTCCCACCGGCTTGGCGGGAACAGGTCCGGCCTCTCCGCCGATAGCCTTGCTCGCGGCGAGAGGCGGAACGGCAAAAGTTCCGCTGGCCGTGGGCTTTTGAACGTTGGGCTTCTGGAACGACCTTCCATCCCGGCTGCGCTCGCACGCCACGACCCGATCCGCAAGACTTGCGAGCATCGCAAGCCCGCGAGCGGTTGCCTGCACGGTGATCGACCTCCGGTCCGTCTCGTCGGGAAGCCGAACGGCCAGGCCATATCCGCCCAGTGCGTCCAGCGCCCGGCTGACCGCCGGCTTGCCGAGCTTCAAGGCCTCGGCGATGCCGCGGACGGTGTGCGGTCCAGGTTCCAGCGACACTCGCAGCAGGATCGCAGCCTGTCGCGCATTCAGGTCAGGCCCATCGGCCTTCACTGTTGCTGCGAGGATATCATTGAGAAGGGCAAGCGCGGCCGCGCGGTCCATGGACTGCTCCGTTTCGCCTCGCCCCGTGGAGGAGAATCGCGCGATTTTTTTTAGGAAGCAAGGAAAAGAAAAACGTCCGGGCCCGGAATTTTTTTCTTGCCGCAAGTTGCGGCGGGGAGAAACCGGGAACAGACCCTGTCCTGCGTGTCACGACCCGTTCAGGACAGGTTCAGCAAAGACGCACTCACCGCCGGACAATGTCTCGCTTCATCGGCGCCAGCTTCGCGAGAAGCCGGTTCTGCGCCGCGGTCGCGACGCCCTCGCGGTCCATCGCATCCTGCAGCAGCTCCACCAGCGCGTTGAACTCGGCGACTGCGACACCATGGTCGGTGTGGACGCTCTTCATATCGCGACCGGTATAGTCGCATCCGCCATTGAGGATGTAGCAGACCTGCTCCTTGAGCGTGCGCCGGAGCCGCACGAAGTCCGACGCCTTGAGGATCTCTGAGATGCGCTCGTCGTCCTGCGCCCTGACGACGAGATCGTCGACGATCCGTGAGATGCCGTCGCGGCCATGGAAGGCTTCGAGCATCTGCGTGCCCTGGAAGGGCGCTGCGCCGGCGTTGCCGTTCGACATCTCGTAGGGATCAACCGCCTCTTCGCCCGGCGGAATTGCAGGCGCCGCTTGAGCCCATACGGCCGGCGCGCAGGCCAGCGCCCAGGCGGTGGCAAACATGAGAGTGCGTTTCATCTAGAAGCCCGCCTGTAGGGAGACATAGAGGCCGCGCTGGCCGTCGAAGGTCGCGATTGATCCGAGATCCGCGTAGGCGCCGGTGATCGTGATGGTGCGTGTGACCGACCAGGCCGCGAAGAGGTCGAGCCAGTCGTCTTCCCCCGCGATGGCGAGATTGTCCGGCTTCATCCGGTACTCGCCGCCGACCAGCAGGTTTCGGTTCAGCAGCCAGCCGACCGACGCCTCGGCCATCAGCTCGTGATCGTCATTCAGGTTGCCGCCGAAGCCGAGCAGTCCCGTCTGGTTCGCATTCGTCCAGCGCAGCGTACCGTTCAGCAACAGCGACTGATCAAGCAGGATCTTGGTGGCCGAAGCGTATGTCTCCCAGCCTTGCGAGTCCGCAGCGCCGACCGCCTGCACCACCGCGCCCTGGTCATTCGTCTTCCAGTTTGCGCCGACGGCGATCTGCGGCAACCAGCGGTCCTGATCGTAAACCCCGTCGCCCGCCACGCGCAGCTTCGCGCCATAGACATCCTGGGCAAATGTGAACCCCCGGCCGAGCCCCAGAGCTGCGCCGACATCCTGCGTGTCGAATTCCTGGCGCGTCCAGGAAAGCTCGACGCGATCGAACAGGCCAATGCCGACGCCGTAGGAGAGGAAGGAATAGTCCGGCAGCTCGACCGCCGTGACGTGCGCCGTGCCGCCGATGCCGCGGTCCGTCTCGTCGCCTGTGATCAGCGCCCAAGGCGTGAGCCCGCCGCCGCCCTGGCCCTCGACCGTCGATACGCCGCGCGTCAGCCTCAGCTTGCCGCCGATGTCGACACCCAGATCGCCGGCGGATTGCGCACTCGCCGGCAAGGCAGCGGCCCCAGCGGCCAGCGCCACAACGCAACTCCGAACCCGCATGGACGATGCCCCTCAGCACGCCGCCCCGAACCCTTCGGGTCCGTTCTCCGCCGCGATGGTTAAGCAAGCCGAAAGATCGCCCAGTTCCAAATCCCCGAAGCGCGCAGGGGTTTACCGAATGTTTGGCCCGCGTTGGTAAATGGTGAGGATGATCCTCAGATTCCTCTCGCTTGCAGGCGCCGTTGCCGCACTGGCCTTGCCTGCCTTCGCTGGCAGACCTCGTGGTCACGGTGACGACGCCCGACGGGAAGCCGCTGGCCGATGCGGTGATCACGCTTCCATCAAATGGCGCCAGGCCGGCCTTCCCGTGGAAGCTTGAGGTCGCGCAGAAGGACAAGCAGTTCGCTCCCTTCGTGCTTGTCGCGCCTGTGGGATCCGATGTTGCCTTCCCGAACTTCGACAAGTTCCGCCACCACGTCTATTCCTTCTCGAAGGGCAACAAGTTCGAGCTTGAGCTCTACGGCAAGGAAGACAAGCGCACGGTCGCCTTCAAGACCGCCGGCACGGCGGCGATCGGCTGCAACATCCATGACCAGATGGTCGGTTTCGTGCGCGTTGTCGACACGCCCTTCGCAGCGAAGACCGGCGAAGCGGGCGCCGCTACCATAATGTCCGCACCGGACGGCAAGACGAAGCTCACTGTCTGGCATCCCCATGCGAAATCGAAAGACAACATCGCCGTCAGCGACGTGACCATCTCCGGCGAGACGCGCGTGACCGTGGTCGTCGACCTCTCGACCTCAGCTCCCGCCCACCGCTGACATGTTCAGGCGCCTCTCCACCGAACTTGCGCTGATCTACGCGGCCCTCTTCGGAGCGGTGCTGCTGGTCATCGCCGGCGCCGTCTATGTCGCGGTGGAGAGCAATTCGCGCGAGGCGGTGAAGGCTGAGATGAGCGCCTCGTCCGCCGTGTTCGACCGCCTGTGGAAACTTCGCGCCGACCAGTTGTCGCAGACCGCTGACGTCCTCGCCCGCGACTTCGGCTTCCGCGAAGCGGTTGCGACCGCGGACGAGGAGACGATCCTCTCCGCCCTCGACAACCTGCAGTCGCGCCTGTCGCTGGACACCGCCTTCATCGTCGACCTCGATGGCAGGATCGCGAGCCCCGGCGATGAGCCAGGAAAGGCGGCCGACCCTGCCCTGCTGGCTGCACTTGGCGCCCGGCCGGACGCAGGCGGCGTGCTCCTTCTCGGCGGCAAGCCTTTCCAGGCTGTCGCCGCGCCGGTGAACGCGCCGACATTGATCGGCTGGGTCGTGTTCGGCCAACGCCTTGGCGAAGGCACGCTGTCCGAACTCGAGAAGCTCTCCGCCATCCCGCTTAATGCGCACCTCTACCTGCGCTCGGGCGATGCGCCGTGGACGGTGGTCGATTCAGGCGACGCCAAGCAGATAACCGTTTCAGGCGATGATCTCGCCAGGCGCGCCATTCGCAATGACGGCCAGATCCTGGTGCGCATCCCGGAGAACAACTCGATCGCCGGCGTGAAGCCGCTCGACAGTTTCGGCGGCGGGGTCACCGCCGCGCTGCTGCTTGAATATTCGCTCACCACCAACCAGGCCAACTACCGGTCGATGTTGACCACCATCATGCTGATCGGCGCGCTGGGACTTGCCGCCCTGGTCTTCGGCAGCTGGTTCGTCTCCGGCCGCGTCACCGGACCGATCTCCGCCCTGCGCGCCGCTGCATCGAAGCTGGCGAGCGGCGAACTCGCTGAAGTGCGCGTCGAGGGCCGCAACGAGATCGCAGCGCTCGCCTCCAACTTCAACATCATGTCCGGCGAGATCGCGGCGCGCGAAAAGCGCATCTTCCACCTCGCCCAGCACGACAACGAGACCGGCCTGCCCAACCTGCGCGCCCTGCAGGACCGCATCGCGGAGATGCGCACGCGGCTCGATCCGGAACAGGTCTTTGGCATCGCTATCGGCGTTGACCGCTTCGCCCATGTCCGCGGCGCGATCGGCCATGCCCTCTCGGCGCGCCTGATCGCCGAGATCGCCGGGCGCATCTCCGGCCAGTTCAGCGAGTTTCATGTCGGCCGCCTCTCGACCAGCGCCATCGGCGCCGTGTTCCAGGCCGAAAGCCGCGATGCAGCGCTCGCGACCGTCAACGCCATCGCCGAGCTTGCCAGCCAGCCCGTGCGCCTGGGTGAGGATCGCATCGATGTTCTCGTCACTGCGGGCGTCGCCTGCGAGGCCGACGGCGCCGACACGCGCCTCTCCCTGCTGGAGCGCGCCGAAGTCGCCGTCGAGCAGGCGCGCAACAGGCGCGTCCGCACCGCCGCCTTCGACCGCGAGGCCTATGGCGATCCGTCCGCTGCGCTCTCGCTGATGAGCTCGATGGTGCTCGGCCTGACGCGCGGCGAACTCTATCTCGCGCACCAGCCGAAATACGATCTTCGTCTGGGCGAAGTCTCCTCGGCCGAGGCGCTGTTGCGCTGGCGCCATCCGCAGCGCGGCATGATCCCGCCCGACGCTTTCATCGGCATGGCGGAAGAGACCGGCCACATCCGCCCGCTCACAGACTGGGTGCTCGACCGCGCCATCGCCGACCAGCGCGAGATGCGCAAGGCCGGGCGCGACATGATGCTGTCGATCAACATTTCCGGCCGCCTCATCGCCAATGAAGGTTTCGCCGACCGTGCGCTGCGCCAGATCCGCCGCTCGGGCGCCAGTCTGTGCTTCGAGATCACCGAGACGGCCGTCATCGACAATCCGAAGCTGGCGCTCGACGTGATGACGGACCTGCGCGCCGCCGGGGTTGAGATCTCGATCGACGATTATGGCTCGGGGCTGTCGTCCCTCTCCTACCTGCGCACCATCCCGGCGCAGGAGCTGAAGATCGACAAGAGCTTCATCATCGGCATGGCGAATGGCAATTCCGACGCGCTGCTGGTGAAATCCACCATCGACCTCGCGCACAGCCTCGGCATGAAGATCGCCGCCGAGGGCGTTGAGACGGCCGAAGCGCTCGCCATGCTGCAGGCGATGGGCGCGGACCTGGCGCAGGGCTATTACATCGCCCGCCCAATGCCCCTCTCCGACTTCATCAAGTTCGAACCGCAGGCCCAGGCCAACCGCCCGGCGCCTGCCCTCAAGGGTCTTGGCTGAGCCCTACCCGACCGCCTTCCCGTCCGCATCGAACACCATCAGCCGCGCGCGGTCGACGAAGGCGTTGACGACCATGCCGGGCGGCAACGGCGCAGCGCCGGCGTGCGGCGCCAGCCAGCTCGCGCCGGCGAAGGCGAGACGGACGAAGCGGCGGCCTCCGACATTCTCCTCGCCTGCCGCCCGCGCGACAAAGCGCAGGCAGGTCTCGTTGGCGCGCGTCAGCGTCGTGTCGTCGGGCCGGAAGGCGAGCGTGCAGGCGCCCGAAGCAGGCAGCGCCAGCCTCGTCGGGCGGCTGGAAGGTCGAGCCGTCGGCCAGGACGCCGGCGCCGCCCCGCACCATCATCGCCACCGTGTTGAGCGCGGGATACGACGCCACCTGCGCCACATGCAGGTTCGCGGGCCGCCCGAACACCACATCGGCCGGCGCAAACTGCACCACCCTTCCCGCATCTAGCACCAGCACATGCCCGTCCAGGCCGCTTGCCTCGTCCGCCGACCCCGCCACCAGCACCACCACCGCGCCCACCCCCGACAGCATCGCATGCAGGTCGCCCACGAACCTCTCACGCACATCGCCACTCAGACCCGCCGCCGGCGCCTCCAGGAGGATCAGGGATGGCCGCGCCGCCCGCGCCTCGGCGATGGCGAGACGGATGCGATGATCGAGGTCGAGGTCCTTCACCAGTGTGTTCATCTTGCCCGACAGCCCAACGCGCACCGCGGCTTCCGCGCCGATCATCCTGGAAACGGCGCGTCCTGAGAGTTTGGCGCCCAGCGCGCTCACCCGGACGATCCTTCCCTTCTCGCGGCGGACGGCAGAGACCTCTGCGCCTCCCAGGCGAATTGTCCCCGCCTCAGGCCGGTCCGCGCCCGCGAGGAGGCGCAGGAAGGCATCCCTGGCGCCGGGGTGCAGGCCGAGCACGGCGGTGGGCAGATCGGAGGGAAAGCTCAGGCTCGCCCGGTTCAGCACTGCGATCCGCCCAAGTGATCGCGACACGTCCTTCAGGTCCAGCGTGGGCAGGTCCAGCGTCGGCAGGTCCAGCATGGGCAGGTCCGGCATGGCCTGGTTTCCGGCATGACCCGAGTTGCTTCCGGACGCCGGCTCATGCCTCAGCGTATGGTCGGTTCCGGACGCCGCACTATCGCCGCAGCGCTGCAGCCGTCAAACGGGCGCCCACACCTGTCGAGAAACCCCGATTTTCCAAGGGCCAACGCTCTTGCGACAGCTTGTTACACCCTTGAAATTTTCGTGAGAGGGAGACGGAATCATGAGCCGTGCTCATTTAAGTTCGCGTATGTTGGTTCCATGGACGCTAGCCTTGCGTCTGGACGGACAGGTGGAAAAGCTCCCGATGGCCAAGCTCGAGATTGCAAAGATCGCCTCGAACAAGAAGGTCCTGGCGGGCATCGCCGTGGCCGCCATCGTCCTTGTTGGCGGCGCGGCCGTGATGGCGCGCGGCTCGGGATCGGAAAAGCCCGGCAAGTACACTTATGAATTCGCCGAGATCGGCAAGGGCGATGTCTCGCGCGTCGTCTCCGCCTCAGGCGCGGTGCAGCCGAAGGAGCGGGTCGATGTCGGCTCCGAAGTGTCCGGCAAGATCGTCGAGGTGCTGGTCGACTTCAACGATCCGGTGAAGAAGGGTCAGGTGCTGGCCCAGGTCGATCCCGAGACCTTCCAGAACACGCTCGATCAGAACCGGGCGCGCCAGCGCCAGTCGGAAGCCTCGGTCGCCAACAACAAGGCCGCGATCGACCGCGCCCAGGTGACGCTCGACACCCAGACCAAGAACTACACCCGCACAAAGGCGCTGTTTGCCGAAGGCGCAACCTCGGCGGCGCAAATGGAGCAGGCCGAGCAGACCTACCAGAACGCCGTGCTCGGACTCGCGGATGCCAAGGTGTCGCTGAAGTCGGCCGAGGCCGGCCTCGAGACGGCCCGCGCCACGGTGCAGGACTCGGTCACCCGTCTTGAGCGCACCAATATCCGCTCGCCGCTCGATGGCGTCATCATAAATCGCAAGCTCGAAGTCGGCCAGACAGTGCAGTCCTCGCAGCAGATCGCAACGCTGTTCGTTGTCGCCGCCGACCTTGCTGAAATCGAGATCGAGGCGGCGGTTGTCGAGAGCGACATCGGCGGCATCGACAATGGCGATCCAGCCGTCTTCACCGTCGACGCCTTCCCCGGCGAGCGCTTCAACGGCACGGTCTCGCAGGTCCGCAAGCTCGGCGCCGAGCAGGCCAACGTCGTCACCTACACGGTGGTGGTCAACGCGCGAAACCCGGGCAACAAGCTGCTGCCCGGCATGACGGCCAACGTCGAAATCACGGCTGACCGCCAGCAGAACGTGCTGCGCATCGCCGAGGGCGCGACGAAGTTCCAGCCGCCCAAGGAGATCATGGACAAGTTCCGTGAACAGAATGGCGGCGCGAACGGCCAGGGCGGCTTCCCCGGCGCTCCCGGCGGCGGCTTTGGCGGACCTGGCGGCCAGGGCGCTCCAGCCGCCGGCGGCCAGGGCGCGCCGCAGGTCGTCGTGAGCGGCGGCGAAGGCCAGCGTGGCAATGGCGGCGGCAATCGCGGTCCGGGCGGCAATCGCGGCGGCTTCGGCGGCCAGAACAACATGATGAACGAGTGGCTCACCGCGGCTGGCGTTGATGAGACGCGCGCCAAGAAGATCACCGACGAGATGCAGGGCGAGATGCAGCGCATGATGGCCTCGATGCCCCAGCCACAACAGCAGCAGGGCGGACAGATTATCGGCGGCGGCGGCTTTCGGCGGCCCGCCTCCCAGCATGATCCAACAGCAACAGATGCAGGAACGCCGCGCCAAGATGCAGCAGACGCAGGACGCGGTGCTGAAGCGCAACCTTTCGGAAGTGGAATACGCCTCGGTCCAGAAGCATCGCGCGGAAATGCAGTCGCAGAAGCGCGTCACGGCATGGAAGGTCAACGACAAGGGCGAGCTTGAGCCTCACATGCTCATGATCGGCCTGTCCGACGGCAGTTTCGCGCAAGTCGTCCGCGGCGGCGAGGAAGGCGACAAGTTCGTCATCCGCTCGACCGTCGCAGGCGCCAAGGGCGACAAGAAGTAGTCCCTTGAACGACGCCGCAGCGGACCCTCAGCCTATGTCGAGTGACAAGCCAATCATCTCCTGCCGGGATCTCACCAAGATCTACCGGATGGGAGACCAGGAGGTGCGCGCCCTCGACGGCGTCACCCTCGATATCCACCAAGGCGAGTTCGTCGCGATCATGGGTCCGTCGGGCTCGGGAAAGTCTTCGCTGATGAACCTGATCGGCGCGCTCGACCGTCCGACTTCCGGCGAGATGTGGATCAACGGCAAGGCGCTCTCGGAAATGAGCCGCGACGAACTCGCGGACCTGCGCAACGAAACCCTCGGCTTCGTGTTCCAGCAGTTCAACCTGCTGGCCCGCCAGGACGCCTTCCAGAATGTGCGGCTGCCGCTGCGCTACGCCCGCCACGATGTCGGCGACATCGACGCGCGCGCCAAGGAATGCCTGGAAATGGTCGGCCTCGGCTCGCGCATGGACCACCGGCCGATGCAACTCTCCGGCGGACAGCAGCAGCGCGTCGCCATCGCCCGCGCGCTCTCGAACCATCCGAAAATCCTGCTTGCCGACGAGCCGACCGGCGCGCTCGACACCAAGACCACCAACGAGATCATGCACCTGATGCAGGACCTCAACCGCCAGGGCATCACGGTCGTGGTCATCACCCATGAAGCGGAAGTCGCCGAATACGCCTCGCGCCAGATTCACTTCCGGGACGGCAGGATCGCCCAGGACGTGAAGAACGCGCACATCAAGACACCGGTTCTGGCCTAGGAGCCCGAGATGAAATTCGGCGTCGCCACCTCGTCGGCCATGGAGGCCTTGTTCTCCAACCCGATGCGTTCTCTGCTCACCATGCTTGGCATCATCATCGGCGTCGCCTCTGTCATGGTGATGATGTCGATCGGCGAGGGCGCGCGCACCCAGATCGAAAAGCAGATCTCCTCGGTCGGCACCAACCTCCTCACCATGCGCCCGGGCGGCATCCAGCGCGGCGGGCGCAACCAGGGCGGCGGCTCGGCCCGACCATTCAGCGAGGCCGACGTGGCCGCCGTCGCCGGCCTGCCCTTCGTCGATGCAGCGACCGGCCAACTCAGCGGGCAGGCAACGGCCGTCTCCGAAAGCGCCAACTGGGCGACCAACATCCAGGGCGGCAGCGCCTCGTTTTTCCGGGTCAACAACTGGGCCGTGGTCGAAGGCCGCGAGTTCAACGAGCAGGAGGCCCAGTCAGGCGCCGCCGTCGTCGTCATCGGCCAGACCACGGCCAAGAACCTCTTTCCCAACGGTGGGGCGCTCGACCAGCGCATCCGGATCAATTCGGTGCCTGTCGAGGTTATCGGCATCCTCGAATCCAAGGGGGCGGCCGGCGGCGGCGGCATGGGCCAGGACCGCGACGACACCATCATCGCCCCGCTTTCGATGGTCCGTAACCGGATTACAGGCGGCAATCGCTGGGTTTCGCGGCATGTTTCGGCCATCCAGTTCCTGGTCCAGGACGGCTACGACGTGATGCAGGCGCAGGACGAAGCCTCGACAATGATCCGCGAAAGACGGCGCATCGAACCGGGCCAGCAAGACAATTTTTCAATTTTTAACTTTGCCGACATGATAAAGCAGCGTCAGGCGGCGACCGAAACCATGAGCACGCTTCTAGCCTTTACTGCTGCGGTTTCGCTGATCGTCGGAGGCGTCGGCGTGATGAACATCATGCTCGTCTCGGTCACCGAGCGAACCCGGGAGATCGGGCTGCGCATGGCGGTCGGGGCCCGTGGCGGCGATATCCTCATCCAGTTCCTGGTGGAAGCCGTCGCACTCTGTTTTCTCGGCGGTCTCATCGGCATGGCGATCGGGTGGATCGGCGTGTTCGGATATGCACAGGTCTCGCAGGCGCCCATGGTGGTCTCTCCCACGATCATCGGTGTGGCGCTGGGGGCGGCGGCCTCCGTAGGTCTGATCTTCGGCTTCTTCCCTGCCCGCCGTGCAGCCCAACTCGATCCAATCCAGGCGCTCAGATATGATTAAAAATAACATGACCCGCGGCGTGTCCGCGGGCGTCCTTGCCGCGCTCTCCCTCTCCGCGTGCGGCCACCTCCCCATCGCCAAGCCGGCCTTCGACGCCATGAAGCAGGAACGCGCAGGCGTTCCCGCCGACTGGATCGTCTCACCGATGACCGGCGACACCGCGGCGATCCTCGCCGACTACAGCGCCTTCAACGATGCGCAGCTCATCGCCTTCGTCCAGGAATCGCTCGAGAATAACCGGTCGCTTCGCCAGTCGATGGAGACGCTGAAGCAGTCGAAATACGCGCTGCAGCAGTCGCGCTCGCGCCTCTGGCCTTCGCTCGGCGCATCGCTGCGCGCCGGCCAGTCGACGCTGGTCGACCCCTTCGACCTCAACGACACCAGCTACGCCTTCGCCGTCAGCGGCAACTACAATGTCGACATCATGGGCGACATCGGCGCTTCGGTGCAGGGCGCATCGGCCGGCTACCGCTCGAGCCAGGCGACCTATGAACTGGCTCGCCGCCAGATCGCCGCGCAGGCGGCGCGGGCCTACTACGCCGTCATCGAAGGCCAGATGCAGCTCGACCTCGACCGCCGCTCGCTCGAACGGCGCCGCCAGACCTCGCGCATCACCCAGACGCGCTACGACTCCGGCGCCATCGCCCGCGACGAACTCGTCACCGACCAGGCGCGCCTTGCCCAGTCGGAAGACGCGATCATCGCATCGGAACAGGCGCTGCGCCAATCGGTCCGCGCGCTGGAGATCATCCTCGGCCGCTTCCCGCAGAACAAGCTGACCATCACCGGCATGCTGCCCTCGCCGCCGCCGGCCCCGCCGCTCGGCCTGCCGGAACTGACCATCCGCTCGCGCCCCGAAGTCGTCGCCGCCGAGCTGCAGATGATCCAGACCTTCGCCAGCAACCGCATTGCGCACATGGAGCCGTGGCCGCAGCTCGACGCCAACCTGGCGCTGGGCCTCACCAACACGACGCTCAACAACACCGATGGCCTCTTCGACTTCGACAACCTCGCCTTCTCGCTCGGGGCGACGCTCGCCCAGACGATCTTCGACGGCGGGGCGATCGATGCGCGGGTGAAGTCCTCCGACAGCCAGGTCAGATCGGCGCTGATCAACTATGGCGCACGCATCATCAACGCCTACGGAGAGATCGTGAACGCCCTCGACGCGTTCCAGACGGCTGAATCGCGCGAACGCGCGCTGCAGGTCGCCTCGGATGCGGCGAACGAAAGCCTTCGTCTGGGCGAACTCAAATACGCCGAAGGCAGCCAGTCGCTGCTTGACCTGTTCAACGTGCGCGAGTCGGCCGAACAGGCTGAATCCAACCTGATCGCCAACCGCCGGAACCGCATCGAGCAGTGGATCTCCCTGCACACGGCGCTCGGCGGCAACCCGACCCAGGCCGTTCCGATCGCCACCCGCGCGTCGGTCGCCGACGGCGGCAAGCACGACTGATATCAATTGCATTCCAGACCCTACGCGCCGCCCCGGAAGTCCGCTTCCGGGGCGGTTTGCGTTGCAGCATGTCGCAGCCGTTGACCACGACCTTTGCGGGACTAGTGTCCGCCCGTCGCCCCGGCTTTCCCCACGGGGCTTTTCAGGGTCAGACACGATGAGACACTTTCTGCTCTGCAGCGCCGCAGCCGCCGCGCTGGTGCTCGCTGGCTGCAACCAGGGCGGACCTTCCGCCGCCGGCCCAAAAGCGAAGGAAGACGCCGCCACTTTTCTCGTCCGCGCCGAGAAAGAACTATCCGACTATTCCGACTACGCCGCGCGCGTCGCGTGGGTGAACCAGACATTCATCACCGACGACACCGACTGGCTGAACGCCAGGGCCGGCTCCGAAGGCACGCAGCTCGCGGTTCGCCTCGCCAACGAGACCAAGCCTTATGAAGGCCAGAAGCTGACCCCGGAGCAGGAGCGCAAGATGCAGTTCCTGCGCGCCGGCATTGTCATGCCTGCCCCCTCCACCGGCACGGCCGAGGAGCAGAAAAGGGTAGCCGACGAGCTCAACCAGATCACCACCGACATGCAGTCGACCTACGGAAAGGGGAAAGTTCCGCTCGACGCCAAGGCGTTCAACACCGCCGCCGCCCTCAAAATCCTCAACGCTGGCCAGAGGTCGAAACGCGACGCTGCCGAGCCGCTCAATCTCGAGGAAGCCTCCCAGATAATCGGCGAGTCCCGAGACCCGAAAATGCTTCAGGCCGTGTGGGAAGGCTGGCGCAAGGTGTCGCCCGGCATGAAGGATCAGTATGCGCGCATGGTCGAGATCGGCAATGCCGGCGCCAGGGAGCTCGGCTTCAAGGACGTCGCCGACATGTGGCTCGCCAACTACGACATGCCTTCTGCCGACATGGAGAAGGAAGTCGAGCGCCTGTGGGCCCAGGTCGATCCGCTCTACAAGGAGCTGCACTGCTATGCCCGCGGCAAGCTCAATGCGAAATACGGCGACGCGGTGCAGCCCAGGACCGGCCCCATCCGCGCCGACCTGCTCGGCAACATGTGGGCGCAGGACTGGACCAACATCTATCCGCTTGTGGCGCCTCCGGCCTCCAATCCCGGCTACGACCTCACCAGCGTGCTGAAGGCCCGCAAGTTCGACGAGAAGAAGATGGTCGAGGCCGGCGAGGGCTTCTACACATCGCTGGGTTTCGCCAAACTCCCCGACACGTTCTGGCAGCGCTCCCTCATCAAGCGCCCTCAGGACCGCGAAGTCGTCTGCCACGCCTCGGCGTGGGACATCGACAATCTCGACGACATCCGCATCAAGATGTGCACGCAGATCAACGCGGAGGACTTCCAGACCGTCCACCACGAGCTCGGCCACAATTTCTACCAGCGCGCCTACAACAAGCAGGACTTCCTGTTCCGCAATGGCGCACATGACGGCTTCCACGAGGCGATCGGCGACTTCGTCGCGCTCAGCGTCACGCCGGAATATCTCAAGCAGCTCGGGCTGATCTCCAAAGTCCCGCCGGCCGCCGCCGACACCAGCCTCCTGATGGACCGCGCGCTGGAGAAGGTCGCCTTCCTGCCCTTCGGACTGATGGTCGACAAATGGCGCTGGCAGGTCTTCCGTGGCGAGACGGCGCCTGCCGCCTACAACCAGGCGTGGTGGGACCTTGCGCTGAAATACCAGGGCATCGCGCCTCCGGGCCCTCGCCCTGCCGATGCGTTCGATCCGGGTGCGAAATACCACATCCCAGCGAACACGCCCTACCTGCGCTACTTCCTTTCCTTCATCCTGCAGTTCCAGTTCCAGAAAGCCGCCTGCGAACAGGCCGGCTGGACCGGTCCGCTGCACCGCTGCTCGCTCTACGGCAACGCCGCAGTCGGTGAGAAATTCGGCAAGATGCTGGAGATGGGCGCGAGCAAGCCCTGGCCCGAGGCCCTGAAGGCCTTCACCGGCAAGAGCGAGATGGACGGCTCCGCTCTGGTCGAATATTTCGCGCCGCTGCAGGCCTGGCTGAAGCAACAGAATGCCGGCCAGACCTGTGGATGGTAGGAAGGCCATGTCCGCCTTCATCGACCACGTCTCGATCCCCGTCGCGGATTTCCCCGGGTCCGCCGGCTTCTACGACGCCGTCCTCGCTACGCTCGGCCTTGTCCGCCGAAAGCAGCGCGACGGCGCGATCGGCTGGGCGGCCGACAATGTGGCGCCGCCCACCTTCTGGATTCTCGCTCGCGAACCTGGCGCCGCAACCAGCGGCGTCGGCCTCCACATCTCCTTTCGGGCGAAGGACCGCGCCCAGGTCCACGCCTTCCACGCGACGGCGCTGAAGCATGGCGGCAAGGACGCCGGCGCCCCAGGCGTGCGGCCGCAGTACACCGCCGGCTTCTACGGCTGCTTCGTCTTCGACCTCGATGGCTTCAAGATCGAAGCAGTGGTGCGCGAGGCGCTCCAGCCCGTTGGAAGCTGATCCTCGCCGCGATAAGCTCTGTGAAATAGAAGAGGCCGGGGAGACATATGCGGGGGAATTTCATCGCGATCGCGTTGGCTTTGGCCATCGCCGCATGCGAGACGACAGATGCCAGCGTCGAGCCCGGTGCAAAGACGGCAGCAAAGCCATCGGCAGACGCGGCGCAAGCTGAAGTTTCCGCTCCCGCCGCCGCCCTCCCAAGAAACGCCGAACAAAAGATCACCCTTGCCGGCGATCTCACGCGCGAGGATTTCCAGACCTATCGGGAAATCCCCTTCACCGTACCGCGCGGCGTCACCCGCCTCACTGTCGACTTCGCCTACGACAAGACCAACAACACCGTCGTCGACTTGGGCCTTCGCGATCCCGCAGGACAGCGCGGCTGGAGCGGCGGAAACAAGTCCAGCTTCACCATCACGCAGTCCAGCGCCACGCCTTCTTACCTGCCCGGCCGCATCCAGCCCGGTGAATGGCGGCTCGTCCTCGGCGTTCCCAATATCCGCCCGAGTTCGACCGCACACTATGAAGCGATCGTCACGCTTTCATCGGCGCCGGTCGAGCGCGTCTCGCTGCCGTCGGGCTTCGACCGCGTGCTCTCGCGCCAGGCCGGCTGGCGCCGCGGCGACTTCCACATGCACACCGGCCATTCTGACGGCTCGTGCGATGACGGCACGGGCAAGCGCGGGCCCTGCCCCATCGAACGCACCATCGTCGCGGGCCGCGCCGCCCTGCTCGACTTCATCGCCATCACCGACCACAACACCCTCTCCCATCGTGACCCCATGCACGCCCTGCAGAGCGCCTTCCCCAGCATGCTGCTGATCCCCGGCGAAGAGATCACCACCTTCTGGGGCCATGCCAACGCCATCGGCGTGAAGGAGCCGTTGGAATTCCAGCTTGGCTCGCAGCGCCTTCCCGATGTCGGCAAGCTGCTGGACGCGGTCGACGCCCAGGCCGCGATCCTCTCGATCAACCATCCGCGCCTGCCCTCGGGCGAAGTCTGCATGGGCTGCGGCTGGAGCGCGCCCGACACGCCATTCTCGCGCGTCGCCGCCATCGAAGTCATCAACGGCGCGACGCTGCGCACTGGCAATGTCGAAGGCGCGGCGTCCGGTATCCCTTTCTGGGAAGCTCAGCTTGACGAGGGCCTGCACATCACCGCCATCGGCGGCAGCGACAATCACGATCCCGCCGACCGCACCGGCGCCCGCCAGTCGCCTGTCGGCACGCCCGCCACGATTGTCTGGGCGAAGGACCTCTCCGTCAAAGGCATACTGGACGGCGTCAAATCCGGCCGCGTCTTCATCGACCTCGCCAACTCGCCCCGCGGCGTCCTCGATCTGGAAGGCCGTGCGGGGGCCCAGATCGTTCCCATGGGCGGCACGCTCGAGCTCGGCCCCGCCCAGCAGGCGCACGTCTACATCAAGCTGTCCGGCGTCACGGAGGCGCAAGCCAGCTATGTCAGCCGTGGCCTTCTCACCATCACTCCCAGCGATGGCCCCGGCAGCGGCACGGACATCACCGTCCAGCTCAGTCCCGGCGCCGCCACTGGGTGGATCCGCGCCGAAGTCCGCAACTCCAGCGGCAAGCTCGTGATGATTGGTAATCCGATCTACGTCCGCGCGAAACCCTGACCTCAGAACGGTCCCGCCATCAGTGCGTCAGCGCACACCACCTGCGCGTCCTTGCCGAACATCCTGCGCGCCTCGCCGCGGATCGTCTCGGCGTCTTCGCCCCACGCAAGGTCGAGCCGCGCATCGAGATTCTCGGCGCTGACCATGCCGTCCGGCGCCTGGGCGTAGAGCGCGCTGCAGACCTGGTCGGTCTTGGTCAGCAGCCCGACGGGATAATAGTGCAGCTCCTTCACGCCCTCGACCATCGAAGGCACATCGCGCGAGGCGAGCTTGTCCTCGACGCCGCCGAACCAGATCCGGTCCGCGACCTCGGCGGAGGCCAGCACGGCAGGCAGCACCACCATACCGATCAGCAGCGGCGTCGAATGCATGTCCGGCCGGCGGCGGATACGCAGCTTGGCCTGCCTGCGATAGGCCCCTCCGGTGAAGAACAGCGGCCAGGTGAAGATCAGCGCCACCGCGCCAAGCAGGGTCGACCAGACGACTTGCTGCAGGGTGCTTGTCCCCGAGATCGCCTCGGCGATTCCGGAAAGAAGGATCAGAAGAACCGGCAGGATTGCTCCGATCAGCGCCAGACCTGCCCCCACCGCCACCGCGCCGCTCACCGCCAGGTCGAACCACCGCCACCGCCAGCGCTTCTGCGACAGCATCAGCACCATCGGCCCCACCACTGCCGCCATCCAGAACGCAGCCGGCGCAAGCTGCATCAGCCACCCGCCGAGCAGTCGCAGGTCGATCACGATCAGCGCGAACGGGGCCAGGGCGCCGAACCCCCATTGCCAGCCGCGCAGCTTCAGCCCGCTGGTTTCATCCGCGCGCTTGTAGAGGACAATGTCAGTGACCGGCGGAACCAGCCGCGTGGTTGTGGCCATCAGCGCTCCCTGGAGCTCGATGGCGAGACAGGACGCGGGAACGCGGCAGACAGAACGCTACACATCATGGTGGCGCATGGAGTCCCGCCTCGCCTGCTTCGTCAATGCTGGAAGACCAATCGTGAACGGCTTTTTCGCCTTGGCAGTGCAGGGATACGGCTTCTTCCACGAGCCGCACGGGCGCCCGGACCGTTGAAGGAGCGAAACAGGCTCCCGCCTACGTCGCGCCGAAAATATTCACCGCACGGTTCAAGGCCGAGAGCGCAATGAACGCGACGCCGGGCCCGTTGTGCGAATATGCCTGCCGCGAAGGCAACCACGCGTTCGCCCGCATTCTCCCCGGCCAATGCGAGACCACCGCGAACTCGATGCGCGGAGTGACGCAGCGATGAAGGAACCGCCCAGCCGCTGGCTATCTGGAGAAATACTCGACCAACGCATCCGCCGCCGCCCCCCCGATCGCCCGGGCATCCGCCAGCGGAATCTCGTCCCACAGCTCGACCGTGATCCCAGGCGCCTTCAGCTGCTCGAGCGCCCAGCCCTTCGACGTACCGCCGCTGGCGTTGTGCGAATAGCTCCACTCTGGCGGAGAGGTCAGCGTCGTGTCGAATTTCTGCTTCAGCGCCGTGAGAAACCCGATGGTCGGCGAAGGAGACGCCAGCGGCGGAGCATAGATCACAGTGCGATCGGTGGAATGAAAATCCATCATCGCAACGACCTGCCGAGTTCCTGCCTGAGCCTTGATCCAGTCCGACAGCGCCTTGGTCTCCGGTTGTGCAAAAGTTCCCCAGTCACGGTTCAGGTCCATACCGCCGGCATTGAGCCGCCAGTAGCCGCCGTCCACGCCGTCCGGGTTAGGCATCGGCGCGAGGATGATCCGGTGCCGCGCACGGAACGCCGCCGCAGCAGCATCATCGCGCTTCAGCAATCGCTCGAGAAAGCCACGATACGCCTCCTGTCCGGACGTCTCCGGCGGATGCTGGCGGGTGATCGCCACGATCGCGTCGATGCCGCCGCCGCCCACAAAGCCGATCAGGGGCTTGCCCTTCACAGACTTGCCGTAAGTCATCTCGCGAAAACTCTGGTTCAGGAGCGCAACGCGCGTCCAGTTGAGATTGTCGGGGGACGCCGACAGCGGCTGACCCGCCACCCACAGCACTCCCCGCGGAAGATCGAGTTTCAGGCTCGCCCGTGTCTTCTTTTCGTTCAGCATCAGATGATCGGCTGGCAACGCGGTCCACGCCTTCCCGTCAATCGACACGTAAGGCGCGTAGCGATGCGTGTAGTCCGTATAGTCCAGCGTCACCGTAGTCGTGCGCGTGGCGTCAGAGCGTATGCGGAACGCGAACCAGGGCGAGGGATTGATGCCTTCGACCAGGGCGGGTTCGTGATCGACCGAGACGACCACCGATCCATCCGGACCCACCACGCAGTCATGGCGCCCGGCGGCGGCGAAGTCCGTGTCCAGCGTCAGCCCCGCGCCGCTGCACAGGGCGCCGGAGCCGAATGATGGAATGGACGGCAGCGTTCCGCAGCCCTCCGCGCCTGCGGCCAGCGCGAGTGCTGCAAGTCGCGAAGCGATGGCGTTCATTCGGCGTCCCCGCGAGAGGTCGGCCCCCGGCAGGCTCTTAGCGCCTTCGGTCGGGCGCGGGAAGCGTCAGAAAACCTTGCGTGCGTTCACATACACAAAGCGTCCGGACGGATTGTGCAGGTCACCTAGGTAGCCGAAATTGGTATCAGCCAGCGGCGGCGCCTCGTCGAACAGGTTGCGCACGCCGAAGCGGAGGCGCAGCGGCTGGTCCGTTTCGTGGCCGAACTCATACTGCACATAGGCGTTGTGCGTCTGGTATTCGCCGATGGTCCAGAACTGCCGGGTCGCGGCGAGGATGATCTCCGAATCATAGACGTCGCCCACGTAAGACGTGAACCAGCCAGCGCCCCACGCTTGCTTGCGCCAGGTGAGAGTTGAGGTGTAGCGCCACTCTGGCCGGCCGAAGCGACGTACGAGATTGCCCTGCCCCGTGACGCTGAGGGCTGACGGAATTTGCCCTGTGGCGGCGGCGCCGTTGACGACCGCGCCGTCCGGCGAGACGCCCTGGAAGAACTTGTCGAGGAAGGCGGCATTGATGCGGAACGAGAAATCGCCCGCCGGCGTATCGTCGAGATCGTAGTACAGGCCAAAGTCCCAGCCCTGCACCGCGCGCTCGTCGAGGTTGAGATAGTTGTCGTCGACGAAACGGACATCGCCAACGGCCTGGATGCCTGTTCCCGCAAAGTCGAGCTGATCCTGCGCGTCCGGCGCGTTGCGGACAACGGCGGAATTGAAGCAGGTCGCCGGCAGGGGCGCAACATTGCAGCCCGGGCCAGTGCGCAGCACGTAGTCGAGAAGCAGGTGATTCTCGTCGCCGAATATGCCGACGACGTTGCTCTGCTCGATGCGCCACCAGTCTGCCGTGACCGTGATCTTGCCAAATGCCGGCGGCAGCATCGCGCTCTCGAACACCATGCCGTAGGTAAGGTTGGTCGACTCCTCCGGCTCCAGCGCCGAGCTGCCCTGGCGGTTGGAGATTACGGACTGCGCGCGACCGGGGCAGGTCGTTGTGAATTGCGCCGCAGTGATGCGGCCGGCGCGCCTGTCGGCCTCGCAGAAAATGAAGTCGGTGCGGTTGTTGGCGCGTTGCAGGCCGCTTTCAAACTGCTGCTGCAGGTTGGGCGCGCGGAACCCTTCGGACCAGGCCGACCGGAACAGCAGGAAATCGAATGGACGCCAGGAGACGGCCACCTTCGGCTTGGTCACCGAACCAAAGGTATCGAAATTCTCGTAGCGCGCAGCCAGTTGCATATCGATGGACTGGACGAACGGGAGGTTCTGGTCCTGCGACACCAGCGGTACGGCAAGCTCGACATAGCCTGACTGCACGTCGCGCTTGCCATGCGTGTCGAGCGAGCCGGAATTGCCCATGAGGTCGTTCACGACTGTCGGCGGAGCGTTGTTGATGATGTCGTCGAACGTGATCGTGCCGTCCTGACGCGGATCGCGGTTGTCGGTGAATTCCTCGCGGCGCAGCTCGACCCCGGCGGCGATCCCGACATCACCGGCCCACAGCGTCAGCAGGTCGGGACGCGAGATCTTGAAGTCCCACGACGCGATCGAGGTCTCGTTCTTGCGGCGGACGGGAATCGTGATGCTCGCAATCGCCGCCGCAAGGCTGGGCGTGCAATCGCCACCGTCGAAATCCGTCGCGCAGCCGCCGTTGAACGGATTGTAGGCGTCTGGCGTCGAGAGCGCGAGCGCCTGCTGGAACAGCGTGTTGGAGACGCGGTTCTCCTTGTCCTCCGAGTTCGCCTTGGAATAGAGAACTGCCGATTCCCAGTCCCAGTCGGCAAGGTCGCCGCGCAGCCCAAGCAAGTACCGCGTGGACAGGTTCTCGACTTCCGTTCGGCGCGGGCCTGCATCGATCGTGCGGTAGGCCGCCGTGCCGGTTAGCGATCCAAGCACGAGGTCGAGCGCCGGACCGGCATAGCCCGGCAGCCGGTTCGGCGATCCGACGGCTCCAAACGGGTTGTAGTAGTTGCTGGCCGGGACGACGATCGGGACGGCGCCCAACATCGGCGCGGCCTCGCGATAGCCGACCGAGTCGGCAAGATAGGCGCCCATCTCCCCGAACAGCTCCACCCCGCCGTCGAACCGGTGGTTCAGGAACAGGAAGGCGTTGTAGCGGTCGATGCCGTTCTGCACGCTGGTGACATCATTGACGTTGTAGCGCAGTTCCTGCGGGCGGGTGGACGTGCTCGCGAGGCAGATGCCGTTCGCCAGCGGCGCCAGGCATCCCGCGAGCGTGCTGGGCTGGATGTGGAACTGGCCCGCCGCATTGCTGATCGCCGTTCCATTGACGACGACATTCCCAGCGCTGAAGCGGTCGAAAATGCCCCAGGCCGACGTGATCGAGGTGTTGTTGAACAGGCCCGAAGCCGTCGTGTCCGCCAACCATTCAGCGGGCAGGCGCGAGCGCAGGTCGGCGTTGGCCGTGAAATCACGGTCGGACGCCATCACCGGATCGCGGCCAAAGTAGGAGGCGAACAGCGAGATGTTGGTGCGGTTGTCGTTGAAATTGACGCCGGCTTCCAGCGACGCCGAAGTCTCCATCGGCGTTCCGTTCTCCTGCCCGGCATTGATCTCGACGGTGAAACCCTCGAAATTCGTCTTGAGCACCGTGTTGACGACGCCCGCCACGGCGTCCGCGCCATAGATGGCCGAGGCGCCGTCAAGCAGCACTTCGATGCGCTGCACTCCAGTCACGGGAATGGAGTTGGTGTTGACCGTCACCACCGGCACAAGGTTTTCCGCCTGTGTGCCGGGATGGTTCACCATCCGCCGGCCATTGAGCAGAACCAGCGTGTTGCCTGTGCCGAGGGCGCGCAGGTTGATCGAGGCTGTGTCGCCGCGCGCATCGTTGAGGCTGCCGATCGTTCGCGTGGTCGTGAACGACACGTCGCCCAGCTGGGGAATCGAACGGAAGAGATCATCGCCCGAGGCGACGCTGATCGCGTCGATCTCGTTCCGGCCGATGACAGTCACCGGCAAGGCTTCGGTAGCCTGTGCGCCGCGGATCTGGGTGCCGACGACGATCGACGACATCACCGCGTTCGTCGGCGGGCTGCGGGGCAGGCGTCTCCTGCGCGAATGCGGCGCCGGACAGCGCGATGGCGCTCGAGGCCAGAAGCAAGGCCCGGACGCCCGATTCCCTGCGGTTCGACGCCATGAGGCTCCCCTCCTCCGGTGGTCGCGAGGTTGTCATCAAGAACCGCCTCGTCACCGGCGGGCGGCCAAGCGGCAAATCCTCCGATGACCCGTTGGTGTCAACCGGATTCCCCCTTGGGCGGGGATGGCTTTGGAACTACGGCCTGGAGAAGCACCAAACTGCCTTGGCGACAGTCGGCGCCGCCAACATTGGCGTTGGTCGCCGCAGGATGACCCTTCACGGCTAATTGAACCTTTGTTTTCCGGCAGTTGGCCGCCTCGCGTTGACCGAATTTCAAGCGACGGTCTCTATGTTTTACGCAGGGATTCAGTCCGTCCCCGGCCATGGACAGGAACTGGCCCGCGTTTTGGGTGTGGCGGCTGGTCAAGGCGCAGCATCCCGCGTCGGCTGGCCGCAGACGGTTTGCCGAGTGGCGCGCGTATTTAGACCAGCCCATCGCATGGCCGGGGCATGGCCGTGGCAGAGGCTGGCGTGTAAGAGTGGCGGTGGAGTTCTCGTCGATGGTCCTGGGCAAGCGCAATCTGGTCATAGCCGGGGTTGCCGCCGCCGTTCTGGTGGTCGGCGGCGCCGCGTTCATGGCCAACCAGAAACCTCACGGACCCGCCCAGGCAGCGAACGCCGGACAGCAGCGAGGCTCTGGTCCGGCCGGGCCGGGCGGCGGACAGCGTGGTCCAGGCGGACCCGGTGGCCCGGGCGGACGTGGCGGCGGCGGCGTCACCCAGGTCGATGCAACCCCCGCAACGCCGCGCGAGTTCGCCACCAGGATCGAAGCGCTCGGAACGCTGGAGCCGCGCGAAAGCGTTGTGCTGTCGGCCAATGCCGCCGACCGCGTGACAGCCATCTATTTCGAGGACGGCCAGCGCGTCGCCAAGGGCAAGGTCCTGATGACCCTCGTCAACGAGGAAGAGCGCGCCCAGCTCGAATCCTCGCAGGCGACCATGGCCAACGCCAAGCTGGTCTACGAGCGCAACCAGCGCCTCGCCAGCAATGACGCCATCGCCGAACTGGAACTCGAACGCACCAAGTCGTCCTACGAAGCCGCCGTGGCCAACGTATCGGCGATCCAGGCGCGCCTGCGCGACCGCGTGCTGATCGCACCATTCTCGGGCGTGCTGGGCTTCCGCCAGGTCTCGACCGGCGCTTATGTCTCGCCCGGCCAGGCGGTTGCGACCCTGATCGACGACAGCCAGATGCGCCTCGAATTCGGCGTGCCTTCGACCTTCCTCGCCAACCTGAAGGTCGGCCTGCCGATCGAGGCGACTACAGCCGACATTCCCGGCCGCGTCTTCACGGGCGCCCTTACCTCGATCGACAACGCAGTCGACACGGTGACGCTCGCCGTCAAGATTCGCGCGACCCTGCCCAACAAGGACGGCGCTCTGCGGACGGGCACGTTCATGACCGTGAAGCTGCTTTCACAGCCGCGGCAGTCCCTGTCAGTTCCCGAAATCGCGGTCATCGCGGAGGGCTCCAAGACCTTCGTCTACGTCGTCGACCAAACGGTCCAGCCGGCCAGCGTCGCCAAGACCGAAGTCACGCTCGGCATACGCGAACGCGGCCTGGTCGAGGTGACCCACGGCCTTGAGACCGGCGATCTCGTCGTCACTGACGGCGTACTCAAGCTGCGCCCGGAGGCAAAAGTGCGCGTCAAGGGCCAGGGCGGACCTGCAGGTCCGGGCGGCCCAGGCGCCGGGACCGGCAAGCAGGGCGGAGACGCACGTATCGCGGGGGGTGAAGGCCCCTCGGACCGCGCAGGCCTTCGCCAGTAAGCGGGGCCGGCAAGGTTCGAACCGGTAAGGTTTGGGCCAGTAGTCGCCAGTAGATTGGGCCAAGCCCAGGCAGGAATCCGATGCTTCTCTCAGATGTCTCGATCAAGCGGCCGGTGTTCGCATCGGTGATCGGCCTGCTGCTGATCGCTGTCGGCATCGTCTCGTTCACGCGACTGGCCCTGCGCGAATACCCCGACATCGATCCGCCGATCGTGTCGATCCAGACCTCCTATGCCGGTGCTTCCGCCAACGTTGTCGAGACCCGCATCACCGAGGTGATCGAGGACCGGATCGCCGGCGTCGAGGGCATCAGCTTCATCAACTCGTCGAGCCAGGACGGCCGCTCCAACATATCGATCGAGTTCGACATCTCCCGCGACATGGATTCGGCCGCCAACGACGTGCGCGACCGGGTCTCCGGCATCCTCCGCCAGCTTCCCCAGGAAGCCGATCCGCCGGACGTGCAGAAGGCCGACGCCTCCGAAGAGGTGGTGCTGTGGCTGCAGATGTCGTCCGACACCAAGACAGCAATGGAGCTGACCGACTACGCCGAACGCTATCTCATCGACCGTTTCTCCTCCATCGACGGCGTCGCCCGCATCCAGATCGGCGGCCAGCGCACGCCCGCCATGCGCGTCTGGCTCGACCGCCGCGCCATCGCCGCGCGCGGCCTCACCGTCGGCGATATCGAGCGCGCAGTGCGCACCGAGAACGTGGAATCGCCCGCCGGGTCACTCACCTCGCAAGATCTCGTATTCACCGCCCGCATCGAACGCCCGTTCCAGACGCCGGGAGAGTTCGCTTCGCTGGTCGTCGCCAAGGGCAAGGATGGCGTGGTCGTGCGCCTGGGCGACGTTGCCCGCGTCGAGTTCGGCGCCGAGGAGGACCGCAATATCTTCCGCGGCAATGGCAAGGACGCGATCGGCATCGGCATCGTCAAGCAATCGACCGCCAACGTCGTGGAAGTCGCCAAGGTCGCGCGCGAGCGCGCCGCCGAAGTCGCCGCCACCCTGCCCGAAGGCATGAACCTGCAGGTCAACTTCGATGGTTCGGTGTTCGTCGACGCGTCGATCCGTGAAGTGTTCATCACGCTGGGCATCGCGGTGCTGCTGGTCGTGGGCGTGATCTATGTGTTCCTCGGGTCGTTCCGGGCGACAATCGTGCCGGCGGTCACGGTTCCAATCTCCTTGATCGCGGCGTTTACAGTTCTGTACGCGATGGGTCTTTCCATCAACCTGCTCACGCTTCTGGCCCTCGTTCTCGCCATCGGTCTGGTCGTGGACGACGCCATCGTCGTTCTCGAGAACATCCACCGCCGCATCGAGGAAGAAGGCGAGACGCCGCTGGTGGCCGCCTATCGCGGGACGCGGCAGGTGGGCTTTGCCGTCGTGGCAACCACGCTGGTGCTGGTTTCGGTGTTCGTGCCGATTACCTTCATGCAGGGCCAGATGGGCCGCCTGTTCTCCGAATTCGCGATCGCCATGGCCGCGGCCGTAGCCTTCTCGATGCTGGTGGCGTTGACGCTCTCGCCGATGATGGCGTCCAAGCTGCTGAAGCCGCACGAAGAGCACAAGGAAGGCAAGGCCAGCGGGTTCGCCGAGTTTGTCGACCGCATGTTCGGACACATGCGCAACGGCTATGGCAGGGTCTACGATTCGACCGTGAAACGGCCGCTGGTCGTCGCCGGCGCCTTCGTCGCCATCCTTGCGGGCGCCTACGTTCTCTTCCGCGTCATCCCCGGCGAATACACTCCGCAGGAAGACCGCGGCCAGTTCCAGATCATGATCAACGGCCCCGAGGGCGCGTCCTTCGAATACATGACGCCCTATGTCGAGGAGATCGAGGCGCGCCTCCTGCCTATGATCGACAATGGCGAAATCGACCGCATCTCGGTACGCGCCCCGGGCGGCTTTGGCCCAGGCGGCGGCTCGTCGTTCAACTCGGGCTCGATCCAGGTCGTGCTCTCTGACTGGTCGGAGCGCCGCAATGGCTTCGTTGTTCTCAACGAGATCAATGGCAAGCTGCAGGACATCCCCGGCGTGCGCGCCTTCGCCACCATGTCCTCGGCGTTCGGCCGCGGCGGGGGCGGCGGCAAGCCGATCCAGTTCGTCCTCAAGGGCCCCTCGTATGCGACGCTGGTCGAGTGGCGGAACACGTTCGTCGATGCGCTCAACAAGGACAATCCCGGCATCGGCCAGATCGACTGGGACTTCAAGGAAACCCAGCAGCAGTTCCGCGTCGATGTCGACTATGCCCGCGCCTCCGACCTCGGCGTCACTGTGCAGGAGATCGGCTCGACCCTGCAGACCATGCTCGGCTCGAAGCGCGTCGGCACGTTCATCCAGAACGGCGAGGAGCGCTATGTGATCTTCGAGGGCGAGCGCACCGAACAGGCGACGCCATCGGACCTGCAAAACATCTACGTCCGCTCGTCCCGCACGCAGCAGCTCATCCCCCTGTCCAACCTCGTCAATGTCGCGGCTATGGCGGATTCGCGCGTGCTCAACCGGTACAACCGCGTACGGTCCATCACAGTCAACGCCACGCTGAACCCCGGCGTGTCGCTGGGCGTGGCGCTCGAGAAGATGGAGGCGATGGCGCGCAAGGTCCTGCCGGAGGAGGCCGCCTTCGACTACAAGGGCCAGTCGCTCGACTACAAGCGCTCCGGTTCGTCGATCATGTTCGTATTCGGCTTCGGCATCCTGGTGGTGTTCCTGGTGCTCGCAGCGCAGTTCGAGAGCTGGATCCACCCCCTCGTCATCATGCTGTGCGTGCCTGCCACCATCGGCGGCGGCCTGCTTGGCATCTGGCTCACCGGCAACACGCTCAACATCTACACCCAGATCGGCCTGATCATGCTGGTCGGCCTTGCCGCCAAGAACGGCATTCTCATCGTCGAGTTCGCCAACCAGTTGCGCGACAAGGGGATGGAGTTCAACGCGGCGCTCAAGGAAGCGGCGCAAACCCGTTTCCGCCCGATCCTGATGACGTCCCTGACGGCGGTCGCCGGCTCGATCCCGCTGATCTTCAGCCATGGCGCAGGCGCGGAAACGCGCTCCGCCATCGGCGTGGTGATCATGTTCGGCGTGTTGACGGCGCTGGTGGTGACGCTGGTGCTGGTCCCGGCAGCCTATTCTCTGCTGGCCCGCCGCACAGGCTCGCCCCGGGATGTCGAGCGAAGGCTTGCAAAGGAAGAGCTGGAAACGCCAGTGCATGGGATCGCTCCGGCGGAGTAGGCTTGCCCGGCAAGCGCGAAACCCTTGAGGATCGCACAGCCGACGACGATTGCGACGTTGGCGCCCATGCCGCCAATCTGGCGTGCCGTACACGGCGCTCTATGCTGCCCTCACAAAAGGGAGACGCCCCATGCTGCAATGGCAAGTTGGCGACGTGACGATCCGGCGCGTCGTCGAACTCGAAATGACATCCGTCTACTCCACCAAGCACCCGTTCATCCCGGCCGCCACGCCCGAGGCGCTAAAGGACACGCCCTGGCTCTATCCGGATTTCGTGACGCCCGAGGGCGCCCTGAACACCTCGATCCATGCGCTTCTCGTGGACGCGCCTGGGCTGAAGCTGGTCGTCGATACCTGCATCGGCAATGACCGTCCGCGCCGCATTCTCGCCAAGCGCCCGCTTTCCCTGCCCTTCCTAGAGCGCTTCGAGGAGGCAGGCTGGAAGCCTTCCGAAGTGAATGCCGTCGTCTGCACGCATCTCCATGTCGACCATGTCGGCTGGAACACCATGCTGGTCGATGGCAAGTGGGTCCCGACATTCCCGAACGCCCGCTACATCATGGGCAAGGCCGAGCACGCGCACTGGATCGCAGAAGGCGAAGGCGAGACGAAGGATATCCTCGCCGATTCCGTGCAGCCGGTCTTCGACGCCGGCCTCGTCGACCTCGTCGAGATGGATCACCGCCTCTCGAAGGAAGTCCGCCTGATGCCCACGCCCGGCCACACGCCGGGCCACGTCTCGGTGGTGATCGAATCCAGCGGCCAGCGCGCCATCATCACCGGCGACATCATGCACCACCCCTGCCAGATCGCGCATCCCGACTGGTGCGCGGCCTTCGACAACGACCAACCTGCAGCCCGCAAGACCCGCGAAGCCTTCCTCGACAAGGTGGCTGGCAGCGACACGCTCGTCATCGGGACGCACTTCGCCGCCCCGACCGCCGGCCGCATCTCCCGCGCCGGCGCAGCTTACCGGTTCGACGGCTGACAACGCAGAAGGGCGGCCCTCGCGAGCCGCCCTTCCCGATTGGTCACTTCAGGCAGGTCCTACGGTTTCACCAGCGCATCGTAGATCCATCCGCGGTTCTTGCGCTGGTATTCGGCCAGCAACGCGCGGTCCTGCTGCATGAAGACCATGAACACGTCATTCTTCGGATCATACCACCACTCGGTCCCGGCGATGCCGTTCCACGAGAAGGTGCCGTTGCCGGGGCGCTGCTTGGTATCGTCGATCACCAGCGACATGCCGAGGCCGAAGCCCATCGAGTTGGCCACCGGGCCCATGGCCGGGAAGAACAGGCCGGCGCCGCGGATGGCCGATGTCGTCTGGTCGACCATCATCAGGTCGACGGTTTCCGGCTTCAGCACGCGCACGCCGCGGTATTCGCCGTGGTTTGCGAGCATCATGACGAAGCGCAGATAGTCTTCCGCCGTCGATGACAGGCCGCCGCCGCCCGACATGAACGGTTTCACCAAGGTGTAGTCGTAGTAGAGCGGATCCTGCGTCTTGGACTGCGCGAAACGCGCCGACTTTTCAGCGGTCTGGAAGAAGGCCGTATCCGTCATGCCCAGCGGGCCGGTGACACGCGCCTTGATGGCATCGCCCAGCGACTGGCCGGTGACCTTTTCGATCACGCCACCCAGCACGTCGAGGCCTTGGGAGTAGTTCCAGGCCGCGCCTGGCTCGGCGACCATCGGCAGCTTGGCGACAACCTGCTCGGACCAATCCTTCGCGGAAAGGTCCTGGCGGCCCTCTCCGCCCGCAACCCACACCTTCGATATCGGCTGCTGCGGCTGGATGAAGGAATAGATGATGCCGGACGTGTGGCTCATCAGCTGCCGGATCAGGATCGGCTTCGTCGCCGGAATCGCCGCGCCGTCTTTCTGGTAGATCTTCACGTCCGCAAACGCCGGCAGGTATTTCGAGACCGGAGCGTCGAGATCGAGCTTGCCTTCCTCGACCAGCGTCATCGCCGTCACCGCGACAACCGGCTTGGTCATCGAGAAGATGCGATAGATCGTCTCCTCGCTGGCGGGCGTCGTCTGGCCCGGCCCCTGGACGCCGAAGCCCTGCGCGAAGGCGACCTGTCCATGGCGCCCGACCAGCAGATAGGCGCCGGGAATCTTGCCGCTCTGCACGTCGGCATTGAGCGCCACGCGGATGTCGTTGAGCTTGTTCTGGTCGAAGCCGAGCGCCACCGCATCGCCGCGGACCAGCGAGGTTTCGCTGGGATCGGCGACTTTCGGGGTACTTGCGCAGCCCGCAACCGCGAGCGCCAGGGCGATCGCCGCCGCTGTTCCCCGCATCGTCCTGAGCCATGTCTTGCTGGTCACGTCGCTCTCCCTCGTCGATTCGCCTGCGCGCCCATGTCTGAGCTTCAATACGCGGCGGTTTCCCTTCTCTAGGGCCATTTCGCGCTCCGAGGGAAGGGTCAGCACAACACGACGGAGGGGGCGGAGCCGTGCGTTAGACATCTGAATGTGCGACACCTAGACCATCGCCAAGAGGCCTGCCCCGGGGTTACCCTTTGGTCAGGTGGAGGATTGTGTGCAATCTCGCCGCGCCAAGGCCCGTCAGAGGCAGGTGCGGATAACGCCAGGGGAAGAAACCATGATCCGCTCCACCGTGGGCGCTGCGATCGCTGCGGCTGCATTGCTTGCCGCCTGCTCGCCCCAAACCGAAGCCCCAGTCTCACGCTCGCCCGGCGGCGCCACAGCCCCGGGCATGGGAGGCGCGACGATCGCCGACTTCCGTGCTGACACCGGCATCAAGGATGTGATGGCCCATGTGATCGACTACAGCGCGTTCGGCGTCTGGAATCATCAGGGCTGGCTGATCGACAAGGACGGAACGCATGAGCTGTTCCCCACGGACGAAGCCGGCTGGGTGGCGACGGAAAGCGCGGCATTCACGCTTGCCGAAGCCGCCAACATCCTTCTGTTGCCAGGCCGGCCGCCAGACGACGACCGCAGGTGGGTCGACAATGCCCACATGCTCTACGACGCCGCAAAGAAGGCCCAGGCGGCCGCCCTGAAGCAGGACAAGCAAGCCTTTTTCGAGGCCGGCAGCGAAATCTATGAGGCATGCGTCATTTGCCATGCCCACTACGTACAGGGCGACGAGCCCGGACCGCTCTCGAAACTGCCCGTCCTTCCCAACAGGACGCCGCCGCCAAATCAATGATCTCTGCGGAGCATCTCCGGCGCGACTTGAGTTGGATCAAGGCGCGGCAGGATGCTCCCGCAACACGCTCTGTGGACTACGACCTGAAGGACGGATCAAAAATCGTGCAGCCGGGTCACTGCCGGCGCACCGACGGGGAGAGATAGACGTTGTTCCATGATCTTGTGAAATGGATACAGGAGGATCTCGGGCGTTTCGGCCCCGAAGGGCAGTCCTGGTCGCATCAGCTGCACGAATCCCTGTTCATGTGGAACGTCATCGAAGGCACCCACGTGCTGACGATCATGTTCTTTGCCGGTACGATCTGGCTGATCGACCTGCGCATGATGGGCCTCGCCTTCACCAGCATGCCATTTTCGAAGCTGAACGATCGCGTTCTGCCGATCACCACAGCCGCCTTCGGCCTGATGGTCATCACCGGCATCATCGCCTTTGTAGGCCGCGACCCCCTGCTCTATTACCACAATCTTTGGTTCCGGCTGAAGATGGTCTTCCTGATCCTCGCCGTGATCAACATCTTCTGGTTTCACCACACGGTGCAGAAGAGTCAGGCCGAATGGGACAACCCGCCCAATCCGGCGCCGGCGCTGACGCCATGGTCCAAGGCTGTCCTGCCGCTGGCGGCCATCGCGGTGTCGCTTTTGACGGCCGTCGCATCGGTGGTGATCCACCCGTTCTTCGACGGCACGCTGGTCCTGCTCCTGCTTTTCTCCACCCTGGCAGTGATCGCCTCGCTGGTCTGGCTGCTGCATGTCCGGAAGCCGTCTTATCCCCCGCTCAAGGTGCGCCTCTCCGGCGCCGCCTCGCTGACCTGCTGGCTTCTGGTCATCATATTCGGCCGCCTCATCGCCTATGACTGGTTCAACTGCGAGAAGACGCCGCCAGGCTCGCTCGTCTACGTCCTGGAAGAGTGCGCGCAGAAGCTCGATTACCTGGACGACCAGCCCGAGGGCGGCGAGACGCCGGCCGAAGGCGAAACGCCCGCGGAGGAGACGCCCGCAACGGACGCGGCGCCCGCAGATTCACTTCCGCCTGATGCGCCCGCTCCGGCGCAACCTGCTCCTGGCCAGGGAGGCTGATCCAATGACCTTCGAAGATCTTTTCAAAGGCATCCCCGGCTCCGCCGACTTCGTCGCCAATATGCCGAAGGTGTGGCCGATCTCCATGTTGCAGGACGTCTACGCGCCGTTCGGCGCGCTCCACCTCGTGGGCCTCGCGCTCATGGGCGGCGCCGTCATCCTGCTCAACCTGCGCCTGCTGGGCGCCGGCCTTGTCGATGAACGGCCATCGACGCTCGAGAAAAACCTGCGCCCGTGGTTCATCACCGGCCTCGCCATTGTTCTCGGCACCGGCATCATCATCGGCATGCTGAACTCGGACAAGCTCTACAAGTCGGTGCCGTTCTTCGTGAAGATCATCTCGCTGATCGCGGCGTGCGTCTTCTCGTTCGGCGTCACCAACGCCATCGCCAGGAACGAAGGCAAGACCTCGACGCCGATCCTCGCCGCGGGCGGCGTTGCCTTCCTGCTCTGGGCCTACGCGCTCGGCGTGTTTGCAACCGACGAAATCTCCGCGCCCGGCCTGTTCCATCCGCTCTATGCAGGCTACGGCATCCTGGTGATCTTCGGACAGCGCACACGCTGGATCGCCGCCGGGGCGTTCACCCTGCTCTTCGGCGGACAGTTCCTGATGTACGGGATCGTCGGGTTCAACACCTACGAGCCGGTGTTCGACGAGATATCGCGCTACATCATGATCGCCGCGACGCTGATCCTGATGGGGCTCTACGGATGGGAGTTCTACAAGGGCAAGGCGGACGCGGCGAGCCCGCTCGCCAAGCTGATCGCGCTATTCTCCATCCTCACCTGGTTCACCGTCGCCGCCGGCGGACGCTGGATCGGCTTCGCATCCTGATCTTCCTGACAGGCTGAAATCAAAAGCCCCGGCGATCACTCGCCGGGGCTTTTTCTATTCTGCGTCGCCCGCCGCCTTGGTGACCCGCCCTTCGCGGTCGTCCTGCCGCGCGCCGGCGAGAATACCCGGCAGCGCATAGTTTCCTTCGTGGCAGGCGTATTCGTAGATTTTCTGCTGCGTTGCGCGCAGCGTCATCTCGGCTTTCCACGGCTTCGTGAAGGCCTTGGGTTCGGCGACGGTGAACTCGTAGTGGACGGCGTCAGGCCCGACGCGCGTGAACCGCTCGGTGATCGTCGGGTTCTCGCCGACATAGAAGCTGTCGCCCATGTTCGGCCGCACCCGGATGTCGGGATGGAAGTTCACCGTCTCGACCACCAGCGTGTCGCCCTCATACCAGCCGACGGAATCGCCCAGCCATTTCGGGAACGCCGCGTCGTGCTTCTTGCCGATCGGAATAATGCGGGCGTCATGGATCATCTCCGCCATGATCACCACATGATCGCGCGATTGCACGATCTGATAGTTGTTGTTGTAGAGCACGTTGACCATGGGCGGCCCGCCCGTCGACCCGAACCCGACGATGCAGCGCTCGCCCTGCGGCCGGATCTCCGGCCCGTCAAACGTCGCACGCACCTTGCCGAGGCGTGCATTGTAGAAGGCCATGGCCTCCTTGGTGTATGGAATGCGCCCGTCCGGCGGGTCGATGATCCATGACGAACGAACCTCGCCCTTCACCACGCCATAGTGCGTACCTGGGTCAATCCAGAAGGTGTTGTAGCCGGCATTGCTGTTGCCGTCGGTCGGGGCGCCCTCCTTGGGATTGGTGCGGGCGTTGGACGCCGCCATCGCATTGGCGCGCTGGCGCTCCATCTGGGCGGCGTCGGCGGCAGGGATCGTCAGAGACTTGAAGCGGCTGGGGCGTTCCAGCGTGGTGAGGCTGGCATTGGTCCAGACGCCCTGCAGGTCCGGCAACCCGTCGGAGGTGCGCGGCGGCTTGTAGGCATCCTGCGCCAGCGCCCCCGGAAACGGCGCCAGTCCGAAGGCAAGCGTGAGAACTCCCAGGCTCAACAGCGCCCGCTTCATGACTATCTCCTGATTGTGGCGCGCCGTCTTCCGGCGTCGTGCGCGCCATCTGGCGCCGGGCGCCCACGGGGCGTCAACATCGCCAGCATCGTCCGCCGCGACGGCAACCGGTCACATCAACGGGAGAACTACTGGCCGCCCTTCACGGCCGCCGGACTGGCGGGGGCCGCTTGCGCGGCCCTCCGTCGCTCGATCTCGCGCTGGCCGGACAGGATGTTCTGCAGGCCGTAATTGCCCTCGTGGCATGCGAATTCAAACGTCGGCCCCTTCGAGGCGACCATTGAGTACTCCGCCAGCCAAGGTTTGGCGTAAATGGCCGGGTCCTCGACCGTGAACCGGTAGTTCAGCTCCGTCTGAGAGACGCGCGAGAACCATTCGACGACTTTCGATTTCGGCCCAACCATGATCGGGCGCCCTGCGATGAACATGCGGAACTGGTCGTCTGCGCGGAAACCGGTCGTCTCAACCCTGAGCGTGTCGCCTTCCCAGCGCCCGACCGAATCGCCGATGAAGGTCGCCATGCTGGCGGGACGCGGCTGGTCTCCGATGCGGACGATGCGCGTCTCGCCGCCAGCCTCGCTCCAGATCACCAGCGCATCCCTGGTCTGTACGATGCGGCGGAAGGAGGCGACGGCCCAGCCATAGAGCAGCGGCGCCTGGCCCATGCCGGCCAGGCATCGCTCCCATGTCAGCCGGTCCTCCGGCCCCTCGCCGCGCCCGGTCATCACGCGCTGGGTGAACCAGGCCTGCTGGGCCATCATCGCCTTCTGCGCCTCGGGCGTGTAAGGCAGCAGGCCATCCGCCGGCTCGACCAGCATGCGCGTGCGGTGTTCGCCGCGTACGACCGCGAGCGAATGTGCATCCGGATCGCCAGCCTCGGGGTCGTTGGCAAGTTCGCCAAGCTGCTTGGCCACCTGGCGCGCCGAATTGACGACGGCCTGCGCCTGCTCAGGCGTCACGACAAGCGTGTTGAGCCGCGCCGACTTCTCTAGCGGCGTCAGCCAGCGATTTTCCCACACGCCCTGGAAATCCGGGCGCCCATCTGCATCGCGCGGAGGCTTGTAGGCCTGGGCAACAGCAGGCGAAGCAAGCAGGACAGCGAGAGCGGCGAGCGCAAAGCGCATGGAAGGTGCTCCGTTTGCGCGCTGACTATCACGCGCCGGCCGCCCCGTCACTTCGGCGCAGCCGGCCGCTTGCCGCTCTGTTTCGGTTTCGAGGCGGCGGCGTTCGCCGCGCGCTTCTCCGTCTCCCTGGCCCCGCTCAGGATATTGGCGAGGCCGTAGTTGCCCTCATGGCAGGCGAATTCGTACATCGGCTCGCTGGTGCGCTGCATGATCGTCTCGCCGGTCCATGGCTGGGTGTAGAGCGCGGGATCCGTCACCGTGAAGGTGTAGAGGATTTCGTTCGGTCCGGTCCGGGCGAAGCGCTCGATGATCTGCGTCCTGGGCGTGACGGGGAACAGCGAGCCGCGCACGCCGCGCACGACATCGGCAAATCCCGTCGAGCTGACCAACAGCACGTCGCCATCCCATCGTCCGCTGACCTTCTCGCGCCGGGCCGCCGTCTCGACGCGGCCATCGACCGGGATGACGCGGAGCTGGCTCAGTAGCTCGGTCCAGATCATGATGTCCTTCGGCGTCTGGACGATCTGCCGGATATTGCCCGATGGAGCTGTCAGGTGCGGGGCGAAGCCGTTGCCGCCGCTCAGGCAGCGCTCGTTGAGGGCGCGCTGTTCGGGCCCGTCCGTTCCTGTTTGCGGTCGCGCGCCGATCCTGAACGCGCGCGCACTTTCTGTGTAGGGCAGCCGGCCGTCAGCCGGATCGACGATCAGCGAGGAGCGCCGCTCGCCGCGAACCACGACGAAGTGGGAAAACTCGAAAGAGTCGGTTCCCTCTATGGGATCGATCGCGTTGTGACGTCGCCATTCGGCCGCCTCGGCCGACCTGGTTTCCCCCTCGCCGAGCGCCGGCACCGAAATGCCGGCGGGCCGCTCCAGCGGCGTGAGCCAGCGGCTTATCCAGACGCCCTCGAGATCCGCATGGCCGTCCTGGGCGCGCGGCGCGATGTAGGCCGCTTGCGCAAGCGCCATCGGCGCGACCGCGAGCCACAAGACCAGAGCGAAAGTCCGGCTGGCCTGCATGACAGATCCTGGTGCCGCGTGCGCAGCGAAGTTCGACCTTAACACCGCCGGCACGGCGGCGGTAGCAGCCAATCCAGGTCGGCATCAGCAGCGGCGCTCTCGCATGGACGCGAGGGATCGTCGGCTGATGCCACCGCTCGTCCTGCAGGCGGCGATCAGAAGGGCAAACGAAAACCGCCGCTCCTTGGAGCGGCGGTTCCGGTAGTCTTGGCTAAGCTGTTCGACCGATCAGGCCGGGGCAGCCGAGTTGCACTCGTTGGCCTTGCCGCCTTCGCTCTGGTCCGAACCATCGCGCGGAGCGCCCGTGCCCGACGAACCGACGAACAGCTTGCACCCGTTCGGGAAGGTCACGTCACGGCCATTGGCCTTGCAGGTTTTCACCTTGGTCTTCGGGTGGATGTCGCAGAGCGCATCCTTCGACTGGTAGCCGCGGACCACGACGCCTGTGCCGATTTTCAGCGAGTTGCGGGTGATGCCGGTGCGCAGCAGCGTGTTCGGCGTGCCGCCTTCGATCGCCCAGTTGAAGGTCGTGCCCTTCTTCTCTTTGCCTTTTGTATCCGTGTCCGGAACCTTGATGTGGATCCAAGTATGGGGGTTAACCCACTCGACAACCACGACGGAGCCTTTCAGCAGCACCGGGGCTTCCGCGTCGAATTCCGCCGCGAAGGCGTGGTGGGCATAGGCCGCCGTGCCGGCGCCGAGGGTCGTGAGAGCGGCGAGAGCCACCCCAGCAACCGCGAGACGGGCAGTTTTCTTCATCTACTTCCTCTCCTGATCCAGCGGCGCCAACCGCCAGTATCTGCTGAAGACTCGGCGCGGGATTAGTTAGCCTGCCCGCCCTCGCCATCCAAACTTGTAATCCCTTGTACAACCGGGTCTTCCGGCCCTCAAGGGATCAACTGATACACTGCCTGCCGAGGTATTCTCGAGATTCCGGAACGCCGTGAGGCCAGAGAACCCGGATTCAGCCAGTGTTTTGGTCCAAACCACCCCGGAAGGCCGAGGCGCCCAAGCTTTGCTCACGCTTTGTTCAACGTGGGCGTCTGTTGGCGCCGTCGGCGCGGCTGCGAAGAATTCCCTCGAAACCGCGCCGAAGACAGCCTGTGTTAGTTGCCCTCCTTGGCGCGCTCGGCGGCTTCACGCTTGGCGCGGTCCAGCGCAGGTCCCGGCAGCGGGCTCTTGCGCAGGTGGCCGTACATCAGCTCCTCGACGAACTCGACGCACTTGAACTGCTGCAGTTGTGCGTCTTCGCCCGTGCGCTTGTAGAGGTTGAAGGCGATCGTCCACGGCTTGGTGTAGACTTCTTCGTCCGTGATCGTCGCTTCATAGCGCATCGTGAAGTCGGAGGTTGGCGTCCAGCGCTCGACGACCTTGGTCGTGGAGCCGTGAAGGTTGCCCGAACGGTCCAGCCAGGAGTCAGGCAGGAGGCCGGTCACTTCGATCACGAACGTGTCGCCATCCCACTTGCCGTAGGACTGTCCCATCCACGAGTCGACCGGAGCTTCGCCCGGATCTTCGAGGAACACGTTGCGCACGGCGCCTGCGTATTCGTAAGCGAAGAACACGGCCTTGTCCGAGTGGAAGATCTGGAACGGCTTGTCCATGTAGTTGGCGCGCGGAATGCCCGGCAGGTAGCACTTCACTTCCGGATCATTCTCGACCGCCTTGGCGCGGTTCTCGTCGCGCATCTTGAGCGCGTCCGCGTTGTACGGGATCTTGCCGTCACCCTGGACGATGCCGATGCCAGCGGGCACAGCGCCGATGGCCCCAAGCGCGACAACCTCGGCAGCCGGAACCGGAACGTACGGGCCGGGGCGAAGCTGCAGCGCCGACTGCGCCGGGTGGGCTTCGACGTTGTAGTTGGCAGTGTTCAGGACCTGCCACACGCCGTTGAGATCCGGGTGAACGCCATCCGGTCCGCGAGCCGCCTTGTACGCCGCCTTCGCGGCGGGCATCGAAGGTGCAGCGGTTGCGGTTGTGTCTGTTGCGGCGGGCGTCTGGCAGGCCGCCAGAACTGTCGCCAATGCTAGAGTAGATACGAGCTTCTTCATGACTCCTCCCCGTACGCCCAACACATCCAAAACGCCCTCGTCACGATTTTCCGTTGCGTCTCCACAGACCTCTGCGGGCGACTTTCACGAGGATTTACCGCGTCGGGCTGACGCTGGGGGCAACATACTGACCTTCAGGCCGAGCGCAATACTCGTGCAGGAAAGTTGGACAATGTGGCCCAACCCACGGCTGCGCCGCCTGCCGCCGCTGCGAAGATGGCAATAACTCCTACCGTCAGCACGGGTCCCCAGTCGAACCGCCACTGCGCCTCGAACACCTGAATCACAATCGGGTGAGCCGCAGCGATGCCCATCCCGGCGCCGAGAACTGCAGCGGCGAATGCCGCAAGCGCGAACTCGAAGGCGTAGAGTCCCAGAATCGCAGGCCTCGTAGCGCCAAACACCTTCAGCAACGCTGACTCGCGCCGGCGCTTCCGTGCCGCTGCAGCGAATGCGCCAAAGAGCACAAGCACGCCCGCCGTCGTCACGACCGAGGCCAGCGCCGTCACGGCCAGGGAAACCTGGCCGAAGAGATCGGCCGCCGTTGCGAGCGTGCGACGAAGCTGGAACGCCAGAACCTCCGGCCAGCGGTCGGCGACGGAGCGGATGAGATCGGCTTCCCGGTCCGGCTCGACGATGACGATGGCGGTGTGGAAGGGCTTGGCCGCCTCCATCGTGCCAGGCGAAAGTATGAACGCCATGTTGGGGCCAAATCCGGCCCAGTCGACCTTGCGGATCGAGGCGACCTCGCCTTCAAGTTCGCGGCCGAAAATACGAAAGCCGACCGTGTCGCCCATGCGCAGGCCGAGCCCCTTGGCGGCGCCCTCTTCGACAGAGACGAGCAGCGGCCCGGAATAGTTGGCCGGCCACCATTTGCCCTGCCGCACATTCACCTCCGGCGGGCGCTTCCCCAGCACCGTCATCGCCGTCTCACCGCGCGTCACCCAGCGCTCTTCCGGCGAAACTTTTTCTTCGTCCAGCGGCTCGCCCTTCAGCGAGATCACGCGGCCGAGGATGAACGGCGCGCGCTGGTAGGCTTTGGAATCGGAAAGATCGACGCCGAATGTGGCGATGACTGCATCGAACTCTGCCGCCGCATCATGTGGAATCTGGCGAAAAATCACCGAAGGCGCATTGGCCGGGGCTGTGTCGCGCAACTGGCCGAGCAGGTTGGTCTGGATGACCGCAACCAGGCTCATCAGCGCAAGGCCGAGGCCCAGCGCAGGCGCGACGACGGGAGCGAGCGATCCCGGTCCACCTAGATTGGCCAGCGCCAGCCGCATATAGCCGCGCGCCCGCTTGGAGGCCCAATGCGCCGCGCGCTTCACCAGCAGCGCAGCGCCGACCAGGATACCGTAGGCGACCCCCGCCCCCGCCAGCAGCAGCAGGACCATGACCGGCTCGACCGACCCGAGGGTTGCGACAATCACCAGTCCCGCCGCGGCCGCCGCCGCGATCCAGCGTTCCAGCGCCGGCGACTTGCCCATCGCTTCCCCGCCCTCGCGACGGAACAGCGCCGCCGGCGGCGTCGCCCGCGCCCGACCCAGCGGCGGCGCCACGAACATCACGGCAGCGAGCAGCGCCAGGACGAACGCCTTCAGCAGCGGCCAGGGATAGAGCGAAAGTTCCGTCGGCAACGGAATCACGTCGCCCGTGATGGTCTTGAGCAGCCACGGCGACGCCGCGCCCAGCGCCACCCCGATGATTGCGCCGAGGCTCGCCAGCACGCCAAGCTGCGCGGCGTAGGCGGCCCGGATCGTCCCGGAGTCAGCCCCGAGCGCCTTCAGCGCCGCAATCGAATCGATGCGCGACTCCAGGAACGACGATGTCGCCTGCGCCACGCCGACGCCTCCCGCCACCAGCGCCGCAATGCCGATCACGGACATGAAGGTGTTGAGCATGTCGAGCAGCCGGTTGAGGCCATCGACGGCTTCCTCCGGCCCGCGATAACGCAGCCCTGCCTTCTCCCACTTCTCTTTTACCTCGTCCTCGAACCCCGCGAGATACGGTGGCTTGAGCACAAGGCGATAGGCTGTGCGAAACAGGCGGCCAGGCGAAAGCTGTCCCTCCTCCCTCAGCGCGTCCATCGCAATCACCACACGCGGCTCGAACATGCCGGGCTCGCCGATACGGTCAGGCTCGCGCTTCAGAAGCGCGCGCACCTCCACTTCGAAATCGCCAAGCGACACGCGCTCGCCAATCTTGATGCCGAGTTCGTCCAGGAGACTCTGGCTCGCTGCAACGCCCCACACGCCATTCTTGTTCGCAAGGACATCAGCCAGAGCCGGCGCGCCGTCGTTGAACCCGAACGTCCCGACCAGAGGAAACTTGCCGTCGACGCCGCGCACATCGATCTGGCGCACCTTCTCGCCCTTGCGCGCCATCAGGTCGACCTGCGCCGCCTCCGCCACCTCGCCGCGCGCCTCGAGCCAGGCGCGCTCTTCCGCGCTCGCCTCACGCTGCGAGATCTGCACCGCGGCATCGCCGCCCAGCAGTGTGCGCGACTGGATCTCCAGCCCGCGCGTAAAGCTCGTGGTGATCGACCCCGCCGCCGCAATCGCCCACGCGCCCAATGCGAGGCAAGCCAGATAGATCCAGAATCCGCCCAGTCCGCCCGCCAGTTCGCGTCGCGCAATCCGCAGCCAGGCGCGCGAGGCGCTCAAACGATCCTCCCGTCGTTCATCTCGACGATGCGGTCGGCCCGCTTGGCGATCTCACTGTCGTGGGTCACGACGACCAGCGTCGCATTGCGCTCCTTCGCGATGTTGAAGAGCATGTCGGCGACCATCGCGCCGGAGGCGCGATCGAGGTTTCCCGTCGGCTCGTCGGCAAAGACGATGGCAGGGTTGCTCGCAAGCGCGCGGGCGACCGCCACCCTCTGCCGTTCGCCGCCAGACAACTGCCCAGGGAAGTGATCGAGCCGCGGTCCAAGCCCGACAGCCTCCAGCCCGGACCTCGCCAGCGCATCGACATTGTCCAGGCCGGCGATCTCAAGCGGCGCCCGCACATTGTCGAGGGCGCTCATTGTGCCGAGGAGGTGGAAGGACTGGAACACCAGGCTCACCCGCCCTCGCCTCAGCCGCGCGAGGCCGTCCTCGCTCTTGCCCGCAAGGCTCTCTCCGAGCAGCGTGACATTCCCTCTCGTCGCCCGCTCGATGCCGGTCGCCACCGCGATCAGCGACGACTTGCCCGACCCTGACGGCCCCACGACCGCGACACTCTCGCCCGGCATAGCGCGGAACGAAACGCCCTTCAGGATTTCCACCGGCCCCGATGCAGCCGGCAGCGTCAGAAAGACATCATCGAGCGCCAGGGCTGGCTTCAGTGCGGCGTCCAATGCAGATTCCCGCAAGGCGTGGGGAGGCGCCGCCGAACGCTTGCGCTATATCGCGCCAGTGGCTTGATGCGGCCTCGCGGCGAAAACGGCAAGAGTTGGAAAACCATGCGCTGGACCGGACTTCTGCTGATCGCGAGTCTCGCCGCGGCCTGCGGACAGAAGGCGCCCGAAGCGGCATCCAGCCTCGCCACACAGGTCAGTGCAGGGGATCAGGCGCAGGCAGACATGAAGCAGGGCGCTCCCGTCATCGTGATGCTCGGCGACAGCCTGACGGCGGGCTACAACCTGCCTTCCGGCAGCGCCCTGCCCGCGGCCCTGCAGCGGGATTTCGACGCGCGAAGCGTCAAGGCTAGATTCGTCAACGCCGGCGTCTCAGGCGACACGACCGCCGACGGCCTCAACCGGTATGACTGGAGCGTCGCCGGATCGCACGCCGCCATGCTGGTGGTGGCGCTGGGCGCCAATGATTTCCTGCAGAACCTGCCGCCGGAAACGCCAAAGAAGAACCTCGCCGCCATCCTCACTCGTGCGAAGACAGACGGCATTCCCGCCGTGCTGGTGGGCGTCGCACTGCCGGACGAGTCAGCCGATGCGCGCGAGGCAGCCTACGCGGCGATCTATCCCGATCTCGCGAAGGAATTCGGCGTGCCGTATTTCCAGAACATGCTCGGGCCTATCGCCGGCAGGCCGGAACTCCATCTCGATGACGGCCTTCACCCCACTGCCGACGGCGTCGAGGCCATGGCGGCAGCGCTCACCGGCTTCCTCGCCCCGCTGGTCGAAGACCTCGACTGACGGATCGAGGCCAGCACGTCCTGCGGCAACAGCAGGCCCCGCGCCCCGGGAACCACGCGCGCCGGCCGCGCGAAGGACGGCTCGTCGAAGTCCATGGCGTGAAGCAGCGTCGAAAAGAACGAGTTCGAGTTCGGCCCAAAGCCGAGGAAGGGGTAGGGCAACCCCGCCCCGCCCTCCGGCCCGTGACTCAACGCGTTGATCTGCTTCATCGCTTCCAGCGCGGGCGCAAGCTGCGCATGCACCTCCGCCTCCCCCAGCCCCTGCGCCAGAACCCGTACCGCGCCACGCTCGATCGCACGCACCACCGCACGCGACCCCAGCCTCACGCCGTTGATCGGCAGGTAGGTGCGCGGATGGGTAAGTGTGTCATAGCCGCGCAGCCGGTCCGATCTGAGGTAACCGATCGGCTTGTGCCGCCAGCGCTGGCCCTGCCGGTCATACCAGCTCGCCAGCCCGTTGATCTGCCGCACCGCATCCAGCTTCGGATCGGCGACCACGATCATCCGGTGCGCGGCGAAAGAACTTTCCCACGGGATACGCAGTTCTGCGGCGGCGATGATCCACCCGGTCATGGGCCAAAGATGGGACGCCGCCGTGCGGAGGGGAAGCCCTACTTGTCATCCTGTGGGTGCTGGATCCGTGAGATCGCCCGGGAGGCGTAGGCTTTCGACTGCGACTTCACGATATCGACGAGGTTGCCCATGGCGAGGTGCATGTCGATCAGGTGCAGCCCCCAGTTCGCTGCCGCCTTGCCGCCGGCCATCACATCGCCCGCGATCGTGTCCGTGCGCTTGTCCGCCGGGTCGGCTGCTACGGTGATGGCGAGATAGCTGAACCCGCCCCTGTTGACGCATTGAGCGCTCAGCATCCCCGGCAGCGTCACGAACGGCGTGTCGATTACCGGATTGTCGCTTGTCCACGGGCCAGGCTGGCCCGCTTCTGCGATGAGTCCGGCGCCGATCGGCAGCATGGCCTTGAGCGCGCCGCCTGAGCCGTCAAGCTCCGCCGGGTTGACGCAGGCCGCGCTCATGCCCTGCTGCTCGGCCTTGCCAAACAGCGAGTCTGCCGGCGGCGGCGCATCGGCGCGGAAGGAAACATATGAGATCGCACAATTGATGTCCTCGTCCGAGACACAAAGCCCGATCTCCGTGAACGACCCGCCTGCATCGTGCGGGCCAGTGACTTCGAGATTTGTTCCGATCAGCAGCGCCGACACCATCTGGTCCGCCACCGGCTTGCCGTCGATCTCCGAGGCGATGAGTCGCGTCAAAACGCCTGCGCCCTGGTCGTGCCCGATCAGCACGACGCCGCGGCCCGCATTGTCGTTGGCGACATAGCGATCCCACGCGGACTTCACGTCGGCATAGGCCATGTCCCGATTGGTGGCAGGCGCGTCGCCGCGCATCATCTGCCGCAGCGCCGGCAGCGTCACCTGCCGGTAGACCGGCGCGTAGATCCTGCACACCGACCCGAAGCGCGCCGCCTGCTGGCGCGCAATCTCCCTCTCTTCAGGGCCGATGCTTGCATCCGAATTTCCCGTCTCGTCGCGCGATACGGTGGGATAGACATAGAAGCAGTCGATCGGCGGATCGGCGGCAGGCGCAAACCTGTCGCGGCTGAGCCTGCCGTCGGCCGACACCGCCGTCGCGGTCGCATCCTGCTCGCACGCGTCCTCGACCTCGGGACGGCAGAGCCATGCCGCCGGCGCGGCATAGTCGATCGGCGTGACCGGTTCGATTGCAGGCGCGGCGCTTGCAGGATCTTCTGTCGCCGAAGGCGCGCTCGCTGCCGGCGCCGGCGCCTCGCCGCCGCAGGCCGAGAGCATCATCAGCGCGACGGCAACGGCCGGCGCCGGTTGAAATCGCTTCATCGGCGCGCTCCCTCGCCTGGCGTCTCGCCGCCATGCCGCAGCCCACCATCTGTCTGCAATGTGGCGCATGTTTGCTGCAGGTCAAACACAAGCGCGCAATCCCTTCCCCCGGCTCCCTTTGCAATCCGCTCCCGCTGGGGCAGGTTGCACCCGAAGACGTATCGGAGCGCAGTCGCAGCCCAGGCGACGCGCGTATGGGAGGAATACATGGCTAGATCCCTGCTGGCGGCGACGCTCGGCTGCGTGTCGATGGTCGCACTCGCGTCGTGTCAGACGCCGGAGACCGCAGCGCCTGCCGCTTCCGCACCTGCTGCACAGGTTGCAGCGCCTGTTGCCCCGGCCCCCGTCGCCCGGACAGCGCCGCAACAGGTCGCCGTCTCCCCTGGCGTCCATCCCGGCGAGGCCGTCTACAAGGCCAGCTGCGCCGCCTGCCACGACAATACGGAAACGACCCGCGCGCCGTCGCGCGACAACCTCAAGGGCATGAGCTTCCAGTTCGCCAACTACGCCCTCACGCAGGGCAAGATGAAGGATGTCGGCGCCGCGCTCACCGCCGAGCAGCGCGGCAATGTCGTGAGCTTCATCACCGGCCGCGACACATCGAAATCCGTCGATTGGGCCCCGGGCATGATGTGCACCGGCGCGCGCGCCGCTGTCGATCTCGAAGGTCCCGGCGCCGCCACCTCGACGCACTTCGGCTATGACGCGAACAACACCCGCAAGCTGACGGCGAAGCAGGCCGGGCTTACCACCGCGCAGATGTCCAGTCTTGACCTCGCCTGGGCCGTCGCCTTCCCCGATGCGACCACAATGCGCTCACAGGGCGCGGTCGTCGGCAAGAACCTGTTCTATCCGGCAACCGACGCCGGCAAGCTCTACGCCTTCGACCTCAGCGACCCGGACAAGCCGTGCGTCCAATGGATCTACGCCACCCCCGGCGGCTCACCGCTGCGCACCAGCATCGCCTATGGCGTCCTCGGCGACGGCACGCCCCTGCTCGTCTTCGCCGGCATCGACTCGACCGTGCACGCCGTCGATCCGCGCACCGGCAAGGCGCTGTGGACCAAGCCCGTCGGTTCATATTCGTACTCGATGACCAGCGGCACGCCGAGCATCCTCAAGGACCGGGTGATCGTCCCGGTCTCGCAGTTCGAGATCTCCTTTGCCGCCCAGAACACCTATGAGTGCTGCACCAATCACGGCTACGTCCTGTCGCTCGATCCCAAGACCGGTGCGCAGCAATGGCGCTACGACACGATGGCGGAAGCGACGCGGCAGCGCGACCGCGGCGACGGCAAGCCGCTGCTCGGCCCGTCTGGCGCGCCGATCTGGAACTCTCCGGTCGTCGACGAGAAGCGCGGTCTCATCTATTTCGGAACGGGAGAGTCCAACTCGCCGCCCGCGCACAAGAACACCAACGCGCTGATTGCGATCAATCTCAAGGACGGCAAGGAAAAATGGTCCTTCCACGCGACGCCGAATGACATCTTCAACTCCGGGTGCGGGGCCAATCCCAGGCCCGAGCAGCTCAACTGCACCAGGGCGCCTGAGACAGTGTTCCGTGATGTCGATTTCGGCGCCTCGCTGATCCTCGGCACGCACGCCGACGGCAAGCAGCTTGTCTATGCCGGCCAGAAATCCGGCTCCGTCTGGGCGCTTGAGCCCGACACCGGCAAGGTTGTCTGGCGCAAGGCGCTTGGAACGGGCACGGCGCTTGGCGGCGTCCACTGGGGCATCGCCTTCGACAACGACACGGTCTACGCACCGATCTCGAACGTCGGCGTTCCGATCAAGGGCGAGTGGGATGGCGATCCGTCGATCAAGCCGGGGCTTTACGCCCTGAACGCCAAGACCGGCGCCATCAAATGGCAGTTCAACCCAGAGCCTCCGGCCGGCACGCCTGCGCCGGCGCCGGGCACGCGCGGCGGCTGGCGCGGCGCCGTCTTCTCGACCGCCCCGGCGGTCATCGACGGGACAGTGGTCGCCGCCGCCCTCGACGGCACGCTCTACGTCGTCGATTCGAAGACGGGCAAACTCCTGTGGTCCTACAAGACCGCCAGGGAGTATGACGGCGTCAACGGCGTGAAGGGCAAGGGCGGAGCGATCGACTCGAACTCGATCACCGCCGCGAACGGCCTGCTGCTGGTCAATTCAGGCTACGGCATGTTCGGCCAGGCAGGCGGCAACATGCTTCTGGCGTTCAAGCCGAAGCCGAACTGACGCGTATTCCTGACGCCGCGTCACGAGTTGACGCGGGCGTTAGGTAGGGCCGATGATCCTGCCGTTGCGATATGCTCGCTGAAGCGGGCATGATCGCCGGAGGGATCGCCATGAGACTTCGCACGTTAGCGTCCGCCATTGTGCTCGGCGCGGCCCTTCTCGCCTCATGCATGACCGGCGGGCCGCCGCCCGGCATGGCGGAGTCGGATCAGACGCTGCTGGCGACGCCGTCCCTGTCCCGGGATGAACCTTCCGTTCCGCATCCGGGTCTGGCCGTCTATCAGCGGAGCTGCGCCGTCTGCCACGACAATTCGGAAGCCACAAAAGCGCCCCCGCCTGCGACGCTGGCGCGGCTGACGCCGGGCCACATCACCAACGCGCTGATGACGGGGATCATGATCCCGCAGGCGGTGGGGCTGAGCTCGAAAGAGGTGTCGGACGTCTCGAACTATCTCGCGAAGGGCGGCGGGCAGGACGACAGCTGGACAACGGCGATGCGATGCCCGGCTTCGCGCGCGACGCCGAAGCTGGATGCAGCGCCAACCGTGGCGACGTTCGGCTTCAACACCAGCAACACGCGCACGCTGGACCCGGCGAAGGTCGGCCTTGCAGGCAAGGACCTTACCAAGCTGGAGCCGGCGTGGGTCGTGGCCTTCCCGAACGCGATCACCATGCGCAGCCAGGCGGCTGTCGCGGGCGCCACGATGTTCCTGCCGGTGGGCGAGAGCAACAACAGGCTGTTCGCGTTCGACATATCGGACAACGCCAAGCCGTGCATCCAGTGGATCCATGAGGGCAAGCAGACGCTGCGCACCAGCGCGGGCTTCGGCACGCGCAAGGACGGGAAGAAAGTCGTCATGGTCGGCGACATGGGCGGCTTCGTTCACATGATCGACGCGATGAACGGCAAGGAGCTGTGGGCCACGCACATGGGACTGTTCCCGGCCTCGATCTCGACCGGCACGCCCGTGCTGGTCGGCGACAAGGTGATCGCGCCCTCCTCGCAGTATGAGATCATGCTGGCGGGGCAGGACAACCATGAGTGCTGCAAGATCCATGGCGGCGTGGTCGCGCTCGATGCGATGACGGGCAAGCGGGTGTGGGAAGGCCACACGATGGAACAGGCCAAGCCCCTGCGCGATCGCGGCGATGGCAAGATGATCTGGGGTCCGTCCGGCGCGCCGGTGTGGAACTCACCGTCGATCGATCTCAAGCGCAACCTACTCTATGTGGGCACGGGAGAAGCCAACTCGGCGCCGGCGCACAAGAACACCAACGCCATCATCGCTTTCGACATGAGGGATGGCGCGATCAAATGGTCCCACCAGGCCACGGCCGACGACGTCTACAATGTCGGCTGCGGTCCGCGCGGCGGCGGGCTGAACTGCGCGAAAGAGCACGAGACGGTGTATCGCGATGTCGACTTCGGCGCCTCTACCATCATCGCCAAGGCGCCCAACGGCAAGGAACTCGTCCTCGCGGGACAGAAATCAGGCACGGTGTGGGCGATGGACCCCGACACAGGCAAGGTCGTCTGGCGCCGCGATATCGGCACAGGCGGCGCGATGGGCGGCGTTCACTGGGGCCTCGCGGCTGACGACACCCACGTCTATGCGCCGATCTCCAATGCGGGCCGTCCGATCCCCGGACAGGACGTGGCGGATAGCATCAAGCCGGGCCTCTATGCCGTGAACCTCAACGATGGTTCGATCGACTGGACCTTCCATGTCTCGGCGGCCTGCACGGCGGAAGAGAAGAAGTTCGTACCGCGCTGCGCCAGTCTCTACGGCCTCTCCGGCGCGCCGACCGTGATCGGCGACCATATCATCACCGGCGGACTCGACGGCCGCGTCTACATGCTGGAGCGCAAGACGGGCAAACTGGTTTGGCAATACAGCACGGCGCAGGCGTTCAAGACACTCAACGGCATTGAAGGCAATGGCGGCGCCGTGGACAACGCCTCCATCATCGCCGCCAACGGGCTGGTGATCATGAACTCCGGCTATGGCCTGTTCGGCCAAGGCGCGGGCAATGTGATGATCGCATTCAAGCCGAAGAGCTGAGCGACTTCCGACGGCGTCGCTGGGAGGAGATGACCATGTTCCGGACGATCACATCCACGCTAGCGGTCGGCGCGGCTCTCGCGCTCACGTCCTGCTCCAACGCTCCGGAGACGCAGGCCGCCTCCGCCGATCCGCTGGTCCTCGCCGCCCACCATGGAACGGCGACTGCCGCCTCCAGGGCGGCCGGCGAGGACATTTACAAGAAGCACTGCGCCTCCTGCCACGACAATCCGGAAGCCACGAAGGCCCCCTCGCGCGACGCCCTCAAGCGCGTCTCCGCCCTCTACGTCACCAACGCCCTCATCATGGGCAAGATGGTCGCGCAGGGCGCACCGCTCTCCGCTGTCGAAGTCTCCAACGTCTCCGACTATGTGTCGGGCGGGGAAGAGAACGCCACCGGCTGGATCGCGCCCAACATGTGCGCCGCCGGCAAGCGCACGCCGAAACTCACATCCAAAGCGACCGTCTCCGGCTTCGGCTTCAACTACTCGAACAAGCGCGAATTGTCGTTCGCCCAGGCCGGCCTCAAGCCAGGCGATCTCGACAGCATGGACGTCGCGTGGGTGATGGCCTTCCCGCAGGTCGGCACGATGCGCGGACAGGCCGCCATCGTCGGCGACACCATGTTCCTGCCTGTGGCCGACAACAACCGCGTCTTCGCGCTCGACATTTCGGGCGACAGGCCGTGCGTGCAGTGGGTCTATGACGGCGGCCGCGCCCTGCGGACTTCGGCCGGATACGGCGAAATGTCCAACGGCCAGAAGATCATCATGGTCGGCGACATGGGCGGCTTCGTCCACGCGATCGACGCAAAGACCGGCAAGAAGCTCTGGGAAGCCGACGTCAAGTTCTTCCAGAACCAGATGGTGACCTCGACGCCGGTTCTCTACAAGGATCGTGTCTTCGCGCCTGTCTCGCAGTACGAACTCGCGAGCGCCGCTTCCGACGCCTATGTCTGCTGCAAGGCCCGCGGCGGCATCACCGCGCTCGACGCCAGGACCGGCCGGAAGATCTGGGCTCAGGCGACCATGCCGGAAGCAAAACCGATCAAGGACCGCGGCGATGGCCAGTTCATCTGGGGTCCCTCCGGCGCGCCGATCTGGAACTCCGCCTCGCTCGATGTGAAGCGCAACCGCCTCTATGTCGGCACCGGCGAGGCCAATTCCGGCCCCGCACACGAGAACACGGATGCGCTGATGTCGTTCGACCTCGACACCGGCAAGATCCTCTGGTCGCACCAGGCGACCGCCGACGACGTCTACAATGCCGGCTGCCAGCCCGGCCGCGAGACCAACAAGAACTGCTCAGGCCCCACCGTCTATCGCGACGTCGACTTCGGCGCCTCGACCATCCTCGCCACCTCTCCCAACGGGACCGATCTCGTGCTCGCCGGCCAGAAGTCGGGCTCGGTCTGGGCTATGAACCCCGACACCGGCAAGGTCGTGTGGCGCACGTCGCTGGGCCACGGCACGGCGATGGGCGGCGTCCACTGGGGCATCGCGGCCGACGACAGCCACGTCTACGCGCCGATCTCCAACACCGGCCGTCCGATCCCGGGCGAGCCCACCTACAACCCCGATATCATCAAGCCTGGCATCTACGCCCTCAACCTCAATGACGGCTCGATCGCGTGGAGCCACCATGTCACGCCCGATTGCAATGACGCGCGCAAGAAATACGTGCCGCGCTGCGCCGGCCTGTTCGGCCTCTCCGGCGCGCCGTCCGTGATCGGCGATTATGTCGTGACCGGCGGCCTCGACGGCTGGCTCTACGTCCTCGACCGCAAGACCGGCAAGCAGTTCTGGAAATACGACACGGCGCAGACCTACCAGGGCGTCAACGGCGTCGAAGGCAATGGCGGCTCGATCGACGCCGCCTCGATCATCGCCACCCACGGCTTGCTGATCATGAACTCCGGCTACGGCATGTTCGGCCAGGCGCCCGGAAACGTCATGATCGCGTTCAGGCCGAAGGCGAAATAGCGACCAGCCGCTGGCGCTGGTCCAGCTACTTGCCCTTCATCTGCGCGCACACCGACTGCGTCTCGCTCGTGCAGAAGTCCGGCCAGTTCGCGCTCGTTCGCCAGTAGTCGAGCAGTCCCAGGCGCTCGAACACCGGAACGATGCGCTCGTCCTCCCGCAGCGTCGCCGTCCACGGCATGTACAGCACCACCGGGTCCCACGCCACCGCAGGCGCCTCCAGCCAGCGTGTGTCCGGATCCTCTCCGGGCTGCGGGCGAATCTCCGGGAACAGGATATCGAGCACCCCGAACGCGGCGTCGGTGCGCCCAAGCGCCGCCAGCGCCGACAGGCAATAGAGCGATGCTGTCTCATCCTGCCGGATAGCCTGAGAGGCGCACTGCTCCTCGACATCGTCGGCGCGCCGGGCTTCACGCCGCGCCGCGAGGAATTTCGACAGCAGCATGCGATGCCCATCCGGCACGGCCCATGCGCCGTGATCGGCCAGCCTGGTTTCGGCTTCCTCCGGCGATCCCATCCAGGCGGCCGCCTCGAGATATTTTTGAGGAAAGATCGGATGCAGCGGCCAAAGATGGCGTCCGTCTAACAGATCTCTGTCCGCCCGCGTCTTGTCGTTCAGCGCCATGAAGATTTCGGCACGCTGGACCAGCGACGTTTTACCCGTCATCGGGCGATCGCCCGTCTTTTCGAGCGCCGCCAATGATCGTCCGGTGCGCAGATAGTTTATCGCGAGATTTGCGGTAGGCGGCACCGACCGGCCGGTGGCGATGGCCTCTTCCAGCCCTTTGATCCGCTCGCCCCAGGCGTAGGCGGGCGTGGCGAGGGCCGTCGCGGTGAAAGCGCCGGTCGACTCCCGGTCGTCAAATTCATGGGCAAGGCGGGCGGCGTCCTTCGCAGCCTTGAATTCGATGATGCGGTCCGCGCGCGACAGGATCGGCAGCGCGTCCATCGTCTCGATCGTTCGCATGAAGTTGGGCTGTGTCGCATCCGGCCAGATTTCCTGCAGGCGCTTGGTGCCTTCCATGGCGCCCAGATCGTCGCCATCATCCGACCGCTGCAGGACCAGCAACAGCGCCCGCGCCCGTTCGGCGTCGCGCAGTTCGCCCGAATTGAGCAGGTTCACCACGCCAGAAAGTCTGAGCTTGGTTTGGATCTGCCCGGCCAGGCGCGCGCCGACCACACCTGGCTCGTCCAGTGCGCCATCGAGCGTGCTCGACCACACCGTAAAGTCCCCCTTCGCGTGATCGAGCCGAACGCCGATACGCACCCCGTCGCGCTCCCGGCTCACATATCCATCGACGAGGAGTTGCGCATCGAGCCGTTGGGCCGCCCCGGCCTTCTCCGCGCCGGTGAGCGCCAGGCTGAGGCTCGGCTTGACCAGCACCTGTCCGCCTCGCGTCAGGTTGTCGGCGATGGCCAGAGAGACCGAGCGGGCGAACCGCTCCATTTCCGGATCGTTTGACGGCGAATCGAACGCCAGCACGGCCAGCGCCATCTGCGGCCGCGCCACCTCGACCGCCCGGCTGTTGCGGACGCCGAGATAAATCACGGCAGTCAGCGCCAGCACGGCAAACGCCGCGAGGGCGAGGACGACCGGCCGGGTCAGCCAGGCAGGAAGCTTGCCCGCCGTCTCCGGATCCGGGGTGCGCCCCGGATTGGCGGGCGATGCGACAGTGTCTGGCGATGCCGCCACATGCAGCCGGTAGCCGACCTTGGCGATCGTCTCGACCTCGAAAGCCCCGCTCGATTCGCCCAGCTTGCGCAGCCGGTAGATGCAGCGATTGAGCGAATCCTCGCCAACCACCACGCCGTTCCAGCAGGTCTCGATCAGCTGCTCGCGGGAGACCACCTCGCCCCGTCGCCGGGAAAGGGCAACCAGAACCTGGAGAATGCGGGGCTCCAGCGTCTCGCTGCGCCCCGAAATCTCGACCTGCCGCACCGAGGGGCGAATCCTCAGCGCGCCAAGTTCGAAATCGGCTTCTCGAGCCAGATCCACGAAAATCACCCGAAAATCAGCGGCCGTCACCGTCCGATCAGAGCACGATCAGGTCGCCGTCCAATCTCATCAGGCCAAAAGCGGGCTGTCTGTCCTGGCGATCCGCAGCGGGTCGCTCACTCGGGACGACAGCCAATGACCCATCCCAACCAGATATCCCAGCGGCCCCTCCCGAGCCTGCCCGTGCGGTCCGTTCACTCTTCCAGCCACCTTAACCCAAGGAGAACTGTCATGTCTTCCACCTTCAAATTCGCAATCGCCGCCATGGTCCTGTCTTTCGTCGCGCCCGCCGCCATGGCCGGACCCACGTCCAAGGAAGCGTCGGCGCGCGTCACCTACGGCGACATCGACCTCTCGTCGCCGTCAGGCGGTGCGAAGCTTCTGAAACGCATCGAGATCGGGGCCCGCAGGGCCTGCTCCGACGCCAACGTCCGCTCGCCTCTTCGCCCCCGCGGCGACAGTGCGTGCCAGAGGGAAGCCGTCGAGACCGCGGTCCGCAACCTCAACATCGAGACGCTGTCCCTGGCCTGGGCCAAATCCCAGCCTGACCAGGTGCAGTTTTCCGCTCGCTGAAACCGGCGGAGCCAACGGGCCTGTGCGTAAAGACGCGCGCAGGCCTACCTCGCGGCGCGCGGTCGGTTCCCTCCCTGTCGCGCTCGCCGGCCCGGGTGGATGCTCAGCACATCCACCCGTTTTCTTGCGCCGCCTGCCCGCTTGCTCGCCGCGTCCCGCGCGCCTACTCACGCTTACGCAAACGGAGGCGTCGATGGCGAACGGAAGAGACAAGCTGGTCCGCGACCAGCCGACGGAGATGCCTGCCGAGCAGGGGCCGCTGGCGCAGTATCACGGCGCACAGCCGCCGGCGCCGAAATGGTTCGAGGACGCCGTCGCCACGCCCTACGAAACCGCTTTCACAACCAGCGATGGCGCCCGCATCCACTACCAGAGCTGGGGCGATCGGGCGAAGCCCGGCCTCCTGCTCGTCCACGGCAATGGCGCGCACGCCCACTGGTGGGATTTCGTCGCCCCCTATCTCACCCACGACTACCATGTCGTCGCCATGACCTTCTCCGGCATGGGCGATTCAGCCTGGCGCGAAACCTATGCGATGGAGACCTTCGCGCGCGAACAGCTTGCCGTGTGCGAGGCAGCCGGGCTCTTCGCTCACGCCGAAAAGCCGATCATCGTCTCGCATTCCTTCGGCGGCTTCGTCACCATCCTTACCGGCGCGGAATATGGCGACCGTTTCACCGGCATCGTCATCGTCGACAGCCCGGTGAACCCGCCCGACCGTCCGCGCCGTGGTCCGCCAGGCAATGTACGCGGCAACAAGGTCTATCCCACGCTCGAGAAAGCGCTGTCGCGTTTCCGCCTTGCCCCGCTGCAGCCCTGCGACAACCACTTCATCCTCGACTACATCGCGCGCTGGAGCCTGCGTAAGGCGCCCCTGACCGATGGGCCAAATGGAGAGAAGGCGGGCGATGGCTGGGCGTGGAAGTTCGATCCCTCCATCTGGCAGCGCTTCACCGTCGCCCGCGAGCCGCCGGAACTGCTCAAGGCCACTCGCTGCCGCATCGCCCTGATGAAGGGCGACAAGTCCGTCATCTGGGACGACGATGTCGGCGACTACATGCGCGACCTGCTCGACCGCCAGGTTCCCTTCATCGAGATTCCCGAAGCCCGCCACCACGTCATGCTCGACCAGCCCCTCGCCTTCGTGGCTGCCCTGCGGACGCTCCTGCAGGAATGGCGCTATTCGACGCCGGATCGCGTCGCGCCCTCGTGACGAGGAAGGCCGGCTAAAAGAGCCGCCCCGGACGGGTTCGCACCATTTTTCGGGGGCTGGTCGCCGAATCCCCCGGAAATGCGCAGGTTTTCCCGGCCGTGCGGCTTACTGCGCGCTTTTCATCCTTCCGCGTTACGGCTAAATCGGCACGCGAATTCAAGGCCAGATCTCAGGGGAGAGCCTCCGCATGGCGCACGCCGAAACCGCTCCGAAGGGCCAGATCGTCACGCCCCCGGCCCATACCGACGCCTACATGGACATGGCCTCGCGCCGCGCCGGCTGGCGCGGCTTCGGCTCCGCGACAGCGTGGATGTGCATGCTGATCCTGTTGATCGTGGGCTACGCCACCTTCACCCTGACCATGCACGTGCCCTGGATCGGCGCGATGATCGGCTTTGCCGTGTTCGGCATCCTCGCCGGCATGGCGATGAACATGGGCGGCGCCTGGATCGCCACCGTCATCGGCCTCTGCGTGCTCGCCGTCTTCATCCAGATCCTGATCTGGCTCGGGTCGGCATTCCTCTAGAGACCCGGCTGACCGGGGGCGGGAGGACAGATGCACATAGCCGTCCTCAAGGAGCGCCGTGCGGGCGAAACCCGCGTCGCCGCCACGCCTGATTCCGTCAAGAAGCTGATCGGCCTCGGCCACACCGTGTCTGTCGAGACCGCCGCAGGCCTCACCGCCGGCGTGCGCGACGAGGACTACGCGGCCGCCGGCGCCAGGATCGGCTCGGCCGCCGACACGCTGAAAGGCGCCGCCGCCATCTTCAAGGTCCGCGCGCCCGACGCCGCAGAACTGGCGACCTATCCCAGAGGCGCGGCCCTCGTCGCCCTGCTCGACCCCTACGCCGCGAAGAAGGACGCCGCCGCCTGGGCGTCCGCCGGCCTCGTCGCCATCGCCATGGAATTCATCCCCCGCATCACCCGCGCCCAGTCGATGGACGTGCTTTCCTCCCAGGCAAACCTCGCCGGCTATCGCGCCGTGATCGAGGGCTCGCAACTCTATGGCCGCGCCGTGCCGATGATGATGACCGCCGCCGGCACCGTCGCCGCCGCGAAGATCTTCGTCATGGGCGCCGGCGTCGCCGGCCTCCAGGCCATCGCCACCGCGCGGCGCCTTGGCGGCATCGTCTCCGCCACCGATGTGCGCCCCGCCGCCAAGGAACAGGTCGCCTCCCTCGGCGCAAAGTTCATCGCCGTCGAGGACGAAGAGTTCAAGGCGGCCGAGACCACCGCCGGCTACGCCAAGCCGATGTCAGCGGACTACCAGAAGAAGCAGGCCGAACTCGTCGCCACACACATCGCCAAGCAGGACATCGTCGTCACCACCGCCCTGATCCCGGGCCGCCCGGCGCCCGTTCTGGTCACTGAAGCCATGGTGACGTCGATGCGCCCTGGCTCCGTCGTGGTCGATCTCGCCGTCAGCCAGGGCGGCAACTGCCCGCTGTCGAAGCCCGACCAGGTCGTCGACGTCAATGGCGTCAAGGTCGTCGGCTTCACCAACCTGCCCGCCCATGTGGCCGCCGACAGCTCCGCCCTTTACGCCCGCAATCTCCTCGCTCTGCTGCCGCTGCTGACAGGCGAGGACAAATCCTTCTCGCCGAAATGGGAGGACGAGATCGTCAAGGCCGCCGTACTGACGCGCGATGGCCAGGTGGTGCATCCGTCGCTCAAAGATGGCTGAGGCGACAACGCACAATGTCAAAGGCGATCGGGTTCATCCTCACGATAACGGGCCTGGTCCTCGCAGTGTGGTTCGTGCAGATCGTCAGCCAGCCGGATCCGGCGCCGCTGCCGGCCTTCGTCGTGGCGGCGGTGTGCGTCGCGATGATCTCGGTCGGCGTCCGCTACATCCTCAAGGGCGCAAGGCGGGACGCCGAAAAGAAGAAGCAGAAAGCCGCCGTCAAGGTCGCAAGGAAGGAACAGGGCTCATGAAGCGCATTGCAATGCTGGCCGGCCTTGCCCTCATGCTTGCGGCGCCCGCCTTTGCACAGGCGGAAAACGCCGGGGCCGACCCGCTGATCTTCCGCCTCGCCATCTTCGTGCTGGCGATCTTCGTCGGCTACTATGTCGTCTGGTCGGTGACGCCCGCCCTGCATACGCCGCTGATGGCCGTCACCAATGCGATCTCCTCCGTCATCATCGTCGGCGCGCTGATCGCGGCTGCGGCCGGCGCGGGCCAGGAGCTCACCTCCGACCTCTGGATCTCCAAGGGTATGGGCGGCGTCGCGGTCGGCCTCGCCTCGGTCAACATCTTCGGCGGCTTCCTCGTCACCAAGCGCATGCTGGCGATGTACAAGAAGAAAGAGAAGCCCGCGCCAAGGCCCGAGGCGAAGTGAAGCGATCATGAGCGCCGCATTCGATCATCCGGAATTCGGCCCGGTCGTTCGCACGCCGGACGCGCGCTTCACCGGCCTGCCGGGCTGGCCGTACGCTCCCCGCTACATCGACGACCTGTCCGGCCATGACGGTCTCCGCCTGCACTATGTCGATGAAGGGCCGCGCGATGCCGGCGTCACCTTCCTCTGCCTTCATGGCGAGCCAAGCTGGTCCTACCTCTACCGGAAAATGCTGCCCGTGTTTGTCGCCGCTGGATGCCGCGTGATCGCCCTGGACTGGTTCGGCTTCGGCCGCTCTGACAAGCCTGTCCGCGATGAGGTCTACACCTTCGGCTTCCATCGCAGTACGCTGACGGCGTTCTTCGAGAGAATGGCGCTCGAGAATGTCTGCCTCGTCGTGCAGGACTGGGGCGGCCTCCTCGGCCTCACCCTTCCGAAGGATTATCCGGCAATCACTCGCCTGCTCGTCATGAATACCGGCATCGGCACGGGCGCATCGCCCGGTCCGGGCTTCAACGCCTGGAAAGCCTATGTCGCCGCCACCCCCGACATGGATGTCGGCGCGCTGATGCGGCGCGGGACCAACGTGCTCAGCGCTGCGGAGGCCGCCGCGTATAGCGCGCCCTTCCCGGACATCACCTTCAAGGCGGGCGTGCGGCGCTTCCCTGAACTCGTGCCTGTCGACCCCTCGATGGAAGGCGTCGACCATGGCCGCGCGTCGGTCGCCTTCTTCAGCCAGCGCTGGAGTGGGCAAAGCTTCATGGCCATCGGCCAGGCCGATCCGGTGCTGGGCGAACCGGTGATGCGGGCGCTCCACGGCGCCATCCGGAACTGTCCCGAACCGATGCTGGTCGCGGACGGCGGCCACTTCCTGCAGGAATGGGGCGAACCAGTCGCCCGAGCGGCGCTCCGGTCCTTCGGACTGCACCGCGCTGAACATTGAAGGGCCGGATCACGCATGAACGCCAACATCGCCGCCCTGCTCTATCTCGCCTCGGGCGTCCTCTTCATCCTCTCGCTCCGCGGGCTGTCGAGCCCCGAGACCAGCCGCGCCGGCGCCAACAACGGTATCCTCGGCATGGCGATCGCCATCGCCACGACGCTCTGGATGGTGTGGAGCGGCGCGCCGGATGGTCTCGACCCGGCAACCCTCGGCATCATCGTTGGCGGCATTGCGGTTGGCGGCATCATCGGCGCCGTCGTCGCCCAGAAGATCAAGATGACGGCCATGCCGCAGCTCGTGGCCTTCTTCCATTCGCTGGTCGGCCTCGCCGCCGTCCTCGTCGCCGCCGCCGCGCTCTACGCGCCCGAGAGCTATGGCATTGGCGAGCCCGGCGCGATTCACCAGACCTCGCTGATCGAACTCTCGCTCGGCGCCGCCATCGGCGCGCTCACCTTCACCGGCTCGGTGATCGCCTTCCTCAAGCTCAACGGCAACATGTCGGGCGCGCCGATCATCCTGCCCGCGCGCCACCTGCTCAATATTCTGATCGCCGCCGCCATCGTCGGCCTTGTGGTCTGGATGGTCGCCACCGGCGGCTCGCAGCCCTGGATGTTCTGGGCCCTCACCGGCCTCTCGCTGTTGCTGGGCGTCACCCTCATCATCCCGATTGGCGGGGCGGACATGCCCGTCGTCGTCTCGATGCTGAACTCGTATTCCGGCTGGGCGGCCGCGGCCCTCGGCTTCACGCTCGAGAACAATGCGCTGGTGATCACCGGCAGCCTCGTGGGCTCCTCCGGCGCGATCCTCTCCTACATCATGTGCAAAGCGATGAACCGCAGCTTCATCTCCGTCATCCTCGGCGGCTTCGGTGGCGAGACGGCTGCGGCCGCCGGCGGCGGCCCGGCCAAGCCCGTGAAGATCGGCTCGGCCGACGACGCCGCCTTCATCATGAAGAACGCCTCGAAGGTCATCATCGTCCCCGGCTATGGCATGGCCGTCGCCCAGGCCCAGCACGCGCTGAAAGAGATGGCCGAGAAGCTCAAGGCCGAGGGCGTCGACATCCAGTACGCCATCCACCCTGTCGCCGGCCGCATGCCTGGCCACATGAACGTGCTGCTTGCCGAAGCCCAGGTCCCCTACGACGAAGTCCACGAACTCGAAGACATCAACTCCAGCTTCGCCCAGGCCGATGTCGCCTTCGTGATCGGCGCCAACGACGTCACCAACCCCGACGCCGAAACCAACACGGCCAGCCCGATCTACGGCATGCCCGTCCTGAAAGTCTGGAACGCCAAGACCGTCTTCTTCATCAAGCGTTCGCTTGCGTCAGGATACGCCGGCGTCGAGAACCCCCTCTTCTTCCGAGAGAACACGATGATGCTGCTCGGCGACGCCAAGAAAATGACCGAGGAGATCGTGAAGGGACTATAGGCATCGCGGCGGTCATAACGGCCCAACCAAGATCCTCGGCACACTGATATCAGCGGATGAATTGGTCCAGCGGACCAATTCCGGCGACGAACGCCCCGCGGGGGCCGAGGGTGACCCGTCGCGGCGGCTGAGAAACTTCCAGACCCATGTCGGAAGCCACCTCCCTCGTCCGTCCTAGCCACGTAACAAGGAGTATTTACATGACCGACACTCCGATTTCCCCCGCCTCCCGACGGAACGCCATCATCGGCTGGACGCTCTCCGGCCTGGTCGGCGCTTTCCTCCTCTTCTCCGCCAGCCTGAAATTCTTTATGCCCGGCATTGTGCGCGAGACCATGTCCGGCCTCGGCTGGCCGATCGACTACGACCTCTTCATCGGCATTCTCGAGACCGTCTGCGTCGTGCTCTACCTGATCCCGCAGACCGCCGTCCTCGGCGCGATCCTGGAGACCGGCCTGCTCGGCGGCGCCATCGCCACCAATGTGCGTGTCGGCAATCCGCTGTTCAGCCACGAACTCTTCGGCGTCTATCTCGGCCTGTTCGTGTGGGGCGGCCTCTGGTTCCGCGACCCGCGCGTCCGCGCCCTCATCCCGTTCCGCCGCTGAGCCTGGCTCATCGCCGTGATCATCTTTTCCAGATGATAGGCCAAAACGGCGTAGAGCACGGGGCTCCTCGCGATCCGACCAGCGATGGCCAGTGTTCGCGGTCCCGTGAGCCGATTTGCCCGCGCCAAAGCGTCCCTGACGCCGAAGCTGGCTATCCTGCCCCGGGAGCGCTATAGGCCGCGCGCGATGGCTGAAACCACCCTCAAAAACCCCAAGGTCGGGATCGTCTCCCTCGGCTGCCCCAAGGCGCTGGTCGATAGCGAGCGCATCATCACGCGCCTGCGGGCCGAGGGCTACCAGATCGCTCCCGACTACAAGGGCGCGGACCTCGTCCTCGTGAACACCTGCGGCTTCCTCGACTCGGCGCGCGACGAAAGCCTCGACGCCATCGGCGAGGCGCTGAACGAAAATGGGAAAGTCATCGTCACCGGCTGCCTCGGCGCCGAAGCCAGCGTGATCACCGACCGCCACCCGGGCGTCCTCGCCGTGACGGGCCCACACCAGTACGAGCAGGTGATGGACGCAGTGCACACGCACCTGCCCGCGCCGGATCATCCCTTCGTGTCGCTGGTGCCCGAGAGCGGCTACCGCCTCACCCCGCGCCACTACGCCTACCTGAAGATTTCCGAAGGCTGCAACAACCGCTGCTCCTTCTGCATCATACCTTCGCTGCGCGGAGACCTCGTCTCCCGCCGCATCGATGCGGTGCTGCGCGAGGCCGAACAACTCGTGAAAGCCGGCGTCAGGGAACTCCTCGTCATCAGCCAGGACACGTCCGCCTACGGCCTCGACGTGAAATACGCGCCCTACAAATGGCGCGACAAGGAACGCCAGACGCGCTTCCGCGATCTCTGCGAGGGCCTCGGCGAACTCCAGCGCGAGTCCGGCGTGTGGACCCGCCTCCACTACGTCTATCCGTATCCGCATGTCGACGACGTGATGCCGATGATGGCCGACGGCCGCATCCTCCCCTATCTCGACATCCCCTTCCAGCACTCCTCCCCCAACGTGCTGCGCGCAATGAAGCGTCCCGCCAACAACGACAGGACGCTCGACCGCATCAACACATGGCGGCGCGAAGTCCCGGATCTCGTCCTGCGCTCCTCCTTCATCGTCGGCTTCCCCGGCGAGACGAACGAAGACTTCGAGCACCTGCTCAACTGGCTCAAGGAAGCGAAGATCGAACGCGCCGGCTGCTTCAAGTACGAGAACGTCACCGGCGCCGCCTCGTCCGCGCTACCCAATCACGTCCCGGAAGAGGTGAAGGAAGAACGCTGGCATCGCTTCATGGCCCTGCAGGCTGAACTCTCTGACGCGCGCTCCAGGTCGATGATCGGCCAGACCATCGACGTGCTGATCGATGAAGTGGACGAAGACGGCGCCGTCGGCCGCTCGAAAGCCGACGCGCCCGAGATCGACGGCGAGGTGTTCATCGCAGACGCCGCCAATCTCAAGCCCGGCGACGTGATCCGCGCGCGCGTGACCGCGGGCGACCAGGCCGACCTCTGGGCCGAACCGGTTTCCTGAACCCGTCCTGATCCGGTTTCCGCCCGCCGACCCACAAACCATCTTGCGCGCAGACGTCAACTAAGATATTAGTTGTTCCTTAGGTCGCCGTCGGAAGCGGACCTGGATGTTGCTCCAGAGGAGAAGACCTGAATGCGCCCAGCCCTCATCGCCGCATCGTTCGCGCTCGTCGCCGCCCCTGCCTTCGCCGAGACGCGCACTTATGATTTCAAGACCTTCACCAAACTCGACATCGCCGCCGGCTACGAGGTGATCTTCACCCAGGCGCCGCAGCGCTCGGTCACCATCGAGTCGGACGATTTCTCGCGCATCCTCGCCGAACAGAATGGCGGCACGCTGCGCATCACCCGTCCGAAGAACACCAACCTGCGCGGCAAGGTACACGATGTGGTGCGCATCTCGGCGCCCGATCTCGACGAGGCCGATCTCAGCGCCGGCGTGAAATTCCGCACCGACGGACTCGATGTCGACACCCTCATCCTCGACATCAATGCCGGCGTCGAGGCGGATTTCTCCCGGGTGAAGGCGCAGACCATAACGCTCGATGTGAACGCCGGCGTCGAGGTCGATATCAGCGGCGAATGCGGCGCGCTCACCATTGATGCGGAAGCCGGCGTCGACATCGACGCCAGCGGCCTCCGCTGCCGGACCGCCGACATCGACGCTGGCGTCGGCTCCTCCGTTCGCGTGCACGCCATCGACCGCGTGAAAGCCGATGCGAGCCTCGGCGCCAGCATCAGCATCGCCGGCAGCCCGAAGTCGGTCGACAAGCACGCCTCCATGGGCGGCAGCGTCACGATCGCCTCGCGCTAACCGGGCAAGATCGGGGGATTTCTGCCGAAACCTGTAGCGCCGCGAAAGCGTCGCCTCGGCAAACGGACCCGCCGCTGAAGGCTTATTGTTTTTCGATAAATACTGGGATAGGGTTTGTAAGGTGGCCGCTGGGCTCCAGAGACCCAAACGGGCCCGAACCAGCGGCGGCCAACCCAAAAAGACCATTAAAACAAGGGAATACTCTGATGCGCAAACTCCCCCTCCTCGTCCCCGCCGCCGCCATTGCCCTCGCCGCCGCGGCCGTCATCGGCCCGGCCTGGGCGCAGCAGCGCGACTACCCGCTTTCCAGCTTCAGCCGCGTCAGCTCGTCCGCCGGCGTGCACGTGATCCTGAAACAGGGCCCCTACAGCGTGAAGGCCGAATCCGCGAACGGCTCGTTCGACAAGCTCCTCCTCGAAGTGCGCGGCGACACCCTGGTTGCCGGCCGCAAGCAAGACCTGTTCTCGTGGGGCGGCGGACCGCGCTACACCGTCACCGTCTCTGCGCCCGACTATGCCGGCTTCAGCGCCTCCTCTGGCTCCAGCATTGACGGAGAGAATCTCTCGCTGAAGGATCTGCGGGTCGAAGTCTCCTCCGGCGCCAATGTCGATGTCACCGGAAGCTGCGCCGGCCTGCGCGTCAGCGTTTCCTCCGGCGCTGATTTTGACGGCGGCAACCTGAAGTGCGAGACCGCCTCGGTCGATGCTTCATCCGGCGCCGACGCCGACGCCTTCGCGACCCGCAGCGCCGATGGCGAGGCGTCCTCCGGCGCCGACATCACCTTCCACGGCCGGCCCGCCTCGATGACCAAGGACACGTCGAGCGGCGGATCGGTGAAAGCCCTCTAGGGGAAACTCACATCATGATCAGGTTCACCTGGATCGTGTCTCTCGCGGCGATGGCCGCGACAGGCGCGTGCGCTGTCGTCCAGACGGGCGATACCAAGACCTACGACCTTGCCGGCTTCGACAGCATATCCGCCAGCAATGGCGTCAATGTCGAACTCAGGCAGGGGCCGTTTTCGGTCAAGGCGGAGGGCCCGCGCGACAGGCTCGACCGCCTGCGCATTGAGCGCCGGGGCTCCGAACTCGTCATCCGCCGCGATCCCACGATGAGCTGGGGCATGTGGTCGATGCGCGACATCGTCACTGTCGTGGCCCCCGCCTACACCAGCATCTCAGTCTCCGGCGGCGTCGATCTCGATGCCGACAACCTGACATTCGAGGATCTCCGCGTCAGCATGAGCGGCGGCGCCGACCTCAACATCTCGGGCGCCTGCAGGACGCTGACGCTGGAAGCTTCTGGCGGGGCCGACTTCAACGGCGAAGGCCTCAAATGCGCCACCGCCAACGTCTCATCGTCCGGCGGCGCCGATGTCGAGGTCACGGCCACGAACGAGGCCATCGGCAACGGCCAGGGCGGCGCGGACATCACCTTCCATGGCGTCAACGGCAAGGCCGAAGGCCACGCCTCCTCTGGCGCCGACATCCGCTTCCACGGCAACCCCACCGTCGTCCAACGCGACGAATCGAGCGGCGGAGATGTCGAAGTCTCCGGCGAGTAGGTTCGACGGGCCTCGACACGGCGTCGCCACGCACGAAACTGGTGGGGATCCGCCGGACTTGTCCGACAGTTTGGCCAGTCTGCGTTTCCGGCTTCCTCAGTGAAACCAATCGCTTGCAAGAAATCTTGGCCGGTTCGGCCACGACTTTTCTGTAGGGCTAAAAACCCGTCGTATAATCCCCCATCGCCACCGCAGGAGGGCAGCCGTGCACGCTGTTCAACGGCGCGGCGGCGATGGGATCGAGCGTGAAGAGCCCTCGGGAAGCCGGGCCTCTTGCAGGTAAGCGAGGGAGTGCTCCAGGGACCATGGCTGGAACAGCCATGGCCTGCACGCCGCCGGGACACTGGTCAGGAGAGTGAAAGACCTCTCGGTTCCAGCCCGTCGCGCCAACGACCCCGGGGACGCGGGACCAACGCGCCTCCCTTCGCCTGCCGGCGCTGCCGCCCAAAGCGGCAGACGCCAACACCCGCGCGGGGCCATCCCGCGTCCCCACGCCCTCCATCGTTCCGGAGGGACACGCACCCCGGACGGCTCCGCCGGTCCGATCGAGAGCGTGCGCCCGCAGCAGCTCATCCCGCCCAGGGCATGGCCCGGAGCGGGATCTGGCAGGCGCCGTCGCTTTTGCGATCTTGCGGGCTGAGTGAACCAGGACCCGATACGCGGTCGGGACGAGCCGGGGAGGACGCGTACCGCCTATCGGCCGACGCGGTTGCCGACCGTGACGCGCGCATCCTGCGGCACGCCGAGTTCAGCAAAGCTCCAGGTCATGCGCTTGCCTTCCGGGACCAGCGCCTTGCAGTTGTCTTCCTGCACCCGCTCGAACCGGACGCGGTAGCTGTTGCCGTCCTGCCGGTCGACGTCGGCGCGGAAATGTTCCTTCTGCGTGCAACCGTTGGAGCGGGCTACGATCGAGACTTCGCCTGGCGCTCGCACGCTCACCTCAGCGCCGTAGAGCAGGCCGCCGGAGAAGCCGCTCCAGTCGCTCTCACGCACGTCGGCATCGACGATCAGGCAGCCGCCAAGCGATGCCGCCATCAGGCCAAGCGCGCCAAGTTTTCCGATGGTTTTCATGTCAGACCCCTTCGTCCATTCGATGGGTCTATTTATCGTTATTCGATATGAACCGCAAGTGAACGAATGTTGTCGTTGAGGGGGTCCGCGGTCAGCCGATGTCGAACTGCTCCAGCCGGTAGCCGGGGTCCGGATAGGCCGGCTTCATCGCCTCCAGCTCGGCCCGGATCAGCCGCGCCGCGATCGCATCGCGCCGCGAACGGCTGTCGGCCGGGATGACATGCCACGGCGCATGCGGCGTCGAGCAGCGCTGCAGCATCACCTCATAGGCCGCCTGATAGTCGTCCCACAGCTTGCGGTCCTCGATGTCGCCCGGATTGAACTTCCAGCGCTTCTCCGGAACCTCCAGCCGCTCCTTGAGGCGCACGCCCTGTTCCTCCTTCGAGATGTGCAGCATCAGCTTCAGCACGCGCGTGCCGTTTTCGACGAGGTGCTTCTCGAACTGGTTGATCTGCTCGTAGCGTTGCTCGATCACCTCCGCCGGCGCAAGCTTGCGCACCTTCACCACCAGCACATCCTCGTAGTGCGAGCGGTTGAACACATTGATGTGCCCCCGGCGCGGCGCCGCCTCGTGAATGCGCCAGAGATAGTCGTGCGCGAGTTCGGTCTCGGTCGGCTTGCCGAAGGGATGCACGTGCACGCCCAGCGGGCTGGTGTACTTGAAGCACTCCTTGCTGACGCCATCCTTCCCTGACGAGTCGATGCCCTGCAGCACCACGAGCAGCGCGCCGTTCTTGCCCGCGAACAGCGCATCCTGAAGGTCGTTGATCGCCAGCGCGTCCGCATCCAGGGACGCCTTCGCGTCCTTCTTGGAGTCGAAGACCTTGTCTCCCTTCGTCGCGTAGTCGCCGAGCGATATCTTCTTCTTGCCCTTGGGATCCGCCAGCACCGCTGCGCGAACATCCTTGTAGCTCGGCTGGTCGGCCATCGGCGGAACTCCCTGAAACACCACGCCTCAAGGCTAGCGTGCACCGCCGTGCCTGTCTCTCCGCCTTCCCCCGAAAAGCGAAAGGGCGGCCCGTCGCCGGACCGCCCTCTAATGTCCTCAGTTCCGGCGAATTACGACGAGTAGAACTCGACCACCAGGTTCGGCTCCATGCGGGCCGCGTAGGGAATGTCCGACAGCGCCGGCATGCGCACGAACTTGGCCGAGACCGCCTTCTGGTCGACCTCGACATATTCCGGAACATCGCGCTCGGCCGAGCCCATGGCTTCGACCAGCAGCGCCATCTGGCGCGAGCGCTCACGCACCTGCACCACGTCGCCCGGCTTCAGCGTCATCGAGGAGATGTTCGCCTTCTTGCCGTTCACCGTGACATGGCCATGGTTCACGAACTGGCGCGCCGCGAAAATCGTCGGCACGAACTTGGCGCGGTAGACCACGGTATCAAGGCGGGATTCGAGGAGCCCGACCAGCAGTTCGGCGGTGTTGCCGGTGCGGCGGGAAGCTTCCGCATAGGTCTTGCGGAACTGTTTTTCCGTGATGTCGCCGTAGAAGCCCTTGAGCTTCTGCTTGGCCATCAGCTGGATGCCGAAATCCGAAGGCTTGTTGGTGCGGCGGGCGCCGTGCTGGCCAGGGCGGGTCTGCCGGGAATTGATCGGGCTCTTGGGACGGCCCCAAACGTTCTCGCCAACGCGGCGGTCGAGTTTGTATTTGGCGTTCTGGCGCCTGGACATGCTTGCCTCTATGTCAGCGCGCTCCGGCGTGACCCTTATGGGCCTCGCGATTTCAACGGCGGCGACGCACTACCCGTCATATCTCCCCGGCCCGGGCAGGGCCTTGGGAAGCGGGCAAAGACAGGATCGGCGGGAGAAAGTCAAGCCAGGCGTGCGAGACCCCTTACCGCAGCGGTTGACGGCATCCGAAACCATCAGGTTTCTGCCGGCCGCAGACGCGTCTCAAGGCGTTCCTCTTGCTTTGCCCGCGCAACTCACGAATGTGTCCTTGACCCTGTCCAGCCAGGATAAACGGGGCGGCGGGCCGAGTGTTGTAGGGGCACATGGACTTTCTGAGTTTCGAGGGCGCGCAGGCCTTCTTCACTGTCGTGATGATCGACCTGGTGCTCGCCGGAGACAACGCCGTCGTCATCGGGCTTGCGGCCGCGGGCCTGCCGCCCAAGCAGCGCGGCAAGGCGATCCTCATCGGCGTTATCGCGGCGACCGTGTTGCGGATTCTCTTTGCGCTGGTCGCAACGCAGCTGCTCACCATCATCGGTCTGTTGTTCGCCGGGGGCGTGCTGCTGCTGTGGGTGTGCTGGAAGATGTGGCGCGAGCTGCATACGCCGCACGGCCGGGACGAGGAAGCCATCACCGGCAAGGACCTTGATGGCGACGGCAAGATCGCCGGGCACACGATCCAGACCAAGACACTGCGCGCCGCCGTGCTGCAGATCGTCATCGCCGACGTGTCGATGTCGCTCGACAACGTCCTGGCGGTCGCCGGCGCCGCGCACGAGCATCCGTGGATCCTGGTCTTCGGCCTCGCCCTCTCCGTCCTGCTGATGGGCGTCGCCGCGACGTTCATCGCGCGCCTGCTGACCAAGCACCGCTGGATCGCCTATGTCGGCCTGATCATCATCTTCTACGTCGCCCTGCACATGATGTGGGATGGCGGCTGGCAGATCTATGACTGCAATCCCACCTGGTTCGGCAACACGGAAGTCGGCAGTCACTGCAACGCCGCACCCCTGCCCATCCCGCTGCCCGGCGTCTCGCCGCCTCCTGCGACCTAGCTAGTTCGCCGGCTTGGGCGCCGCCACCGCCCCCTTGGAGCGCAGGTAGGCGGCAATCTCGTCCTGGCCGTGCTTCTCCGCCATATTGAGCGGCGAGCGCAGTTCCCTGCGGTTGCTCCCGTCCCAGCTGCGATCGACCATGTAGGCGAGGTTCACCTTGGCGCCCCTGTCCACCAGCAGCTTGACGATTTCGAGTTCGCCCTGCTCGGCCGCGTTGATCAGCGGCGTCTCGTCGCCTTTCACGTAAGCGTTCACATTGGCCCCGCGGCTGATCAGCAATTTCGCGATCCCGGCCTCGCCATGCTGGGCTGCCGCGATCAGGGCGTTGCCGTCGCCGGGCGATGGACCATTGGCGTCCGCGCCGCGGTCGAGCAGCAGCTTCACCACATCCTCGCGGCCGCGCTGCGCCGCCACGATCAGCGCATTGCCGTCGCCCGGCGACGCGATGTCCGCCTCCGCGCCTGCATCCAGCAGCATGCGCACCACGTCGAGCCGGCCCTTGCGCGCCGCTTCGATCAGAGCCGTTCCGTCGCCCGGGAACACGGCGTTCACGTCGGCTTTTTCCTCAATGATCAACCGGCGTACTTCGGACATATCGCCCCGGCTCGCCGCCCGCATCAACTGATAGGACGGACCGGCGTAGTCCTTGCCGCCCTTGATCCTGATCAGGCCCGAACCCTGCACATCGATATCGAGGTCGCGCAGCTTCTGCAGCGTCTTTTCGTCGAGATCGAAGTCGAAATCCCTCAGCGTCTCGAAGTCACCGCGCGCGCGGGCCGCGTCGATCTCGGCGCGCGCCTTTGCCATCGCCGCGCGGGCGACTTCCATTCCGGCCCGGCTCTGCTCGACAGCCGCGTGGATCTCATCGCGGTGTTCGGCCAGCTCCTCCCGTGCTTCGGCGATCGACTGGCGGATTTCCTCGCGCATTTCGGGCCCGAGACGATCGTGGATTTCGTCGCGCGCTTCCTGCAGCGCCTGGCGAAGCTCCTCGGGATCATAGCCGGAAAGGCCTTCGAGGTCCGACCAGTCGTCGATGTCGATGCCTTCCTTGGCGAGCGAGGCGCGCACCTCGGCCATGATCTGCGGCATCTGCTGGGCAAGCTCCTGGCCGACGGCGAGAGAGATTTCGGCGCCTAGCGCCGCCATCTCGCCGGAGAGGCCCTGGAGTTCGAGTTCCAGCTCAGGCGAGAGCCCTGCGAACGCGACTTCGAGCTCGCGCGAGACATCCCTCATCAGCGCGTTGAGTTCGTCCGATAGGCCCGCAAATTCGCCATCCGGTCCGCCGGCAAGCGCTTCGGGCCGCGGCGGCAGCGGCGCCTCCGGCGGCTGAGGAACGCCGCCTTTCTGTGCTTGCTGCAACAGGTCGATTGGGCCGCTGGCGAGCGAGTCGTCGACCGGCGGAGGCGGTTGCTGGGCGTTCGCATTGAAGCGCGGCGTCACCATGGCCGCGACCGCGACGGCCAGCGCAAGACCCGCAAAGCCCAGACGCCCCGCGTACTTGGCGGGCGCGGCGCCCTTGGCGATCTCGATCAGGCGCTTGATGCGCCGGCCAACCTGGCTACGCGGACCGATGGCGCCGACGGCAAGGCGCGGCGCCCGGGCCCAGAGCTGGTTCTCGGCCTGGCTGGTCAGCGAGCGGGCGAAAGCTCTTGCATCGCCCGTGCGTTCCACCGCGGTTTCATCGCACGAGACTTCACGCTCTTCATCGATGCGGCGGCTGATCCAGTGCAGCGCCGGGCTCCACCACAGCACAGCAAGCGTGAGACGCTGGATCAGGGCGACGAGCATGTCATTGCGTTCGATATGGGCGCGCTCGTGTTCGAGCAGCGCCGCCATGCCGGGCGAGCCCAGCGCAATCGACTCGGGCAGCACGATGCAGGGCCGGAACAGGCCGGCCGCCATCGGGCCAGGCGCTTCATTGCTGGACGCGACCCGCACATCGCCCATTCGGCGGCGCAGTGCGTCGGGAAGGACGAGCGGCTTGGCGCGCGCCACCAGCCGCTCCACCGCGACGAGATCACCCACGGTGCGGACGAGCAGCATGATCGTCCCGGCCAACCATACCAGCGCCAGCGGCAAGGTGAGATCCGGGAGGTCGAGGTTCGGCATGCTGAATTCAGGCAAAGCGAACAGCGCCTTCGGCGCTGGCGGCGGCGCAGCCGCAGCCGGTTCGACCGCCGCCTGCAGCAGCCTGCCGCCGAGATCGAGCGCCCAGGCCGGCGCGCCGTCCTCCATGGCGTTCTTGCCGATGTCGGTCTGGCTCAGCGGAACGGCGCCGTCATGCGTCGACGCCTTCACGATGTTGGTCGCGACCTTGGTCGCCCACGCCGGCGCGCCATTTTCGAGGGCGATCCGTTCGAGAGGGGAAGGCCCCGCTTGCGCCGGCGCTGCAACGGAGGCGACCGCCTTCGGCGCTTCGAGCTGGTTCAGCAGCGTGCGGACAAGACTTTCGCCGGGAATGAAGGCCGAGAGCGGCAGCACGATCGCGGCGATGAACGCCGCGCCGGAAAGGCCGTAACGCGTCGCCCCGCGCATGCGGCGCCCGAAGATCAGGACAGCGGCGAGCAGCGCCGCGAGCGCCACGCTCTGCCAGAGATGTCCGACGACAAGCGTCTGCAGTACGTTCAGATCAATCATCTTTCCCCTCCTCGGACATGCTGTCGAGTTCGTCCTTCAGCGACTGGAGTTCGTCCGCGCTGAGGTTCTCCGTGCGAATGAGATGCTGGGCAAGTTCGGTGGGCGAGCCTTCGAAGAAGGTCGACACCATCTTGCGAAGCGCGCGCGACCGCGCGTCCGACTTGCTCACCGCCGGCTTGTAGATGAAGGCGCGTCCGTCCTGCCGCGGGATCACATAGTCCTTGTCTGTGAGGATGCGCAGGATGGTGAGCACGGTGTTGTAGGCCACCGGATAGGTCGGCTCGAGCGCATCGGTCACTTCGCGCACGCTCGCCTCGCCCTTCTCCCACAGCACGCGCATGACGCGCTGTTCCGCATCGGTGAGAACATCGGATCGTGGTTTGGGCATGACATCCCGTTCTTCGCTTTGCCTTGGCCGCACCGGCCGGACCTGAGCCCGCAGCCAGCAACTATGGCCTTAGGATCGGCAGCGTGCGATTTATCGATAATCGAGTCAACTAGGTTTCTAGTTGGAATCTGCCAAAACGTGCAGGAAAGCGGGTGAACTGTACCGGGCAAGCATGGATCATGTTGAGGTCACACTGATCCAAGTAAACTCAGGTCAAAAAACGTCGAATCCTCGCAGGAAGTGTCACTACCCCAATCAAGCTGTCGAGTTCGCAATGCACAAGCAGAGAACCAAGCCCTTGGAACTGCGTTGTCAGCCCATTGGGGCGGATCCGCCCTGTATTGGAGGAATTCACATGAAGCGCACTGGAATGGTTGCTGTGCTGGTTCTCGGCGCCGCTTTTGTCTCGCCGTCTCACGCCCAGCTTGGGGGCGTTGGCGGCATCGGCGGAAGCGCCGGCGGCGCAGTCGGTGGGCTCGGAGGCAGCGCCAACGGCGCGCTTGGCGCAAGCGGCAGCCTCAACACCGACAGCGCGATCAGCCGGGCCGGCAGCGTTGCCGAACGAGCAAAGGCGAAGGCGGCAGCCTCAGCGCCTGCCCCGCAACTCGGTGTCGGCGGCGCAGTCAGCGGCGGCAGCCAGGTCGTCATTCCAGGTGTAGGCGCAAACAGCAGCGGCAGTGTTTCTGGCAGCGCGATCGTCGATGCGACCGGCGCAGCGAATGCCGCGACAGGTATCGCCAGTCAGGCCCAGGCCTCCGCCAATGGCGCGGTCCTCACGGCCGAACAGAAAGCCGCCGCCGCCAAGGCGAAGGCCGACGCTGTCAAGCCAGGCGTCAGCGCCAGCGGCAATGCCGGCGCGTCGGGCGGCGCATCCATCAGCCCCGACGGCGCGAGTGTCGGCGCCAACGGCGCCGCAAGCGGCTCAGCCACCGTCCATCACTAGGCGCGGAAAGAACTCAAAGCATGGCGGTGCGGCCGGAGGAAGCTCCGGCCGCACCTTCATGTGCTTGCAAGATGGCCCTATTTTGCCGCCGGATAGGTCAGCGGATCCACGGGCTGAAGGCCGAACGACGCCTTGGGCGTGTTGTAGTCGCCAAGCAGCACCTCGTAGTGCAGGTGCATCGGGATCTGGTAGCCTGCGGAGTTGCCCATCAGCCCGATCTGCTCGCCCGCCGCAACCGTAACGCCGGTCATCAGCCCCTTCCCGAACGACGCCAGGTGGGCATAGCGCGTATAGACCCCGCCGCCATGATCGATGACGATCATGTTGCCATAGTCATCGCGGTACTTCATCTCGATCACTGTTCCATCACCTGCCGACAGGATCGGCGCGCCGGTTTCGGAGTGATAGTCGAGCCCCTTGTGCAGCCGGTCATTGCGCGTGCCGAAGCCCGACGACATGCACGCCCCGCGAGAGGGGAAGGTCGCGATCCGCCTGCCCTTCACATCGACCACGGGAACATACTTCGTCACGCGGAGCTGCGCGTCGGCGGCAGGCGCGTTCTGGATGGTCATGCGCGGACACAGCGCGAGCCCGGTCTCGAATCCCACCGCCATTGCGGGTGGTGTTGCGACCGTCGGCGGCGCCGGCTTGGGCGGCGTGACGCCCGCGGCAGGCGCGGGCGGAGCTGCGGTGGCGGGAGGCGGCGGCGCCGCAGCAGGAGCCGGCGGCGACGGCATGATGTCCTTCGGATCCATCGCCAGGTTGTCGAGCTGCTCTTCGACCGTGCCGCTGCTGTCGACCTCGATCACCTCGCCGGCGGCGATGGCCATGTCGTTGAGGTCCGCCCGGATCTCGGTGAACTTCGCCTCCGACATCAGCGACCGAAAACCGGCGAAGTCGAGCGTCTGAAGCCTCAGCCGGGCGCGCACATCGCTCGCCTCCCGGTTGATCGCATCCGTCCATTCCGGCGGCGCGGGATAGACGCTTCCGCCCACATAGCCTACGGCCCCGGTCGCGCCGGCAAACGCCAGCGTCAGGATCGTTCTGATCATCGCCTATCCCCTTCTACACGCGTGACACGTCGCATCGTCTCTCGAGACGACCCTATTGCGTGGATGAGCCCGAGTCAGCCCGGGCGCGGTACACAGCTACAGGTCCCGCTTCACCCGCGCCTTGCCGCGCCCCAGCGCCAGCGCCTTGATGGCGCCGCGGAACGTGCTCACCTCCTGCGCCGTCCATCCCGCGCGCGTGAACGCATTGCGCAGGTTCTGCACCATCGGCGCGCGCTTCTCGTCCGGGTAAAAGAAGCCGGCGTGGTCCAGCTCGCCCTCGAAATGCTCCATCATCCCGACCAGCTCATCGCGCGTCGCAGGCGCATCAACTGCGTCGCTGAACGCGGCGGGCGGCCCGTTCGCGTCTGCTTCCGCCCAGCCGTGCGCGACCAGCGCCACGGCCTGCGCAAGGTTCAGGGATGCAAAGGAACGCGCCACCGGAAACGACAGGATCGCATCGGCGAGCGTCACCGCCTCGTTCGGCAGTCCCGCACGCTCCGCGCCAAACAGCACCGCCGCACGCACCACCGTCGCACGCATGCGCGCCACCGCAGCGCTCGCGCCAACCACCGGCTTCTCCATCCCGCGCGGCCGCGCCGTCGTCGCCAGCACCAGCCCGCAATCCGCAATCGCCGCCTCGACCGTGTCGAACACACGAACGGCGACCACGTCTGGCAACGCCCCGGCGCTCATCGTCTCGGCGGCAGCATTGGGCCATCCGTCGCGCGGGCTCACGAGGCGCAGGTCTGCCAATCCGAAATTCGCCATCACCCGCGCCGCCGCGCCGATATTCTCGCCCATCTGAGGGGCGACGAGGATAAAGCAAGGCGTCGGCGTGGTAGTCATGACGCGTATGTATCGCGCGAAACGTCCCAGCGCCAACTGGCCCCGGAGGATCGAATTAATCGTACATCAGGCGGAGTTCGAAGTCGCCGCCACCGCCATCGCAGCTGCAGGCCTCGTCGCCATAGCAGGGGTGGCGCCACGCGCCGCGAATGACCTTGCCGAGCCCCTCTATCGTGCCCGTGCATGTGAAGGGTTCTGACCGCTGTTCGGTCCGCACCCACACGGCGAAGGAGATCTGGCGGCCATCAACCGATCCGGAAATGTCCGCCTCGATGAAACGATGATTGGTCGCATCAGGCGACATGTAGCCATCGCCTTCCAGCGCGCCGCCGGCCATGCCGATGGCCGCGCGCATGAAGTACGACTCTTCAGGCGAGGACGTGGTGTGAACGAATTCGCCTTCCCAGAGCCCGCGCGGTTGCGGAGACAACTCAAGGCCAAGCGCTGTTGCAACATCGAGGCTGCGTTGACGAATGCGGGCCGGGGCCATGGACGACTCCTCTGTTCGAGGCTTCCATCTGACCAATCGACTTCGCCGGGATTGCGGCGCGAACCCGCCACTTTGGGCGCCGTCTGTTTACGGATATGAACGCGGGACAACAACGAAAGCGATTTTCTGGCCTAGCATTCCCTGTCCGTCTTCAGCTCGATCTGGTGGTCCCACGGGTCGCGGATGTACCAGGAATAGCCCTCGCCCTTGGCGCCCGACCGCACGCCCTCTTCCTCGATTGCGAGGCCATGCGCCTTCAGGTGCGCTTCCATCGCGGATTTCGTCACAGGACCGATCTCCAGGCACAGATGATCCATGTTGCGCCCGCCCTCGACCCCCGGCCGCGCCCATTCGCCCTGCTTCGATCCCGCATCGACCAGGTCGATCATCGAGGCGCCGCAGCGAAGCTGCACCATGCCGAACCGGCGCAGATCGCCTTCCTCCGTCGCGCCGACGACATCGGAGTACCACTTCACCGCCGCATCCAGCCCATCGACGATCAGCACGACATGATCGATGGCCTTGAGATCAAAAGGCGGGCGTCTCGAAGCTGGTTTTCCGGTCATGACGGCCTCCTGCCCGCGGTTTTCCCGCGATGTATTGTGCATGGGACAGCGTCTGGTATAGCCCGGCGCAGAACCTCGGCGTAAGTCCGGAAACGCCGCCTGCCGCATGCCTAAAGGGAGCTTTTAATGCCCGTCATCAAGGTCGCCAATCCCGTCGTTGAAATGGACGGGGACGAGATGACCCGCATCATCTGGGCGCTCATCAAGGAACGGCTGATCCTGCCCTATCTCGATATCGACCTGAAGTATTTCGACCTTTCGATCGAGAACCGCGACGCCACCGACGACAAGGTGACGGTTGAATCCGCCGAGGCGACCAAGAAATACAACGTCGCCGTGAAGTGTGCGACCATCACGCCGGACGAAGCCCGCGTGAAGGAATTCAGCCTCAAGAAGATGTGGCTCTCGCCCAACGGCACGATCCGCAACATCCTTGGCGGCGTCATCTTCCGCGAACCGATCGTGATGAAGAACGTCCCCCGCCTGGTGCCGGGCTGGACCCAGCCCATCGTCGTCGGCCGCCATGCTTACGGGGATCAATACCGCGCCACCAACTTCAAGGTGCCGGGCAAGGGCAAGCTGACCATGACGTTCGCGCCCGCCGATGGCTCGGCGCCCACCACCTACGATGTCTTCGATTTCCCAGGCGCCGGCGTCGCCATGGGCATGTACAACCTCGATGATTCCATCCGCGATTTCGCGCGCGCCTCGTTCAACTACGGCCTGCAGCGCAAATGGCCGGTCTACCTGTCGACCAAGAACACCATCCTCAAGGCCTATGATGGCCGCTTCAAGGATATCTTCCAGGAAGTGTTCGACGCCGAATTCGCCGCCAGGTTCGCAGAGTTCAAGGGCGTCTACGAACACCGCCTGATCGACGACATGGTGGCCTCCGCACTCAAATGGTCTGGCGGCTACATCTGGGCGTGCAAGAACTATGACGGCGACGTCCAGTCCGACACCGTGGCGCAGGGCTTCGGCTCGCTCGGCCTGATGACCTCGGTGCTGATGACGCCGGACGGCAAGACGGTCGAGGCCGAAGCCGCCCACGGCACGGTCACGCGCCACTACCGCGCCCACCAGCAGGGCAAGTCGACCTCGACGAACTCCGTCGCCTCGATCTTCGCCTGGACCCGCGGCCTCGCGCACCGCGCCAAGCTCGACGGCAATGCCGAACTCGCGAAGTTCTGCGACACGCTGGAGAAGACGGTCGTCGCCACCGTCGAAGCCGGCTTCATGACCAAGGATCTCTCCCTGCTCATCGGCCCCGACCAGCCCTGGCTCACCACCGAAGGCTTCATCGAAAAGATCGCCGCCAACTTCCAGGAAGCCATGACGAAGTAGGGCGCGTAATCCTTCTCAAGATTTCGAGACAAGGCCCGCGAAGCCGTCCGCGGGCCTTGCTGTATCGGAGATCAGGATCATGCTGGAGGCGCCTTGAACAGGAGCGCGCCCATGAAACTCTCCCGCCTTCCCCTGATTGGCCTTACCCTCGTGAACGTCGCGGCCGCCGCCGTCGTGGTCGCGGGGCTCACGATCAATGGCGCGGCCGCCGCCCCGCAGGCGCCAGGCGTCTCACCCACACTGCGCACCGAGCGCATCGAGCTGGTGGACAAGACCGGCCAGGTGCGAGGCCAGTTCTTCGTCGAGGATTCCGGCGAGGCTGTGTTTCGCATTCGCGACGAGAAGGGCCAGATTCGCGTGAAGCTGGGCGCGTCGGGCCGGGGCTCAGGCTTCATCCTGATGGACGATCAGACGGAGCCCGCGGTGCAGATGCTGGCCGGCGTCTCCGCCCTTACCAACAAGCGTGACACCAACGTCACCCTGCGCGACGGCGCCGCCAGCCGGACCATCAAACCGAACTAGGCAAGCCGATCCAGCGCGCCCAACTATACTAGCGCGACCGCCTCGCCGCCTTTTTCGCTGTGCGCTTCGCGGCTCCGCCCGGCCAGCAGATCGGGCATGGGCCCGGCCCGCGGAATTTGTGCCCGCGGCTGCAGGTCTTCCAGCCGCCGGTGTTTGCCGCGCTCTTTGCTTTTCTGGCCATGACCATTCCTCCAACGTTTCCATCGAGGGAATGTTGATCGACGAAGGCTCTCGTCTAGCCCGCGAGCGCCGCCTTCACTGCGGCGATCGCGTCCGCCGCCTTGGCGCCATCGGGGCCGCCGCCCTGCGCCATGTCGGGCCGGCCGCCGCCTTTCGAGCCGCCGACGGCCTGCACGGCTTTCGTAACGAGGTCGCCCGCGGGGAAGCGCTGCGTCAGGTCGTCGGTGACGCCGACGACCACACTCGCCTTGCCGTCATTGACGGAGACGAACACCACGACGCCGGAGCCGAGCGATTTCTTGGCCTCATCGACCATGCCCTTCAGGTCTTTCGGCTGCAGGCCTTCGGCAACCTTGCCGAGGAATTTCACGCCGCCGATATCCTCCGGGCCTGCGGCCACGCTGCCGCCGCCTCCGCCCATGGCGAGCTTCTTGCGCGCATCGGCGAGTTCTGCTTCCAGCTTCTTGCGCTGGTCGTTGAGTGCGGCAACGCGAGCCGGAGCGTCCTGGACGGGAACCTTGAATTGTTCGGCAATCTCGCGTGCGATGGCGCCGCGCGCCTTGAGGAAGTTCAGCGCTGCCTCTCCCGTGACGCCCTCGATGCGGCGCACGCCCTGCGCCACGCCGCCTTCGCTCGTCACCACGAACACGGCGATATCTCCGGTGCGCGCCACGTGCGTGCCGCCGCAGAGTTCGACCGAGTAGGGCGCATTGCCTTCGGAGACGGAGTTGCCGAGCCGCAGCACACGCACCACATCGCCGTACCTCTCGCCGAACAGAGCCATCGCCCCGGCCTTGATCGCCGCTTCGGGCGCCATTTCGCGGACTTCCGTAGGCGCATTCTGGCGGATCACGGCGTTGACCTCGGCCTCGACCACCTCGATGTCCTCGCGGCTCATCGGCGCCGTATGGGAGAAATCGAAGCGGAAATAGTCGGCCTCGACCAGCGAGCCCTTCTGCGTCACATGCTTGCCCAACCGGTTGCGCAGCGCCGCGTGCAGCAGGTGCGTCGCCGAATGGTTGGCGCGGATGCGGGCGCGGCGCACACGGTCGATCTTCATCTCTGCGACGTCGCCAGCCTTCGCCGAGCCCGCCGCCATCTCGCCGACATGCGCGAACACGTCGCCCGCCCGCTTCTGCACATCGTCGACGCGGAAGCGGCCGCCGCCGGGGAAGAAGATCTCGCCCTTGTCGCCCGCCTGGCCGCCGCTTTCCGCGTAGAACGGACTGCGGTCGAACACGAGTTCGGCCCTGTCGCCTTGGCCGATCGCCTTCGCCTGCGCGCCGCCGACCAGCGCCGTGACGAGACGGCCTGACGTTTCCTCGAACTCATAGCCCTGGAACGAGGTTGCGCCCGACGCATCGCGCACCGCGAACCAGACTTCGCCCGCCGCATCGCCCGCGCCGAACTTCGAGGATTCCTGCGAGCGCGCACGCTGCTCATCCATGGAGGAATTGAATCCGGCCTCATCGACCGTCATGCCGCGCGCACGCAGCACGTCCTGCGTCAGGTCGAGCGGAAAGCCGAACGTGTCGTAGAGCTTGAACGCCACGTCGCCGGGCAGCACGCCGCCCTTGGCCAGCGGCCCCGTTGCTTCGTCCAGCAGAGCCAGGCCGCGGCCAAGCGTGCGCTGGAAGCTCGCCTCTTCCTGGCTCAGCGCGCTTTCGATCGCCGCCTGGGCGCGCACGAGTTCGGGATAGGCCGAGCCCATCTCGCCCGCCAGCGACCCCACCAGCTTGTGCATGCCCGGTTCGCGCGCGCCCAGCATGTGGGCATGGCGCATGGCGCGGCGCATGATCCGCCGCAGCACATAGCCGCGGCCCTCGTTCGCGGGCGAGACGCCGTCCGCAATCAGGAAGCAGGACGAGCGCAGGTGGTCCGCGATGACGCGGAACGAGGCCGCATGCTCGCCCTCGGCCTTCACTTTATAGAGGTCTTCACCTGCCGCGATGAGATGCGCAAAAAGGTCGGTCTCGAAGACGCTGTCGACGCCCTGCATGATCGCCGAGATCCGCTCCAGCCCCATGCCGGTGTCGATCGAAGGCTTGGGCAGCGGCTTGCGCGAGCCATCGGCCGACTGCTCGAACTGCATGAAGACGAGGTTCCAGAATTCGAGGAACCGGTCGCCATCCTGCTCGGGCGAGCCCGGGGGCCCGCCCCAGACATGGTCGCCGCGGTCGATGAAGATTTCCGAGCATGGCCCGCACGGGCCGGTATCGCCCATCGACCAGAAATTGTCGCTGGTGGGGATGCGGATGATGCGATCGTCCGACAGGCCGGCGATCTTCTTCCAGAAACCGGCCGCCTCGTCGTCGGTGTGATAGACGGTCACGAGCAGCTTGTCCTTCGGCAGGCCGAGGTCGCGCGTGACCAGCGTCCAGGCGTGCTCGATCGCCTGCTCCTTGAAATAGTCGCCGAACGAGAAATTGCCGAGCATCTCGAAGAAGGTGAGGTGCCGCGCGGTGTAGCCGACATTGTCGAGGTCGTTGTGCTTGCCGCCTGCGCGCACGCATTTCTGCGAAGTGGCGGCCCTCGGAGCAAACGGCTTCACCTTGCCGGTGAAGATGTCCTTGAACTGCACCATGCCCGCGTTCGTGAACAGCAAGGTGGAATCGCCTTGCGGCACAAGGGGCGAGGACGGCTTCACCTCGTGGCCAGCCCGGGCGAAGAAATCGAGGAAGGCGGCGCGGATGGCGTTCACGCTCGCAGGGCCTGTCCCGGATGAGGGGGAGGTCGAGGGTGAGCGCGAGGTGGGCATCGGGCAGGGGCTCCTTCGGGTCATGGATCCGGGCGCGCCCTGCAGGCGGCCGCCCTCGTCCATCACCGGCTATTTGGGCCCTCTGCGCCAGTTATCCCAGCCCGGCGCGGGGCTTCGGGGCGGTATAGGCTCCCCCCGGCGCGGCGCCAAGCAAAACGGGCCGCCCTCGGCCTCTGTCCCAGGCAAGGCAGATCCTCGGCAAGGCAGGCCCGAAACGCAGAAGACGCCAGTCCATCGACCGGCGCCTCCGTGCCTAACCCTGCGACCTGGCCATGTGCGATCTGGTCATGGGCGACTTGGCCATGAGCGAGACCCGGGACCGGCCGCGAGGCCGTCCCGGAGAGACATCAACTGCCCTTCCTGGCCGGCTTCACGACTTCCCCGCCATCATCCTCGCCATCACTGTTGTCGTCTCCTGGCTCGACCGCCAGCAGGTTCTCGCCGATGACTCCGGAATTCCTGCGGATCGCATCCTCGATCTCGGCCGCGACGAGCGGATTGTCCTTGAGGAATTTCCGCGCGTTCTCCCGGCCCTGGCCGATGCGCTGCGACCCATAGGAGAACCACGAGCCCGATTTCTCGACCACATTGGCCTTGACCCCGAGATCGATCAGCTCGCCGGTCTTGGAGATGCCTTCGCCGTAGATGATGTCGAACTCGACCTGCCGGAAGGGGGGCGCTACCTTGTTCTTGACCACCTTCACGCGCGTCTGGTTGCCGATGACTTCGTCGCGTTCCTTGATCTGGCCGATGCGGCGGATGTCGAGGCGGACCGAAGCGTAGAATTTCAGCGCGTTGCCGCCCGTGGTGGTTTCCGGCGAGCCATACATCACGCCGATCTTCATGCGGATCTGGTTGATGAAGATCACCATGGTCTTCGACTTGGAAACCGAAGCCGTGATCTTGCGCAGCGCCTGGCTCATCAGCCTCGCCTGCAGGCCCGGGAGCGAGTCGCCCATCTCGCCTTCCAGTTCGGCGCGCGGCGTCAGGGCCGCGACCGAGTCGATCACCAGCACGTCGATCGCGCCCGAGCGCACCAGCGTGTCGGCGATTTCGAGCGCCTGTTCGCCTGTGTCGGGCTGCGAGACCAGGAGGTCGTCAAGGTCGACGCCCAGCTTGCCGGCATAGATCGGATCGAGCGCGTGCTCGGCGTCGATGAAGGCGCCGACGCCGCCGCTCTTCTGGGCTTCAGCGAGGACGTGCAAGGCAAGCGTCGTCTTGCCCGAGCTTTCCGGCCCGTAGATTTCGATGATCCGGCCTTTCGGCAGGCCGCCAATGCCGAGCGCCACGTCGAGGCTGAGCGAGCCGGTCGACAGGGCCTCGACATCCATCGCGGTGTTGGTGCCCAGGCGCATGATCGAGCCCTTGCCGAAATTGCGCTCGATCTGTCCGAGCGCCGTCTCGAGGGCCTTCTGCTTGTCCATGCCCTTCTCTTCCACCAATTTCAGCGCCGCGGCCATTTTCATCTCCACATCTGCCATGCCGGGGATAAGCGGGCAAACGGCCCTGATTCCCGGCTCCATCTGTCCCCGATGTACTACAAATGTTCTCGTGAACAAAGAGTGAAAATGTGTCCCGCCGAAACTATTTCAGCGGCCCTACCCGTGGTGTTTCCAAAGGCATTTCGCACGCTATCGCTGGGGATGGCCTTCAACGCGGTGCGCCAACCGTGAGTCATCCTCACTCCTCAGGGCAGGTTGAGCTGCCACGACACGCCGAAGCGGTCGTTCACCCAGCCGAACTTCCGGCTGAAGCCATAGGCGCCGATCGGCATCAGCACCGCTCCGCCCTCGGCCAGGCGCGCATAGACCCGGTCGAGCTGTACCTCGTCGTCAAGATCGACGAACAGCGACATCGCCGGCGTGAACGTGAAGGCATGATGCGTGGCGCTGTCGAGCGCGCGGTATTCGACGCCATTGAGTTCGAACCGGTAGAGCGTCGATATGCCTGGCTTGCCCGGCCCCTCCTCGCCGTGCCGCTGCACATCGACGATGTGCGAGTTCGGGAACAGCGAGACATAGAGGTTCACCGCCTCCTCGGCGCGGCCCTCGAACATCAGGAAGGTATGTATGTCCATGAGATCGCCTCTGCAGGACCGGACTATGCCGGAATGTTTGGCGCGGTGAAGCCCTGACACGCTTGATCCGCGCGCCAGCCTGTTGGAAAGCTGGCGCATGGCGCAGCTCCCTCCCGACCGCATTCCCGTCATCGCTGGCATCGGCGAGATCGCCGACCGGCCGAAGGACGTGACCCGGTCGCTCGAACCCCTCGCCCTGATGGCCGAGGCCGCCCGGCGCGCCGACACCGAAGCCAGCGGCCTGCTGAACGAGACCGACAGCCTCGACATCATCGCCCTCGTCAGTTGGCGCTACGAAGAGATCGCAGCCCAGCTCACGCAACGCCTCGGCATCTCCCCCACACGCTCGCACTACGGCAATGTCGGCGGCGAAAGCCCGGTGCGCTTCCTCCACGAAGCCGCCCAGCGCATCGCCCTCGGGACAAGCCAGGTCGGCCTGATCATCGGCGCCGAGGCGCAGTACGCGGTAGGCCACGCCAAACGCGGCAATGTCGAACTCCCCTGGACGCCCTACGCCATCAACGCGCCGAAGATGAAGCGCGCCGCCGACTATGTGCATCCACTCGGCCACAAGCTCGGCGTCGCCTGGCCGATCAGCGTCTATCCCTTTTACGACGCCGCCACCGCCCATGCCTGGGGCCAGACGCCCGCCGAGGCGCAGGCCGAATCCGCCCTGCTCTGGTCGCGCTATTCCGCCGCCGCCGCAAGGAACCCGTACAGCTGGTCGAAGACCGCGCTCTCCCCCGAAGACATTGCCGCGGTCACGCAGGACAACCGCATCATCGGCTGGCCCTACACCAAGCGCATGGTCGCCAACCCCAATGTGAACCAGGGCGCTGCCATCCTCGTCACCTCGCTCGCGAAAGCGCGCGCCGCCGGCATCCCGGAGCACCAGCTCATCTTCATCGGCGCCGGCGCCTCCGCCACCGAACCGCGCGACTGGCTGGCGCGCGATGCCTACACCGTCAGCCACGCGCAGGACGCCGTGCTCGACGCCATGCTCGGCCAGGTCGACGGCGACGCCAGCCGCTTCGACGCGCTGGAGCTCTATTCCTGCTTTCCCACCGTGCCGAAAATGGCGCGGCGCAACCTCCACCTCTCCGCCGATCTCCAGCCCAGCGTCTGCGGCGGGCTCAGCTTCTTCGGCGGCCCGCTCAACGTCTACATGGCCCACGCCGCCTGCGCGATGGTGCGCGCACTCCGCGACGGCAAGGCGCTCGGCCTGCTCTACGGCCAGGGCGAATTCGTCACCAAGCACCACGCCCTGATCCTCGCGCGCGAACCGCAAGGCGACAGCGTGCTCCACGACCTCGCCGCCCAGCTGGCCGCCGACGGCGCGCGCGCGCCCCGCGCCGCCCACCGACGAGACCCCCAACGGCGGCGGCGCCATCGAAACCTTCACCATCCCGCACGACGCCACGGGCCAGCCCATCCAGGGCGTCGTCATCGCCTGCATGGACAACGGCGCGCGCACCCTCGCCCGCATCCCCGCCACCCACGCCGACGACATCGCCCGCCTCACCGCGCAGGACCGCTACCCCATCGGCGCGCGCGGCGCCGTGCAGCTTGCCGCAGACGGCGTCCCGGAATGGCGTTGGGCCTGACATCCACCCCTAACGCCAGTGTAACCGCTGCCCTCTCGCCTGCCACGCGCGCCGTGCTATGTCTGCGTCAACCTGGAACCTCACGGGAGAGACAGATGCGCATCGCCACCCTGATCGCTGCAACCGCCGCCATGGCGCTGCTGTCCGCCTGCAACGAGAGCAACCCCGCCCCCAGCATCGCCTCGGAGAATGAGTCGAAGATGTCTGACCGCATCGTCAGCCTCGAGCAGACGATCACCGACATGCAGGCTGACGCCGTGAAGATGCACGCCGATCCAGGCCCCGCCGTCTATTTCGTCAACCTCAAGGATGGCGACACGGTCGCCTCGCCGGTCCGCGTCGTCTTCGGCGTCTATGGCATGGGCGTCGCGCCCGCCGGCGTCGACAAGGAAAAGACCGGCCACCACCATTTGCTGATCGACACCGAGCTGACGCCGGAAGAAATGCAGTTCGCCATCCCCAATGACGAGAAGCACATGCATTTCGGCGCCGGCCAGACCGAAGTCGTGCTCCAGCTCCCCGCCGGCCCCCACACGCTCCAGCTCGTCTTCGGCGACATGAAGCACGAGATGATCAAGCCCACGCCGATGCTGTCCTCGAAGATCGCGATCACGGTGAAGTAGGCATCCGGTCTAACCTTCGACCATCTCTGGCCCACCGGCGCCGTCTTACGCCGCGCGCGCAATTCCGCCACTGTTCGCTGCGACCTGCCGGAGGACGATGTGGCGAAAGGGGCTCCCCCAAATCAGCCGCCGGCGTCAAGCTGGCGAATCCGTGATTTTATCGGGCGCCCCACCCTCTTCCAACGGCAGGAATCCGGGGCCACATCTGCCGCCAAAGGAGAGTTCAACACCATGCGCGGAACGAACCATCTACGCACCTTCATGCTCCTGGCGGCGCTCACCGCGCTGTTCGTTGGCGTCGGCTACCTGATCGGCGGCGCGATCGGCATGGTGATCGCCCTCGCCATCGCCCTCGCCGGCAACCTGGTCAGCTACTGGAACGCCGACAAGATCGTCCTCTCCATGTACCGGGCGCAGGAAGTCCCCGCCGACCACCCGGATCCTCGCGTGCGCGCCTATGCCGGGGACGTCGCCGAAATGGCGGCGGGCGCTGGCCTGCCTCGCCCTCGCATCACCATCATCGAAAGCGACCAGCCCAACGCCTTCGCCACGGGCCGCGACCCGGCCCACGCGGCCGTCGCCGCCACCACGGGTCTCCTGGCGATGCTCGACCGCCGCGAGATTCGCGCCGTCATGGGCCACGAGCTGGCGCATGTGAAGAACCGCGACACGCTGACCATGACGGTCACCGCCACCATCGCCGGCGCGATCTCGGCGCTGGCCAACTTCGCCTTCTTCTTCGGCGGCGCCAACGACCGCGAACGTCCCGGCGGCTTCATCGGCGTCATCGCCATCATGATCCTCGCCCCCATGGCCGCCGCCCTCGTCCAGATGGCGATCAGCCGTGGCCGCGAATACGAAGCCGACCATGCCGGCGCGGAAATCTCCGGAGACCCGGCCGCGCTCGCCTCCGCCCTGCAGAAGATCGACGCCTACGCTCGCGGCGGCGCGGTGAACCTTGGCGCCGAGCGCAACCCCGCCACCGCCCACATGTTCATCATCAATCCCCTCGCCGGCCGGGGCGCCGATAATCTCTTCTCGACCCACCCCTCGACCCAGAACCGCGTCGATGCGCTGGCGAAATCCTTCGGCGGAGTGCCGCCGGACTCGACAACCGCGGTCCCCGTCACCGCCAGGCGCCGCATAGGGCCGTGGGGGTGAGGATCCGCGCAGCGGATGAATTGGTCCAGTGGACCAATTCAAGCGACGAACGCCCGGAGCGATAGCGCAGGGCTGGGCAGTGGCGCCGAAGGCGTGATTTGGTCCAGTGGACCAATCAAACACCGAACGCCGGAGCGTAAGCGACGGCCGGAAGCATCCGCGCAACGGCGGATCGATCCAGCGCCGTCGGGTGCATTTACCCCGGCGAAGGCCCGGGGGGAAACGCACTGCGCGACGGGGCAGCGACCACAATAATCGTTCGAGGCCAGAGAAGTCACAGCGCCATCCCGCCACGCCCACGAAGAGGTGCATTTCGCGTTTCTCAATGCACCCTACGCCGCAACGGCTTGAAGCCTCGCGTAGCGAGGCCGTTACTGGTGGCGTACTTGTTGGCGATAGCGATGTAGACTTCCGCGCGGCGACCGCCCTCCAGATTCTGCGGCGTCTTCGGCGCTGCCCACCTGCGATACTGCTCGAGTTCCGGCGTAGTGAAAACGGGCTCCGGCATCTACTGCGCTCCGTCCAGAAGAAGATCGATCAGGCCGTCAAACGCGAGCGGCACCGTCCACCAGTGATGGAGTTCCGCCGGTGGGATTGACGCATGAAAGTAGAACAAGTCGCGCAACTGGAAGCGCAGCCTGCAAAGCGCGCCAGGCGGCGGGGTCGTACGCGGGCAGTACAGATAGGTGTGCGGGGGCCTAGGCTGATTCACCCACTGGGGATTTCTCAGCGTGTTGTAAGTATCTGGCTGGCCGACGTTGGTGGCTTCCAGCTGTGAATCATCTTGCCGGAGCTCGCTCTGCAGGACGCGCAAACCGAACACATATGCGTTGGTAAAAGATATCGTGGAACTTGATTGGCCCGTGCGGTCTCGGACGTATCCATCAATCATGCCCGGCGGGGCAATGGTCAGAACAAGGCGTTGCTCTGTCGGTCCTCCTATAGCCGCGAAAAAATCAACACACTTCTGCTTCGCCAAGCAGTTGGGGTCGTTCGCTGAGATGCGAAGGATGATGGAGGCTACGACGACGGGCTGTTTCGTGAAGTCTTCGTGAGGAGCATCTTGGTCCAAAAACGACGATGGAATTCGAAGCTTTGTGGGTTTGCCAATGTCAGAACCCAATATGAAGCTGATCATTTGCGGGCTGGCCGGCACGGAACCCTGTTTGATGCTGCCGTCTGGCTTTTGACAGGACGCGGGTGCAATTGATACTGCTGCCATCGCAGCGGTCGCAGAAATGCGGCGCCCCCACACCAAGGTGCGCTTCCAGACAAGACCGAAAAAATCTCCGCGGGCAGGTGCGAGCGAAGTAGACTGTTCGGTCCGGGTGGCCTTCATCGAAATGATCAACGTATTAGCCGACGTTCTGCCTGGACTGGCGTAGTGGAAAGCATTTGGAAGCCTCGGCTGGCAATGGCCCGGTCGGCGGTTTGCACCAATAATTCGCAATTCTCGCCCGCTCATCTCTCCCTCCCCGCTTCCTGTGTTGCCTTGGAGATCGGTGAAAGAATGTAATCCAGCACAGTGCGCTTGCCGGTGATGATTTCGGCCTTGGCGGACATGCCCGGGGAGAGGAGAGCCGCGAGGGTATGAGGGAGTGACGCGCTCGCAGCGCCATTCTCTGCGCTTGCCTTGGGCGCTGAGCTTGCGACTCCGGATGCAGCCGGCTTCGTCGCCATTTGTGTCCCTCCACCACGATTCACCATGCGCTTCGACTCGTTCGAATCCAAACGCTGAGCAAGATTGCGGAGCCGGCTTTTTGTGATCTTGACCCGAACAGGAAACACGAGTCCGCGAGCAACTCACCCTACGCCGCCGACTGGGTCGTCGGTGATCCTCACTCCTGTCCGCCCTCGCCGCGACGCGGCGCCGCCCGGCCACCCCCGGCGGCGCAGCCGCCCCGCGCCTAGCTCGTCACCTGCGCCAGTTCCGACTTCACCCGCTCGGCGAGCTGGCGCAGCGTGAACGGTTTCGGCAAGAACGAGATCGAGCGCTCTTCCTCCAGCGTCCTCGTCAGGTCCCGCTCGGCATAGCCCGAGATGAACATGACGCGCGTCTTGCCCAGCCACGGCCGCGCCTCCTTCAGAAGCGCCGGCCCGTCCATGCCCGGCATGACAACGTCCGAGATCAGGAGATCGATATTGCCCGAATGCTCCTTGATGATCTCGAGCGCCTTCTCGCCGTCGCCGGCTTCCATGACCTGGTAGCCGCATGAGCCGAGCAGTTGCGCCGCGATGCCGCGAACTCCTTCCTCATCCTCGACCAGCAGGATGCGCCCGCGCCCGGCGAGGTCCTGGCCCTTGGCCGGGGTCGCCTCCACCGGCGCCGCCGCCTCGAACATGGCGTCCTGCGGTTCTTCCTCGACGCCGACATAGGCGGGAATGAAGATCTTGAACGTCGTGCCGCGCCCCACTTTCGAGACCGGATAGATGTACCCGCCGGACTGCTTGACGATGCCGTACACGGTCGCGAGGCCAAGCCCCGTGCCCTTGCCCTCGGACTTGGTGGTGTAGAAGGGCTGGAAGATTTTCTCCATCACCTCGGTCGGCATGCCGGCGCCGTCGTCGATGACCTCGATCAGCACGTATTCCCCGTCAACCACGTGCGCGAACCCGTCCTTGCGCGCCGCGGCGGCGTCGGCCTTGGACGTGCGGATGGTGAGGTTGCCCCCGCCATTCTTCTCGATCATGGCGTCGCGCGCATTGGTGCACAGGTTGGTGATCGCCGTCTCGAGCTGGTTCTTGTCGACCTTCACGCGCGGCAGGTCGCGGCCATGCACGATGTCGAGCTTGATGCGCTGGTCGATGATGTCGCGCAGCAGGATGTAGTAGTTCGACAACGCATCGGCGACGTCGAGCACCTGCTGCCGGAACACCTGCTTGCGCGCGAACGCCAGCAGCGTGCGCACCAGCTCGGCCCCGCGAGAGGCGAACTCGTCGATCGACTTGAGCTCGAAGAAGGTCGGATCGCCTGGAGGGTGGCGGACCTGCAGCTTGTTGACGTTGAGGATGATGCCCTGCAGCAGGTTGTTGAAGTCGTGCGCGATGCCGCCGGCGAGCTGGCCGATCGCCTGCATCTTCTCGCCCTGCATGGCGCGCAGCTCAAGCTGGTTCTTCTCGGTCATGTCGATGAGGTAGGCGACGTTCGGCCGGCCCTGGCGGTCGAGCGTGATATAGACGTCCACCGACTTCTGCCCCTCGCCGGCAAGCTTGAAGCCCTTGGCGCTGTCGAGCGCCTTGCCCAGTTGTTCGGCGAGCTGGGTCGCGCCCTGGTCGGCGACGAACAGATCGGCAAAGCGCGTGCCCGGCTGGGCCCGGCCGCCGGTCATTTCCACCAGCGCGCGGTTGGCGTCCATCATCACGGCGCCCTCGACGCTCTCGCCATCGAGGCGGACGACGCCGAACGGGGCGTCGGCGAACAGCGTGTCATCAGAACGCGCCGCGTGCGCGGGACCGGCGGCGCCCTGTTGGGCGGGCGAAGCGGTGCCGCGACGCGCGGCCTGCTCGGTTGCGCTGGCGACATAGACGACGGAGCGCGTCAGCGCATCGGCGCCCTTCCCCGACCAGGTCGTCATCAGCGTGGCGGTCTGCTCGACCCCGTCGCGCGCCCGCAGCACGACTTCGGCGCGCTGGCTCGATTGCCCGCGAACGTCGCGCTTCATCAGCTTGAGGCCTTCGGGACGCAATATGTCTTCAAGCCGCAGGCCGGCAGGCTCATCCGGCAGGCCCAGCATCTGGCGCAGCGCCTGGTTCACATAGACGACGCGGCCATCGCGGCGGGCCGAGAAGAAACCCACCGGCGCGTCTTCGACATAAAGTGCACGCGGATCGACCGAGCTGGAAATCCCGCCGCTCGCCTCCGTGCGGCGCAGACGCCAGAGCGCGCGGTGCGGGCCCAGCGGGGCGACGCTCGCCTCGAACTGCATAGGCTGGTGACTGTCGCCGAACAGGATGGCGGGCAGCATTTCAGTCTTGGACTGTCCAGCCTTCACGGCCTTCGACAGGCGATAGATCGGCGCGGCCATGCCGGGGCTCGCCCCGAACAGGCGATCGATCGAGGGAGCGTGATGGCTCTCGCCGAGGTCCTTCGCCACCTGCGCCAGCTCGAGATAGGCGGGGTTTGCCGACACCGTCGCGCCGCCGCGGTCGGAGATCAGCGCGGGCTCCGCCAGCGCCTCCAGCCACACCAGCTTCTTGGTCGCATGCGCCGCAGCCTCCGCCGCACCCCGCTCCGGGAACATGCCGAGCTTCCGCCCCGCGCCCCGCATCATCCACATCACCAGCACCAGCGCCATCGCGCCCAGGGCGATCACCAGGACCGCCCCCGCAGGCCCCACCGCCTCGCTCCACGTCAGCGCCATCCCGGCCGCGCCGCCGGAAACCGTCAGCGCCGCCCAGAAGCCGAGCTGCAGGTAGTCGAATCCCTTCCTCGGCTCCGCCGCCGGGGTTTCGATGATTTCGTCCGGCTGGAAGCCGTTGGCGTCAGGCATGGCGGGAGTTCCGTTGGTTGGGTCGTCCAGAAAGACGTGATTCGGAGGGTTTGCGGGTTGGCGCAAGGCCGCACCCGGGGAGCTGAATCGTTAAGGGATTCCAGGGGCGCCCAAGCGGTGGCGCCCCTGGCCGAGTCCGGACGGCGGCGCGCGCCCTATCCCTTGAGGGGTGGGACTCAGCCGGTACCCGAAATGCCCGCCCGAGCTTCCTGTGGATGGAAGGGAGCCGCATCAGCGTTTCCTCCCCTTGGCCGTGTTGAGCACGAAGCCGATGACTTTCGCCACCGCCTCGAAATGCTCGCGCGGGATCGGTTGGTCGGGCTCGACCATCGGATACAGGGCCCGAGCCAGCGCCACATTCTCGACGATCGGGACATTGTGCTCCTTGGCCTTTTCGCGGATGCGCAGCGCCAGTTCGTCGACGCCCTTGGCGAGGCAGACCGGCGCCGCGTCCGTTTCCGGCAGGTAACGCAGCGCCACCGAATAGTGGGTTGGGTTGGTGATGACGACCGTCGCCTTCGGCACCGCAGCCAGCATCCGCTTGCGCGAGCGCTCCAGCCGGATCTGGCGCAGGCGCGCCTTGATCTGCGGGTCGCCTTCCGCCTGCTTGGTCTCGTCGCGCAATTCCTGGCGCGACATTTTCATCCGCTGCATGAAGCTGAAGCGTTGCCAGAAATAGTCGAGCCCGGCGATGATGCCGATGACCACCAGCGAGGCGATCATCAGCCGGCCCGCGATCGCCTGAGTGATCGCGAGCAGGCCGGCGGGCTCCAGATAGCCGGCCTGGATGATCCTCCCGCTTTCGGGCCAGACCGCATAAACCATCGCCGCGGCGACGGCGGCCATCTTGAGGATGGACTTCAGGAGGTTGACCCAGCCCTGCATCCCGAACAGGCGCCCGAAGCCTTTCATCGGGTCGAGCTTGGAGATGTCCGGCTTCATCTTCTCCATCGTCCACAGCGGGCGGTGCTGGATCACATGGCCGAGCAGGCCAGCCACCAGCAGCACGCCGAACACGACGGCGAGCGGCGTCAGCAGCGATCCGAGAAGCCCCGCCAGAAGCTTCTGCGCGCCGCCATTCGACAGGCTGAAGGCGTGCGGGTGATCCATGATGCGCACCAGCGGCTCGGCGATGCTCTTCGCCAGCGGCCCGGCCGCCGCCATGATCGCCGCCGCCGCGGCAAGCAGGAACCACACCGGCACATCCTGGCTCTTGGCGATGTCGCCCTTCTTGCGCGCCTCTTCCAGCCGCTTCTGTGTCGGATCTTCTGTCTTCTGGCTGTTGTCCTGTCCTTCCGCCATCGCCCCCGCCTACCTCACCGTAAGCGAGCGCGCCTGGCGCTCCATTTCGTCGAGCCAGACCAGCATGCCGCCGCCCAGTCCCAGCGCGATCACGGCGACGCCGAGCAAGACGCCGAGCGGCATCGCGATCATGAACACCTGGATCTGCGGCAGCAGCCGCGCCACCAGACCCAGAGACATGTTGAAGATCAGCGAGAACACCAGCACCGGCGCCGCGATCTGGATGCCGAGGCGGAACGCATCGGCCACGGCGTTGATCACGAACACCGACGAATCCCCGATCGGCGGAAGCTGGCCCGGCGGGAAGATCGCATAGCTGTCGGCGGCCGCCTGGATCATGATCCGGTGCAGGCCCGCCGACATCACCATGACAACGCCCATCAGGGAGAAGAAGCCCGAGAAGATCGCCGCCGGCTGGCTCGCGACGGGGTCGACCTGCTGCGCGAAGCCAAGGCCCGAGGCAATGCCTGCAGTCGCGCCCGCAACCTGCAGCGCGCTCATCATCAGCCGCGCCCCGCCGCCGAGGATCAGGCCGACGATCACTTCGGAGACGATCATCGGGACAGCAGCGCCGAAGTCCGCCGGCTGCGGCGGCGTCTGCCCGGCCAGCGTCGGCGCCAGGACCGCCGTCACCAGAACGGCCGCGGCCAGCCGCAAGGTCGGCGGCGCCACCTGCTCGCCCCAGCCAGGCGCGAGCATGAGCACGGCGCCCAGCCGCGCAAACAGCATCGCACCGACCCAGGCGTATTGGTTGAGGAAATCCAGAAGCCTGCTCCCCTAGAAATCCGCGATGCGGGTGAAGATCTGTTCGGAGAAGCCGGCGAGCGCCGCGCCCATCAGCGGCAGGAAGATGACCAGAGCGACGAAGATCGCGATGATCTTCGGCACGAACACCAGCGTCATTTCCTGCACCTGCGTCAGCGCCTGGAAGAAGGCGATGACAAGCCCCACGACGAGCCCGGCGATCATCGCGGGCGCGCACATGATGACGGTGGTCCACAGGGCGTCGCGCCCCAGGTCGAGAACTTCCAGGCCGTTCATGCCTGCGGCTCCGCTTATGGTTTTTGTCCCGTTAACTGATGCAAACCAGAGGTTAAGAAAGGGTAGGCAAAAGGCGCCGGGTGCTGTCGCCGACACCCATGTTTGCTGAAGTTTTGACGGCAAGCGGCCGATTTTATCCGGCGAGCGGCATGTTAACCCGGACCCTCAGCCCCGGCGCGTTATCTTCCAGCCTGAGGTCGCCGCCATGCATCCGGGCCAAGGTCGCCGCCAGCGACAGGCCGAGCCCCGAGCCTGGCGTCGTGCGGGCATCGTCCAGCCGGCCGAAGCGTTTGAGCGCGGCTTCGCGCTGCTCCTCAGGAATGCCAGGGCCCCGATCGGCGACCTCGACCTCTGCCATGCCGTCGCGCGAGCGCACCGCCATGGCGATGGCTTTCTCGCCTTCCCAGCGTTTCGGGGCGCCGTGCTTCAGCGCGTTGTCGACAAGGTTGGACACGAGCTGCGCCAGGAATTGCGCATGTCCCCTCACCTTCACTTCCGTATCGGCCTCAAGCGTCAACTTCACGCCAAGCTCTTCGGCCAAAGGCTGGTGCAGTTCAAAGATGTCCCGCACCAGTGGGGCGAGATCGACCTCGGCGAACTGGTCGCGCGCGGCCCCCGTCTCGGCCCGCGCGATGTCGATCATCGCCGCGAAGGACGAGAGGACACGGTCCGCCTCATCGGCCGCCTGCCCCAGCGCCTCGCGCCGCAGCGAGCCGTCGAGCTCCATGTCGGCGGCGCGCTGGATCTGCGTCTTGAGCCGCGTCAGCGGCGTGCGCAGGTCGTGGCTGAGGCTGTCGGTGACCGCGCGCAGCTCGACCACCAGCGCCTCGATCCGCTCCAGCATCTCGTTCAGCGTCACCGCCAGGCGCCCGAACTCGTCGCCGCCTGAACGCAAGGGGATGCGTCTCGCCAGGTCGCCCGCGACGATCGCCCGCGCCGTCTGATCGATATCGCCGATGCGCCGCATCACGAGGCGGTTGAGGATGTAGCCTGACGCGCCCGCCAGCAGCACCGCGGCGATCAGCGCCACTGCGCCGGCCTCGAACAGCGCCGCCTCGAACTTGCGCTGGGCCTTGAAGTCGCGGCCGACCAGAAGGCGGAAATTCCCCGGCACCGGCAGCGCCCGCCCGCCGACGTCGATCACCTGGCCGGTACTGCTGCGCGTCAGGCGGATGGTGAACCAGCTTGTGTCCATCGGCACGTTGCCTGGCCACGCGTCGCGCAGGTTGCCCGCTATGGGACGGCCGCGCGCATCAGCCAGCAGGTAGACCGCGTCAGCGTCGGCGCGCGAGCGCTCCTGGATGGTCTTCGCCAGCTCCAGCGCACCGCCGGATTCGAAACTGTCGCTCAGGCCGCGCAGCTCCGCGTCGACCACCTCGGCCGTCTCCTGCTCAAGAATGCGCGTCGCCGAAAGATAGGTCAGCGTGAACGCCGCCGCGATGATCGCCAGCGTCATCAGCGCCGATAGACCGATGACGCGCGCCGAGAGCGTGGCCCAGACCGGACCCCGCCCCATGCTGCCCGTCCCTGGCGTCCCCCGGTCGGATTTCAAGCGATCACACCGCCGCCCGAATGCGATAGCCTTCGCCGCGCAGCGTCTCGATCAGCGGCCTGTCCCCCGGCGCATCGATCTTGCGGCGCAGGCGCGAGATGTGGACGTCGACGACATTGGCCTGCGGTTCGAACTGATAGCCCCAGACATGGGAGAGAAGCATGGTGCGGGTCACCGGGCGTCCGGCGTTGCGCATCATGAATTCGAGGATGGCGTATTCGCGCGGGTGCAGGTCGATCTCGCGGACGCCGCGATGGGCCTTGCGGGCGATGAGGTCGAGCCGCAGGTCCTCGATCCTGAGCTCCGTCTGCTCGGCCGCGCGGGGATCATGCCGGCGCACGATGGCTTCGAGGCGCAGCAGGAGTTCGGAGAAGGCGAAGGGCTTCACCAGATAATCGTCGCTTCCCGCCTTCAGGCCTTCGACGCGATGGTCGGTGGCGCCCAGAGCGGAAAGGATGATCGCCGGCGTGTTGTTCCTTTCGGCGCGGAGCGTCCTCAGGATGGAGAGTCCATCGAGCTGCGGCAGCATGCGATCGAGGATGATGGCGTCGTGCTCGCCATTGAGCGCAAAGGACAGCCCCTCAGGCCCCGTGCGACACACGTCAACCGCATGGCCTTTTTCCTTCAGGCCCTTTTCAATGAAGTCCGCCGTGCGAACTTCGTCCTCGATCACCAGGATGCGCATGGACATGAGATTGGCGCTCCCAGTTGCGCTGGATTCCGGGGAAGAAGGATCAGGCGCGGCCGTCCCGCCTTTCTTGGGGGACGGACGACGGAACGGCCGCGCCCGCACTTCCTCGGCGGCGTTAGCCCTCCGAGAAAGGAACTCCGACAAAGAACTTCGTGTCTCCGCGCTCCATCTGCAGGAGCACGGCGTCGCGCTTTGCCTTCCTTGCGTCCTCGACAGCCTTGCGGGCCGCGTCGGTCGTCTTGATCTCGACCTGGTTGACCCGCACTACGCGGTCGCCGCGCTGGATGCCGGCGTCTTCCGCGGGCGAGTTGACCTTCACGTTGGTGACGAAGATACCCTCGTCATTGGCGGCAAGGCCAAGGCCCAGCTCGTTGAAGGCGACCGAGCCGTTCGCGCCGGTCGGGCTGGCCCCCGAGTCGGCGACTTCGACCGGCTTGGCTTCATCCTTCAGCGCGTCGATCCGCACTTTCAGGGTCTGCTGGCGCCCGTCGCGCATGATCTTCAGGTCCTTGGTCGTGCCGGCCTTGGTGTCGGCGACGGCGCGCGTCAGGTCCTGCAGGTGGCTGACCTCGCGGTCGCCCAGGGCCAGGATCACGTCCTGCTCCCTGACGCCCGCCCGGGCGGCCGGGCTGTTCGGCGTGATCGAGTTGACCAGCGCGCCCCGGGCGGCGGGCAGGTTCAGCGCCGAGGCGATGTCCGGGGTGACCGGACCGATGCCGACGCCAAGCCAGCCGCGCTCGACGGCGCCGTGCTGGATGATCTGCGAGACGACGTTCTGCGCGAGGTCCGAGGGAATCGAGAACCCGATGCCGACATTCCCGCCCGAGGGCGAGTAGATCGCCGAGTTGACGCCGATCACCTGGCCGCCCGCATCGAACAGCGGTCCGCCGGAATTGCCCATGTTGATGGCCGCGTCGACCTGGATGTAGTCGTCATACTGGCCCGAGCGGATGTCGCGGCCGCGCGCCGAAACGATACCGGCCGTCACCGTATTGCCGAGACCGAAGGGCGAGCCCACCGCGAAAACGTTGTCGCCCGGACGCGCGCGCTTCGAGTCGCCCCACTGAAGCGCCACTGGAAGATCCTTCGCATCGACCTTGATGACCGCGAGGTCGGTCTTGGGGTCGGTGCCGACAAGTGTCGCGTTCACCTGCCGGCCATCGCTGAACTCGACCGTCATCTTCTTCGCATTGTCGACGACATGGTTGTTGGTGACGATGTACCCGCCCTGGATCAGGAAGCCTGACCCCGAGCCGCGCGCGTCTCGCTGTTCGCCGCCCAGGCCGCCCTGGCCGGGAGTGCCGAAGAAGCGCTCGAACGGCGTCCCCTCGAACGGGTTCTCGCCATCGCCGCCGCCGAAATTCCGCAGGGTCTGCTGCGTCTTGGCGGTGGAGCGCACGTCGATCTTCACGACCGACGGGGAGACCTTTTCCACCATGTCGGCGAGGTTGTTGATCGTGCCCCAGCGGGTCTGCTGGGCCGCCATCGGCGCCGCGAGCTGCGCTGCCATTGGTGCGGCGAGTGAAGCCGCCGCGGTTTCATGCCCGAAGAACGCATAGGAAGGTGCGGCAAGCGCCAGCGTGGTCAGGCTCACGCCCGCGACCAGTCCGCTGGCCACGCCAAAGATCGTGCCTCGTTTCATCCGTCTCTATCTCCATGTCCGACCGCGGGAGGGGGAGGCTCCCGGAAGGACTTATGTGTTCACCAGAAACGCCGTCCGTATGACAGGGATCTGAGATCCGCATTAAATCGGCGTCACGAAGCTACGTCTATGCCTTGTGAATGTGGACTTTTTCGGGCGGTTTCTGCGTCAGACCGGCGCCCGTCTCAACCCGTTCGAGCCAAGCCTTTGACTCTTCAAAAAAGTTGTCGTGACAGCGGCCGCCACACGCCAGTCAATGCAGGCGACGTCGCCCTCCTCAAAAGCATCATCCGGGAATGACGCCTACGACTTGAAGCCGTTCTTGACGTGTGAACCATCGCAGAACGGCTTGTTCTTCGAACCGCCGCAGCGGCACAGCATCGCCGTCTGCACACGCGCCACGACACGACCCGTGCCGGCCGTGATCTCAAGATTGCCTCGCACCTTCAACGGCCCGTCAGTCTGAAGATCGATCGCCAGCGGGCCGTCGCGCACGCTGAGCATGTCCGCCTTGCCCGTTGGCGGCTCTCCCGAAGCATCGAAGTGCACATCATGGTGGGAGCCATCGCAGAACGGCTTGCGCTTGGACGCTCCGCACCGGCACAGCGTCGCGCGATAGCCTATGTGCTTGCCGTCGAGGATGATATCGCCCCGCACCGCATAGGGACCGCCCTCACGGATAGCGGCGAGGTTGACCGGCGGGGCGCTTTCGTTCGGCTTGCCGTCATTGCGCCGGTACTTGATCGCGCCTGACGGGCAGACCTCAGCGATGGCCACGAGCTTCTCCGTGTCCATGGCATTGGGATGGATCCACGGCCCTTCGACATTGGCCAGGAACACGTTCGGCGCGCCTGTCACGCACAACCGCGCATGGATGCAGCGACGCGCCTCGAAGTCGATCGTGACCTTGTCGCCGACCACCGTCTCGATGCCGTCGGCGACGCTACTGGCCTCGGCGCCCGGCGTCGCTGCTTGTGCAGGAGGCGGCTGCGCAGTCACGCTTGGCTTGCCCGCTTCCGCAAAACCGCCGGCAGCGCGTTTGGCCAGGCCCGCCAGCAACTTGGCCGCGCCAACAGTCCGCGCGTCGCCATTCTCAGCAAGCCGCGCCGACGCCGCAGCGAACTCTTCAAGGCGCTCGACAAAGAACCGCCGCGCCGCCTCGCTTTGCGCGAACGCAGCAGAATCCCGCAGCGCCGTGAAACTCATGCCCGCATGGCAATCCGGGTTCGATAGCCCGGCTGGCAGCCGCGCCGCACGCTCGCCCAGGAGCGCACACGCCCGCATGAGCGAGATGCCGAGATCGACCGCCAGGCCCTTTTCCGGATGCGCCGCCTTCACGCCATAGGCGTAACCCAGGAGCCTCAGCATCAGCTGATAGCAGGAGTTGGCGAGATCGACCGTGGCGATCGCCTCCTCGTTCTCCAGCCATACCCGGCCTGCCGGATTGGGCGGCTTGCGCAACACCGGATTCACCGCCGCCGGCCAGGCCGGCCTGAAGTCCGGATTCTCTGCCTTGAGTTTCGTGTACTCGGCGCGGATCGCGCAGAAGCGGCGGAAGTGCAACTCGTCCGCATCCGCGCTCGCGCCCTCGCCCTGCGTGACGATGGCGTCGAACGCCTGCAGCGCCGTCTTGAGGCAGATCACCGGCTTCAGGCCGTTGAGGTCGATCTCGGCCGGCCCCAGCTGCAGCGCGCGGTCCCCAGAGAACGCTGCGCCCTCGCCCACCCGCGCCGACAGCATGCGCAGGCCTTGTCCGAGCTTGGAGTAGAAGTCGCCGACCGTCTCATAGTTGACGCCCATGGGCGTCAAACGGTCGAGCCCCGTCTGCCGCTGGAAGCCGACGCTCTCGAATCCCTTGCCTTCCTTCTCGGCGGAATCGCTCGGCCGTTCGAGATAGATGAAGTGCTGCAACACGTCTGAATTGAACGGCGCCAGCTTCACCACGATGCCGGCCGGCAGGTAGCCTGGATCGATCGGGAAGTTGCCCCGCCCGAATCGCGGCTGGCCGCCCAGCGCCGCGGTGATGTTCCACACGGCCGCAAGGTGCCCCATCTCGTCAATCGCGACATCGGTGATCGCCTTGCGCCAGCGTGCAACCGCGTCCTGTTCCTTGGCGCTCATCCCCTCGCCGTCCGACTTCAGGCTGAAGGCGGCGTAGAGATAGGTGCACATGAGGTTGTGCTCGAGTTCCGCCGCCTCGTAGAGCGCGTGGATCAGTCGCTCCCGGCTCGGTCCGCCTGCGGGAATTCCTTCGGCCATCGCGATCCTCACCTGTTTCGAGGGATCGTACGCCCGCTCAGGCAGGCCGTCACGCATAAGACAGGTGTAAGGAGGCGGATCGGAGCGGACCGCTACCCTGCCTGGCGTTCGTCCGGCCATCCGCCTGCGGGCGGGGCGTCGAACAGGCTGGGGGGCACGTATTCCTCGCGGAACCAAGGATTCTTCTTGCGGTCGAAGATATCCCTCATCCAGGCGACCACGGTGCGGATGCGCGGCACGCGCCGCGCGGTCTCGTGATAGCTCAGCCAGACCTTGACCGAGGCCAGCGGCGGGATCGGCAGGACGGTCAGCCGGGGATCGAGTTTGGCGGCATAACTCGGCATGACGGATATTCCCGCCCCCGAAGCCGTGGCCTGCAGCAGCGCAGCGCTGCAATCTGTGATCACCGTGGGTTCGACCAGCGCCGCGATCTGGGCGGTCTTTTCCTTCCAGCCCGGCGTCTCGACATAGTTGGAATGCGTCAGCACCCGGTGATTGCCCACGTCCAGCGGCCCGGAGGGCGCTCCATAGGTTGCGAGGTATTCGCGGCTGGCGAAGACACAGTAGTGGATGGTCGCCAGCGGGAAGGAGATCAGCTCCGCCTGCTTGGGCTGTTCGAAGCCGACGACCATGTCGGCATAGCCGGCGCCTTGCTTGGGCAGGTAGCGGTCCGAGAGGATGGAAAGCTTCAGTCCGGGGTTCTCGGCAAGGAAAGGCGCCATGCCCGGGGTAATGCAGTAGGCCAGCACCGCATCGTTGGACCACACTTTGACTTCGCCCTGTGCGCGCGTCTCAAGTCCCTTGAGCGTGTTCTCCAGTGACTGACTTGCCCGCATCATGGTGGTGACGTGGTCGAGCGCCTCGATACCTGCCTCGGTGAGCTGGATGCCGGTGGGCGAACGCTCGAGCAACCGCGCCCCAAGTCTTAACTCAAGTTGGCCGAGGCGCTTGGAGATCGCCGACTGCGTGACGCCGAGCTGCTCGGCGGCGGCGTTCATCGATCCGGCGGTTGCCACGGCATAGAAGGTGCGCAGGTCGGACCAGTCGACCAGTTCACGAACAAGACGCTCGCCGCCTTCCTTACCCCCGGTCATACCCGCTCTGCCCTAATCGCCGAAGCGCCAACCACCAGTTTGTGCTGAAAGGTTATACAGACCTTAACGAAAGAAATCTCGGGGCATGTGGGGAGCTGACCCTTTTGACGCATCCACGGCCCCGCGCTCGCTCGGCGGCGGCTGCGTTCACCGCAAGGGCAGGACGCTTCGCCGCGTCTCCGTCCTGCCGTTCGTCAGGCGCGCCGCCGCTGCCGGCGCGTGCCGCGCGCGCCCTCCCGGCTCCGTCGCATTCCCCCAGACCCCGCTTCTGTTCTGGCGCTGCTGCTCCATGATGCCCGAGGAACAAGCTGCATGATGTCTGTCCAGAACAATCACCGGTCGAACGAGCTCCATGTCGGGATGGTGCGCGACCTCAACGACTTCATGAAGGTCGTGGCGATCCGTTCGTCCGTGTTCCTCGCCGAGCAGGACTGTCCTTACGACGAGGAGTTCGACCACAACGATCTCTCCGCGTGCCACCTGATCGCATACCTGCGCGGCGAACCGGTCGCCGCGCTGCGCATCCGCTGGTTCGCCAACTTCGCCAAGATCGAGCGCGTGTGCGTGATGAAGCACGTGCGCGGCGGCGCGCTGGTGAAACTCCTGATCGAAACCGCAGTCGAGGTGATCGGCCGCAAGGGCTATGTCCACATCCTCGGCTACATCCAGAAGCGCCTGGTTCCGTTTTGGAAACAGCTGGGGTTTGCGCCTCGCGAAGGCCGCGAGGGTTTCCGCTTCTCGGATTACGACTATGTCGAATGTACGCGGCAGCTTGAGCCGCGCGTGGATGCCCTCACCATGGACGCTGACCCCTACATGATCATGCGCCCGGAAGGCGAATGGGACCGAGAGAGCGTTCTCGACCGGTCCGCGATGCGTCCTGCTGTTGCGTGAGGAGGCCATGGACCAGCTCCCCAGCCGACTTCTCTGCATCGACCTCCAGGTCGATCCTGCGTGCGGCCTTGAGCCGGACGCCAAATCCATCTTCGGTGCGCGCCAACTCCTGACCATGGGCCGCCGCCTCGGCTGGACCATCGCCCACGCCCGCCGCCATTCCTCCTCGGCCGCCCCGACGGACGACAGCCGCGTCGGCGCGATGCGTCCCCTGATGTCGGAAAGGGTCTTCTTTCGCTCCGACAGGTCGATCTCGGAGTCCGCCGGCCTCACCGCCCTGCTCGAAGCCTGGCGCCGCGAGACGGTGTTCATCGCGGCCTTTGATCACGTCGCCCTGCTGTCCTGCCTGCTCGCCTGTTACGAGCATGGGCCGCGGCTGGTGCTGGTCGAGGACGTGCTGTCGCTGCAGTCGCTCAGCGGCAAGGCCTCCGTGAATGCCTTCCGCACCGCGGCCTGGCATCTCTCCGCCGGCTCGACGACGATTTCCAACATCCTGGTCCGCGCCGACCGCCGTCTGGCGCCCGCAGGGATTTCTGGTCCCGGACCCGTTGGCGCAGGCCCCCTCGACATGCAAGTCTGACCTCCAGGTCACAAGAGACGACTGGGGAGGATGGCCATGCGCCTTGCGGCGGTTGCGGCGGCATTGCTGTTGGGAGCATGCGCGGGAACGAACCCGCCGGCGGTCCGATCCCTTTCAGTCGCTTCGGGCGGGTTCACCCCACGCCTCGTCGCACCGCGCCTGGCGCCGCTTGACCCGTCCGATCCCAGCCTCACCGAAGCCCAGCGCGACATGATCGCGAGCCGCGGCAGCCTCAACATCTACAAGACGCTCGCCCACCACCCGGACCTCTACAACCGCTGGTCGCCGCTCGGACAATTCATCCTCAACGGCTCCTCGATCACTCCCCGGCACAGGGAGATGGCGATGCTGCGCATGGGCTGGCTGTGCCAGAGCCCTTACGAATGGTCGCAGCACGCCCGCATTGCAAAAGCATCCGCCGGCATGAGCGAGGCCGAGATCCGCGCCATCGCCGAAGGTCCCGTCTCGCCAGTCTGGTCCGACATCGACCGCGCCGTGCTGCGCATGGCGGATGAACTCCGCTACGACGCCATGATCTCCGACACCACCTGGGCGGACCTTCACGAGGCTTACTCCGACCGCCAGGTGATCGAGCTGCTCTACACAGCGGCGCAGTACCAGCTCGTCTCCATGGCGCTCAACACGCTCGGCATCCAGATCGAGCCGACCGCGGTGGATTTCATCCCGACGGACCTGCCAAAGCCGAAGCCTGCCTCGCGCGCCGCCGGCAAGCGCCTCGCCACGCCGCGCGTCGCCCCGATCGAACCCGCGCAGTGGACGCAGGAACAGAAGGCCCTCATCGCCCCGCAGATGCGGCCCGACGGAACGGTGTTCAACCTCTACAAGACCATGCTGAACCATCCGGTGCTCTACGCGCCCCGCTCGCGCTTCGGCTCCTACCTGCAGCGCGACAGCCTGCTTGACCCGGTGACCCGCGAACTCGCCATCATGCGCACGGCCTGGAACATGGGCACGACCTATGAATGGTCGCACCACATTGAATACGCTAGGTCGGCAGGCCTGACGGACGCCCAGATCCGCTCGATCGCCACCGGCCCCGGCGCGCCGAGCTGGAGCGAGAAGAACCGCGCCGTGCTGAAGGCCGCCGACGAACTTCGCCGCGAAGCCTTTGTCAGCGACGCCACCTGGGCGACTCTCGCGAAGCACTACACGATGAAAGAGCGGATCGAGATCGTCTACACCATCGGCGGCTACGCCATGACCGCCCTTGCCATCAATTCACTCGGCGTCCAGCTCGAGCCAGGCTATCCGAAGATGCCGGGCTAGGCATGGCGCCGCGCAGCCTCGCACGCCGCGTTGCGGGCCTCCTGCCGCCGAGACCGCGATCCGCGCTCGCAGAGTGATCGACGTCATTGCAGGATCCAGCCGCTGTAAACGTCTTCGCAGCCAAGCTGCTTCTGGATAGAGGCCACAAGCTTCCCGCGAAGTTCGCGGAAGACGATCACGCCGCGATCACATCGCCGCGTGGCGACGCGCCAGATCCGAAATAGTTCACGCCATTTGCGCATACCAGAAACCGTCAGAATAGACTTATTCGCTGCCCGCGATACGCTCCGCCTCAATACGCCAAGCATAGGCGAAACCTGGGGAGCGACATGTCCAAATCCATCACGTCCATCACATCCGTTCTGGGCGCCATCCTGCTTGCTGTCGGCCTGCAGTCCGGAAAAGCCCGCCGAAGTGGCGGCGGCGACCTCCGGCCAACGCCATCGGCGACGTCGTTCAGACCAAGTCGGGCGCCGTCCGCGGCGAGACCGTGACCGACATCGGCGCGACGGCCTTCATCTATCGCGGCATTCCCTACGCTGCGCCTCCGACCGGCGAGCTGCGCTGGAAAGCGCCGCAACCGGCGGCGGCGTGGACTGGGGAGCGTGACGCAACGAAGTGGCCGAACCGCTGCCCGCAAGGCCAGAGCAGCATGGGCACCGGAGCGCCGATCAGCGAGGACTGCCTCTATCTGAATGTGGTGACGGCAGCCAAGACCGCCGACGAAAAGCGCCCCGTGATCGTGTTCTTCCACGGCGGCGGGCTGACGTCCGGCACGAGCTCGTCGACGACCTACAATCACCCGACATTGCCCAACAAGGGCGTCGTGACGGTGACCGCGAACAGCCGGCTCGGCCCGATTGGCTACCTTGCCCATCCCGCCCTGTCGGCAGAATCCGGCAGCGGTTCTGGCAATTACGGCACGCTCGACCTGAAGGCTTCTCTGGAATGGGTGCGCGATAACATCGCGGCCTTCGGCGGCGACCCGGACAACGTCACCATCATGGGAGAATCCGGCGGCGGCACGAAGGTGATCTCGCAAATGGCCTCCCCGCTGACGGAAGGCCTGTTCGACAAGGTGATCATCGAGAGCGGCTCTGCACTGGCCACATCCGACCGCTCGCTGAAGCTTGCGGAAGCCGAAGCGGCCGGCAAGAAACTGGCCGCCGCGCTTGGCGTGACGGACGGCCCCGAGGCGCTTGCCGCCATGCGGGCTGTCAGCTGGGAGAAAGTGATCGAAGCCGCCCGCAAGGAAGAAGTCGGCTTCCGCGCCAGCCCTGTCGTGGATGGCCACGTCATTCCCGAGCCGGTCAACGAGATGTTCAAGGCCGGCCGGCAACGCAAGGTTCCGATGATCGTCGGCGCCAACCAGGGCGAAGCCTCTCTGCAGACCTCTGTGCCGGAGACGGGCAACCTCCACAGCAAGGCTGGGGCGCCCACCTATCTCTACAACTTCACGCATCTGCCCGTCGGCTGGAAACAGGAGAAAGGCTGCGTCGCCTTCCACGGCCTTGAACTCACCTACGTGTTCGGCGCGGCGCCGCTTGGTCTGTCTTCGCCGACAACACTGGGCCTTGCGCGCGGCGGCGGCTGCACGAGCGCTGTTCCTGCGACCGACGAGACAGACCTGAAAGTCGCCTCCGAGGCCGCAACCGTCTGGGCGCAGTTCGCCAGGACCGGCAATCCCAGCGTCCCCGGCCTGATCGAATGGCCCGCCTACACCGAGTCGAACAACGCCTATCTCGACATCGGCAATCCGCTGACGGCCAAGACCAACATCCAGGCCTCCTACATCGCCCCGCCGGCCAGGGCCGCGAGCCCGGATTGATCTGCAGCTAAGGCGCCACTCCGAATAGGGTGATTGAGGCTGCCCTGAACCAGGGCAGCCTCACAGCGTCGATTGGACTATCCTCCAGCTTGCGCTAATCAGCATCAGACCGGGGAGGAGACATGAGCGGACGTAACGCCTTTCGCCTCGCGTACGCGGCCCTTGTCGCGGGCCTCCTCTGGGCCTGCTCTCCCCTTCCCGCGGAGGCGCCGCCGGCCAACACCGACAGCGTCGCCAATGGCGAATGGCTCACCTGGGGCGGGGATGCCGGCTTCCAGCGCTATTCCCCGCTTGACCAGATCAACGCCGACAACGTGAAGACGCTTGAAGTGGCCTGGCGCTGGAACGCGCTGCCTTTCAAGGATCGGCCCGACGCCAACCTGAAAGCCACGCCACTCTACATTGACGGCGTCCTCTATGCGCCCTCCGGCGTCAACCAGGCCGTCGCCCTTGATCCTGAAACCGGCGCCGAGATCTGGCGCTTCAATCCGGAGCCAGACGACATCGGCGGCCGCGCCGCCAGCGTCTCCAGCCGGGCTCTCGCCTGGTGGACCGACGGCGCTAACAAGCGCCTCTTCCACAACACGCCCGATGGCCGCCTCATCTCCATCGATGCCGCGACCGGCAAGGCCGATCCCGCCTTCGGGGTCAACGGCTATGTGCTCCTCAAGGAAAGCCTTCGCCCCGACGGCCAGGTCGCGCCCTTCGTCGGCTCGTCCTCCCCGCCCACCGTCGTCGGCGACGTCGTGATCGCTCAGATCGTCGCCGACGTGACGTCCGCCAACAAGGAAGCCACCCCCGGCCACATCCGCGGCTACGATGTGCGCACCGGCAAGTTGCTCTGGACCTTCCACACCATCCCGCAGTCGGGCGAGTTCGGGAACGAGACGTGGGAGAAGGACAGCTGGCAATACACCGGCAATGCCGGCGTCTGGTCGATGATGAGCGCCGACCCGGACCTCGGCTACATCTACCTCCCTATCGAGACGCCAACGCATGATTTCTACGGCGGCCATCGCCTGGGCGACAACCTGTTCGCAGAAAGCATTGTCTGCCTTGATGCGAAGACCGGCCAGCGCATCTGGCACTTCCAGATCGTCCACCATGGCGTCTGGGACTATGATCCGCCGGCCGCGCCGATCCTCCATGACGTCGTCAAGGACGGGAAGACGATCAAGGCCGTCACCCAGCTCACCAAGCAGGGCATGAGCTTCGTGTTCGACCGTGTCACCGGCGAACCGGTGTGGCCGATCGAGGAGCGTCCCGTGCCACAGCTCCCGAAGGGCATGGACCTCAAAGGCGAGCGCCTCTCGCCGACGCAGCCCTTCCCTACACGTCCCGCGCCCTACACCCAGCTTGGCTACAGCGAAGACGGCCTTATCGACTTCACCCCCGCCCTGCGCGCCGAAGCGGTGAAAATCGCAAGCCGCTATGTCAAAGGCCCGATGTATACGCCTACCACGCCGTTGGTCGCCGGCGGCACGCAAGGCACATGGGTGCAGCCTGGCTATGGCGGCGGCTCGAACTGGAACGGCGGCGCGGTCGACCCGGAAACCGGTACGATGTACGTGCCCAATCGCAACACGGCCTATGTCGCCTCGCTCACCAGGGCTGATCCGAAGATCACCAACTGGAATTTCATTCGCGCGCCCACCGCCGGCATACCGGGTCCGCAGGGCCTGCCGATCACGCGCCCGCCCTACTCCTTCGTTACCGCCACCGACATGAACCGCGGCGAACACATTTGGTCAAAGCCGATCGGCTCGGCCCCCGACTGGATCCGCAGCCACCCTGCGCTCAAGGGGCTAAACCTTGACTGGGACGCGATGGGCCAGCCCGGCGTGCGTCCGAGCCCGCTCGTCACGAAGACGCTGATGTTCATGGCCGAAAGCGGCAACCTCTCTGGTGATCCCGGCGGGCCGATGTTCCGCGCCTATGACAAGACGACCGGCGAGGTCAGGGCCGAGATCCAGCTTCCCGAGCGCGCCTCCGGCGCCCCGATGACCTATCTCCACAAAGGCAGGCAATACATCGTCATCGCGGTCGCCACGCAGGAACACCCGGCCGAGTTCGTCGCCCTCGCGCTTCCCGACCCAGACCGGCCCAAGCCGATCGCATCCGCCGAACCTGCGTCCGCCGCGCCCGCACAGCCGGGAACATCCGCTCCGTCCGCAGCGGTGCAGACGCAATCCGTTGCGCCCGCCGCTGTTCCAGCGCCCCAGGCCATCGCCGCGACGCCGGATGAAATCCTCAACGGCCGCATCGTCTACAGCCGCGCCTGCGTCATGTGCCACGGCCCCACCGGAGGCGGCATCCCGGGCGGCCCACCCAAGCTCACGGACAAGAAGGACTTCCCCGCCATCAGGCGCAGCATCATTTCCGGAGGGGCCCAGATGCCGCCGATGGGAGCAATGCTGACCTCAGAAGAAATCAACGACGTCTCGAAGTTCGTCGCCAACGGCATGCCTCAATAGCGATTCCGCGCCTTGCCCAGGCCGGGATTGGGATCAATTCACTGATGTGAGCGAACAAGCCTGATCGCTCGCCATACCCTGCGCGGAGCCCATGATGATGCGACTGGCCCTCTCCTCGACATGCGCGGCGATCGCGTTCGTGGCGCTCACCGCGTGCACGCCTGCGACACCGGCCACCGACGTCGCGCCCGCACCGGCGCCGGCGCGCCGGCGCCTGCGCCCACCCCCGCAGACCTCGCCGCACCCGCACCTGGAACCGGACCCGCTGCGCCCAACACCGCCGACACGCTCACCACCACCGCACCCACCACCACAACCGCCACAACTGCACCCGCCACTGCACTCACCACGGCGGAGATTGCGGGCGGCGCTGCGGTCTATGCGCGGACCTGTGCAATGTGCCATGGGCCGGCTGGACAGGGCACGGCGATGGGTGTGGCGCTGGCGGTCAAGGATGCCGCGAAGGTCAAGGAGAAAGTGGCGAAGGGCATGCTCAAGCCTGACGACAAGATGCCGCCGCTCGGCGCCGCCATGACGGCCGAGGAGCTGGACCATGTCTCCAGCTATGTCGCCGCCGGACTGCCCCAGTAGCGAACTGCGGCGCCGCCGCTCAGCGCCGCGCCAGCAAGACGCGTCGCTTGCCCGCCAGCAGGTCGTTCGACGCCTTCGCATCGCGCATCGTGCGCGACAACGACAGCACGCCCGCCATCTCCCCCAGCAGCGCCAGCGCCGCCTTCCGTCCCCCCTCCTTCTTGCCATCAGGCGGCATCATCTTCCCCAGTCGCGCCGCCAGCCGCTCCAGTCCCGCATCGAATGCCGCCTTCACTTCCGGCGGCGCCCACCGCACCTCTCCCGCCAGCGCCGGGATCGGGCAGCCGATGGTCATGTCGTCGCGATGCTTCACCGAAAGGTAGAAATCCACATAGCGCTCCAGCCCGGCCTTCGCGCCATGCTTCGCTTCGATCCGGCCAACCGTGGCGACGGCTTCGTCGAACAGGCGGGCAATGCCGGCGGCAAGCAGCGCATCGCGCGACCTGAAATGCGCATAGAAGCCGCCATGGGTGAGCCCGGCCTCGGCCATGATGGAGGCGACGCCAACGGATTCGATGCCGCCCGCACGCAGCCGCTGGGCCGCCGCCGAGACGATCGCATTCCGCGTTCCTTCCCTGTGGCCTTCCGGATACCGCGTCACATGGTCTCCACAAACCGGGCAGCCCCAGTTTATCTCATGATACCTGTCATATTTACTCTGGCGTTTCCTTGCAATGAGCGAAGCCGGCGCCGTTGCAAATAATATGATGTCCATCATACCATATTGCCGAGCCTATTGGCTTTTGCCCTAGCGCGCGACGGAGAGCCCCCTGGAGACGACAGCTTCCCGCGATCCGGCCAGAGGCGACAAACCCAAGGCCGATCCCATCGCGCGTTTCTTTGCCCGCCGCGGCATCCACTATGCCTGGGTCGTCGCCGCCACCACCTTCCTGACGGCCCTGGTCTCCGCTGGCGCCCTCGGCTCCGTCGGCGTGCTTCTCCTGCCGCTCGAGATCGAGTTCGCCTGGACGCCGGCCGAAGTCTCGAGTGCGCTGGGCCTGCGACTCGCCCTGTTCGGCCTCACCGCTCCCTTCGCCGCCGCCCTGTTCAACCGCTTCGGCCTGCGCCCGGTGATCCTCGCCTCGCTGGCCATGATCGCCGCCGGCATGGGGTTCTCCATCTTCGTGAAGGAAATCTGGCAGCTGGTGGCGCTCTGGGGCGTCGTCGTCGGCATAGGCGCAGGCCTTACCGCCATCGTGCTGTCCGCAACCGTCGCCACACGCTGGTTCGACAAGCGCCGCGGGCTTGTCGTGGGCATGCTGGCCGCCTCCACCGCCACCGGCCAGCTCGTCGTGCTCCCGGCGCTTGCCTGGGTCGTCGACCGGACAGGCTGGCGCGAGGCCATCCTCATCATGTGCGTGCTCTACGCCGCCGCCGCCGTGCTGGTGCTCGTCTTCATGCGCAACCGGCCCAGCGATGTCGGCCTCCTGCCCTTCGGCGCCGAACCCGCCGCACAACCCGCCCCGCCTGGTCCGGGCGCCAGTCTCTTCACGGCGCCCTTTGCCGCGCTCGGCGAGGCGTCACGCAAGCCGATCTTCTGGATTCTCGCCGGCGCCTTCTTTGTCTGCGGCGCATCCACCAACGGTCTTGTCCAGATGCACCTCATCCCGATGTGCGCCGACTACAGCATCCCCGCCACCAGCGCTGCGGGGCTCCTCGCCGTGATGGGCGTGTTCGACTTCTTCGGCACCATCGCGTCGGGCTGGCTCTCCGACCGCTACAATTCGCGCATCCTGCTGTTCTGGTATTACGGCTTGCGCGGCCTCAGCCTCGTCTACCTGCCCTTCTCGAATTTCGGCGGCGCCGAGCTTGCCGTTTTCGCCGTCTTCTACGGCCTCGACTGGATCGCGACCGTGCCGCCGACCGTGAAGCTCACGGCGCAAGCCTTCGGCCCTGCACGCGCCAACCTGGTCTTTGGCTGGATCTTCGCCGCCCACCAGGTCGGCGCCGGCTTTGCCGCGCTGATGGCAGGCATCATCCGCACTGAACTCGGCTCGTATTCCCTGGCCTTCCAGGGCGCAGGCCTGCTGTGCGTCGTCGCCGCGCTCGCGGTGCTGGCGAGCAATCGCCGCAAGCCGCAACCCGCCGCTGCGGCAGCCTAGCCCGGCAAAGGAAATCGTCAGCGGACGCATGCGCTTCGCACCTGCGGAAACCGGTGTCGGTGGTGCAAAAAGCGCGATTCCGGAGAATTTTCGGGAAAAATGGAAACCGGTGTCATTTTTTCTTGCGAGGTCCGGCCTTCGTGTCTAACCCTAGCTTCCGCGCAAGGTGGGGAGACCTGCCTGAGACGATAATCCGGCCCCGCTGACGGGAGCCGCGCGCCGGGACAGGGAGCGGAACCTATGGCTCATCGTAGCATGCGCGCGGCTTGGTCGCGTTTCGGATTTGGCGCGTCGATTGTCGCGCTCACCACGGCCTTCGCAGCGAGCGCACATGCGCAGGTCGTCGAGCAGGCGCAGCCGGCGAGCCAGCCGGCCGACGCCGCGCAACCCGCGACCGACCGCGGCGAGGTCATCATCGTCCAAGGTTATCGCGAAGCCCTGCGCGCCGCGATCGAGGAGAAGCGCGACGCCGACGTGATGATCGATGCGATCAACGCCGAAGACATCGCCAACTTCCCGGACGCCAACCTTGCCGAGTCGATCCAGCGCCTGCCTGGCGTCTCCATCAACCGCGAGAACGGCGAAGGCAAGGACATTACGGTCCGCGGCCTTGGCTCGGACTTCACGCGCGTCCGCCTCAACGGCCTCGAGACTCTCTCCACCACCGCCGCATCGGATTCAGGCACGAACCCCAACCGCGGCCGCGGCTTCGACTTCAACACGTTTGCCTCCGACCTCTTCCAGTCCCTGACGGTGCGCAAGACCGCCTCGGCCGAGACCGATGAAGGCTCGCTCGGCGCCACGGTCGATCTCGTCACCGGCCGTCCGCTCAATTACAAGAAGCGCCAGCTCGCCCTGTCGCTGCAGGAAGCCTATTACGAGAATGGCGAAAGCTGGAACCCGCGCATCGCCGGGCTCTATGCCGACCAGTTCCTCGACAACACGCTCGGGATCGCGGTCTCAGCCGCCTACAACGACCGCAACAGCGAGAACGACCGCTACCGCAACCAGCCCGGCTCGTTTGTCTACGCCTATCGCGGCTCGACCTTCGCCGGATCGCCGACAGCCGCGCCCAACAACTCCTTCCTCGTCAACCGCCAGGGCTTCGCTGCGCCAACCGGCACGTCGTGCAGCGGCACTGACGGCGTTGTTCCCCTGGTGACCATCACCAACCCGATTGCCTGCGCCGCCATGTCCGGCTCCAACGCCGCGGCCTATGCGCTGATCAACAGCCCGCGCGGAGCGACGCTGACCGACACCAACTCCACCGCCACCGTCACGACCGCCACCACGGCAGGCGGCGCGCTGACGCTGATCCCCGCCCTCTACAACATCGAGCAGCAGGACCTGACGCAGGAACGCCTCGGCCTTACCGGCTCCATTCAGTGGAAGCCCTGGGACCAGACCGAAGTTCATCCTCGATGCGGTCTATTCGCGCTTCGAGCAAGGCTCGGAAGTGAACCAGATCCAGTCGGTGGGCCTGAACCGCAACAATACCAACGCCAACTACAACATCGCCACAGCCGCCACCACGGTCGCCAACAAGCGCGGCACCTACCAGTCCTGCGTCGATCAGGCGGCGCTGGCTTTCCGCGACCCGATCAACTGTGGCGGAACCAACGCCTTGCCGGGCGGCGTCTTCGCCGGGTTCGGCACGACGTCGTTCTCGACCAACCCCAGCAACCTCGACCCCTACGACTATTACAACAACCCGGGGTCCCCGGGGTATGGCGGCGCCGCGGCGGTCGCGGCCGCCAACGGCATGTTCTTCCGCGACGCCTTCATCGGCCGGCCGGCGACGCGCCTGCTCAACGCCCAGGTCGACGCCACCGGCGCGGCCACGCTGCTGGAGATGACCAACACCGACTGGCGCTCCGCCACCGACGCCTCCTACTTCACGACGACGTTCCAGCAGGCCTCGCTCGGCTGGAGTCAGGACTTCTCGGACGCGTTCAAGATGGACGTGCTCTATGGCAGGTCGCGCTCGCTCAACGACAATGACGGCCAGCTTGTCGAGTTCAACCGCATGGACAACCAGGGCGTCACCATCTGGGACGCGCGCGGCGGCGGCTCCATGCCAGAGCTTTCCTATGGCTTCGACGTCGCCAACCCGGCCTCGTGGTCGCTCGTCAAGGGCTTCTCGACCCTGCGCCACTTCGTGCGCCGCACCGACAACAAGTTCGAGACCATCAAGCTCGACTTCGACCTCGACCTCGGCGATGGCCTCGCGCTGGAATTCGGTTTCGCCAAGCGCAAGTACGATTTCGCGACCGATGCGGCCCAGCGCCTCTCCAACGAGGCGGTGAACCCGACGCTGCAGGAACTCGGCGTGCCGATTTCCCAGCTCGGCCGCGTCTACCAGTTCGGCACGGGGCTCGATGTACCGGGCGCCACCCCGACCGCGTTCTTCGCCCCCAACATCGAGGCGTTCCGCCAGGTGATCGGGTTCGACTGCAATTGCGTCAACAAGTATGGCGACTGGACGCTGTCGCGGCTGTCCAACCCGCAAAACCAGTTCGGCGTCGGCGAATCCGATTCGGGCGGATACCTCCAGCTCGACTGGGACACGGATCTCTGGGGCCATCGCTTCAATGGCAATATCGGCGTCCGCGAGGCGCGCACCGGCGTCGTCGCCAACGGCTTCACCACCAACGTCGCCGCCACCGGGCCACGGCCGATCTCGGAAGAGAACAAGTACACCGACACGCTGCCCTCGATGAACGCCTCGTTCGAGCTGACGCCGGACATCCTGCTGCGCGTCGGCGCGGCCAAGGTGATGGCGCGTCCGCTGCTCGGCAACCTTGCGCCCTCGATCACGGCGATCAGCGTGCCCACGGCCGCGGGCGCCACTTCGGGCGGCACGATGACCATCGGCAACCCGTTCCTCTCGCCCTTCCAGGCGACCAACTACGACTTCTCGGTCGAATGGTATTTCGCCGAAGGCGGCCTCCTGTCGCTCGCCGTGTTCTCCAAGGACATCACGAACGTGCCGCAGACCGTGGTGTCGGATGCATCCCTGCAGTCGATCCTCGACCAGGACTCGATCGACGGCATCCTGCAGACGCAGACCAACGCCAACTCGCAGGCCTACATCACGTCCGGACAGGCCTTCAACATCCGCCAGTTCCGCGATGCGCCCGGCGGCACGATCGAAGGCTTCGAGGTCGGCTACCAGCAGGACTTCACCTTCCTGCCGGGCTTCCTGGCGGACACCGGCATCCAGGCGAACTACACGCACATCGACTCGGTGCTGCACTACATCGTCGATCCCGGCTCGACCGTCACGCCGACGCGCCCGGTGGTGATCCAGGACGGCCCCTGGCAGGGCGCCTCGCCCGACGCCTTCAACGTCACGGCGTACTATGAGGGCGACATTTTCACCGCCCGCCTCTCCGCCGCCTATCGCGACGAATACATCACCACCTACCCGATTTCGGCCGGCACCTGCGATCCAGGCTTCTGCGACGCGCCGCTGGTCAACGACTTCATCGGGTCGAAGCCGACCTTCAACCTCGACGCCAACTTCGCCTGGAACATCAACGACTACCTCACGGCGACGGTCGAGCTGCTCAACGTCACCAACCAGGCGGACGAGCGCTGGATGTTCCAGAACAGCCGCATCGTCTCGCAATACCAGGCGAACGGCCGGCAGGTCTTCGTTGGCATCCGGGCCAAATACTAGCGAGCTTCATGTTTCCGGGACTGAAAACGCCGGCGGGCTCCCGCCGGCGTCTTTCATTCTGTCCCATTCCTTCCCTTTCCAGGCCATTCCTCCCCAGCCAAAGCGCAGCAACACACTTGGCGGCCCGGCCGTGCGTCGGGCATGAAGAGCGGCCATGTCGAAGCTCTACTTCTCCTACGCCGCGATGAATGCAGGAAAATCCACCGTCCTGCTGCAGGCCTCGTACAACTACGAGGAGCGCGGCATGCGGACGCTGCTGTTCACGTCGTCGCTCTACGCAACCTCCGACGATGGCCGCATCACCTCGCGCATCGGCATCAATGCAGCGGCGAAGCTCTATTCGGAGACAGACGACCTCCATGCCTGGATTGCACGCGAGCATCGTAGGAAGAAGATCAGTTGCGTCTTTGTCGACGAGGCGCAGTTCCTCACGAAGAGCCAAGTCTGGCAGCTCGCCCGTATCGCCGACCACCTCGACATCCCCGTGCTGTGCTACGGCCTGCGGACCGACTTCCGCGGCGAACTCTTTCCCGGCTCGTCGGAGCTGCTGGCCATCGCCGACAATCTGCGCGAGATCCGCACCATCTGCCATTGCGGCCGCAAGGCCACGATGGTCGTGCGCCAGACCGCCGACGGGCGGACGCTGACCACCGGCGACCAGATCGGCATCGAGAAGTCGATGTATCTCTCGCTCTGCCGCCTGCACTGGGAGGCAGCAACCGGAAGCTGGCCCATCGCAAAGCCGAAAGCCAAGTCAGCCCACGCCGCCACAAAGAAGAAGCCGGCCAGGAAAAAGCGGGCCAGCTCCGAAACCCGCGCTGCGCATAGCCGCCGCCCGCGCCGCGCGCCCGGCGCGACGCACCCGGCGCTAGCCGCCGAAAAACCCGCGCGCCTGCCCCCATGCGAGAAACAGGTCCGGCCACGTCTCGGCCTGGCGTCCTCTCGCCCGTCCGATCCCGAACCCATGGCCGCCATCGGGAAACACGTGCAGCGCGCTCGGCACGCCAGCCGCCTGCAGCGCCGCATACATGCGCTTCGAGTTCTCCACCGGCACGGTCGCATCGTCCGCCGCATGGGCGAGGAAGACCGGCGGCGTCTGTGCGTTCACGCGTCGGGTCAGGTCCGGCGCCGGCCCGTACGGCCCCAGCGCCAGCGCCGCCGAGCCCCTGCCGTCGAGATAGGCCGCATACATCAGGCAAGCGAAATCCGGCCGCCGCCCCTGCACATCGGCAGGCCCGAGCGTCATCGCAGCCGCCAGGTGCCCGCCCGCCGAAAAGCCAAGAACGCCGACGCGATTCGGGTCGACGCCGTTCGCTACCTCGCCCGAGCGGATCATTCGCATCGCACGCCAGCCATCCTGCAGCGGCGCCTGCCAGCCATCCGCCCAGCCATCTTCCGGCAGTCGATAGATCAGCACCGCCGCCGTCACGCCCGCCTGCGCCAGCCGCATTGCTGTCTCATCGCCCTCCTTGTCGAGCACGACGCGCTGATATCCCCCGCCCGGCGCGATCAGCACGGCGGCGCCATTGGGATTTTTGGGCCGGAACACTTTCAGCGTCGGCGTGCGAACGTGGATCACAGCCCGGTCAGGATGCGCCGGATCCTTCGATCGCTCGATGATCTCTTCACGCGCCATCACCTTGTCCCCGCCCGGCGGGTCGCCGGGCCAGAGCTGGAAGGTCTCGATGCGGATATCCTGCTGCAGCGGCCCGCCCGTCGCACAGGCGCCCGCCAGCGCGGCGCCGCCCAGCAGCACCTGCCGGCGCAGCATCACCGGCCCCACGCTGGCAAGCTGAGGGAGAGCGGCGGCCACAGCACCACGGCAAGCAGCACGGCGACCATTGCGATGTAGAAGGGCCATAGCCCCTTCACCGTCGACGCCACGTCGATCTTGCCGATGGCCGCGCCGATGAACAGCACCGACCCCACCGGCGGCGTCAGCAGTCCGATCCCGCAGGAAAGAATCATGATCACGCCAAAGTGGACAGGATCGACGCCGTACGCTCGCGCCACCGGTAGGAAGATCGGCGTCGCGATGATCACCAGCGGCGCCATGTCCATGAAGGTGCCGAGCACCAACAATGCCAGCACCATCAACAGCAGGACGGTGGTGCGGTCATGCGCCACCGTCTGCATCAGCGCCACGGCCTGCGCCGGCGCCTGCAGATAGCCCATCAACCAGCCAAACGCGCCCGCCGCGCCGATGACGAACAGGATGCGCCCCGTCGACTGCACCGCGCCGGAAATGGCGTGGATGAAGTCCTTCCACTTGAGCTTGCGATAGACCAGCACCGTCACCAGCAGCGCATAGATCACCGCCACCGTGGCGCTTTCGATCGCCGTGAAGATGCCGCTCTTGATCCCGAAGAAGATGATGCCGACCAGCAAAAGACCCGGGATCGCCGCCACCAGCCGCGTCAGGATCGCCGCAAAGCCGGGAAACTCCTCGCGCTCGTACCCGCGCATCCGCGCCACGATATAGGCGGTCGCCATGATCGTCACCGCAAGCAAAAGCGCGGGAAATATGCCGGCGAGGAACAGGTCGGTGATCGAAATGCCGCCGCCCGCCGCCGCCGAGAACAGGATCATGTTGTGCGAGGGCGGCACCAGCAGCGCCACCAACGCCGCAGAGATCGTCACGTTCACCGCGAAGTCGCGCTGGTAGCCGCGCGCGATCATCTGCGGGATCATCGCGCCGCCCACCGCACTCACATCCGCAATCGCGGAGCCGCTCACCCCGCCGAACAGCGTCGAGGACACCACCGCCACCTGCGCCAGCCCGCCGCGCACCCGCCCCACCAGCGCCGCCGCGAACGCGATGATCCGCTCGGAGATCCCGCCACGCAGCATCAGCTCGCCCGCAAACACGAACAGCGGAATCGCCAGCAGCGACACCGACGACACGTTCGACGTCAGCTGCTGCACCAGGGCAATCTCCGGCAACCCCAGCACCAGCGCCGCCGCAAGCGTCGACACCGCCAGCGCCGCCGCCACCGGCGTGCCGATCATCAGCAGCACCGCGAACACCCCGAACAACACCCCCAGCGCCATCTACGCCACCTCCGCCGCAGTCGCGCGCACAGGCTCACGCAGACCGCGCACCAGGCGCTCCACCGCAAACACCAAGATCAGCGCGCCCCCAACCGCCACCGGGGCGAACCGCAGGCCCACCGGCAGGCCGGCGCCCGCCATCGCCACGCCCCAGGAATCCAGCATCAGGATGGTCCCATAGACCGCAAGACCCGCTCCCAGACCCGCCATCGCCAGCCGCGACAACGCCCGGCACAAGCTGCGAATGAAAGGCGGCGCCATATCGGCGAGCAGCGGGAAGCCGAAATGTGTCTCCCGCCGCACGCCCACGGCCGCGCCCAGCATGGCGGTGGTGGCGATGAAGACGAGCGCCAGCGGCTCGGTCCAGCTCGGCGAATTGTTCAGCACATAGCGCGCGAACACCTGCCAAGCCTGCGCTAGCACGACGCACGCCAGGCTGACGCTGGCAACCAGCAGAGCTGCCGCCTCCAGCAGGTCCAGAACTCCCTTCCTCCCGGTGTCGCCGGATTCTCCGGTCTCTTCGGTCATGCTCTGCTCATCCCGACAGGTCCCGCACGCGCTGGTAGAGCGAGGCGAGAACCTCGCCGCGTGTCTCGTGTGCAATCATCTGTTCGACGCTGGCGCGGAACGCCGGGCGGTCGGCCTCGTTGGCCTTGACGCCTGTGGCCATGGCCTTGGCCTTGCTCTCCTCGGAGAATGTCGCCCAGTGCGCCCGCATCCTCGGTACGGAGCGCGCGGCGGCGTCGAGCACGATATCGCGGTCTTCCTTCGACATGGCGTCGAAGCGCCGTTTCGACATGGTCAGGATTTCAGGAGAGTAGCTGTGCTGCGTCTCCGACCAGAATTTCGCCATTTCGAGGTGCCGCGCCGTCTCGAAGGTCGGCCAGTTGTTCTCGGCCCCGTCGATCAGGTGGGTCGACAGCGCCTGGAAGACGCCATTGACCGCCAGCGGCGTCGGATTGGCGCCCATGGCGGCAAAGGCGTTGAGGAACACGTCCGACATGGGCGAGCGGATCTTGAGGCCGTTGAGGTCCTTGGGATGCGTGATCGGCCCGCGCACATTGTAGAAACAGCGCGCGCCGGCATCGTAGATCGCGAGGCCGACCAGTCCCACCCGGTCGAACGCCGCGCGGATCTGGACGCCGACATCGGAATCGACCGCGCGATGCAGGTGGTCCATCGACTCGATCGCGAACGGCAGGCAGAGCGCGCGGGTTTCCGGCACGAGATTGTTGACCGCCGCGAAATTCACCCTCGCAAAATCAACCGCCCCATACTGGGCGAGACCGATGGAATCATCCTCCGCGCCAAGCTGGCCGGAAGGATATTGACGCAGGCGCAGGCGGCCCTGGGTTGCCGTCTCGATCTCGCCGCCCATCCATTTGACGGCTTCGACCGTGGGGAAGCCGGTGCGGTGGACATCGGCTTCGGTCAGGATGCCGGTTTCGCCGGGAGAGCATGCGCCAAGCCCTGCGGCGCCTGCGCCAAGGAGGGCCCGGCGCCGTGTGATCCAGGGCCGCGAGATCATCTGCCGCCCGCCGGCCCGGCCTTCACGGCGCGGCACTCGATCACGCCATCCCCGCCAAACGACAGTTTCGAAGTCTGACCTTCGAGGATGTCGTGCACGCCTGTCACGGCGCCGGAGGAAACCCACTGCCCCGCCTTCAGCGGACGGTCGCGTGTCGCCAGGTGCGCCAGCAAGAAGGTGAGCCCCGCCATCGGTCCGCCAGGAAGGTTCATCGCCCCGCCTTCGCCCACCGTGCGGCCGTCGATCTCCGTCTTCGCGCGTAGGTCGTTCAGCCGCGCACGCCAGTCCTTGACCTCGCCGCCCACAATCAGCCCGGCATTGTTGCCGAAGTCGGAAGCGACCACGGTCGGCCCCAGCTCGTTGATGAAACTCATGGGCGAGCCCGCCGTCTCGACGCCGACATGCAGGGCGGCCACCAGGGACGCCGCCTCGTCCTCGGTCCAGCTCATCTTGCCTGCAGGCGCATCGCGGCCCATGCGGAAGACGAACTCGGCTTCCACTGCGGCAAAGCCGCCCTCAAACACCGGGAACTCGACCACGCCCGCGGCGGCCTTGCGCACGGTGCGGGAAAAGATCGGACCGGCCACCCGGTCCGACCGCAGTTTTTCGCGCAGCGCCGGCGCCACGAGGCCGATTTTCCAGCCGACGATCTCGTCCGGCCACAGATGGATGGCGACTTCCTGGATCAGGTAGCCCTGCTGCAGCGTTGTCGGCTGCGGCCCCGGAAACGCCTCCAGGGAGCGCGCATCCAGCCGGGCCGAAACCAGCCGCGCGGCGATCTCCGGCGGCTTCACATCCGCGCGAGTTGCGCTCTGGGTCATGGACGCCTCAACGGACGGGCCAAAGGCTTGCCGTCCGCTCCCTGAAACGATGAAATCCAGCGTCAGGTTGCGCGTTATGGAAACCGGTGTCAATTCTAGTCTAAACAAACGTCTGCGCAAAAGCGCATGGGAGTGAAGCCGATGTCTGCCGGAGGGTTTGGCCGGGCCTGCTGGGCCGCTGTTTCCGCGCTGGTTTTTTCCGCGTGCGCGGCGCTGGAGGGACCTGAAGCCACGACAATCCAGGCCGCCGCAGAGGCGCCCACAGGGCCGCCGGCATTCCCGGGAGCGCTGGGCTGGGCGGCGCAGACGCCCGGCGGCCGCGGCGGCGCGATCGTGCGCGTAACCAACCTCAATGCCGATGGACCAGGCTCGTTCCGGGAAGCGGTCGAAACCAGGGGCCCGCGCATCGTCGTGTTCGAGGTCGGCGGCGTCATCGACCTCGGCGCGAAGACCATCATCATCCGTGAACCTTTCATCACCGTCGCCGGCCAGACCGCGCCATCGCCCGGCATCAGCTTCATCCGCGGCGGGCTCGACCTCGGCACGCACGACGTGGTGGTGCAGCACATCCGCGTGCGGCCAGGACAGGCGGGCGGCGGCTATCGCAAGGGGCCAGACTTCGATTCCATTTCGACGCAGGGCGGCGCCTACAACGTCATCGTCGACCATTGCTCGCTGACCTGGGGCACGGATGAGAACCTCTCCGCCTCGGGAAACCGCTTCACCGGGCCGACAGTGAAGGAATGGCGCGTCGGCGCATCGCACGACATCACGTTCTCGAACAACATCATCGCCGAAAGCCTTGCGGTCGCCACCCACGCCAAGGGCGAGCATTCGAAGGGATCGCTGATCCACGACAACGCCACCAACATCCTGATCGTCGGCAATCTCTATGCCCACAATGTGGAGCGCAACCCGCTGTTCAAGGGCGGCGTGCACGGAACCGTGGTCAACAACCTGATCTACAATCCGGGCTGGAAGGCGCTGCACTACAACCTGATGGCCAATGAGTGGGCGGGCTTTGCGCGCGTCAACGGACAGATGACGGCGGTGGGCAATGCGCTGCGCGGCGGGTTCGACACGGCGGACGGCCTGCCCTTCCTCTCGATCGGCGGCGTCGGCGATCTCGATTATCACGGCGCCGACAACATCATGGTCGACAAATGGGGCAATCCCCTGCCCGAACTCGGCAGCTATGAAGCAGGCCCGGCGAAGATCGTGCGCCATGCGAGGCCGCTCGACTGGCCTGCCGGGCTGAAAGCCATGCCGGCTGCGCTGGTCGAGGAGCATGTGCTGACCACCGCCGGCGCGCGACCGTGGGACCGCGATGCCCACGATGTGCGCCTGCTCGCCGATGTCGCGGAAAGCCGCGGGGAGATCATCGATTCGGAAGCAGAGGTCGGCGGCTATCCCGTGCAGGCCGAGACCAGGCGCGCCTTTGATCCATCGAAATGGAATCTTGACGACATGACGCCGAAGGACCCGAGTGTCCTTGATGCGTCCCAGAAAGCGAGGGGAACATGATCATCCGCCGCCGCACGTTTCTCGCTGGGGCCAGCGCCGCGCTGCTTGCTCCCCGCGCGCTTGCGCAGGTCCCGCCTGCTGACGGCTTCCCGCCCGGCGGGCGCGGCGGCCAGATCATCCGCGTCACCACGCTCAAGCCCGACGGCCCCGGCTCGATCACCGAGGCCATCAAGGCCAAAGGCCCGCGCATCGTCGTCTTCGAGGTCGGCGGGATCATCGACCTCGGCAAGACTTCGCTGCGAGTTCGCAATGGCGACCTTACCATCGCCGGCCTTACAGCGCCCTCTCCTGGCATCACCTTCATTCGCGGCGGCATCGAGATCGCGCAGGGCTGCAGGAACGTGGACATCTCCCACATAGCCGTTCGCCCGGGCGAGGCCGGTGCGGCGAAGAAATCCGGCTGGGAATGCGACGGCATCTACGCCTACGGCGCCAGCGACGTTTACGTGCACAACTGCTCGATCACCTGGGCGACCGACGAAGGCCTTTCCGCCTCCGGCAAGCGCTTCGGTCTCGACGACAAGGCGGTCGCGCCTGCTGACTGGCGCGCAGCGACTTCGCACAACATCTATTTCTTCCGCAACATCGTCGCCGAGGGCCTTTCGAACTCCACCCATTCGAAGGGCGAGCACTCAAAGGGCACGCTGATCCACGACAATGTCCGCAACGCGCAGGTCGGCCAGTCGCTCTATGCCCACAACATGGAGCGTAACGTGCTCTTCAAGGGTGGAACGCAGGGCTTCATGGGACGCTGCGTGGTCTACAATCCGGGCAAGCGCTTCGCCCACTACAACCTGCATGAGGGCGAGTGGGAGGGGCATCCGTACGAGACCGGCGACATGAGCGTCGCCGGCAACGTCTTTCTTGCCGGCCCTTCGACCGACAGGAAAGCCGCCGCTTTCATGCTCGGAGGCGAGGGCGACCTTGAACTCGACATGCGCGAGAACTGGGCCGTCAGCGCCACGGGTGAACCGCTCGCGCTCAACGGCAGGTTCGGCTCCGGCAAGGCGAAGCTCATCGTGAAGTCGCGCGGCGCTGTCCAGCAGCCTGATCTCATGACCGAGGCCGGCGCCAACGCCGTGGTCGGACTTGTTCTCGCTTCGGCGGGCATGCGGCCGTCCGACCGTGACGCGATCGACGCCCGCATCCTGGCCGATGTGCGAAACCGCACGGGCCGGATCATCGATTCCGAACAGGAGGTCGGGGGCTATCCCGTGCGGCCGGAAACGCGCGCCGCCTTCGTCGAGGCCGAGTGGAATCTTGAGACGATGGAGCGGAAGAAGGGTTAGCGCCGGGCTGCGTGCGCCTTCAGCGCAACTCCCGGGCCACTGGCGCCGGCAAAAACTTCTGTGGCAGGGTGCGCGCCAGTCTCGAAAAGGCCGGCAATGTCCACCACTCCACACGAAGGCGGCAATTTTCCCTGGGCAGGACAGGCCGACGCCGATGCCTGCACCATCGCTCTCGAAAACCTCGTGAGCCGGCTGCCAGAGGCGCTCTCCAGCGAGGGTAAAGTCCACGCCGAAAGCCTGATGGCGGCTGCCGGCGTCGCGGCCGGCGTCGCGGCGCAGGTCTCGCTGCTCGCAGACGCCGACGCGCTGGCAAGGGCTCGCGCCAACAACGAGCTGATGGACGCCCAGCTCACGGACGGCCGCGTCATGCTGTTCGGCGATCCGCTGAATCACATGCTGTTCACCAATGATGCATCGCTCGCCCGCTCGCGCGTGTGGAACATGCTGCTCGCCGCCGCCAAGGCCAAAGGCATGCCGGACGACTTGATTCCCGACATCGAAGACATGTTCCGCCACGTCTCGCACAGCCTCGGAACGGGGCGCGAGGGCTTCCCCTCGACGCCGCCCGATCGCCAGCCTCTCCTGCCCGCGCAGGGTCTGCTGCAGATGGTCAGCCCGGTGATCCTCGACTGCCTGTCCGGCGATCCCGGCGCTGCGGGAGCGCGCCCTGCCGAGACATCCTGGGTCGCCGTGACGGCTCAGGCGGCAGCGCAATTCCTGTTCGCCTCGGCGCAGGTCGTCCCACCTGCCATCAGCATCTCCATCGCGATGGAATCGGCGATCTACGGATCGAAGCTGCGCCCGGACCCCGCGCTTCAGGCGTAGGCGGAGATCGAGCGAACGACCTTGCCGTCGCGACCGAACACGAACGTCTCGGCGACATACTGCGAGCGCTCATTGGTGTAGAGGAGGGTGAGGGCGTCCGACCCCGGAAGCACCTGGTCGATCTCGAAGAACAGGTCGCGCAGCCGCGACAGCGCCGCGCTCCAGTAGGCCCGCAGCTCTGCCTTGCCGGCGACGCTGTCGGCGTCCCGCCCGGTCACCATGCGGATGCGCGGGGAGTGGAACACGATATCATCGGCATAGTGCGCCAGGATCGCCTCGAGGTCGTGATCGTTCCACGCCTTCACCCAGTCGCGCGCGAAGGCCTGTGCGAAGTCGGCGTCGATCATGTGGGCTCGCTCACTGGAAGGGATCATCGCGGCAACTGGCATACAGAACCAGGTTCGCAGTCTTCGCCTGCCCCGCCCTGCCGATCTCGTCCAGCGAGATCGCATGCGTCTGCAGCCATGTGTCGTTCTGCTCGGGATAGTCGCCCATCATCCAGTAGACCACGCGCTTGTGCTGGATGCCGTGGCCGCCGACATAGATCAGCGAGGCGTCCGCGCTGGCCGACTGCACTGCAAAAGCATCGATCGCCCTGCGCGCGGTTTCGGCGGTCTGGTCGAACACAAGCGTCGTCTCGAAGCCCGCCGCCCGAAGCGCCTCCGGCACGCGCTGCGCATCGAAGCGTGCGCCGGGCAACGAATAGACGCCGCCCGATTTCGAATAGTCGGCATTGATCAACACCAGCGCCACGCGCTTCTCGCCCGCGTCCGCATGCATCCGCCAGCGCGGCAGCTTCTTGGGAAACTGGAGCTGCTGCCAGCCGCCGCTGTGCCGGGCGTTCGCCGCCGCGAGGTGTCCGGTGAAGTCCGCGAGCGTCGCCGGCTGCTGCTTCAGCACCTCGACCAGGGCCGATGCAAACGGATTGCCGCCGAGCCTGTCGCGGTCCTGCGTCAGGCGACCCGGCTGCCCGGCATAGTAGAACAGGGGCCCAGGCGCCGCGGGCGCGGTCTGCGCCGAGGCGCTGGCGGCAAGCGTCGCTGCAACCACTAGAAGAACGAGCCGACGGATCATACCCAAGTCATAGTCCGGCAGCGTGCGCCATGGCTAGGCGCCGCCGCATCAAAGCAGGATGCCGGCCAGCTGGGCCCAGCCTTCGACATGAACCGCGCCCTTGAGATCGAGGCCGCCTTTTTGCGGGCCGAACAGAAAGCGGTTCGGCACGGTAGCCAGATGCGCCAGCACATCCAGGCGATCATCGATGAAGTGGGTTATCTTGCGCCGCTTGCAGATCGGGCCTTTGTCCTTGCGCTCGCGGCAGAAGTGGACGCGTTCCGGCTCAAGTCCGATCAGCTCGTGGAGGCGATGGTGCGCGAGCCAGAGTCTCGTCTTGGCTTCCGTGCGCGGGCCGCACTTGGAGACGATATGGATGCGGTCGCCGAAGCGCTCCTGCGACAGCCGTACAAGCGTTGCGAACGCGCCCTCGACCGCGGGCGTTTCAAGGAAGCGATCCGAGAAGAAAGAGGTGTCTGAGCCGTCGGCCCTGATGCGATCGATAAGGACACCGCCGACATCGACGCCAAGTATCTCGTAGCTCATTGGGCGTGGTCTATGGCGCCAGCGGGTGCGATGTCATCCCCGGAGCTTGCGCTCCGGGGTGAAATCCCTGCAATGCGGAATCAGAACTTCAGCACCTTCACATAGCGCACCTGCGGCAGCGCCTTGATGGCTGCCAGCGTCTTGGCCGGCACATCCTGGTCGACGCCGACGATGGCGATGGCGTCCCCGCCTGCCGCCTCGCGGCCGAGGTTGAACGTGGCGATGTTCACTTGTCCTTCCCCCAACAATCCCGCCATCGCGCCGATGAAGCCCGGCTTGTCGGAGTTGTTGACGAACAGCATGAAGGGCTGGAAGTCGGCTTCCAGCTTCATGCCCTTCACCTCGACGATGCGCGGGCTGCCACCGACGATGGCGCCGGCGACCGAGCGCCACTTGCCTTCAACCTTCACCTTGACGCGCATCAGGCTGTCGTAGATCGGGCTTTCCTCGCGAATGGATTCCTTCAGGTTGCCGCCGCGCTCCTGCAGGATGGCTGGCGCCGAAACCATGTTCACCTCCGCCAGGAACGGCCGCAGCAGGCCCGCCAGCGCCGCCGATGTCAGCGGCTTGCGGTTGAATTTCGCGATCTGGCCCTCATACTCGATCTCGACTTCCGACAGCCCGCCATCGGCGACCTGCCCGGCGAAGAGGCCCAGCTTCTCCGCCAGCGCAAGGAACGGCTTGAGGCGCGGCGCCTCTTCCGCCGTGACGCTCGGCATGTTGAGGCCGTTGGTGACGGCCCCGGTCAGCAGGTAGTCCGCCATCTGCTCGGCCACCTGGAACGCCACATTGTCCTGCGCCTCGACCGTTGACGCGCCAAGGTGCGGCGTGGCGATGAAGTTCGGCGCGCCGAACAGCACGTTGGTCTTGGCCGGCTCCTCGCCGAACACGTCGAACGCCGCAGCGCCGATATGGCCGCTCTCCAGCCCCGCCCGCACCGCCGCCTCGTCGGCCAGGCCGCCGCGCGCACAGTTGATCAGGATCACGCCCTTCCTGGTTTTCTTCAGCGCCTCGGCCGACAGGATGTTCTTCGTCTGCTCGGTCATCGGCGTGTGCAGCGTGATGATGTCGGCGCGCGCCAGCAACTCGTCCAGCTCGACCTTCTCCACGCCAATCTGCGTGGCGCGCTCGGCCGTCAGGAACGGGTCATAGGCCACCACCTTCATCTTCAGGCCCAGCGCCCTATCCGCCACGATCGAGCCGATGTTTCCGGCGCCGATCAGGCCCAGCGTCTTTGCGAACAGCTCGACGCCGATATAGTCCTTCTTCGGCCACTCGCCCGCCTGAGTACGCGTCGAAGCTGAAGGAATCTGCCGCGCCGCCGCGAACATCATGGCGATCGCATGTTCCGCAGTCGTGATGGCGTTGCCGAACGGCGTGTTCATCACCACGACGCCCTTGGCGGTCGCCGCCTTTACATCGACATTGTCCACCCCGATGCCAGCGCGGCCGATCACTTTCAGCTTCTCGCCTGCCGCAATTACGTCCTTGTCCGGCTTGCATGCCGAGCGCACGGCCAGCCCGTCATACTGGCCGATGATCTTGATCAGCTCGTCCTTCTTGAGCCCGACCTTGAAATCGACATCGATCCCACGGTTCCTGAAAATATCCGCCGCGCCAGGCGCGAGGTCGTCGGCGATAAGAACTTTCACCTTGTTGGTCATCGGGATCAGTCTCCTTGAGCCTTCGGTTTCTGGCGAGCCAGTCGGCCCGCGTAAGCCTGTGAATGAGGCAGTCGTCTTCGCCGTCGTTGAATGTCTGGCGGTGCGTCGGCACGAACCCGATGCGCTGGTAGAATTTGTGCGCGCGCGTGTTGGAGTTCAGCGGGTCGATGATGATCGCCGTGACGGCCGGATCGGCGAAGCATCGCTCGATGCCGAGTTGCATCATCTTCTCGCCATGCCCTCTGCCCCGTGTCGGCGGGCTCGCCAATCCAGATATCGAGCGCGCGCAGGTTGGGCTCGATGTCGCCCCAGTAGTGCGTGGGCTCGCGATGCGGATCGCACATCTGCATGGCGCCGATCGGCGCGGCCGTCAAGTTCCGCGATCCAGTGTTCCCACACCCCGTCCCGATGCATGGCGATGTTTGCCGCCCAGTCATTGAGCTCACCGTAGGCGACTGTCTCCTCGGGATCATCTGTCGTCGCGGATATCACCGCGGATCGAGGTCCCAGCGCTCAAGCCGTCGGGATGTCGGCGGCCGTGGCGATGCGGAGTGGACACGTTAGACATGGCCACCTGTCCCGTCTCCCGCCGCTTTCCACTTGCGCGCGCGGTTGATCGCCATCTTGGCGTCGACTTGCTCGGAGAGATCCATGCCCGCCAGTGCGACCAGTCGGTGCAACAGGATCACGACGTCCGCCGCCTCCCTGCCCATCTCGGCCATGTCGCCGGCGCTGCACCGCCTCTTCGAGCTCGTCGAGCTCTCCGCGCGCGCGAGCGACAAGCGCTGAGAGATCGCTCACCTTGCCAAAAGTGGCGTCACCCCACTCGCAGATGCTCTTGCTTGTTTCGTACGCCATTGCAGGCTCCACCGCTGTCATCCCGGCTGAAGCGAAGCGGAAGGCCGGGACCCATTTCTCATCCAGGAAAAGGCGCGTAATGGGTCCCGGACAGCGCTGCGCGCTTCCGGGATGACAGATCAGTCAATTCCGCCGCCGCTGTCTCGGCGAACGCCCAGTCGAGCCATGGCGTCAGCTTCTCGAGATCGGCTGCATCCACCGTCGCGCCGCACCAGATGCGAAGGCCCGGAGGCGCCGCCTTGTAGCCGCCTATGTCAAATGCCGCCGACTCTTTCTCCAGAAGCCCCGTGAATTTCTTCACGAACTCCTGCTGGCCTTTCTCATCGAGCTTCGTCACGCGCGGATCGACGATCGAGAACGTCACCGACGTATTGGATCTCGTCTTCGGATCGACCGCGAGGAATTCCACCCACGGTGTCTTCTCGACCCACTTCGCCAGCACGGCAAGATTGGCGTCAGACCGCTTGTACAAGGCCTCGACGCCGCCAAGGCCCTCGACCCAGCCCAGCGCATCGAGATAGTCCTCGACCGCCAGCATCGATGGCGTGTTGATCGTCTCGCCCTCGAAAATGCCTTCGGTGACTTCGCCACCTTTCGCCATGCGGAACAATTTCGGCATCGGCCATTTCGGCGTGTAGGTCTTCAGACGCTCGATGGCCCGCGGCGACAGGATCAGCATCCCGTGCCCGCCTTCCCCGCCCAGCACCTTCTGCCAGGAATAGGTCAGCACATCGATCTTGGCCCAGTCGATCGGCATGGCGAACACGGCCGAGGTCGCATCGCAAAACACGAGGCCCTGACGATCCGCCGCGATCCAGTCGGCATTCGGAACCTTCACGCCCGACGTCGTGCCGTTCCAGGTGAAGACGATGTCGGCGTCCTTGCGGGCCTTCCACAGGTCGGGCAACGCGCCGTATCCCGCCTTGTGCGTCGTCGCGTCCACCTTGAGCTGCTTGGTGATGTCGGTGACCCAGTCTTCGCCGAAGCTTTCGAACGCGAACACGTCCACCGGCCGCGCGCCCAGCATCGACCAGAAAGCCGCCTCGATCGCGCCGGTGTCCGAGCCCGGCATTATGCCGATGCGATAGTCCGCAGGAATTTTCAGCACGCTGCGCGTCTTGTCGATCGCGAGCTTGAGACGCGCCTTACCGAGCTTGGAGCGGTGCGACCGTCCCAGCGATTCCAGCTTCAGGTTGTCAGGGGACCAGCCAGGGCGCTTGGCGCAGGGGCCGGAAGAAAAATGAGCCCTGGCAGGGCGCACGGCCGGTTTGGCGGCGTTAGTCATTGCGATGTCTCCCATCCTTGCAGATGGACTGGTCGCCGTTGGGGGCGACTGGCCCGGCGCGGATATGCTCTCCTTCTCCCCTCCAGTCAATTGAGGATGCAAGGGCGCAGGCAATCCCGCATTTCGCGCGCCCGCTGACCGCTGGCGCGCGCGGCTTCCTGTCAGGGTGGGACCAATCGCCTCGGCCGCGCATTCGCCACCCCGACGCCTGCCAGGATCAGCGCCAGCGCGCCGACCATGGACCAGTGCAGCGGCTCGTCGAGGAAGGTGATGCCCAAGAAAGGTCGCCCACAGCGGCGAAAGGTAAGTCGAGAACGACACGAACACCGCTCCCGACCGCTGGATCAGCCAGACATAGAGCGACATGGCGACGGCCGTCGGAAGAAGGCCGAGCAGCACAACCGCCGTGATGGACGTGGCGCTGGCCTCGCGCGGAAATGGCGCAAGCAGCAGCGCGCAGACCACCGAAACAACGGCGCCGGAGCCGATGAGCAGGAAGCTCGACAGGATGGGCGACAGCGTCGGCGCCAGCCGCGTTCCGACATTGCCGCCCGCATAGAGCGCTGCGCCGATGATGGCCAGGATGATGCCGAACAGGCTGGACCCCTGGAAACCTTTCTGCGCCTCGGGCCAGACCAGAACGGCAAGGCCAAGAAAGCCCATCATGACGCCGGCGATCCGCCGTGCCGTCAGCCGGTCGTTCAGCACGATGTGCGCGGCAATGGACGTCACCAGCGGCGTCGCCCCGTTGCAGATCGCCATCACCGCCGACCCCGTCGTCTGCGCGGCGATCGCGTAGAGCACGAAGGGCGCAGCGGTGAAGCTGACGCCGATGATGGCGTAGGCCGTCAGGTGCGCGAACGTCACCTTCTCCGCCCGCTTCGACCGCGGCCGCCTGTCGATGGCGCGCGACCCCAGAAGCATCAGCGCAAGGAAGAACGTTCCGCTGGAAAGCCGGCCCGCCACCGTCCACACCGGATCGATGGTCTCGACGGCAATGCGGATGCCCGCGAAGGTCGATCCCCAGATCAGAACCAGAACGAGCAGGATGATCCAGTTGAGCATCGCGCCGGACATGGCGGCGCGCGGCGGGCTGGCCTTCTCCTCCGCCGTCTCCACGCCACGCTCCCGCATCGATGATGCGTGCCTGCTAGAGCAATTCAGCGATCACGCACAGGCTCGAAAAGCGAAACAAAGAACAGAATGCGCGGCAAAAAACAGAAAACCCGAAAAGCGCGTCCGCTTTCCGGGCCTTCATGCGGCGCGTCGGAGGACCGCCGCTCGTGCCCCTGCCGCTACCAGCCGCGACGGTTGGCGTCCTTGTTGGCGTCCTTGCGCTGCTTGCGCACATCTTCCTGCGCATCGCCGACGGCTTTCTGCGTCTTGCCGACCACTTCTTTTGTCGCGCCTTCGATCGTGTGCTTCGGCGAATCGACGGCCTTGCCGAACTCCTTCTGGATCTTGCCGCCGGCTTCCTTGGCCGCGCCCTTTATCTGGTTCTTGTTCATGTAAGTCTCCTTCTCGGAATCGAGCCATGCCCCCGCGTGGAGGCTGAACGTGACGCGAGAGGAAGGGTTCCCGCGGCACGCAGGGGCAAGAGAGAGCCGATCAAATGTTCCGCCCATCCCATTGCGGACCGCAAGGTGATCAGGCGTGAAACACGCCCTCGATAACCGTGCGCGCCCGCCCGATCAGCTTCACGCGTTCCCCGGCCATGCGCGTCGAAATATCCGCCCCGCGGCCCGGATAGGCCTGGAAGCATTTGAGCTCGGCCTTGCCGAGCCGATCGGAAAAGAAAGCGCCGACCATGCAGTGGGCCGATCCCGTCGCCGGATCTTCTGGAATGCCATCCGCAGGTGCGAAGAAGCGCGAAACCACATCGTGTTCGCCATCGCCCGGCGAGGCGCAGCACACATTCATCCGCTTGCCGCCAAGCGCCGCGATCTTCGCCATGTCTGGTTTGAGCGCGCGAATCTGCGCCGCGCTGTCGAACACGGCGAGAAGATACTGACCCGCCCATGTTTCCTTGGGCTTCGCGCCCAGCGCCTCCGCCAGCGCTGGCGGCGCATCGATGCGTTTGGGCATGTCGGCCGGAAAATCCATTTCCAGACGGCCGTCCGCCAGGCGTTTCACGCCAAGACGGCCGGACTTCGTCTCGAAGCCGATCTCCGGTCCGTCAAAACCCAGGTGGGAATAGAGCGCGTGGGCCGACGCCAGCGTGGCATGCCCGCACAGCGGCACTTCGACCGCCGGCGTGAACCAGCGCAGGTCGAAGACGCCCTTGCCCTTCGCCACGATGAAAGCCGTCTCGGCCAGGTTGTTCTCCGCCGCAATCGCCTGCATCACCGAAGCATCCGGGAAAGCATCCACGGGCATCACGCCCGCCGGGCCTCCGGCCATCGGCCGTTCCGCGAAAGCGTCGATCTGGAAGAACCTGTAGTCGGGCATGTCCGCCTCTCACGCTGGAGGCGTGCGATGTAGCTGCCGAGAGGCCGGCGCCCAAACGATACTTCCTCAGCGGTCGATGAGTTTTCCTCCGCCGCCAATGAGTTCTTCAACCGAGCTTAAGCCGCTGTCCTCGGCGTCTTGACGCCTGTTCCCCAATCTTGGCGTTAATACTTGCAGTTACTTTCTATACTTTGCCGCGCCGCGTCGGACACTTTGCGCATGACAGAGCATCATCCGTATGTCATGTTCCTGTCATGAAACTGATACATGCACTTCTTGTTGCTGCGGGGACGGCGAGCCTTGCGCCGACGGCCCTCGCGGACCAGTTGGGGAAACCCTTCACCATCACCGTTGCTTCGGCCGTCACGCCGGTCTCGCACGCCGAATTCAGCTATCCCTTCAACGCCGGCACGCGCGGGCTTGAAGGATCGTGCGACGTCAGCTTCGTGATCTCGACCGCCGGCAAGGCCGACGCGATCCGCATCGCGGCCTGCACCTCGGACATGTTCCGCGCCTCGGCCAAGAAGATTGTGGAGGCGATGACCTTCGCCCCGCGCGCCGCCGCCGAAGGCGCGTCCGCCCGGATCAACTGGTCGATGAACCCCGCCACCGCGATGCGGACAGCCAGCCTCAACTAGGCCGGCCGCCACTTCCCGAACAGGGCAGCGAACGCCTCCGGGTCGCGCGACGGCCAGCCATGGTCGATCGGCCCATTGCCCTGCCCCAGCCCCGGGGCACGCATGATCGCCTCGACCAGGTAGGCGCGGGACAACGCCACCGCATCCGTCAGCGACAAGCCGCGCGAAAGACCCGCCGCAATGCCCGACGCCAGCGTGCACCCGGTGCCGTGCGTGGCCTTCGTCTGGATGCGCGGCCCGTCGAAGAAATGCTCGCCCGTCTGCGTCGCCAGCACATCGACAATCTCGTCTCCCGGCACGTGCCCGCCTTTCACCAGCGCTGCGACCGCACCCATGTCGAGCAGCTTCTCTGCCGCTCGCCGCTGCCCGTTGAGCCCATCGACCGCTTTGCCCGTCAGCACCTCGGCCTCCGGCGCATTCGGCGTCACCAGCGCGGCGCCCGGAATCATCAGCCGCCGCACTGCATCGACCGCGTCGCGCGGCAGAAGCGAATCCCCCGACGTCGCCACCATCACCGGATCGATCACCCGCGGAATCCCCGCCGCCAGATCCTCGAACGCCTCGGCAATTGTCTCGACCAGCAGCTTGTCGCCCAGCATCCCCGTCTTCAGCGCATCCGCCCCGATATCCTGCAGCACCGCCTCCATCTGCGCACGCACCGCCTTCGCCGGCGTCGCCACCACGCCCGCAACACCCAGCGTGTTCTGGATGGTCAGCGCCGTGATCGCGGTCGCCGCATAGCCGCCCAGCGCCGTCACCGTCTTGATGTCGGCCTGTATCCCCGCCCCGCCGCCCGAATCCGACCCCGCGATGATGAGCACTCGACCCTTTTGGGCTTGTCTTTTTTTGCGTCAGCCATGAACCCTCATAGCCGCATAGTCGCTCTGGGGAAACGCATGCCCGCCGCAAAGAAAAAGCCCGCCGCCCCGCGTCGCGCCCATGAAGGCGGCCGACGCGAAGGACCTCACCGCAAGGAAGTTCGTCGAGAAGCTCAAGACCTTCCAGTCCGACGCGGAACTGAAGAAGATCCAGCGCTACTTCAAATCCGGCGAAGGCCAGTACGCCCACGGCGACACGTTCATCGGCGTCCGCATGGGCCAGGTCTTCGCTCTGGCGAAAGCCTTCGTCGAGATGAGCCCCGCCGAGATCGAACGCCTGATGGAGAGCGACATCCACGAAGCGCGCGCCGGCGCCATGTCGATCATGGGCCAGCAGGCGATGCTGCGCACGACGACAGAGGCTCGACGCAAGGAACTCTACGACCTCTATCTCCGCCGCCACGACCGCATCAACAACTGGGACCTGGTCGATCTCGCCGCCAAGCCCGTCATCGGCCAGTACCTCGCCGACAAGCCGCGCACCATCCTGCTCAAGCTCGCGAAATCGAAGAACATGTGGGAGCGCCGCACCGCGCTCTACGCCTGCCTCTGGTTCATCATGAAGCAGAAGTCGGTCGACGACACGGAGGCGATCTGCGAACTCCTGATCGGCGAGAAGGAAGAGATCATCCAGAAAGCCGTCGGCACGATGGTCCGCTGCATCGGCATCGACCGGCCACGGCTGCTGGCGTTCCTGGACCGGCATGCCGCGAAGATGCCGCGCGTCACGCTGCGCTACGCCATCGAGAAGCTGAGCGCAGCGGAGAAGAAGCGCTACATGGCAATCGGCAAGTGACCCGGCGCCGGAAACGGCGTCTTGAAATCAAACGCCTCCTGCGTCGGCCCCAGCCGCCCGATCAGCTCCAACTTCCTCATTCCCTCCGCCAGTGCAGGCATGGTCCCCGCTCTCACCCACCACAGCGCCAGGTAGGCCGGCATCTCGATGAACCATTCCTTGCGCCGCCGCATGATCGTGCGGTGCGTCGCGTTGCGATAGGCAAACGCCGCGAGATGATCGATCGTCTCCCACACCGTCATGTTCACAGTGGTCTGCGGATCGTCATTCTCGCCCTCGCCTGTGCATGCGCCAGACGAAGCCGGGCGAGGCCTCCGCCAGCGCATTCACTTCAGACAGCGCCGCCTCGAAATCCGCATTGACCTTGATCCTCGCGCGCCACGCGGAAGACCGCGATGTTGATCTGGGCGATATGCCAGCTCATTCCCGGCTCACATGGACAGGATCAGGCGCATTCGTCGAGCACTGGCTTCACATCCGCCCCCGAAGGCGCCGGGAAAGGCTGCTTGAACGTGAACGCCTCCGCGGTAGGCCCGAGCTTTTCGAGCGCGTCCAGTTTCGACTTCGCGTCGTCGATGGTCGGTCGCGTCCCCGCCGGAATCCACCACAGCGCCATATAGATCTCGCGCGGCTCGAACCATTCGCGCCGCCGCCGCATCACGCCGCGATGCTCCATGTTGCGGTAGACGAAGGCCGCCAGCGCCTCGACGCTCTCCCACACCGACATGTTGATCGCCAACTGCGGATCGGAAAACGCCTTGAGATCGGTCGCGTTGTTGCCCTCGCCCGTCAACCGCCAGACGAACCCGGGCGATCGCCTCCGCCAGCGCGTTCACCGCATCGAGCGCATTCACAAAATCCGCATTGGCCGGGTCGTCGATCGGCTTGATGAAGCGCCCGACATTCACCTGCGCGAGATGGTAGGTCACGCGTCTCCTTCCCTGCTTCGTGTCTACCCGCTCGTCAGCGCCACGAACACGTCTTCGAGGTCGGGCTCTTCCGTCGCCAGATCGCCGATCCCGACCCCCGCTTCGCGGAAGCGGTGCAGCAGCTTCTCGATGCTGGTCTCGCCTGTCCGGTAAGTGATCGCGATCTGCCCGTCCTTGCGCAGCACCGGATCGAGATCCTTGAGCGCCGCGGGAACAACCGTCACCGCGGGATCGGGCCGCACCACCAGCGTCTTGTAGTTCAGCCGCTGCAGCAGCCGCGGCGTCGGCTCGCACGCAGCGACCGCTCCGTGATTGATGATGGCGATGGTGTCGCACATCTCCTGCGCTTCCTCGAGATAGTGCGTGGTCAGCACGATGGTCGTCCCGGCGGCATTCAGCTTGCGCACATACTCCCACAGCGACCGCCGCAGTTCGACATCGACGCCCGCGGTGGGCTCGTCGAGGATCAGGATCGGCGGCGTATGCACCAGCGCCTTCGCCACCATCAGCCGCCGCTTCATCCCGCCGGAGAGCTGGCGCACATAGGCGTGCTTCTTGTCGCCTAGGCCCAGCGCATCGAGGATCTCGTCCGTGCGCCGCTCGGACGACGGCACGCCATAGAAGCCCGCCATCAGCTCCAGCGTCTCCCGAGGCGTGAAGAACGGGTCCATGTTGATTTCCTGCGGCACGACGCCCAGCGCCGCCCGCGATTCCCGCGGATGCCTGTCGGTGTCGTTGCCCCAGATCTTCACCGTGCCCGATGTCTTGTTCACCAGCCCGGCGAGGATGTTGATGAAGGTCGACTTGCCCGCGCCATTGGGTCCCAGCAGGCCGAACACCGATCCGCGCGGCACCGCCAGGTCGACGCCCTTCAGCGCCTGCTTGGCCGGCATCTTCTTGGAGGCGGCGTAGGTCTTGGTCAGCCCGGTGACGTCAATTGCCAATGTCGGGGCCGGCGCCGCTGAATCCCTCATGGCAGAACCTTCCCGTCCAGGTGAACCCCGCCGCATTGACGACGAAGGCGGCGCTCTCATACCTAGGGCTCTCGGCTGAAGACTGGAAGAGGCGGCGGGATGACAGATCAATCCTGGTATGTGGACCACCCCGAACGGGTCGCGGTGACCACCAAGAAAGTCGCTTGTGATGGCGGGGGCGGCGCGCTGGGCCATCCCAAGGTCTGGTACGACATGTCCGAGGAGGACTGGGTCGAATGCAAATACTGCGACCGGGTCTTCGTCCTCAAGGACGGCTCGAAGGACGTGCCTGGCTGATGGCAGGCCGTTTTGGGCCTCGTGGGACCGTGCGCTATAGTGTAACAGTCGCGATGACAGCCTGAAATTTCGGCCCGTTGCCGCAATTCGTCCGCCCGCACGCGCGTCGGCGTGCGCAGAGCCGCTCCAGCATTCTGTGAATCGGCGCGGACGGCATTTCACTCAGGGCGCGGTTCGAGTGGCGCTGGAGGAGGTCCGACATCACGGCCTGGACCCCGATCGTGGTGGGCGGGGCAAGCGCGCGTGTCCTCGCCTCGCTTCCGGACGGTGGAGGACCTGATGATCCGCCCCGTCCACCCGTGCTCGTTCCGCCTGGCGCTGCGTGCGAAATGCCGGCGGCTTTCCTGAATTGGGCCTGAACGGCTGGCAGCTTCCTTCGCTGGAATCGTCTCCCCGTCCGCGCTATCCTGCGCGCGCCGTGGGGGCCGTTCCCGCGTGGCTGAATCTGGGGAAGCCAATGTCCCGCCTGACATACAAGGCCGCATTCGCGGCGATGGTCCTGGGCCTCGCCACCGCCTGTGCGGGCGCGCCCAGGCCCGATCCCATCGCCCTCGCCGCGGCGCAGTCCGAATGCGAGGCGCTCGCCATCCAGTATGCGCAAGCTGTGCGCGACGCTGGCGAGGCGACCGCCCGCTACGGATCGGCCGATTCGCGGCGCATGCGGATGGAGACGCTGCAAGCGACGCTGCGGCGGGAGATGACGCAGTCCGGCGCCCCGAATGTGAGTGAGGTCGCGGCGATGGCCCTGGGGACGGAGCTCGCCTCCGCCAAGGCCGAACGCGCCTCGCTCGGCGCCCGCTATGGTAACGACCACCCGCGCACTCTCACCGCCCATGCCGGCGTCACAGCGCTGGAGCGCGCCATCGCAGCGGAACGCGCGCATACCTGATCCGCAAGGCAGACCCTCCGCTCCAGCTTGCGAACTTTGCGGCAGCCTCTATTCCTGTGCGCACAATGCGAGGGAGAGACGCCATGCACATCCACACGCTGCTCTGTTGTGCTGCCGCCATTGCGCTCGCCGCGTGTGCGGGAATGCCACCCACCCCGGAACCTGTCGCCTTCACTCCGCCTGCCGCGCCGCGCTTCGACGCCGCGATGGCCGACTTCGCCGCCGCCGACAAGGCCGCCATGCCGCCGAAATGCGCCACGCTCTTTGTCGGCTCGTCCACTGTCCGCCGCTGGGCGTCGCTGAAGGAAGACTTCCCCACCCGCACGGTGATCAACCGCGGCTTCGGCGGCTCTACCGTCTGGGAGGTCGATGCCTATTTCGACAAGGTCGTCACGCCCTACAAACCCAAAGCCATCGTGTTCTACGCCGGCGACAACGATCTTTCCGCAACGCCCGAGCGTGACGGCCGCCCGGCTCAACCCGGCCGCACGCCCGACCAGGTCTATGCCGACTTCGAGACCTTCATGAAACTCAAGGACCGCGACCTCGGCGCGACGCCTGTATGGTTCATCGCGGTGAAGCCGTCCAAGCTGCGGTGGGATATCCAGGACCGGATGACGGCCGTGAATGCCAAGGTGAAAGCCCTCGCCGACCGGCGCGACGACCTCGCCTACATCGACATCGTGCCCGTGATGCTAAAGCCCGACGGCATGCCCAAGGACATCTTCGTCCAGGACAACCTGCACATGACGCCCGAAGGCTATGCGCTCTGGACCCCTGTCGTGAACAAGGCGCTCGATGCCGGCCAGAAGGCGAAGGCGCCGGGGTGCTGACCGCGGGAGTCGGGAACAGGGAATGGAGATTGGAATTCCGGACTCGCGGTGCGAACGGTTTCGCTAGTCCCTACGCCCTATTCGCTACTCGCCCTTCTCAGGTGCCCGTCTTCTCCACCGCCGCCACATCCGCCGCCGGCGCGTCCAGCTTGAGCACCGCGTACATTTTCGCCAGCAGCTCGCGCTGGTCGACGGGCTTGGAGACATAGTCGGTCATTCCGAGCGACAGGTATTTCTCGCGGTCGCCGCTCATCGCGTCGGCGGTCAGCGCGATCACGGGCAGGTCCTTCCACTTCTCGATGGCGCGCAGGCGCTGGATGGCTTCCTTGCCGTCCATCACCGGCATGTGCACGTCGAGCAGCACGATGTCGAATTCGCCGCTCGCAATCTTGTCCAGCGCTTCCTTGCCGTTGGTCGCCTCGCTGATGTCGCAGCCCTGCGGAGCGAGGAACAGCTTGATCACCTGGCGGTTGATCGCATTGTCGTCCGTCAGCAGCACGCGCATGCCCCGCATGGTCTTGCGTGTTGGGTCAATCGCCTTCTCCGCGACGGGCGCTGCAACGCCTGGCGACGGCGGCTTCCTGCGCATTGAACGTCAGGCGGAAAGTCGAGCCCTTGCCTTCCTCGCTGGTGACGGTGATGTCGCCGCCCATCATCCGGGCAAGCTGGCGCGAGATCGCAAGGCCGAGGCCCGACCCGCCGAACCGGCGCGTCGTCGCGCCATCGGCCTGGGTAAAGACGGTGAACAGCTTGTCGATCACGTCCTGGCTCATGCCGATGCCTGAGTCCTTGACATCGACCGCGACCATGAATGCGCCCTCGCCCAGGGGCTGGGCGGAAATTGCGACTTCCACGGCGCCATGTGAGGTGAACTTGATCGCGTTGGAGAGCAGGTTCGAGAGGCACTGGCGCACGCGCACGGGGTCGTACGACAGGCGTTGTGGAAAGTTCGAGTCATAGCGCACCCGAAGGTCGAGACCCTTGTCGTCGGCGGTCGACTGGAAAAGTTGCCGCGTGCGCTTCATCGTATGCAGGAAATCGCCCGGCACGGCGGAAATCTCGAGCTTGCCCGCCTCGATCTTGGTGAGGTCGAGCACGTCGTTGAGCAGCGCCGTCAGCGACTTGCCCGAGTCGAGGATGATCGCGACCTTTTCCTTCTGCAGCGGCGTAAGTCCGTCCGCCTCCAGCGCCTGCGCCATGCCCAGCACGCCGTTCAGCGGCGTGCGGATTTCATGGCTCATATTGGCGAGAAATTGCGACTTGGCATGGCTGGAATTCTCGGCGGCTTGCTTCGCGGCGCGCAGTTCTTCCTCGATCTTCTTCCAGGCGGTCAGGTCCACCACCGTGCCGATCAGCTTGCGGCCATGCGCGGCGTTGGCGTCCACCACCTGCGCGCGCAGCTGCATCCAGCGATACCCGCCTGTTGCAATGCGGATGCGCAGTTCCTGCTTCCAGCCCGAGGCCAGCCCGTCGCGAACGGCGTCCAGCGTCGTGAACGCGAACTCCGCGTCGTCGGGGTGAACGCGGTCACGCAGGGTGGTCATGTCCTTCGGGCCTGGCGCGAAGCCCAGCCCCCGCGCCAGCGCCGGGTTCGGCACATAGGTCATGGTTTCGAAATCGATCTCGAAATACCCGTCGCCAGCCGCCTGGATGGCGAACTCCAGCCGCGTCTTGGTTGCGCTGGTCTGCGACATCGCCGTCTGCAGGTCGACAAAGGTCTGGTTCGACCGCTTCGCCACTTCCGCGATGCTGAGAACCATCGAGGCCGCGGACACGCTGGCCGGAATCGCGAGCCATACCGGATACTCGCTCCAGGTGGTGAAGAGCGTGAAGGCCAGCATGGGCAGAACGCCGACGGCGAGGACCGCAAGCATGATGCGAAGGTTGCGCTGGCCGGAGAAGATGATGTGGAACGCCCACGAGGCCGGGATCATCACCGCGGTGATGGCGCCGGAGACCGTCCCCGTCGCCCAGAACGCAACGGCGCTTGTCATCCAGATCGCCACGAGCACCGCGTTGACGATGGCGAACGGCGTTGCGGCTTTCGGATCGCCGACAAGGTTCCTCATCGAGTAGACCATCACCAGCCCCAGCAGGATCAGGGCTGGGACCGTCCAGAGCACCGCCAGGCCGGCGTTGTAGAAGTGCGTGATCACGAGGCCGTTGATGATGGACATGACGGCGCCGAGCACGCCCGTGCTGTTGAGCAGGTAATCCCAGCTGAACGCGGGAATCTCACCGGCCGGCGCGGGGCCTGAGGTCGTCGGCTGGCGGTCGCCGGCGGCAATCCCGGCTTGGCTGGTTTCCATTGTCATGTCCCCAGTGACATAATTTTCCGGAACGATGGCAGGGACCGATTAATTTCCGGTGCTGAGGCCTTGTCTCCGGGTGAGCATTTTCTGCGCCGAAGTTAACGCGCCTCAACCAATTCTGGCTCTCTCCCGCCGGGACTGTTACTGGAAGGCCGCGAGGAGTTTACGAGATGCCGCAACACCGCCCCGTCGACACATCCAGCCACCTCTACCTGGTCGATGCGTCGGGCTTCATCTTCCGCGCTTTCCACGCCCTGCCCCCGCTCACGCGAAAGTCAGACGGCCTGCCGCTGGGCGCTGTCTCGGGCTTCTGCAACATGCTGTGGAAAGTCCTCGAAGACCTCAAGGCCGGCGACCAGCCCACGCACTTCGCATGCATCTTCGACGCCGGGGCGATCACGTTCAGGAATGAACTCTATGACCAGTACAAGGCCCATCGGCCCGAGCCGCCGGAAGACCTGATCCCGCAATTCCCCCTGGTGCGCCACGCCGCCATCGCCTTCGGCCAGCCGGCGCTGGAGCTCAAGGGCTTCGAGGCCGACGACCTCATCGCCACCTACTCCCGCCAGGCCTCGGCCCGAGGCGCGCGCGTCTCGATCGTCTCGGCCGACAAGGACCTGATGCAGCTCATCGACGACCGCATCTGCATGCTCGACACGGTGAAAGACCGGAAGATCTGCGCGCCCGAAGTGTTCGAGAAGTTCGGCGTTGCGCCCGACAGGGTCATCGACGTGCAGGCCCTGTGCGGCGACAGCGTCGACAACGTCCCCGGCGTCCCCGGCATCGGCATCAAGACCGCCGCCCTGCTGATCCAGGAATATGGCGACCTCGAAACCCTCCTCGCCCGCGCCGGCGAAATCAAGCAGCCCAAGCGCCGCGAAAGCCTCATCGAGCACGCCGACAAGGCCCGCCTCTCGAAAGTCCTGGTGACGCTGAAGGACGACGTCCCCGTCGAGACGCCGCTGGAAGAGCTCGGCGTCGCCGACATCGATCCCGACGCCGCTCATCGCCTTCCTCGAAAAGATGGAATTCCGTACCCTCACCAAGCGGGTCGCCGAGACGCTGGGCGCGCCGGTTCCCGCTTCCGCTGCAGGCGGCGGCGGTTCGTCCGCCGGCGGCAAGGCGATTGCAAACGCGCTTGCCGCCGGAAACGGCTCTGCGCCGGCCAGGCCCGACGCAACGCAGAGCACCGGCCTCGCCGCCTCCACCGAGCCCCTGCCGCCCGAGAACCCGCCCTTCGATCTCGACGCCTACGAGACCGTCACCGATGCCGAACGCCTCGCCCACTGGATCATCGAGGCGCGGCGCCAGGGCTATGTCGCCGTCGACACCGAAACCGACGGCCTCAACCCCGTGTCCGCAAAACTCGTCGGCGTCTCGATGGCGCTCTCGCCTGGCGTCGCCTGCTACATCCCGCTGGCCCACGGCGCCGGCAAGACCGACTTGCTCTCTGGCGAAAAGCCGAAGCAGGTCGACCTCGACACGGCGATCGAGATGCTGAAGCCGCTGCTCGAAGACCCTGCCGTCCTCAAGATCGGCCAGAACATCAAGTACGACATGTCTGTGTTCTGCGGCCACGACATTCGCGTGGCGCCCATCGACGACACCATGCTGCTCTCCTTCGTGCTTTCCGCAGGCGCCAACAATCACGGCATGGACGAGCTCTCCGAACTCCATCTCGGCCACAAGCCGATCCCGATCAAGGAGCTGATCGGCACAGGCAAGACACAGATCACTTTCGACCAAGCGCCGCTCGACAAGGCGACGCGCTACGCCGCCGAGGACGCGGACGTCACGCTGCGCCTGTGGCAGAAGCTCAAGCCGCGTATCTCGCGCGAGGGCGTCGCCTCCATCTACGAAACCCAGGACCGTCCCCTGATCCCCGTGGTCGCCGACATGGAGCGCGCCGGCGTGCTGGTCGACCGCGACCGCCTCTCGCAACTCTCTGGCGATTTCGCGCAAGGCATGGCGCGCCTCGAAGACGAGGCCCACAAGCTCGCCGGCCATCCCTTCAACCTCGGTAGCCCCAAGCAGATCGGCGACATCCTCTTCGGCGAGATGGGCCTTGCCGACGTCGCCGGCGCCAAGAAGACCAAGACCGGCGCCTGGGCCACCGGCGCCGACACGCTGGAAGACCTTGCCGCCTACGGCCACGAACTGCCGAAAGTCCTGCTCGAATGGCGCATGCTGTCCAAGCTGCGCTCGACCTACACCGAGACCCTGCGCGACGCCATCGATGCGCGCACCGGCCGCGTCCACACCTCCTACTCGCTCGCCGGCGCCCAGACCGGCCGCCTCGCCTCGACCGACCCCAACCTGCAGAACATCCCGATCCGCACCGAGGAGGGCCGCAAGATCCGCGAAGCCTTCATCGCCGCCCCCGGCAACGTCCTCGTCTCCGCCGACTACTCCCAGATCGAACTTCGGCTGCTGGCGCACGTCGCCGACATTCCGAGCCTGCGCCAGGCCTTCCTCGATGGCGTCGACATCCATGCGATGACCGCGAGCGAGATGTTCAACGTGCCGGTGAAGGGTATGGACCCGATGGTGCGCCGCAAGGCCAAGGCCATCAATTTCGGCATCATCTACGGCATCTCGGGCTTCGGCCTCGCCCGCCAGCTCTCCATCCCGCGCGAGGAAGCGGCCGCCTACATCAAGAAATACTTCCAGAAATTTCCCGGCATCCAGGATTACATGGAGCAGTACCGCGCCTTTGCACGCGAGCATGGCTTCGTCTCGACCATCTTCGGCCGCAAGGTCTGGCTGCCGCAGATCAAGTCGCCCAACGGCGCCGAACGATCCTTCGGCGAACGCCAGGCCATCAACGCCCCGCTCCAGGGCTCGGCCGCCGACATCATAAAACGCGCCATGATCCGCATGCCCGCCGCCCTGAAAGCCGCAGGCCTGAAATCAAAAATGCTCCTGCAAGTCCACGACGAACTCGTCTTCGAAGCGCCGAGAAGGAAGCGAAAAAGCTGATCGAAATCGCCATTGCTGTCATGACAAAGGCGCCCCACCCCATCGTCGATCTCAACGTACCCCTGGTCGTCGAAGCCCATGCCGCGAAGACGTGGGCCGAGGCACACTGATCACATGCCGCCCGACCCACACACCGGCAAAGTTATCCGGCGAATTCTGCGCGTCGATCACGCCGGCGAGCACGGTGCGATAGCGATTTACTCAACACAGATCGCGTGGGCGAAACGTCATGCTCCCGATCTTCTGCCATGGCTGGAAGAAACGATCGCACACGAGCGCATCCATCGCGAACGCTTCAGATCGGCCATGCCTGTCCGCAACGCGAAGCCCTGCCGCCTTCTTTCGGTCTGGTCCGTCGGGGGCGCTGTGCTCGGCTGGCTAACAGCCCGTCTCGGGCGCACTGGGGTGATGGTGTGCACATCTGCTGTCGAACGCACCGTACATGCTCATCTCATGGAGCAAAGACAGTTTCTGTCGCGTCACGACCCTGAGCTCAATGAAGTCGTCGCCTCGATCCAGCGTGACGAAGATGAGCACCTCGCCTACGCAGATGAACGACACAATCCGAACAGCCTGTTGCCCGTTCTGCTTCGGCCGCTGGTCGCGGCTGCAACCGAGATGCTCATTTTCGTCTCGACCCGCGGCGACAGTCTGCGCCTTCGTTATACCATAGCTATGAGCCCTTAAGTCTGTGTGGAAAGCTTTGCAGATGCTCTCCCCCGCCGACCTCCGCTTCATCGACCTCTCCTTCCAGGAAGCGCGGACGAGCTTGAACCAGGGCGGCCTGCCGATCGGCTCGGTGCTGGCGCGCGGCGATAGCTGATCGCCTCCGGCCACAACCAGCGTGTCCAGCACGGCGATCCCATCGCGCATGGCGAGATGGACTGCCTGCGCAAGTCCGGGCGCCAGAAGACCTACCGCGACACCACGCTCTACACATCCCTGTCGCCCTGCATGATGTGCTCGGGCACGATCGTGCAGTTCAAGATTCCGCGCGTCGTCATCAACGACACGATCAATTTCGGCGGCAACGAGGCCTTCCTGCGGAGCCACGGCGTCGAGGTGATCGATGCCGCCCACGACCCCTCGATCCGCCAGATGCGCGACTTCATCGCCGCCAATCCGGCGCTGTGGAATGAGGACATCGCCGAATAGGTTGATCGGCCTCAAACACATGCGCGAGCATCCTGCCCCACGAAGTGGGCAAGGCGGACGGCCGCATTTTTTCGCCCCAGCCACGGCCCCGTAAGGTGGATGAGCCAAAGGCGACATCCACCGTCCCCGACCAACCGGCCAGGCGCGAAACTGTTGGGGATCCGCCGGACTTGTCCAACAGTTTGGCGAATCTGCGTTTCCGGCTTCCTCAGTGAATCCAGCCGCTTGCAGGAAATCTTGGCCGGTTCGGCGACGACTTTCCTGTAGGGCTCAAAAACCTGCCGTATAATCCGCCCATCGCCACCGCAGGAGGGCAGCCGTGCACGCTGTTCAACGGCGCGGCGGCGATGGGATCGAGCGTGAAGAGCCCTCGGGAAGCCGGGCCTCTTGCAGGTAAGCGAGGGAGTGCTCCAGGGACCGGGACTGAACACCCTGGCCTGCACGCCGCCGGGACACTGGTCAGGAGAGTGAAAGACCTCTCGGTTCCAGCCCGTCGAATCAACGATCCCCGGGGACGCGGGACCAACGCGCCACCCCTACCCATGCCGGCGCCGCCGCCTGAAGCGGCAGAGGCCAACTCTCGCGCGGGGCCATCCCGCGTCCCCACGCCCTCCATCGTTCCGGAGGGACACGCACCCCGGACGGCTCTGCCGGTCCGAATGCCGAATCGCGCTTGCCCGCATGATTTTCGCGCCTTTTCCCGTCGCTTCCTTAACCTGTTGAGGCTAAAGAGGCAGGTTCCCAAAACAGCCCCAGATCGTCATGCCGACCAAGAAAAAGAAGCCCGCAAAGCTCTCCCAGCACCCTCCGGCCAAGGCCACAGCCGAGCGCCTCAAGCCGCTGCCCGTCGCGCCGCTGGCCGGCGGCCGCAACGCCAACAACCCGCAAATGGCCTCGCCCACCTATCGGCAGGCGGCGCTCGACCAGGATTTCCTGCTCGGCGATTCCATGCGCGGCGTGCGCTTCCTGCTCGAATACGCCAAGGCCGAGGAAGCGCTCGACCGCTGGGGCGTGCGCTCCACTGTCGTCGTGTTCGGCTCTGCGCGGTTCTCGCCCAACGGCCCTCCCGACCACAAGCGCTGGTACAATGATGCGCGCGCCTTTGCCCGCATCGTCTCCGAGCGCGGCGGCGCCCTGCTCGCCAACCGCCACCCGCGCGACAACGTCATCGCCACCGGCGGCGGGCCCGGCATCATGGAAGCCGCCAACCGCGGCGCGGCCGACGTCGGCGCACCCTCGATCGGCTACAACATCACCTTGCCGATGGAGCAGGAGCCCAACGCCTATTCGACGCCGGAACTGACCTTCCGCTTCCACTATTTCGCCATGCGCAAGATGCACTTCGCGATGCGCGCCAACGCGCTGGTCGTCTTCCCCGGAGGCCTCGGCACGCTGGACGAACTCTTCGAACTCCTCGCCCTGCGCCAGACCGGCAAGGCCCCGCCCCTGCCGATCGTCCTCTATGACGAAGCGTTCTGGCGCGACATCCTCAGTTTCGAAGCGATGGCCCGGCACGGCGTCATCGACGGCGGTGATCTCGGTCTCTTCAAATATGCCGAAACGCCGGAACAGGCCTGGGCCCAGCTGGTCGAGGGCGGCGTGCTGACCCGCTGGCTGCAGGAGCAGCACACGACCTGAGCGGCCGCGCGCCTACTTGCCAAGCTTTTCGTAGAAACCCGCGACGTCCAGCTTCACCACCACGTCCTTGCCGGAATCATTCTTGAGATACCAGCCGTGGATGCCGTCCCACGGCGCGGCGAACGAACCGTTCTGCGTCGAGCCTCCCGCCTTGGAGTAGAACATCAGGTCGCCATTGCCGTCGGCGCCCTTCTCCGTATGGCCATGGAATTCGCTCACCATCAGGCCCGGATGCTCGATGGCGCCATAGCTGATCGAATAGACGATGCCGTCGCCCTTCTTCATGCCGAGCTTGTATTCAAGCTCCCCGCCCTTCCCGACCGGGATGTTGATCGTCTCGCTCGTCCACTTCGCCGGCTGGATCTTGATCACGCCCTCGGCCAGCGGATATTCCCGCCAGCCATTGACGGCCGCAGGCGGCGCCGGCGCTGCAGCCGCGGCAAGCGCAGGATCAACGGCGTCGCACTTGGCCAGGCCCTGCGGGGCGCATCCTGCCGCCACGGCGATTATTGCCAGGCCTGCGCAGACCATCGCCGTCCGCTTATGAATTGCATTCATGGTCGGTCCTTCCGGGAAGCTTTCGGCCTGATCTGCAGCCAGGAAGACCCTAGCGGACGGCGCGTTTCCGCCACAGCCATTTCCGTCGGGACCGCAACGATCAGGTCCAGTTAACGAAGGTGTTAGCGGCCGAGAGGGCGAAGTCACCCAACGTCACTTGACGGCGTCTACTTGACACCGTCTACTCCAGTCTGATCGCCACAAGAGCGGTCAAATTGGAGATAAAAAATGATCCGTGTTTCCTCCCTCATTCTCGCCTCCGCCGCTGCCCTGGCCTTCACCGCGCCGGCCCTCGCCAAGACCACCATCCAGTCCGGCGAATCGCTGTGCAAGGCAGAAGTCGCCAAGCAGCACACGCCGAAATCCCTGAAGGTCGACAAGGACGCCACCAAGGCGACCGGCGCCGCCTTCGTCTATACGATCAAGATCAAGACCAGCGAGGACGCCTCGTCCAAGCTGAAATGCACTATCGACCGCGAATCCAACGCGATCGTTCTCGCCGCGGCGGAATAAGTCCGGCGCCTCGGTTATCGGTCTCAGCGGCCGGCGGCAGATTTGTCGCCGGCCGTTTTGTCCTGTGTGCGCAACCCGTGACTGTTTGTTCAGGGCTTCGCGAGATCGAACACGTAGAGCAGCGTGCGCTGGCTCGCCGAGAAATTATCGTCCGAGACAAGGAAGAGCCGCACGCGTCCGTCGGCCATCTGCTTCGCCGCAATACCTTCGAAATTATCGATGTTGAAGAGCACGTTGAGCTGGGCAAGGACCGCGCTCCCCGTCTCCTCGAAGCGCCAGTGCGAGCGCTCATCCGTCTCGCTGACGATCCGCGCCGGCAGGCTCCGCTGGTCGAGGCGGCGGCGAAAGTCGGTCTCGATGATGGTGATGGCGTTGCCTGCAAGCGGGCTGAAGGCGCGGTGCAGCGAAAATGCACGGACGCCTGACCGCGTCCCTCCTGTCTCGATGACATCAAGTCCCACCAGTTCAGGCGCGTTCTCGCCAATGCGCAGGTCGTAGTCGAACAGACCTTCCATCGGCCGCGCCGAAAGCGGGCTCTGCACTCCCACCCTCGTCTCGATACCCGCGAACATGTACCAGTCGCGCGTCACCGCCAGCGCCTCCGTCCCGTTATTGCCGGGAACCTCGATTTTCGCCTGGAAGAATGCATCGCTCATCGCCTGGCTGCGCCCGCCCAGCGTGATCGGCGCGCCGCGCGCCGCCGCCCCGCACGCGCCGATGTCGTAGAACAGCACACGATGGTTGCGCTCGAACGACACCAGCGCCTTGCCCTGGTTGAACGCGACGCCCTCCGAGTCGCCATCGCCCTTGCCGCGCAAGGGGTCGCCGGCCGCATCGCGCTCGCTGGCGATTTTCACCGAGACAGGCGTCACGCCATCTTTCGCAAGATCGATCCAGACGAAATCGCCCTGGTCGGACACGGCCAGCAAATTTCCGTCGTCCATGACGTCGATGCCTGACAGCCCGCCGAAGCGCTTGTCGTCACTGGTGAGATGGAAGCCGGCAACATAGGTGAGCCGCCCCACCGCCTTGCGCTTCGGATTGATCGCCTGCAGCGCCACAGGCTTCGCCGTGATCGCGACCATGGTCGGCTCGGCGCGTGGCGCGCCTGCAGGACAGGACGCTGCTGACAGCGTAGCGAGATAGGCGCCGAAGTCATTTACCGGCGGGGATGCGATCGCCGCCGCAGGACTTTCCGCCGTGTCGGCCAGGATAGCTTCCGCAGGCGCCGGCTCAACGAGAGGGGCCGCGGGCGCAGCCGGCGTTCCGGGCCTTGCCATGACAACTGGCGCCGGCGCGCCATTGGCCGCGCAAGCCGACAGGATCAGCGCCAGACCTGCCACGCCTACCCGCTGGATGACCTGCATCGTGACCTCGCTCCGCCACGTCATGCCTTGGCGCGCGGGCGCGCTCAAGCGTCTCGCTCAGCCTTCGGGTCCGACAAGGTCCGCCGGCACGGTTGGCAGACGATAGGATACGGACATACGCCTTCCAGCGCGCATCTGCATCCGGCCCTGCCCGCTCGACAAAAGCGCGGACCAGGTCCTCGCCGCTCGCATAGTTGATCGTGTAGGAGCGGTATTCCTCGTCGAACTCGAGCGACTGCTCGGCCACATCCCGCGTCACGAGCTCATACTTCTGGATCAGGTCAACCGTCCGGGACCTGTCGTTCACGCCGTCGAGATACATCTGCGTGATCGTTAGCGCGGCGCCATCGAGTTCCGCAGTCGCCTTGCGCAGCGCATCGAATGCAGCCGCCTTGGACGGATCAAGCCCAGCCAGCGGATAGAGAACGCCAGCCTCGAACCTCAAGCGATCCTCGCCCGGAAACGCCAGATCGACGCCATAGTCCGCTCCGCCCTCGTTCAACGGCGCGGCAGGAACATAGAGCGGAACAACCGAGTACTCGGCCCAGCCCTTCGACTTGTAGGCGCGCTCCGTGAAGATGCCCTGCACATGATGGCCGGGATATCCCTCATGGCACCCCAGCACCAGCGCATTGCCGATCGACACCGGCAGGTCGGTGTTGATCTGGATGAGGCTCCTGTTGTCGCCCTTGTAGTAGTTGTAGGCGCCCCAGCTCTTGCCTTTCACCATCTCCATCGAAAAGCTTTCGCTCTCGGGCAGCTCGATATGTTCGAGCGTGCGTCTTCGGCACTCGGCAATCGCCGCATCCATCACCGGTGCGAGCCGGTCGTCGGGAATGGCGAAGGCTGACCTGAAGGCGCTGACCCGGTCCGCCAGCGTTCCGGGCCCCGGAACGATCGCTTCGATCCGCGCCAGCGCGGCGTCATAGGACGACAGCGATTTCAGCCTGGGCCGCAGGCCAAACAGCTTCTCCGCTTCGTCGGCAAATTTCGCGCGTACCCCGCCGATCATGTCCAACCGGAAGCGGGCGCTCGCCACATTCACTGCGAGCACGCGCGAGCGGCGCGCCTCGTCCGGGTCGGCGATGCGGTAGGACGCGATCAGCTCATGCAGCCGGTCCGCCTCACGCTTCAGCGCCGCCTGGTCGCGAGGAGACCTGCGCGCCGTCTCACGCAGGTCTGGCGGTCCAAAATAGGCGTCGACATAGCCCGGCTCGTGCGCGTCGATCTCCAGCACCAGCCGGACATAATCCCGCGCCGCGTCATCGAGGGATTGCTGCGGCGCCTCGGGGACCGCGGCGCACGCGGCCATGCCCAGGGCGGCGAGAAACACAAGAGCGCGGCTCACCGGCGCGAGCCCTTGCCGGCCCCGACTTCCCGCACCTTCTTCGCGACCTCGCCAAACGCACCTTTCTTCACCGGGCGGCTGGCTGCCGCCGGCGAACGCCTTGGCTGGTCCCGCGCCTCGGGCGCCCGCGCCGCATCCCTGGCAGCCTTGGCGTCCTCCTCGCCGAACAGCTCGGCGAGCTTGTCGGTCATGGCGCCGCCGAGCTGCTCCGCATCCACGATCGTCACCGCGCGGCGATACCAGCGCGTCACGTCATGGCCGATGCCGATAGCGATCAGCTCCACCGGCGAGGCCAGCCCCTCAATGTGCGCGATCACCTCGCGCAGATGTTTTTCCAGCGGGTTGCCGACGTTCACCGACAGGGTGGAATCATCCACCGGCGCGCCGTCGGAGATCACCATCATGATCTTGCGCTGTTCGGCTCGCGCCATCAGCCGGTCATACGCCCAGAGCAGGGCCTCGCCGTCGATATTCTCCTTGAGAAGTCCCTCACGCATCATCAGCCCGAGATTGCGCCGCACCCGCCGCCACGGCGCATCCGCCGACTTGTAGATGATGTGGCGCAAATCGTTGAGACGGCCTGGCGATGCCGGCTTGCCCGCCTTGATCCAGTCTTCGCGGCTGAGGCCGCCCTTCCAAGCCTGCGTGGTGAAGCCCAGGATCTCGACCTTGACGCCGCAGCGCTCCAGCGTTCGCGCCAGGATGTCCGCACACAGCGCCGCCACCATGATCGGCCGCCCGCGCATCGAGCCGGAATTGTCGAGCAGCAGCGTGACCACAGTGTCGCGAAACCTGCTCTCGTCTTCCATCTTGAATGACAGCGGCGCCGTCGGATCGACGATCACGCGTGTGAGACGCGCCGTATCCAGCACGCCCTCTTCGAGGTCGAACATCCACGAGCGGTTCTGCTGCGCCATCAGCCGCCGCTGCAGCCGGTTGGCCAGCCGGGACACAGCCCCCTGCAGGCCCTGAAGCTGCGCATCGAGATAGGCGCGCAGCCGCGTCAGCTCCTCGGGGTCGCACAGCGTATCGGCGCCCGCCACCTCGTCATGCGCCGTGGTGAAAGCCTTGTACTCGGACTTGAAAGCATCGCTGTCGCGCCAGTTGGGACGGATCGGCGTCGCGGGCTCGTCCTCGTCAGCTTCACTCGCCTCCATCTCGGTGTCGGAGTCGAGCGAAGCGCTGGCCTCGATCTCGTCGCCAGGTTCGCCCTCGCCGGCTTCGCCGGAATCCTGCTGCTCGCCGTCGGCATCGCTTTCGCTCTCGCCGTCGCCTTCCTCAGGCGCGTCGGCTGTCGCCTCGCCCTCCTCGTCCTTGTCGCCCTCGGTGTCGTCGCCATCCTTGTTGTTGGCGCTCTCGTCCGCCATGCCGAGGTCACGTAGCAAGTCGCGCATCAGGTCGGAGAACGCCTTCTGGTTGTCCATGCGCGCGCGGGCCTTCGCGAGTGCCCCGGCCGCTTTCTCGTTCAGCTCGGCGCGCCAGCACGCCGCGACGGATTCGGCCGCGGCCGGCAGCTTGCGGCCGGTCATCACTTCACGCAGCACGAATTCCAGCGCGTCGTCCATCGGCGCACGGCTCTTGTCCATCGTGCGGCCATAGCCGGCGCGCTCGCAGCGCTGGGCCAGCGCCGCATCGAGGTTCTCGGCGACGCCGTCCATCGCGGCCGCACCGATCGATTCGACGCGCGCCCGCTCGGCGGCCTCGAACAGGCGGCGCGCGTCCTCGCGCTGCGGCAGGTGGCGCGCGTGGGCGCGAGCGTCGTGGTGGGCGACTTTCAGGGCGAGCGCGTCGGCCTGCCCGCGCGCCCGCGCGGCAGCGACCGGAGTCAATTCGCGCGGCGGCGCGGAGAGCGTGATCTGCCCATCCTGAACCCGTCCGCCATCGACCGAGAATTCGACCGCCAGCTCGTCCTGCCCGGCCAACGCGCGTGTGGCCGCCGAAAGGGCGGACTTGAACACATCTGTCCGGTCGACGGGCTTGGTCATGGATCGGTCTTAGAGGCGCGATGCAAGCCTGAAAAGACCCCTCAACCGTCGCGGAGGGCGTCGATGGACGCGAGTGGCGAACCGATCGCGCCGGCCACCAGCGCAGCAAGGATTTTTGGCGTGGGCCAGATGCGGGAAATGGGCGCCATCAGCCAGTCGCGCACAAAGGCGACGGCGCGGCTGTCTGACTGGTAGGCCGGCGTGAACAGCCAGGACGCAAGCTGGTAGAGCCGGATGTGGAACAGGCGCGCCCGGGCATAGGCTTCAAGCCCCGCGGAAATATCCTCATGCGCCCCGAGGGCGCGAGCGAGCGCAAGGGAATCCAGCAGCGCCATGTTGGCGCCCTGCCCCAGTTGCGGGCTCGCCGAATGCCAGCTGTCGCCGATCTGGACGGCGCCTCCATTCAGAGGCGAAGCCAGGGTCCCATGAGCGTAGGCCGCGAAGATCATCTGCTCGCGCGTTGTGATCTGGCGAAGCAGGGCCTCCGTTTGCGGCCACAGGCGCAGCACCTCTGCCTTCCACGCGTCAAGATCCTGTGCGCGCCAGGCCGCGAGGTCAGCGTGCCGGAGACTCCAGAAAAACGCCGCTTGCCTCGGCCCGCTGGCGTCCAGCCGTCCGATGGGAAGCACCCCCACCATCCTGCTCGCCGCTTCGTAGCGCTGTTCGAGCGTGTGAGGATCGAAGCATGCATCTTCCTCCGGCCAGGGGAGATTGGCCCACAGCGCGCCATAGGGCAGCGGCGCCAGGGTCGTCTTCCGCGACAGCGGCGATTTCACGCCGAGCGCATCGACGACCAGATCGAACTTCGCGCTCGAACGTCCGCCGGCGAATTCCAGGCGGCCGTCCCTCGCAGCGACGATTTCGCAGCCGGAAACAAGCTCGGCGCCCGCCTCCCGCGCGGCATCGAACAGGACTTGAAACAATGCGGCCCGATGGACGGCAAGGCCGCCAGCCTTGCCTGCGCCGAGATTCCGGTAGCGCACATCGAGCACGACGCGATTCGACGGAACCACGCGCCCGAACAGACGCTCGATCGGCGCACCCAGCGCGCCGATACGCCTCCCCGCGCCGATTTCGTCCAGGACCGCGAGTCCGACAGGCTGGAGGATGAGGCCGGAGCCAAGCGGCTGCGGCTGCTCCAGCCGGTCGAACACCACGACCTTGTCGCCCTCCCGCGCCAGCAGGGCGGCTGCCGCGAGGCCGGCGACGCCGCAACCGGCGATGGCGATGGAGCGGCGGGCCACGAGCGCGAAGTCCCCATGAACGATCGGACATGCCTACGCTACGCCGGCGCGTTCAGGTAGGCGCGAACCTTGCGGCCTTCAGCCTCGCCTGTCCGCACATCACGCTGTTCTCACTCAGGATCGGAACGCAGGTTAGACGCATGCGTTGATTTCCAGATCCATAGGGAGACCAACATGACGAACAGGAAATCCTTCGCAGCGGCCATTGCCGCTGCTTCCTTCATAGCTCTCGGAGCTTGCGGAACGCTTGGCGGCGCTGCGGTCGGCGGCGCGGCCGGCGCCGCCATCGGCAACAATACGGGCGACGGCAACGCCAAGAAAGGCGCGGCCATCGGGGCTGCGGCTGGCGCGATCGCGGGCACGGTCGCCGACAACAGATAGTTGAAAGTCTCGACCCCTCTTCGAGGCACATGGCCAAAGGCTTGGGGTATCACGATGCGGCGGATGTCTCGGCAAGTCCAAAGGCCGACGATATCCGCCGCGCTGCCGTTTCCGGATCTGTCTCGCCCGTGTCGATCTCAAGATCGGCTTTCGGCATCGCCGCCTCGCTGGCCTCGAATCCCGCGCGCAATTCGCGGAGCAGATCCAGCGACATGAGTTTCCTGAATTCGCTGCGGCTGGCATTGCCGATGCGCTTCTCCTGCTCCATCACCGACAGCGTCAGCTTGACGAACTTTACCTCGCCGCCGGCGCCTTCGATCAAGTCAATGACCCGCCCTGGAAATCCGGCCGGCACGGTCGGCTCAGGTGCAAACGTGAAAATCAGCGAGTTTCCCGCCTTCGCCGCCGTCTCGAACCCCGCCATCCACATCGACTCGCGCAGGCGCACGAATTGCGGATCGCCAAACGGCAACCGCTCCAGCAGCGCATCGACCACCAGATGGTTATGGAACACGGCCAGCCCCGTCAGCTTTGACAGCTCACGCGCCACCGTCAGCTTGCCTGACGCCGCCGGACCATGGATGAAGATCAGCTTCATCACGACGTCGCAAACAACTCCAGCGTCCGCTCGAAGGCGAGCTTGTCGGACGCCGCGTCATAGTCGCTGGAGTTCTTCCGCGCGAAGCCATGTCCGGCGTCGTATATATGGACAGGAATGTCCGGATGGGCCGCCTGGATCTTGTCGACCGCGCCGACCAGAGGGATGTGCGCATCCTTGGCGCCGAAATGACAGATCGTCGGGCAGCGGGGTTTCAGGTCGACCATCTGGGCGATGTTGCCGCCATAGTAGCAGGACGCAGCGGCGAGGCCGTCGAGCGTCACAGCGGCTAGCCAGCTCATCGTTCCGCCATAGCAATAGCCGGTGACATAGACCTTGCCCGAAGAACGGAACAGGTCGAGGACGCCGCCGACATCGCTCATGGCGTTCGCCGGACCATTGCCGATCGCGAGATCTCGGCCCTTGGCCATGCCCGCGGCGACGTCCTGCGCCTGCACGACGAACCCCGGCGCCGCGCGATCATACATGGAGGGCGCAATGGCTTCGTAGCCCGCAGCGCCGAAACGCTCGGTCATGTCCTTGACGTGGTCGGACAGGCCGAAGATTTCCTGGATGACGATGACGCCGCCCTTGCGCGGCCCCGACGCCTTTACGTGATACGCATCCAACTCGAACCCGTCGCGGCTTTTGACGCGGATCATGCTGCCTGTGGCCATCATCGTCTCCTTGTCGGCAAAGGCGACGATACAGGCCGGCGAGTTGGGACGGTAGAGGGCGGCGCTAGGTCTTGAACAGGAACCCGAACAGCAAGGTCGGCACGCCGGTCAGGACAAGCAGTACGCCAAGCGACATGAAGCAGCCCGCCGCGACCTCCTTGTTGAAGCGCGACTTGCGGAACTTCCAGATGATGAAGCCCCCCAGCGCAGTCAGCGCCACGCCGATGATGATGAGCTTCCAGTCCATCCCTGCCCCGCGCGGCCTGTCTTGGGACCACAGGACGCGAAGTTGATCCCGGAATGCTTCCCTCGGCAACGCCTTGCGTCAGCCGCGCGATCACACCTTCTCGCTTGCGGGAAGATCCGGGATACCGGCGGCCGAGCCGAGATGAGCTACTTCAACTCTTTCGCCAGCACGCGCATGCCGCGGTTGCGGCCGGGGCGGAGGCCGCCGGAGAAGACCTTGCCGCCGATGTCGGTGAAGCCCCAGCGTTCGTAGGCCGCCCTCGCCCACTCGGCGTGCTCCATCACGTCGAGCCAGACATAGGTGCAGCCTTCGGATTTCGCCTGCGCCTCTGCCGCTTCGAGCAGCTTCTTGCCGATGCCGCCGCGCCGCGCGCCGGGGAGAAGATAGATGCGGGGAATCTCGGCGCCGTCCTTCCGTTCGTTGATCGGCTCCAGCGAGCCGACGAACATGGTGAGGAAACCGACACCGACGCCTTCCTGCCGTGCGATCCAGACGCGCGAATCCGGCCGCGTCAGCGTGTTGGCCATCGCCTCGGAGCCGAAGCTCTGGATCTGCCAGAAGAACCCGACCGCGTCGTCCCAGTCCTCGTGATAGGCGGCCGCATAGGCAGCCGGCCCAATGATCCCGAGATCGGGAATGTCGGCCTCTGTTGCGCGGGTGATGGCAAGATCGGTCATGCAGGATCGCTCAGGGGATGGTTGCGCAGGCAGGCTGCCGGAGATCAGCCAGCATCGGCAATACGCACGCTGAGCGTGGCATCCGCAACCGGCGAGAGCTGATCCTCGAACGGAACGCGGCTGATGTCGCGCCAGCCGCCGTCTTGCGGGCCGCGGTGCACATGAGTTGTGCGGGCGTTGGCGTCGACGACCCAGAGTTCTGGAACGCCCATGCGGGAATAGAGCTCAGCCTTCTGACCAAGATCATAATTCTGCTCGACACGGCGATCTCGATCACCAGCGTCGTCCTCTCGCCCGTCAGGTCTTTCGCCGACATGCTCCAACGGATAGATGCAGATGTCGGGATCGAGCACCGTATCGTCCAGAAGGATCGAGGGTTGCTCCGTGCGATATCCAGTAAGCATCGCCCATCGCCGCGCTCCAGTCTTTTGGCGCAGCCAACGCTGCAATATCCTGGTGCAGCGGCCCCTGCGGCGACATATGAACGATCTCCCCCTCGACCAGTTCAAACTTTGCCCGCGGGTCGATTACGCCCTGCTCGATCATGTGAAACAGGTTCACGGCCGAGATTTTCGGCTTCAAGCTCGAGAGGAGAACCGGCGCGTTCATGACGCTACTCTAGTTGAGAGCGGCGTCCCGCGCCACCCGGCTAGATGTGGACTCTCACGCCACCTTCACCATCGCCGCGCTCTCGGGCAGCTCCTTGGCGAAGGCGCGCTGGTAGAATTCCGCTACCGCCGGTCGTTCGAGCTCGTCGCACTTGTTGACGAAGGTCATGCGGAAGGCGAGGCCGATGTCGTTGAAGATCAGCGTGTTCTCGCCCCAGGTGATCACGGTCCGAGGAGACATGACCGTCGAGATATCGCCGGCGATGAAGGCGTTGCGGGTCATGTCGGCGACGCGCACCATCTTGGAGATGGTCGCCCTGTCGAGGTCCGGCACCTTCGCCGACACGATCTCCACTTCGGCGTCGTGCTCGAGATAGTTGAGTGTCGTCACGATCGACCAGCGGTCGAGCTGACCTTGGTTGAGCTGCTGGGTGCCGTGATAGAGGCCTGTCGTGTCGCCGAGACCGACCGTGTTCGTGGTCGAGAACAGGCGGAAATTCGGGTGCGGCTTCATCACGCGGTTCTGGTCGAGAAGGGTGAGCTGGCCCGACGCTTCGAGGATGCGCTGGATGACGAACATCACGTCCGGACGTCCCGCGTCATATTCGTCGAACACGAGGGCGATGGGACGCTGCAACGCCCAGGGAAGAATCCCTTCGCGGAATTCCGTGATCTGCTTGCCGTCCTTCAGCACGATCGCATCCTTGCCGACGAGATCGATACGGGAGACGTGGCTATCGAGGTTGATCCGGATCAGCGGCCAGTTGAGGCGGGCGGCGACCTGCTCGATGTGGGTCGATTTCCCGGTGCCGTGATAGCCTTGGATCATCACCCGGCGATTGAACTTGAAACCCGCGAGGATCGCCCGCGTGGTCTGCGGGTCGAAGCGATAGGCCGGGTCGAAATCCGGCACATAGCCGTTCTTCTCGGCAAAGGCCGGCACCTTCCAGTCGAGATCCACCCCGAACGTTTTCCTGACATCCACTTCCTTGGTGGGCGCGAGCGAAATCAAGGCGTCAGAAGGATCAGTCACGGCCATGGGGGGAAATCTCTCGTATCCTTGATCCGGATATAGTCGCTGTCAGGCCTCCATTGCAACGCAGCATATCGGGCGGTTTCGGATAGTCGCCTATTCCACCGCGGACACGCGAAAAACGTGCCGCAATTCGCGTAAATCACCCTTTCGGGCGATTGCGCCGGGCGCTGTGCGGGCCTTTGTTGAGGCATGCATCCATCTGGGAGAGCGGCATGGCGAAGGTGATCGGGGTCGGCGGGATATTCTGGAAGTCAAAGGACCCGAAGGCCTTGCTCCAATGGTATGTCGATGTGCTGGGGCTGCAGCTTGAGGGCTGGGGCGGCGTCGTGCTGCGGCCCGAGGCCATGGTCGCCCATCCCGGCGCGGCCACAGTGTTCAGCCCCTTCAAGCAGGACACCACCTATTTCGAGCCCTCGACCAAGGACTTCATGATCAACCTTGCGGTCGACGATCTGGAGGGCGTGCTGGCCAGCTGCGCGAAACACGGCGTCGAGGTGAAGCGGGTGGACGACGAGTCCATGGGCAAGTTCGCACACATCAGCGACCCGGAAGGCACTCGCATCGAGCTGTGGGAGCCGAAGCCGATGCCAGAGTGACGCGCGGGGCTAGCCGGGCCGGTTACGCGGGCTCGAACCGGTCCAGCGCTTGAAGGCGCGCGAGAACGCGGCCGGATCCGAAAAGCCCACGAGATAGGCGGTTTCATTCACCGAGACTTTCCGGCCGTCGAGATAGTGGACGGCCAGCCGATGGCGCAGCTCATCGAGCACCTTCTCGAATGTAGCGTCCTCTGCCTTCAGCTTGCGGAACAGGGTCTGGCGGCTCACGCCCATTTTTGCAGCGATCGTGTCCATGCTGATGTCGCCCGTGTGCAGTATGGGCATCAGCAGGCTTTCGACGCGCCCACGCGATGTCTTCGAGCCTTGCAGGTCCTTGAGCAGGTCGGCCGCGCGCTCGCTGAGCACGCCGAAGACATAGCGAGGCTGCAGCGCCACGCGATGGCTCGACGTGGCGGGGTCCATGCGCATGGCGTTCCAGTGACTCTCGAACACGATAGGGCAGCGGAAGATGCGATCGTACTCGTCGCGATAGCCGGGATCGGCATGGGTGACGTGGACTTCGAGCACGTGCGGCATCGGCAGGAACCGGCGCGGACTGCAGGTCTGGCGCGCGAACGTCACCTCGGTGAGTTCCGGGAAGTCATTGGGATTGGCGCGGGTATCGACGAGCCAAACGCCCGCATCGTTCCGTGCGTGCTTGAACCGGTCGCCGGCGCCGTCGAATTCGATGGCAAGCCGGCCAAAACGGTTCATCTGGATGAACGCCTCGCCCATTGTCTCCGACGCATTCATGATCAGTCCGACGATGGAAAGCTCGGAGAGGTCGACCGCCTCCCCATAGTGCAGCGCAAAGGCTGGATCGCCTGTCATGTCCTTGGCTGCGCGCATGAGCGCGATGTAGTTTGTCATCGGCACGCGCTTGTCCTGGTCCTCGAGCGCGACAAGGTCGGCGCCGGAACGGCGGGCAAGCTCAAGTTCGCTTGCACCTTTCGAACCCGCGAACCGGATGAGCCCACGCGCCAGGCCGGCCCCGACCGTGAGCCCAGCCGTGGCCGCGGCCCCACCAGCAGTGCTGCAACCTGCGATCATGTTTTTGATCTCGCCAGCCATGGCCTTCGTGCGTCGGGTCCGCTCACATACTTATCGAATATCGATAAGTTCGGCTAGCCCAAAAATCGACCGTACGAGGGTTCCATCATGTTCGGTTTCCGCGCTCTGAAATTTAGCGCCGCCGCCGGTGCGGCGCTCCTTCTCGCGCCTCCTTCGGTTGCGCAATCACCAGCCGCTGCTCCTGGCTATGCGCCAACCTCGCTGACGGCCGCGCCTGGACTGCCTCGCACGCCGGACGGTCATCCGGATTTCCAGGGCGCCGTGTGGGCCACAAATTTCTTCCCGGTTTTCGAAGCCACCCCCATGGCGACGACGCTGGTCGTCTCCGAAGAGCAGTCCAAGAAGATGATCGAGATGATGGTCAGCCGCATGACGGCCTCGCCCGACTTCGCCATCGACCCGGAGGCTTCCGACATCATCGGCAACACCGACGGCCTCCCGGTCGTGCGCGGCGAACGGCGCTCGCGCCTCATCGTCCTGCCCGCCGACGGCAAATTGCCGATGACCCCGGAAGGCCGGAAGGAAGCATCCGGCGATTCCTTGGACGGTCCGAAGGACGACTACGAACAGCGGCCCTCCGGAGAACGTTGCCTGGTGCTCAGCGGAAACCCTCCCGCGCACGCCACCATCTCCTACAACCGCCTGCAGTTCATCCAGACGCCGGCGCACCTGGTGATCCACAGCGAGAATGGCGACGAGGCGCGAATCATTCCGTTTGCAGCCCGCCACGCCATTCACGCAGGCGGCGGCCCGCGCTCCTGGTTCGGCGACAGCATCGCGCGCTGGGAGGGCGACACGCTCGTGATCGAGACGATCCGCCAGCCAAAAGCCACCGCCAGGCGCGGCCTGTTCACGGGCTTCCTTGTCAATCCGGACGCCACCGTGATCGAGCGCTTCACCCGCCTGTCGCAAGACGAACTGCTCTACCAGTTCACCGTGGTCGATCCGGAAACCTACTCCGCGCCATGGCTCGCCGAGTATTCCTTCTATTCGACGACGACCGGCATGTTCCCCTCGCCCTGCCACGAGCACAACTATTCGCTGCCCAACATCCTCTCGGGCGCGCGGGTCGCCGACGCACGTGCGGCGAAGCTGAAGTGATCAGGCCAGGCCGCTTGCCTTCAGCGCCTTGAAGGCGCGGATGACGATGGCGAGGCGGTGCTCCATCGAGCGGTCGCCACCGTTGGAATCCGGATGGTACTGCTTGACCAGCAAGCCATAGCGCTCGCGGATCGTGGCCGCCTCGGCATTGTGCGGAAGCTGCATCTCGTCGAGCGCCCGGATCTGCAGTCGAGTTCGGTCGCGCATGGGCGAGGCCTGTCCCGGCCCGCCCACGTGGCCGTTATAGAGCCAGTCCTTCGCCCCGCGCCAGCCGCGCGGATTGTTCATCTGCTGCGCCCGGCCTGCTGCGCCGATCGCACCGCCGCCAAAGCGCCAGGTCGGCTTGTGGCCGAAGCCGGCGGAGGCCTGGAAGGCGGTGATCTCCGCCTCGGTCATGCCTTCGAAGAAGTCATAGCTCTGGTTGTACTCGGCGGCGTGGCGCTGGCAGAACCAGTAGCTGTCGTCGACCTCGACGCGCTGGCCGGGAACCTGGACAGTGCGGGCGGCAAATGGTTTGGGGGCCTTGCATACGCCGCGGTCGTCACAACCTTTGGCTTCACAGACGCGCGCGCTCTCGCCCGGCCGCCTCCGCCGTCCGCCCGGAGGGTTGACGCGGATGTCGACGAACTTGACGCGATAATCGCGGCTATAGTCTTCGGCGAACGACATGGTTCTGATCTTGGGATGCGTTTGTTAATGCCACAAGAATTGACAACCCGTGCGGAACGCATTCGGGCGGCCCTCGAGGCTGCTTTTTCTCCTGGCGAACTGGAGATAGTGGACGAAAGCCACTTGCACCATGGGCACGCGGGCGCCAGGCCGGGAGGCGAGACGCATTATTCGGTCCGAATCCGGGCGGATGCCTTTGCCGGGCTGTCCCGTTTGGCCCGGCACCGGGCGGTCAACACTGCACTGGCGGCCGAGTTCGAAACCGGCCTGCATGCCCTGTCGATCAACGCCTGACGGCGGTCATTTCTGAAGCAGTCCTCAGGCCCGCCTGGCCGCCAGTTCGTCCAGCAAGGGCTTCAGCACCGGGTGGATGTCAGGCGATTCCTGCTTGATGAACGCGATCACCTTGCTCTCGCCGTCGTCGAACACACCATCCCGGCGGATGCGCGCCACGAGCCAGTTCGCCTCTTCGGCTGAGACGGCCTCGGCCTCCTTTCGGGCGGCCTCGTCGGCGTTGACGTCGTCGCCGACCGGATCACCGGGTTTCATGGCGTCCTTGATCGACTGAACGCTGGAAAAGTGCTTCCGGCCTTCAAACATTTGGCTCACGAAGGCGCCGATGCCTTTGCGTTCCAGCGGTTTTTCGAGCCATGCGTCGCGATGCGCCGCTTCCTCGCGGCCCAGCGCGCGATAGCCGGACACCGTCATGACGCAGGCGGTCAACGCCTTGGCGAACAGGTCGGGCCAGCTTGGATCGTTCTCGCGGCCGCGAACCGAATCGTTGATGTCGAACAGGACTTCGGCTTCCGCGCGGGTGATCGCGATGTTGCCTTCTCCCGCCGTCGAATAAAGAATGCGGCGCAGGAGTGTGACTTCGTCAGCGCCGATGCGCCCATCGGCCAGCACCGCCAGCTTCACCTGATGCATCGCATAGGCGCCCAGGCTCGCCGGAACTACCGTCGCCACTTCAAGAATGCGAACCAATGCTTCCAGCTCGCTGTCGCCCCGCACGCGACCGTCGCGCGATAGCATGTCGATCAGCCAGGCAGCATCTGCGTCGGTCACATAGCCTGCCGGCTGTTGCTGTCGAACGGCAAGGTCCGTCAGCGCCTCGACATAGAACATCGCCCAGTCTGGCGCGCGCTCGGCAACCGCCTCGTCAAGCTCGACCAGAGCCTCCGCCTCGGCACGCGTCGCGGTCATGTCGCCGAATACGGCGCCGCGCAGCGCCGCGACGTCCGCCCCCGTGATGCGGCCAGCTCGTTTCAAGTCGGTCGCCAGCGCGGCCAGGTTACGCGATGCCATTAACCCCTCCAGGCGCCAGAAGGCGCAAATCCGGCAGGAAATCTGGCGTGAAAACCTTGAGACTGCCCTAACCGCGCCTTCGAGGTTGTTGATTATCGGGCCATTGGGAGGCTCCGACAGCCTGTTTGCGGCGCAGTCCCGGTCATCCACGCGGGAGATCGCGGCTCCCTTAGGGAGCCGCCGATCCGGCCTGCCAGCAGTGCGCCGGCCTGCCGCCCAGGTCCAGGCCCGCGATCTGACCCGTCCTCCCCTGCTGACCATCCACGGCGCAGGGACGGATGAACCATCCGGGATTCCCCTAAGATCGCAAGGGACTTTTCGGGGAATCTCTAGAGGATGAGCTTGCGCTTTGTGGCGATACGTATGGCGTCGATCATGTTGCGCGCCTCCAGGCGGCGCAGGATTTCCGTCACATGGCATTCCACGGTCTTCTCGTGGCGGCCCATGGCCTGCGCCACCTGCTTGTTGGAGAGTCCTTCGGAACGCATCAACAGGACGCGCAATTGGGTCTTCGACAGGTCGCGGCCGTGGCCCGTGTCGTCTCCGCCACTGTCGCCATCGTCGGCAATCTTCAGCATGCGCGCGCCTTCATTCGCGAAGATGTCGAACGAGACGCGCAGGCAGGCCCGAGCCTTCTCGCCACGCACAAGCTGCCGGCCCGCGACCATCATCACCGCGGCGCCGCCCACGTCCAGCTGCACACGCTTGGTGAAGCCGTCCTTCATGTCGAACTCGCTCGCCGTCGCGATGAGCTCCCTGCCGGCCTTTGAAAGCGACATGTTCTGCGTGAGTTCGTTCCAGTAGCCATAGGCCCCGCCGCGCGCCGCCGACTGGAAGATCGGATCGCTCGCGTCATATCCTCGCTCGAGATAAAGCTCCTGCCAGAGTTTCGGCAGGTTCGAGATCGACTTTTCGATGCTGAGTCCACCGGAGTCGCGACGCACATAGAGACAAGCGAAGCGCGATGCTCCCAGCGTCTCGATCAGATGCAGGAAGCTGGCCGACAGGGCCTTCCGCGTGTGCAGGCCCGGCGCCGACGCTGCAAAGGCGAGCGTGCGCTCCGCCAGCATGCCTGAAATCCCCCAAACCCCGAACCTACCCTTGGTCGCAACCTAGGGATGCGCGAGGGCTTTAGGAAGCACCAGCAACCTCTTTTGCAAGGAAATGCCGCAGCGGCGGCGTTTCAGCATCCTTCTGGATGAAGGCCTGGCCGATCCCCCTGGCCAGAATGAGCGTGAGCCGGCCGTTCCGCGCCTTCTTGTCGTGCGCCATGTGGGCGAGCAGGTCCTCGGCGGCATAGGGGCCTCCCCCGAGTCCTGGAATGCGCGTCACCAGCCCAAGCGAATTGAGCAGGCGTTCGGCGCGCACAGCGTCCTGTCCGGGACAGAGGCCGAGTTGGACCGAATAGCGCATCGCCATCGCCATGCCCGCACCGACGCCTTCGCCATGCAGTAGCGCCGGCCCAAAATTGTTGGCGCGTTCGAGCGCGTGTCCGAAGGTGTGGCCGAGGTTGAGCAGCGCGCGTTCGGCCTGCTCTGTCTCGTCGATCGCGACGATGCGCGCCTTCGACGCACAGGAGACACGCACCGCTTCGGCGAGGACGTCCTTCTGCCCCGCCTTCAGCGCGGAAGCGTTGCGCTCCAGGTAGTCGAAGAATGTCGGGTCATCGATCAGCGCATACTTCGCAACCTCCGCCAGCCCCGCCGCACGCTCGCGCTCGGGCAAGGTGTCGAGCACGTCAAGATCTGCGATCACCAGCACAGGCTGGTGGAACAGGCCGATCATGTTCTTGCCGGCGCGCGAATTGATCGCGGTCTTGCCTCCCACCGAACTGTCGACCTGGGCCAGAAGCGTCGTTGGAATCTGCACGAAGCGCGCGCCGCGCTTCAGGAGCCCCGCTGCAAGCCCGGTGAGGTCGCCCACGACACCGCCGCCAAAGGCGATGATCAGGTCATCGCGCTCGGCGCCCGCCTCGATCAGATCGCCGAGAACCCGATCCAACTGGCTGAAGGACTTCGATCCCTCGCCGGACGGCACGCTGGTCTTGACGAAGCCGAGCCCCGCCTTCTCGAGGCCCGTGCTCAAAGTTGCGAGGTGCAGCGCCTCGACCTTCTGGTCGGCGACCACGAAGACCTTGGCGCGCCCCGTCTTCAGCAGCGGCTTCACCAGCTCGCCTGTTCGCGCCAGCAAGCCCTCGCCGATCAGGATGTCGTATCCGCGCGAGGCCAGCTCAACGCGCACGGTCGCTCTCACGCCGCTCATGCAACACCCAATGCTGCGCGGATCGCCTTCACCGCGTCGTTCGACGGGCCATCGCCCGAATCGACCACAATGTCAGCCTGCGCATAGATTGGCGCCCGCTTCGCATCGAGATCGGCCAGCACTTGCCTCGGATTGCCCTGCTTCAGCAGCGGCCTTGTGTCGCGACGGCTGACGCGCCTCCAGATCACGTCGAGATCGGCGCGCAGCCATACCGTAGTCGCCTTCTCCTTCATGAGCGCGCGCGTTTCGGGGTCCATGTACGCCCCTCCCCCGGTGGCCAGCACGATCGGCGGACCCGACAGAAGGCGTTCGATCACCCGCCGCTCGCCGCGCCGGAATTCCGGTTCGCCCAGTCGCGTGAAGATTTCCTGCACCGACAGGCCGGCCGCCTTTTCGATCTCGTCGTCGCTGTCGACGAACTGTGCGCCCAGCTCGCCCGCCAGCTTGCGCCCAACCGTGGACTTTCCCACTCCCATCAACCCAACCAGGGCGATTGTGCGCACAAGCCCGCCTCCGGCGACCGGCTTATCGGACGCATGGCCGCCGTCCGGCTCCCCGCCTTCCGTGACACCCCCGTCCGGAGGGGTATTGCGCGCAGACATGACTTGCCCTGTTGAACGAACCGCCCGCTTATAGCGCTCAAGGCTGAACGGGCAAATCTGGGACCATTTTTGACGGCGCCGGGGCGGCAGCCCCATGCGCTGCGCCCTTGCAAGTGGCTCTGATTTCAATTCTTCGGAAAGCCTGTTGGGACCATCTGCCCGGTGTGAGCCGGTTCGGAACACTTGTCGCGGAGGGATCATGGCGCGCGGAGGATTTTCACGGCGGCGAAGCGGCCTGCCCGGGAAGCTGATCGGCATCCTGGCGCTGGTCGGCCTCGTCCTCGTTGTCGGCGGCGTCTTCTGGTTTTCGGGTCAGGCGGAATCGAACAAGCCGCCGCAGACCGAGATTCGCGTGGAGGCGACCAATGTCGGGCCGCACTAGCGCGAGTCTTCTCGCGCTCGCTCTTGGCCTCGCTCCCGTGGCGTCGGCCCAGGTTGCGTCCGCGCCGCTCGCCGAGGTGGACCCGTGGGGCGTCGGCTGGCTCGGCAAGAATGATGGGGCCCTGCCCTCCAGCCTTTGGGCCAACACGACAACGCTAACGCTGGCGCCGCTCTACGCCGCCATCCAGCCGCAACAGCTTTCACCGGCCGGCCGCGCCGTGCTGCGCCGCGTCGTGCTGTCGTCCGCCAAGGGTCCAGCCGACGCCAAGGGCGCGAGCGACCCCAGTCCCCTGACCCCCGAACGCCTCCGCCTGATCGAACAGCTTGGCGAGACCGAACACGCGCTCGACCTGCGCAAGCGCTTCCCCGATACCGCCTGGGGCAAGAGCTTCGATCGCATGACCGCTGACCATGAGCTCCTGCTCGGCCAGTCGAAGGCCGCCTGCGCCAGAGCTGCGGACAAGCGCGGCGACGATGCCGCCTGGATGCCGGTGCGCGCCTTCTGCTTCGCCCTTGCCAGGGATTTCGAGGCGGCATCACTCGCCGCCGAACACATCCCAGCGCCTGAAGGCAAACCCGCCGACCCCTGGCTTCTCTCCGCCCTCGCCTACATGGAAGCGCCTGCCAAGGCGAAGCCCGAAGGGCGGTACGCCACGGCGCTCGACACCGCCATCTCCATCGCGGCCAAACTGCCGGCCGGCGCCAACGCTTTCGCCGCAACGCCGGGCGACATCGCCGCCGCCGTGATCGCACACCCGGACGCGACCCCCGAACAGAAGCGCGCCGCCCTGCGCCCTGCACTGAATGCCGGACAGATCAAGGCCGCCGCCGTCCTCGACGTGCTCCATGCGGAAACCGCCGCAACGGCCCGGCCTGCGCAAGCCGCCGCGGCCGGCCGCGCAGCGCCGCGCGCCGACTTCCTCGCCATGGCGCTCGCCAGCGCCGCTGCGAAGGACGCAAAGACCGACGCCAGGGCCACCGCCTACGCCGCCGCATTGAAGTCGGCTGAATCCCTCTCCGACTTCCGCCTCGCCGCCACTGCGCTGGTGGAACCGATCAAGGCGCTCCCGAAGTCCGCCGAGACGCTGCCCAATGCCGAAACATTCGCCCGCGTCGCCATCCTGGCCGGCGACCCCAAGGCGGCACAGGACTGGCGCAAGCTCATGGACACCGCGCCCAAGGACAAGGCCGACCCATGGGCCGCCGCCCGCATCGACCTCCTGCTCTCCTATTCAGGCGCAAGTGGCGACAAGCCCGGCGCCATCCTCGACCGCCTGATCGCCGCCGTGCCGCCGCCGGCTGAAGTCGCCGCCAAGGCGGCGACCCCGCAAAGCCGCCAGCTCGACGTGCGCCGGATCGAGAACACGCGCTTCCTCTTCCTCCACGCCGGCATGGGCCGCGACCTGTCTCCCGCCCAGCGTACGCTGCTTGCCGCCCAGAAACCCGCCGGCCGGGGCGTTTCCGACGCCGCCCTCGCCCGCATCACCGCCGCGATCGACCAGGATGCCGACGGCGAAGCCGCGCTCGCCGCCATCGCGCTCCTCGGCAACGACGTCTCGGCCCTCTCCTTCGCCGGTCTCGCCGACCTTCTCGTCCAGTTCCGCCGCGCCGGCCTCGAAGACAACGCCAATGCCATCGCCCTGGAATCGCTCCAGGCGTGGAAAGCGATGTAGCGCTTGGCGTTGCAGGACAAGGCAGCGGCGAACCGAGAGTGGCGCGCTGCACCTGATGAGCAATTGGCGCTATTCATTACCGCCCATTCCCGGCGAGCACCGCAAGCGCGGCTAACTTCCCATAAACCTCTCGCGCCCACCTTGGCGCCATGCTCGACACACGCCGCATCGAAGCCTTCCTCGACACCCTCCGCGCCGAACGCGGCGCCGCCGACAACACCATCGACGCCTACCGGCGCGACCTGGAGGACGCTTCCACCTTCCTGCGCGCCAACCGCTCCTCGCTGATCGACGCCGGCGAGCGCGACCTTTCCGCCTTCGTGCGCGACCTGCACGAGCGCAAGATGTCGCCCGCCACCGTCTCGCGCCGCCTCTCTGCGTTGCGCCGCTTCTTCCGCTTCCAGATCGGCGACAACGAACGCAAGGACGACCCGACCTCGCGCCTCGATGGCCCCACGCTCAAGCGCGCCCCGCCCGACGTGCTCTCGCGCGAAGAGGTCGCCCGCCTGATCGCCGCCGCGCAGGGAACCGAACCGGCCGACCTGCGCAACATCTGCCTCATCGAGTTCCTCTATGGCGCTGGCCTTCGCGCCAGCGAATGCTGCGACCTGCCACTCTCCGCCCTGCCCTCGCCCGGTTCGAGCGTGCTGATCGTCCGCGGCAAGGGCGACAAGGAACGCATCGCTCCGCTCGGCAAGCCCGCTCTCTCCGCCCTCAAGGCGTGGATGGCCGTGCGCGAACAATACCTGCCCAAGTCCGCCGTGCGCTCCGCCGCGCAGCGCTTCGTGTTCCCCTCGCGCGGCTCCGGCGGCCGCCTCACGCGCCGCCGCCTCGGCCAGATCCTCGAAGACCTCGCCATGAAGGCCGGCATCAATATCGAGCGCGTGACGCCGCACGCCCTGCGCCACGCCTTCGCCACGCACCTCCTGTCCGGCGGCGCCGACCTGCGCGCCGTGCAGCTCCTGCTCGGCCACGCCGACATCTCCACCACGCAGATCTACACGCACGTCGTCACCGACGAACTGCGCGACCTGCTCGAAGCCGCCCACCCGCTGGCAAGAGCGAACTGAGCGTTCTGCGGAGCACCGGGCAGGCGCCCAGCACTCCGGTGTGTTACACGGCGTCCATGTCTCGGCTTCCGCCCCTCCCCGCGCTCGACTGGAGCGATGATGCGCTATTCTCGCGCGACAAGGACGACGTCTACTTTTCCGGCGACGGCCTCTCCGAAAAGCGCCACGTCTTCCTCACAGGCTGCGGCTTGCCGGAAGGCTGGATCGGGCGCAGCCGCTTCACCGTCGGCGAACTCGGCTTTGGCGCGGGGTTGAGCTTCCTGGCCCTGTGGGACCTCTGGCGGGCGCACCGCCCATCGCCGTCTGCACGGCTGGACGTGATCTCGTTCGAAGGCGCGCTGATGCCTGCCGCCGACGCCGCCCGCGTCCACGCACTCTGGCCAGAGCTGGCGGAACTCTCGCGCGAACTCCTGGCGCGCTGGCCCGTCCGAGCGCGTGGAGCACAGCGCGTCTCCCTTGCAGACGGCGTCACGCTGACCCTGTTCGTCGACGACATCGCCGCCGCCCTGCCGGAGGCCCGCGCAAGCGTTGACGCCTGGTTCCTCGACGGCTTCGCTCCTTCGAAGAACGGCGAAATGTGGTCGGCCGAAGCGATGGCGCACGTCGCGCGCCTGTCCGCGCAAGGCGCGCGCGCCGCCACCTACACTGTCGCCGGCGAGGTGCGCCGCAACCTGGAAGCCGCAGGGTTCTCTGTTCGCAAAATGCCAGGCCACGGGCGGAAGAAGGAAAGGCTTGAGGCGCTTCTGGGGACAGCAACACCCACCGCCGCTCATCCCGGCGTTCGCTCCGATGAGCGGCCTTGGCGCCGTCTCCCTCCCAGAACCGTCGCCATCATCGGCGCCGGCATCGCCGGGGCCTGCGCCGCGCACGCCTTCGTCCGGCGCGGCTGCGCGGTCACGGTCCACGACGCAGGACCAGCGCTCGGTGCAGGCGCCAGCGGCAATCCCCTGGCGCTGGTGATGCCGCGCCTCGACGCCGTCGACAGCCCTCAAGCCCGCGCCCTGCTGGCGGCATGGCTGCACGCACGCAGAGTCTACGCCAGCCTGCCGGCCGACGCTGCAATCGCTCTCGACGCACAGCATCGCGCCAAGGGCGATCGCGAGCGCCAGCGCTTCCAGAAACTCCTCGCCGATCCGCCACTGGACGAAGCCGTGCTGTCTCCGCTTGACCCTGGCGATCCCGGCGCTGGCGTCATCCACCACGGCGCCATCGCGGTGCGGCCGTTGATGGCGCTGCCTGCCCTGCTCGAAGGCGCCAGGGTGAACTTCAACACGACCATCCGGTCGCTCGACGAGATCGAGGCGGATCTCGTCGTGGTATGCGCAGGCATGGGCATCAGCGATCTGGCGGCAGCGCCGGCGCTTGAAGGCCGGCTCGGCCAGCTCGAATGCGCCGCATCGGATGGGGCGCCGCACGCCATCGCCGACGGCGGCTACGCCCTCGAAGCCTTCGGCCAACTCGTGTTCGGCGCCACCTTCGAGCCTGCGCAAGGCGAACCGCGCGTCACGGACGCGGCGCGCACGCAGAATCTCGAAACACTTGCGCGCCTGCGGCCCGGCGTGAAGCCGGCGACCATCACCTCACGCGCGGCCATCCGCGCCACGACGCAGGACCGCTTCCCCTTCACCGGCGCCCCGCCCTGCTCACCGGACAGCCAAAATGAAAAGGCGCCGGGGAGCGGGCCGGCGCCTTCACAGTCTGTCCGCCTCATCGGCGGGCTCGGCGCGCGCGGCTTTCTTTGGGCGCCGCTTCTCGCCGAGCTCTTGGCCTCGGAGAGCTTCGGCGAACCCTCGCCCTTGGAAGCGAGCGCCGCCGAAGCCCTTGACCCCGGGCGATTTGTCGCCCGCGCACGGAGGCGCGGGAGTTAGCACCTTCGTTCAGGGCGCCGCCTTCTCCGCTTCGTGAGAGGCAGGCGTGCGGTCGCGCACGATCTCGTGGTGATAGATGCAGCCCCCGGCGAGCAGCGCCGTCAGGCAGATCAGGAAAGTCGCAGTCTTCATCGTGTCGTCCCCTTCACTGTCGTGACGCGCAGGCTCATAGCCCTGCGCTGCTGTCATGCCGGCGCAGGCGTTCGATTTCGCTGGCGAGGTTGCGGTCGCCGTCGGTGGCGAGGCGTTCCAGTACGCGCACCCGGTCCTTCACCGCCTTGAGTTCGCCGTGCAGGTCAGCGATGAGGCTGCGAAGATCTTCGTTCTCGGCCAGCAGAACCTTGGCCTTCACCTTGCGCTTTTCGACCTGCAGGCCAGTGGTGATGATCCCGCCGATGGTGCAGATCAGCGTCATGCCGAGAATGAATTCGAACAGGCCCATGGCCTAGCTCCTCGCCTCGTTCCGGCGCAGCTGTTCGATCTCGCCGGCAAGGCGAAGATCCTCCGAAGTCGCCAGACGCTCGAGCACCGCGACACGCTCCCGCAGCCTCGCCAGCTCCGAGCGGACCTCTTCGCCGCCGGAGACCGCAAGCTCCAGCTGAAGCTTCAGCTTCTTCTCCTGGTAGGAGAAGACGGACCAGATCAGCGGCCCGGCGATGAACAGTGAGAAACAGAAGATCGAAACAATCACAATTTCCGTAAGGTCCATCGTTTTCTACCTTCTGACGTCGTCGCCGCTGCGGCGCAGGCTTTCGATCTCGTTCGACAGCTTGCGGTCGTCGTCGGTGACCAGTTTTTCCAACACCTGCACGCGCTCACGCAACTTCGTCACTTCCTGCTGGGTGGCGGTCACGATGGCTTCGAGCCGGCCCTCGCTTGCGCCGCCGCCCGCCCTGAGCTCGAGCTTGCGCTCCTCGTGCTTCATGCCCATCCGGATCACGAAGAAGGTTGTGACGATCGCCGTGATCGCAACGAACATGACTTCAACTGGCATGGCAGGGTTCCTGTCCGTGGCTGGCGCTACGCGCCGATGTCGTCGCGCTTCAGCCGGTTGATCTCGCCCGCCAGCCGGCGGTCCTCGTCGGTGAGGAGACGCTCCAGCACCGCAACGCGATCCTTCAGCCTTTCAAGTTCGGCCTGGGTCACCTGGTTGGCTGCAGCGTCCGCGCCGCCCCGCGCCTGCATCATCTCGAGCTTGAGCTTCTGGCCCTTGATCCAGAAGCCTCCGAGGACTGCAACGAGGCCCAGCCCGATCCCGAAAATCGGGATCATCACGCCCATCATCTCAACGGTCATGTTCTTGGACCTTCGCCGCGCAGCTTCTCGATCTCGCGGGCGAGCTTTGCGTCATCGCCATCAACGGCGAGCTTCTCAAGGACGACGATCCGCTCGCTGAGCTTCTGGATCGTTTCTTCCATCGATGCAACGCGCGCCTTGAGGTCCTTGACTTCGGAACTCTGGGCGCCGCCAGGAGGCATGCAGCCCATGCCGCGGAGGCTTTCCTCATCGAGGCCCCAGAAGGCGGGATCGCCCAGATGCGCCCACTTGCTGTGGCGCTCCTCGCGCGCTTCGCGCCAGGCGGCCCGGCGTTCGTCGCGGCGAGCGCGCCATTCTTCGCGGCGCCTGCGGAATTCGACCCAGGGATCTTCCCCTGTCCCATGTCCATGGCCGTGCATCGCATCGCTCCTTGCGCTAGCCGCGCAGTTTTTCGATCTCGGCGGCAAGCCGCGCCTCGTCGTCTGTCTTGATCTTGCCGAACGCCGGACGCTCGGCCGGCTTGGTCTCGCTCGCTGGCTTGTCGCCATCATCCCCGGCCGCGGGCGGCGGCTCTGTCCTGGTCTTGTCGTCGGTCATGTCGCTCTCCCTCGGCGCTCCGCCGCTCACGGTCGCGGATGATCGCCGCGCAGGCGGTCGATCTCGCGGGCGAGGTTGCGGTCGTCGTCGGTCACGAGTTTCTCCAGCACCTGCACCCGCTCGCTCAGGCGGTCGATCTGCGACTGCATGGAGCCGATCATGGCGTCATCCTCGCGCGAACGGACCGGGCGCGCACGGGTCAGCATGTGTGTGCGCCACAGCCGCGCGCCGAACACGATCGCGACGATCAGCACGACCATGGTGAAGGGATTGGCTACGTTGAACATCTGAGGTCCTGACTAACAGCTCCGGAAAGACATGGCCCCTCGCGCTCAGCGCGCAAGCGGCCGCCAGTTCACATCGAACCCGCAATTCGGCGGACAGGTGCGCGTGGCGATATCCATCCGCAGGCCCTCCGCGCCGCGGCCGAACACGATCTTCATGTCGCCGGCGTTGAGGTGGACGACGCCCATCTCGGCGCCAGCCATCAGCGTGATCATTCCAACAGCCAGCACGCCGCCAGCCCAGGCCAGTCTTGGTTTCAGGTCGCGAGCCATGATGTCCCTCTTGTGTTCCGACAAAGTCTTGGGGCTCAGTCTCAGTTCGCAGGCTTCAGTCCGGGCAGCCTTGGTCAGAGGTTTGGGGAGGATGGCCGCCCAGGCCTTTCGTCCAGATCGGGCAGATCAGGTTCCTTCGAGGTCGCGGAATTCCCGCTTCAGCTTCCACTCTTCCGAGGTGACCGAGCGCTCCATGCGGGCGAGGCGGTCATCCATGTCCTTGAACTTGTACCGGATGTTGGAGAACGTCTCGGCCGGGCGATCCGATACCGAGCGCCAGAAGCGGTCCTCGTCGGGAGAAAGATTGCGCGGGCGATAGGGCGCGACCGGCGTGATCGCCCAGACCACGATGTAGACAATGAAGATCGCCGACAGGATGCCGGTGAAGAACAGCACCGCGAAGGCGATGCGGACCACCGTCGGATCCCAGCCCATGCGCTCGGCGACGCCGCCGCACACGCCGGCGATGACCTTGTCCCGGGAGCGATAGAGCCGCTTGGGATTCGGGGAGGAGATGTAATCGTCGACCATCAGTTGATGTCCCCTCTTGTGCTCTGCGCAGGCCGCGGCCGCACCGGTTGCGAGTCAGGCTCGATGAGCCGCTCGAGCGTTTCGATACGACGCTCCATCGTGCGGGCGGAGCGCCAGAGATCCTCGAGCATGCGCTCGTCGTCCTCGCTCAGACTGCGGGCGTTCCGCGACTTCGAGATGTAGTGCAGGATCATCCAGGGCAGGATGACGAACAGCGAGATGATCGCCACCATCGGGATGAGCAGGAAGAAAGGACTAGCTTCCATCACACACCCTCGCCTTCAGTCGGCCGCGGGCGGCGCTGGGCCGGCGCAGGCGTGGACATTCCGCCGCCGCGGCGGCGCTTGATCTCGTTGAGTTCCTTCTCGATCGACTCTTCCGCAGCAAGTTCCTGGAACTGCGCTTCGAGGCCGCGCTCGCCGACATTGATGAGGTCGGCATAGGCTTCCATTTCGTCGACCTTGCGTTCCACTTGCGCGTAGCGGCGCATGGCCTCGTCGACCTTGTTGACCTCGATGCGCGAGCGCATTTGGATGCGTTGCTCGGCGGCTTCGCGGCGTACGATCAGCGCGCGCAGCTTGGTCTTGGCTTCGTCGAGCTTGGCCTGCAGCTTCTCCAGGTCGTCCTGGCGGCGGACCGAGACTTCCTCGATCGCCTTCAGGGCGAGCCGGCGGCTGTCGATCTCACGCTCGGAGCGTTGCTTGGCTGCGAGCGCGCCGCGGGCGAGGTCTTCGCGCCCCTTCTCCACGGCGAGCTCGGCCTTGTTCGCCCAGTCGACACGGGCAGCTTCGAGAGCGACGATGTCGCGCTCGTACTCCTTCTTGTCCGCCATGGACCGCGCAGCGGCCGAGCGGACTTCGACAAGGCAGTCTTCCATTTCCTGGATGATCAGGCGGGCGATCTTCTCCGGATCCTCCGCCTTGTCCAGCATGGCATTGAGGTTGGAGTTGATGATGTCGGAGAGCCGGGAGAAAACGCCCATATCAGAACCTTTCGTCGTCGTTCTTTGAGTGATGGTCTTCTTGTTTTTATCGTCGTGGGGAGGCTTGGATCAGGGAGGTCAGAAGACGATGCGGGCGATGATGAAGCCGGCGATGAAGAACCCCCAGCTTTCCATCGGCCGCGAGCCAAACCAATTTCCGAGGCGCGCCATTGTGGTCTTCGCCCGGATTTTGTCGTGCTCGTCGAAGTAGCGCATCAGTCACTCCTGTGGCCGCCGGTGTTGTCCCGGCATGGATCAGTAGAAAGCAATCGGCGTGCCAACTTTTTGGTAACCACTTAGAACCCTGCTTTTGATCTGTTTTATTGGCTGCGGGATCAGACTTGTTAAGGTATTTGGTGAAACCCGCCACGATTTTGTTGGCGCATTCCACCTCGTAGTGGTAATTATCGCCAAATGGCGTCGCCCTCACCTCCCGAACTGATTGGCCAGTCCCCGACCTGGCTCGAGAGCCTGGAACGGGTGTCGCTGGCCGCCCAGGTCGAGCGTCCGATCCTCGTCATCGGCGAGCGCGGCACCGGCAAGGAACTCGTCGCCGAACGCCTCCACTACCTCTCGCCGCGGTGGGACAAACCCTTCGTCAAGGTGAATTGCGGCTCCTTGTCTGACGACCTCCTCGACTCGGAACTCTTCGGCCACGAGGCAGGCGCCTTCACCGGCGCCACCAAGCGCCGCCAGGGCCGCTTCGAGCAGGCCGATACCGGAACCCTGTTCCTCGACGAGATCGCCACTGCCTCACAGGAAGTGCAGGAGAAACTGCTGCGCGTCGTGGAATACGGAGAGTTCCAGCGCCTCGGCGGCGAGGACACCCTCACCTGCGACGTCCGCATTGTCGCCGCCACCAATGTCGATCTTCCTGCGCGCGCCGCCGACGGCCGCTTCCGCGCCGACCTGCTCGACCGCCTCGCTTTCGACGTCATCACCCTCGCGCCGCTGCGCGCGCGGCCCGAGGACATCATCCTGCTCGCCGAACATTTCGGCCAGCGGATCGCGCGCGAACTTGAAGGCGATTTCCCCGGCTGGTCGCGTGAGGCGCTGGAAGCCATGTGCCAGCATGCCTGGCCCGGCAATGTGCGCGAACTGCGAAACGCCGCCGAGCGCGCCACCTTCCGCACCATGGCCGCGCAGGCCAATGGCGCACCGCTCGGCCCGGTGATGATCTCTGCCGACCTGCTCGACCCGTTCAATTCGCCGTGGCGTCCGCCAAAAGACCTGAGCGAGACTGTCAGCGCCAGGCCCGCCCCGTCCCCGGCGCCCGCGGCGCCGACCATGGTGGTGGACGCACTGCCCTCAAGCCCGGCGCAGGAAGGTCCCATCGACTTCAACGAGAGCGTCGCGGCTCTGGAAAAGAAATTGATCGATGCCGCCCTCACCCACTGCCGCGGCCACCAGAAGAAAGCCGCCGACCATCTCGGCCTCAGCTACCATCAGATGCGCGGCCTCCTCAGAAAGTACGGCTACGGCCGCGAAGGCGCGAACGAGACACAGGTGATCGAGAGCGCCGAGTAGCACTGCGCGACTGCCGGCGTCGCCGTCTGGTTCGCCTTCACGAGCTGACGATCAATCCTCACGAAGTCTTGCACACCGGCGGCCTGAATCGCGCCCAACCCTGCGGGACAAGTCGCGGGTCTGGCCCCGTCTTCAGCGCCGGAATCCCCGCTTTTGCTGCACAGGGTTCATCTCGGCGCTGTTGGGGAAGATTTATTCTCCACCCCATGCCTCTGGGCGCCCGCATACTGGGGCCATGAAATTTCGCGGACCCCCCTTCTGGCTGTTCTGCGACGTGATCTGCTGGATCGGCGTCCTGGCCTCGTATTGTGGCTTTGCACGCTCGGTGGCCGCCGCAACCGGCCGCATGCTGGCGGGCAAGCGCCGCAGCCTCGAGCCTGACGAATTCGGCATCCTCGCCGGCCTGCTGTCGATCGCCGAGGCCTGGGCCGTCTTCGCCCTGACCCGGCGCGCCTTCCGCATGGCCGGCCTCGACGCCTGGACGGTCCATTTCCCCGATTTCAGCCCGCCGCAGACCAGCCGGCCGTTCCTCGCTCGCATGCGCATCCTGCAGCGGCGCATGACCCGCCTCGACGCCACCAGCCGCCGCATGGCCGCACGCATCGTGCGTCTCGGCGGCAATGCCCCGCGCGCAGAGAGGCCACGTCCGTCATTCGGCTTCGCCGAACGCCGCCTCCATCGCTCGCGGGACTTGCCTCCCTCACTCGCAGAGTGGGGGAGGTGGCAGACGCGCGCATGCGCGGCTGACGGAGGGGGTGAGCGACGGCGCCGAAGGCGCGATTTGGTCCGGCGGACCAAATCGAGGAGCGAACGCCCCGGCAGGGGCCCCTACCCAAGCCCGGACTCTCGCCTCCGCCCGCGGCCCGCCGCTGCACCCAATTTTCCGGAACTCAACCGTCCTCCGCCCCAGAAGCCCCGCTTCTGAGGCCGCACCCGCATGCACTGGCGTCAGTTTCCATCAAATTTCACCGATCGCCGAAACGCCAAATCAGTCATGTCCGACTAGCGTCAGCCGCAACTCCTCCCCGGTCCGCCAGACTCGTCCATGCCGCCACGCACAGCCTTCCTGGGCCTCGATTTCGATCCCATCGGATCGGACGCCGCGCCCCGCACAATCGCCCAGCGCGCGCGCCAGCTCGCGCCCTTCGCCTATGCGGTCACGCCCAATGTCGACCACATGGTTCGCCTGGAAGCGCACCCCGAGCTGCGCCCGCTCTATGCCGACGCATGGCTCAACCTGTGCGACAGCCGCGTGCTTGAGCTCTTCGCCAAGGCCTCGAACGTCACGCTGCCCGCAGCGCCCGGCGCCGACGTGGTCGAGCGCCTGTTCGAGGACCACATCCTTCCCGGCGAGACGGTGGTCGTCGTCGGCGGTACGGCGAAGATTGCGCGCGCGCTGCGCGACCGCTACGGGCTCAAGGATCTGCGCTGGCTCGACGCTCCGCCCAATCTCCGCGACGACCCGCACTCGCGCTCCGAATGCGCCTACTTCATCCGCGTCAATCCGGCCCCGTGGATCTTCATCGCGGTCGGGTCTCCACAGCAGGAGATGATCGCGCACGAGGTGTTGCAGGAAGGCGATGCGGTGGGCGTCGCGGTCTGCTGCGGCGCCAGCCTCGAATTCCTGGCCGGCGATGTCGCGCGCGCGCCGAAATGGATGCGCGCCGGCCGTCTCGAATGGCTGCACCGCCTCGCCTCGCAGCCCGGCCGCCTCTGGCGCCGCTACCTGGTCGACGGCCCGCGCATTTTCAGCATCTGGCGCCGCTGGCTCGCCCACCCCCGCTAGCCTCCCTCGCGAGCCCATCGTACAGTCCCCGGGTTGGCTGGGCCGGACGATGAAACTCCACATCCATTGGGGCAGCGAGATCGACAACGCTTTCCGGCGCCGGCTGGAACGCGCCCTGCGCGATCTCCAGGTCGACTTCGCCGACGCCGAAGCCATCGACCCGGTTCCCGACGGGCCAGCCGTCGCCACCCTCGCCGTCGCCGCTGCGCAGGGATCGGCTCAGGGCGTCAAGTGCGATCTCGTCGTCCTCGGCGGTCCCGGAGAATTCGCCCCCGCCCCCGGGGCGCTTCGCCTCGATACGGCCGACATCGAAAACACGACACGCCGCTGGACAGTCTTTCGCGACCGCCTCGCCGAAAAGCTCGGCCGCAGCAGTCTCATCGTCGCCCCCGAAGACCTCGCCCTCCAGCTCGACGAAGCGACCCGCCGCGCCGACGAGGCCGAGAAGGCCCGCGCCGAATTCGAGCTGCAGCTCAACACCGCCGCTCGCGCGGCCCGGCACGCGGAGGCAGCGCTCGCGACCGAGCGCGCGCATGCCGCGAACCTTGCACAGAATGTTGAACGCCTGACCGCCTTGACCGAGTCGACCGCCTTCCCGATCTCGTCCGTGCCAGAGCATCTCAGGCAAACCGTCGGCGCCGCTCGCGATCATGCCTGGCGCGCGCGGCTTGCCGCGGCGCAAGGGGCCGAGGCGGCGGACCGGCATCCCGACGCCCTTGCGTGGCCGAAAGCCCACGCATTCTATTCGGGGGAGACGCAGAACCGCCTGCCGCACGGGCATGGCGTCATCGTCTTCAGGCGCGGCGCGGAAGAGATCGCCCGCTACGCCGGCAGGTTCATCGACGGCCGTCGCAGCGGCCACGGTGTGGCCACGTCGGACAACGGCCATGTCTGGTGTGGCGAATGGAGGGAGGGCGAAGCCTGCGGGCTCGGCGCTCTCGAAACGCCTGATGGCTGCCGCTTCGAAGGCGAAGTGGCGCCGGATGCGAACGGCGCGCCGCGCAGGGTCGCCGGCCGGGGTCACATGTGGCAGCCCGGCGCCCGCGCAAAAAAGAGCCCGCAGCCGCATCATCCGGTTGCGCCCGCCCTTCCCTCTCCACGCGCCGCGGGAGGCTGACCCAAAAAAGATCGCAGCAACCCTTTGCAGGGCCCGTCCAGCATGATACTTAAGTATCTACTTAACTATTGGAGCCCCGATGGCTGCGGCAATCGCCCTCGACCGGACATTCCACGCGCTGAGCGATCCGACCCGGCGCGCAATGGTTCAGCGGCTGGCCCGCGGCCCGGCCTCGGTCTCGGACCTCGCCCGGCCCCTGTCGATCTCCCTGCCAGCGGTGATGCAGCACCTGCAGGTGCTGGAGGCGTCCGGCATCGTGAAGTCGGAGAAGGTCGGTCGCGTGCGCACCTGCACAGTGGAGCCAAAAAGGCTGAGCGACGCCGAACGCTGGATCGCCCAGCGCCGCGATCAGTGGGAAAGCAAGCTCGACCGCCTCGCCGACTATCTTGATGCGACGGCGAGCGAGAACGACAACACGGTAGACGGAGACGCCGAATGACCTCCCAGAAAACGCTAGCCCAACCCAGCACGACAAAGTGCAGCGTCGTCCACGAGACCGTGGTGATCGAGCGCACCTACAAGGCGTCGCCCGCGCGCGTGTTCGCGGCATGGGAAAGCGTCGAGGCGCGCCTGCGCTGGAGCAAGCCCTACCCCCACACGGGCCTCGCCTACGACGCGCATGACTTCCGCGTCGGCGGCAAGGACATCGTCCGCTGCGGCCCCGCCGACGACATGCGCTTCGAGGCCGAGGTCCACTATCTCGACATCGTGCCAGCCGCGCGCCTCATCTTCTCCGAGCGCATCAACGAAGCCGGCCAGCCGCTGCTGGCGACCTCCCTGATCACCGTGGAATTCCATGCGAAGGGGGCGGACACGCGTCAGGTCGTCACGATGCAGATCGCGGCCCTCGATGGCTCCGGCATGGTGGAAGGCTACAAGGAGGGCTGGGAACCCACGCTCGACAATATCCATCTGGAACTCGAACGAGACGCGGCCGGTTGAACCAGAAAAGGCGCACCGCATGAACACCGCACTCGACAAGACCGCGTTCGGCTCGTTCACCATCGAGCGGAAATTCGCCCACAAGCCCGAACGCGTGTTCCGCGCTTTCGAGGACCCCGAGGCGCATTATCGCTGGTTTGTCTCCGGCGAAGGCTGGGAGATCGCAACCTACACGCACGATTTCCGCGTGGGCGGCCACGAGCACGGCAAGTTCCGACCGGTGGGCCACCCCGCGATGTTCGGCAACGACACCTGGCACCTCGAAATCGTCAGAGGCCGGCGCATCGCCAGCGCCTATACGATGAGCCTGGACGGCAAACCGCTATCGCATTCGCTCGCTGTGATCGAACTGTTCCCGGACGGTCCCAATGGCTGCCGCCTCGTCTACACTGAACAGGGCGCCTATTTCGGCGGGCCGGACGACATCACCAACCGCCAGGCCGGATGCGAAGAGCTGTTCGGCAAGCTCGACTTGGAACTGAAGGCGCACGCCTGAGACCGAAGATCCCGCCTGCCAGGAAACAACAATGACCCTTCGCCTCTACATGCATCCGCTCGCCTCCTATTGCTGGAAGGCGCTGGTCGCCCTCTACGAGGCCGACATTCCGTTCGAGCGCGAGATCGTCGACCTGCAGAATGCGGACGTGCGTGCGGAATTCCTCAAGCTCAACCCGCTGGGCAAATTCCCGGTCCTGGTCGACGAGGACGCGGGCAAGGCGCTTCCGGAATCGACCATCATCATCGAATACCTCGCGATGAAATATCCTTCGGCGGCCAGGCTGATCCCGGCCGACCGCGACCTCGCCCTGCGCGTGCGGCTCTCCGATCGCTTCTACGACAACTATGTCCACGAGAAGATGCAGCGCATCGTCGCCGACCGCCTCCGGCCTGCCGACCAGAAGGACCCGGCCGGCGTCGCCCAGACCCATTTCGACCTTGAGACCGCACTCGCGCTCGTGGATCGCGACATGGAAAAGGGCGGCTGGGCCACGGGCATCACGTTCACGCTTGCCGACTGCGCCGCAGCCCCGGCCCTGTTCTACGCCAACGAGGTCGCACCATTCGCCGGCAAGCATCCCGGCGCAGCGCGCTATCTGGAACGGCTGGCGGAGCGTCCCTCCTTCACGCGCGTGCTGGCGGAGGCTGCTCCGTACTTCAACATGTTCCCGAAATCCTGAGCGGCTCGCCTCAGCGCCCTCCGTCATAACTCCCTCAGGCTTCCACGACGCGTCAGGCAAGCTTCACGATGGAGCGGGTGTTCAACCCTTCGCGCGAATGCGGCACGCAGGAGCTGATCGAGAAGCTGGCCGCCTGTGTGGATGCAAACTAACCGTCGAGGATCGTCGACAGTCTCGGCGGCGCCGGCTGGCCCTGCCCCGCCACAGCAGCAACGGTTTTCTTCCGCCTCGCCGGCGCATCGCGCACCAGCGTCAGGAACACGATCCCGAGGTCGACGGCGAGGCTGGCGAACAGGGCGAGGAACGCCTTGTCGTCGAACACGAAGTCGGCGGCGCCCTTGGTCTTGATTCCGAACAGCCCGGCCAGCCAGTCCACGAGTCCGAAGAATGCGGCGCGCGTCGCCTTGGGGCCTTCGAGGAAGTCGAACTCGGGCGTCGTCACAGGCTCGACCGCCACGAGCTGGGCCGCGGCGGCATTGAGTTTTTCATTGAGAACGACGTCCCAGCAATAGCCCGGATCGGCCGCGCGCGCCGGATCCGGACTGCCTGGCCGTTGCGGGTCGGGGCCCACTTCGGCGGCGAGTTGGGTGAGGCGCCCAGCAAACGCCCCCGCATGGATCGCGCGAAGGTCGTTCGCGGCCGAAGCGAAGGCGCGGGCTTCCTCGTGCACGCCGGTGAACAGCGCACGCCGTTCGGCGGAGGGAAGGCTCGAAGCGATGGCAAGCTTGCCCAGCACCGCCCGCTCGTCCACGCCGATCGTAACCGATGCCGCCGGCGGTGCGCGCTTCACCAGTGCATCGACCTGCCGTTCGAGCCGCAGCCGGCGCTCGCTGAGCGGACCGATCCAGACACTGCGCACCTCCTCGCCCAGCTTCCCGGCGCGGTCGGCGAAGGTGAAGCGGCTGCGCATCAGCGGACCTTCGCCGGGCGTCGAGACAGGATGGTTGGCGCAGGTGCGGCCTTCGCGCGCCTCGGTCTGTGCGCGCTGGCCCGCGAGCTGTCCCGCCTCGACGGTTGCGCCTTCCGCGGCCGCCAAAGCGCCGGAGGTGCGCGCGACCGAGCCCGAGAGATCCGTGATGACGCGCTGGAACTGGCGTTCGGTGAACTCCTGCCCGGCCAGCTCCTTCCAGAAGAAGCCGTAACCGAAGCCGATCGTCCATACGGCGAACAGCAGGTAGAAGAGAAAAGACAATCCCCTTACCCACCAATTCGTCTCGCCGGCCACGACGTGATGGAGTGCGACCACCATCGCGCTCACGACAAAGAGAGTGGTCGCGCCGGTGATCGCGAGTTCGATCGCGCTCAGGTGTCCGGCGTCGGTGTTGGCGGCGCGCAGGTCGGCGAAGCCGAGCCCGGTCGCGGTCACCGAGAGCAGGAAGAAACCGATCAGCGCAAAGCCAGAAAGCCCGCGTGGGGAAAACGGAGCGGTGAGCCACCGCCATCTGCCTCGAACCGCCTCGCCCCGCACGTCCTGTCCCCCCATGGAGGCCCTAGCCTAGCTCCGGGACATGGACGATTTCGAGTCCCAATCCGCTCGGCGGCGCATCTTGCCGGCATGATCGGCGGATGGCCGCCCGAGTGATTGCCCAATCCCTGGCCTCGTGACACGCCCCCGCAATCGGGCATATGCGATCGGGCATGAGTTCGACGTCTTCGGATCCCGACCAGCCGTCCTCGGGGCGGCTTGAAAACGGCGAGCATGTGCTGCCGGTACGGGTCTACTATGAAGACACGGATTTCACCGGCGTTGTCTATCACGCCACCTACCTGCGTTTCTTCGAGCGTGGCCGGTCTGAATTCCTGCGCGTCATGGGCACGCCCGAGGATCGAAGCGACCATGGCATTTTCGCCGTCACTCGTGTCGAGATCGACTATCGCGCCCCGGCCAGGATTCACGACGCCCTGACCGTGAGAACTCGTTTCGAGGGCATGAAGGGCCCACGCCTGAATTTTCGGCAATCCGTCGACCGGAACGGACAAGCGCTGGCGGAGGCGGTTGTGATTGCGGTTGCCATCCACGCCGATGGACGTGTACGCCGCCCTTCCGCGACGGAATTGACGCACTGGAATGCGTTTCAGAACAACGCCCGGAATGGCCGCTGAAGCCTCCGGGAATCGCCGGTATTGACCTTGATGTGGCCCAATTTCGTAAGCAGAAGCGCAACCAGAAGCGGGGCATAAGGCTTGCGCAGCCGGGCTTATTTGCAAGCATTCCCGGTCGCCCCGAATCCCTTGTGAGGCCTGAATGGAAACCGCCCTGCCTGACATCGTCAATCAGGACTTCTCTCTGATCGCCCTGTTCGTGCGGGCGGACCTCATCGTGAAGATCGTCATGGGCATCCTGGCCATCGCTTCGGTCTGGTCATGGGCGGTCGCCATCGACAAATGGTTCGGCGTCATGGGCGTGCGCTCGCGCGCCAAGCGCTTCGAGCAGGCCTTCTGGTCGGGCCAGCCGCTGGAGGATTCCTCCGACCGGGCCTCGAACAGCAGCGCCGACGCCATGGCCCGCGTCTTTTCCGCAGGCGCGCGGGAATGGCGTGAATCACGCCGCACGGGCGGATCGGACGAAGCCAGGAGCGTGATCGACCGGGCCAAGGCGCAGATGGAGGTGGCGGTCAATCGCGAGACCCAGCGGCTGGAATCGGGCCTGTCCACCCTTGCGATCATCGCCTCATCCGCGCCGTTCATCGGCCTCCTCGGCACCGTCATCGGCATCATGAACTCGTTCCGCGACATCGCGGCGCGCGGCGAGACCAATCTCACCGTCGTCGCTCCCGGCATCGCCGAGGCGCTGATGGCCACCGCTCTCGGCCTTGCAGCCGCCATCCCGGCTCTGATCTTCTACAACAAGTTCTCGAGCGATGTGTCCGCTTTCTCGGACCGGCTCGCCAATTTCTCCCAGGAAGTCGCCGTGCGGCTGTCGCGCCGCGTCCTCGAGCGCGGAGGCGCGTAGCGCCATGGCGATGACGTTCGGCGGAAAATCACGAGGCCGAGGCGGCAGGCGCGGCCAGATGGCGGACATCAACGTCACGCCGATGGTCGACGTCATGCTGGTGCTGCTGGTCGTGTTCATGATCACTGCGCCGATGCTCGCCACCGGCGTCGCCGTGAACCTGCCCAAGACGCGCGCCGAGGCGCTGCCGACGGAACAGGACCAGCCGCTGGTCGTCACCATCGACAAGGACGCCAAGATCTATCTCGGCACGCAGAGGACGCCGGTCGAGTTCGCCCAGTTGGCTCCGCAGCTCAAACTGATCGCCGACATGAAGCTGGACAAGCGCGTCTATGTGCGCGCCGACGAGTCGGTGCACTACGGCGCCGTGATGAACGTGCTGACCCTGCTGCAGCGCTCCGGCTTCACCAATGCCGGCCTGCCCGTCGACTCAAAGGATGTAAAGCGCATCGAGGATATTCTCGAGAAAGGCGCGACGCCCTGAAATGCGATTTGGCGGCGTCCTCTCCATCGCTCTCCATGTCGGCCTCGCGGCGGGAGGGATGATCGTAGCCCCGGCTCTCGTTTCTGAGCCGGAGGAGATGTTCATCCTGCCGGTCGAGCTGCTTGAGGTTTCCGATTCGACCAATGTTGCGCCCGTGACCGAGGACGCCAAGGAAGCCGAGGAGCCCGCCGAGAAGGAAAGCATTCCCGAGACCGTGACGCCGGCCGCGCCCGAGGTCCAGCCCGAGGAAGAGATCCTTCCTTCCGAAGCGCCCGCAGCCAAGAAGGAAGAGCCCAAGAAAGCCGAGCCGAAGAAGGACGAGGCCAAGCCCAGGGATTCGAGCCTGCAGAGTTCGCTGAAGGACATTCTCGCCGGCGTCGACCTCAAGGAGCCGAAGCAGCAGCGGTCCTCCGTCGACGACCGGGCGCGCAATATCAACGACGTCGAGGATGCGGGCCCGCGACGCGGCGTCGGCGACAAGACGCGCATGACGATGACGGTCGCCGATGCGATCAAGTCGCAGCTCATTTCCAAGAAGTGCTGGACCAATCATGCCGACATGGCGGACGCCCGGCGCCTGCGGGCGGTGATCGCGGTGCGGTTCGGGCGCGATGGGCATTTTGCGCTGGAACCCAAGCTGATCGAGCCGACGCGCGAGCCCAACAATGATCCGCCGCTGCAGGTCTACATCCAGCGGGCGCGCAATGCGTTGAGCAAGTGCAACCAGATGGGATTTCAGATCCCGGAAGAGTATTTCAGCTTCAACCCTCCCGAGACGATCGAGCTCGTCTTCCTGCCGGGGAAATAGTTGATGAAAAACGCGAAGACCTGGACGCCGGGGGCAACCAAGAGGACCTTTCCGATGCGGATTGTCGGCTTCATGATGATTGCCCTCGCCACTGCGCTGGGGCCGGCCGCGCATGGCCAAGGAAGGCTGCGCGTCGAGGTCGAAAGCTCAACCTTCGTGCCGGTGCGGATCGCGGTTCCCGAGTTCGATGCTGCGGGGCCTGGCGCCTCCGAGACTGCGCTCAAGATCGGCGAAGTCATCCGCGCCGACCTGCAGGGCTCTGCGGTGTTCGAGAACATCGACAAGGCGGCCTTCATCGAGAAGGACCTCGATATCACGCTGAACCCCCGCTTTTCGGACTGGAGCGTGATCGACACGCAGGCGCTTGTCGTCGGCAATGTTTCCGTCGGCGCAGACAATGCGATGACGGTGCAGTACCGCCTGTTCAACGTGTACGGCCAGGTGCAGCAGGACGCCAAGCAGTACACCGTGCCCAGCGCCCTCAACTGGCGCCGCGTCGCGCACAAGATCGCTGACGACATCTATGCGCAGCTCACCGGCGATCCAGGCTATTTCGACAGCCGCGTGGTGTTCGTCTCCGAGTCCGGTCCGCCGCTGCAGCGCCGCCGTCGCCTCGCGATCATGGACCAGGACGGCTTCAGCCCCGAATTCCTGTCGGCCGGCGGGGAGAACGTCATCACGCCGCGCTTCTCACCATCCTCGCAGACCATCATCTACTCGGCCTACATCGCCGATCCGCGCAATCCGAACGCCCGCCTGTTGCGCACCTACCTCTACGACATCGAGACAGGCCGCCGCGAAGGCCTGGGCGATGCCGCCGGGACCACCACTTTTGCCGCACGCTTCTCGCCAGATGGCCGCAGCGTTGCGATGAGCCGCGAGCTCAATGGCAACTCCGACATCTATATCGTCGAACTGGCGCGCCGCACGGAGCGGCGCCTCACGACCGGCTCCTCGATCGACACCTCGCCCTCCTTCTCGCCCGACGGCGACAAGATCGTTTTCGTGTCTGATCGCGGGAAAGGCCCCCAGCTCTACATCATGCGCGAGGACGGCGGGAACATGGCCTGCCCCACGGGCGGCGCCGACACGGCCTGCCGCATCACCTTTGGCGACGGCCAGTACACGACGCCTGTCTGGTCGCCGCGCGGCGACTGGATTGCGTTCACCTACCAGGCCAATGGCCTGTTCCACATCGGCGTGATCCGCCCTGACGGCACGGGCGAGCGCATGCTCACTGAGGCCTACCAGGACGAAGGCCCGACCTGGTCGCCCAATGGCCGCGTCATCGCCTTCTCGCGCGAGGCCGCGCCCGGCGCCGGACCCAAGCTGTGGACGATCGACGTGACCGGCCGGAACCTGCATCGCATGGCGACGCCGGGGGATGCGTCCGAACCGGCGTGGTCGCCGATTCTCAGGTGACGTTTGGATGAGGCCGTATGCCGTTCGCAGGCGTGCTTCTCGCATCACACCGGCGCCCCAATTCCAGTGGGTTGCCGTAGCGCACTGCCCTGTGCGTCAGCGGACGATGATGGAGCGTCTATCGCCAGAAGCTGCTGAAAACGCGTTGCGAATTGCAATTACGTGATTGCAATCATTCCATCGCTTTGCCACAAAAACTCCCGAAGTATATTGGCACCTTGGTGGTTCGAAACGCCGGTCCGGCTTGCAAACCCAGCGCATTTCGCAGGTAATGCCGGGGAGTGGGAATCTGAATTGCGCGGCTTCTTGGGGGCCGCGAGGGAAAAGGAGTTTTTCATATGCGGTCTATCTCTTTTGCAGCATTTGCCGCTGCCGCCATGCTGGCCACGGCCTGCGCATCGAATCCGGAGCCAGAGCCCGCTCCGGCGCCTGCGCCTGCTGCGCCCGCTCCTGCTCCTGCGCCTGCTCCGGTGATTGCGGCGCCTGCGCCAGCTGTGCCGTCGGGCCCGATGGCTGGCTCCAAGGAAGACTTCGCCCTCAAGACCAACAACGGCGCCGACCAGCGCGTCTATTTCGACTATGACCAGTACAACCTCGATGCGAGCGACCAGCGCGCGATCGCAGCTCAGGTGTCGTGGCTGAAGTCGAACCCGACCAAGCGCGTTCAGGTGGAAGGCAATGCCGACGAACGCGGTACGCCGGAATACAACATCGCCCTCAGCGCGCGCCGGGCCAACTCCGTCGCGGACTATCTGAAGTCGCAGGGCATTGATGGCTCGCGCGTCTCGACCGTTCCGAACGGCGAACGTTTCCCGATCGATCCAGGCAACAACGAGGCGTCCTGGAGCAAGAACCGGAACGCCTACACCAACCTGGTTAACTGAGTAACGACCCGTTAACTGACGCGATTGTGCAATCCGCCGCCCGCTTCGCCACATTTCTGGCGCGGGCGGCGGATACGTTTCCGGGCATGACCCGACGCCAGTTTCGACAGATTTCCGGACGGCACCCGATGAGATCACGCACCATCGCCTTCACAGCCAGCCGCACCGCGGCGCGCACGGCGCTCCTCACCACCCTCGCCGGCTTTGCGTTCCTCGCGGCCGCATTCGCCTTCACCCCGCCGGCGCACGGGCAGGTCTTCTCCTCCACCCCCTATGTCGCGGCGCCGGACCCAGCGGTCGAGGCGCTACGCACCCGGATGAATTCGCTCGAGGGCGACCTGAAGACCGCAACCGACCGCGCCGAGAAACTCGGCTTCGACCTCGCCCAGGCGCGCAAGACGGCGGAAGAGGCCAAGGCTGCGCTGCAGGCGTCCGACGACAGGATCGCAGCCCTCACCGCCCGCATCGACGCGCTCGAGGCGCTGGCCCGGGGCGATACCGCTGCCGCGGGCGCCGCCGGCACGGTGCGTTCGGCGGAAGCCACGGTCAATCTTCTTCCGGTGCAGCAGGCCAACGCTGTCCAGCTCGTGAACAAGATCGATCCCTCAACGCTGCCGCAGGACGAGGAGGGCCTTCTCAAGGAATCCCGCAACCTCCTGCTCAATGGGGACTACCCCTCCGCCCAGGCCGGCGCAGCCAGCTTCCTCTCGAAATTTCCGAAGAGCGCCAGCGCGCATGAGGCGCAATTCCTGGTCGCGGAATCGCTGCTCCTGCAGAACAGCTATGGCGAGGCGGTCGCCGCCTATCAGGACCTGCTCAACAAATATCCCAACTCGTCCAACGGCCCGACGGCGCTGGTAAAGCTGTCGCGTTCGCTGCGGCTGATGGGCAACAAGGCCAAGGCCTGCCAGGTGCTGGAGCTGATGCCGAAGCAGTTTCCCAAGGCGACGCCCGCAGCCAAGCAGCTTGCCTCGACGGAGCGCGACCGCGCGTCCTGCAAGTCATAGCAGGCGCCAGTGGCAAGTCCCGGCAGGGTTTCATTGGGACGGATCGTGGTGGGCATAACGTCCGGATTCGGGGTTCGGCTCGCCGCGCTGCTGATGCTCGCAGCCGCCGGCCACGAATCCATCGCCCAGACGCCCGCCGCCGTGCCGCCCTCTGCTGAGCGTGTGCGCGGCGGCATGTTCGACGCCTCAGACCCCTCGGGCATGGCCCGCTTCATGGAGAAGACGGGTTATCGCGTCGCAGCTGGGCGTCGACGCCAAGAGCGACCCGGTCATTACCGGACGGATCTCGCGCTCCGACTACACGATCCAGTTCTACGAGTGCGAAGGCGGACAGTTCTGCAATTCGGTGCAGTTCCTCGCCCAGGCGGCCCCGCCCCCGGCCTTCACGGTCGAGACCGCCAATTCCTTCAACGCCCGCTGGCGCTATGTGCGGCTGACGCTGGTCGAAAACCAGATCCGGCTGCAACTGGACGTGAACCTCGACGCTGGGGTCACCGCAGACAATTTCGAGGATACGCTCGACATCTGGCGCCAGCTGCTCGAAATCTTCGAACGTGACATTCTCGGGCTCAAATGAGGACGGACCCGCCGCGCTGAGGCGCGAGGCGGCGGACGCGTTCGCTATCCTCGCAAGCGGCGAAGCCGCGCTCGGCCTTGCCGTCTCCGGAGGATCGGATTCGACCGCCCTTCTCGTCCTTGCCGCTGACTGGGCCCGGACACGACCCATCTCGCTGCATGCCGCGACCGTCGATCACGGCCTGCGCCCCGAGGCGAGAAACGAGGCGGTGGCGGTCGGCGAGCTTTGCGCGAGGCTCGGTGTTGCTCACACCATCCTGACCTGGGATCGATCGGCAGGCGCCGCCGGCGCCGTCGCCCAAGCTGAGGCGCGCCTGGCCCGGCATCGCCTTCTCTCGGCCTGGGCGCATGCGCAAAGGATCGGCGCCATTGCCCTCGGCCATACGCGCGACGATCGCATCGAGACCTTTCTGATGCGCGCGCGGCAGGGCTCGGGCTGGCATGGCCTCGCTGGACCCCTGCCGTCGGGTCCATCGCCGGCATGGCCAGAAGGGCGCAGCCTCCGGCTGATCCGCCCGCTGCTGGCTTTCGGTCGCGACGAGCTGCGCGGCGACCTCAACGCGCGCGGTCTCGGCTGGAGCGAGGATCCCTCGAACGAGGCTGAGAGATTCGAGCGCGTGCGCATGCGCCAGCTCACACGGCGGATGGAAGAGGCTTCGCTCAGCCAGGCCTTGCGCGTGATGGACGGGCTTGCCCACATGCGGGCGGCGGTGATGGCGGAGGCGCGGACCGGGCTGGCGCGCGCCGAACTTGGCCCTGACGCCGCCTCGATTCGCCGCGAAGTGTTCGCCAGCCTGGGGCCGGAGGCGAGGCGGCGCCTGCTGGAAGCTCTTGTGATGGCGGCGGGGGGCGCCGCCCTCCGGCCGCGCCGCGAACCACTCGAAATCCTGGTCGCCCGGCTGGTCCAGGACCGGGGCGCCGCAGTCGCAGGCGCGACGCTGGCGGGCGCCTGGCTGAAGGCCGAAAGTGACTACATCTCTGTTTCCATGGCCCCGCCGCGGCGGGGCGGGCGCGAAAAACCCGGTCCGTGCTGGGACAGGACGGCCGCTCTTCTCGCTGACCCCCGTTTAGAGGCGCTCGCCGTGCGCGGGGGTTCCACTGCCGACCCGGCGTCCTGACCGGCGAAAAAGACGCAGGAAAGTGACACGCGCTTAACGGTTCAGCACTCGTTTTGTGGCTTGATCCTGCCTATCTTGAACGGCGTAGACCATTGAAAGGCCGCGTGGATGAACATGCGCAATTTGGCGCTTCTGGGCGTCGTTCTCTTCCTCCTCATTGCGCTTGTGACGGTAATGACCACGTCGTCGGGCAGCGCCCGGACGGAATCGATCAGCTATTCCGACTTCATGCGCCAGGTGGACTCGGGCGGCATCAAGGTCGTGACCATCGACGGCTTCAAGCTCTCCGCCAAGCTCGGCGACCGCAATGTGCAGGCCACGCGCGACAGCATGGAATTCGACCTCGCCCGCGAGATGACCAAGAAGGGCGTCAACGTCACCGTCAAGAATTCGGATTCGGGCGGCACCATCCTCTCCTACATCTTCTCGGCGCTTCCCCTGATCTTCATCGTCGGCCTGTGGTTCTTCCTGATGCGCCAGATGCAGGGCGGCGGCGGACGGGCGATGAGCTTCGGCAAGTCGAAGGCAAGGCTGCTCACCGAGCGCCACGGCCGCGTCACGTTCGATGACGTCGCCGGCGTCGATGAAGCCAAGGAAGAGCTCGAAGAAATCGTCGAGTTCCTGAAGGACCCGGCCAAGTTCCAGCGCCTCGGCGGCAAGATTCCCAAAGGCGCGCTTCTGGTCGGCCCTCCGGGCACCGGCAAGACGCTGATCGCGCGCGCGGTAGCCGGCGAAGCCAACGTTCCGTTCTTCACCATCTCCGGTTCCGACTTCGTCGAGATGTTTGTCGGCGTCGGCGCAAGCCGCGTGCGCGACATGTTCGAACAGGCCAAGAAGAACGCGCCCTGCATCATCTTCATCGACGAGATCGACGCTGTCGGCCGTCATCGCGGCGCCGGTCTCGGCGGCGGCAATGACGAACGCGAACAGACCCTCAACCAGCTGCTCGTCGAGATGGACGGTTTCGAAGCCAACGAAGGCATCATCATCATCGCGGCGACCAACCGCCCCGACGTGCTCGACCCCGCCCTGCTGCGTCCAGGCCGCTTCGACCGTCAAGTGACTGTCGGCAACCCCGACATCGTCGGCCGCGAGAAGATCCTGAAAGTGCACATGCGCAACGTGCCGGTCGCGAAAGACGTCGAGCCGAAGACGATCGCGCGCGGCACTCCTGGCTTCTCCGGCGCCGACCTCGCCAACCTTGTCAACGAAGCCGCTCTGCTTGCAGCGCGCCGCGGCAAGCGCTCGGTCAGCATGCGTGAATTCGAGGACGCCAAGGACAAGGTCATGATGGGACCTGAACGCAAGTCCATGGTCATGTCCCTGAAGGAAAAGGAACTCACCGCCTGGCACGAGGCCGGCCACGCCATCGTGGCGATGAACGTTCCCTCGGCCGATCCGGTTCACAAAGCGACCATCATCCCGCGCGGCCGCGCGCTGGGCATGGTCATGCAGCTTCCGACCGACGACAAGCTGTCGATGAACAAGACCGAGATGGTCTCGCGGCTTGCCATCCTGATGGGCGGCCGCGTGGCCGAGGAACTGAAGTTCGGCGCGGACAACGTCACCGCCGGCGCAGCCTCCGACATCCAGCAGGCGACCCGCCTGGCGCGCGCCATGATCACGCGCTGGGGCTTCTCGGACTCCGTTGGTCCGGTCGATTACGCTGAAGACCAGGGCGAAGTCTTCCTGGGCAACCAGCTCGTCAAGTCGAGCCACGTCTCGGAAGAAACCTCGCGCAAGATCGAGGAAGAGGTTCGCAAGCTCGTGGTCGGCGGCATGACCGAAGCTCGCAAGGTGCTCACCGAGAAAGGCCCGGACTGGATCATCCTCGCAGAAGGCCTGCTCGAGTACGAGACGCTGACGGGCGAGGAGATCAAGGACCTCATCAAGGGCAAGCGCCCGGACCGTCCAGACGATGTCGATCCTGGCCCGACCTCGGCCGTGCCCGTCATCAAGAAGAAGCCGCGCGACGAAGGCTTCACCGGCGAGCCGGAACCGCAAGGCGCATAGCGCTCACGAGCGATCCAACAAGCAAACGGCGGCTCTGCGGAGCCGCCGTTTCTGTTTGTCGCGCGCGACAGGCTCAGACCACCTTCACCATGCGCTTGCCCACGTTCTCCCCCGCCAGCAGGCCGATCAATGCCTGCGGCAGGTTCTCGAAGCCATCGACGATGTCCTCGAAGACTTTCAGCTTGCCGCTCTCGACCCAGCCCCGCAGCTCGGCGAGCGCGGTCTCGTTGTCCTTGGCATAGTCCATCACCACGAAGCCGCGCAGGTTCAGGCGCTTGGTGACGATGAGCCCAGGCACGCCGCGCGGACCGTGCGCCTGTGGCGCATCGTATTGCGAGACGGCGCCGCAGCAGGCGATGCGGCCATGGTTGTTCATGTTGAACAGGCAGGCCTCGAGAATGTCGCCGCCGACATTGTCGAAATAGACGTCGATGCCTTTCGGGACCGTGGCGCGCAGCGCCTTGCCGAATTCAGGCGCCTTGTAGTCGACGGCGGCGTCGAAGCCGAGTTTCTCGGTGAGGAAGGCGCATTTGGAGGCTCCGCCCGCAATGCCGACCGTGCGGCAGCCCTTGATCCTGGCGATCTGGCCGACCAGCGATCCGACCGACCCCGCCGCCGCGGAGACCACCACCGTCTCGCCCGCCTTGGGCTCGCCGCATCGCAGCAGGCCGAAATACGCTGTGAGCCCGGCAATGCCGTAGACGCTCATGAGGTAAGTCACCGGCTCGGCCTTGCCGAGCTTGGTCAGATGCCTTGCTGGAACCGCCGCGTAGTCCTGCCAGCCCGTATCGCCAAACACCAGATCGCCGGGCTTGAGATCGGAAGACCGGCTTTCCACCACTTCGGCGAGCGAGCCCCCCGCCATCACGTCACCCGCCTTCAACGCCGCGCGATACGTCGCGCCCCACATCCACGCACGGTTCGCCGCATCAAGAGAAATGTAGCGCGTGCGCAGCAGCACCTCGCCCTCCTTCGGCGCCGGCATCGCGCCCTCGCCGAGCCGGAAGACATCCGGGCCGAGCTTTCCCTTCGGCAGGTGGTCGATCAGGAACTGGCGGTTGCGCGGCATAGCGGCATCTCCCTCATGTTTCGAGAGACCCTGATCTCCTGACGGGCCACGCACAAGCCCACGCAGCGGAAAGCGTCTGGCCCAGTAGATTCTGGCCTAGTAGATCAGATGCGGCTGGCGCTCGCTCGCCCACGCTGTCTCGTCAGGGATCGTCAGCGCATCGAGATCGCCTGGAGCTGCCGACGGATCATCGACCCATTCGCGCAGGCCCGGGCCGCCATTGATCACGTCGATGGCGAGGCGGCCGTCGGTGTATTCGTACTTGAAGTCGAGCCCGCGCCATAGCGGATAGTCGGGATAGAGCCGGCGGATCGCCTTGAATCCGAGCGCCTGCACGCGCCAGGGCTTGAACGCCTGATGGTCGTAATAGGCCGGATCCTCGGTGTGGATCTGCACGCCGCTGCACAGCCGCCTCACATGCTTGTGGAAGGTCGGCTCGAACCAGCAATCGCGCAGGATGCAGCCTTGCAGCCAGTGCGGCGCGAGCCGGCGCATCTCCGCGATCACGCGCTTCGCATCGATGTCCGGCGCGCCGAAGAGTTCAAGCGGCCGCGTCGTGCCCCGCCCTTCCGACAGCGTCGCGCCTTCGAGCATCACCGTGCCGGCATAGGCGCGCGCCATCCAGAGATTGGGCGCGTTGGGACTGGGATTGATCCAGGTGCGCGTCCCCAGCGGCCAGCCGAAGCCTGGGCGCGGCATCGGGCCGGTAGCCCTCCATCTCGATCACGCGATAGTCGACATCGAGCTTGAAGTGCTTGACGAACCACAGACCCAGCTCGCCGAGCGTCAGCCCGTGGCGCATCGGCAGCGGCCCGGCGCCGACAAAGCTTTCATAGCCGGGCAGCAGCGTCAGGCCTTCGATCGGCCGGCCTGCCGGATTGGGACGATCCAGCACCCACACGGACTTGCCGTACTTCGCCGCCTCTTCGAGCATGTAGAGCAGCGTGGTGATGAAGGTGTAGATGCGGCAGCCGACATCCTGCATGTCGATCAGCACGGTGTCGAACGTGCCCATCATCTGCCCGCTCGGCCGGCGCACGTCTCCGTATAGACTGAACACGGGGATGTTGAGTTCAGGATCGTTGAAGTCCGCAGACTCCATCATGTTGTCTTGCTTGTCGCCCCGCATGCCGTGCTGCGGTCCGAACGCGGCCGACACTTTGAGGTCGCCCAGCGCCACCAGCGCGTCCAGCGAATGTGTCAGGTTCTCGGTCACGGAGGCTGGATGAGCCAGCAGCGCCACGCGCTTGCCCTTCAAAGGCGCACGCAGAGCAGGGTCCGCCAGCAGCCGATCGATGCCGAATTTCATCTGGCCCCCGCGGGAAGGTCCAACACATAGCCGTCGGCGTGATGGAAATCCGGCTTTCCTTGAGGATGCGCCAACGCCCAGTAGGACTTGCCGTCGACATCCTCGATCACCGCTGAAAGTCCGACGCGCCAGGGCCTGCCCGCAGGCAGTTCGGCCAGGCGCGACAGGTCCAGCACCGCCGTCAGCTCGAATTGCGTTTCGACATGCACGTCGATGGCGGGCGTCGCGATCTCCGCGATCGGGCTCATGCCCTGGCGATAGCCGGAAAAGCGATAGGCCGCCCATTGCGTCGTGGGAGCGAAGTTGAACTCGCAATAGGGCTCGCCATCTGGCCCGCGCACGAACGCCTCGAAGCAGGTGGTCTTCCACAGCTCGTCGGTGCGCACGGGCGAGAGCGGCTTGGGGAGGTTGATGCCAGCCAGCGCGCCGGAGACGACATAGCTGAGGATGAGCCCGCCTGCCCCGCCCCGCGCGGCGTTGACGGTGATCTTCGCAACTTCCGTCGATCGCGAATCAGGATGGCGCTTCAGGTCGTAAGGCATGGCGGCATGGTAGCGCATCCGGCCGCCACATCCAGCGCGCCCTAGGCAGGGTTTTTCGGCCGCTCATGCGTCGGCTGGTAGACGCCCAGTTCGTGGCCGCTCGGCAGCACGACGGAAGTCATGATCCCGTAGGGCTGGGTGACCAGCTTGCCGGTCTTGCGCTTGAGCTTCTTCATTTCGGCGACGAATGCCTCTGCGTCGTCGACCAGCAGGTAGAATTCCTGGGTGTCGCCCTCGCCTTCGTCGGCGGGATGCACCGCCACCTCTGACGGCGGCAGGCCGAGCACGAGCCAGCCTTCGCCGACATCCACGCTCGGGAAGTTCAGCACGTCCCGCAGGAAGGCGCTGTCGGCCGCAGCGTTCCGGGAATAGAGGATGGAATGCGCGCCGACGATCTTCATGGGCCCGGGCCCTTTGCTTCAGGATGCATTCCGGCCCTCGCAGCCGGCGGATGTCCGCGATAGTCTGCCGGTTCTTGGACAAGGCAACAGGATTCTCGGGAGCAACGCATGAAGGGTCTGGTTCTGGCTGCGGGCGCGGCGCTGGCGATGACCTCGCCGGCCTTCGCCCAGAGCAACAACTGGAACACGCCGACCGAGCCGTTCCACATCATCGACAATCTCTACTATGTCGGAACGGAGGGGTTGGCCTCCTACCTGTTCGTGACGCCGCAGGGCAACATCCTGATTGATGGCGCAACAGCGCCGGCGGCGCAGATGATCGAAGCCAACATCGCCAAGCTCGGCTTCAAGGTTTCGGACATCAAGATCCTGCTCAACAGCCACGCCCACTTCGACCATTCGGCGGGCCTCGCCCAGCTCAAGAAGGATTCAGGCGCGCAGCTGCAGGCGATGGAGGGCGACGTCTCGGCGCTGGAGGGCGGCTTCTATCTCGGCAGCGAGAACAATGCGGCGATGGGCGCGCCGCCTGTGAAGGTCGACAAGGTCCTGCACGATGGCGACACGGTGAAGCTGGGCGCCACGACGCTGAAGGCCAACCTCACGCCCGGCCATACGCGCGGCTGCACCTCGTACAGCACGACCGTCACCGAACGCGGCAAGTCTTATGAACTGCTGATCTTCTGCTCGGCGACCGTGGCGGCCAACCGCATCACGCCGCCTCTGCAGTATGAGGGGATCATCGCCGACTATCGCAAGACGTTCGTGAAGGCAAAGGCCATGAAGGTGGACGTGCCGCTCGCCCCGCATCCGGATTTCTTCCAGATGCTGCAGAAGAGCGCGAAGGCCAAGGCCGATCCCAAGGCGCCGAACCCGTTCATCGCCCCGGCGGAGTTCAGGCCCTTCATCGAAAAGGCCGAGGCCGATTTCGAAAAGACATTGAAAGAGCGTACGGAAGCTGCAGCAAAACCGACAGCGCCCCGGGCCAACTAACGGCCCTCGATCTCGTCTGATATGGCCCCGTCGAGCCAGTCTTCGAAACTGGCCGCGACCGGCTTGGCCGCCTCGCCTTCCATGACGTGGAAAACCGGGGCGTCATCGCCGGCGGCGGCGTCGAAATAGAGGAATTGGTAGCCTTGGTGGACGGCGAACACCCAGTCGCTGGACGAGAGACGGGTCGAGGAGCCTGATTTCGCAAGCAGCGCCTCGGCCGCATCCCGCAGCCCGCCGAGGTGGGCGAGAAACATGTCGGTGCCCTGCATGAACTCGCCTGCCCCGCGGCCCATGCGCGCGAGGAAGGCGCGATAACCGGGCGGCAGCGCGCGTCCGAAGCCTGCCTCGAGCGCGGCGATCTCCCTTGGCGAGCAGCCGGAAATGTCATCGCCGACGGCAAGGCCGCCGGCGATGATCCGTGAGACAGGATCGGTCTTCATCTCTACGCCCCCAGGGCAAAGAGCTGGACCGCGATCAACCTGGCGGGCGCGGAGCAGCCGGCGCCGGAGCGGCCCCGGGAGCGGCGGCAGGCGCGGCCGGGCGCGGCGGCAGCGTGCCGCCTTCGGCCAGAATCTTCATGTTCTTGAGCGCGTTTTCGAACGTCGCCCGGCGCCGTGCGATCTCGGCGTCCTTGGCAGCGGCGTCGCCCGCGACCAGCGAGTTGTCGTATATCAGCGTGTAGACGATTTTCGACGTACGCGCGTTGATCGGGCGCGCCTCGAGCGTGCCGTGATAGAGGTTGTAGGCGCGGCCGTCACGCACGGTCTGGGCGTAGGTATAGGAGAGCTCCGTCTTTCCGACGAGCACTTCCTGGCCGACAGTGCGTACCGAACCGAACTCTCCATCCTTGCCAGACGTGATCGTGCAGCCCGCCGCGATCTGCAGCCACTCGCTGATGTCGCAATACTTGCCGATGCGGGCCCAGACATCCTTGGCCGGCTTGTTGACCGTGATCTCCATCGGGATGGAGACGTAGTTCGGAGCTTCCACCGACTCGATCCGCGCGCGCACGACGGGGGCCGGGGGCGCAGGCGGTGGTGCGGGCGCAACCGCGGCGACCGGCATGGGCGGCGGTGGGGCCGCGGCCGGGACCGCTTCCTTCTCGATCATCACGCAGGCCGAAGCCCCGAGCAGCGCCGCGGCGCCGACCATCATCCGAACGTGCATCTCATCCTCCCAGGACTGTGTCTGGCGCCACCGATAGCGGCTGCGCGGACAGACGCAAGGCGCCTTCGATCACCTCCCCTGGAACACGCCGGGCAGATGATCGAGGATAAGCGCTCTCAACGTCGTGACGCTGATGCCGCCGAGGGTAAATTCGCCAATTTCCGCGGAGTGATTGCCGAGCCTTCGTTGCCAGGCCCAGAGCAGCGTCGCGTCAAATGTTGCAGCCATCTGCTGCGATCCTGCAACGATAGCGCCAGCCCGTTACTCTTCCTCGTCTTCGAACAAGGGCTGCTGGAAACTGGCCGGCGGCTTCATGCCGACGCGCTCCCACGCCTTGGGCGTCGCCACGCGGCCGCGTGGCGTGCGGGCGACGAAGCCCTGCTGCATCAGGTAGGGCTCGATCACTTCCTCGATGGCGTCGCGCGCCTCCGACACCGCCGCGGCAAGCGTATCGGCGCCGACGGGCCCGCCCGAATAGGTCTTGACCAGCGACGTCAGGTAGCGGCGGTCGAGCGCATCGAGGCCGTCCTCGTCCACCTCGAGGCGCGCCAACGCCTTCGAGGCGGATGCACGGTCGATCTTGACGCCATCGGCATCGCAGAAGTCGCGCACGCGGCGCAGCAGGCGCACGGCGATCCGCGGCGTGCCGCGCGAACGGCCAGCGATTTCCTCGGCCCCGTCCTGCGTGATCGGTGCGCCGAGCTTGGCCCCTGCCCGCTTGACGATCGAGCCGAGCTCTTCGCGGGTGTAGAATTCGAGCCGGATCGGGATGCCGAAACGGTCGCGCAGCGGCGTGGACAGCAAGCCGGCGCGCGTCGTGGCGCCGATCAGCGTGAAGGCGGGCAGTTCGATCTTGACCGAGCGCGCCGCCGGTCCCTCGCCGATGATGAGATCGAGCGAGTGATCTTCCATCGCCGGATAGAGGATCTCCTCCACGTGCGCCGGCAGGCGGTGGATCTCGTCGATGAACAGGACGTCGCGCGATTCGAGATTGGTGAGCAGCGCGGCGAGATCGCCCGCCTTTGCGATCACCGGCCCGGAGGTGGCGCGGAACCCCACGCCCATCTCGCGCGCGAGAATCTGCGCCAGCGTGGTCTTGCCAAGGCCCGGCGGGCCGGAGAGCAGCACATGGTCCAGCGCATCGCCACGCTTGCGAGCGGCCTCGACATAGATTTTCAGGTTGGCCTTGATCGTTGTCTGGCCGGTGAATTCGGCAAAGCCGGTCGGGCGCAGCGCACGGTCGAGCGCTTCGCCGGGCTGCCGTTCAGGATCGGTCACGTCGCCGTCTCGAGCCATGGTGCTGCCTACTACATGCCCGAACGAAAAGGAAACGTTACGGCAGGAGGCCCGTGATAGCAGGCGTTTCGCGCAGGTTGCCTTTGGCGGGCGCCAGCGCGAGATTGCATCGCTATTCGATAAGAGGTGCATCATGCGACTCATGGAGAGGCTGCGGGCGTCCATCCTGGCCGGCGCCGCGCTGGCCGTGCTTGCGGCGTGCGGGGATAAGCCGTCCGGAGCGCCGAAGGTCGCCGCGGTCGACTGGCCGGCAACGGTTGGCGAGTGGATCGAAAGCGACCTCAAGGCCAATCCCGACTTCGCGGTCTATCAGGGCCGGCACGAATATGACGGGATCATCCCCGACTGGAGCGACGCCGGCCTCAAGGCCGAGATCGAACGCCTGCACGGCTGGAAAACGCGCGTCGATGGCATCGATGCGGCGGCGCTGGATCCCAAGCAGAAATTCGAGCGTGACTATCTCCTCGCCAACATCGACCAGGCGCTGTTCTTCCTTGAGACGATGGACTGGCCGCACAAGAACCCGACCTTCTACGGCCTCGATCCAGGCGTTTATCTTGACCGGCCCTATGCCGACGACGCCACGCGCATGAAGGCGCTGGCCAAGTGGGCGTCGAACGTCCCAAGGGCGACCGGGCAGATCAAGGCCAACCTCAAGGGACCGATGCCGCGCGCCTACATCGACATGGGCGTCAACACGTTCGGGCCGCTCGCTGATTTCATCAAGAAAGACGCGGTCGACGCGTTCAAGGGCAAGGGCGATGAGGCGACACAGGCCGAGCTGAAGACGGCTGCCGCAGGCGCAGCGCTCGCCTTCGCGGATCTCGCCAAACACCTCGATAGCCTGCGCGCCACGCAGACCGAGGACTTCCCGATGGGCGCGGAGAATTTCGCCCGGATGCTCTACGCCACCGAGCGGGTGGACACGCCGATCGACGAGCTGGAAGCGATCGGCCGCGCCGACTTGAAACGCAACCAGCAAGCCCTCGCCGAAGCGTGCAAGACATTCGCGCCTGGCAAGACTATCCAGGACTGCGTGGCGAAAGAGGAAGCCACCAAGCCCGAGGGCGGCGATTTCGTCGGCTATGCCGACCAAGCAGCTTGTCGACCTCAAGCAGTTCATGATCGACCACAATGTGGTGTCGATCCCAGGCACGGAGGAGGCGAAGGTCAAGCAGTCCCCGCCCTACAACGCACAGAACGGCGCCTATATCGACATTCCCGGCCCGTTCGAGAAGAACATGCCCTCCTACTACAACATCTCGGCGCCCGATCCGAAATGGTCGAAGGCCAAGCAGCAGGCCTATATCCCCGGCAAGGCGAACCTGCTGTTCACCTCCGTCCACGAAGTGTGGCCCGGACACTTCCTGCAATTCCTCCACGCGAACAGGTCCGAGTCGATCTTCGGACGGATGTATGTCGGCTACGCCTTTGCGGAAGGCTGGGCGCACTACACCGAGGAGCTGATGTGGGAGGAAGGGCTCGGCAACGGCGATCCCGAAACCCATATCGGCCAGCTCACCAACGCGACGCTGCGCAATGTGCGCTTCCTCTCGGCGATCGGCATGCATGCCAAGGGGATGACGCTGGCGGAATCGAAGAAGATGTTCATGGAGGAAGGCTATCAGGACGAGGGCACGGCCGAGCAGCAGTCCGCCCGCGGGGCCTACGATCCGGCCTATCTCAACTACACCATGGGCAAGCTAATGATCCGCAAGCTGCGCGATGACTGGTGCGCGGCGAAAGGCGGCGCCGATCCCAAGGCGTGCTGGAAGGATTTCCACGACGCCTTCCTCAGCTATGGCGGCCCGCCCATCCCGCTGGTGCGCGGCGCGATGATGAACGAAGCGCCGAAGGCGGTGTTCTAGACGGCTGCGGACAGGCGACGGGTCAGTGCAGGCTGACCTTCGCTTTTCGCTGAACCATGACATCCCGCACCTTGAGCGTCAGGATCAGGCCCGCCAGAACGAGGGTGATCCCGTTGGCGATGACAACCGACCATTGCATGAGGATGAGCCCCCAGATCCCCCACAGGGCAACGCCGGTCGTGAACAAGGCATACATGGCGAGCGAAATGGCCTGTGTATCGCGGGTGCGAAGCACGCGAAGCGCCTGCGGCAGGAAGGACGAGGTGCTCAACACCGCCGCCACCATGCCGATAATGTCTTCTGGCTTCATGTGGTCCCCGTGACGTTTCCGTGCGTTCGCCGTCGAAGCGATTACTTCCCTGCAGGCCAAGCGCCTATATCATGCCCTCTGACATGACGAGACGCAGCGCTGCCTCACGATGAGCAAATCCCAGAACAGGCCCGACTGGACGCCGGACCCGCCAGGCCTCGTCCGCATGCGCCGATGGGCCAATGGCCTGCTGGTGTTCATGACCATCGTGTTCCTGGTCACTCACCTCTGGAGGCCGCAGGGTGATCTTGCGCGCTGGGCGTGGGGCTATCTGCGCGCCTTTGCCGAAGCCTCGATGGTCGGCGGCCTCGCCGACTGGTTCGCCGTCAGCGCGATCTTCCGCCGGCCGCTGGGCCTTCCCATCCCGCACACCGCCGTAATCCCGCGCAACAAGGATCGCATCGCCGATGCGGTCGGGCGTTTCATCGCCGACAACTTCCTCAAGCCCGACCTCGTCGCCGAGCGGGTCAAGGACAAGGACTTGTCGGAGGGCCTCGGAAAATGGCTCGCCGATCCGGCGCAATCCGGCGCGCTGGCGTCGGAACTGGTCGCCGCCATCCCCACCCTGCTCGATGCGCTGGACGACGACAATGTCGCGACCTTCCTGCGCCAGCAGGCGGCCGACGCCGCGCAGGGCACACAGGTGGCGCCTGCCTTCGGCTCCGTGCTCGAAGCGCTCGCCGAACAGGGGCGGCACCAGGCATTGCTCGATACAGGGCTGAAGGAGGGCTTCCGGCTGCTGCAGGAATACCAGGGCCTGATCCGGGTGCGGGTGCGAGAGCGTTCCGGCTGGCTGGCGCGGCTGGCGGGGGTTGACCAGCGCGCCTCGGAATCGATCGTGCGCGCGATCGAGGACCTGATCTTCGACATCGCCCACGATCCGCGTCACCCCATTCGCGAGCGCATCACCGAGATCGTCGAGAAGTTCGCACGCGACCTCAAGGAGGATCCGGTCCTGCAGGCGCGCATCGGCGGCTGGCTGCGCGAGGCGGCGGCGCATCCGACAGTTGCGGGCGTGGTGGAGGCCGGCTGGTCGGAGTTCAAGGCGGCGTTGCGGCGCGATTGCGAGAATCCGGAAGGCCGGCTGCGCGAGTGGCTGGCGGGTGCGATGACGAACATGGGCGTGGGCCTGCTGCGCGAGCCTGCGGTGCGCGAGGCGCTGAACGTGCGCATCCGCGCGCTGCTGGTCGACCTCGCAGGCAGGCATGGCGAGGACGTGGCGAAGCTGGTCTCCGAAACGATCCGCGGCTGGGAGACCAGCACCATCGTGGAAAAGCTCGAATCAAATGTCGGCCAGGACCTGCAGTTCATCCGCCTCAATGGTACGGTGATCGGCGGGCTGGTGGGCGTCGCCCTGCACGCCGGCGCGGAGCTGATGCGGACGGTCTGATCCCGCCCATCGTCATGGCGACAAGCTGCGACGAAAATCCTGGCGGGCGGCACACATGCGGCGCCGGAACAGTGTCCGCTGCCGGGCAGGACCAGGACAGGGAGGGCCTCATGGGCCGCAGGGAAGTCTTCGCAGGCATCGCCATTGGCTGCATCTGTCTCGGCATGATCGCCACGGCGCACCCTCAGAGGCTCGGTCCCGGCGCCCTCACGGCTGCGGCGTTCAACGGCGTGTGGGCCCCCGAACGGCGTGGCCCTCCCGGCGGTCCGGGCGGACCGCGCGGCCCGCAAGGCGGACCTGACGGCGGAGGCATCTCGCTCGGCGGAGGCGGCGACCTGCGCGGCCCCGGCGGCGGTGGTTTCGGACCTCCGCCCGGCGCCGGTTTCGGTCCCCCTCCCGGTGCCCGCGGCCCCGGCGGACCCGGCGGGCCGCAGGCGCTGAGCGCCGAGGACCGGGCCAAAGGTCTTGAACAAGGCGACATCCGCACGCGCAGCCTGATGACACCCGCGGGCAAGGCGAAGTTCGCGACCTTCGATCCGCTCGATCACCCGACCAGCAACTGCCAGACGCCCGGCCTGCCCTCGATCGCGCAGATCCCCGAATTGCAGGAATGGAAGATCGGCGCAACCGAAGCGAGCATCCGCCACGAGAGCTTCGCCACGCCCCGCATCGTGCATCTCGACCAGCGCACGCATCCGGCAGGCGCGCACACCGTCCTTGGCCATGCCTTCGGCAGTCTCGACGGCGTCCGGCTCACCATCGAGACGGCGAACCTCAGCGCCGGCTGGGGCGGACTCGGCCGCAACGCGCCGGGCAGCGACCAGCGTGTCGTCCGTGAAACCTACCGGCTGGTCGACAATGACACGATCGAGGGCGTGATCGAGATCACCGATCCGCTCTACCTCACCCAGGTGCTGCGCATGCCGGTGACGCTGAAACGCCAGCCGGCCGGAACGGAGATCGTCGACTTCCCCTGCGACATCGAAGTGTCGAAGCGTGACTACCAGTACATCAAGGACGGCCTGCGCCCGGGCAACAGGGCAGAGTGAATCAAAGCCGGGAATGGTCCGGTAGAAGAAAATTCCTGCGCACCCTGCGGCCTCCCCCTATCGCCGCACTGGCGCGGCATCCAAGGCAATGCTTAAACGCCGCCATGACACCAGACACGGCTACAGAATCCCCGGCAGCGATGGCGCCGGCGGCCCGCGACACCAAACTCTTCCGGACCATCTTCACCACCGCCTGGATGGCGATCGTGCTGGGCCTTGTGGTCCAGCTGTCTGTCTTCGCCGCGAAGGTTGGCGCAGGCGCCAAGGTTCCCGAACTGCAGCTCGTCGTCGATGTCGCGTCGGGCATCGCCTGGTCGGTGGTCGTGTGCGGCGGAGTCGCCATCGGTACGGTTGCTTCCAAAAGCGCGCCGGCGATGATGGGCGCGCTCGGGCTTGTCTGCGCCCCGCTCGCTTTCGCCGCAGCCAAGGGGACGCAGCGCGGCGTCGCCTGGATGCTGGGCCAGCCGATGGAGCAGATCGGGCAGCTTGCCTACCAGATCGGCGGCGCCAAGACGTTGGAGTATGCAGCCCTTGGCTTTGTGCTCGGCACGGTGATCCGCACGCCGCGCTCGACGCTGCCCATGCACGCGCTGATCGGCGCAGGCTTTGGCGTCTTGTTTGCGGGCGTCATCATGTGGCTCAACCAGGCGTCGGGCGCGCCGATGCCCACGCCCAAGATTGCCGCCATCGCGGCCAACGAGCTCTTGTTTCCGATGGGCTGCTCGCTGGTGATCTACTGGGTCGCGAAGCTCTCCGACACGGCAAGCGCCCGTGAACGCATCTTTGCCGGATCCTAGCTAGACGACCGGCGCCAGCGCCTTGAGGGCGGCGCGGATCAGCCCCGCTTCCTTCGCGTCTTCGCCCAGATCCCGCGCCGCCTGCGCCACCGCGCGCGCTGCATCCACCTGGCCATAGCCGAGATTGACCAGCGCCGAGATCGCATCGGCCCGCGCGCCGGCCGGCGCCATCGGGACCGCAGGTCCGCCCCCGGCAATGCCGAGGTTCGTTGCAAACAGGCCCATGGGCGGCGGCTTGCCCTTGAATTCGGTGACGATGCGCTCGGCCAGTTTCTTGCCGACCCCGTGGGCCCGCGAAATGGCGGTCGTGTCGCTTAGCGCGATGGCGTCCATCAGTTGCGGCAGCGTCAGCGTGTCGAGAATCGCAAGCGCCAGCTTGGCGCCGACGCCCGGCGCGTCCTGCAGCCGCGCAAACCAGGCCCGTTCCTCGCCCGTGACGAAGCCGAACAGGCGGATGGCGCTTTCCGACATCTGCGTCTCGACGAAGATCTCGGCCGCCTCGCCGACGCCGAGCCTGCCCAGCGTGCGCGAGCCTGCATGCACGAGATAGCCGACGCCGCCGACATCGACCAGCGCCTGGCCCTCGCCCGTCGCCGCCACCACGCCCTTCAGCCGGCCAATCATGCCTTCAGCCTCTGCGCTGTGACCGGGCGATGATGCGCGCCGCAGATCGCTATCGCCAGCGCATCCGCCGCATCGGCCGACACCTCGCCCGCCTTCGGCAGCAGCCGCCGCACCATGAACGCCACCTGCGTCTTGTCCGCCGCGCCCGAGCCCACGATCGACTGCTTCACCTTCCGCGCCGCGAACTCCGCAACCTTCACTCGCTCCGCCGCCAGCGTCGCCAGCACTACGCCGCGCGCCTGGCCCAGCAGCAGGGTCGACTTCGGGTTCACGTTCACGAACGTCTCCTCCACCGCCGCCTCCTCCGGCGCATGCTCACGCACCACCGCGCGCAGACCCTCCGCCAGCATCGCCAGCCGGTCGGCCATGTCCGCATGCGGATCGGGCGCGACGACGCCATGCGCGACCCACTGCAGGCGCGGCCCATCGAGCGTGATCACGCCCCAGCCGGTCAGCCGCAGCCCCGGATCGACGCCAAGAATTCGAATCATCTGAACCATCCCCCGCAGAGTCGCAGACCTCGAACGAATTGAGAACATGAGATATGTTAACAGCCCGGAAACCATGTCGGCCGACCCTGCCCTCCCATGACCCGCCTGTCTTTCCGCATGACCCGCCGGGGCCTCGGCCTTCGGGTGCTGGGCCTTGGGCTAGGCCTTGCCTTCGCGCCGCCAGCTTTTGGCGCACCTGCCCTGCGTTTCCCGCTGCGCCTCGGGTATGCCCGCGTTGGACCCGACGGCTTCATGAAGCTTGGCACCGACGACCAGGCTGCCTGGACTGCGTTGCAGACGCGGCTGGGCGGCCTCATTGACGAGATCGAGCCGATCCAGCCCGCGGACATGTTCGGCGCCCGCGCGCCGGATGTGGATGGCGGCGCAAGCTGCGCCATGGTCGCCCGCCAGATAGCCGCGAATTCCGGCTTCTCCCATGTCGTCCTTTACGCCACCAGCGACGGACGGCGCGACTATCCCGCAACCGACGCCTGGTATTCGAAGGCCTTCGCCAGCTTTCGGTCAGAATACTTCCAGTACGGCGTCGCAACCGGCGAAGCTCACCTTCTCGATGTCGCCGGCGGCCCGGCAATCGCATCGGTCAGCGCCGATGCGCCGGCAGCCGGCGCGCTCGACGTGTTCGGGCGCCGCAGGCCGGAGCGGAAAGCGCTGGCGCGCGTCACCGCAGCGATGGAGCGCAAGCTCCAGTCGATCGCCCGCGTCGAATACGAGAGCCAGCGCTCGATCGCCGACTGACGCGGATCGGCCCGCCCTGCGATTCTGGTTGAGCCTCCTGACCTCGCCGCTATGGTGATGCGCAATCATCCCGGGAGACGGACATGCGCTGGACCGTTCTGGCTGCTGCATCCTTTGCTGCGCTTGCCGTCGCCTGTTCTCCCGCCGCCGACACTGCCAGCGTTCCCGCCGCCACGTTCGATGCGGCGACCAGCGAGCAGCTCGCCTCCAACCCGCTTCTTGCCAAGTGGACCGGGGCCAATGGCGGGCAGCCGGCGTTCGACAAGATGGACCTCGCGCTCCTCCAGCCTGCGCTCGAGGCGGGCATGGCGGCGCACCTGGCCGAGGTCGACGCCATCGCCGGGAACCCGGCGAAACCCACCTTCGCCAACACCATCGAGGCGATGGAGCGCGCCGGAGAACCGCTCGACCGGGCGATGACGTATTACGGCATCTGGGGGTCGAACCTGTCGACGCCGGACTTCCGCAAGATCCAGTCCGAGATGGCGCCGAAACTGTCGGAATACCAGAGCCGGATCACGCAGAATTCGGAGCTGTTCGCGCGCATCAAGGCGCTGCACGATGCGGAGGCGAGTCTCAGGCTAACCCCGCACCAGTCGCGCCTCCTGAAGCTGGTATATGACCGCTTCCAGCTCAACGGCGCCGAACTCGATGCGGCGAAAAAGGCGCGCTATGCGCAGATCAACAAGGAGCTGGCGGCGCTCCATACGACCTTCTCGAATAATCTGCTGGCCGACGAGGAAGGCTGGGTCACCTACCTGACGCGCAAGCAGATCGGCGGCCTGCCGGCGTCGTTCGTGGCGTCGGCCAAGGCGGCGGCAGAGGGGCTGGGCAAGCCGGGCATGTACGCCGTCACCAACACGCGATCCTCGATGGATCCGTTCCTCACCTACTCGACCGAACGCAAGTTGCGCGAGCAGGTCTGGCGCAACTATTACAGCCGCGGCGACAATGGCGATGAACACGACAACAACCAGGTGATCGTCGACATCCTCAAGCTGCGCAACGAGCGCGTGCACTTGCTGGGCTATGCGACCTATGCCGACTGGCAGCTGATGGACAACATGGCGACCCAGCCTGCCGAGGCGACGGCGCTGATGGAGGCGGTGTGGAAGCCGGCGGTGGCGCGGGCGAAGGAAGAAGTCGCCGATATGCAGGCGCTGGCGGACCGGGAAGGCGCCAGAATCACGATCGAGCCCTGGGACTACCGCTTCTATGCGGAGAAGGTGCGCAAGGCGAAATATGATCTCGATAGCGACGAGCTGAAGGCGTATCTGCAGCTCGACAAGCTGCGCGAGGCGATGTTCTACGTCGCGGGCGAATTGTTCGGCTTCGCCTTTGCGCCGGTCGAGAGCGGAATCCCGGTCTTCCATCCTGATGTGAGGGTGTGGGAGGTGACGGACAAGGCCTCGGGCAAACATGTCGGCTACTGGTATCTCGATCCTTACGCCCGGCCCGGCAAGCGATCGGGCGCGTGGGCGTCGGGCTATCGCTCGCACTCGACGTTCGACGGTCCGGAGACGGTGCTCTCCTCCAACAATTCCAACTTCGTGAAGCCGGCGCCGGGCGAGCCGCTGCTGATCTCCTATGACGACGCCGACACATTCTTCCATGAATTCGGCCATGCGCTGCACGCGCTCACCTCGAACGTCGAATATCCCGGACTCAATGGCGGGGTGCGCGACTACACGGAATTCCACTCGCAGCTGCTGGAGCGCTGGCTGCTGACGCCGCAGGTGGTGGACACATACTTCCGTCACTACAAGACCGGCGAGCCGATGCCGAAGGCGCTGATCGACAAGCTCAACAGGGCGGCGACGTTCAACCAGGGCTTCGCCACGGTGGAATTCCTCGGCTCGGCGATCATGGACATGCGCTATCACACGGCGAACCCAGCCAACCTCGATCCCAAGGCGTTTGAGCGTGACGAACTCGCCAAGCTCGGCATGCCGAAGGAGATTCCGATGCGGCACCGGTCGACGCAGTTCGGACATATCTTCTCCAGCGAGGGCTATGCGGCCGGCTATTACGGCTATCTCTGGGCCGACGTGCTGACCTCGGATGCGGCGGAGGCGTTCGCGGAGGCGCCGGGCGGGTTCTATGACAGGGACGTCGGGAAAAAGCTCGTCGACAATCTGTTCGCGCCGCGCAATGCGATCGACCCCAAGGCGGCCTATCGCGCTTTTCGCGGACGCGACGCCACCATCGATGCACTGATGCGGGATCGCGGTTTTGCACCGCCCCTGAATGCAGGTGGCGGGAAGTAGGCGCAGTCTCTCGATCGGACCGGCGGGCCGTCCGGGCTGCGTGTCCCTCCGGAACGATGGAGGGCGTGGGGACGCGGGATGCCCCGCGTGAGTGTTGGCGTCCGTCTCGCGACGGCTGCCGGCAGGTGAAGAGAAGCGCGTTGATCCCGCGTCCCCGGGGAGCGTTGATCGCCGGGCTGGAACCGAGAGGTCTTTCACTCTCCTGACCAGTGTCCCGGCGGCGTGCAGGCCAGGGTGTTCAGTCCCGGTCCCTGGAGCACTCCCTCGCTTACCTGCAAGAGGCCCGGCTTCCCGAGGGCTCTTCACGCTCGATCCCATCGCCGCCGCGCCGTTGAACAGCGTGCACGGCTGCCCTCCTGCGGTGGCGATGGGCGGATTATACGGCAGGTTTTTAGCCCTACAGAAAAGTCGTGGCCGAACCGGCCAGGATTTCCTGCAAGCGGCTGGATTTACTGAGGAAGCCGGAAACGCAGATCTGGCCAAACTGTTGGACAAGTCCGGCGGATCCCCAACAGTTTCGCCTTGAAAGCGTCCGCTACGCGGCCAGTTCCAGGATCTCGACGATGTCGTCGGCGCTGCGGATGGGGCGGGGATTCGTGCGCACGGCGCGGTCGTGCATCGTCTGCTCGGCGATGGCGCGGAAATGGGAGGAGCCGATCAGGACTTCGGACAAGCGCCAGGGAAGCCCCAGCGTCATCACCAGGTCGCGCACGACGATGGCGGCCGGCAAGCGGCGCCTGCCCATGAGGCGCGTCACCGCCAGTTGCCGGTCGGCGCCGAAATCCTTGTTCCAGGCCAGCACGGCGTGGAGCGTGATGCACGAGGTGATGCCGTGCGGCACGCCATACCCGCCGCCGAGCGTGTGACCTATGGCGTGGCTGGCGCCCATTCCCCTGCCCGAGGCCGAACCTGAAATGGCGAGCCACATGCCATGCTGGCACGCCATGCGCGCCTGGAGATCGGCGGGTTCGTCCTTGCTGGCGCGCAGCCCCTTCGCCAGCAGGCGCAGACCTTCAGCGGCCACCGCATCGCCCATCGGCGCGCGCTCGAGATTGCAGAGCTGCTCGACCGCGTGATCGACCGCCTTCATGCCGGTGGAGAGCCAGAGTTTCTGCGGCGTGCCGAGCGTCACCGCCGGATCCAGCACCACGGCGCGCGGCGCCAGATCCGGGTGGGTGTAGGCCTCCTTCACCTTGTTCTCGCCGTCGGTCACGCCGGCCACCGCCGTGAACTCCGCGGCCGACAGCGTGGTCGGGACAGCGATCATGCGGACGCCTGAAGCAATCGTCGATGGATCCTTACGGTTCTCGCCACGCCCCAGGCGCCAGGGGTCAAGCTGCTCGGGCGTGGTGAGATGGGCCCAGAGGCAGAGCTGGATCAGCTTGGCCGCGTCGATCACCGATCCTCCGCCGAACGCCACCAGCAGGTCGGCCTTCGCCTCGCGTGCAGCAGCCGCGCCTGCGATCACGTCCGTGCGCGGGGAATGCGCCGCGATGTCGATGAACACGCCGACGCACAGCTTGCCCAGCCGATCCGCCAGGGCGGCCGCAGCTTCGGCGAGCGAGCGCGTCGAGAGGATCAGCAGCCGCGAGGCGCCGTAGCGTTTCGCCAGCTCGATCAGCGCTTCGGCTGCCGGGCGGCCGTAGACAACCGTGTCCTGCCTCGGGAAGCGGTGCGCGCCGGATGGCAGGACGGGGATCATGCCTTTCGCCTCACGCGAAAGCGCCGCTTCTTCGGCGGAGGGGCATGGAACCAGTCGATGACATAGTTGATCGCATCCTCATCATCGACGCCCTCCTCGGTCACCGTCTTGCCGCGCGCCGACCAGCCGCGGCGATGGATCTCCTGCCGGTCGCCGCAGACGAGATGGTGCCAATCGTGGAGGTCCTTGCCTTCGTGCACCAGGCGATAGGCGCAGGAATTGGGCAGCCAGTCGACCGTGGCGACAATCTCAGGCGTGAGCTTCACGCAGATCGGCACGTACGTCTTGCGGTTGGGATAATCGGAGCACTGGCAGGTCGATCCGTCCAGCAATTTACAATGTAGGCCGGTGAAGAAAAGTTCCTTCGTGTCCTCGTCCTCGAGCTTGACCAGGCAGCATTTGGCGCAGCCGTCGCAGAGCGATTCCCACTCCTTCGGCGTCATCTCGTTCAGCGTCTTGGTCTTCCAGAAGGGGTCGCCGGTCATGGAACGCATCGCGCTGAAACGTGGGAGCCGGTTTTCCGCAAGCGACGCGAAAAACGACCGGACGAGGCCAGACGGGCGAAGCTAGAACGGATCCTTGAGGATGTCCTGCCATTCCTCGTGCTTCTCCAGCGTCGCGCGGGTAAAGGGGCAGAGCGGCACGACCTTGAGGCCGCGTGCACGGACATCCATCACCATGTGCTCGACCAGCGCCTTGCCAACACCCATGCCGCCGAGCTCGCCAGGCACGCCCGTGTGGTCGATGATCAGGATCTTTTCCCCCGCCTTCGAGAAGGTCATTTCGGCGTCCGGCTTGCCAGGGATGCGGGCGACAAAGCGACCGCCGGTCGGCTTGTCCTCGCGGGTGATCACCGGTTTCACCTTCGGGATGTCGGCCTTCGGGGTTTCGGCCACGCGATGCTCCTCTTTGGCCCGATCCTCCGCCCGAGGCGCCGCCAGTGCAAGCCCTCCATTGGCTGAACGTGCGTCCTGGTCTAGGGATCGGGCCATGCGCGACCCTCTCTTCTTTGCCCTCGCCGCCCTCGTCGCCGGGGTCTTCGTGTTCATGGCGATGCAACCCTTCGTGGAGCGGCCGCCGCGCGGGCCGCTGAGCTGCGGCGGCTGTGTGACGCCAGAGGACAAGACGATCTCAGGCGAGGACCTGCACCGTTTCATGCCGGGGAATTTCGACGGCATCGCGATCATCAAGACCCAGGATACCGGCGAGACCGTGCTGCGCATCTCGCGGCTGGCCGAGGAGGTCTATGACAATCCCCTGTCCGGTCCGCACATCGATATCGACTCGGATCTCGAATACGGGTTCGAGGCGCGGACCATCGAGGTGGTGATCGAGGCGCGGTCGGTTGGCGAGTTCGGCGCCAGCCGGTTCGAGGCCGACTACATGGCCAAGGCGGACGAGGAAAGCGGCTGGCGATCGGCCGATCCGTCCGGCAAGCCGTTCGACCTCACGGCGGGCTTCCAGCCTTATACGTTCCAGTACGACACGCCGCGGCGAGGCGCGAATCTGGGCTACGACTATTTCGGCATAAGGCCGCTGGCGCCCGACAAGCGCCGCGTGATGGAGGTGCGCTCGATCCGCTTCCACGCCATCACTCCAAAGACGGCGGACGCGACGCCTCCGGGCTGACGCTCACTGCGGCCTGCGGTTCCACGCGCGCACGATGGCGCTGCCGCCGTCGATCTCGATGATCCCGTAGGCGCCAGTGGCGAGCTTGCCTTCGCGCGCATCGGACGCTGCCGTCAGCGCAAAGCGCGCGATGCCATTGGAGGTGACGATCAGGTGGGCGCCGGGCTCGTCCTTCAGGTCAGCAAACATCTCCTGCCAGTTGCCGGTGATCGCGGCGGGGTCGACGCGCCAGCCAGGCGGCGGGATCGAGTCGCGCTCCCAGGCTTCAAGCGCGGGCTTGCCGATGCGGGCGATGACCTCGTCCTCGGGGCGGTTCTCGTCCGGGCCGTAGTCGATCTCGCGGAGGAAGAGGTCCGTTGTGAGATCGGGAGCGGAGGGATCGGCGGCGAGGATGGCCCTGGCGGTCTCGCGTGTGCGTTTCAGGGGACCCGAACGGGCGGTGGCGAAGCGAATGCCGTCGGCGGCAAAATGATCGGCGAGCTTCTGCGCCTGGGCGCAGCCGGACGGAGAGAGAGGCAAATCGGTGCGGCCGCCGACTCGCGTCACGACATCACCCTTCTCGAACGTGTTGCCGTGACGGACGATGAAGAGGCGCGCGATCATGGCGAGCATCAACCCTGGAGGTGCGGGTCGCCCTGCGCCCTGAGGATGGCGGCGGCGCGGTCGGCGTCTTCGGGCGTGTCGATGCCGGCCTGAGGAAGGCTAGACGGCTCAACCTCGACGGCGAAGACGGAGAGCCCGTTCTCAAGAAAGCGGAGCTGTTCGAGGCCTTCGAGTTCCTCGTAGTGCGAGGGCGGCAGTTCGGCGATGCGGGCGAGCGCCTCGCGGCGATAGCCATAGAGGCCGACATGCTGGAAGACAGGCGAGAGCCGGTCGAGCCTGCGCATCTTGTCCTCGCCGCGGATGGCCGGGAGGATGGTCTTCGAGAACCAGATGGCGCGATTGTCGGCGCCGACGATGCAGGTCGTGCCAGAAAAGGGCGTGGTTGTCTTGCGCTGGCGGAGGTCGTCGAGCTTGTCCCAGGAAAGCTGGATCACGGGCGTCACGACATCGCCCTTGGCGGCGTTGGCGATCAACGCAGAGACGTGGGCGGGAGGCGTGAAGGGCGCATCGCCCTGCAGGTTGATGATGAAGTCGGCCTCGGGCGCCGCGATCTGGGCGGCGGCGCGGCAGCGGTCGGTGCCGGAGGGAAGGTCCGGGTCGGTCATCACAGCCTCGACGCCGATCTCGCGCGCGTGGGCGGCGATGCGGTCGTCGTCGGTGGCGATGATCACGCGGGCGCCGGAGGCATCCCCTGCCCGTCTTGCGGCGGCGGCGGTACGGGCCAGCATCGAGACGCCATTGATGAGGTGCAACGGCTTGCCCGGAAAGCGTTTTGAGGCGTAGCGGGCGGGAATGACGATCAGCGTTTTCATCGGAGGGATTTCACGCCACTCCTGCCCTGAGCAGGTCGTGCATGTGGATGAGACCGACAGGCTTGCCGGCGTCGAGCACGAAGAGCTGCGTGATCTTGCGGTCGTTCATCGTGCGCAGAACCGCGCCAGCGAGGGTGTCGGGCGCCGCCGTGAGCGGGGATCTGGTCATCACCTCGTCAATCGTCTTCGCGGTGACGCCGGAGGTAAGATAGCGGCGCAGGTCGCCGTCGGTGACGATGCCCGCGAGCCTGCCATCGGGGGTGGTGACGCCGAGCACGCCGAAGCCCTTGCCGGTCATTGACCTGACGGCGTCGATGAAGGCCGTGCCGGAGACGACGACGGGAAGCTCTCCCGATTTGTGCATCAGGTCGCCGGCGGTGCGCAGCATCGCGCCGAGCTTGCCGCCGGGGTGGAACACCTTGAACTGGTCCGCCTTGAAGCCACGGCTTTCGAGCAGCGCGACGGCGAGCGCATCGCCGAGAGCGATCATCAATGTGGTCGATGTGGTGGGAGCGTTGGTCTCGGCGCAGGCCTCGGCGGCTTCGGGAATGAGGAGGCGGATGTCGGCCGCGGCGCCCAGCGTGCTGAGGGGCCTGGCTGTCATGGCGATAAGCGGAATGCCGAAGCGGCGGGTGTAGTGCAGGATGTCGCCAAGCTCGTTCGACTCGCCCGACTTGGAGAGGGCCAGCACGACATCGCCAGCGCCGATCATGCCGAGGTCGCCATGGCTCGCCTCGGTGGAATGGACGAAATAGGCCTGCGTGCCGGTAGAGGCGAGGGTTGCGGCAATCTTGCGGGCGACGTGGCCGGACTTGCCGATGCCGGTGCAGATCACCCTGCCCCTGGCCGCCAGGATCGTTTCGACCGCGTTGCTGAAATCATCGCCCAGGGTCCGCGACAGAGCGCCGAGCGCGTCTGCCTCCATGTCCAGGACGCGGCGGGCGATGGCGATGTGGCTGCGGTCCGGCATGGCCCCATGTGGACCAGATTTCGGGCCCTGTCATCCGGGCGGCCAAAGCCGGATAATCGCACCAAACGCAAGCTGCCTATGCAGTTGAGCGGTTGGGCGGGCCGAGCTAAAACGGATACTGCGGGTGGTCCGAGGAGACGTGCATGAAGGGCGTGGCGTTGGTGGTGGGCGTCCTCTTGCTCCTCGGCGGCGGGGCGGTGGCAGGGGCTCAGTATGTGCCCGACATTCTCGCCAGGGCGGCTTTCCTCGATTCCATCGCAGGTGCGAAGGAATTCCTCGCCAGCTCGATGGCGCTTTACGCAGGCGGAGGCGCCGCGGGGCTTGGTTTCATCCTGTTCGTCATCGGACTGATCCCGGGCGGCAAAAAGCCCAAACCCGTGAAGGCCGAACGAGCCGCCAGGCCGTCCAACGCTGAGGCCAGGCCGACGGCCAAGTCCGCGGCCAAATCGGCGCCGCAGCGCGCAGCAGCGGCCGCAGATGACATTTTTTCCGAGCCCCGTCAGGCAGCGCCGAAGCCGGCAGCCCCAAGGGCTGCGCCTCAGCCTGTGGCGAGGCCCGCCGAACCAAGGCCGGAGCCTGTGAGGGCAGCGCCCAAGCCGGTGGCGTCCGGGACGCCTCCGCCGTCAGCGGCGCCTGCGCCTTCGGCCGCGGGCGATGCGCCAACCTGGATCCAGGACCCGCGGCTGGCGAACCGCAGGCGGGTGTCCGATCTTGTCACCATCAATGACGCGCTGAAGGCCTATCGCGAACAGCACGGGAAATATCCGCCGGCGGACGCGCTAGGCGGCTTCCTGGATCGCGGCAAGGCGTGGATACCGGGCCTGTCGCCGGCCTTCGTCGCCGAGCTGCCGCGCGATCCTGCACAGTCGAGCGACAGGAACGGGCCGCAATACCTCTACGTGTCGGACGGCTCGGGCTACAAGCTGGTCGCTCGCGGCGTGTCCCTGGTCGGCGGCACAAATGTGGAAGTGCTTGGCGTCCGCCTCGATCCCTCGCGCCAGAACACCGCGGAGAGCGCGACCTTTGGATTCTGGACCGAAGGGTTCGAGCAGAAGCAATAGACATCGCTAGAGAATGGACTGACCCGTCGACTTCCAGTCCTTGAGGAAGGCGGCGACGCCTGAATCCGTCAGCTCGTGCTTGTAGAGCGCTGCGAAGATCTTCGGCGGAAGCGTCGCACAGTCGGACCCTGCGAGGGCCGCGTCGCGCACATGGTCGGACGAGCGGATCGACGCCGACAGGATGCGCGTCTGGTAGCCGTAATTGTCGTAGACCTTCCGGATCTCGCGGATCAGACCCATGCCGTCGATGCCCTTGTCGTCCAGCCGGCCGATGAAGGGCGAAATGAAATAGGCGCCGGACTTGGCGGCGAGCAGCGCCTGCACGGCCGAGAAGCACAGCGTGACGTTGACCTTGGTCCCCTCGTCGGCCAGCACGCGGCAGGCCTTGAGGCCATTCTCGGTCAGGGGCAGCTTGACCACGACGTTGGGCGCAATGCGGGCGAGATAGCGTCCTTCGGCCAGCATGCCCTCGACATCGGTTGCCACCGCTTCGGCGCTGACCGGGCCGGGAATGATCGAGCAGATCTCGGCGATCGCTTCCTTCATCTTGCGGCCGGACTTGGCGATGAGGGAGGGATTGGTGGTGACCCCGTCGATCAGGCCGGAATCGGCGGCGGCGCGCAGCTCGGCCGTGTCGGCGGAATCGATGAACAGCTGCATTGGGAGGCTTCCCTGAAAGGTGTGGCGGCCGGGTCTTGCGCCTTTGTCCCTGACTTTGGGTCAAAGGCCAAGCGGTCGCCGGGCCTCAGGCATGGCTTCTGTAGGCGCTATCGGCCCTGAGCGCAGGACGCTCAACCAGATGCCACAGGAGAAGCGCCGCGATCAGTGCGCCTGCCGCCGAGACGGCCAGGCCGGCCCAGGCGGAGGCGGCGAAAAGTCCGGCGGCGATGGCGCCCTGGATGATCGGGAAATGCACGATGTAGAGGCCATAGGACAGGTCGCCGAACCGGGCGGCGTCGATCAGGCGCGGCAGGCCGGTCGCAATCCAGATGGCGACGGCGCCCAGCCCCAAAGCGCGCACCGGTTCGGCCTCCGGCCGCATGACGGACGCAGCCAGCAGGACAATGCCGAGAACGCCCGCGAGATGCAGCTTCGCGCCCGAGGGGTTGAGCATGCGGAAGGCGATGCCGGTGATGAAGAAGCTCATCTGCCCGGGGAGCTGGGGCCAGAGCTGGTCGGCGACCGGCGAGAGCCCTGCCTGCCCTTGCTGGGCCAGATGCTGCAGGCCGATGCGCCAGGCCTCGGCGCTGGCGTAGACCGCAAGAATCAGCAGCCAGCGGGCGCTTCCCATCGCCCGCAGCGCCCAGGCAAGCAGCGGCAGGATGACGTAGAACATTACCTCGATCTTCAGCGTCCACAGCGCGCCGTTGATTTCGGTGAAGCGGTTAGCGTCGAACACGCCGGGAATGCCGGGCGCCATGAAGTTGAGGAAGACAAGATTCCAGCCGAGATAGCGCGCGACTTCGACCGGCGCCGCGCGTGCGGCCGGGCTGATCGCAATGGCTGCCGCCGCGCAGACGATGACGACCGTGGCGTAGGCTGGATAGAGGCGCCGGATGCGCTTCTCCGTGTAGAGCGCCAAGGATGGCGAGCGCTCAAGGCTGGCATAAACGAGATAGCCCGAAAGCACGAAGAAGCCCTGCACGCCGATCTCGGCCGCGAGGGTGAGATAGGGCTCGGCCGCCTTCCAGCCGATGACGCCGGGCAGGATGGCGGCGTGATAGGCGGCCACCATCAGCGCGAAGGCAAGACGCAGCAGGTTGAAATTGTTATCGACAGACAGCGTCCGGCCCGGGGGCGCGCGATCCTTATCAAGAGGTTGCTGCGCAGACGGACCCACGAACTTCCCACACGATTCCAGCGGGATTCCGAAACGGAACGCTTCGTCCGCACTTTATTCCGACCTGCTCTAGCCAAGGGACATGGGCCCTGCAACTCGCCAAGGCGCCTGTCCCGGATCGGATCAACTGAATCTTGAGCAGTTTCCCTTACCCGTAGGGCTCAAGGCCGCACATTGGCGGCGTCACGCGCGTCTCGACGAGAGGCGCCTGACCTCCGGAGACGACAGTCCGGAGGACGACAAGGGATCCGGGATGAGGCCGAATGTCTCTCACGAAGTGAGGCTTGCCCCGCGCACGCCCGCAAATGACGAGATCGCCTATCCGTTGGCGGTCGACCTCGACGGCACGCTGCTGCTGACCGACACGTTGTTTGAAGCGACCGCTGAGCATCTGCGCCGCCGGCCATTCTGGACGTTGTGGCAGCTCGCCCAGCTTCCGTTTGCCATCGCGAAGGTCAAGGCGCGGCTGCAGCGCGGCGCGGTTCTCGATGTCGACACGCTGCCGGTGAACGAGGCGGTGCTGGCGTATTGCCGGCGCGCCAAGGCGATGGGCCGCAAGGTCTGGCTGGTCTCGGCCGCCGACCAGGAGACCGTCGAGGCGATCGCCAGGCGCTTTGGCCTGTTCGACCGGGCCCTGGGGAGCGATGGCGCGACCAACAACAAGGGCGCGGCCAAGGCGCAGCTTCTCGAAACGCTGGCGCCGGACGGTTTCGAATATGTCGGCGACAGCCCTGCGGACCTGAAGGTCTGGGCCAAGGCCAAGGCGGCCTCGCATGTCGGCGGCGGCGAAAAGCGCACGCGAGCCATCGAGAGGATGGGCGTCACCGTCGTGCGCGCGTTTGACCGGCCGGATGCCGGCGTGAAGGCGTGGCGCAAGGCGATGCGCCTGCACCAGTGGGCCAAGAACGCGCTGATCTTCGTGCCGCCGATCCTCGGCATGAAGCTGACCGATCCGGCGACCATGGCGACCTGCGCCATCGCCCTGCCCCTGCTCGGCCTCATGGCGTCGGGCACCTACATCCTCAACGACATCCTCGACCTCAAGGCCGACCGCGGCCATCCCACCAAGCGCGAACGGCCGCTTGCGAGCGGCAAGCTCAAGCTGTGGCAAGGGTTGCTCGCCGCGCCTCTCCTGATCGCCACGGGCTTCATCGGCGGCTTCCTGCTCTCGCCAGCCTTTGGCGTGACCATGCTGTCCTATCTGGTGGTGACGCTGGCCTATTCGCTTCGCCTCAAGCGCGCCGCGCTGGCCGACACGCTGGCGCTGAGTTTCCTCTACACGCTGCGGCTGATCATGGGCGGCGTCCTCACGGGCGTCGTGCTGACCCAGTGGCTCCTGGTGTTCTCGATGTTCCTGTTCGTCTCGCTGTCCCTCGCCAAGCGCCATGTCGAAGTGCTGCGGCGCGCGGCAGCCGGAGAGCGGCGGGTCGCCAACCGCGGCTATCGCGCCGAGGACGCCGGGCTGACGCTCGGGCTGGGCCTTGCAACCGCCACCGTCGCGCCGCTGATCCTGGTGCTTTACATCATCGAGTCGGCCTGGCCTTCAGGTCTCTATCCCTTGCCTGACGCGCTGTGGGTGGCGCCAGTCGTCCTCTCGATGTGGCTGATGCGCGTGTGGCTGCTGGCCAACCGGGGCGAGCTCGACGACGATCCGGTCGTCTTCGCCATCAAGGACGGCCAGAGCCTCGCGATGGGCGGCATCCTTGCGCTTGGCTTCGCGTTTGCGGCGTTCAGTCCAGGCGACAGCCTTGCGATGCTGCGCCTCAGCTAGGTCTGGCCTTCAGGCCTTGCGCGCCGCCCCGGCCCATGGAAAACGGGCCGATACCGAGGGCTCGCATGACTCCTGTCTCTTCCGATCGCTTCGTCCTGCGCGCGAGCTGCATGGATTCGATCGGGATCGTCGCCGATGTGGCTGGCTTCCTTGCGGCGCGGCGGCTGTTCATCGTCGAGACGTCGAACTTCGGCGATCCCGCGACGGGGCGTTTCTTCCTGCGCATCGTGTTCGCCTCTGAGACGCCTGGCTTCGCGCTTGCCGCGTTCGTGCATGAGTTCGAGGGCGTCGCGGCGAAGTGGAGGATGGAGTGGGACCTGCGCGATGCGCGCGTCAAGCCCAACGTGCTGATCCTTGTGTCGAAGGCGGATCACTGCCTCAACGACCTGCTCTACCGCCATCGCATCGGCGCCTTGCCCGTCAATGTGCCGGCGATCGTGTCCAATCACACATCGTGCCAGTGGCTCGCCGAACGGCATGGCATTCCCTTCATCCACGTGCCCGTCGAACCCTCGACGCGGGGCAAGTCGGAAATGCGGATTCTCGATCTGGCGGCGGAGACCAAGGCGGACCTCGTGGTGCTCGCGCGATACATGCAGGTGTTGTCGGACCGGACGTGCGAGAAGCTGGCGGGGCGCTGCATCAACATTCATCATTCCTTCCTGCCGGGGTTCAAGGGCGCATCTCCCTACAAGCAGGCGTTCGACCGCGGCGTGAAGCTGATCGGCGCGACGGCGCACTATGTGACGCCGGATCTCGACGAGGGGCCGATCATCACCCAGGCGGTCGAGCGCGCCGACCACTCCCATACGGCCGATACGCTGTCGGCGATCGGGCGCGACATCGAGGCGCGCGTGCTGTCCCAGGCCGTAAAGCTGCATGTCGAGGGCCGCATCTTCCTCAACGGGACGAAGACGGTCGTGTTCGGCTAGGCGCAGGAGAGACGCGATGCGCAAGGGGATCATTCTGGCAGGAGGAACAGGTTCGCGCCTGTGGCCGCTGACGATCTCCGTCTCGAAACAGCTGTTGCCCGTCTACGACAAGCCGCTGGTCTATTATCCGCTGTCGACCCTGATGCTGGCGGGCATACGCGACGTGCTGGTGATCACGACGCCCGAGGATGCAACCGCGTTCGAGAGGTTGCTCAAGGACGGATCGCACCTCGGCATGCGGATCAACTATGCGCAGCAGCCAAAACCAGAGGGACTCGCGCAGGCATTCCTGATCGGAGAAAAATGGATCGGCGGCGAGCCGAGCGCCATGATCCTGGGCGATAACATCTTCCATGGTTCGGGCCTTGCCGACATGGCGCGGCGGGCCTCAGCCCAGACGAGCGGGGCGTCGCTGTTCGCCTACCAGGTCAGCGATCCGGGGCGGTACGGCATTGTCGAGCTGGATGCGGCGGGCAAGGCGATCAGCATCGAGGAAAAGCCCAGGGCGCCGAAGTCGAACTGGTCGGTGACGGGGCTCTATTTCTACGACGGCAAGGCGAGCGAGCTGGCGCGAAAAGTGAAGCCGTCGGTTCGCGAGGAGCTGGAGATCACCGATCTCAACCGGCTCTATCTGGAGGCTGGAAACCTGTCGGTCATGTGCATGGAAAAAGGCTTCATGTGGATGGATTGCGGTACGCATGACAGCCTGCTGGAAGCCTCGGAATACGTGGCTGCGATCGAGCGGAGGCAGGGCATGAAGGTGGGCTGCCCCGAGGAGATCGCCTTCCTGCAGGGATGGATCGATGCGGAAGGCCTGCGTCGCGCCGCCGAGCCGCTGGCGAAGACGGACTATGGCCGCTACCTGCAACGACTGGCGGAGTAGGCTGGAAGGCTAGATTTTCCGGTAGGCGCGGTACCAGTCGACGAAGCGGGGGATGCCCTCCTCCAGCGATGTGGTCGGCGCGAAGCCATAGTCGCGGGAGAGCTTGTCGATGTTGGCGTAGGTGGCGAGGACGTCGCCCTGCTGCATCGGCGCCATGATCAACTCTGCCTTGCGGCCGGCGGCCTGTTCAACGATCTCGATGAACCGCATCAGCTTCACGGGGCGGTTGTTGCCGATGTTGTAGACGCTGTGGAGAGGTTGGCCTTGCGGCGCGGGATCGGTCGCGGTGGCGACGACGCCCGCCACAATGTCGTCGATATAGGTGAAATCCCGCTCGAGATTGCCGTTGTTGAAGACGCGAATTGGCCTGCCTTCGAGGATGTCCTGCGTGAACGACCAGTAGGCCATGTCGGGCCGGCCCCAGGGTCCGTAGACGGTGAAGAAGCGCAGGCCGATCTGGCGCATGCCGTAGAGGTGCGAATAGGACTGGCTGAGCAACTCGTCCGAGCGCTTGGTGGCGGCATAGAGCGAGACGGGCTGGTCGACGCGGTCCTCCTCCGAGAAGGGAACCTTGGTGTTGGCGCCATAGACCGAGCTGGACGAGGCGTAGACCAGAAGCGGCTTGTTCGGGCTGTGCCGCACCAGCTCCAGGACGGAAAGATGCCCCGACAGGTTGGCGTGCGCGTAGGCGAATGGGTTTTCGAGCGAGTAGCGCACGCCGGCCTGGGCGGCGAGATGGATCACGGCGTCTGGCGGCGATGCAGCGGCGATGGCGCGCAAGGCCGGGTGGTCGGCGACATCCGTCTCATGAAACGTGAAGCCCGGACGCCGGAGCTTGTCGAGGCGGGCGCGCTTGAGTTCGATCGGGTAGTAGGGCGTGAGGCAATCGACGCCATCGACGGCGATGCCCCGGTCCAGCAGCTTGTGCGCCACGTGCGAGCCGACGAAGCCGGCGGCGCCGGTCAGCAGGACTCGGGTGGGAACAGTCATACGCGCAACCTGATCATGAATTCGTCCGTCCACCGGCACAAACCATCAGCCGGAAAGAGGCGCAAGCGCCTGACCCGTGGCGCGCGAATCATTCCACGCCCTGATCGCGAAACGGCCGGACATCGGGCTTGCGTGCCAGAAACCTGAACGGGTCCCACGACAGGGCGGCCGCGATGTCGGCGATGCGCGCCTTCCGCGATTGCTTCAGGTTTCTTCGGGCTTCAAAGGCGGGGCCCATGTCCAAGAACGCAGCGCCAAGGCCGCGTATCGTCGCCTTGAACCGCCCTGTCACCAGGCCGCGTCCCAATATGGCCAGCGTTCCGGCGACCCAGACGGGCAAGGTCAGCACCAGCAACAACCCGGGCATGTTCTTGATGTAGGTCCAGAAGCCGTTGCGGGCGCCGTGGAAGACCGCGAAGTCGCTGGCCCGGCCGGCGATGGCGGAGCCGGCATGGCGCACCCGGGCGCGGGGATCGAACTGGCAGCGCTCTCCCAGCAGGCGCAGGCGGAAACCGATATCGACGTCTTCGTGGTAGCAGAAATAGCGCTCGTCGAACCCCCCGCTGGAGAGAAAGACGTCCGTGGGGTAGAGCGCTGCGGCCCCGCAGGGAGCAAAGCATTCGCCCTGCCCCGGCGTGTCGACGGTTCTCCGCCCGAAGCCGCCGCGCCAGGCATAGCCATAGGCGAGATAACAATCGCCGGCGCCGTCAAGTATCCCGTCATCCTGCATGGCGATCTGCAGCGAGGCGACGATGCGGTGAGAGGGGCGTTCGGCAACCGCCCGCATCAGGCTTTCGAGCCAGTCGGGCGCGGCTTCGGCGTCGGGATTGAGCAAGGCGAGCCAGCGGCCCTTCGCCTGCCTTGCAGCGAGGTTGTTGCCGCCGGCGAAGCCATGGTTCGTCGCCTCACGCAGAATGGTCATGCGATCGGGCTTTTCGGCGATGCGATCAAGCGATGCGTCGATGGAAGCGTTGTCGACCAGGATGGTCTCGAAGTTCGTGAAGGTCTGGCGCGCCAGCGAGGCAATGCAGCCGCGCAGCCAGTCGCCACCATTGTAGTTGACGACGATGACGGTGATCTCGGGAGAGGGGATTTCGGGCGACGGGATCTCAGGAGATGGGGTCCCGGCGGCTTCATCCTTTGCGGTGGACCCCTGCATGGCGCTGGCCCTAGCGCGGGGCAGGGACCGCGGCAAGGCTGGCGACAATCGCTACGATCAGTAGGGCCGCGGCGGCGGCATGTCGGCAGGGTTGGCCAGAAGGCGGCCCGGGTCCTCGATCGCCTCGGCCCGACCCATCGCGACGATCAGCGCCGCCAGCAGGCCTGCGCAGGCCCACCACCAGTCGTTCCAGAGGTCGAAGGACACCAGCGCAATGGCCATGAACTGGCCGGCCAGGGCGGCGGCGAGATAGCCAGCGACGCTGAGCCGCCTCGGCTCGGGCATGCGGAAGCCTGCGGCGGCGATCGTGGCGCCGAGAAGGCCCGCGCCGATCGCGCCTGTCTCCGCCCAGAGCTGCAGCACCATGTTGTGGGCGTGGTTGGGCACCAGAAGCATGCCGGAAAAGGTTCCGGAAGGAATGCGCTCGTCCACGGTGCGCAAAATGCCCAGCCCGTTCCCGAAGATGGGGTCGTTCTGGATGACCTCGATCACCCGACGCCAGATGGCGAGGCGCCATTCCGCGGACGTGGTCGCGGCCTCGGCATGCGCATTCTGGGAGAGATAGCCGAAGATCCATGGCGTGCCGACGACGATCAGGGCCAGCAGGACGCCCAGGATCTTGAAGCCGCTGCGCGGGAAGATGCGCACGATGGCGACAGCGCCGAGCGCCACGCCGATCGACACGATGCCGCCGTGGACGCCGCGCGTCAGCAGCACTGCAACCACGATCAGGAACACGACGATCTCGACAATGAGGGCGCGGGAGAAGGACAGCGTGCGCCCGAAGCCCACGATCAGGAACGGCGCGCACAGAGCCATGATGATGCCGTTGCGCGAGATGTTCTGGATGCCCTCGCCTTCATCCGACATGAATCTGGCGAAGAGCTGCAGGGCCTGCTTCTCGAACGCGGTCAGCGCAGCGACGATGAGCAGCTGCAACAGGATCGCCCAGCTTGCGACCCGCACGACCTGACGCGCCTGGCTGGGGCTGAGCTTGCGTGCGGCGGAGATCAGGATGGCGCTCCAGAGCAGGATGAGGCCAACCCGGATGACCTCGAACCGCATTGCGAACTTGCGATCGTCAAGATCAAACTGGATGAGGTCGATCTGGCGCGGCGACCATTTCACCGAAGCGGCCACGAATTCCAGGAACAGCGCGATGCCGACCATGTAGATCTGCGGCCGCATCTGCCTGGCCGCCGAGAACACGCAGAGCAGCCCCGCCAGCGTGATCAGCGAGGAATAGCCAAGCCCGCCCGCGAACGCGATCAGGGGCCATAGCGCGCCCACGGCGATCAACACCCACTGAACCACTGATATCCCCGCCCGACTACAGGCCGAACCATGGCGAGTAGATGGAAACGGGCAGCAGTTCAATCTGCTGCTGGCGCCTTCCCGGTCGTTCCGGGCGCCATATGACAGATGTTCCCTAGAACGGGGATTTCAGGTCCTTGAGCGGGGGAAGCGCGCTGTCGCGGGGGGAAAGCGTCGGCGCCCGTTCCTGCAGCCGCCAGGATATGTCCAAAGCCGGATCATTCCAGGCGACGCCAGCCTCGCTTGCCGGGTCGTAAAGGCGAGAAACCTTGTACTGCACCAGCGTGTCAGGCAGCAGCGTGCAGAAGCCATGCGCGAAGCCTTCCGGAACGTAAAGCTGAAGACCGTTGGCGGCCGACAACTCTATCGCGACATGGCGGCCATAGGTCGGCGAGGCTCGCCTTATGTCCACCGCAACGTCGAGGATGGCTCCGGCGGTGCATCCGATCAGCTTGGCCTGCGCCATCGGCGGGGTCTGGAAGTGAAGGCCGCGGATCGTGCCGGGGGGCCGAGACAGCGATTCATTGTCCTGCAGCCACGCATCCGCGATGCCGTTCTCGCGCCAGACCCTGGCGTTGTAGGTCTCGCGGAACCAGCCGCGATCATCGCCAAAGCGCCTGGGGTCGATGACGATGACATCGGGAATGGCCTGGCGAATGAACATCGGTCAGCCCAGGCCCAGCCGGCGACCGTCATAGATCTTGTCGCGGATCGGGCGCCACCAGCTTTCATTGTCGAGGAACCAGGCGATGGTCTGCTCAAGGCCCTGGTCGAAGGGCGTTGCCGGCGCCCAGCCGAGCTCGCGCTCGAGCTTCGAGCAGTCGATGGCGTAACGCCGGTCGTGGCCGGGACGGTCGGGCACGAACCGGATCAGCTTGTGGCGAGGGGACGAGGACGGGCGCAGGCGATCGAGGATGTCGCACACCTGGCGCACCACGGAGAGGTTCGTCCGCTCCGAACGGCCGCCGATATTATAGGTCTGCCCGACGCGGCCGCGCTGCAGCACGGCGAGAAGCGCATCGACATGATCCTCCACGTAGAGCCAGTCGCGCACCTGTCCGCCATCGCCATAGACCGGCAGCTCGCGTCCCTCGAGCGCGTTGAGGATCACCAGCGGGATCAGCTTCTCGGGAAAATGGTAGGGGCCGAAATTGTTGGAGCAGTTGGTGATCAGCGTCGGCAGCTGGTGCGTGGCGCGCCAGGCGGCGACAAGGTGGTCCGCCGCGGCCTTCGAGGCGGCATAGGGCGAGCGCGGGTCGTAGGGCGTCTCTTCCGTGAACGCGCCCGTCTCGCCCAGCGAGCCGTAGACCTCGTCGGTCGAGACATGCAGGAAGCGGAAGGCCTGCCGCCGTTCTTCCGGGAGGTCTGACCAGTAGGCGCGCGCCGCTTCCAAAAGACTGTGCGTGCCGACGATGTTGGTCTGGATGAAGGGGGCCGATCCCGTGATCGAGCGGTCGACATGGCTTTCTGCGGCAAGGTGGATCACCGCGTCCGGCGCAAACCCCGCGAAGGCCGATGCCATGGCAGGCGCGTCGGCGATGTCGGCCTTGAGGAAGCGGTAATTCGGCAGGCCTGCGATGCGGGCGACATTCGAGGCGCTGCCGGCATAGGTGAGATTGTCGATGTTGAGGACGCTGTGGCCAGGCGCGCCCGCAAGCCGCCGGCACACCGCCGAGCCGATGAAGCCCGCCCCGCCTGTTACGATCACCTTCACCGCAGAACCTCCGCCGGAGCAGTCTAGCTGCGGAAACGGCCCCAGCCTACTGCGCCGGCCAGTTCACGGTCTTGGCGCCGCGCGACACCCGGGCCAGCGCGCCTTGTCTCAGGTCATAGCGGTCGCCCGTCCAGGAACAGACCATGTCGTCCTTGAGAACCTCGCCGGCATGGCTGACCCAGCCGATCTGCCTGGCGGGAACGCCGGCGACAAGCGCATGCGGCGGCACATCCTTCACCACCGTCGCGCCGGCGGCGACGAAGCAGTATTCGCCCAGCGTGACGCCGAGGCGGATGGTGGCGTTGGCGCCGATCGAGGCGCCGCGCTTCACCAGGGTGGGCTCGAACACTTCCTTGCGGGACACGAACGCGCGCGGGTTGCGCACATTGGTGAAGACGCAGGATGGACCGCAGAAGACGCCGTCCTCAAGCGTGACGCCATCATAGACGCTGACATTGTTCTGGATCTTGCAGTCATCGCCCACCGACACGTTGGGGCCGACCACCACATTCTGCCCCAGCGACACGCGCTTGCCGATCCTCGAGCCTTTCAGCACGTGGCTGAAATGCCAGATCTTCGTCCCCTCCCCCATCTCGACGCCATCGTCGACATAGGCGGATTCGTGGGCCGAATAGCCGGTTTTTGCCGACGGGCTCATTTGACGCTCCTAGGTGGATGGCGGCGGTTTCTGGCATACCGACCAGACAGGCGCAAGCATCGCCCGGAGGGCTCCGAGAACTTGCGCTGCAGCGCCAAGCGCGCTTGAACACCTGGGCACATGACAAGCCGCGGTGAACCCCACTCGACCCAGCAGCCAGACGATTCCCGGCCGGGAAGCGTCCCGCGGCCTCGCGCGTTCGTCCTGGTCGCGGGCGATCCTTCGAACGATCCACGAATCGGCTGGGTGGCGGCGACGCTTTCTGCCCGCTTCGAGGTCATCGAGATTGGCCTGTTTCGCGACTTTGCACGGCGGCGCATGCCGACGCTTGAATCGATCGGATACGGCCGCCGGCGAGCGCGCGTACCGACAAGCGACTGGCCGGCTTTTATTCCGGAGGGCCCTGGGGCTGCGTATGCCGAAAATCCGGGCTGGGCGACACTGGCCGGCTTTTCGTACGAGGTCGCTGACGACGATTTCGCGGTGTCGAATCGAAAGCGCATCAAGCTCGATGTCGCGACTCACAGCCGCCGCTTCCAGATGCGGCACATTGTGAGGACAAACGTATCGCTGATTCGCGCTGCGCGTGCGCTCGGCCCGGCGGAGGTGATCGTTGCCGCTGACCTCGATACGCTGGCGGCCGGCGTGGTCCTGAAGTCGGAGTTTGGCGCGAGGCTGATCTACGACGCGCATGAGTTTTGGCCCTACCAGTTCCCCAGTTTCCGCTCGGCGGTTGAGGAAGAGCCTTGGCTGCGCATCGAACGTCGACTGGTGCGCGAGGCCGACGCAAGATTCGTCGTCTCCCCCCAGCTAGCAGTTGCAATGAGCGAGGCCTATGGGGCGCCGTTCGGCGCCCTCCCCAACGCAATGCCGCTCAGCGACGCGCCAAATGCTCCAGCGCGCCGTGTTGCAACAAGCGACAGGACCGAGTTTCTCTTTCTTGGCGGCTTCGCGGCCGGCCGTGGAATACTTCCGTTGATCGAAGCGTGGCGACTGACACCGGCGGCATGCGTCCTCGTCCTGCAAGGGCCGGAGAATGCTTATCGAAGCGCGATGATCGCAGAAGCGCAACGCACCGGCCTTTTGGGCTCGCGTATCCTGTTCCCGGCCGCAATCCCGGAAGCCGACCTCATCAGTCGCGCCGCGCAGGCAGACGTTGGCCTCATTCCCTACGAACCAACGCTGATCAACCATGTCTTCTGTTCCCCGAACAAACTGTCGCAGTACATGGCCGCCGGACTGCCAATTCTCGCCAACACAACGCAATTCGTTAGACAGACTATCGAGGCGGCAGATTGCGGTGTTGTCGCGGACTTCAAGACTCCGGAGGCGATCGCGGAGGCGGTCGGACGGCTTGCCGGAGATATTGAGCTGCGCGAGCGACTGGGCAGGAATGGTCGAAGGGGCTTTGAGATCTTCTTCCACTGGGAGGCGTTTGCCCCAGCCCTGATGGCATCTGTCGAGGGTGTGGACCTTAGTCCGACCCCAAGTCAGAGCGAGCCCGAAACCTCGCTGAAACGCGCTTTCCAGAGTCAGGCGCCTGTCGATATCAATGCGGATCAATCGCTGGTTGGCCGTGTCGCGCGATCAGGGGTGCGCCTCATGCTAAGAGGGATATGGCACGGCGTTCCTTTCCTGCGCGTGATCGTGCTAAGCAGCCCGCGCTTTCGACGACGGGCAGAAAATCTTCGGGAGCTGTGAACGTCGAGAATTGCGGGCCTAGGATCGGCAAGCCTGGACAGCCACCAGGCCGGAGTCCGTCGAAGAGCATGATGCGTTTTGTGAGTCGCGGCCCGCAATCATGGGAAGGATCACCCGGCTCGAAGAAGGCCCGGATTCTCTTCGTGTGCCACTATGATCCCAGTTCAATTCATACTGTTGTCGAGAATGTGGAGGTCTGGCGGAGTTTGAGCCGCTACGACCTTGTGATCCACAATACGTGGCCGAGCAAAGACCGCACGTTGATGCTGTCGGCCGACGTCGATCTGTGCGACTTTGTTGGCGTCCTGATACATTCCGCGGTCTGCTATTCGTTCGAGAATTTGGTCACGCTGGGCAGTCGGCTGAAACGCGGCTTCCGCGACTATGACGGCGTCAAAATCCTGATGAAACAGGACGAACAGGTGAAGTCGGCGAAGGTCGCAAGGCGCCTTCGAGACAAGCGATTCGACCTGCTGCTCACCTATGTCCCGGCGCAAGAGTTGCACAAAGTTTACCCAAAAGGCCGTCGTTGGCGAGCTCGCCTTCATGCACACTTACACCCGCTATGTTTCCGAAGCCCAGGGCGCATTGTGGGACAAGCACCGTAAATCGGGCCGTCCGATTGACATCAGCTATCGCGGTTCGCTTCAGCCTCTGGAAACAGGGAGGCTGGGCTTTGAAAAGCGAAAGATCGGCTTCGATGTCGCCTCGATGAACCACGCCGCACACATGCGCATCGACATATCGAGTCGAAACGAGGATCGCATTGGCGGCGAAGGCTGGTTTGACCTGCTCGGCGCGTCGAAATGCGTTCTGGGCGTCGAGTCCGGTTCAAACCTATTTGACTTCAAGGGAGACTTTCAGGCTTGGTGCGCGTGGTTTGCGGCGCGAAACAAGGATCAGGACGAGCTATCGGAGGATTTCTACTTGCGTGCGCATCGCGAACGACTTCATGAGTTCGAGGGCAACGTGGCGTATGCCCAAATCTCGCCGCGGCATCTGGAGGCGGCATGCGCGGCATCTGCACAACTGCTTTATGAGGGTAGCTCCTCAGGACTTTTTCAACCCAATGAGCACTACTTCCCGCTCAAGCGCGATCTGTCAAACTGGGATCAGGCGCCTGATTTCATCTCGGACACGCGCGCGCGGGAAGACATGGCCGAGAGGGCGTACAACGACATCGCGCTTGCCCCTGCCTTGCAGTATCCGGCGTTCGTTGAAGCCTTCGATGCCGCCGTGGATTCGGCGGTCGAGAGAAAGGGAACACGCAAAGCCTCCATTCGCAGAGCCTCTTGAGCGCCACCCGCGTAGCAAGCGCCCCGAGGTCGGCTTGTCGTGTCGTGGTCCTGACGCGTTTTGGATTGGCGCTGGCCGCCGAACAGGCCATGCCGCCAGCGGCTATTTGATGGCGAGAGTCCAGCGCCATGCTGCCCACCGCGGCGGCGGCTGGCGTGGAGGTTTGATCTAGGCGTGTGCGGAATTTTCCTCTCTATTGGCTTCCCGCCCGATCCGGCGCACATCGACGCGGTGTCGCATCGCGGACCAGACGGACGTGGGTGGCGTGTGTTCGACAGTCCGGCCGGGCCAGTCGCCCTTGGCCATCGTCGACTCAGCATCATCGACCTTGACGATCGATCGCTGCAACCGATGGCGTCGGCAGACGGCCGATACTGGCTGATCTTCAACGGTGAGATCTACAACTACCTTGAACTGCGCGACGAGCTTCGAGCCGGCGGCGCGGTCATGCGAACGGAATCGGATTCCGAGGTGTTGCTGGCCGCGTTCGAGGCCTGGGGCGCAGGCGCGCTCGACCGACTGATTGGCATGTTTGCATTTGTAATCTGGGACGACGCGGCGAAAACCGTGTTCGCGGCGCGTGATCGGCTCGGGGTCAAGCCCATTGTATATCATTCATCGAATCGCGGTCTCGCACTCGGCTCGGAAATCAAACAACTTCTCGCGCTTCCAGGCTTTTCGCGCCGCATCAACCTCGACCGCGCTCACAACTTCCTTCAGAGCGGCGTCACCGACCACCTTGCCGAAACGATGTTCGCTGACGCGTTCAACGTCGGTCCCGGAAGATATCTGAAACTCGATCTCCGGAAATGGAGGCCCGGAGATGCGTTGTCGGTGACGGACTATTGGCGCCCGCCGGTACCGGATGGAAGAACATGGAACGAAACAGACGCGGCAGAGCATTTCCGTGAGCTGTTCCTCGATTCGATTCGACTGCACATGCGCGCAGACGTCCGCGTGGGGTCATGTCTTTCGGGCGGGTTGGATAGCTCCTCGATCGTTGGCGTGCAGGCCCAGAATTGGCCAGCGGGCGCAGACAAGCTCAATGCGATAAGCGCGGTGTTCCCGGGCTCGGTGGTCGATGAGTTGCGGTTCATCGATGCGGTCGCGGCCCAAACCGGTGTTGCTTCGACTCGAGTGACGCTGAATCCGGACGATGTCTTTTCCGACTGCGAAGCGATCATTTGGGCGCAGGACGAACCCTATGGTTCGACAAGCATACACGCGCAGTACCATGTGTTCCGCAAGGCGCGGGACCTTGGCGTCAAGGTGATGCTCGACGGTCAAGGCGCCGACGAGATACTCGGAGGATATCATGGTTGCTTTCACTATCACTATGCTCGATTGATACGTCAGGCGCGGATCGGCGAACTCCTGCAGACCCTCGCAGAGCGTAAGTCTTGGCATGGGCTGAGCTACCTGCGGCAGCTGGCGCCCTTGCTGAGTGGCCGTATGTGGGATCGAGCGCGCAACCTGCTTCGGCCGCCGGACAGCGACGCGCCATCCGTCGATTCATGGATGGCGGGAGGCGCTCTTTCCGCTCACGCACCGCACGATGGAAGCGTCCTGACGCAGGCGATGGCGGCGGAACGTCTTGTTCCTCCACGGTCGCTTGGCGAATATTGCGTCATCCTCACGCGCTCGACCAACCTTCCAATGCTGCTGCGCTACGAGGATCGGAACTCGATGGCCCACGGCATCGAGGCGCGTGTTCCGTTCCTGGACCACCGGCTGGTGGAATTCGCCCTGCGTCTAGGCGACCAGCACAAGATCGTCGGCGGCGACACCAAGCGCATCCTGAGGCGGGCAATGAATGGCATCGTGCCCGACCTCGTCCGAGACAGACGGGACAAGCTGGGCTTTGCGACTCCGGAAGAAACCTGGTTCAAAGGGCCGCTCAGGAAGGCCGTCGAAGCAAGGATCGACGACACCCTTGCGCTTTATCCCGATCTTCTGGTCCCCGCCGCGACCCGCGAATACGCCCGTCAGGTGCTCGACGGTGAGCGGACGTTTGACTCCTCCTTGTGGCGGATCATCATCTTTGGCGTGTGGGGGCGGGTGATGAAGATGTCGCTTTAGAACCCGATCTGAACAAATGGATCGGCTATGTTCCAGCAGCTGCGGGACGTTGCGGTATCGCGGGGAGCCGTCACGGACTGGGTGCGGTTTTGATTGGCGAACCCGGCTGGAACTCCACGGACCGCAAAAGCGTCGTGCGCAGAGAACGTGCGCCAGGTGTCGGATAGTGGAGCAGCAATTCCCTATAATGCGCCGACATCCACAGGTCTGCGCCGTGCTCGCTGAACGCGAACATCTCGTCCCTACCCCGGAAGAAATAGAGCAGATCGGAAGGTCGATAGTTTCCTTTCAGCAGTCCTTGAAGAACCCTATCGGATAGCCCCTTGACCGCCGCCTCGGGCTGCCTGCCGTCGATCACGACGCGGCGCGCTGCAAGCTCGCGGCCCATCAACAACGTGTCGAAGTCATCAAGCGCCGCGATGCCGACCGTGGGATCCATGAAGACCGTTGAATCCCCATCGACGAAGAATGCCTCGGAATGATTGCCGACCGTACCTCCATCGAAGCCGACATAGTCAAGCGAAGCTTCCGGATGAAGGGCCTGAAGCAGATAGCCCGCAAGCAGGATGTAGTTGTCGCAATCAAGGACTGGATCGTTCAACAGAGCGTCAAGGGTAACCGACCTGCTCGCGCCATACGGCGCCGCGCGATAGGCCAGCATTGTCACGAACACTGCATCCTTGAGAGGTTGCCCTACACCCCAATCGCCCACGGCTAACTCAACCTCAGCTGCGCAGGCGTCACGCAGATTTGTAGGCCCGGTCGCAGACTTGAGCTCGTCTCGGACATTGTGGCCATCAAGGCAGGTCAACGCGATCGTTCGTGGCGCGTGGGAATCTGGCGGCAAACCGATGGACGATGGAGCTACGGGCAAGGTCGTCGCTTTCGCGAAGACGGCATTCGCCGTATCGCTTGGCTCGCAAGATGCCAGAGCCAGACACAGGGCGCCTGCAGCAAGCGCATCAAACCTCGGGTTGGCCATCAGTACCTCGACCCACCCCCCGCGATTGGTATGCCCGTGATGCTTCGCGTCGTCCATCGCCGCCTGTCATCGCACGGCCGGCTTGGACAGATTGCCTGACTTCAAGGCGACAAAAGGCCCGGACGGCGTTGGAGCCATCGTTTTTGGCTCGGCCATTGAGTCGAATCAGACACGGGCGGCTCGCATACCTGCCCGCGCCGCCTTGCGGCGGACGCTCGCCCGCGCTTCAAGGGAGCAGAGGGAGGACCTTCGCCGATGCGGCTCGTTGCGATCCATCAGCCGAATTTTTTTCCGTGGCTTGGCTATTTCGACAAGATGGCCAGATCGGACGTATTCGTATTCATGGACGCGGTCGCTTTTCCACGCAGAAGCTGGGCCACCCGCGTGCGTCTCAACATTCAGGGGAACGCGCAATGGGTGGGATGCCCTGTCCGCCATTCCGAGTACGGCGGTTCGATGCTGGAGGTGAAGATCGACAATGAGCAGCCCTGGCGGCGCAAATTGCTGACGACGCTGCAACGCAACTATGCGCGAGCCCCGCACTTCGAGGGCACGATGGCGCTGCTGACACCCATGATCGAGGCGCCCCACACAAGCCTCGTGGAGTTCAACATCGCGGTTATCCTGAGCATTGCGCAGGCGCTTGGCCTGGCGCCGACGACACGGCGGCAGTCCGAGCTTCAGCACGAAGGTGAATCGAATGAACTGCTGGCGTCGCTTGTTCGCACGGTGGGGGGCGACGCCTACTTGATTGGCCGGGGCGCCGGAGGATACCACGATCCCGCCGCGTTCGACCGCGCCCACATTCGCATTGTGGAACAGGAGTTCCAGCCCTTTTCCTATGGCGATACCAAACGATTCATACCCGGCCTCTCCGTCATAGACTACCTGATGCAGGACGGTCGGCCACTTACGCGCGAAGGACACATTTCGCAATGACGCGCATCGTCGTCCTGACGCCCGCCGAGGGTGAGATGGCCGCCCGGATGCGAGCCGCCTTGGCGCCGGGCATCATAGAGATCGTTCATTCTGTCGCGGCTCTTCAACAGGCGCTCGCAAAGGAAGATGCGGTGGTGCTTTCGTTCGGCACAGGCGAGATTGTGCCAGAGGCCGTGCTGAAACGCCTGCGATTGCCCATTTACAACCTGCATGCAGCCTCCCCCGATTTCCCGGGACGAGATCCGCATCACCACGCCGTCTATCGAAACGCACGCGACTATGGCGCCACGCTCCATCTGATGACGCCGCAAGTCGATGCAGGGGACATTGTGGGCGTCGAACGATTCATCGTGCCTGAAGGCGTTACGCCGGCCGCCTTGTTGGAAATGTCAAACGATGCGTCGATCGCCCTGCTCGGGCGCGTTGCGCCACAACTGATGCAACCTTCGCCGATGCCCGCCTTGCCAGGTGAAAGGTGGGGCAGGATTCGCACGAGACGGAAGGACCTGCAGACGTTGAGCTCAGTTTCGCCCCTCATCTCCGAGAAGGAGTTTCGTCATCGTGAGCGCTCGCTAGCGAGTCCAAAGCACGTAAACCTGCGTACAGAGATTCTGGGGCGCGTCTTTCGTCATGATCCGGCCGCCGCGCCGCTAGCGCCTGACCAGCGCTACGCCGAATTTACCGAGGCCGGTTTCGCCCGGCTGCTCGACGCGCTGATAGCCGGCGACTACCGCTTTGCATGGTTCGGCGAAGAGCGCAGCGACCGGCACGTGCTGTGGCGCCATGACGTCGATGCTTCGATGCATCGCGCCGCACGGCTGGCCGCCATCGAAGCTGAGCGGAGGGTGCGCGCCACGTATTTCCTCAATCCCCGTAACCCCTTCTACAACCTGCTCGAGCCGGCGGTGATGGCGCAAACGCGATCCATTCTCGCCGCAGGTCACCGGCTTGGCCTCCATTTCGACGCCGGAGCTTTCGAAGTCCCCGCATGGACACGCGCCAGCCTGGAGGATGCGGTCGCTTCCGAGAGGCGATTGCTGGAAACGATAACAGGATCTTCCATCGGCGCAGTGAGCTGGCACAATCCCGGGGTATCCAATTTGCTCGACTTCGCGGACGACGTAGTCGCCGGGCTTTCCAATGCATACAGCGCGCGTCTCAAGGCCAGCCACGTCTACTGTTCGGACTCGAACGGTTATTGGCGCCATCGTCCGATGGTCGACGTAATCGCCGAGGGCCATGAACGTCTGCACCTGCTGACGCATCCGGACTGGTGGACGCCGGAGCCGATGTCGGCGGACGACAGGATGGAGCGCGCGCTGCTGGGTCGGGCACGGGCGGTGCGGCTCAGTCATTACGACCAGCTTGCGGGCGCGGGACGCAAGCAGACGCCTGACGATACGGTCTGAGCACATACTCATGACCGGCGAACTGTGACCCCTATGGGATCCCTCAGCAGAGGCGCCCCGCCCTGGATGACGTGATCGGACCAGACCTTCACGGTCGCCGCGTTGTGGGCAACCATTCCTTTCGGAGTCAGAATCTCTGCATGGATCTGATAGAGGAAGGGCCGCCAGGAGAGACAACCGAGATCGACCAAGACCTCCCTGCCCGCCGGACCTGCTCTTGTTTCGGCGACGGCGAGCTGTTCATCGAACAGCACCATTCCGTCATTGCGCTCGGCCCATATCCTGAGATTGAGCGCCTGCCCGGCCGACTTGCCCTTGATCTGAAGAGATAGTGCCACGGCCTCACCGGCTTCGAGCAGGGTCCGGACGCCGCCATCCGCTTGGGAGACAAGCGTGGCGGTTTCTATCTCAAGGATCGCAGCATGTTTGGCCCATGGCGCCCCGCTATCACCAAACTTGCGGTTGATCTCAACTTCCTCCCGTTTGTGGAGCTCGGCGCGATAGGCCTCGGTCACCTCCTTGGCGCCACCGTCCATCCTCACGCGTCCGGCCTCTATCCACACGCAGCGGCTGCAGATCTCGTTGATGGATTGGAGGCTATGCGAGACGACGATGACAATGGCGCCTTTTTCGGTAAGCGCCTTGATGGCAGATGTCGCCTTGCGGCCGAAGAAGATATCACCGACCACTAAGGCCTCGTCGATGATCAGGATTTCTGGCTCGATGGTGATCAGGGATGCGAAAGCCAGTCGCGCCTTCATGCCGGAAGAATAGGTCCGCACGGGTTGGTCAATGAATTCCTCAAGGCCCGCGAAATCGATCATCCTATCGAGGGCCGCAGCGGTCTGGGCGTGGCTTCGTCCCTGGATCACACCGTCGAGGAAAAGGTTCTCCCGTCCCGTCGCTTCCTCGCGCAGGCCCACGCCGACGGAAAGGATCGCGCTGACCCTGCCAGAAACGTTGAGGGCGCCGGCGGTTGGCGGCGTAACGCCAGCGATTATCTGGAGCAGCGTAGACTTTCCCGCGCCATTGGGACCGACGATTCCGACGCGCTCTCCGTCGTCGACCTTTAGATCGACGCCCGCCAACGCATGAATGTCGCCTTGCCCGGCGGCTCCCGGATAGGTTTTGGTGACGCCGCAGATGTTGATATGCCGGCTCGTCAACTGGCGAGCTCTTCGATGGCAGGCGCGGGGGCCGGAGCCCTGCCTGAGGGCGGCATCAGGCGCAGTGGCCAGCGCACAGAGCCCCCATCCGGTGCGCCGTCGACACGCAATATGAGGCCTTCGCCGTGGGTCCAGGAGTAGACCTGAAGGGGCACAAGACCGTCCGATCCCGCCTTCGACAGAAAAAGACAAAGCGAATAGTCCCCACCCTTCAGGGGCAGTTTCGGAATGGACAGACTAACCCGGAACGAGCCGGGGCCCACGCCGATCGGCTGGTTATCGGCGTGCAGCACATGCTCCCACCCGGTCCCAGCCTCGAACGTCTCGACCGAAGCGCCGAAATGCAGCGTACATTCTTCGCTCGCCGTGACGCCAACTTCCAGCGCAAAGTCCTCAAGCGACCGGGCGTTGATCAGCTTCGGGATATCCGCGTCGAACCTCGCGCCTTCGGCAAATACCGTTTCTCCCAGGCCAAGATATCGCTGCGCGATTTCGGAGCTCGGGCCGCGACCGGTGATGCGGCCGCGGTCGATGATGTAGGCGGTCTCGCAAAGACGCAGGACCGCGCTCCAGTCGTGAGTGGCGATGATGCCCGATGCGCCGCCGGCCAAGCGCTGCCGGATGCGGCGCCAGCATTTGTTCTGGAAATACTCGTCGCCCACCGACAGGACCTCGTCGATGATGTAAATCTTGGATTTGCGCGCTGTCGCCAGCGCAAAGAACAGCCTCGCCTTCATGCCGGAAGAATAGGTCCGGATTGGCCGGTCGAATGCCTCGCCCAACTCGGAGAACTGCCACACATCAGCGATCAGCGCCTTGCGGCGTTCGCCGACGGACGAGTACACGTCAAACCATCGATGTGCGAAGCCGCGGCCTGTCAGATGGTCGTTTCCGGTAATGCCCAGCTCGTAAAGGGCGGACATGTCTCCGTTGACGACCACGACGCCGCTATCGGGTGCATAGACGCCGCCGATGGTGCGGAGCAGCGTGCTCTTGCCGGCGCCGTTCTTTCCGAGAAGGCCGACAAACCGGCCCTTCGGGGCATCGATTGAGACATTCTTGAGCGCCTCAAACTGCCGTGCGGACTTGCCGCCAAGAACAATGCGCCACGCGGACGCCTTGTCCTGGAGCTGGAAACTCTTCCACACGTTGCGGCATTCGAGTGTCGGTTGCATGGCGATTGGCGATCAAAGGCGGCTGTGAAAGTAGCTCTTCGACCGACGGAAGAAATTGAGCCCCGCGCCGAAGGTCACGAAAGCAAGAATACCCAGATAGACCAGCTGCTCCCAAGGCGGCAGGCGACCATCAATGATCGGCGTCCGATAGCCGTTGGCAATCACGTAAATTGGGTTCCATTGCACGATTGGCCTGAGATATTCAGGATAGAGCGTGATCGGATAGAATACGGGCGACAAGAACAGAACCATGGTGAGAACGCTGGGCAGCACGAAAGTGATGTCGCGGGCAAAGACGTTCGCCGCTCCGAAGAAAAGGCCTAGACCTGCTACGAACATCGTCTGCAGGAACAGCACGAGCAGCATGATCGTCCAGCTCGCGTCTGGAACTCGGCCATCGAGTATGATCAGCCCGGTGAGAATCGCGACGCTGACCAGCAACGGGACCAGGCCGATGATGGTGGCCGCGATCGGCAACAACTCAGTCTTGAAAGCCATGTTTTTGACCAAGGCGGACTGGCTCGTGATCGACGTCGTACCCGCCATGAGTCCTTCGTTGATTGCCAGCCACGGACCATAGCCCGACACCATCCAGATGATGAACGACAAGTCCGTCTCGCCCTGGACCCCGAGGCGGTTCCTGAAAATAAAGGTGAAGACAAAGACGAAGACTGCGATCAACAGCGCCGGCTGGACCACCGCCCAAAGCAGACCCAGCCCGGTTCCGAGAAATCGGTCGCGCAGCATCATGCTCGCGAAGTTGAAACCTAGTCTGCGATCATTCCGGTCAAATCCGGGAGCAAAACCCATAGTCACGTCTCCCGGCGCCTAACGCAGCACCACTCACTCGCCGGCGACCGACCTGGGCATGTCGTCACCACCCCATCGGCTGGACCAGGACTTGCCGCCACGTTTAACGATGGGAGCCCAGCCCACTTGGACCGTCTTTGCCCACAAACGTCCATTTTTGCAACAATCCAGCGCCCTGCTAACTGCTAACCGCGGCTAGGCGGCCCTGGGCCCTGTTCCCCAGCATCGAGCGATAGTCCGACGCCTTGTCGTGGAAGTTCTGGTGCCAGAGTTCCAGCGACATGAGGCCCCATAGCTTGCGGGAGAAGGCGCCCATGTCGGCGAGACCGGCGAGGGCCTTGTCGTTGTCGACATAGCCGCGCGTCTTGGCCGCCTGGCTCGAGAAGATGTCGTGGACGAATTCCTTGAGGTCGCCATTGACCCATTCCTTGAGCGGAACGGGGAAGCCCATCTTGTCTCGGCGCTCGGTGATTGGCCGCGGCAGCATGGTGGAGAAGCAGTGCTTGAGCAGGTGCTTGGCCTGGCCGTCCTTGAACTTCACGTCGGCCGGGATGGTGGCGACGAACTCGACCAGGTTTTGATCAAGCAGCGGCACGCGCGATTCCAGGCCATGCGCCATGCCCATGCGGTCTTCCACCTGCAGGAGGGCCGGCAGGAGGAATTTGAAATCGAAATGGGTCATCTTGTCGAAGTAAGCATCCTTGCCGACATTCGACCTGTTGAACTCGCCCTTGAACGTCTCGAACACGCCTTCCATCGGCAGGCCGGACCAGTCGATCTCGTCGCGCGTGTCGGCGGAGCGGTTGATGAGGCGGAAGTAGCGCTCGTCGAGCGGGCCGAAGAGGCCGTCCGACCAGAACTGCCGCAGCATCGGCTTGTACTCGCGAAGCACACCCATGCGCGGGATGATTGATTCCAGCGTCACGACGAAGTTGCCGGATTTGTAGGTGCCATCGATGGCCGCGCGGATGCACTGCTCGAGATAGGCAACAAGATATCGGGCATAGCCGCCGAAGATCTCGTCGCCGCCCTGCCCGCCGAGCACCACCTTCACGTGCTTGGCCGCGAGCCCCGAAACTTCGTATTGCGGGAAGGAGCCGGGTCCGGCCACGGGATGGTCGAGGTGGTAGATCACCTTGGAGATGTGATCGCGAAACATGTCCGCGGTAATGTCGATGACGTTGAGTTCGCCATGGGCCGCGTCGGCCGCGCACTGGGCGTAGGCGCTCTCGTCATAACCGGGGAATTCGGTGAATTTTCCATGGAAGAACTTGCGGTTCTCGCCGCTGGAGTTCGCTGACAGGATGGCGATAAGGCTCGAGTCGATGCCGCCTGAGACATAGGCGCCGACCGGTACGTCGGACCGCAGGTGAAGCTTGAGGCTGTCGGCGAGCAGGTCGAGCAGCTTTTCCTCGAAATATTTGCCCGTGTGGTTCCAGTCGATGTTGTAGTTGACGTCCCAGTAGCGGCGGGTCTTCACTTGGCCATTCTCGATCACCAGCATGTGGGCCGGAGGGAGCTGCTTGACGTGGCTGAACAGCGTCTGCTCGCCGAGCGTGAACTGGAAGGTCAGGTATTCGGCAAGCGCCGCCGGGTTGGTCGAGATCTCCGGAAGGAACGGCACGATCGCCTTGATCTCGGAAGCAAAATAGAGCGTGCGGCCGACGACGGCATAGTAGAACGGCTTGATCCCGAACCGGTCGCGCGCGGCGACAAGGCGCTGGGTGTTCTCGTTCCACAGCGCGTAGGCGTACATGCCGCGGAAATGGTCCGGCGCCGCATCACCCCACTTGGCGTGCGCGGCCATGACGATCTCGGTGTCGGTGCGGCTCTTGAAGGTCCAGCCGGACCTCAGCTCCTCGCGCAGCTCGATGAAATTGTAGACCTCGCCATTGTGGACGAGCGCGGTGCGGTTGTCGGCGACCATGGGCTGCGCACCTGCGGGAGACAGGTCGACAATCGCCAGGCGACGGTGCGCAAGACCGACGGAGCCTTTCTGGCTGGTCCACACGCCGTGACCGTCAGGCCCGCGGTGCTCGATCAGCTTGTTCATGACCTCGAGACGGGCCTTCAGATCCCGGATCGGCACGCCGTCCAGCTCAACAATACCCGCAATTCCGCACATTCTCTCTTCCCACCCTAGGTCGCGCTTCCCGCGAGCGCGTCCCGTTCTATACAACATCCAATTGAGGCCGCCAGCTTTGACGCCAGCGCCGGGCAGTGTCCGGTTGGCGTCTGTAAAGTCTGCTAATTTCAACAGGTTCGCCGACAAAGGCGGCGCGCGAGGACGTCGGCCGCCCTAGCGAAGGCATGGATCCAGGCGGTCCGACAGGATAAACCCCTGGCGGAAGGAGCATCGCTCGGAGGCTCTGCTGGACATTGTCGTCCTACCGCGAGCCGCTCGTGAACCCGTGCGGCTTGTGAGGTTCCTGGGCAGTGGCGCGGCCTATGGAGCCGGTCGCGCGATTGTCGCCCGCGCGATCCCTCGCTGCAAGATCGCGATGACGCCGAAGGAGCGCACTGCGGAACCAACGGCGGACGCCCCGCAAATAGCCGCAGGAGGGACGCCGCTGACATAGCGGGAATGGTTGATTTCGTTGCCGCCCACCGCATCCGCTCTATATGAGACTGATGGCCGCAACGCCAAGCGCATCTGGAGGCCTCGATGCCCGATACCAATGTCATTGCCGAACTGAACAATGCGAGAGCGAAACTTGCGGATGCGCTGTCCAAGATTCCGTCGGCGGGACCGGTGAACTTCCCCAATGACTATTTCTCTGTTCGGGAAGCTCTTGAGGCCTGCGCGCAGTGTTTCGACTGCATCAGTCGACACTACGACCGACAGGATTAGAAACGCATACGTCCAGACACCTGAACCCTCCGATCGGCCCGCTTCAAAAAAGCATGGCGAACATCGCGATGTTGAAGGCACGGCTGCACGAGCGGCAGCGATTTCTTGACTTTGCCCGGTCCCGACATTACCCGCCGTGAACCAGTTTACCTTCAAGCGCGCGGACCCGTCGATGAAAGCGTTGATTACAGGTGGCTGCGGGCAGGTCGGCTCGCATGTGGCCGAGATGCTGCTGGCCCGGGGCAATCAGGTTCTGGCGCTCGACAACCTCACAACCGGCCGGCGTGAGCACCTGCCGGAAACCGCCAAGGGCCTCACCTATGTCGATGGCAGCATCGCCGACAAGGCGCTGATCGATCGGCTGTTCTCCGAGTTCAAGCCCGATGTGGTCGTCCACACCGCCGCCTCCTACAAGGATCCGGACGACTGGTATTCGGATGCGCTGACCAACGTCGTCGGCGGCGCCAATCTCGTACAGGCGGCCAAGGCCAACAAGGTCGGCCGCTTCATCTACTTCCAGACCGCGCTCTGCTATGGCGTGAAGCCGCTGGAACAGCCGATCACCCTCGCCCACCCGAAATTCCCGGCGAATTCGAGCTATGCGATCTCTAAGACGGCAGCCGAGGATTATCTGGAAATCTCCGGCCTCGACTACGTCATCTTCCGCCTCGCCAACGTCATCGGCCCGCGCAACGTGTCCGGCCCGCTGCCGATATTCTTCTCGCGCCTGCGCGATGGAAAGAAATGTTTCGTCACCGAGGCGCGGCGCGACTTCGTCTATGTCGGCGACCTTGCGCGCACCGTGATCAAGGCCGTCGATGGACAAGGTGCGGGCCCGTACCATTTCTCGACCGGCAAGGACATCGCGATCAAAGAGCTGTACGACTCGGTCGTGGCCGGCATGCAGCTCAACGCCTATCCGCAGCCTGAGATCAAGGCGCTCGGGCCGGATGACGCGCGCACCATCCTTCTCGACCCGTCGAAGACCTTCAAGGACTTCGGCGAGGTGAAGTTCACGCCGCTGGCAACGTTCATCCCGCAGGCGATCGAATATTACAAACAGCACGGCGTGTTCGGCGAGTACACGCACCTGCGCTTCGACGACAAGAAGAAGTAAGCTCTCATGCGCGTTCTGATCACGGGCGGCGCCGGGTGTCTCGGCGCCAACATCGTCGACCACTGGCGCGGCCGCGGCCACCAGTATCTGGCCATCGACAACTTTGCGACGTCGTCGGCTGAAGCGCTCTCGGGCGCAGAAAACCTCGAGCTTGTGGAAGGCGACGTCGCCGACCAAGGGCTGGTCGACAGGCTGTTCGACAAGTTCAAGCCGGAACTGGTCCTCAACTCAGCCGCCGGTTACAAGGACCCGGACGACTGGCGCGGCGACCTGCGCGCCAACGCGCTCGGATCCATCAATGTCGTTGAAGCCTCCAAGCGCAATGGCGTTGGACGGATCGTCAATTTCCAAACGGCGCTGTGCTATGGCCGGCCGGATGCGACGCCGATCCCGGTCACGGCCCCGACACGGCCCTTCACCAGCTATGGCGTCTCGAAGACGGCGGGCGAGCACTATGTGCTGATGAGCGGCCTCAATGCCGTGAGCCTGCGGCTTGGCAATATCACGGGGCCCCGCCTCTCGATCGGGCCGATTCCGACTTTCTACACGCGCCTCAAGGCCGGCAAGGGCTGCTTCTGTTCGGACACAACACGCGACTTCCTGGACATGGAGGACTTCTTCTCCTTCCTGGACATGGCGGTGAAGGCAGATGCGGCGCGCGGCGTGTTCAACGTCTCGACCGGAGAAGGCCGCACCATCAAGGACGTGTTCGACGAGGTTGTGAAATACCTCGGCGTCAAGCTGGATGCGCCGGCGCCGATCGTGCCGCCAGGCGATGATGATGTGCCTTCCGTCGTGCTTGATCCGTCAGAAACGAAGCGCGTGTTTGGGTGGAAGGCGAAGATCTCATTCGAGGAAAGCATCCGCCGCATGCTGGCCTGGTATGACGTCAACGGCGTGCAGGCGGTCTACAGCCACGTGAAGAAGCCGGAGGGCCGTCAATGAGCGCGCAGCCGGCAAACTTCAACGGGGCCAGCCTGCTGGTTGTGGGCGGGGCAGGATTCGTGGGATCGAACCTGGTGAAGCAGTTGCTGACGCACGACATTAAGCGGCTCACCATCGTGGACAACCTGCTCTCCTCCGACATGATCAACGTGCCGGACGAAAAGCGCGTCGTGATGGTTCCGCGTTCGATCACCGACGATGGCGTGCTGCAGGCTCTGCCGAACGATCTCGACTTTGCCTGGCACCTCGCTTGCTTCCACGGCAATCAGTCGTCTATCGCCGATCCGCTGATGGATCATGACAACAACACGCTCACCAGCCTGAAGCTGTTCGAGCGGCTGAAGGACATCAAGACGCTGAAGAAGGTGGTCTACGCCGCCGCCGGATGCGCGGTTGCGGAGAAGACATTCGATGAGGCGGCGGCGACGTCGGAAGACGCACCGGTCTCGCTCTACCACGACAGCCCGTATTCGATCTCGAAGCTGATCGGCGAGTTCTACGGGAACTATTACTTCACCCGGCACAAGCTGCCCTTCGTGAAGGCGCGGTTCCAGAACGTCTACGGCCCAGGCGAGATCCTCGGCGCCGGCCGCTGGCGCGGCACGGTGCACACGGTGTGGCGCAATGTTACGCCGACCTTCATCTTCCGCGCGATGCATGGCGAAGCCCTGCCGCTGGACAATGGCGGCGACGCCAGCCGCGATTTCATATTCGTCGAGGACATGGCGCGCGGCCTGATGGCGTGCGCACTGCGCGGCGAGCCGGGCGAGGTCTACAACCTCGCGTCAGGTGTCGAGTCTACCATTCTCGAATGGGCGAAGATGATCAACGAGATCAGCGGCAACAAGACGCCCTATGATCTCCGCCCCAAGCGGGACTGGGATACATCCGGCAAGCGCTTCGGCGACCCCACGAAATCGCGTGAAAAGCTTGGCTTCGAGGCGAAGGTCAGCTGCCGCGAGGGCCTTGAGAAGACCATCGCCTGGACGAAGGCGAACCTGCCGACCGTCAAGCGCTGCATGGCGCAGCACGTGCGCTTCGTTCCTGAAGTGAAGCAGTACCTGTGAGCAAGCTGGTCGCCACCGTCGTCGGCGCCCGGCCACAGTTCGTGAAGGCGGCGGCCGTCAGCCGCGCACTCGCCCAGGCCGGCATTGAGGAGGCGCTGATCCATACCGGCCAGCACTACGACGCCAACATGTCGGACATCTTCTTCGACGAGCTGGAAATCCCGAAGCCAAAGCTCCACCTCGGCATCGGTGGAGGCGGCCATGGCGCCATGACCGGGGCGATGCTGGCGAAGCTGGAAGAGGCTTTCCTGGCTGAAAAGCCGGCCGCCGTGCTGGTCTATGGCGACACCAACTCCACCATCGCCGGCGCGCTGGCGGCGGCCAAGCTCCACATCCCGGTGATCCATTCGGAAGCCGGCCTGCGCTCGTTCAACCGGCGTATGCCCGAAGAACTCAACCGCATCGTCACCGACCACCTCAGCGCCCTGCTGCTGTGCCCGACGCACACCGCGATCGCCAACCTCAAGACGGAAGGCATCATCAGGGGCGTGCACCATGTCGGCGACGTGATGTTCGATGCGACGCAGTTCGCGATCGAACGCTCGCGCCGCACGTCGGGAATCCTCGACACGCTGGGCCTTGCCGGCAAGCCGTTCGCGGTCTGCACGCTGCATCGCGCCGAGAACACAGACGACCCGCAGCGCCTCGCCGCCCTGCTCGCCTTCCTCGAGACGAGCGCCGAGGGCCGCACGATCGTCTTCCCGGTCCACCCCCGGACGCGAAAGGTGCTGGCGGCGTCCGGTCTCGCCACGCGCGGGCTGATGATCATCGACCCGCTCGGCTATTTCGACCTGCACCGGCTTCTTGCCGACTGCGACCTGGTGCTGACGGATTCCGGCGGCCTGCAGAAGGAAGCCTATTTCCACCGCAAGCCCTGTATCACCCTGCGCGAGGAAACCGAGTGGGTGGAGACGGTCGATGCGGGCTGGAACCGCCTGTGGACGTCAGCGGACTATGCCTCCCCCCGCAGCGACATCAGCGACTACGGCACGGGCGACGCCGCCGAACGGACAGTGGCGCTGGTTAGTCCGATGCTGGGTTAGAGGTCAGCCTGTGTCGGTTGGCCGACGGCAGACTACCGCCGCCTTCGACGGTTGTTTCGAGGATCAGCAGAGCGCCATCGCCGCATGCAACTATGACGCCGCCGTCGGCAGACCGGCCCAGAATCTGGCCCGGAACCGCACATACGTCGCTCGTCACCGCCAGTGGTCGCGCGCGCCAGACCGTCACACGCGCACTGCCGTCGAGGAATGCGAACGCGCCAGCGAAGGGCCGACTGCTGGCGCGCACAAGCCTGTCAATGTTGCTGACCTTGCTCGTCCAGTCGATCAGCCCGTCATCGGGACGCCGCGGATGGCAGCGCAGCGGCGTCACGCCCGACGCCTTCTGGTCCTCAGGGGTGAAGGCCGCATCGGCGGCGCGCCCGACTGCTGTGGTGAAGAGAGCCGGGATTGCTTTGTCCAGCCAAGCATAGACGTCCGTTATGCTGGTCGTCTCAGCAAGAGCAAACCTCTCGCGTATATAGACGGGGCCGGCATCAACCTCGTCCGGATCCATAGCATGGACGCACAGACCGACGTGCGGCTCGTCATTCAGGATCGCCCAGTTCGGACAGGCATTGCCACGATAGCGCGGCAGGTCCCCGGCATGTGCATTCAGCACGCCGCGCGGAAGAGACCCGCACGCCTCCGCCCGGATCAGCTTGGGCCAGTTCACCGAAACACCAATCTCGGCGCCCGAAGTCCTGAGCGCCCTTACGAACTCAGCGCTGTTGCAGTCCGGGTCCTCATAGAAAGGCGCTCCGGTTTTCCGGGCCAGCGCCTCGAAGTCAGAAGTGCCGACACGATACTCCGGTGCGGGTGGAGCGGTCGCCACCAGCACGATCTCATGACCCGCAGCCTGCAAGGCCACTGCGGTATCCGTCAGCCAGTGAGTTCGTCCCAGGATCGCGATCCGCATGCCCGACCTCAATACACAGCGGGCGCGAGTTCGCTCATGAGAACGGTGCGAACCTTCTGGCGCTTCACGCGATCCAGGAGCGCGATCAGGCGGTCGCGCGTCCCTCCCGTGCCCGCCGGCTGGCGCAAGCGGCAAAGCTCGCCGAAATCTCTGAAGGCCGGCCTCGCGACCTCGTAGTCATCGCTCGTGCCCGAGTTCAGAAACACGTGGATCGGGTGGAAATCGACCGTAAGCACCGGCGTCCTGCCAATCAGGTCAGCCGGCTCGCCGATTGTTTCGTCCACCAGCCGGACATCGTCTTCCCAACGGATCGGAACCTGGATGAGGCCGCTGAAGTCGCGCCATGGCCCGAGCCACGGACCTGCTGCGACTGGGACCAGGGTGTTGGACTCGTGCGTGAATCCTTCCGCCGCAAACAGCGAGGCTAGCCGGCTCGACCGCACCAAAGAATGGCTGCGGATGACACGCGCGCCCGGCGCTAGCGACCTCATCTTCGAGAGCACCGAATGCATGTCCCCGCCAACACCATCGAGCAGAGGATTGAAATTCGGATGCAGCCCCACCTCGAAGCGTCGCCGAATGATCGCAATAAGGGGCGTTTGGTGCGTAACAAACCATGTGGCGTTGACATCATAGGATGACACCAAGTCGAGCGCGTCGCACACCACTTCGTCAATGGCCCAGTCGAGGTCGAGGGTGAGGCAAACGGTCAAGCGCGCTCCACAGTGGACACGCTGATCGATACATGAGGACCCAACCTTGCGGAAGTGGCCGCCGCCGTTGGCAGACCGGCCGCCTTGGTCTAGTAGACCCGCATGTCAACCGCACGCACCGAATTCGCCGAGATCAAGGCCTTCTGGGAGAAATCCGCAACAACACCGCTCGATGCGGATGGGCTGCGCCCCACGGCGCGAGACCCCCATCTGCAGCAGGTCGTGGAAGCCTTTATTGAGCGGCATATCCCGGAAGGGTCGAAGGTTTACGACATCGGTTGCGGCGATGGCCTGTCGACACTCCGCTTTGCCCAGCGCGCCGGATCTGTGATCGGCCTCGACTATGTGCAGGCTTTTGTGGACACAGCGCGCCACCATGCCGGCCAGGCGGCCAACGTCACATTTGAACAGGCAGACGTTCTTGATCTCGCATCCGCAAAGGCGCGGCACGGGCTTGCTGACGTCAGCGTCACCATCCGCTGCCTGATCAACCTGCCGACCTGGGACGACCAAAAAGTTGCGCTGAAGCAGATCGCTTCTACGCTCAAGCCGGGAGGCCTCTACGTGCTGAGCGAGGGATGGAGCGAGGGCCTCGCGGGGCTTAGCCAGACGCGCAGACAGGCCGGCCTCCCGGAAATGGGCGCGGCGACCTACAACACGTTCATCAGCCGCAGCGCGTTCGAAGCGGCCATTGCGCCCGACTTCGAAATCGTCGGCTACGAATCGTTGGGCTTCTATCTGTTCGTGTCCCGCGTGCTCCAGCCCGCGCTCGTTCACCCTGCCCCGCCCAGCCACACGCATCAGGTCAACAAAGTCGCAGAAGATCTTTCGATCCGCGGAGTCGCCAGTGGCGTCTTCGAGGACCTAGACTATGCCGGCATCTACGTGCTGCGCCGCCGGGTCTAATGGTCAAGCCCGGAGGCACCACTCCAGGATTGCTTTCTGGGCGTGGAGGCGGTTCTCGGCTTCGTCGAACACCAGCGACGAAGGACCGTCGATCACCTCTGCGTCGACTTCTTCCCCACGGTGCGCCGGCAGGCAGTGCAGGAACACCGCCCGGGGTTGCGCGTGGCGCATCAGTTCGCCGCTCACCTTGAACGGACCCAGGTCCTTGAGGCGCCTGGCGGCGTCCTTGTCGCCCATGGACACGAAGGTGTCTGCGACGACGACATCGGCGCCGGCGACGGCCTTCACCGGATCGCGGAACAGGTCGACGCGGCCCTGTTCGGCGCGGGCGCGCTCGACGTCTTCCTTCTGCGGGTCATAGCCGGCCGGCGTTGCGACCGCGAGGGAGTAGCCGAATTTCGGCGCGCCGTGGATGAAGCTGGCGGCCACATTGTTGCCGTCGCCTACCCACGCGATGCGCGAGCCCTTCAGCGTCAACCCGGCCTCCTCGAGAGTCTGGAGATCGGCGAGGATCTGGCACGGGTGCGACTTCTCGGTGAGGCCGTTGATCACCGGAACGGTGGCGGCCTTGGCCAGGGCTTCGACATCGGCATGCCGGTTGGCGCGGATCATCATGGCGTCGACATAGCGCGAGAGGACGCGGGCCGTATCCTCGATGCTCTCGCCTCGCCCGAGCTGCATGTCGCCTGAATTGAGGACGATGGAGGAGCCCCCGAGCTGGCGGATCGCCATGTCGAAGGACACGCGCGTGCGCGTCGAATTCTTCTCGAAGATCATCGCCAGGGTGCGGCCGGCCAGCGGCGCATCCTTGTCGGCTGCGCCTCGCGGCGCGCCATTGCGGGCTTTCTTGCGCGATTTGGCGCGGTCGAGGATGGACCTGAGCTCGCCCGATGGAATCGGCCAGAGATCGATGAAGTGATTCATCGTCATGAGCCTGCGGCGGTCATCATCGACGCGAACTGCTGGTCGATGATGTTGATGGCTTCGCGGACATCGGCTTCGGTCACGATCAGCGGCGGGGCGAGACGCAGCGTGTTGTTGCCGGCCGTGCCGACCAGCAAGCCGCGGTCGGAAAGCTTGCCCCGCAGCGGCAGCGGATCGTCCTTCATGCGCAGGCCGCGCAGGAGGCCGCGCCCCGTGACCTCAAGCACGAGTTCCGGATAGCGGCCCTTGAGGCTCTCCATGCCCTGCTGCATCGTGCCCGCGACGCGGCGGACATGCTCGAGGAAGCCTTCGCCCGCGATCACGTCGAGCACGGCGTTGCCCACCGCCATCGCCAGCGGCCCGCCGCCGAACGTCGTGCCGTGCACGCCCTTGGCCATCCCGGAAGCAGCGTTCGCCGTCGACAGCACCATCCCCATCGGGAAGCCGCCGCCGATGCCTTTTGCGGCGGCGAGCAGGTCCGGCTCCGCACCCTTCACCCACTGGTGGTGGAAGAGCTGGCCCGTGCGCCCGGCGCCGCACTGGATCTCGTCATAGATCAGCAGGACGCCGTTCTCGTCGCACAGCTTGCGCAGTCCGAGCAGGCATTGGTCGGGAACCTCGCGCACGCCGCCCTCGCCCTGCACCGGCTCGATCATCACAGCGGCGAGGTCCGGCGCCGTGATCGCGGCCTTCAGCGCGTCATGATCGCCGAATGGCACGGAGCGGAATCCCGGCAGGCGCGGGCCAAACCCCTCGCGATACTTCTCCTGCGCTCCGGCGCTGATGCCGCCCAGCGTGCGCCCGTGGAACGAGCCTTCGAAAGTCAGGAGACCGATGCGCTCGGGCTGCCCTTTCGACCACTGATAGCGCCGCGCGATCTTGATGCAGCCCTCGATCGCCTCGGCGCCCGAATTGGTGAAGAAGGCGAAGTCGGCGAACGTCGCATCGCACCAGCGCTGCGCCAGACGCTCCTGCCCCGGCACGCGGAACATGTTGGAGGTGTGCCAGAGCTTGTTGGCCTGCTCCGTCAGCGCGTTGACGAGAACCGGATGGCAGTGGCCCAGCGAGTTCACCGCGATGCCGGCGATGAAGTCGAGATACGCCTTGCCCTTGTCGTCATACATGCGCACGCCTTCGCCTCGCTCGAACACGACCGGGCTGGGGCCGTAGACGGGAAGGACTGCGTTCGACATGGCGTAACTCCTATGACGCCGGGGTGGACGCATTAACGAAAGAGGGCGGACCATTGAGGCCCGCCCTTCTCCTGTCAATGCAGGGAATATGACGGGCTCAGGCCTTCAGCTTGTAGCCCGATCGGAACATCGCCCAGCAGGCGGCGCACAGGGCCAGCGTGAGGACGAGGGTGTAGGCCGCGCCGATCGCGAGGTCGCCTTCGGCATGGCCGGTGAAGCCGTAACGGAAGCCGTCGATCAGGTGGAAGAACGGGTTGAAATGGCTGATCGTGGTCGCAGGCTCGCCCAGCCGGCTGATCGGATAAAACGTTCCGGACAGCATCGTGAGCGGCATCACCACGAAGTTCTGCACCGCGGCCATGTGGTCGAACTTGTCGGCCCAGATGCCGCCGATTAGGCCGATGGCGCCCATGAACAGCGACGCCACCACCGAGTAGTAGATCACTGCGCCGATGTTCGCGATCTGGAATGGCGCGATCTGCAGGATGAAGATCACCGCGTAGGTCACGATGCCGACCAGCACGCCGCGCGTCACGGCGCCCGACAGGAAGCCAACGGTGAGTTCGAGCGGCGACAGCGGCGGCATCAGGAAGTCCACCGCGTTGCCCTGCACTTTGGCGATGATGACCGAGGAGGACGTGTTGGCGAATGCGTTGGTGAGGATCGCCATCATGACGATGCCCGGCGCGAGGAAGGTCTCGAACGACACGCCGCCGGGGCTCGCCGCGCTGTTCTGCGGATAGGCCAGCTTGAAGACGAACAGCATCAAGAGGCTCGACACCACAGGCGCAAACAGCGTCTGCATGCCCACCTTCCAGAACCGCCGCGTCTCCCGCAGGCAGAGCGTCCAGAGGCCAAGCCAGTTGACCGCGCCATACTGCCGGGGGCCGACCGCGCCAGGCGCGGCGGACTCCATCGGGGGCTTGGTCAGGGTCTGATCCATGGCGCGGGCTTTTACGCTTCTGGGGCGGGTGCGCCATAGAAATGTTGGCATGGGGGACCAGGCACAGGGCTCGGCCCTCGATCGCCAGCCGGCCCGGCGTCCAGGGCAAGGGGGATTCCCACCCCCCGCAAAGCATGCGAGTCCAGATCAGCGCAGGGTCTGGCGTTCGCGCTCAAGTTGAGTTCCCAAGGTTGAATCAGGCCTGCCCTGCCCCGCGTCGCTGTGACTCAGTTCGCCTGTGTACAACTACAATATATTGATTAAGCTGTTGAGAAGCGCCCCAGCATATTGCGGGGCAAGCGCTGGCCGATACTATCCCTAGAGAGCTGGGAACCGGACCGCGCCGACACGATCTATATGTTGTGTCTTGCGTGTTCCTCCGAGGCTGTGGAGACAGATTCATGGGCTGGACCGAAGAGCGCGTCGCAGAACTCAAGAAACTCTGGGCCGAAGGGCACAGCGCGAGCCAGATCGCCAAGCGGCTGGGCTCGGTCACCCGCAATGCCGTCATCGGCAAGGTGCACCGTCTTGGACTCTCCGGGCGGGCGACTCCGTCGCGTCCGGTAAAGCGTCCGCCGCGGCTGGCCCGGCCCAAGCCCACGCAGGCGCCGCGTCAGGCGCAGCCGGCCGCCCGCGGCGCCAACGCGCTGGCCGTGCGTGAAGCTTCCGCCCCCGCGCCCCATGTCGAAGTCGAGACCAATATTGAGCCTCAGCGCCTGCCCAATGGCGACATGGTCACTGTGCTGACAGTGAAGGACTCGATGTGCAAATGGCCGATCGGCGATCCGGCCGAGGCCACGTTCGGCTTCTGCGGCCACGGCACTCAGGATGGCTCGCCCTACTGCGCCGAGCACGCCCGCGTCGCCTTCCAGCCCGCCAAGAAACGCGAACGCCGCGCCCGCGAATTCGACTACATCCAGCGCCTCGCTGGCTGATCCTCAAGACACGCCGGGCCAGACCAGGTTCGCCTGACTTCTACCCGCGACGGCGCTGCCCCGGAGTCCATGGGATTCCGGGGCAGTTTCGTTTGGTCTGTAGGTGCGGTCACGTCGCGAAGGCCGGGACGCCGTGTCGAGGCTGTTCCGCTCCAGTCCGGGCAGAAGGTCGAGTGATCGCGGGCGAGGAAATGTCGCCCGCTCCCAGTCTGGCGGATCATTCACCGCCTCTGGAATGCCCACAACCAGTTCACCCGCTCGACCGGCGCCGGGCCCCACTCCGGATCGTGCTCGACCAGGCGCGTGCCGCCCATGAACTCCAGCCCCTCCGGCGCCGGCGGCAGGATCGGCGCGAGCAGCGCTGCATCCGCCGGCGACGCCTCGATCCAGCCGCCCGAGAATTCCGTGCGCTTCTTGGCCGGCACAGGCAGGAAGCTGCGGAAGTAGTCTTCATCGATGAAGATCGTCACCTCGGACTCGAACAGGAACGGCGTCGTGACGAGACACGCGATGCGGCATCCCGCAGGGCGGCTCGGGGCGCGCTCGATCACCTCCGCCGCCGCAAAGATCGCCGCAATGCAGGCTCGCCGTGTCTCGTCCGTCGCATGTGGCGGTTCGATCAGCTTGGCGAACACCGGGACCTTGAAGTTCCAGAAACGGCTGCCCTCCATCTGCCCGGCCGTGGGCAATTGACCGGCAATGCGTTCAGGCCAGCGCGCAAGCTGGCGCAGATGCCGCGCCGGATTGCGCAGCTTTTTCCTGGGATGGAGGTCGAGGCGTCGCATGACGTCCGACTTCTAGCCGTTCCGCTCTACGCCGCTACCGGTTTCCGCAAGAGGTGGGTTGCAGTGAAGTACAGGCCAGCCAGAGCCACCACGGCCGAGATCCCGAGGAGCATCAGGAACCACACCTGCCCCATCGCCGCCGCACCATAGTTCGTCGCGATCGCCACGCCCCCGAGGCCAAGCGCCAGCAGCACTACGCGCAGGCTGGTCGGCGCCGTGTTCGCATACTCGCGCGGGACAATAATCATGTCCTTCTTGAGCGTGAACATGCAGAGGAAGAAGCACAGCGCCGAGACGGCATAGAGCGCCGTGATCGCCAGCATCGAATACTGCGTCGCCTGAGAGTTGGCGGGTCCGCAGAATGCGTGCTGCGCCTCGGTGATCGGACGCGCCATGCGGGCGAGCACGTCCGCGACATTGGCCGTCGCGCCGCCCGCAGTCCGGATAGCCTCGGCGGCGGCGTCGCACCCCGCATTGGTGAACCCCGGGAAGCCTGCCGCTGTGGCCGATTGCGAAAAGAAGAAGTCCGACAGCAGGCCCGCGAATGGCGGCCCCAGGCCATAGCCCAGGATGTTGATGATGAAGAGCATCACCGCAGTGGAGGTCGCACGCACCCGCATCGACACGACGCCCTGGCTGATCGTGTATTGCGCCGCGAGGTACCCATATTTCACGAAGTGGCCCAGCGAGAGGCCGACGGCGCAGATCAGGACGCTGGTGGACGTGAAGCCCCACACATAGAACGGGATCGAGATGAAGAGGCCGATCGCCGAAATCCAGGCGATGGCCGTGATGGATTTTGCCCGCATCTTCATCGCGAGCCAGCCGGTGATCACCGTGCCGAGCGCGCCTGCCGCATAGGCCGGAGCGTTGACCCAGAGCGAGGCTTCGCCCGCGCTCAGCCCGAATGTGCGCTGGATATAGAGCGACTGGAACCCGGCGATCGCATAACCGCAGAACGCGGCCATCGTCGCGCCGGCCGTCATCGTCCAGAAAGATCTCTTGGAGAACATCTCCCGGATCGACGGCCAGAGTTCCGCACGCGCCTGTTTCCTTGCGTCCGGCGTTTCGGAAAAGCCGCGCGGCGGCTCCTTGATCGTCAGGACGAAGAAGATCGCGATCACGATCCCCGGCACGCCCATCACGATGAACGCCCAGCGCCAGCCGAACATGTCGGTGATCTGGCCGCCGATGATGTTGGCCAGCATGGTGCCAAGCGTCACGCCCATGGCGTAATAGCCCAGCGCCGCCGAGCGCTTGGCCGCCGGATAGTAGTCGGCGATCAGCGAGTTGGCGGGCGGCGTGCAGCCGGCCTCGCCGATGCCGACCCCGACGCGGCAGATCAGCAGCGCCATGAACCCGGTCAGCACCACGGTCCCGCCGATGACGACATCAGCCGAGAACCCGGTCAGCGCAGTGAACAGCGACCAGATGGCCAGGCTGATCCCGATGATCCAGACGCGGTTCTTGCGCTCGGACATGCGCGCCAGCGGGATGCCGACAATCGTGTAGAAGACGGCAAAACCTGCGCCGGTAAGAAGACCGAACGCAAGATCGGAGATCGCGATCTCCGCTTTCAGCGGCCGCGCCACGACCGACAGCAGCGCCCGGTCCATGAAACTCAGGATGTAGATGACCAGCAGGGCGTTCAGCACATAGTTGCGATAGCCAGGACTGCCATAGCCGGTGATGTGGCCGTCTGTCGGCGCTCCAGGCGTCGCCGCGCCTGCCGCCGCCGTGTGCGTGCCCATGCACTTCCTCCCCATCCCGGCCGCTTGCGGGCCGGCGACTTAGCGAAAATCAGGCTGCGGGTTTTGCTCCCGCCGGTCCAGCCCCAATCTCAACCGCAGCAGCAATTCGCATCTGACATCGGCGTTATTGCGCCTCGCGCCGCGAGCGCAGTCGTCCTGACCCAAGGGTCCGGCCGCGCAATGGCAATTACACCGGGGCGTGTTCGCCTAGTGCGTGCGGGCGATCATGTCCTTCTTCAGCGTCAGAGAGCCGAGAAAGAACAGGATCGCCGCGGGGATGAACAGCAACAGCGTCGCGACCATGGATTGTCGCAACCCGTCCCCGTAGGAACTGGCGCAGACGCCTCGCTGCACCTCGCTGACTCGGGCGGCGGCTTCCTCGAAGCCATCGGTGAAGCCAGGCCGTCCGGTCAACACGACACGGCAATCGGTCGCCGCCACGCCTGCGGCGTCCGGATTGGAGCTGAGAAGGTTTTGCATGAACACGTCGCTCAGCCATCCGGTGAAGTACGGGCCGGGCGCATTGCCCAGCAGCGCAATGATCAGCAGCAGGATCGCCACCGCCGCCGCACGTGATCGCTGGCCCACCAGTCCCTGCGTGATCGAATATTGCGAGCCGATGTACATGTAGTGGAAGAAGACGGCCGCCAGCCACACCGGCCGCGTCACCGAAAAGAGCTGCTCCGTCGGCTGGTGCCAGGCGAAGATGGCGAGAGGCATGGAGAGGATGAGCCCGATCGCTGGCACCAGCGCCATGGCCGGCTGGTAGCGCGGCGCCCATTTGTCCACGATGAACCCGCCCGCAAACGTGCCCAGAGCCGCAAAGACCGCGAGCGGCCCGCCGAACTCCCAGGCGAAGGTCGGCCCGTTCATGCCGTGCAGCCGTCCAAACATCGGCGCCTGGAACGAGGTGAGGCCATAGCCGACAAGCGCAGTAATCGCCGCCGCAAGCGAGATCGTCCAGAAGGTCGGCTTCTTCAGAAGCTCTCTGAAGGCCTCCATCATGTTCGCCTTCTCGACCTTCGCTGTGCCCGCCGGATCGGAATAGCCGCGGGGCGGCTCCTTGACCGTGAGCAGCATCAGGACGGAGAGGAGGATGCCGGGCGCACCAATGACGATGAAGGCGACGCGCCAGCCCTGCACCTGGCTCCAGTCCGTCATGTTGACCGCCCACTCCCAGCCCCACCCCTGAAGGATGCCCTTGATCGCTGCGCCGTTGAGGTGCTGCGCGATGGGCCCGCCGAAATAGTTCGAAAGCGCGCCGCCGATGGTCACGCCCATCGCAAAGATGGCGAGCGCGTTGGCCCGGCTCTTGGGCTTGAAGTAGTCGCCGATGACGGAGCTCGACGGTGGCGTGCCGCCCGCCTCGCCGATCGCCACGCCGACCCGCGCGATCAGGAGGAACGCGAAGGAGGTCGCGAAACCGCACAGCGCGGCCATGATCGACCACACCGACAGGCAAAGTGCGATGATGATAATGCGGTTGGTGCGGTCGGCCGCCATCGCCAGCGGGATCCCGGCGAGGGCGTAGAAGATCGCGAAGGGCGGTCCATTGAGCAGGCCAAAATCGGAATCGCTGAGCTGGAAGTGCTCGATGATCTGCGGACCGATGACGTTCAGCAGGTTCCTGTCGATGAAGTTGACCGTGTAGACCAGCGTCAGAACACAGAGCACGTAGAGCCGGTAGCCGGGCGTTCCGTAGCTTTGCCCCGAGACGGACGCGGACGTGGCGCCCCCCGCGGCAGCGGTTGCCGTGGACATTTGACCTCCCCTGGTACCGCACGCAGGAGAGTGCGCCGGACGAGCCTGATGACTTGCCTGCAGGGCGATCTGCCGCCGCCCTTGCGTGATACCCTATCTGCGAAAGGGGCAACGGCAAGCTGTTTCGGCATCGGAGAGAGGCGGCCCGGCCGGCCGATGTTCAGATCAGTCCCTTGGCCTTCATGCTGACGGTTTCGGACGCGCCGACCACGAGATGGTCGTGGACCTTGATCTCCAGCGGGGCGAGGGCGCGCTCGATCTCGCGCGTGAGGTCGATGTCGGCGCGGGAGGGGGTGGGGTCGCCGGAGGGGTGGTTGTGCACGAGGATGATGGCGGAGGCGGAGAGCTCCAGCGCCCTCCTGGCGATCTCGCGTGGATAGACCGGCGCGTGATCCACCGTGCCCTGCCCGGCCTTTTCATCGGCGATCAGCCTGTTCTTGCGGTCGAGATAGAGGACGCGCGCCTGCTCTGTCTTCTCGTGGCGGATCCGGAGGCTCACATAGTTGAGCAGCGCCGCCCAGTTGGAGATGACCGGCCGGTCCTTCACCGCATCCCCTGCGGCCTGCTGCATCAGAAGGTTGGTCGCGCGGATATAGGCGGCAGCGCTCTCGCCGATGCCCGGGATTTCCATCAGCCGCTCCGGCGGCGCGGCCAAGGCCGCAGAGACCGTACCGAAGCGGCCGAGCAGGTTCTTCGCGATTGGCTTTACATCGACGCGCGGGATGAAGGCGCAGAGCAGCATTTCGAGCAGCTCGTAGTCCGCAAGGTGCGAGCCGTCATCCTGTAGGACGCGCTGGCGCAGGCGCTCACGGTGTCCGTGGAAATGCTTGATCGGCGCTTCCGCCGTTCCGCTCTTCGATGACTTCCCCCCGTCCGTCCTTGTATCCGCGCCCCTGTTGGCCCCCCTGCCCATAGTGGCGCGCCGTCAGGACTTTGGACCGGTGGCGTGTGGCGTGTGCTGCCCGGTCGGAGAGGCGGTGAAGATCTCACACCCGGTCTCGGTGACGCCGACCGAGTGCTCGTATTGCGCCGACAAGGACCTGTCGCGCGTCACCGCCGTCCAGCCGTCGGCCAGCAGCGCTACATCCTTCCGCCCAAGGTTGATCATCGGCTCGACCGTGAAGATCATCCCCGGCAACAGCCGCTCGCCCTGTCCGCGGCGGCCGAAATGCAGGATGTTGGGGGAGTCATGGAACACGCGTCCCAGCCCGTGCCCGCAGAACGCCTCGACCACAGAATAGCGCTGCCGCTCCGCATGCTCCTGGATCGCCGCGCCGAGATCGCCCAGCCGCGCGCCGGGCTTCACCGCCTCGATCCCGCGCATCATGCATTCGTAGGTTACGTCCATCAGGCGCATCGCCTTGCGCTTGACCTCGCCGACGGAATACATCCGCGACGTGTCTCCGTGCCAGCCGTTGATGATCACCGTCACGTCGATATTGACGATGTCGCCGTCCTTCAGCGCCTTGGCGCCGGGAATACCGTGGCACACCACATGGTTCACCGACGTGCAGATCGTATGGCGGTAACCCTTGTAGAACAGGCAGGCCGGCAGCGCGCCGCGTGAAAGCACGAATTCGCGCGCCAGGTCATCCAGCGCCGACGTCAGCACGCCGGGAACAACGTGCGGCGCCAGCATGTCGAGGCATTCGGCCGCCAGCCGCCCGGCCCGGCGCATGCCTTCGAACGCTTCGGGCCCATGCAGCTTGATCTCGCCCGTGTGGCGGGCCGGAGCCTCTGCGGCGTCGACGAAAGCCATGGTCATTGCAGAGCCCTTGGGCGGAAATCTCAGGAAATCGGACGACTACCCTAGCACAAGCGCCGGACCGAGCCAAAGCGCCCCAAAGCGCACAAAATCCGGCGCTTCAGTTCAGCTTCGCCCTCTTGCGCGGCGGCTCCGGCGCAAACGGCTTGGGCAGAGGCATGGCCGGCACGCCCTCTTCGATCAGGTCCTTTGCCGTGTCCGGGTCCACCTCGCCCCACACCGGGCGGTGCTCGGCTTCGCCATAGAACATCGAGCGCGCCTCGTCGGCGAACCTGTCGCCGACATAGTCGTGGCTTTCAGCAATCTTCTGGCGGATCTCGCCGGCCATCCGGGCCATGGCGGCTTCAGGCGATTCAGCGGCTTCGGAAACCTCGGCCGACTTCTTCTCCGACGAGCGGATCGCCGGCGCCATGATCTGCTTCTTCACCTCGTGGCTGCCGCACACCGGGCACTCCACCAGCTTGCGCTTGCTCTGCGTGTCATAGGCTTTCGAGTTCGAGAACCATGCCTCGAACCTGTGCTCCCCCACGCATGCGAGAGAATAGCGGATCACGTCTACCTCTAGGCGGCTGCTGTTTCGGCGAGCAGCGGATCGAGCCGCCCCGCCATGTCGAGATCGTGGATGTCGTCGGAGCCGCCGACATGGCGGCCATTGATGAAGACCTGCGGGTAGGTGATCCCGCCATGGCTCCGCTGGATCATCTCGCGCCGCATCGCAGGATCCTCGCTGGCATTGTACTCGGTGAACGTCACGCCCTTGCCCGCAAGCAGCGCCTTGGCCCGCGAGCAGTAGCCGCAATAGTCCCGCGTATAGATCTCGACCCGGGCCGTCACGCTAAACTCCATCCTCGCTGCTCCAGCCTGATCCTGATGCGGAGAAGCTGAACAACTGCCAAATACAGGGCGCCAAACTTGAATCTGGACAACCAGGCGATGCGCCCTGGAATCGTTCCAAATCTATATGGGAAGGGCCCGGGGCGCCGCAACACGCGCCAGTGTGAGCACATCGACGCAGCCGGCCCCCGCCTTTTTCAGGGTCCTTGAACAGGCTTCCGCCGTGGCGCCCGTCGTCAGGACGTCATCGACCAGCAGGATTTTCTGATCCTTCAGGCGAGCCTCCCGCGATTTCCGGACAGCGAAAGCGCCCTGGACATTGCGGCGGCGGCCGTCCGCCGAAAGCCCGCCCTGGATCGGCGTCGCGCGGATGCGCTTCAGCGCGTCCACCGACAGGGCGACCCCGCTGCGCCGCGACAGCGCGGCGGCAAGCCATACCGACTGGTTGAACCCCCGCCGGATGAGGCGGAAGTAATGCAGCGGAACCGGCACGATGAGATCGGCGTCCTTGAGCAGCTCCACGCCTGCGCCCGCCATCCATCCCGCGAGCAGGTCGAGGGAATCGCGCCGACCCTGGTATTTCAGCCCCAGCACCAGATCGCGTGAGACATCGCCATAGATCAGCGCCGCCCGGGCGCGCTCATAGGCCGGTGGCCGCGCCAGGCATGCGCCGCACACCTGCCCGACATCGACCGCGATCTCGAACGGCGCGCCGCACCGGGCGCAGACGGGATCGGAAATGAAGCTCAGCTTCGCCCACAGGTCCGGCTCCAGCGCGCCCGGCCCCGCGACCTCGCGGCCCGTGATCAGCGACCGCTGCGGCCAGATGATGCCGGCGAGCCTTTCCACATGCGCGTTGCGCCGGCGCGGCTTATGCGCGGCGTGCGAAAGCGCTACACGGGGCCCAGATGGCCGATCCAACCCCTACCCTCCCGACCCCGAAGCCGCCGAACGATCCGATGCGGATCTTCGACCGCCGCCTTGTGTCCGCCCGGCGCACCCGCGCCGCCGCAAGATTTGGCGAGTTCGCCTTCCTCAAGCAAGCCGCAGCAGAAGACATCGCCCTTCGGCTTTCCGCCATCAACCGGAAATTTGGTCGCGTCCTCGATCTCGGCGCCCATGACGGGACACTGGGACGCACCCTCCGGTCCAACCCTGCCCTCGGCGACCGGATCGGCGAGATCGTGTCGTCGGACCTGTCGCCTGCCTTCGCCCGGCCGCCGCTCGGCGTCGCAGCGGACGAGGAAGCGCTCCCCTTCGCCGACGCCTCGTTCGATCTCGTCGTCTCGGCCCTGTCGCTGCACTGGGTCAACGACCTGCCAGGCGCGCTGATCCAGATCCGCCGCGCGCTGACGCCGGACGGGCTCTTCATCGGCGTCGTGCTCGGCGGCCGCACGCTGACCGAACTGCGCCAGTCGCTCCTTGCAGCGGAGGAAGAAACCCGCGGCGGCGCCGCCAACCGCATCTCGCCCTTCGTCGACGTGATCGACGGCGCCGGCCTGCTGCAGCGCACCGGCTTCGCCATGCCGGTCGCCGACAACGATGCGCGCACCGTGCGCTACGCGCACCCCTTGAGACTGCTGCAGGACCTGCGCGGCATGGGCGAGACGGCCTCCCTCATGAATCGCGACGCTCCGCCGCTGACGCGCGGCATTCTCCTGCGCGCGATGGAGATCTACGCCCAGCGCTTCGCCGATCCCGACGGACGCGTGCGGGCAACCTTCGAATTCATCGCCCTGTCAGGATGGGCGCCGGCGCCGGACCAGCCACAGCCGAAACGCCCCGGCAGCGCCACGGTCCGCCTCGCCGATGCGCTCGGGACGAAGGAACTTCCCGCCGGCGAAAAGAGCGGACCCAAGCCGCGCTGACGCATACCGATCGCGCGCTCAGTGTCCAGCCGAGTGGCCGGAATGGACCGGCCAGGCCGTTTGTAACAGCGTGGCGGCACGGCGGTCTTGGGGGCCGCAGCCGTCAGTCCCGTTTGTCGTCCGGAGCTTGGTCGAAGGCGCTGGATTCAGTCAGTCGCTGGTGTCAGGCCGCCGACGCGGAAGCCAAACCAGGCGCAGCTTGAAGATCAAGCACCTGGCTCATCCGAGCGGCAAGCTCGCGCTGATCGACCGGCTTGCTCAGATACTCGGTCATGCCTAGCGCAATCAACTTTTCACGATCGCCAGCCATGGCGTCGGCCGTCAATGCAATCACTGGAATGCTTCGCCACGGGCCGGTGCTTGAACGTATCCTATGGATTGCTTCCTTGCCGTCCATGACGGGCATGTGGACATCCAGCAGCACGAGGTCGAACGGCGCCGCCGCAAGCTTGTCGAGCGCCTCCTGACCGTTGGTTGCTTCCGTGATCTCGCAGCCATGGGGAGCGAGAAACAGTTTTATGACCTGCCGGTTGACCGCATTGTCGTCCGTCAACAGCACGCGGCGACCGCGAAGTGTCATGCTTGGCGGCGAACGCGCAGGCACAGGCGTTTCGATGACTGCGGCCGCTTTTTGGGCCGGAACGCAAGTTTTCGCCCTGAACGTGAACGTGAAGCGCGATCCTTTGCCGTCAGCGCTTTCTACGATGATGTCGCCGCCCATGAGGCGGGCCAGTTGGCGCGATATCGCGAGGCCGAGACCCGTCCCGCCAAAGCGACGGGTTGTTGAGGCGTCCGCCTGGGTGAACACCTGGAACAGATTGGCCTGAACGTCCGGACTCATGCCGATCCCGGTATCCACGATTTCAATTGCGGCAAGGCGCTCGCCGTCGGCCAGCGGCCGCGTCGAAATCAACAGGGTGACGCTCCCCTTCTCCGTAAACTTGATCGCATTCGAAAGCAGGTTGCTGATGCACTGGCGTACGCGCACCGAGTCGAACACAAGGTGATTTTCGATGCCCGGATCACGGCTGACGATCAGCTCAAGCCCCTTTTCCTTCGCCTGAGCCTCGAACAGTTTGGTCGTACGTTTCAACGTGTGCAGAAGGTCGCCCGGGATCGGCGCGATGTCGAGTTTTCCAGCTTCAATCTTCGAGAAATCCAGCACATCGTTCAGCAACGTCATCAACGACGCGCCCGATTCCAGAATGATCGATACCTTCTCACGTTCGGCAGGCGGCAGTTCGGCGGTCTCGATCGCTTGCGCCATTCCGAGGATGCCATTCATGGGCGTGCGGATTTCGTGGCTCATCGAAGCGAGGAAGTTCGACTTCGCCTGATTGGCTTGTTCGGACTGTTGCGCTTGTCTCATCGCGGCGGCCTGTCGCTGCATCACCTTTCCAAGGTTGTGACCATACAGCGTCACGCCTGCGACCATGATCACAATGAGCAGGCCGATGACCAACTCGATCCCCTGCAGATCATGTGCGCTGGCAACTTGCCGATCGAGGTGGCCGATCTGAATGGACTGCACGACGTCGACAGTTGCAGAGATGCTGCGCGTCAGACGAGCGTAGGCGCGATCCATCGACGCCATCCGTTTTCCCGCGGAGCGAGGATCGGAGGCCTCGAAGTATCGAAATATCTGCTCGGCCTCCGCAATCATGTCATCCATTGCCCGCACGGTGGCGCCAAGCGACGTCGAGATTCGCTGTTGTTCATCGCTCGTCACGCCAAGCGCGAGTTCCGACTGAATGGCCGCAAGCTGCGTATTGAACAAAGCCAGTGCCGCATCGCGCTTGGCGCGTTCCGAGGGAACGTCATTGTTGTCAAACACGTCGTTGCCGGGGGCGTTGGCCGCCTGGGCGAGGTCTCCCAACTCGCTGATCGCGCTGAGCCGGCCAGACCAGGCGCGGTTGGTTTCCGCGGACTGGGAATACATCGTCATCAAAGTATGTGAGAGAGTCAGACTGATCAGGACGGTCAGAAGATCAAACGCGGCAAGCGCAAAGTAGACCAGGTGCCACCGCGGAGCGCCATTCGTTGCCCGGAATAGGCTCATCTCGTACGTCTCCGCAGGCGGCATAATCGTGTCGCCCCAGGCGCACAGCTTGCCGCGCGGCGAATTTGGAAGAATTGTGGTTAAGGAACTCCGAAAGTTGGTTTCTGCCCACGCCCCGGGGGGCTCAACCCGTTTTGGGTAGGCGGCGGAGACTTGGCGTCCAACTCGTATTGGTGGTCTTGGTGGTGGAATACTTGGCGCGTTCCGGAAAGTCCTGTCACCAAGGCCAGGCAAGACACCAGGCACACACAGGGATCAGGGGTCGAATCCGAAATCGTGCACGGAGCTTAGCTGCCCCAGACGCCGCTGTTGACGTTCTCGAACGTGCTGTTGGTCGAGCCGCCGACGGCGGTTGCGCCGCCGATGATGCCGAGGGCGAGGATGCCTGCGATCAGGCAGTACTCGATGACGGTCGCGCCGGAGCGATCCTTGAGCTTCTGGAGAAGGTGCTTCAGGGCGTTCATGCGCGTCCCGCTTTCGACCAATCGATAAAGCGCTCGTAGATGGGCAGGTCGGCCGCCGGCGCGGGATAGCGCCGGATCTCGTCAGCCGAAACCCAGGCGAGCTGTTGACCCTCTCTGGCTTCGAGTTCCCCACCCCACTGCCGCACCAGGAAAACCGGCATCAGCAGGTGGAAGTCGTCATAGGCATGGGAGACGAAATGGAACGCCTCGATGTCGCTCGTCGCGATCTCGAGACCGAGTTCTTCACGGAGTTCGCGAGCCAGCGCACCCTCGGGGTGTTCGCCGGTTTCGACCTTTCCGCCTGGGAATTCCCAGAGACCCGCCATCGGTTTCCCTTTTGGCCTCTGCTGCAGAAGCAGACGCCCGTCCTTCCGCACAAGCGCAGCCGCGGCCACGAGAACCAACGGTCTTGCGCCTGTCTGTTTTGTCATAGCGAGGTGAGAACCACGTTCAGGGCGCCCATCAACTTCTGTAGGCGCCGTTTATCTTCACGTAACCATCGGTGAGGTCACAGGTCCAAACCGTGGCTTTTGCGCTGCCGACGCCCACATCGGCGCGGATGAAGATCTCTGGGCCCTGAACGGCCCGGGTGGCTTTGGCTTCCGAATAGTCGGCCGCGCGCGAGCCTTCCTTGGCGACCATGTGATCGCCGAACCAGACAGAGAGCCGGTCGCGCTCCACCGGCTCGCCCGACTTGCCGACCGCCATCACCACCCGGCCCCAGTTGGCGTCGCCTGCGGCAAGCGCGGTCTTGACCAGGGGCGAGTTGGCGATCGAGGCGGCGATGGTCTTGGCGGATGTCTCCGAGGCCGCGCCGGTGATCTCGATCTCGATGATCTTGGTGGCGCCCTCCCCGTCGCGGACGATCTGGAGGGCGAGGTCCTTCAGCACGCGGTGCAGGGCCGCGCTGAAATCGGCAAGGCGCGGATCGTCGGGATCGTCGATCGGCTCGCCGCCTGCGGCGCCCGTCGCGAACAGCATCAGCGTGTCCGAGGTCGACGTGTCGCCATCGACCGTGATGCAGTTATAGGTGAGGTCGCAGTATCGCGCGATCAGCGCCTGCGCACAGCGGCCGGTGAGCGCCGCATCCGTGAATACGTAGTTCAGCGTCGTCGCCATGTTCGGCATGATCATGCCCGAACCCTTGGCGACCCCGGCGATCGCGACATTGCGGCGGTTGAGGTTGACGGTCTCGCCGGCAGCCTTGGCAAACGTGTCCGTGGTGCGGATGGCGTTGGCGATGGTCTCCCAGTTGGGCGCGGCCAGCCGGCCCCACACGGCGGCGACGCCGCCGGAGACGATCTTCGGGTCCAGCGGTTCGCCGATCACGCCGGTGGCCGAGACGAAGACTTCGTGGCTGTTGCACCCTGCCAGTTCGACCGCCGCCGCGATGGTGGCGCGGTTCTTGGCGATACCGGCTGCGCCCGTGAAGGCGTTGGAATTGCCGGTGTTGACCACCAGCACCCGCGCCTTGCCGCCGCCGGCCTTCAGCGCCGCCCTGCCCCAGTCGACATCGTCCGACCGTGTTGACGAGGTCGTGAACACGCCTCCGGCTGAGGCGCCTTCCGGAAAATGGACCACCAGCAGGTCGTCGCGCTTCGCGCCCTTGTAGAGGCCCAGCGAATGTGTCGCCGCCGCAATGCCGGCGACCTTCGGCAGGCTGGGAAACCGCTCCGGCGCAAGCGGCGATACGGGAAGGTTCTTGTTGCTGCTCAAATTCACCCCCACATCGTCACTGCCCCGCCGTCCCCGGCCGGCTCTCCCCCACCGGCCCGGCAGGTGTGGGAGTGGGAATGGGAGTGGGAGTGGTGGTTGCGCTGGTGCTGGTGGTGGTGGTGGTGCTGGTAGTGGTGGTGCTGGGAGCGGGAGTGGTCTCGAAGGGATCGGTGTCGAGGGTGGAGTTGCGCGGCGAAGTCTGCTTCTCGATCTTCGCCTCCTGACGCAGTTCCTTCAGCACGTCGCCGATCTGCATCATGGTGAGATGCTTGAGGATCGGTCCACGCAGCTCTTCGAGGGCGGGCGGCTGCTCCTTGCGACGCTCGTCGATCTTGACGACGTGCCAGCCATCCTCCGCCTCGAACGGCTTGGAGATGCCGCCGGTCGGCGTATCGCGGATCACCTTGGCGAATTCGGGCGTCGCCTCGTCGGCCTTGATGTAGCCGAGGTCGCCGCCTTCCATCTTGGTCGCGTCGTCGGTGGACCGGCGCGACGCCAGAACGGCGAAGTCGGCCCCGGCCTTGAGCTCTGCGGCGACCTTCTCGATGGCGTCTTTCGAGGGGGCGAGAATGTGGCGGACATGGGCCTCGTCGCCCAGTTCCCAGATCGCGATCTGGGTTTCGTACATCTTCTTTATCGCCGCCTCGTCAACCCGCTCGGCGACGACGGTGTCGACCAGGATGTTGCCGAGAATGTTCTCCCGTGCGGTTTCCAGACGGTGGCGGGCCTGGGAATCCTCATCCAGGCCCCGGGTGATGGCTTCCTGGGCCAGGAGCTTGATGTCGATGAGCTGGTCCAGGATTTCGTTGAATTCGGCGGACTCAATCTCCAGTTTTTCCTCGCCGGTGATCAGGTTCTGGACCTTGGCCTCGTTGTTGACGTCCGAAACATAAATCGGCTGGCCGTTTACCAGGGCGGCGACAGCCGATCCTTCGACCGTAGCGGACGCCTCGCTCTGGGGCGGGGTCTTGCCGCAGGCGGTCAGCAGAAGGCCGGCGGCCAGGGCGCCTGCCGCCGTCGCAAGGAGGCGAATGCGACCTGCCATGCCTTTGCTCCTCAAGCTGTTTTAAGCAGTAATCAAGCTGTAGGACCTAACCAGCGTTTGGATTGACACTGGGTAGGCCGGTCCTTACGTCTCGCGACAGCGCAAGTCGAGGGAGATTTCCCCTGCGAAAGCGCGTGTAGCCGAGGCCGGATAACTCTCCCGGATACACTATATACCATGGGGCGCCGCGACGGTCGCGGAGGGCTGGCAGCGGGTAGGTTTATGCTCCAAAAACTCCTTGGCTCCGTCAACGACCGTAAAATCCGTCCTTACAAGGGCATCGTCCAGCGGATTAACGCTCTGGAGCCTGTCACCGAGGCGCTCTCAGACGAGGCTCTGAAGCAGCGCACCCGCGACTTCCGCCAGCAGGTCGCCAACGGCGCCAGCCTCAACGACATCCTGCCGGAAGCCTTCGCAACGGTCCGGGAGGCCTCCAAACGCGCCCTCGGGATGCGGCATTTCGACGTTCAGCTGATCGGCGGGATGATCCTGCATTCGGGCGCCATCGCCGAGATGCGCACAGGCGAAGGCAAGACCCTGGTCGCCACGGCGCCCGTCTACCTCAACGCCCTGGAAGGCCGGGGCGTCCACGTCATCACGGTCAACGACTACCTCGCCAGCCGCGACGCGGACTGGATGGGCCAGGTCTATCGCTTCCTCGGCATGTCGGTCGGCAAGATCGTCCACGGCCTCGACGACGCCCAGCGCCGCGCATCCTACGCATGCGACATCACCTACGGCACCAACAACGAGTTCGGCTTCGACTACCTGCGCGACAACATGAAGTACTCGCTGGCCGACATGGTGCAGCGCGGCCACCGCTTCGCGATGGTCGACGAGGTCGATTCCATCCTGGTCGATGAGAGCCGCACGCCACTGATCATCTCAGGCCCGACCGACGACCGCTCGGACCTCTACATTTCCATCGACGCGATTATCCCGCAACTTTCCAAGGACGACTTCACGCTGGACGAGAAACAGCGCTCGGTCGTGTTCTCCGAGACCGGCAACGAGAAGATCGAAGAGTTGATGGTGCAGGCCGGGATCCTGCAGGGCTCGCTCTACGAACCCGCCAACATCACCCTCGTCCACCATGCGAACCAGGCGCTGCGCGCCCACAAGCTGTTCCACAAGGACAAGGACTACATCGTCAAGAATGGCGAGGTGATGCTGATCGACGAGTTCACTGGCCGCATGATGCAGGGCCGGCGTCTCTCGGAGGGCCTCCACCAGGCGATCGAGGCCAAGGAAAAGACCAAGATCCAGCCCGAGAACCAGACGCTGGCCTCGATTACCTTCCAGAACTATTTCCGGCTCTACGACAAGCTGGCCGGCATGACCGGCACGGCCTCGACCGAGGCGGCCGAATTCCAGGACATCTACAAGCTGGAAGTCGTCGAGGTGCCGACCAACAAGCCGGTCAAGCGGATCGACGAGGACGATGTCGTCTACCGGACCGCCAAGGAGAAGTACAAGGCGATCATCGCCGACATCCGCGACTGCGTGCGCCGCAAGCAGCCCGTGCTGGTTGGCACCGTATCGATCGAGAAATCCGAAGTCTTGTCGAGCCTCCTTGCGGCCGAGAAGATCCCCCACCGGGTGCTGAATGCGCGCCACCACGAACAGGAAGCGCACATTGTCGCCCAGGCCGGCGTGCCCGGGAACATCACTGTCGCCACCAACATGGCCGGCCGCGGCACGGACATCCAGCTCGGCGGCAATCTCGAAATGCGCATCGCCGACGAAAGCGCGGAGCGCGCGAAGACCCTCGGCCGCGACCTTACCGAGGAAGAGATGGCGGAGCTCAAGTCCGGCATCACCCGCGATGTCGAGACGAAGAAGGCGGAATCGATCGCCGCCGGCGGCCTCTACGTGCTCGCCACCGAACGCCACGAAAGCCGCCGCATCGATAACCAGCTTCGCGGCAGGACCGGACGCCAGGGCGACCCGGGCCGTTCGAAATTTTACATCTGCCTTGAGGACGACCTGCTCCGCATCTTCGCCGCCGAACGCCTCGACGCCATCATGCGCAGCCTCGGAATCAAGGAAGACGAGGCCATCACCCACAAGTGGATGAACAAGGCGCTCGAGACCTCGCAGAAGCGCGTCGAACAGCGCAACTTCGAGATCCGCAAGAACCTCCTCAAGTTCGACGACGTCATCAACGACCAGCGCAAGGCCGTCTTCGAGCAGCGCATCGAGTTCATGCGCTCGGGCAACGTCTCCGAAACGATCAACGAGATGCGCACGCAGCTCATCATGGACATGTGCCTGCGCCACATGCCGGAGAAATCCTACGCCGAGCAGTGGAACATGGCCGATCTCGAGGAAGAGATCGGCGAGACGCTTGGGATGCAGGTTCCGATCCGCGAGTGGGCCAATGAAGAAGGCGCCGCCACCCAGGAAGTCGCCCAGAAGCTCGTGGCCGCCGCCGACCAGTTTTACGCAGCCAAGAGCGCCAATGTCGGCGAAGAGCGCATGCGCTGGCTGGAGAAGCAGGTCCTGCTTCAGGAAGTCGACGTGCGCTGGCGCGAACATCTCTGGCATCTCGATCAGCTTCGCTCGGTTATCCACCTGCGCGGCTACGCGCAGCGTGACCCGCTGAACGAGTTCAAGAACGAAGCCTTCACGCTGTTTGAACGGCTGCTGTCCGACCTGCGCTCGGGCGTGACCCGCGTGCTGATGCGCGGCCAGTTCGTGCAGGAGCCGCAGGGCGGCGCCAATCCCGGCGAGGCCCTGCCGCAGACAGCGCAGGCGCGTCCCGCGCCGGTCACCGCCCAGGCGGCGCCAGAGCAGACATCGGGCAAGCCGACGGTCAATCCGGCGTGGGCCTCGACGCCGCGCAACGCCCCCTGCCCGTGCGGTTCAGGCAAGCGCTACAAGAACTGCCACGGCGACGTTACCGCAGCGGCGCGGGCCTAGCGCAACACAACTATCCTGGAGCGCCGGCCGGCTCATCGTGCATGCGGAGCAGCGCCGGCGTCAGCAGGGGTGCGAGCCCAAGCAAGCCCAGGCCCGCGGAGCCGATGACCGTCAGCTTCACCCCGATCGCTTCGGCGATCGCCCCGGCGCCAAGGAGAGAAGCGGTCATCGCGACGCCCGCCACCGCCTGGTAGAAGCCGTTGGCCCGCGCGATCTCGTGCTCGGGCAGAAGCTTCTGGTTCAGGCTGGTGGAAAGAATCGTGAAGATCATGAAGCCGGAATCACCCAGAAGTTGCTGGCCCAGCATGAAGGCCGGCGCCCAAGCTCCGGCAAACGCCGCCGGGATCAGCATCAGCGTGCCTGACATGGCGATGCCGAAGCCGAGGACTAGCGTAGGTCCAAAGCCGAGGCGTTTCGCCAGCGGCCTTGCAATCAGCGAGCCGACCAGCGCGCTTGCTCCGCCGACGGAGATGATCGCCCCCATGATGAGCGGGGTGAGGCCCAGCTCGCGCAGCATGAAGAGTGTGTAGAGCGCCGCGAACGCGCCGGCCGAAAGGTAGAAGACCAGCATGGCCAGGGTGGTCGCAACCAAGGCCGGCCGTCCTGCAATTGCGTGAAACCCCACGACCACATCACGCTGCAACGTCTCAAGCGGCGACGGCTGGTCCGCAAGGTCACGCCTTGTCGGTTCGGGCGGCTCGCCGTCCTCCTTCGGGATACGCCAGAGCCAGAAGGCCGACCACAGGAACGTCAACGCGTCTGCAATGACGGCGACGGGCGCCGAGAGGACGCCGATCAGCACCCCGGCAGCGCCGGGGCCGGTCAGCTCCGCGATGGACTCGGTTGCCTGGATGCGGGAGTTCGCCTCGACCAATTGGTCCTTGCCGACAAGACGCGGCAGGATCGAGACGTCGGCGTTGGCGAACAGCGCACCGGCGAGACCAGAAAGCGCGGCGATGCCGCAGAGCAACGGAAAGCTGAGCACGCCGAAATACCACGCAATCGGCGCCGCCATGACCGCGGCGAAACGGGCAAGGTCCATCGCAATCATCAGGCGCAGCTTGTTGGAGCGCTCGACAAAGCCGCCGCCAAGAAGTCCGGCAAGGACGATCGGCAAGAAGCTGATCGCGGACAGGATCGCTGCCTCGGCCGGTCCGGCCGACAGGACCACGACGGCGATGATCGGCAGGGCGGTGCGCGTGATGCGATTGCCGAATGCCGACAGCGCCTGGGCCGCCCAGAGACGATTGAAGGACGCATGCCGCCACAAGGGCGAGGAACGCCTCAGGAATTCGAACATTTGAGATGCTTCCGAAAATGTCAGGGAGGCGCGATCCGGCGATCGCGCGCGAGAGCACTGCGTGCCCGGCCAGCCTCAGCTGGCCTGAATCAGACGGTCACCGTGCTCATCGGCCTTCTCCATCGAAAGCGGGCGAGCTTCTCACTCCATACGCATCCCAAGTCAACTGCAATCGGTTGTGTGCGATGCCGATCCAGTCAACTCGAGCCTGCGTATGACGGTTGGGTGTTCGGGCGACCAGGAGAGATTTCAATGACGACCCTTAGAACAGGCGCAGTCGCTGCGCTGATGTCGCTCGCAGCTTCGGGCTGCATGAACGACGACGCGACCACCAAGTCCTCGACCACGGCCCAGATGTCGGCTTCGGACTCGATGCAGGCAAGCCCGCCCGGCGCCATGCCGCAAACGCCGCCGGCGCAGATGACCGAAAAGACCGTGATGGTCGGCGGCGCAGCGATGTATCCGTCCAAGACGATCGTCGAAAATGCAGTGAACTCAGCCGATCACACGACTCTGGTCGCAGCCGTGAAGGCGGCCGGGCTTGTGGAAACGCTGTCTGGTGCTGGCCCGTTCACGGTCTTTGCGCCGACCAATGCCGCGTTCGGCAAGCTGCCCCCGGGAACCGTCGACGGTCTCGTGAAGCCCGAGATGAAGACGACGCTGCAGAAAGTGCTGACCTATCACGTGGTCTCCGGGCGCATGACTGCCGCAGACATTTCGAAGGCGATCCAGGCCGGCGGCGGCAAGGCGATGCTGAAGACAGTGTCGGGCGGCGCGCTGACGGCGACCGCGGCTGGCGGCGCGATCATGCTCACCGACGAGAAGGGCGGCATGTCGCACGTCACCATTGGCGACGTCATGCAATCGAACGGCGTGATCCACGTTGTCGATACAGTGTTGATGCCGGGCTGACCCTGAAAAGCCAGCAAGCGGTTTGAACGAGAGGCCCGGACAGGTTGCTGTCCGGGCCTTTGCTTTCAGCGGCTCACGCCATGCCTAGCTGAGCGGCGACTTGGCGCGCAGGGCTGTGATCATCGCTTCGCTGAAGCGTTCGGTGGTGCGGTTCAGGACCTGTTCGCGCAGGCCCTGGGAGGCCCAGGGCAACATCCAAGCGTGGAAGCCGAAGGTGGCGTCGAGCGAACTGCGGGTCCAGGCCAGGGCGCAGGCCGCCATGTAGGGGTTGGCCGGAGCGCGCTTGACTTCGAAGGCGTCGGCCATGCGTCCGATCATCTGCTGGTCGACGGCGAACATGGCGAGAGCGGCGCCGGGAATAGCGGCCCACCTCTGGCTCTGGGCGACCCACTCCTCGTGGATCTTGCGAGCTTCGGCTTCCGCAGTATCCAGCGCCCGGCTCATGCAAGCCCCTCCCGGCCAATGGCGTAGAACCTGTCCTTGCGCTGCGCGCGAAGATCGTCGGGCGAGAGGCCGGCGAGGCCGGCGAGGGCTTCCTCGATCGCATCGCCGACGCGCTGCATGGCATCCTTCGGGTCGCGATGGGCGCCGCCCATGGGTTCAGGCACCACGGCGTCGACGATGCGGAATTTTTCGAGATCCTGCGCCGTGATCTTCATTGCCTCGGCGGTGTCCTTGGCGCGCTTGGCGTCGTGGAACAGGATCGAAGCGGCGCCTTCGGGCGAGATCACCGAGTAGACTGCATGCTCCATCATCAGCACCTTGTTGCCGGAGGCGAGCGCAACGGCGCCGCCCGATCCGCCCTCGCCGACGATGACCGAGATCATCGGGGTGTCGAGTGTCAGGCAGGCTTCGATGGCGCGAGCGAGGGCTTCGGCCTGGCCGCGTTCTTCGCCGCCTTTTCCCGGGAAGGCGCCGGAGGTGTCGACCAGGGCGATGACCGGGAGATTGAACCGGCCGGCGAGTTCGATGAGACGGACGGCCTTGCGATATCCCTCTGGCTTGCCCATGCCGAAATTGTGCTTGAGCCGGGTCTGGGTGTCGCGGCCCTTTTCGTGGCCGATAACGACGACCGGCTTGCCGCGGAACCGGGCGAGGCCGCCGAGGATGGCGTCGTCGTTCATGAACTTGCGGTCGCCGGCGAGTTCGACGAATTCCTCGAACATCGATTCCACATAGTCGAGGAAGTGCGGCCGGTCGGGATGGCGCGCGACCTGGGTCTTCTGCCAGGCGTTGAGGTGGCTGTAGATGTGCTCGAGCTGTTTCGCGGCCTTCTCGCGGAGCTTTTCGACTTCATCCTCGACGGCTTCGCCGCCGGCGGTTTCCAGCTCGGCAATCTTCCTTTCGAGATCGGCGAGGGGCTTTTCGAAATCGAGATAGGTGGACACGGCCATGGGGAGGCTCCGGGATTGTCGGCGCGAGACGTATATCCGGGGGCGAATGGGGTCAAATGCGACCGGCAAAGGGGCGCTGTGCTCTCTCCGCCGTCGATGCTTGGCGCCGATTCTGGGCGCAGCCCCGCAGGTGCAGAGGAAAACCCGGGGGTCTGGACAGTGTCTGACGGATCCGGATCGCCGCCAGGCCGGAGAATTCGGATTCGTCGAGCCCTGAACCCGGTGTTCGCCGGCCCTGGATGGGGCGATCGTTTCACCAACACCAACACCAACACCAACACCAACACCAACACCAACACCACCGACGCCACCACCGGCCCGGTCACCCCTGTCATTCCCGTTTCTCGCCGCGCATGTCTTGCCCGTACCGGGCCTCTTGCGTCTTCTCGGCCAGCTCGCTGTCTTCCATCCGCTCAACCATTGCATCCGCGACCTTGTCCATTTCGGCCGGCCAGAAGTCTGCAGGGCGCGAGCAGGTCGGACACATGCCAGCTTCCCATGCCCGCCGCTCGTATCGGACCATCGACTTCAGCTCGTCGATTGATTCGCTGGCGTACTTGTGAAAGGCGTTGAAGCCGTCACGGTGCTTCTGCCACCAGTCAAGGATGCGCTCGCGGTCGGCCCGCCACTGCAGGCTGTCGCGGTCGTTCGTAGCCTTCTGCGCCTGTGCGAACCGCATGGCGAAACGGGCCGCACGGTCTGCATCATCGAGCCGGCCCTGCTGCAACAGGTCGTGCGCCATCGCCAGGGACAACTGATGCGTCGGCAGGGCCGTCATCCCTGGCGCCGTCCCATCCCCGTCCGGATCGGCGGCCTGCATCGCTTTCATGGCGGATTCGCCAAGCTCCCGGGCCCGGGCGGCGCGCCTTTCGGTTTCCTCGTATTCGCGGATCTTGGTTTCGGCGATCTGGGCCAGAAGGGCCTGGCCACGTTCATCGCTACGTTCGAAGACAATGTCTCTCTTGCGCCAGCGGCCTTCGGCCGCCCAGTTGCCGAGGGTGGACTGCGAGATGCCGAGGCCGCTCGCAATTTCGGCGCAAGCATCGCCCGCGCGCATCCGCCGCTGGGCCTCCATCTTGAGAAGTTGCTGTTCGATCAAGCTTCGTTGTCCGGACATGTGTCCCTCCTTGCTGGCCCGAAATATAAGCCCGATTTCGGCATTTTAGGACAACTTTCCTATTTTTTTCGTTTGTCCTTGAATTATTGATATTTTTATTGGGCCGGCTGTTGGACGGTTCGCGCTATCGATGCTGCGGCGGGCGGGCATGAGCGACGGTCCTGCTCAAGCATGGTCGTGTTGAGCGACCAATGCTCCACGCACGACATCGAACGCCAAACAGGTCTGCCCGAGTTGATTGCCAGACGCTTTCGCAGGGGTCCTGGTGTTTGGCTTTTCCTGGACGCGCCCAGGGATTCCGGCGCCGACATCACCAATGAGATGCCGGGCGCCCAGGGAGATCAGGGGACGAATCCGAGATCGTGCACATTGCTTCGGGGAGGAAGGCTGCACGGGTATATGGCCTGCCGCCGCCAGGGGATCGCGTCGCGGGGCGCCTCGGGCACGACTTCAGGACAGATGGTCCGGCGGCGGACGAGCCCCGTGCACATCTCGGGGCCCGAACCCCGGGCCCCGATCCCCGGGTCCAGGGGGAACCTCGTCGGCCAAGTCCATTTCACGCCTCAAGCGAACCGGACCCTCGCGACAGGCATTGCAATGTGTGGCCGTCGACCTAACGGACGACGGGCTGGCGCCAGCACCCGGATGAGAGACAGATGACGTCGGCGGGCGGGAGCGGACGCGTGTCCGAGCAGGTGACGTAGGTCTCAGCGCGGCTTCGACTTGGACTTGACCGGGGCTTCGTACTTGAACGAGACCTTGATGCGCGCACGGAAGGCCGTGACCTTGCCGTTCTCGATGACGAGGTCCTGCTCGCTGACTTCCGCGACCCGGAGATCGCGGAGACTTTGCGACGCGCGTTCGACCGCGGACTTCGCCGCCTTCTCCCAGGATTCAGTGCTCGTGCCGACGAGTTCGATGATCTTGTAGACGGACTCAGCCATATGGTCCTCCCTGTAGCGTTCTGGCTTGCGGGTGCGGATAGCCCCGGGGCCAACGCTGCACCGGCGCGAGGCGGCGGTAAAGCGAATTGCTGGATCACGTGCGCGTCAGGACCCCGCGTCCTCCAGAATCATTTGCGCCGCCTTTTCGGCGATCATGATCGTCGGGGAATTGGTGTTGCCGGAGGTGATGCGGGGCATGACGGAGGCGTCAGCGATGCGGAGGCCTTCGACGCCGAAGACGCGCAGGCGTTCGTCGACGACGGCGTTGGCGTCCGAGCGCGGGCCCATCTTCGCGGTGCCGACAGGGTGGAAGATGGTTGTGCCGATGTCGCCGGCGGCTTTTGCGAGGTCGGCGTCGGACTGGACCTGCGCGCCAGGAAGGAACTCTTCCGGCGAATATTTTTGTAGGGCGGGCTGGGCGACGATGCGGCGGACGAGCTTGATGGATTCGACGGCGGTGATGCGGTCGGCCGGTTCGGCGAGATAGTTGGGGGCGATCCTGGGCGCCTTGGCGGGATCGGGAGACGAGGCGTGGATGCTGCCCCGGCTGTCCGGGCGGAGGTTGCAGACACTGATCGTCATGGCGGGGAAGGTGTGCAGCGGCTCGCCGAATTTCGGCAGGGAGAGCGGCTGGATGTGGAACTGCACGTTGGGCGTTGCGTGGCGCTCGTTCGACTTTGCGAACGCGCCCATCTGCGATGGCGCCATGGTCATCGGGCCGCGGCGGCGGAACGCGTAGTCGGCGGCCATCAGCGGACGGCGCCAGAGCTGCGCATACTGCTCGTTCATCGTCGGCGCGCCGGTGATCCTGTAGATGGTGCGGAGCTGGAGATGGTCCTGCAGGTTCTCGCCGACGCCCGGCAGGTCGCGGACGACGGGCAGGCCCAGCGACCTGACGCGCTCGCCCTGCCCGACGCCGGAGAGTTCGAGGAGCTTGGGCGTCATCACGGCGCCGGCGCACAGGATGACCTGCGCCGCATGGGAGACGTGGCGCTCGGCCTGTCCGGCGCGATGGCGCGACCATGCGACGCCGGTGGCGCGGTTGCCCTGCATCACCACGCGCTCGACCATGGCGTGGGTTTCGAGCTTGAGGTTCGAACGGTTGAGCGCAGGCTTGAGGAAGCCGCGGGCCGTGGACCAGCGGCGGCCCATCTTCTGGTTGACCTGGAAATAGCCGACGCCGGAATTGTCGCCGGTGTTGAAGTCGGCGACCTTCGGGATGCCGGCGGATTCTGCCGCATCGGCGAAGGCGTCGAGAATGTCCCAGCGCATGCGCGGATGCTCGACGCGCCATTCGCCGCCGGCGCCATGGTGGTCGTTGGGGGCGATGTGGTCCTGATGCTTGAGGAAGAGCGGGCGCACGTCATCCCAGCCCCAGCCTGTTAGGCCGAGCTGGCGCCAGCCATCATAGTCGGCGGCCTGTCCGCGCATGTAGATCATGGCGTTGATGGCGGATGAGCCGCCGATGACCTTGCCGCGCGGATAGCCCAGCACGCGGCCGTTGAGGCCGGGCTCGGGCTCGGTCTGGAACATCCAGTCGGCGCGCGGATTGCCGATGGCGAAGAGATAGCCCACCGGAATGTGGAACCAGATCCAGTCGTCCTTGCCGCCGGCCTCCAGCAGCAGGACGCGGGTCTTCGGGTTCGCGGAGAGCCGGTTGGCGATGACGCAGCCTGCGCTGCCGGCGCCGACGATGATGTAGTCGAAGCTCTCGCTCATGTGGCGACATTCACCGGCGCGCGTACAGGATCAAGCCGCCCAGGATCAATGCACCATGCTGTAGCTGAACGTGCCGCACAGGGCGGTCGCGTCCTTCGGCGGCCAGGAGTCGCCCTCGAAGGCGGCGATGGTGAGGTCTTCGGCGCCGGGGGTTTTGACAGTGTAGGTCGCCAGGAAAGACGTCTTCTTGCAGAAGCCGCCATTGACGGCGCCTTTGGGGACCAGCTCGCCGTCGACGTCGTAGAGGGTGACTTTTTCCGGATCGATTGCGGCGCCGTTCATGTCGGTGAAGATCGAGGCCCATTTCGGGTGTTGCTCGGGCGGGCCCATCATCGCGCCGCCGGGGTTGAGGGTGGTCTCGAGGGTGTAGCCATTGCCGAAGGCGAAGACGGCGCCGGGCGGCAGGTTCTCGGACTTCTGCGCGGTCGGCGTGAGCGTGAGGACGCCGGGGGTGAAGCTCATCGCGGTCTTGGACATGGCTTCGTAGGTGCGCGGCGGGCCGGGGGGCTGCGGGTTGAACGGGACGTTGGGGTCGTCCTGTCCCATCTCCGCGCGGGCTCTTGCTTCGTCGGCGGCCTTGTCGGGCGCCGGCTGGCAGGCGGAAAGCGCCAGCATCGTAGCGGCGAGGATCAGGCGCATGAAGTCGTTCTCCGTACAGGCGGGCACGCTAGCGTGTTGCGGCTGGAAGCAGAAGTGTCTGCGAGCGCCTTCTACTTCACCAGCCGCAGGCTCTTCGCCATCACGTGGAAGATCTCGTTCTGCTCGACCGTGCCGGAGAAGAGGTTCGCGCCGGGGCCGCCGGCGAAGATGGCGACGTCTTCTCCGCCGTGGGATTCCGATCCCATCGGAACGAGCGACTGCTGCAGGAAGTCCTTCGCGCCGGTGTCGACATTGGTGAGGTCAGCGCGGTCGCAGAGGTACTTCTTGTCGGGCTGTTCCTTGCAGATCGAGCCGGGGCCGTTGGCGAAGCTGAGCGTGGTGTAGGGCTTGCCGTCGCGGCCCAGGGTGAGCTTGCCGCCTTCCCTGACGAGGCCAAGGATCGGGTTGTTGCGGTCGGGATAGCCCTGGATCATCAGCGTATGGCTGTGATCGGCGGTGACGATGATCAGCGTATCCTCTCCAGCCATCGCGACGGCTGCGGCGACGGCCTCGTCGAGGGCCTTTGCATCGCCCAGGGCGCGGGCGGCGTTGCCCGCGTGGAGGCCATGATCGACGCGGCCGCCTTCGACCATAAGTATGTAGCCCCTGGGGTTCTTCGACAGGCGCTCGATCGCGTGCGTCGTCATGTCGGCGAGCGAAGGTTCCCTTGAGGCCGTGCGGTCGAGATCGTACTGCATGTGGGAAGGTTCGAAGAGGCCGAGGATCTGGCCTGAGCCCTTCCAGTCGAATGCATCGAAGCCGGACTTGTCGGTGACAGCGGTGCGGTTTGGCGCTTTGGCTTTCCACTCGTCCATGATGTTGCGGCCGTCTTTCCGGTTTCCCTTCTGGTTGGGGTATTCGGGATCGGTGGAGGACTCCGGCCGAGAACATCGAACGCCCGCCCCCGAGGATAACGTCGAAGCCATCGCCATGCGGCCAGGCGAGAAGCTGGCTGGCGATGTCGATGCAGCCGGCGGCCTTGCCTTGCGCGGAGACGTCGGCGTCGCTTTCCCAGTCTCGCTCGGTGGTCTTGGCGTAGGTGGCGGCCGGCGTGGCGTGGGTGATGCGCGCGGTCGAGATGATCCCTGTCGCCAGTCCGGCGTCTTCCGCGATCTCCCACAGGCTGTCCGTCGATGCAGTTCTTGCGGTAGCGCAGTTCCTGATGTCGGCGGCCTGGGTGACGCCCAGCGTGCCGTTGTACGACTTGACGCCGGTGGTCATCGCGGCGGCGGTGGGGGCGGAGTCGGCGACCTGGCTGTCGTGGGTGTAGGTCTTGGAGAACGCCGAGTAGGGAAGCTGCTCCATCGCGAGGCGATAGCTCTCCCCGTCGACGCCCTTGCTTCTGGCCGGCATAGATGCGCGCTGCAGTGATGGTGGCGATGCCCATGCCGTCGCCGACAAAGAGGATGACGTTCTTCGCACGAGGCGCGCCGCGCTCGGCGGCGCGCGCGTTCACCGCGGCATGAGCGGAGACGTAGTAGCTGTCCTGGGACTGGACAGGCGCGACAGCGGCGGCGACGGGGCCGGGATCCATGCCTGCACAGCCTGAGGCCATAAGAACGGCGCCTGTGAGCAGGGTCTTGCGGATCATCCGGAACTCCCACGTGAGATTCGTGGGGACCCTATGTCAGGGACGTGACACTTGGGAGTCGTGAGTTGGGGAGCGCGGTGGGAAGGCTCGCCGCCTCGGCATGCGTCACGACCCCCTGTGCTCTCCCCTTCGGGCGGGAGGGACCCTGTTGCTGCATGACCTGGCCGATGAAATTCATCGTCCGATTGAGGCAGCAAGGTCCCTCCCGCCCGAAGGAGGGCATGGTTATTTCCGGTGGCAAGTATTGGCTCGACGTGTCGTGGTGAGGGTCCATTGTAGCGTGAGCGTGATTGGGGATTGCGATGACAGAAAAACCGCCAGCGATCGCACGTATCAGGAAGTCGTGGTCGGGAAGAAAGCCTCGGCCTGGGCGGACGCGCGAAGAGACGATGTTCGCGCAAAGGCTTCGGCGTGAGGTTTCAAAGACCGAGAAGCGCCTGTGGCCTGCCTTGCTCGATGGACAGCTGGGCGCATCCTTTCGCCGACAGAACGTCGTCGACGGCCTTTATCCAGACTATTGCTGTGTCGAGCTTCGCCTCGTTGTCGAAGTCGATGGGCCGCACCATGATCCGAATCAGGATGCGAGGAGAGATGCTCGCCTTCGAGCGAACGGCTATGACGTCCTGCGTTTCAGTGTGCAGGAGATTGATCGCCATCTCGAAGGGGTGATTTCGACGATCTACGATGCCCTGCAGTTGCGCCTGGCGGCGGCTACGACGAGATAGGCCTTACGCCGCCATCTTCTGCCGGGCCGTGGCGGGGACGTCGAGGATCGAGAGGAGTGCGCGGACTTCCGAGCGGCCGGCGAGTTCGCTCATGGTGAGCCTGCCTTCGACCGGCTCATCGAACACCGAACGGCCTTCGAGGGCCAGGGCGCGGTGGGCGACGCGGTCGCGCAGGCGCCAGACATGTTCGAACCCGGCTTCGCGGCTGATCACTTCGACGCGGTCGTTGATGGTGTTGCCGATCTTCGACGGCAGTGCGGCGATGCGATTCATCACGACGTGCCAGCGCTGGACGGGCAAGCCGGCGCGGCGGCGGTCGAAGCGGACGGTTTCGATCATTTCGCGGTAGTTGATCTTCGGCGCGGCGAGCGAGCCGTGCGGCGCAAACAGGCCGTGCATGTCGGCGGGCGATTCGTTCATCGGCGTGAGGATCACGTCGGCGAGCAGGTGGGCTTCGTAGACGTCCACGAGGTTTCCCGAGGAGGTGTCGATGATGAGCAGGTCGTATCCGTCCATGCGCGCCATGCGCACCAGCGGCTCGAGGCGGCCGGAGTGTTTCGGCTTAGCGGCCGGGTTCACGTCGAGGTCCATCAGCATGATGTGGTCGGGCGAAGGCAGTTTGGATGCGCGCCGCGTGGTGAGGAAGGACGAGAAATTGCGCGTGTTGCGGTCGAGGTCGAGGCCCGCGACCCGCATGCCGTCCTTGACGGCGGCAACGCCGAGCAAAGAGGCAATAGTGGTCTTGCCCGTTCCGCCCTTGAACCCGCTGATCGTCACGACCTGCATGGAACTCTCCTTGACTGGCGGCCGGCGGAACCCCTTAACCAGAGCGTGGCCGGCGCCGTTCGCTTGGCGGGTATTCCGCAATTCACGTGCCACGCGAGGAAAACGGGCTAGAATCCCTTGCAGGACAAGCGGCTGCGAGCCCTTGCCCTAAGGGCTTGGGGCGCCGATTATGGCGCGGTGCAGCGCAGCGGGACGCCCCGCAGGAGATTAACGCATATGGCTACCATCGCCCTGGTGGACGACGACGAGAACATCGTGGAGTCCCTGAAGGTGTTCTTCGAGGCGGAGGGTTACCAGGTTCGCGCCTATCATGACGGCGCCGCGGCCTTCGCCGGCCTGCAGGACAACCCGCCCGACATCGCCATCCTCGACGTGAAGATGCCGAAGATGGATGGGATGGAGCTGCTGAGGAAACTTCGCCAGATCTCCAACCTGCCCGCGATCTTCCTGACGTCGAAGGACGACGAGATCGACGAGGTGGTCGGCTTCAACATCGGCGCGGACGACTTCATCCGCAAACCCTGTTCGATGCGGCTGCTGGGTGAACGCGTCAAGGCGATCCTGCGCCGCTCGCGAGGGGCATCGGCGACGCCCGAGGATGGCGACAAGAAGCCGATCGTGCGCGGACGCCTGACGCTCGACCCCAACCGGCACGCCTGCCAGTGGGATGCCCAGGTCGTGCGGCTTACAGTTACCGAATTCCTGATCCTGCAGGCGCTGGCCACGCGGCCCGGCTATGTGAAGAGCCGCGACCAGCTGATGGATGCGGCCTATGACGACCAGGTCTATGTCGACGACCGCACCATCGACAGCCACATCAAGCGCCTGAGGAAGAAGTTCCGCGACCTCGACGACAATTTCGACGGGATCGAGACGCTGTACGGCGTGGGGTATCGCTATAAGGAAGCCTGAGACACCTGATCCCCCGAAGTCGGGGGACCTGAAGACGCCAGGCGAAGACACCTCGGCGCGCAGGAAGGGGAAGGACGCCAGCACAAGGGCCCGCAAGCCCTTCACGCTGCCGCGCCCGCGTCCGCTTTTCTGGTCGCCGACGGCGCGACTGATCCTCGCCTCCAACCTCGCCGGACTGGTGATCCTGATCCTCGGCGCACTGCTGCTGAACGAGGTGAGGTCGAGCCTGGTGCAGGCGCGCAAGGCGAGCCTGCTGGAAACCAGCCAGATCATCTCGTCCTTCCTGACCGAGTACGCGACCGACGATACCCCGCGGCTGGACGAGGAAAAGGCGCGCTACCAGCTCAAGCGCATCTCGCTCGCGGGCGATTCGCGCATGCGGATCCACAATCCGGCAGGCCAGGTCGTGGCCGACACGCTCCTGCTGAAAGACGAGATCAACCAGCAGGACCTGCCGCCGATCAAGCAGCCGACAGGGATGGAGCGGACCTGGCTCGACTTCGTGCGCGGCGCCAACAGGACCTTCGAGACGATCAGCCTCGCCGGCCGGCCGCAGATCGCCGAAGCGCGCTCGCTCGAGGAAGAGGTGGCGGAGGCGCTGTCGGGGGAGAAGGACGCGCTCTATTCGGAGCGCTTCGGCGACCAGGCCGAGCGCGTGCTGTCGCTGACCGTGCCGATCAAGAAGGTCGCCGCCGTGGTCGGATCGCTGACCATCGAGACCAGCGACATCGCCAAGATCATCGCCGACGAGCGCTCGGCGCTGATCCCGCTGATCGTGTTCGCCGTGCTGACCGCCATCGCGACCTCGACGCTGCTGACGCTGACCATCGCGCGGCCGGTGCGCAGGCTGGCGATTGCCTCGGAGCAGGTGCGGACAGGCGCGACGGAACGGCTCGACCTCGGCAAGCTGCACGACAAGAAGGACGAGTTCGGCGATCTCGCCCGCGCCATGGAAGCGATGACGGAGACGCTCTACGACCGCATCCAGTCGAACGAGCGCTTTGCGGCGGACGTGGCGCACGAGCTGAAGAACCCCCTCACCTCCATCCGGTCTGCGGTGGAGACCTCGCAGGCGGTGAATGACCCGGCGGTGCGCGAGCGACTGCGCGACGTGATCGCGCGCGACGTGGTGCGGCTCGACCGGCTGATCTCGGACATCTCCAACCTCTCCCGACTGGAAGGCGAGATCGTGCGCGAGAAGCTGATGCGGATCGACCTCGCACGGCTGATGGAGGACATCGTCTCGATCTACCGCGACACCTCGCGCGAAGGTGATGCGCGGGTGACGCTCGAATCCCACGGCCGGTTCGACGTGATGGGACGCGAGGGACCGCTCAGCCAGGTTGTCCGCAACCTGGTCGAGAACGCCCGCTCGTTCTCGCCGCCTGGAGGCGAGGTGAAAGTCACCCTGGGTCGCGCCGGCGGGGCGCGCGGGCCGACCGTGCGGATGACGGTGGAAGACAGCGGACCCGGAATTCCCCCTGACAAGCTGGAGAAAATCTTCGAGCGCTTCTATTCCGACCGGCCCCAGGGGGCAAAGTTCGGAAATAATTCAGGTTTGGGCCTTTCTATCGTGCAGCAGATCGTCGAAACGCACCGCGGCAAGGTCTGGGCGGAGAACCGGATGACGGACGGGAAGATCGCCGGAGCGCGCTTCGTCGTGGAGCTGCCCCCGGCGCCGCTGGAAATCTGACCCACCCATCCGACGCTATTGACCGCCGGGCAAACGAGTCCTCACCATGTGCATGCTGGAAACGCGGGAGTTCTTCCAATGATCGGTTTGGTCGTGGTTACGCACGGCCGCCTGGCCGAGGAGTTCATCGCCGCTGCCGAGCATGTGGTGGGTCGCCTCGAGTCCGTGCGCGCCATCCCGATCGGTCCCGATGACGACATGGACCAGCGCCGCAAGGAAATCATCGCTGCGGCCAAGGCGTGCGACACGGGCGACGGCGTCGTCATCCTGACCGACATGTTCGGCGGCACGCCGTCCAACCTCGCCATTTCGGTGATGGGCGGGGCGAAGATCGAGGTGATCGCCGGCGTGAACCTGCCGATGCTGATCAAGCTCGCCGAAGTGCGCGGCAAGCTGCCGCTGGCCGAGGCCGCGCTCGCCGCTCAGGAAGCGGGGCGCAAGTACATCTCGGTTGCGTCTGCGCTGCTGCAGCGGGCGGAGTGAGCTTCACACGATGAGCGAGAGCTGGTCGCGGAGTGCGGAGCTGGTGAACCAGCGCGGCCTGCATGCGCGCGCCTCGGCCGCCTTCGCCCGCGAGGCCTCGCGCTACAACGCCAAGGTCACCGTGAGCTATGACGGCATGAGTGCGAGCGCCGCCTCGATCATGGACCTGCTGATGCTGGGCGCACGCGTCGGCCAGACGATCGAGATCGACGCGGAAGGCCCGCAGGCGCGCGAGGCGCTCGACGCGGTGTGCGCCCTGATCGCACGCAGGTTCGACGAGAAGGATTAGTTCCCCACCACGCTCGGCGAGGCCTGCTGGCTGGCGGGCGGGCGGGCAACGACGCCGGGGCGCGCATCCGCCTGTTCGTCGGGGCGTCTCAGCGGTTTCACCAGTTCGCTGAAGGCGATGTCGGCGCCGCCGCCCATCATCTGGTCGGCAATGCGCGTCAGGCCGCCGGAGAATTCGGCCGGCGTCACCGAGCGGTCGAGATCCGGATCGAAGGTCATGGCGTTGGAGAGCACGTCGCCCTGGCCGCCGACGGCGGCCGCCCAGTCATTCTGCTCGAAGCCGGTGAGCTTGCCGTCCTTGTTGGCGTCGGCTGCCGCAAACGCGCCGGCGGCGCCGGACGCGATTTCCTCGCGGCTGATGCGGCCATCGAAATTGCGGTCGAAGCTGGCGAACAGGAGCGCGCCGGGGCTGACCAGCTTGACGCCCTCAGGGGCGCGGAAGCCGGCGCCGGGAGGCCCGCCGCGCGCCACGCGATCGACGTGTTCGACCGCTGCGCCGCCTTCCTGTGCGGAGGCAGGCAGGGCCGCAAAGCCCGAAAGCGCCAGAAATCCCCCCAGAACGGCGACACCACAGGTCGATCTGAACATCCGGTTTGTCTCTTGAGCTTCACGCCTGCATCGGGCGCCGGGAGGACGGCACTGTTGCGCCGCTGCAACGCCTCGGCAACCCGCCAGAGCAGCGAAATCCGGAGACGGGAACTTCGCCCTGAAAAATCATATAAAGATATCTTTATATGATTTGCCCGCGGCGGCAGCCGCTGCTATAGGGCTCCCGCCGGCGGCCAGACGAGGCGCGCCTACAGCATTTCCAGAGGAGTACGGGTGATGGCGTCGGACGATTTCAAGGTGGCGGACCTGTCGCTGGCCGATTGGGGCCGCAAGGAACTCACCATCGCCGAAACCGAGATGCCGGGCCTGATGTCGACCCGTGAAGAGTTCGGCAGGAAGAAACCGCTCAAGGGCGCGCGCATCACCGGCTCGCTCCACATGACGATCCAGACCGGCGTCCTGATCGAGACGCTGAAGGCGCTGGGCGCGGACGTGCGCTGGGCGTCGTGCAACATCTTCTCGACGCAGGACCACGCCGCCGCCGCCATCGCCAAGGCCGGAACGCCGGTGTTCGCCGTGAAGGGCGAGAGCCTGGAGGAGTACTGGGACTACACCGACAAGATTTTCCAGTGGCCGGATGGCGGCTTCACCAACATGATCCTCGATGATGGCGGCGACGCCACCATGTACGTGCTGATCGGCGCGCGCGTCGAAGCCGGCGAGAACAAACCTGATCGAGACGCCGGAATCGGAAGAAGAGATCTACTTCTTCAAGCAGATCAAGAAGCGCCTGAAGCAGTCGCCCGGCTGGTTCACCAAGCAGCGTGACGCCATCAAGGGCGTGACCGAGGAGACGACCACGGGCGTCAACCGGCTCTATCGCCTGGTCGAGAAGAACCTCCTCCCCTTCCCGGCGATCAACGTCAATGACAGCGTCACCAAGTCGAAATTCGACAACAAGTATGGCTGCAAGGAATCCCTCGTCGACGGCATCCGCCGCGGCACGGACACGATGATGGCCGGAAAGGTCGCGGTCGTGTGCGGCTATGGCGATGTCGGCAAGGGGTCGGCCGCCTCGCTGCGCGGCGCCGGCGCCCGCGTCAAGGTGACCGAGATCGATCCGATCTGCGCGCTGCAGGCCTGCATGGACGGTTTTGAGGTCGTGACGCTCGAAGAGGTCGCCAAGACCGGCGACATCTTCATCACCACAACCGGCAACAAGGACGTCATCCGCCTCGAGCACATGCGCGAGATGAAGGACATGGCGATCGTCGGCAATATCGGCCACTTCGACAACGAGATCCAGGTCGCAGCGCTCAGAAACTACAAGTGGGACAACATCAAGCCGCAGGTCGACATGATCAACTTCCCGGACGGGAAGCGGATGATCCTGCTCTCGGAAGGCCGCCTGCTGAACCTCGGCAACGCCACGGGCCACCCCTCGTTCGTGATGTCGGCCTCGTTCACCAACCAGACGCTGGCCCAGATCGAACTGTGGACCAATGGCAAGAAGTACGAGAACAAGGTCTACACCCTGCCCAAGCATCTCGACGAGAAGGTCGCGCGCCTGCACCTCAACAAGCTCGGCGCGACGCTGACGGAGCTGTCACCCGACCAGGCGTCATATATCGGCGTGACCCAGCAGGGTCCGTTCAAGCCGGAACACTATCGCTACTGATCTGCTGAAATCCGATCAGGCAGGAATGGCCGTGCGCCTGGCGCGCGGCCGTTTCAGCAGGCGCGTCATCGGCTTTTCGATCCAGAGATGCGCAGCGACGCCGACAGCCGCCGCAATGACGAACATTCCGGCGCCGACGGCGAGCAACGCAAGGCCAGACGCGTCGGGCGGCAGGCCTGCTCCCGCCCGCGCCAGATACTGTATGACGACATGATGCACGAGGTAGATCGAGTAACTTGCGGCGCCGAGGAGCATCAGGAAGGATGACCTGGCGACCGCGCCGCCCTGCTCCAGCATCAGCGCTCCCGCGACGATCATCGTGGCCGGGATGCCGAACGTCCACGCACGCAATTCGAAATTCCAGGTGACGTACTCGCCATCCTGGAATCCATTCCGGAAGAGGACGGCGAGCCCCACAATGAGCATCGCGATGCCGGCAAGCCGCTGCATCTGCGCGGAAATCAGGAATTCGCGGCGATAGAGCAGCGCCAATGCCCCGCCCGCTGCGAATTCAAGCGTCAGCGGCTGGAGGTACGTCGTTGCGGCGTGCGGCAAGGGCGCATGGAAGTGATCCAGCAGGGCTCCAGCTGCGAACACCAGCACAAGTACGGCAAGCGCCCTCGCCTGAGACTTCAGGAAGAAGGTGAGACCGAACAGGAAGTAGAAGAACATCTCGTAGTCGAGGGTCCAGCCCACATCGAGCACGGGATAGGTGTCGAGATCAGCGCGGTAGTGCGGGACGAACAGCATGTCCTCAATCACGTCCGTCACGCTGAGCGCACGCACGTCGCCGGGATGGATGCCCAGCCAGAACAGGGCCGCGACAACCAGGGTCGCCAGCCAGTACATCGGCGCGATGCGGATCAGCCGGTCCTTCCAGAAATCCAGGGTCGTGCGATCGCCGGCCTGCGTCGTGTGGAACATGATGAAGCCGGAGATGACGAAGAACACATCCACGCCGGCGCGGCCGACATAGCCAAGATGCGGCGTCCCCATGTGCAGGTTCATCTGCGTCTGGAGGTGATGCCAGACGACGGCCAGGGCTGCGATCGCCCGAAGGACCTGGATGTTCGCGACCATGTATGTTGACGCCCGCCCTAGCCTGCTCGCCTGCCCGTGTCGCGGACAAGTTCCCCTTAATGCAAATTGGGCGCCTTCAGCGCGAACAGGGCAAGCGCCTGCACCAAGAGGGAGAGGCGGGGTCTGGGGCGGCCTGTCTACGCGGTAGCCGTCATAGCGCGCCTGCGACCAAGTCGTGTTTTCAGCCAGAGATGGGCGGGCCGCTCGAACGTCAGGTAGACCGCCACCCCGACCAGCGCCGCGGTAACCATGCCAGCTGCAGCGACGAAAGGCATTGCGATCACAGAGGCGCCGAAGAGTTCGCGCCAGGCGAGAGCTGCGTACTGCAGCGTCAGCGAGTGCAGGAGGTAGATCGAATAGCTGGCGGCGCCGAGCAGCAGCAGCGTGCGGCTGTTCCAGACGACGCCGGACTTCTCGAACAGCAGCGCGCCGGCGACGATCATTGCGGCGAACGGGCCATAGACGAGGGTGCGAAGCGGCGTGGGCTCGGCCGTGGCGTCGCCAAAGATCCAGCCATTGACGAGGATGCCGATCACCCCGGCGATGATCAGCAGGGCCGCGATCCAGCGCGCACGCGCCTCGGGCCAGTTCATCGGCATGCGGTAGAGCAGCGCCAGGAGGCCTCCGGCGGCGAACTCAAGCGTGATCGGCTGCGACCAGCGGAAGAGCGGGAAGGGGAAATTCACCCTCGCGCCGATCAGCCAGATGGCGACGAAGAACACGGTCAGCAGGGCCAGAGCGCGCGCCTGCGACTTCAGGAAGAAGGTGAGGCCGAAGAGGCCATAGAAGAACATCTCGTAGGTCAGCGTCCAGCCGGCGTTGACGATAGGGTTCCAGTCGCCGTCGGCCCGCACATTCGGCAGGAAGCCAAAGGCGGCAATGATGTCCCCGGCGTTGAGCGCCTTCACCTCGTCCGACGGCAGGCCAAGCACGAACAGCCCGATCGTGGCGAGCGTGATGATCCAGTAAAGCGGCACGATCCGGATCAGCCGGTCCTTCCAGAAGTCCAGCGTCGAGCGGGACTTGTCCTGCGTCGTGTGGAACATGATGAAGCCGGAGATGACGAAGAACACGTCTACGCCCGCCCGGCCGGAATGCATCAGGCCGAAACCGGGATCCGTCTCGAACCACAGCGTCATGTGGCGCCAGACGACGGCGAGCGCAGCGAAGGCGCGCAGCACCTGGATGTTCTTGACCATCGACGGCCTTCCTGGCGTGGAGCTTGCGCCTCCCTTGCGTCCGCCACACGAGGATTCGCATTGCATGGGCCGCGCCACGCCTGCCCTCGCCCGTGGCGAGAGATGTGAACGCGGTTCCGGCGCGGCGCGCTGCCTCCGCGGCGCATCCGTGTCCAGAGTGAAACTGCAAATTATCCCGCTTCCCTCGGAGGTCCGACAGGCCTAGCACCCCGCCCGTTCGGGGCCGCGATGCGACCCGATGAAGAAGGCGGCACACGATGAGCGAAGCTTCGTCCTTGGGCGGGGTGGCGCGGTCGACGGAAGCGGGGCGGCGACCCGGAAAATTCTGGGCGCTCGCGCTAGGGTCTATCGGAGTGGTGTTCGGCGATATCGGGACGAGCCCGCTCTACGCCTTCAAGGAATCGATTCACCACATGAACGCGGCGCGCGACGGGGCGCTGCTGCGCGAGGATGTGCTGGGCGTCATCTCGCTCATGTTGTGGTCGCTGATCATCATCGTGACAATGAAATACGTCCTGCTGTTGCTGCGGCTCGACAACCGGGGCGAAGGCGGGACGCTGTCGCTGATGGCGCTGGTGCAGCGCACGATCGGGCGGCGCACGCGGCTGCTCTTCATCGTGGCCGTATGCAGCGCGGGCATGTTCTTCGGCGATGCGCTGCTGACGCCGGCGGTGTCGGTCCTGTCTGCGGTCGAAGGCCTCGGCGTCATTCCGGAACTTCGGGGACGCGTCGAGCCGTTCATCCTGCCGCTGGCGCTGGCGATCCTGATCGGGCTGTTCCTGATCCAGAAGAAGGGCACGTCCGCCGTCGGGAAACTGTTCGGGCCGGTATGCCTTGTCTGGTTTGTCGCCCTTGGCGTGCTCGGCGCATGGCATATCGCCCTCGACGGCCCCGGCATCCTTGCGGCGGTGAGCCCGCACCACGCCGTCATGTTCCTGGCGACGCATTCGGTGCTCGGCTTTGTGGTGCTGGGCTCGGTGTTCCTGACGGTGACGGGCGCTGAGGCGCTTTACGCCGACATGGGCCATTTCGGGCGCAAGCCGATCGTGGCGATGTGGACGTGGCTGGTGCTGCCTGCCCTCGCGCTCAACTATCTCGGCCAGGGCGCGATGGTGCTGGCGAGGCCAGAGACGGTGGAGAATCCGTTCTTCATGATGGCGCCGCAGATGCTGCAGGCGCCGCTTGTCGTGCTGGCGACGCTCGCGACCATTGTGGCGAGCCAGGCCGTCATCACGGGCGCCTATTCGCTGACCCAGCAGGCGGTTCAGCTCGGCCTTCTGCCGCGGCTGCAGATCGTCAACACGTCCGACAGCAATCTCGGCCAGATCTACATGCCGCAGGTGAACTACATACTGCTGGCGGGCGTGGTGATCCTGGTCCTGCTGTTCAAATCGTCCTCGGCGCTGGCGTCCGCCTACGGCGTCTCCGTCATCGGGGCGATGATCACATCCACCCTGCTCGCCTTCATCGCCGTGCGGCGGGTATGGAAAAAGAGCATCTGGCTGGCCGCCGCGATCGTCGCCCCATTCCTCGCGGTCGAGGGCGTGTTCCTCGCTTCGAACCTGCTGAAGCTGCCGCAGGGCGGATATGTGCCGCTGCTGATCGCCGCGATCATGATGGTCGTCATGTGGACCTGGGTGCGAGGGGTTCGCCTTCTCTCGGGGCTCACCAGCCAGGACGTCTCCGTCGAGGACGTGTTCAGGGGCCTGCAGACCAATCCGCCCCATACCGTCAAGGGCGCCGCCATCTTCTTCACTGCCGACCAGAAAACGGCCCCAACGGCGCTCCTGCACAACCTCAAGCACAACAAGGTGCTGCACGAGCACAATATCGTCCTCACCGTGCGGACGGCGCAGGAGCCCTATGTCTCGGACGACGCCAAGATCGAGATCACGCACGTGGCGCCCAACCTCTCCCGTCTGGCGATGATGTTCGGATACATGGAAACGCCCAACGTCTCGCGGGGCCTGCTGATGGCGAAGAAGCACGGGCTGGTGTTCGACATCATGTCGACCTCGTTCTTCCTCAGCCGGCGCACGCTTCTGGCCGACGGCAAGCGCGGCATGCCGCTGTGGCAGGACCACCTGTTCATTTTCCTCAGCCGTAACGCGACCAGCGCAACGGAGTTCTTCCGGATTCCGACGTCCCGGGTCGTGGAGCTCGGCACGCAGGTGACGATCTGAGCGGTGATTCCGTTTCGTTCCCCGGGCCGGGCGGACGCGCACCGTGAATGCATCAGAATTGGGCGGATGGACTCGTCTCGTTCGCCATCCGAACGCGTTTCGATTCACCTACTCGCCTGCGAGGCGAAATGAGCTAGGTTGGCCCTGCCTTTGCTCCCTTCCGCAGGATTGGGCGCGCGAGGTAACTCCTCGCGTCACAATGAGAATTTTCGGGACACACATATGAAAACGCCGCGCGCCGACCTCCAGGCCAACACGTACGAGTTCGAGACGACGCCGCTGGTCAAGGCCACCGGTTTCCGCGAGTACGACGCGCGCTGGTGGTTTGGCGGCCCGCAATATCCCAAGGCGCCGGAGCTGAACTTCCTCGGCGTGCAGGCGCTGGGCCTCGGCCTCGGCACGCTGATCCGCGAGATGGGCGTCGCCCCGCGCATCGTGACGGGTCACGACTACCGGTCGTATTCGCTCTCGATCAAGCAGGCGCTGACGCTCGGCCTGCTCGAAGCGGGCATGGAAGTCCACGACATCGGCCTCGCGCTGTCGCCGGTCGCCTATTTCGCCCAGTTCGCCCTTGATGTTCCGTGCGTGGCGATGGTGACCGCAAGCCACAACGAGAATGGCTGGACCGGCGTGAAGATGGGCGCGAACAAGCCGCTGACCTTCGGGCCCGAAGAGATCGGCCGGCTGAAGGACATCGTCCTCAACGCCAAGTTCAAACCGCAGCCGGGCGGCAGGCTGATCCGCGTCGAGGGCATGCGCGAGAAGTATATCGCCGACGTCGCCAAGAACACCAAGCTGTCACGCAAGCTGAAAGTCATCGCAGCGTGTGGCAATGGCGCGGCAGGCGCGTTCGCGCCGGACGCCCTGCGCGCGATGGGCGCTGAAGTGATCGAGATGGACTGCAACCTCGACTACAATTTCCCGAAATACAACCCGAACCCGGAAGACCACGAGATGCTGGTCTCGATGTCGAAGGCCGTGAAGGAATTCGGCGCCGACCTCTGCGTCGGCTTCGATGGCGATGGCGACCGCTGCGGCGTGGTCGACGACACCGGCGCGGAAATCTTTGCGGACAAGATCGGCCTCCTGCTGGCGCGCGACCTCTCGAAGCTGCACAAGAACTCGACCTTCGTGGTCGATGTGAAATCGACCGGCCTCTACAAGACCGATCCCGTGCTGAAGGAAAACGGCGTCACGGTCGACTACTACAAGACCGGCCATTCCTACATCAAACGCCGCACGACCGAACTGAACGCCCTCGCCGGCTTCGAGAAATCGGGCCACCTCTTCTTCCGCGCGCCCTATGGCCATGGGTATGACGACGGCCTCGTCGCCGCCGCCGCCGTTCTCCAGATGCTCGACCGCAATCCTGGCCGCAGCCTGTCGGACCTCAAGTCCGAGCTGGGCAATGCGTGGACGTCGCTGACGATGTCTCCGCATTGCGACGACGAGACCAAGTACGGCATCGTCGATCGCGTCGTCGCCGACTACCAGGCGCTGGGCAAGTCCGGCGGCTCGATCCTCGGCCGCAGGATCGTCGAGGTGAACACGGTCAACGGCGTCCGCGTGACGCTGGAAGACGGTTCCTGGGTTCTGGTCCGCGCCTCCTCCAACAAGCCGGAACTGGTGGTGGTGGTCGAGTCGATGCAGGGCGAGGACGACATGCGCGCCCTTTTCCGCACCGAAGTGAAGCCGCGCCTCGCGAAGTTCGCCGAGGTCGGGGCGTATAACCAGGAAATCTGACGGCCTGACGGGCAGCTCTTTTCGAATACCCTGCAAATTCAGCGGCTTCGTTCCACCTCCGGGACGGGTTCAGGCGGCTATGTCGCGGAATGGGCCCGGCAGGAATTGCCTAGTCGAGTCAGCCGTTTAACCCGCCATTAACCGGTTCCCTACCACTTGGTTAACCGGGGCGCTCCCGTACAAGGGGCGCCAAGGCGCACTGATTCGGCCCGAGACCGCGCATATGGACCTCAACCTGACCCAGCCGATTGTCGTCCTGATCGCAGGCGCGGCGGCTTTTGGAATTGCAGCCCTGCTCTGGGCGCTGAGGATTTCCGACGGCGCGCGCGGCGCGGCCAAGCGATATCGCGAGAGCGAGCAGAAGGTCCAGGAAGAGCTGGCGCGCGCCAAGAGCGTGTTCGGCGCCCATCCCGGCGTGATCATGGTCTGGGAAGACGACGGCACGCCCGGCGCCGATGGCGAGGCCCCGCGGCCGCAGACGGAATGGGGCGAGCCAAGCCTCTATGGGTCGCCGGTCGCCCTGATGGGCCTGCTGAGATTTGCCGAGGACGGCGCCTCCGACCAGCCCGGCGTGCGCATCCTCGAAGGTCTTGCCGACCTCGAAGCCCGCGACGGCGCCGGGCAGGACGCGACGCTCCGCGAACGCCTGAAGCAGCTCCGCGCCGAGGGTGCGCCATTCTCGCTCACCATCATCGGGCCGTCCGGCCGCTTCCTCGAGGCCGACGGGCGCACCGCCGCCGCCCGCGCCGTGCTCTGGATCACCGACACCACCATCAAGGGACTTGAAGAGTCCGGCGCCCGCGCCCGCTTTGAGGAGGCTCGCGCGGCGGTCGCCCGCGACCCCATGGCCTTCCTCGAAATGCTCGGCAAGGCGCCCTTCCCGGCCTGGCGCATGTCCGGCGCGGGCAAGCTGCAATGGGTCAACAAGGCCTATCTCAACGCCGTCAGCGCAACGAACATGGACCATGTGCTCGACCGCCAGATCATGCTCGACCAGCATGTGACGACTCAGGCGCAGAAGACCATCGGCGCCAACGCCGAGACCGACGACACCCGCCATATCGTGATGGGCGGAGAGCGCCGCGCGATGCGCGTGAAGATGTTCCCGCTCTCCGGCGGACTCGGCGGCATGGCGTTCGACATCACGGACCTGGAGAACGCCCGCGAGACGCTCGACCGGCACGCCAAGGCGCATGACGACACGCTCAACAATGTCGCCGACGGCGTCGCCATCTTCGGCCAGGACCGCAAGCTGATCTTCAACAACAAGGCGTTCGCCGACATGTGGGCGCTGGATCCAGCCTACCTCATGGACAAGCCGGACCATGGCTCGCTGCTGGATCGTCTCAGGGAACGCCGCAAGCTGCCGGCGCGTCCGGACTTCGCCCGCTGGCGCCAGGGCGAGCTCGCCTACTACCAAGGCGAGCGCAACGACATCAACGAGGACCTGTGGAACCTGCCTGACGGCCGCATCCTGCGCGTCACGCGCCAGCGCCATCCGCTCGGCGGCGTGCTGCTGCTGTTCAAGGACATCACCGACGAGCTCTCGCTCAAGACCGAGTTCAACCGTCTCATCAACGTGCAGAAGGCGACGCTCGACAACCTGCGCGAGGCTGTCGTGGTGTTCAGCGCCGATGGCCGCCTGCGCCTGCACAATGATTCCTTCGCGGAGCTTTGGGAGCTGAACAAGGTGAAGCTCGCCGACGGGCCGGATTTCGACGACGTCGTCGACCAGTGCTCGCGCCTCTATCACGACCGCAACACCTGGACGAACATCAAGAACCGCGTGACCAACCCCTCGCCTGAGTTCCGCCTGCAGGACCAGGGCATCATGCGCACGTCCAACGACAAGACGCTGACCTGGATCACCCAGCCGCTGCCCAACGGCGCAACGCTGATCGCCTTCATGGACGTGACCGCCGCCCGCAAGGTGGAAGCCGCCCTCAAGGACCGCGCCGAGGCGCTGGAAGCCGCCGACAAGCTCAAGACGGAATTCGTGCAGAACGTCTCCTACCAGCTCCGCTCGCCGCTCACGACCATCCTCGGCTATGCCGAACTGCTGGAGAGCGAGAAGCCCGGCGCGCTGACCGACAAGCAGCGTACTCAGGTCGTCTCGATCCTTTCAGCTGCAGATCACCTTTCCAAAGTCATCAGCAACATCCTGGACCTCGCCATGATCGAAGCCGGACGCATGGAGCTCGAGCTGTCGCAATTCTCGCTGCGGCAAGCGATCGAGGAAGCGGTGGACCTCGTGGTCTCCACCGCCGAGAACACGAAAGTCCGCGTCGAGATCCTCTGCGACGACCGCATCGGAAACATCCACGCAGACGAACGGCGCATCAAGCAGGTGCTGTTCAACCTGCTGACCAATGCGCTGCGCTTCACGGGGGCAGGCGGCCACATCAAGATCGAGGCCTCCAAGCCCGTGCCGAGCGAGAACATCATCCGCCTCGCCGTCTCGGACACCGGCAAGGGCATTGCGCCCGAGCGGCAGTCGAGCGTGTTCGACAGCTTCACCTCCGGCGACACGCGCGGCGCTGGCCTTGGCCTCGCCCTGGTGCGCTCCTTCGTCGAGCTGCACGGCGGCGACGTGAAGATGAAATCCTCGCCCGGCTCGGGCACGTCGGTGATCTGCCACCTGCCGGAAACCGCCTCGCCGAAGGTCCCGCGCGCCGAGCTTGAACTTGGGCCGGAAGCCGTCGCGGCGCGCTGAGGCGGACGCCTTCACATTTGGCCGGCAGCGCTTGACGGCGCCGTCCAGCCGCCTCTCTATTCCCGCGGCCAGGGGGTAAAGGGAGGACTTGAAGATGCGCATCGTCGCCGGCGCGGCTGCCCTGATTGCCGCAACGCTCACCCTCGCCGCCCCTGCCCTGGCGCAGAAGGAAGTCGGCAAGGAGAAACTTCCGTCGATCCTGGTCTGGACGCCGAAGCAACAACTTGAGCGCTATCCGGCGATCGAGAAGGTCTACCAGGTCGCCACGGTGAAGAAGGGTCCGAGCGTCTCGCCTCTTCCCAACGCGGCGGCGATGATCGACCCGAGGGTGAAGGGCAAGAGCCTCGACGTCTTCATGAAGGCCAACCGCATCACCGGCGTCATCGCGGTGAAGGACGGCAAGGTGCTGCTGGAAAAATACGCCCTCGGCCGCACGGCGGACCAGCGCTGGACCAGCTTCTCCGTCGCCAAGTCGGTGACGTCGACGCTGATCGGCGCGGCGATCAAGGACGGCTATATCCGCTCGATCTTCGACCCCGTCACGCTCTACCTGCCCGAGTTCAGGGGCACAGCCTATGACGGCGTCACCCTGCACGACGTCGTCACCATGACCTCCGGCGCGAAGTGGAACGAGGACTACACCAATCCCAAATCCGACGTGTCGCGGGCCGGGGCCGCCCCCTATGACGGCAAGGGCGAGAATCCCCTGCTCACCTACATGGCCGGGCTGAAGCGCGAGGCCCCTCCGGGAACCAGGTTCGTCTACAAGACGGGCGAGACCGACCTCGCCGGCTTCATTCTCACCCGTGCGCTCGCCGGCAAGTCTCTGGCGCAGTACGCATCCGAGAAACTCTGGGCGCCGTTCGGCATGGAGCAGGACGCGATCTGGCTGCTGGACAAGGCCGGGCATGAGCGCGGCGGGTGCTGCATGAGCATGACGCTGCGCGACTACGCCCGCATCGGCCTGTTCATGCTGGGCGGCGGCGTGGCGGACGGCAAGCAGGTGCTGCCCGAGGGCTGGGTGGAGAACGCCACCACCGACCAGGCGCCGCCCGTCGCCAAGGGACCGAAGACGCCTTACGGTTACTTCTGGTGGCCGCTCGACCCGCCGAACTACGCCGCGCGCGGCATTTTCGGGCAGGGCATCATGGTCTTTCCAGAGGAGAACCTCGTCATCGCGATGAATTCGGCCATGCTGAAGGCGACCGGCCGGCCGCAGAGCGAGGCAAGCAGCGCCCTGGTCGCGGCGATCCGGCAGGCGGCGGCAAAGGTCAATTGACCGCGGCCCTCGCGGCGCGAGTGGAATTGACAGCGCGCCTACCCGGGCCGACCTTTGCGGCATGATCGAGCGGCTGATCCGCATCGCCCTGGCGCTTGCCGTCGCCTTCGTCTTCACCGCGAGGATGGAGGCGGCCGCCGAACACTGCGCCCGGCTGGCGCAGGAGCAGGCCAGTGTCGCCGACGCTCCGCCTTGCCACGGCATGAAGGAAGCCGCCAAGCCAGAGCCAAAGCCTCATTCGCCTGCGGCCGAACACTGCGAGTGCGTCGCCGTCCTGAAAGCCTGCACCGCCATCGCGACTGCGCCTGCCTCGACGCGGCTGGAACCCTATGCGTGGGCGCGGCCTGAAGCCGTCGCCTTCGCCTCCATCGAGCCCTCTCCTGGCCTGCGGCCTCCACGCGCCTGATCCGGATCCGACACGCACGGCCGGCAAGGCCGATCCTGATTCCGTAGAGGCTTCTCCCCATGATGAAACCAACCCTGATCGCTGCGGCGATCCTCGCTGCGCCATCCGCAATGGCGCAGGCAACAGACCACTCCCAGCACGAACAGCACCAGGCTGCGCCTGCACAGCAACCTGCGCAGGACCACTCGCAACACCAGCAGGCGCCCGCAGACCCCGACCATTCGCAGATGGACCACTCGAAAATGGACCATTCGGGCGGCGACGGCATGACCGGCGCCCTGGGCGCCTATCCGATGACGCGCGAAGGCTCAGGCACAAGCTGGGTTCCGGACGCATCCGAACACGGCGGCGTCCATGTGATGTCGGGCGACTGGAGCTTCATGACCCACGCCAACCTCGATGCTGTCTACTCCTCGCAGGAGGGTCCGCGCGGCGACGACAAGGCTTTCCTCGCCGGCATGCTGATGGGCACGGCGCGGCGCGATTTCGGCGCGAACGACACGCTGCAACTGCGAGGAATGCTGAGTCCCGATCCGACGATGGGCAGGCAAGGCTATCCTCTCCTCCTGGCAGCGGGCGAGACGGCCGACGGCGTCGACACGCTGGTCGACCGCCAGCATCCGCACGACTTCTTCATGGAGCTGTCAGCGAGCTGGTCCCACCGCCTCTCCGGCGCCGACAGCGTCTTCATCTATGGCGGACTGCCGGGCGAGCCCGCCTTCGGCCCGCCGGCGTTCATGCACCGCCCCGCCGCCATGGCGAGCCCCGAAGCCCCCATCACCCACCATTGGATGGATTCGACCCACATCACCTTTGGCGTCGTCACCGCCGGATGGGTGCACGGCGACTTCAAGGTCGAGGCCTCGCGCTTCCGCGGACGCGAGCCGGACCAGCGCCGCTATGACATCGAAACGGGCGATCTGGATTCGACCTCGGTGCGCGTCTCGTGGAACCCGACAAGGAGCTGGGCGCTGCAGGCAAGCTGGGCGGATGTTACGAGCCCCGAACAGCTCGAACCCGATGTCGACGTCACAAAGTATTCCGCGAGCGTGCTCTACACGCGGCCGCTGGACAATGGCGGCGAACTCGCCCTCACCGGCGCCTTCGCCCGCAAGGACAACAGCGAAGACGTCTCGCTGGACGCCTGGCTCGCCGAAGGCTCGTGGAAGCTCGACGACAGATGGACCATCTTCTCGCGCGCCGAGGCGATCGAGACCGATGAGCTGGGCCTCGTCCATCCCGGCCCGGTCGAGACCGCCAGCAAGATCAGCCTGGGCTTCTCGCGCGACATCCGCCTCAGCGAGACCCTGGTGGTCGCGCTCGGCGGCCTGATCAGCCGGAACTCGGTCAACGACGCGCTCGCCCTGCTCTACGGCGGCAGCAACCCCATGGGAGCGATGGCGTTCGTGCGGTTCAAGCTCGGCTAGATGTCGTCCGCGACACGCAGCAGGCAGGCTTCGGCCCCCGCGGCGTGTCGCGGATCATCATCGCGCAACTGGTCGTAGAGCGTCACGCCGAACAGCACCGCCCAGCCCATGGCGCGCGCCAGCAGCGCTGGCGATGGCGAGTAGTCGCGGATTGCAGCCTCTCGGGCGTGCTGGTCGCCGAGCAGCGTCCACACGGAGAGAAGGTCGGTCGCCGCATCGCCGCCGCAGATGTCGCCCCAATCGATGACGCCAGCAATGCTGCCTTGCCTGCAAAGCACATTGCGCGCGTGGAGATCGCCATGCAGCCAGACGCGATCCACTGCCGGTTCGGCTTTCAGGGCCTCGGCCCAGGCCCGTTCCACGCCGGGCGTGATGACATCCGACGTCTGCTTCAGGCGTGCGATCACCGCGCTGATGCGCTCCTCCCGCACCGCCAGCGGAACGCCGCGCACGGGGTTGCGAGGCGCAACTTCCGGCGCCCGGTCATGCAGGGCGCCGAGGAAGGCGGCGAGCACGGGGCCTTGCGATGCATCTGGCTCGTCGATGTCGGCCGGATCGCCCTCGATCCAGGGCACGATGCTCCAGCTCCATGGGAAGCCGCGGCCGGGCGCACCGATTGCGACGGACGCAGTGATCGGCATCCGCAGGCGCGCCGCGATCGCTGGAAGCCATCGCTGCTCATTGACCAGCAGTTCCGCCGAAGCTTTTCGGCGCGGCAGGCGCACGGCGAGATCATCGCCCAGCCGGAAGGTGAAATTGTCCCAGCCTTCGCCCTGGTAGCGGATGGTCCAGCGGGCGTAGTGCGGGTGTTGGTCGGCTATCAGCGCGCGGACCAGCGCCTCGTCGACATGGACTTCGGCAGGCGGCGTTCCGGCCATTGCAATCCCCCGGCGCCCCGGCGCTTCGCATGGCTCAGGGTGCTCGTCGCTTGATTTGATCCCCCGGATTATCAAAACGTCCGGCTACGCCGGACCGCGCCTGTCAGTGCTGGCTTTCCGGCGTCGTGACTTTCAGGCCGTCGAGATCGTCGCGGATCTTGATCTGGCAGGAGAGGCGGGAGTTCTCCTTCACGTTCTCCGCGAAGTCGAGCATCGACTGTTCCATGGCCGAAGGCTTGCCGACCTTGTCGGTGAACGCCGCATCGACATAGACGTGGCAGGTGGCGCAGGCGCACGCCCCGCCGCAATCCGCATCGATGCCCGGCACGTTGTGCTTGATGGCGGTCTCCATCACGGTCATGCCGTTCTTGCCTTCGACCGTGCGCTCCTTGCCCGTGGAGTCGACGTAGGTGATCTTCGGCATGGCTTCGCGCCGCTCCTGAACCGTTACGAACTAACCCAGCGCGCGAGCGCCGATGTCCTTCATCGAGATGGATTTATCGGCTAGTTCGCCGGGCGCAACTGCCGCCTTCGCCGCAACCAGCTTTCTTCCGACAATGTATTCAGGGGCGGAATTGACCGCATCGACCGCGATCACCCTGCCTTCCTTGAGGTAAAACACGGCAAATGCCCTTGATTGCGGCTCGCCGCGCACCACGCGGGCGTCCGCCCCGGTCCACAGGCCGGCCGTCTGCAGCTTGAGGTCGAACTGGTCCGACCAGAACCACGGTACTTCCAGCGCCGGCATCGCGGCGCCCAGGATCGAGGCGGCGGCGATCTTGCCCCCCTCGATCGCGTTATGCACCGACTCCAGCCTGTGGCCGCGGCCATAGTGCGCCAGCGGGCGGAAGCAGACGTCGCCGATGGCGTAGACGTCCGCGTGGCTCGTCTGCATCTGCGCATCCACCACGACGCCGTTGCCGCACGCGATCCCCGCCGCCTGCGCAATCTCCATGTTCGGCGCGACCCCGATCCCCACCAGCGCGATGTCGCACGCGATCACCTCGCCGCCCGCCATCCGCGCGCCTGTCACGCGCTCCGCCCCCTCGAACCCTTCCAGCTGCGCCCCGCACCGCACATCGGTCCCCGCTGCACGATGCACCTCGGCGTAGAACGCCCCGATCTCCGGCCCCGCCACACGGTTCAGCACCTGCGGCAGCGCCTCCAGCACCGTCACCTGCAGCCCCAGCTGCGCGCCCACCGCCGCAGCCTCCAGCCCGATATACCCTGCGCCCACCACAACGAGCTTCGCGCCCGCCACCGCAGCAGCACGCAGACCATCCACGTCAGCGAGCGTCCGAAGCACCATCACGCCGGGCAGGTCAGCGCCGGGAAGCGAAAGCCTGCGCGGCCGCGCGCCCGTGGCGATCACCAGCTTGTCCCAGGTCACGGACGGGCCGCGCTCCAGCCGCACCGTCTTTCGCGCGAGGTCGATCGAGGTGGCCGCAGCGCCGGTCAGCAGCTCGATCCCGTGCTCGGCGTAATATTCGATGGGCTTGAGGTAGAGCCGTTCGGCCTCCATCTCGCCTTTCAGATAAGCCTTCGACAGGGGCGGCCTCTGATAGGGTGGCGCGGGTTCATCCCCGATCAGGGTGATTGCGCCCTCGAAACCAGCCGCGCGCAGCGAATACGCCGCCTGGCCGCCGGCCTGGCCCGCGCCGATGATCGCAATGCGCTGCGCCGCGCCGGACATGGAAACCTCTCTTCAGGCTCGGGTCATAGCATGGCGGCGACCCGGAAACAGGGGTAGCGGTTCAGTGCAGAGTCGGGATGTCGTCCCGTTCGAGCGGTCCGAGCTGGCCACGCTCTAGGTCTGGAACGCGATCGAAACCGGACGCTCCCGCAACGCGCCGCGACAGAGCATTGCGGGGCCTATTCAGCCACTCGTCGGCACCTGGTCCGCCCGGGTTCAGAAGGGGAGGATTGCAGGCGGGCCGCTTCATTGAATTCTGCGGGAGCGTCCAGCCTATTCGAAGGACTTTCCTCGACCATCGATGTTGGAGTATCGACCGGGAGTGAGCACGGCGATCAACTTCGATACCCTAGTTCGACAGCTTGGCGCCCTGGGCATGCGACCCGGCGATGCTGTGATGACACATGCCAGCATGCGTCGCGTGGGGGCAGTCGAAGGCGGCGCCAGCTGCCTCGTTGACGCCCAGTTGGCTGCCGTCGGCGCCGAAGGAACCCTGCTCATGGTTCTCGGCGCAGACGAAGACGAACCTTTCAACGCGCAGACAACGCCCGTCGACATCGAGGACATGAGCATCCTTGCTGAGGTTTTTCGGACCTATCCCGGGGTCCAGGTTTCCGATCATCCGGCCGCGAGGTTCGCGGCCATTGGCAAGCACGCCCGCCGTCTTCTTCACCCGATGCCGCTGCATGACTACCATGGACCAGGCTCGCCCCTCGAACGCTTCACCCAGCTTGGAGGCGTGGTACTTCGGCTGGGCGCGAACCCCGACACGGTGACGCTGACACACTACGCGGAGTATCTGGCGGATGTGCCTGACAAGATCAGAGCGCGGCGAAGGTATGTTAGAGCAGACACTGGCGAAGTGTGGATAGAAAGTCTCGACGATACCGATGGGATCGCCGAATGGCCTCACGGCGACTATTTCGAGCAGATCTTCCTAGACTACAAGGCGGCAGGTGCTGTGAAAACGGGACCGGTTGGCGGCTGTAGCGCCGAGTTATTCGACGCTCGGGACTTCGTATCGTTCGCAGTCCGGTGGATGAACCGTGAACTCGTCCCTAAGTATCAAGGTGGAGGTTCACGATCATGATCCTCAAGATCGCCTTCTCCCTCCTCGGGCTCGCGGCACTTGCAATTGGCGGAATGATCTTCGTGATGGGACCGCAAGCGACGGGGCAGATCTTTGTCGCAGCTGTTCGCGTCGTCTCGCCGGACGTGTCTCCTCTGATCGCGATGACTGGCGCGGACATCGACAGCGAGATGCGATTTTACGCCGTTCTCTGGATGGCCTACGGCGCGATAGCGCTTTGGGTCGCTCGAGCGTTGACGCAGCGCATTGTCCTGCTCCGTCTCATGCTTTGCATTTTCCTGCTGGGAGGAGTTGGACGAGCGATCTCATTTTTCGTGGTTGGTGCGCCCCACCTCCTATTCATCGTGCTGATGTGGATCGAAATTGTGCTTCCTCCGGTTTTGTTGATCCTTTCATTGAGGCCTGCGGTATCGCCCGGCGTGAGGGCGGAATGACGGTTCATGGGCGAGTTCGAGCCGTCGGACCGCCGTCGCTGGCAACAACCGGATTGGGTCGACCCGGGCATTCGGCGCCGAGCATCGCTAGCGCAGAGGATGGCCCTTGTTTGCCATCCCCTTCGGGCAGCAGGCCAGGCTTCGAGCGTGTACGGGACCAGGCGGCGTTGGCCGCGAGGAGCTCGCGACAGCGCCCGTCGATCCCGGCATGCCTCGCGTGCTTCAGGAGGCGTTCGAGCGAATGCCGGCGATGGCGAATTTCACTCTCGCGCAGCTTCCGGAGCCGGACAGCCCGCCATGTCGCAGCCTTCCGCCGCCGCGACGTCCACCGCCCGCGGTGCAAGATCGCGCTCCCCGATCAGGGCCTGGATCGAAGCGCCGAGGCGCAGATCATCGAGATGGCCGAATTTCTGCAGACGAAGGCCTCCCGCGCGATCGATCAGGATCGTCGTCGGCGTGCCCTGCATCTGGTAGGCGCGCATGGTTTGCGGGAGGCCCTCGGCCTGCGCGTCGATCCCGACGGGAAAATCGATCCTGTATTCGTGCAGGAAAGCCGCGAGCGCTTGCGGGGTTCCTTGCGCCTCGTGATGCTCAAAAACCGTGTGCAGGCCGATGACGGCGAGATCCTGAGGCGCAAAGGCCGCACGCGCCCGCATCGCCTGCGGCAAGCCCTGGCTGACGCAGCCCGGGCACAGCATCTGGAAGGCGACCGCCAAAATCACCCTCCCGCGCAGGGCTTCAACAGACAAAGGCGCCTGCGCATTCAGCCACTGCGCAATGCGCCAGTCCGGCGCCGGACGAAGCTCCGCCATCAGAAATCGCCGTCTTTCGCGTAAGGCCGCGCCCATAAAATCGCCTGCAGCAGAACCGATTTCATCCAAGCCGCATGCATCGCTTCGACCTCTTCCGGCGCGGCGCCCATTTTGCCGAGGAACGGCTTCATTGTCACCGAGATCGGGATGGCGAGCGCCAAGAGCTGGCTCATCGGAATGTGCGCTGCCGCCGTGACGCCATCGGTCTTGTTCTTGCCCATGCGGTGATGGCGCTTGCCGATCTCGTCCTGATAGGCAAGCCAAGCGGTATCGTACTCGGCGCGGCAGGTGTCCAGTATCCATTGGCCGAAGCGCTTGCGCACCGCGTCAAGATAGGGGCCCACGGGCTCTCCAGATGACGTTGAGAAATAGCGCAGCAAATGCGGATTGCCGCCGACGAAACCGTACCACACGTCCAGGATTGCCTCGACCTGGGGTTTCAACCCATCGTGCGCGCGCTTCAGCGCAGCGACATCGTCCGGGCCGAACAGGAGCGAGGCTTTGAGCTCGTCAAACTGCCGGGTCGTGACGGGCGATGGCGGCAACGCTGGATCATTGAGGCGATAGCCGGGAATAGCGGACACGGGGCTCTCCTTGTTTGGAGCGTGGAAGCTTGATAGCATCGACTCGATATCAGTTTGCCCCGGCATGATCAATGAAAAAGATCGACTCGCTACCATCAGCCTCTGCTCTTCGGGCGGCCCATCTCATCGAACGGCTTGGGCGGCTGTTGCGCGCTGGCGACCATGAGACTGGGATCAACCCAGCCCAGGCCGAAGCATTACGGTATCTCTCACGGGCCAATCGCTTTTCGCGCACGCCGGCGGCGCTTGCGGACTATCTCGGCTCAACGCGGGGAACGGTGTCGCAGACCTTGTTGTCGCTGGAGGCGAAAGGGTTGATCGAGCGTCAGGCGAATGCGCGCGACGGCCGCTCTGTCTTGCTCGCGCTCACGAAGTCGGGCTTGAAGTTTCTGGACGCAGATCCGGTCAGGGCATTGGCGAAAACGATCGATGCAACCGGCGCTGATGCTCGGCTCGCTGACGATCTGGAGGCAGGCTTGCGTGCCGCTGTCGCTGAACGGGGTGGACGCGCCTTCGGCGCCTGCCGCACTTGCCGCCACTTCCGCCGCGACCAGCGCAACGGGGCTTTGCCCCATCACTGCGCTCTGCTGGACGAGAAGTTGAGCGAACAGGACGCAACGGCGATCTGCGTGGAGCAATCAGGAGAAGGTGGTGGTTCTCCTTCCAGTGATCATGCTGGATGACCGCCATCGGCGAACTGCGGTCGGGCAAATACACAGGAGCCGCCGGCTGCTTTCAGAGAGCATCGCGCCGGAGCGCAGGCTGGCTCGTCCGGCGCTTCTGGCGGCGGGATTTCAACCTGATCCACTACCGCAACGGGGCCGGGACGGGCTTGAAAGCGCCGGGTGAAAGTCCCTTAACCTCGGGGCCATTGCCTTGGCCCGAGGACCCCTGCAAGACCGCCGGATGACGCCTCGGACCCTGACACTCGAGCTGGCCGGCGAGCCCGCTACGGCGGCCCTCGGCGCCCGGATCGGCGCCGTCGCACGGCCCGGCGATGTCGTGGCCCTGATCGGCGACCTGGGCGCGGGAAAGACCAGCCTCGCCCGCGGCCTGATCCAGAGCCGGGTTGGCCTCCAGGACGTGCCCAGCCCCACCTTCACCCTGGTGCAGACCTATGACGGCGCCGGCCTGGCGATCTGGCATTTCGACCTTTACCGCCTGAACGATCCGCGCGAGGCCCGGGAACTTGGCCTCGAGGAAGCTGTGGATGGGCTTTGCCTCATCGAATGGCCAGAAAGGCTGGGCCGCGATCTCCCCCGCGCGCGGCTCGAAGTTCGGCTAGACTTTTCGGGCCAGGGCCGAATCGCCCGGCTGGTGGATTTCGCGGACTGGAGCACGCGTCTCGATGGCGACTGGCGGTAACCTCAGAGACAGCGAGATCGTGGAATTCCTCACCCGTGCGGGCTGGGGCGAGGCCTCACGCACGCCGCTGACCGCCGACGCCTCGACGCGCCGCTATGAGCGTCTGCGCCGCAAGACCGAAACCGCGATGCTGATGGACGCCCCGCCGCTGGAATCGGCGCCATGCCCGCCCGGCGCCGACGACGAGACGCGGATCAAGATGGGCTGGAACGCCATCTCGCGCCTCGCCGCCTCGCGGGTCGAAGCCTTCGCCGCCATGGCGGGGCATCTCCAGAATCTCGGCCTCTCGGCGCCTGCGATCCACGACCAGGAGGCTTCGCAGGGCCTGGCCCTGCTTGAGGATCTGGGCGACGACCTGTTTGCGCGGGTGATCGAGGCTGGGGGCGACGAGATCGAACTCTATACCGCCGCCGGCAGCGTGCTGGCCGCCGTGCACCGCGCCCCTGCCCCCTTCACGCTGCCCTATCGCGGCGGGGAATGGCCAATCCTCTCCTACGACCACCTCGCGCTCTCAGCCAACATCGACCTGTTCGTCGAATGGATGCCCAAGCGCGATCTCGAAATGCGCATCAACGAACAGACCCGCCTGCGCTGGGAACGGGTGCGCGAGAACCTCATTGCGAAAGCCGAGGATTATCCCCGCTGCCTCATCCTGCGCGACACGCATGCGGAGAACTTCATCTGGCTGCCGCAGCGCGAGGGGCTGCGGCGCGTCGGCCTGCTCGACTTCCAGGATGCGCTGCTCGGCTGGGGCGAGTGGGACATGTCGATGCTGCTCCAGGACGCCCGCCGCGATGTGAGCTTCGCCGCACGCGAGGCGACGATCGGCTCCTATCTGGACGGCACGGGCGGCAGCCGTGCGGCGTTCGACGAGCGTCTCGCCGTCCTCGGGGCGATGAACATGATGCGGATCATGGGGATTTTCGCCCGGCTGGTGACGCGCGACAACAAGCCCCGCTACGACACCTTCCAGCCCCGCCTGCGCGGCCTGCTCAACGAGACGCTGGGCCATCCGGCGCTCTCGGAAATGAAGGATTTCGTCACCGCCGTCGCCCCGCACCTGCTGGCCGCCGCATGACGAAGATCACCACCGCAATGCTCCTCGCCGCCGGCCTCGGCACGCGCATGAAGCCGCTGACCGACACGCGGCCCAAGCCGCTGATCGAGGTCGGCGGCCGCACGCTGGTCGACCGCGTGCTCGACAAGCTGGTGATCCAGGGCGTCACCCGCGCCGTGGTCAATGTGCACCATTTCGCCGACATGATGATTGCGCACCTGAAGCCCCGCAAGGACATCGAGATCATCATCTCGGACGAGCGCGACGTGCTGCTCGAGACCGGCGGCGGCGTGATCAAGGCGCTGCCGATCCTGGGGGACGCACCCTTCTTCGCCATCAACACCGACGTCACCTGGGCGACAGCCGGCGACGAGACCTTCGCGAAGATGGCGGAGGCCTACGACGCCCACAGCATGGACGCGCTGCTGCTGCTGGCCGACATGGGCGCAACGCTCGGTTTCCGCGGACCTGGCGATTTCTATCTCGGGCCGGACGGACGCCTGATCCGCCGCGGCGACAAGCCGACCGCGCCTTACGTTTTCGCTGGCACCCACATCACGCGGGCGCGCGCATTGCGCGGCTACGAGGCAAAGCCTTTTTCGGCCAACGTCTACTGGAACGCGATGGGCAAGGCTGGGCGACTCTATGGCGCGGTGATGGCCCCCTTCTGGATGCATGTCGGCGACCCGCAGGGACGTGACGAAGCCGAAGCCCGGCTGAGAACGATGGGGCCGGGCGCGTGATGTCCCGGCTCGCCCCAACCCCGCTCGTCCTGGCGAAGGCCGGAACCCACGCCAGGCGCCAAGGCTTGCAGAGCATTTCAAGCTGCAGCCCCATACGGGTGCAAAGGTCACCGGCTGCCCTGGATCCCGGCTTTCACCGGGACGAGCGGAGATAGGCCGGATGGGACAGGACAATCTCCTGTTCGCAGCAACAGGCCCGCGCATCTTCACGCTGCCGCCTTCGGCTGCCTTCCTCGACGAGCTCGCCGCCGGCCTGATCGAGGCGACAGGCGCGCGCGAGAAACCCGAGACCCTCGCCGACGCGCTGATCTTCATGCCCAACCGCCGCTCACAGCGCGAACTCGCGCTGGCGCTGTTCAACAGACTGGGCGTGTCGCTGCTGGCGCCCGAGATCCGCGCGCTGGGCGACATCGAGGAAGAAGACGGCGCCGCCGCCTTCGGTCCAGATGTGCTCGACCTGCCGCCGCCGCTCGAACCCGCGAAGCGCCGCGGCGCACTGGCGCGTCTCGTTCAGGCCTGGCGCGTGGCGCAGGGCGAGGACCGGCTGCCGCCGCGATCCCTGCTCGCGGCCGCCGATGAACTCGGCGCGCTGATCGACCAGTCCGGCATTGTCGGCGGCGTCGACTGGAGCAAGCTGGACGCGCTGATTCCCGAATCCGATGTCGCTGAACACTGGCGCAAGGCCGCGACCTTCCTCGGCATCATCACCGACGCCTGGCCGAAACACCTGATCGAACAGCGCGCTTCCGACACACAGACCCGCCGCCTTGCCGCCGCCGAACAGCTCGCCGCGCGCTGGGCCACGGCGCCGCCGGAGCGGCCGGTGATCATCGCCGGCTCAACCGGCTCGGGCGCCGCAACGCGCATCCTGATGCAGGCGGTCCTGGCGCTGCCCCATGGCGTGGTGGTGCTGCCCGGCCTCGACGCTGATCTCGACGCCAAGGGCCGCATCGCGGTCAACGATGCGCCGAGCCATCCGCAGCACACGCTGTTGCAGACGCTGAAATGGCTGGGCCTCGACGTGAGCCATGTGCGCCCCTTCCCGCGCTCGGAGGAAGAGCCCCGCGAGCGGGCGCGGCGGCGGCTGGTCAATGAAGCACTCGCCCCCGCCGCTGAGACGCGCGGCTGGAACGACCGGCTGAAGGCGCTCGCCAGCCCCGGCTCGGCGGAAGACCTGGTGATGGCGGGACTCGACGGGCTTTGCCTGGTCGAAGCCGAAGACGAGAGCGAGGAGGCGCTGGCCGCCGCACTGCTGCTGCGCGAGACGCTGGAGACGCCGGGCCGCACCGCCGCGCTGGTGACGCCGGAAGCATCCCTCGGCCGCCGTGTCTCCGCGATCCTGGAGCGCTGGGGGCTCGATGTGCCGCCCTCCGAGGGCGTACGGCTGCAGCGCACGCGCGCCGCCAGCTTCGTGCTGCTGCTGATCCGCTGGGCGCTTGATCCTGCGGCGCCTGTGGCTCTGCTCTCGGTGCTGAAACATCCGTGCGCCAATCTCGGACGGACGGAAGCGGATCTCCACGCCGTGGTGAGCCGGCTCGAACTCGCCGCGCTGCGTGGACCGCGGCTGGACCGCGATCTCGAAAGCCTTGCAGGGAGGCTGGACAAGCTGAAGAAGCCCGAGCCCGCGGCGGCGCACCTGATCCGCGAGCTTGATGCGATGCATGCGCCCTTCCTTGGCGTCTTCACCAGCGAGACGCTGAACGGCGCAGCCGCCGCCGAGGGCGCGGCGCGCCTGGCCGAGGCGATCCACGCGGCGCCGGGCCTCAAGGGCGAGCAGGTTTGGTCGGGCCGGCAGGGCGCGATGGCGTCCGCTTTCCTCGAACAGCTGGGCCAGCTTTCCACCGCCATGGGCCCGATCGAGCGCGACGCCTTTCCGGATTTCGCCGAGGCCATCGCCCAGCAGATGACGGCGCCGCCAGAGACGCCGGAACATCCACGCATTGTCATCTGGGGGCCGCTGGAAGCGCGCCTGCAGCGCCGCGACCGCATGATCCTCGCCAGCCTGAATGAAGGCTCGTGGCCGCGCCATGCGGCGGCCGACGCCTTCCTCAACCGCAAGCTGCGGCGCGAGCTGGGCCTGCCGGATCCGGACGAGCGGCTCGGCCTTTCCGCCCACGACTTCGCGCAGATGGCCAATGCGCCCGAGGTGATCCTGCTGCGCGCGCGGCGCGTTGCGGACAAGCCCGCCGTCGCCTCGCGCTGGCTCTGGCGCCTGCGCACGCTGGCGGCCGGGGGCCTCGGCAACCGCGATCTTGCCGAGGAGGCGCTGAAGCCGAAGGCGGGCGCCGATCCGCTGGCGTGGGCGCGGGCGGTGCGCAGCGTCGCCGCCGTGACATCGGCAAAACCGCCGCGGCCGACGCCGCCCGCCAACCGCCGCAACCTCAAGCGCTTCTCGCCCAGCCGCACGGTCACCCTGATCCGCGATCCTTACGCCGACTTCGCAAAGGAGAGCCTGCACCTCGAGCGCAAGCGCGCGTGTCGGCGAGGAGATCGACGCGGCGATGCGCGGCACGGCGGTGCACGCAGCGATCGAGATGTTCGAGGATGCCGGCCGGAAGACGCCGCTGGAAAAGCTGATCACCGACGCGCTGGCGGCGGCGGGGGCCTCGCGCGAGATCATCGAACTGGAGAAGCCGCTCTGGCTGCGCGCCGCACAGGCCTATCTCGCCTGGTCCGACAGGCGCGCGCCGCTGGTCGTGCGCCACCAGCTCGAACGGCCCGCCACCATCCGCCTCGACACCAAGGCAGGCCCGATCGAGCTGAAAGCCAAGGCCGACCGCATCGAACTCATGAAGGACGGCAGCCTCGCCATCGTCGACTTCAAGACCGGCGTCCCGAAGTCCGCCAAACAGGTGCAGTCCGGCATCGAGCCGCAACTGCCGCTGGAGGCGGCGATCGCCGCGCGTATGAAGTTCGGCGACATCGGGCCGGGCAAGGCGTCCGAACTCATCTATTTCCAGATCTCGACCAGCGCCGCCGTGCTGAAGGACAAGAACGGCCTCGCACTCAAGCTCGACGAGCCGGTCGACGTTGTCGGGGAGCGCGCTCTTGAAGGCCTGCGGAAGCTCGTCGAACTCTATGCGCGGCCTGACCAGCCCTTCCTCTCTCGCCCGCGCGTCTTCTCGGTCAAGATTTTCTCGGATTTCGACCGGCTGGCGCGGCGCTCCGAATGGACGGTCGAGGAGGGCGAGGAATGAGCGCCGCTTCTCCGGAACAAACGGACGACCATGCCCTTGCCCTCGACGGCCAGGCCAGGGCCGCCGATCCCGCCGCCAACGCCTGGGTCGCGGCCAATGCTGGATCAGGCAAGACGAAGGTTCTCATCGACCGCGTCGCCAGGCTGCTGCTGCAGGGCGCCGATCCGGATTCGATCCTGTGCGTCACCTACACCAAGGCGGCGGCGAGCGAGATGCAGGACCGGCTGTTCCAGCGCCTCGGCGCCTGGTGCGTGGCCGAACCCGCGAAGCTGCGCGCCGACCTGGCCGAGCTGGAAAAACGCGACGATTTCACCGACGACGAGATCGGCCGCGCCCGCGAACTGTTCGCCCGCGCGCTGGAAACGCCCGGCGGCCTGCGCATCGAAACGATCCACGCCTTCTGCGGCCGCGTGCTGCGCCGCTTCCCGCTGGAGGCCGGCATTGCGCCGGGCTTCCACGAACTGGATGAAGCCGCCTCCGACGAGATCTGGGACGCCGCCTTCCGCAATCTCGGCGCGTGCGTTTCGCGCGGCTCGCACGACCTGGTCGCGGCCGCGCACATCGTCGCGGAGGCGGGCGGCGCGGGTCTTGGCGTGCTGCGCGCGCTTCATGCAAAACGCGGCGCCATTGAGGAACTGGTCGAGGGTCCGGGCGGCCTTGGCGGCGCCATGGCGCGCATCCAGGCATTGCTCGGCGCGCCCGACGAGAGCGCCGCGGAAATCCTCAAGCGCGCCATGGGCGCCGATCTGCCGCGCAAGGAACTGGCGGCGCTGTGCGCGGCCCTGCCCTCGGCGAAACCGACCGACGCCAACCTGGGCGAAATGCTTGGCTATGTTCTCTCGGATGCCGACGACGCCTTGCGCTTCGAGACCTATCGCGCGCTGTGCTTCACCGACAAGGGCGACATCCGCAAGAAAAATCCGTACACCGCTGACGCCGCGCGCGCCGCGCCTGGCCTCGCCGATCTCTTCCAGATCGCAGCCACACCCGAGGGCCGCGAGATGACGCGTATCCAGACGGTCAGCACACAGCTTCGCGCCCGCGCCATCCACGAGCGCACCTCCGCCCTGCTCACCCTCGCCGACATCGTCTTTGCCGACTTCACCCGCCGCAAGAAGGCGCGCGCCGGCCTCGATTTCGACGACCTGATCGTCCACGTCGTCAACCTGCTGCAGCGCAGCCACGCCGCGGAATGGGTGTTGTGGAAGCTCGATGGCGGCATCGGCCACATCCTGCTCGACGAAGCGCAGGACACCAGCCCCGCGCAATGGCGCATCCTCGACGCGCTGACCGCAGACATCTTCGCGGGCGCCGGCGCCGCGCAAAAGACCCTGCGCACGATGTTCGTGGTCGGCGACCAGAAGCAGTCGATCTATTCCTTCCAGGGCGCCGACCCCGAACACTTCCTCGACCAGCAGCGCGACGTGATCGGCAAGGCAGATGCAGGCGATGTCCTGCTCAACCGTCCACACCTCGCGACGTCCTTCCGTTCGGTGCGCGAAGTGCTGGCCTATGTCGACGACGTGTTCGATCCGGCGCAGTTCGGCAGCGGCGCACCGTTCTCGCGTGCAGGTTCCCGACGCGGCGGACTACGCCCCGCACATCGCCTATCGCGCGACCGAGACCGGCTGCGTCGAACTCTGGCCGCTGGAGCCCAGGCCCGAGACGCTCGATCCCGACCCGTGGGATGCGCCGGTTGATCAGCAGTCGGAAACCTCGCCCGTCATGCGCCTGGCGAAACAGGTTGCCGCCTTCGTCCGCCGCGAGCTCGATACAGGCGCCGCCGTGTGGGACCAGGGCAGGCAGCGCCCCGCCCGCCCCGGCGACTTTCTCATCCTGGTGAAGGGCCGCATCAACGGCATCTTCGATTCGATCCTGCAGCAGTTGAAGTCGCAGGGCATTCCCGTCGCGGGGGCCGACCGCATCCAGCTTCTCGACAGCCTCGCGGTGCAGGATCTCCTGAACCTCATCCGCTTCGCGCTCTGCCCGGAAGACGACCTCGTCCTCGCCGAAATCCTGAAAGGCCCTTTCGGCGCATACCTGCATGGCCGTGAGACAGCGTGGCTCGACGACGACGACCTGCTGGACCTCGCATGGGAACGCCCCGGCAGCCTGTGGACCCAGGTCGAGACTTCCGCCTCGCCGCGGATATCGCTGGTCCGCACATTCCTGTCGGACATGCGAGCCAACCGTGGCTTGCCGCCATTCGAATTCCTGATGCGCGCGCTGGAGCGTCCGCACGGCCTGCCCCAGCAGGGGTGGGAACTGATCCTCTCGCGCTTCGGCGACCCGGCGCGCGAGCCTGTCACCGCCCTGATTGATCGCGCTTCCGCGTTCGACGCCGATGCGCCGCCGAGCCTTGAAGGTTTCCTTGCTGGGGTCGAGCGTGCGGGCGGTGAAGTGAAGCGCGAACTTTCTGGCCCGCAGGAAAACGTGCGCGTGATGACCGTCCACGGCGCCAAGGGCCTGCAGGCGCCGATCGTGATCCTGCCCGACACCACCGCCGCGCCGAAGCTGGAAAAGAGCGGCCTCTATTTCACGGAAGCTGGCGAGCCTGTCTGGGTCGGCCCCAAATCCAACGACACGCCGGCCACCGCAGCGCTACGCTCTGATAGCGACGAACGGGCTCTGCGCGAACACCGCCGCCTGCTCTATGTAGCGCTGACCCGCGCGCAGGACCGGCTGGTGGTGTGCGGCGCTGCGGCGGGCAATTCGCCTACCGGCTCCAACAAGGACTCATGGTATTCGCTCTGCGAACAGGGCATGAAGCGCCTCGTCGATTCGGGCGCTGCGGCAGAAGTGACCGACAAGCTCGCCGATGCCGAACGCACCATCCTGCGCTCTGGCGCCGCGCCGGCGCGTCTCGGTCCCGGCGAGGCCGCGGCCGGGGGCGGCGCGATCCTTCCGCGATGGCTGCACACGCTGGCCGGACTGGAAACCAGCCGGCGCGTTCTGTCGCCCTCGGGCATCCCGCTCGCCAGTCCGTCCTTCGGCGCGGAGCCGCCGCCGATGTCGCCCTTCGGCCCCGGCCGCGAGCAGCGCCTGCGCCGCGGCCGCCTGATCCATCTGCTCTTCGAAGCCCTGCCCGACATCCCGCCGAGGCAGCGCCGCAAGGCCGCCGCCGCCTACCTCAGGCGCCAGGCCGGCCTTGCCCCTGCCGAGCAGAAGGAAATGATCGAGTCGGCGTTCGGCGTGATCGACGATCCGCGATTCGCCGCCGTGTTCGGCCCGGGCGGCCGCGCCGAGGCGCCGGTGATCGGCAGGCTGGGGGGCAGCATCATCAATGGCCGCGTCGACCGGCTGGTGATCACCGACAGCGAAATCCTCGTGATCGACTACAAGACCGACCGCCCCTCTCCGCCGGATGTCTCCGAGGTCGGCGAGGCCTACATCGCCCAGATGGCCGCCTACCGCGCTGTGCTGTCGCAGACCTGGCCAAACAGGCCTATTCGGTGCCTGCTGGTCTGGACAGACGGCCCGAAACTCATGGAAATTCCGGGCGCCGATCTCGACCGCGTGATCAAGTCCGCACGCCTGTGAACCGTTCGTTTAGCGGCGCTCTGTTGGACTTGATGCCGCCCGATCCTACCTGACTCAGCCTGACCTGAAGGATTCCGCCCATGGCCGTGAAGACCGTTTCCGACGACAGTTTCGATCAGGACGTGCTGGGCGCCGGCATGCCGGTGATCGTCGACTTCTGGGCGGACTGGTGCGGGCCATGCAAGCAGGTCTCGGCTCACTTCGAAGCGCTGGCCGAAGAGCTGGGCGACAAGGTGCGCGTCGTGAAGCTCAACATCGACGACAACCCGATGACCGCCGGGCGCTTTGGCGTGCGCGGCCTGCCGACCTTCATGATCTTCCAGGATGGCAAGGTGACAGCCACGCATCTTGGCGCCATGAGCAAGAGCCGAATGGTCGAGTGGCTTAAAGAGTCCGCGCCGACCGTCGCCTGAACCGCACGCACAAGAGGGAAGCCCCGATGGCTCTGCAGGAAACCACCGACGACACTTTCGAGGCCGATGTGCTGAAGGCGTCTGGCCCGGTGATCGTCGATTTCTGGGCCGAGTGGTGCACGAGCTGCAAGGCGATGATGCCTCATCTTGATGCGGCGGCTACTGAGCTCGGCGGCGCGGTGAAGGTGGTCAAGCTCAACATCGAGGACAGCCCGATGACCGCCGGCAAGCTGGGCATCCGTGGCGTGCCGACCATGATGCTGTTCAGGAACGGCAAGCTCGCCGACACCAAGGTCGGCACGATGAGCCGCTCCAAGATCGACGAGTGGCTGGCGAACGCTCGCTTGGGCTGAGGCATACCCAGCTACATCTGCTATCTCGACATTGGCGCCGGCGGCGGCGCAGCGGAACGACCGCTGCAACCCGTTGTTAGCCGCGCACGCGCCGGTAGTGCATAGCGACTGCGCCGTTGCGGAGCGGCGTCGACGAGACCAGCTCGAGCCGTCGCGTGCTGGGTAGCCCGCTCTGGTAAAGGGTCGGGCCGTGACCGGCGATCCTGGGGTGGACGAGGAACTTGTACTCGTCGATCAGATCCAGCCGGTCCAGCTCGGTCGCGAGCTTGCCGCTACCGAGGAGCACGCCGGCAGGGGTCGCATCCTTGAGTTTCTGCACGCTCGTGCGCAAGTCGCCGGCGATGTGGTGGCTGTTGGTCCACGGGAAGTCCGTTCGCGTCGACGACACCACGTACTTCGGCTTGGCCTCCAGCTTGACCGCCCACTCGCGTATTGCCGGCGGCGCGTCCTCGTCGCCGCGAGCGACCGCCGGCCAGTAGCCCTCCATCATCTCGTAGGTGACGCGGCCCCACAGCATCGCCCCGCCCTCGTCCATAAGGCGGGTGAAGAAAGCGTGTGTCTCGTCGTCGGCGATTCCCTCCTGGTGATCGACGCAGCCGTCCAGGGTGATGTTGAGGCTGAAGGTCAGAAGTCCCATGCGAGTTTACTCCGAGTTGGGCGTTCGGCTGGATTGTCGCTTGTCGGTGAGTACCTCGCAGCAGGTACCTGTCCAAGACCATCAATCTGCATCCCGAGCGGGGCGAAGGCGGGTATGCGATCAAGGACCAGAGCGTGACCGGATCGTGGACCGGCGGCGTGATCCTCGGCGATCATTTCTACGGGGTCTTCCTGAACGGTCCCCGCGCTACCGAAGCCCAGATCGTTGCATGGCTCCAGGTGGCGAAGACACGCAAAGGCCAAGGATCCCGTCGCTCGCGGCCCCTTCCCCGCCCCTTCGCGATGCAGCATAACGCTTGCATCGAGCGCTACGCACGGCACGGGAATTGATCATGAGCAGCAGGACGCCTCGCCAGTTCTTCAAGCCGCTGGCGATCGGCGCGCCGGATCCCGCGCGCGACCTGCCCGTGCGCCTCGAGCGCATGATTCACTTTGTTCCCGGACACAATGAAAAGGTCCGCGCCAAGACGCCGGAGATGGCGGCGAAGGTCGACGTGATCCTCGCCAACCTCGAAGATGCGATCCCGGCCGACGCCAAGCTCGCCGCCCGCGCCGGCGCGATCGAGATGGCGAAGATGGCCGACTGGCAAGGCCTCAAGACCGGCCTGTGGACCCGCGTCAACCCGCTCAACTCGCCCTGGTTCCTCGACGACGTCACCGAGATCGTGATGAAGGCGGGAAACGTCTTCGACGTCATCATGCTGCCCAAGGTCGAAGGCCCGTGGGACATCCACTATGCCGACCAGCTCGTCGCCCAGCTCGAAGCCAAGGCCGGCGTCCGGCGCCCCATCCTCTTCCACGCCATCCTCGAAACCGCGCAGGGCGTCGCACTGGTTGAAGACATCGCATTGGCCTCCCCGCGCATGCAGGGCATCTCGCTTGGCCCGGCCGACCTTGCGGCCAACCGCGCGATGAAGACCACCCGCGTCGGCGGCGGCCATCCGATGTACAAGGTGATCGAAGACCCGGTCGAAAACGGCCGCGAGCGCAAGGCGGCGCAGCAGGATCTCTGGCACTACACCTTCGGCAAGATGGTCGATGCCTGCGTGCAGGCGGGCATCAAGCCGTTCTACGGCCCCTTCGGCGACATCGCCGACCTTGCCGCCTGCGAGCAGCAGTTCAGGAACGCCTTCCTGATGGGCTGCGCCGGCGCCTGGTCGCTGCACCCCGGCCAGATCGAGATCGCCAAGCGCGTCTTCTCGCCCGATCCGGACGAGGTGAAATTCGCCCTGCGCATCCTCGCCGCCATGCCTGACGGCACCGGCGTCACCATGATCGACGGCAAGATGCAGGACGACGCCACCTGGAAACAGGCGAAAGTCATCATCGACCTCGCAAAGCAGGTCGCCGCGAAAGACCCGGACATGGCGGCGAAGTACGGGATCTAGGCCGGCGTCGAGGCAGCGGCGGCAGCACGCTGATCTCCTCCTGATTACTCACCCGCGCTGCGACATTCAGCATCGGCGTACGCCCCCCCCCAAATTCTTCTTCTTCTTTAGCGCTTCGACTCGACCAGCCAAACTGTTCCGCGTGGCGTCTTCAACGCGCCAGCGCTTCGGCTCGACCAGCCCAACTGTTCCGCGTCGCGTCTTCAGCCACGTCGCTGTCCGGAAGTCGCGAGCGCCCTCGACTCCCATTCTGGAGACGAACCATTCCAGGCGTCTGTCCGATGCTCTCGATCTTTTCTGTCACAAATATCGCACGCAGCACGCCGCCGGTCGCAGCCGCATCCTTGCGCGCAGCTTCGAGAGCTTCCGGAGCAACCGGGGGCTGACCCGCGGCCAGGTACTGCCGCACCCCGTCAACGCTGAAGACGAAGTTCCCGGCGGTTTGTGCGCTGGCTGTCCCGCACGCCAGGAACGCCATACCTGCGACTGCAGAAGCTCTGAACGCGCGCCACACGGTCCCCTCCCTCGCCATCTGGAGGCAGTGTCGGCAAAAACCGGCGGCGCGGCAAGGCGCCTGTCCCTGCTATCGCGGCTTCGGCAACCCGTCGAAATCCTGGGACGCGTCCACCTCATAGCTCCATGCATTGCTTGCCTTCGCTCCATCGATGCGCACACAGGCATAGGGCCGCGAACTCTGGTGGTCCGCATCTCGCCGGGCGATGGGCCATTTCGCGGATCAGTCCTTCGACCGGCGCAGCCGGGCCCCATCGACGACAAACCGACCTCGTGGCGCGCTAGAAAGTCTTCCCATCCGGAAGCGGCGAACTCGGCCGGGTGCTGGGCAGAGTGTGTGCATCGCGCCAGGTCTTGCCTAGATTGCCGCCCGCAAGCGCGTATCGCTTCAGCAGCACTTCGGTCTCGGCCGAGACAGGCTGCTCCACGACCCGCGGCTGCCCGCCGACCATCTGCGCCTCGAGCCGGCGCCAGCTCCCATCGACCTTCTTGTGCTGTCTTGGCAGGATGCTGGCTTCAAGCAGACTGGCAAGCACGTCGGCGTAGGCTTCGCGCTCAATCTGCGACGCCACGGACAACCATCGCTGCGCATCCAGTGTCTTCTGCGCGGCCGCGGCGGCATCCATCGCCTCGATCACAGCCAGATCCTGTATTGTCATCGGGCGCGTCGAGCCATCCTGCAGCTCGAAGGCGTTCTCGGTCCAGCGCGGCGCATAGATGGCCGGGTCCGACAGCATCTTCGTCCGCGCCGCGTGCGCCTCCTTCTGCTGTTGGACGACCGCCTGCCTCTGCTCCTTCGTCGGCTCGGGAATGGGGAGGGCGAGGAAGGCGCGCACACGCTCAGGCGTCAGCGCCACGCCGGATGCGCCATCGGGATCGAAGGGATACACCGCCGCCGGATCGACCGCCTCGGGGGCGATCACCGGCGCCTGCGCCATGGCAGGCGACGCCAGGCCCGCCGTACAGATCGCCACAGCCAGAAGCCACTTCACGGCATTCCCCAAATCGGCCGAGGACGAGACTAGCTCAGAACAGTCCTCAACTCCAGCTCTCGAACCGGAACCAGCCCTTCATCTCCCAGTTGAACAGGCAGGGCTCTTCCTGCGTGCCGGCGCCGATATTGTGCGCGACCAGCGGCTGACCGCCCAGCTTCTTGCGCGTCACCACGCCGATATGCGGCAGGCCGCCGCCCGTGAGCCGCCAGCTGACAATGTCGCCGGGACGATAGTCCGACGCCTGTCGGCTCAGCGTGCGCGAGCCGCCCTTGCGCTTAAAGAACGTCTCCAGGTTCGGCACGCGCCGGTGATCGATGTTCGCATCCGGTCCGGGCAGGCCCCAGCTCTGCGGATAGGCGCGGAAATTCCCGTCCATGTCCTCGTGCACCTCCACCTGCAGATCGACGCCAGCATGGCGGAAGGCGCGGATCACCGTGTCGGTGCAGACGCCGCGATCGTCCGGCACATCGCCCATTGGATAGCCGAGCTTGCGATAGGCGCTGTCATAGGTTTCCTTCTTGGCAGCCCTTAGCTCTGCGCCTGCCGCCACCTTCATCGCAAATGGCAGGTCCGCATCGGGAGCCTGCGCCAGCGCGCAAGGCGCCACGCCCACGGCCGCGATGCCGATCAGAATCGTCCGCCTGTCCCGACTGTTCATGCCTCCAGTCAGCCGCCCGATTGCGGCAGGCTGGCGACCGATTGTTGGCCGAGTGGCGCTGCGAGATGCGCCGAACCCACTCCCGTCTCGCCCCCACGCCCCTGCCCCGCCCTGCCTCCGGTGCGATTCAGACATCAGAAACGTCCGCGTCTCGCCGGGCAGATTGAGCGAAGTCGCGTCGTCATGCCCGCTTCATCGCCCCGCGCGTTTCCATCTCCTTCATGCTTTTTCTTCGCAATCCGAAACAGCCCATTAAGCTTGATCGTGCATAAACGGCACAACCAAAAACACGTCTATCGGTGGGCCTGCGTCATGTTCCAGATCATCGGAGTGGTGGTTGTTTTCGCCATGGTCTTCGGCGGCTTCATGCTCGCCGGCGGCCACTTCGACGTCATCATCAAAGCCGCGCCGATGGAATTCATGATGATCGGCGGCGCCGCTGTCGGCGCCTTCCTCATCGGAAATTCGTTCAAGACCGTCATGGCCGCGGGCGCCGGCATGGGCAAGGTCATGGGCGGTTCGAAGTGGAAGGCCAAGGACTACACCGACCTGTTGTCGCTATTGTTCATACTAACCAAGACAATGAAGACAAAAGGCGTGGTGGCGATCGAACAGCACATCGAAAACCCCAAGGACTCCACGATCTTCCAGAACTACCCGAAGATCCTCAAGGACCATTTCGCCACCGACCTCATCTGCGACACGCTGCGGATGATGACGATGAACCTCGAAGACCCGCACCAGGTCGAGGAAGTCATCGAAAAACAGATCGAGAAGCACCATCACGAGGCCCACAAGGCCAGCCACGCCGTGCAGAACATGGCCGACGCCCTGCCCGCGCTGGGCATCGTCGCCGCCGTGCTCGGCATCATCAAGACCATGGGCGCGATCTCGCAGCCGCCGGAATATCTCGGCAAGCTGATCGGCTCGGCGCTGGTCGGCACGTTCCTCGGCGTGTTCCTCGCCTACGGTTTCGTCGGCCCGTTCGCCGCGCGGATGCAGCAGGTCATCGACGAGGAAGGCCAGTTCTACAAGATCATCAAGGACGTGCTCGTCGCTCACCTGCACGGCAACGCCGCCCAGGTCTCCGTCGAGATCGGCCGCGGCCAGATCCCCAGCGACGCCCAGCCCTCCTTCGCCCAGCTCGAAGAAGCCCTGAACACGGTGACGGTCTAGCTAAGCGCCGGCTGGCCGTTCGCCATTGAGAAAAGTCCGGCACCATTGTTCGAAGCACAGGAAAGACCAGATCAGCAGACGGTTGTTGGACCGGCGCTCGACATGGTCGTCAATCGTCTTGCGAACGAAATCGGGGTCGAGATAGTCCGCAGACGCCATGTCCTGCTCCAGGAGCAGCGAACGGACATAGGCAGCGTTCTCGCCGCGATACCAGGATGAGTCAGGCGCCGAGAACCCCTGCTTGGGCCGGCGCCGCGTCTCCTCGGGGACAAGATCGCCGACGGCCTCGCGCAGCACATATTTGCCGCCGCTGAATTGATCCTCGGCATGAAGCTTCTTGCGCACTGCATCTTCATCGAGCTGGCGCACCTGTTCGAGGTCCGAGAGCTTGAGGCTGATGGGCAACCTCTGGACGAATTCAACCAGCGCATTGTCTAGGAAGGGCACGCGCTCCTCCATACCATGCGCCATGGAGAGCCGATCGCCGACGATCAGCAGGCCTGAGAGAAAGTTGCGGCACTCGAAGGCAAGCGAAGAAGCAACCTGGTCCTCGGGCGAATTGAAGCGCAATCGGGACGGATCGCCGAAGGCCGACTTGAAGACGCCGAACATCTCCGCATCATCGGCCTCCCCTCCGGCTCCCTTCAGAAGCAGGCGACGGTCGCCCTCCTTGGTGAGGCGTTGCCAGTAGTCGTAGGAGGCAAGGAAATAGGCGTCGGGATCGAGGCTCTTGAACACGCGATAGTAGCGCCAAGGATAGCCCGCAAAGAGTTCGTCGCCCCCTGCTCCGGAGAAGCAGACCTTCACGAACTTCGAGGCGAGCCGGGCGACATAGAAGTTGGGATAGCTCATGCCGAGGCGCAGGTCCTCAAGGTGCCAGATCACTCGCGGCAACGCCCAGCGGATGTCTCCGGCGTTGAGCACCTGCTCGTAGTGCTCGCAGCCATAGGTGTAGGCCATGATCTCCGCGGCGCGCCGTTCGTCGAATCCAGCCTCGTAGCCTTCCACGGCCGACATCTCGAAGCCGCCGGTGAAGGTCTGCAGACGCGGGACATGCTGCGAGGCTGCGGCCACGATCGATGCCGAGTCGATGCCGCCTGAAAGGTAAGAACCAACAGGCACGTCCGACACAAGCTGGCGCTCGACCGCTGCGAAGATCAGCTCGCGCGTGCGCTGGATCGCGACGGCAGGTTCAATCTCGTCTCGCTGTGAAAAATCGTAGTCCCAGTAGGTTCGCACCCGCTCGCCCTCGCGGTCGAATTCCATGATCGCGCCGCGCGGCGCCTGCTCGACGCCGGAGAAGAGCGTGTGTGACGCGGAACAGGTTCTGGAAGGTGAAGTATTCCGCCAGCGCCGAGCGGTTGACCGCGGCCTTGAAGTCGGGGTGTTGCAGGAAGGCCTTGATCTCCGACGCGAACGCGATGCCCCACGGCGCGCGCCAGAGATAGAGCGGTTTCACGCCAAAACGGTCGCGAACCAGCGTTAGCCGGCGCTCGACATTGTCCCACAGCGCGAACGCCGCCATGCCGTCCATGCGCAGCGCGAGGCGGTCGATGCCCCAGAGCGCGATGCCGGCAAGCAGGACCTCGGTGTCGCTACGCGATCGGAACCTCCACCCCTCCCGCTCAAGCTCCGCGCGTAACTCGCGATAGTTGTAGATCTCGCCATTGTAGACGATCGTGTAACGGCCATCCGGCGTGCGCATCGGCTGGCTTCCTGCAGCCGAAAGGTCGATGATCGACAGCCGTCGATGCGCGAGCGCCAGCGGCCCGTCGGCGAACGATCCTTCGCCGTCCGGCCCGCGATGGCGCAGAGCCTCGCCCATCCGCACAACGACATCGAGGTCGGCGCGGCCGCCGTCCGTGCGCAGGAGACCTGCCAATCCGCACATGGCTCAGCCGACCGGTATCGTCATGCGCCGAACCCCTTGATGAGGTCCGCCACGCGGCCAACATCGTCGGTCGTCATGTGGTTGTGCAGCGGTATGGCAAGCGTGTCCTGCTGCAGCGCTGTCGCGCCCGGGAAATCCGCAGGCGTCGTTCCGAACCGCTTGCGGTAGATGCTGAGCCCGACGACGCTGTGTGTACCTGGCCGCGCGCCGACGCCCGCCTCGTGCAGCCGCGCCAGCATCTCGTCGCGCGAGATCGGCGACCCGGCGCCCACTCGCAGCACGTAGGATTGCAGCGCATGGCGCGAGGTCTTGGGTCGTGAGGGCAGCGACAGCCACTGGACGCGGCCCAGCGCCTGGTCATAGGCGTCGGCAAGGCGGGCGCGCTCTTCAATGAAGATGTCGAGCTTTTGCAATTGCGTGCAGCCCACGGCGGCCTGAAGGTCGGTCATCCGGTAATTGTATCCCGCTTCGTCGAAATCCGGCAGCTCATAGGGCTTGGGCGCGCGGTGGCGCGCTTCCTCCGAAATCCGGGCGCCATGATTGCGCAGGATCTCGGCGCGCCTTGCAATCGCCGGGTCGCGCACCATCAGCATGCCGCCCTCCCCGCAGGTCACCGATTTGCGCGGATGGAAGGAGAAGCAGGCAAGGTCGCCCAGGCTTCCAGCGGGTCGTCCCCTGTAGCCGGCGCCCGCAGCGCAGGCGGCATCCTCGACGATCTTGACGCTGCCCGGCAGCACTCCGGCCAGCGCATCCATGTCGGCGCACAGGCCGAAGAGGTGCACGGGAATGATCGCTTTCGTCCGAGGCGTCAGCTTGCGAGCGACGTCAGCGACATCGATGTTGTAGGTGTCGGTGAGCACATCCGCGAAGACGGGCGTCGCCCCGCAATGTACGACGACGTTCGCGGTCGCGATCCATGTGAAGGCCGGCACGATGACTTCATCACCGGGGCCCACGCCAAGGGCGACAAGGGCAAGATGCAAGGCGGTGGTGCACGACGTCGTCGCCAGCGCATGCGGCGACTGATGCCGCGCCGCGAACTCCGTCTCGAACCGCTTGACCCAAGGACCCTGTGTCAGCCAGCCCGAGCGCAAGACTTCGGCGACAGCCGCAAGCTCTTCCTCGCCTGTGCTGGGGCGCGCGATCGGCAGGTACGCAAAGAATGCTGTCATTCCGAATCCGCGGCCGCGCTGGAGTATCCGGCCGTACCGGAACAATGCCGGAGCCGGAAGGCATGGCGCTGCTTAACACCTCCAGCGGCGCCCATCCAATCTAGTTTAGTGATGAGCGGCCTCGGCGCCCTGGAAAGCTGCCGAAGCGGGATCTCCGCCCGCCATAACATGGTCATAGACACGCTCGAACCGCTCGGCCAGCGCTCCGGCGGAGTGCCATTTCATGGCGTACTTCCGCGACGCTTCTCCCAACTTGCGCCGGCGATCCGGATCGAGGGCGAGCGCGCGCAAGACATCCTTGATCGTGCTGAGATCCGCATGGACGATCGGGCATTCCTCCAGGCTCTTGAGCGGGGGACCATTCTCTTCGCTGCTTTCCAGCCGCGCGACAACAGGCTTGCCCAGCATCAAGGCCTCTCGTGCAAAAGCGCCATAGCGCGTGAAGTTGAGCTGGTCCACGATGATATCAGCCTGAACCTGCAGGAAACGCATGTCGACTGACGGGACCGCCTCGCTGAATAGAAGCCTGATCGGAATGCCCTCGGCACGCAGAGCCTCGACCGCCTCGACGATTGCCGGTGTGCCCTTGTAGAGCGTGCGCTGGCCGAAAACCTCGACGTCATTCGGTGCTCCGACGGCGTGGAAGACAAGAATCTCGCCCTCCGCCCGCAGTGCCGCATACTTCTTCGGCGGCTTGATGCCTGGCCGCCAGTGCTTCTCGTCGAGCGCCATGGTCAGCGGCTCCGAATACACTTTGGGACCATTGTTGTAGTCGAGGCGCGGCATCTGTTCGGCGGCAATGAGGTCGCAGAACATGTTGCGCTTGTGCGCCCAGGCGAGATTGCGGAGATCCGAGCAGACCTCCTCGACACCCTTGAAGCGACACATCTTGCAGCGGTCGCCGGTCCAGCGGTTCCAGGTAGACTGTGCGTAGCCGTCGCCACAGCCCGAGATCGTGTAACCAATCTTCACGCCGGCCTGCCTGAATTTGATGAACTCCGTCGGCTCCCGGTCGCGCAGCATGTTCCCGTCGGCCTTCCACGGCGAGACGGTCATCATTCCGTCGCCGCAGAACTGCAGCCATTTGAACCGTCGCTCGACCATGTCATTGAACCGCCCGATACGGCTGGCGAATTCGGTGTGGTCCGCATCCCACAGAGACAGGTCTTGTCCATGGTAGAACAGCGAATGAGGGCCGTCGGGCTGCTCGACAGAAACTGACCAAGCATCCCATCCTCGCTCGCGCAAGGCCTGCGCGAGATAGTAGAAGTGATAGTAGCTGTTGTGCAGGAAGATCGCCGAGCGTGGCCTTCCCTCCCCGTCGCGAGATACATCCGGCGATGGCGGCGGCAGCAGGTCCTCGACGCCGTCGAACCGGCCTGCGGATTTCGCGATCGCGGGCGCGAGTACCGCTTTCTGGGCGGCCGACTCGATACGGTTGAGTTCCTGCCCTGTCTCGACGTGCCGTTGTTCACTTGTCTGCAGCCGCACCACAAGGCTTTCGATCTTTTCTTCGAGTGTCGCGATCTTCGCGCTACTCGCCTTGAGCGCCCAGTCTAGTTCCACCGTGCGCGTAGAATGGCTGGAGATGGCGCGATCGAGCCGTGTCGCTTCAAGCGCGGCCTGGACCGTAGCGCTTTCGAGCGCCGACATACGCTGGATGGAGGCCTCAAGAAGACTTTCGGCGCGGGACGCAGCAGATGTCGCGACCGACACGATGCCGTCGACTTTCTGTTCAAGCGTCGAGACCCTAGCTTCGTTTGTCTTGATCGTCCAATCGAGTTCGGTGGCGCGGGTCGACTGGCCAGCGATGGCGCGATCGAGCCGTGTCGCTTCAAGTGATGACTGCGTCGCAGCGCCTTCCAGCGCCGCAAGGCGCTCGACATTGGCGGCAATCAGCTCCTCGCTGCGCGCTGTTCTCGAACTGACAGCCAGAATGCTGTCCCGCACCTGAGCCATTTCCTGACCTTGCACAGACCCCTGCGTATCGATCCGGCTGAGCTCTTCAGACGTCTGCAGTGCGTGGGCTTGAAGCTGATCAATCTTGGCGTGCGCAGCAGCCGCCATTTGCGCATTGTCCGCGATACGGACGTGCGCTGACGAAATGTTGTCTGCCAGCCCGGATAGAACTGTGGAACGTAAGGCGTCACCGTCATCGAGCCGCCTGATGGCGTTCTCCAGATTGCTCGTACGCTCCGCAGTTTCGCGAACGTCGTGCTCAAGTTCTGTGCGAGCGTCGGCCTCCTCTTGCGCCCGCAGTTCGAGCGCGCTGAGAAGGTCGCGAAGTGCGTCGAGGCCCTGTCCCTGGACATCCTGTCCCGCCTTGAGCGCGGCTACCTCACGCCGCTGATCAAGCACGCGCACCTCACGCGCCAAGGCCGTGCGAGCATCAGCTTCGGCCTGAGCCTGGCTTTCAAGCTCCCCGACCAGACTCCGGAGATAGGCAAGGTTCCGGCCATGGGAGTCGTGGTCGTCGCGAGCCTGGGCGGCCTCGGCCCGTGTCTGCGTTTCCAGATGGATGACCTGCTCTTGCAGATCTCCGATCTTCCGGTCTTGCGCATGAACGTCAGCACGAGTCGCCCGGTTTGATTCGCTGTGGTCAGCGACTTCCGCCCTTACGCCGGCAATCTGCCGAGCTAGCTGCGCGCCGCCTTCGTCAAGGCGGGTCAGCTCAGCTGCGGCTTGTGCATCGAGGACCTGCGCGAGGTCCAAACGTTGTCGAACGCCCTCAGATCCCGACTCAACCGCGACCACGCGCCCTTCCAGCTCGGACAGAAGCAGCGAGAATGTTCGCAGGCGGAGGTTTTCGATATTGTCGATGCGCTTGGTGATTTGGGCGACGGCATCGAGCGCCGACCGTCGGCCTTCCTCTTGCGAGCTGTTTGCGCCCTGCAGTTCCGCAGTGAGGATCGCCAGTTCTGCCCGCAGGCTGTCCGTATCGGACTTAACGCGATCTATCGCCGCCAGATTGGAGCGGAGGGAGCCGAACAACTTTCGGCGTATCGTGTCAGGCTCGTTACTCATTTACGCTGTTCACTATATTCCTGCGAGCACAAACTTACTTGGTCTAGTCAGCCGACCTTCGCCCCGCATTGTCTTTCGCGCGCCATTCGATCAGCTTTTCAAGCCCTTCCTGGAGGCCAATCTTCGCGGAAAACCCTAATTCTTTGCGTGCGCGCTCGGGACTTCCCACGCGATTGCGTACGAGAGTGGCGCTGCTTGACGGCGCATAGTCGAGCGCAAGCTTCGATTTCGTGAGCTTCAGGAGCAACTCGCCGAGTTCCTTCAAGGATGTTCGCCTGCCTGTGCCGACATTGTAGAACGCATCGGACACAGTGGCCTGCATTGCGCAGACATTGGCCGCCGCACAGTCTTCCACCGCAACGAAGTCAAAGGCTTCACTGCCGTCTCCATAAATGGTCGGTCTGCGGCCTGCATCAATGGCGTCCAGCATCTTCATCATTACAGCTATGTAGGCCCCGCGGTAATCCTGACGCGGGCCATAAACGTTCATGTAGCGCAATCCCGCATAGTCCAGTGCATACCTATGATGGTAGGCGCGCACCATCGCCTCACCTGCGATCTTGGTGGCCCCGTAAAAATTGCGGTTGTTGAACGGGTGTTCCTCCGTCATCGGCTCTTCGACGGCATCGCCATAAACCGAAGCCGATGAGGAAAAGATCAGTCGCTTCACCTTATTTCGCACGCAGGCATCCAAAACGTTGAACGCACCCCGGACATTCACTTCGAAAGCCGCCTGCGGAAACTCATGGCAGTGGAGTAGCCAAAGCGCCGCCAGGTGAAATACTCCGTCGGCGTCCGTGAGGGCGGCGTCGAGGATATCGGTATGCAGAATGTCTCCGCCGGCCTCAAACACCTTCACGCGTGGGTCGCGCAGGGCCGAGTCGAGATTGATCCTGCTGCCTCGTGTGAAATTGTCGAAGACGACAATCTCTCTGACGTCTTCGCGCGTCAGTGCGTCGACGGTGTGCGAACCAATCAGGCCAGCTCCACCGATGACGACGAGCCTCTTGCCTCGAATATCCATGATTGCGTTGCCTAGTGCGCGACGTAGCGGCCGATACGCGCCTTGATGCGTTTCGCAAGTCCGGACGGCATCATTGCCAGCATGACCCGACCCGTGGAACGCACCGGCCGACTCATCAGGATCGCCTTGAACGACCTCAACCGGGTGGCGGCCGACCCATTCACGTAGCCATTGGATTGAGCGGGAACGATCATGACGACGGGAGGCGGCGTTGCAGGCGCCTGCGGAGGTTGAGGTTCATAGACGATCGCGGGCGCAGGCGAAGCCTCTATGGCGGCGTGGTCGACTGCGGGCGGCTCCACGACCAGCACGGTTGCGGCAAATGTCTCCAGCATGACCGGTTCTGGCGCCGGCGTGGTTGGGGCAATGATCTCAGCCTGAGCGGCGGTCGGCGGCAGGCTCGCAGCGGCGGCTGCTGCGGCGGAGATGTCGCCTTGGTCCGACCGCTGGCGCATGATCTGGCCCTTGTCGATCCACGACAGGTTTACCGGCGCGCGCTGCTGGGAACGCCGCTTGTCGAGTTCGGTCAGAAGCCAATCGATCGTGTCCTTGGAAACAACCTCCCAGTTGAAACTCTTGACGAAGTAGGCATAGGCGGCCGCGCACATCCGGCCAGTTCCATCGCGGTCGCGCACGAACCGGTCGATCTGCTCTGCAAGGGCGACATGGTTGGTGAAGTCCACCACGGCGCCCGCCCTGGACTCCTCGATCACCTGCCGAACGAACGGCAGCTCGTTGGAGAGGATTGCAAGGCCGGCGGCCATGTATTGGGAGAGCTTGTTCGGCGATGCGAACCGGTAGGCGATGCTGACGGGACTATAGGGAATGATCCCCACATCCGCTTCGGTCGCAGCGCTGACAAGCTGTGCTTCCGTTACCGGGGGCGGGAAGAAGACCGACCGGTTGAGCAGGCCCAACCTTTCGGCCAACGCTATGAACTCGGTCTTGTAGATATTGTCCACGCCGCGCAGGAACAGCCGCGCGTTGGTCGAAACATGCGCCCATGCGTGCAGCAGATCCTCGATCCCCCTGCCCGGCGCAAAACCGCCTTGGAAGAGGAAGTTCACGCCATGGCGGCGCTGCTTGAAGGCTTCGAGCTTAGCCTCGATGTCGATGGCTTCGGCGTCCTCGGCCAGCGTGCAGTTCGGGGCGCAGCCGAAGGGCGCGCCGTACTCCTGCTCGAGATGCTGCGCAAGCTGCGGCGACACGCTGATCCTGCGGTCGGCATGCTTGACCAGCATCCGCTCGACGCCTGACCAGAACTCGCACTCCCACGACCGGAAGTCGAGATAAGAATACGGCCAATACTCATGCGAATCGAACAGCAGCGCAGCGCCCCATTCGCGCGCTAGTGTGATTGCCGCCGGCAGCGTTTCGAGATCGCACGCGACAATGGCGTCGAAGCGACCTAGGTCGCGACCTGCCTCGATCAGCGCTCCGTTGGTGTTGACAAAGTATTTGCAAAGCTCGCGGAAGCGGGAGATGTCGTCGTCCGTATAGTCGATCGCGCCGATGGCCTGTGTCAGAGCCCAACGCGGCATGTCCCAGAAAGTCTTGAGCATGAGCAGCGCCGCCTGGCCAGGGCCGGGCTCGCCATCGCGAGGGGACGGCACCCAGTTCCAGTCGTGCCGCAAGCGCTCGACCCGAACGCGGATACGCGACTTGGACACACGCTCCAGCGAGGGGCCTTCCTGCACCGAGCCGAAACGGTAGGTCCCCAGCTCGCAGACGTCGGAATTGGGGGCCAGGGTCCGCGCGAACCATTCGAGCCTCGGATCAAGCACCGGCTCGTGCGCCGCCACAATCAGTGTGCGAGGTCTGGCCGCACGGCCGAACGCTGGAAGCAGCCGCCGCGAGGGTCGCTCCTTATGGGCCTGAAGGTCGATCAGCGCGGCGTCAAATCGCGCTACAAAGGACTCATACTGCAGGTCCTGGTTGTCGATGATCTCGTCAAACGTCCGCTCGACCATCCTGCTGCGAGCACGCTCGTCGAACACGATCTCCAGCGCCTCTTGTATGTTGGAGAGGTCCCGCTTCAAGGGCGCGTAGTGCTGGCCAGGCTTGAAGATTCCCGAATACTCTCCTTCGTAGAGAATCTGGCCCGCACCGGCGCAGGCGGCTTCGAGATGGCGTGGTGAAATCTGCGCGTAGTTCACATTGCCTTCGAACTTGTGCAGGTGCTCTCGGTCCGCATCGTAATAATATGCGTCCGAGAGCGGATCGCGGTCGGCATTGCGCTGGACATAGTCAGCGCACCAGCGTTCGACGCCGCCATCGAAGTCGAACAGGTTGGAGCCCGACTCTACGCCGAGCGCCACTTTCGATGCACCGAGAAAGTCGAACCAGGCGCCGCTCATGACGCGGTCTTCCCATCGGCTCGAGATGTCGAGCCTCAGCCCGGAGTTCGACAGGTTGGCGAGCACATCGGAGCCGATCTTGCGCTTCTCGAACCCCAAGCGACCGAATTGCAGAGGCTGGATCGAACCGCGATAGCTGACGTCGATCCGACGTTGCCCTCGCGCATACTTGTCCCGCAGCGCTCGTGTCGTCGGCGAAACATACCCGGTATAGGCGTGAAGGAAACGAGCCTCGCCGACCGCCTGCTTGGGATAGGCCTTGCGCACCTCGCTTTCAGGTACGCAGGTGACTACGAGATCGAACTTCGCCTGACCTATGAACTTCGCGAACGCATCGGTATGCACCTGCTCGTCCTGTTTCATCAGGATCTTCATGCCATCATAGCGCGCGAACCTGCGGTCGATCGCTGTGTCCAGGGCGTGCAGGTTGGCGGTGAAATAGCTGGCTGTGGAATGGACCAGCACACCGTCATAGTCGTCGATCTGGATGGTGGACGGAATCTGAAGGTAACCGCCGCGGCCCGGCCAGAGGTTCAGGACGCGGAGTTCGTACTCGCTGCACGCCTGCCAGAGGGCGATGTTTTCATAGACGGTGGAAATCCCATTGGGATCGAAGAAGCACACGAACAGCAGGCGTCCCCGCTTGGTGCCTTCCCGCCGCCCGCCCAGGCGAGGCTTCTGCGAAAAAATGTCCATCTAACACGACCTCGGCCGCCACCCAGGCAGGGAACCGCACCACGCCCGTGCACCTGGGAAACCCCTTACCACACGGCCATGCTGAATTCGCCTTGCACTGCCAACCGGGCCCCTCTATCACGCGCGAAATTCCAACGCTATCCATCCTCTCCGGTGGCGGGAAACAGTTCATCGCAGGGTAAGGCGGACGCCGGTTCGGCGCCACGAGGGTCCTATGAGTACGGCAATCGTCGACCAGGCGTCGCAGGACTACTGGACCCGCCACAACGTCACTCTGCACAAGACCTTCGCGAATGCGCAGGAGTCCACCGAGTACCTGCAATGGCGAAACGCCCAGTATCACCTCTATGAACAGCTCATGCCGCTCTCCGGCTTCGACGGACTTTCGATCGTCGACTATGGCTGTGGACCGGGCCATGACCTTGTGGGCTTCGCCACGCTGTCCCAGCCCTCGCGCCTGACCGGGCTCGATATTTCCCAGACTTCGCTGGAACAGGCCAAGGCGCGTCTGTCACTGCACAATGTTGGCGCCACGCTGATCCAACTCGACGCCAGCACAGTCGGCATCCCGATGGAGTCGGGCACGGTCGACTATGTGCACTCTTCCGGCGTTCTCCACCACACGCCCCGGCCCGACCTGATCCTCGGAGAATTCCTCCGTATACTGAAGCCAGGCGGCAAGTGCCGGATCATGATCTACAACTACGAAAGCCTCTGGATGCATCTTTATGTCGCGTATCAGAAGCGCATCGTCGAAGGGCTCTACAAGGACATGTCGCTGGAGCAGGCGTTCGGCAGGTTCACCGATGGGGAGGACTGCCCGATCTCCCGCGCCTACCGGCCCTCCGAATGGGTCGCCCTCGCCCGCAACGCAGGGTTCGAATGCTCCTACGCCGGCGCCGCGATCTCGCTCTGGGAGGCAGAGGTCTTCCATACCCAACGCTTCCAGGCGCTGATGGACCAGCGATTCACGGGGGAATCCCGCCGCTTTCTCACGGGCCTGACGGTCGACAGCCAAGGCTATCCGCGTCACCAGGGCGTGTTGGCCGGCGTCGATGCCTGCTTCCTGCTGGAAAAACCACGCTGACGGCAGGCGTGAGCCAACTGGCGCTCCATGGCGCCCTGTCCGCGCGAAAGGCCAATTGTCCAAAGGCGGTGAGACACACTTCGCGGCCATGCATGACCCGTTGAGCTGGCGAACTGTTGTAGCCACCTGTGCAGAATACTCGCTATTGCAGGCGGAACTGCTCAAGTCCGAAGAAATTCCCCTCTTTCATCGCCGTCGGCCGCAGGCGCCAGGACTTGTATCGCGCGCCTTCGGGAAGCACGAAGGTTTCCTCCCAGCGCATCGTGCCCGGAGCGCTGAGCATCTGCGGGTCAGGCGGATCCTTGACGGCATACGAGGCGACGCTGGCCCACGTCTTCCCGTCATCGGAGCCTTCGACCTCGAAGGTGGTCGGGCACCAGCTCCACGACACCCACTTGATGGTCAGCGATCTGAACGCCAGCGGCCCGGGGAAAGAGACGCCGACGAACTCGCCGACGGCCCCCTGTCCCTGCCTGGCGCTGCGCCACACGGCGCCGCCCGTGGCGAGTATGTTCGCCGGGACGCCATCGACGGAGGAACTCGCGAATGCGGTGGCGAGCTTGATCAGCTGGTCCGGCGGAACCTGCGCGATGAAGGCTTCGCGATTGACCTTGAACAGGCCTACAAACCGCGGATCGTGCGAGCGGTACCGCACGATCTCGAACAGGCACGCGTATTTTTCGATCGGATTTAGCTCAGGCTTGAGGCAGTCCCAGCGCTTGACTAGCGCCTGCGAGTCCATCCTCCCGTCGACGCCGTGAACGAAGGTGAGAAATGGCGCTGCAGCCGTGTTTATGACGACCGGGTCAGCGCCCTTCCCCATCACATCCTGGTAAAGACGGACGTTGGCAAACTCTTCACTCCATGGCGGTGAAGGCTCGTCGAGGATGCGCAGGGTCTGCCAGTTCGACGCAAAGCGCGTTAAGACGATGTAGTCCGGTAGCTTCTCGGCGAGGTCGATATAACGGATCGGTCCGCCGTTGGTCTGCACCATGGTGAACTGGCCAGCATCAACATAGAGAGGGAAATCGTAGAGGAGCGTACTGTTCTTCTCGGCAGGAAGATTGGCCGCCGCCCATTGTCCGAGGCTATTTTGCGGTGTGCCGGACCAGATATGGTAGGAGATCGGTACCCCTGCTGATTGCAGAATCCGATCAACGAAGATTCCGGTGATCGCCAGAACTGTAAATACTGATGAGACCGGGGCCAGAACAGCTCGCGGTACGCGCGGGATCAACGCGACAGCCTGGTCGATCAGGTAGCCGCTGAAAATCGCAAGCACCCAGTATGTGATGGCGAGGTACTGGAGCTGCACCCAGTATTTCTGCAGCAGCGCGTAGTAGAGGAAAATCCAGACGCCCAGGGCGGCCGCGAGGATTGCGGGCGTGCGGTCGGTGAAGGTCCTGCCGCGGAACATCAGCGCAGCGAACCCGAAAGGTGCGGCGAGGATCAGGACAGGTCCGACATTCTCCCAGATGCGTGTCGTCCAGCTCCAGAATGTTGTCTCCTGCACCAGCGACTGGGCGGTGAACTGCTTCGCCCATAGCGCCCATGTGCGGAAGAAATAGTCGTCGAGCACCGCATAGGGCGTGGTGATGACGAAGACCATTCCGGCAAGCACAACGGCGAGACCTCCCTTCAGCATGCAGGACCACAGCCATTGCAGCCAACCGCGTCCAGTCCAGATGCTGCGCGCCCCCCAAGCGATCGCAAGCACTGTCATCAGAACAAGCAGCGGGCCACCCATCTTGGCGGCCTGGACCAGGCCGGCAGCGAGCCCTAGCGCAATCACACCCGTCCAGCCGCCATCGCGGGCATGCCGCACTGCGATTGCAAGGGCCACGATGAGCAGGAAGAACAGGAGACTGTCCGGATGGGCGACCGTGCCGATCGACAGGAGATTGAAATCGGCGGCCATGAACACCATTCCGACCAGGCCCGAAATCCGGCCGAAATGTTGTTTGGCGAAATTGTATCCGCCGAGAAGCATGAGCATGGTGGACAGCAGCGACAGTGCGCGAAGGATCATCAGGCCGTGCGGAAGGATATCCGCGCCCATCAGCTTCGCCGGCGCCCAGAACAGTAGGGCGATGTCGAGATAGAGGCCGCCATAATAGGGAATGTTGCTGTAGTTGAACCCCGTCCATCGCTCGGGGAGCTGTTCCGGCCCGCCGGCCAGGTCGAGATAGTGGGCCGGATTTCCGAATGGCCACTCTGTCATGCCGTCGAGCTGCTGAGAGATCAGCGCCTCGTCGTCGAAATAGGAGGCGACCAGAAGTGCGTCTGCCGAGTGGCGAGAGAGCGCCGGGACGAAAAGGATAGCGACAAGTATCAGTATGATCCCGGACGTCCAGTCCGGCGTCAGCAGGCGCCGTATCTCGCCTCCAAGGCACCGCAGCCCACCCAACAGCACCGCCAGCGGGTTCGACCTCCCACGCGCCGGTGGCCGCCGGGCTGCTGATATCGACCCATACGAATCTACCGCGAGGGGATGTTCACCGGAGTTCACGGCACACCTGCCGAGGCGATGATGTGCCGCCGCTTCCTGTCATCCTCCAGAAAGCACATCTTTCGCCGCACCACTCAAGCTGTCTGCTCAAACAGGATCAACCAACTTGCCCGACTGGACAACCTCGCAAGTGCCATCACGGCCCTGACCCCTACGGAACCACGATCGTCGCCACGCTCGAGCGTGTCCGCGCGTCCACTGCAAAAGGCACTTCTCAGCTTACGAGTTGGACAGGTGCGCCCGGTTTCAGAAAACGCGTCAAATGCATGGGCTTTTTGGCCGCTAGACGCAGCTTCAGCCCCATTGCCGCTTAATTTGCCGTGTGCTTAAACCAGCCCCGCCCTTGGTGGCGTGGACAGTATTCAACGGATGGTCGGAAAATGTCGAAAAAGGGATTCGCACCTCTTGCCCTCGGGGTTATGTGCCTTGCTCTTGCGGGATGCAACCCGAGCGAACCGGCCGCTGCAGCTAGCACCGAGACGCCCGCCGCCCCAGCCGCGCCCACGGCTGCTGTCGGCGACACCGCGGCGGCAGCCGCCACCAATTTCGAGACTTGGATCCCGATCGCCACCGTGGTCGTCCACAACGCCGCCACCGATGCTCCCGATGGAAGCAAGAACGCCGACACGTTCGATGCGAAGCCCGGCGATGGTGTCGCGAACCTTGACCAGAAACCGCTGCTGGCCGGCGAAACTGTTACCGCCAAAGTTTTCCTCTGGGGCCCCGAAAACCAGGCTGTCGGCCTGCAGCTCGTGCGCTGGTGCAGCAACACACCGGCCGAGATAGAGACGGTTCAAGCGCAGCTGACTCCCACGCCGACCGAGTACACGGTTTCCCACACCTTCACGAACGCGCATGACTGCGTTCGCTTCCAGATGATCTCGACCGGTGTCGCCGGTTCGTTCAACGCGTGGAACCCGCGGATCACGCGTACGCCGCCGCCGAGTTCTCCCTGAGAGCTGGCGGCCTCATCTAGCGTTACGTGACAACAGGCCATAGCGAGGTCAGGTGATGGCGTCTGCGGCTGTCGCAGTGGTCGGTTGCGGATACTGGGGAAGGAACCTGGTCCGCAACTTTGCTGAACTCGGTGCGCTGAGGGCGGTGATCGACGCCGATCCGGCCGCGGCCAAACGCGAAGCTGAGAAGTACAAGGCGGCCGCCCTTACCCTGGAAGCAGCGCTGGCCGACCCGGAGATCGCCGGCATCGCAGTCGCCGTTCCGGCCGAACTGCATGCCGACATAGCGCTGAACGCCTTCGCGGCAGGCAAGCACGTGTTCGTCGAAAAGCCGATCGCCCTGTCCATCTCCGACGCGGAGAAGATGAAGGCCGCGGCGGAAGAGGCCGGCCGATCGCTGATGGTCGGCCACCTCCTGCAATACCATCCCGCGTTCGAAACGCTGCTCAGCCTCGTCCGCAAAGGCGAGCTGGGCAAGCTGCGGTACGCCTACTCGAACCGTCTTTCGCTCGGCAAATTCCGCATCGAGGAAAATGCGCTTTGGAGCTTCGCACCGCACGACGTCTCCATGCTCCTGGCCCTGTTCGGCGAGGAGCCGGTGAACGTCAACGGCGCCGGCGGCGCCTATGTCACGCCAGAGGTCGAGGACGAGTTTCGGCTCGACATGACGTTCAGGGACGGCCGCCGCGCTCATGTCTTTGCGTCGTGGCTGCACCCATTCAAGGAGCACCGGCTCGTCGTGGTGGGCGAAAATGCGATGGCTGTGTTCGAGGACTCCCTCCCGGGTCCTGACAAGCTGAGACTCTTCCGTCACCAGATCGACACGTCAGGCCGGGCCCCCGAACCCAGGAAGGCCGAGCCCGAATTCGTGCCCTACCCGGCCTCGGAGCCGTTGCGGAACGAATGCCAGCATTTCCTCGATTGCTGCGCCGGAAAGACCAGACCCAGGACCGATGCGGCCGAAGCCATCGCCGTCCTGCGCGTCCTTGTGAGCGCGGGCAGATAGCTCGCGCACCGATCTGAGGTGGTCAGCCGATAGTCTCGCGATACGCTTCGATCTGCTTCCCACACAGCGAAGCGGCCGTCTCTTTCCGGTCGTAATAGCCGGCATACCATTCCGCCGCACGCGCAATGCCTTCGGCACCCGACCAGCCGGGACGCCAGCCAAGCTCGCGCTGCGCCCGCGCGCTGTCGATGCTGAGCATTCCCGCCTCCGGCATGCCGGCGTCCGGCTGGTGCACGACGGGAACAGGCCGCCAGCTCTGCGCGAAGCGCGCCAGCACGTCCTCGACGGGGAGCACGTCCTCCCCGGACGGTCCGAAATTGTAGGCTTCGGAAACCTTGCCCCCCGGCCGCGTCATCTGGTCTGCAAGCTGGAGATAGCCGTGGCACAGGCACAGCACGTGCTGCCAGGGGCGCGTCGATTTCGGATTGCGGATGGTGATCGGCGTCTTCGAGGAGATCGCCCGCACCAAATCCGGAATGAGCCTGTCCTCTGACCAGTCGCCGCCGCCGATGATGTTGCCGCCCCGCGCGGTCGCAACTGCCATCCCGTTGGCGCCGGGGATGAGCGCGCGCCGGTAGCTCGCTGCGACCAGCTCCGCGCAGGCCTTCGAGGCGCTGTAGGGATCCTTCCCGCCCAGCGCATCGTTTTCGCGATAGGCCCACGCCCACTCGCGGTTCTCGTAGACCTTGTCGGTGGTGATCAGCACCGCTGCGCGCACCGACTTCACCGGCCGGCACGCTTCCAGCAGGCACGCCGTCCCCAGCGCGTTGACCCGGAAGGTGTCGATGGGGTCGCGATAGGACCTGCGCACCAGCGCCTGGGCCGCAAGATGAAAGACAAAGGCCGGCTGGAAATCGGCGATCTCGGAAGAAAGTTTCTGCATGTCGCAGATGTCGATCTCGCGATGGCGGACCTGGCTTTTGAGCCCCGCCTCGGTGAACAGCGCCGGCGAGGATTCCGGCTTGAGCGAGACGCCCATCACCTCTGCGCCAAGCCGGCGTAGCCATAGGGTCAGCCAGCTTCCGCAGAATCCGGTATGACCGGTGACAAGGACGCGCTGCTTTCCGAATGCAGTTTCGAAATCAGACATGATCCCCTGCTCCAGCCAGCCTGCTGCCTGTCCGCGCCCGACAGCCTCGACCGGCAGGAACAGGAAACGCCTGCGGGACGCAAGTCAAATCCGCGGCGACGCGCGCCCTTCGCGGAGCAGAGCGGCAAGCTGACCGGCAAGACCGATGTGATCCTCCAGCCTCGATACGAGCGCAGGGACCTCGCCCTCGCCGCGCAGCGCCGACTGCCACGCGCCGAGTTCCAAGCGCAGGGTAGATGTGAGCGCCGCCCAGCGTTCCGGAACCGGCACGAGATCGCCATCGCGGCGAAGTGTGGCCGTGGCCTCGCTGAAGTCGAGCTCGAAGCGCCGACCGTCGACGCCGATGATTGTCAAAAGGCGCAGCCTCTTGGGCGCGCTCTTGTCTGCAACCAGCCTGCAGCGCGTCATGCCAGACTCCAGCACCAGCTCGCCAGTCTTTCCGTCGCTGTCCTGGCTTGCTTCGGCGAGAACCCAGCGTCCCTTTGGCGGCCCCAGCACTTCGAAGACGGAAAAAGCATGGGCAAGAAGATCGCCCAGCATCGGCACTTCATCGTGACTGCGCTTGGCGGCGCCATACCTCATTTCTGCGACCGGATCGCCCCAGTGCAGCACGGCCTCCCCGCTCCAGCTGCCAAGTCTGCCTGCGAGCAGATGCAGCTCCGGCAAGAGGCTGAACTCGGCGGCGATGCCAATCAGCAATCCCTGCGAACGAGCCCGTGCGAGCAGCGGCGGTGCATCGTCCGCGCCAGGCAGGAACGGCTTTTCCACGAGCGCGGAACAGGACCTGTCGAGGCAGAGTCCGATGTCACGCGCATGATCGCGCGGGCGCGACGCGATGATCGCGCTGGCTGCGCCGCCAACGGCGCTGAACGCGGCTTCCGGAGCATCAAAGATCGCAAGCCCGCCGCGATGCGCCTGCTCGGCATGCCACGCCTGGGTCTCCGCAAGATTGCTGCGCGCGATCAGGCTGACACCGTCCGCGCCGCCTCGTGCAGCGATCGCCACATCCGCCCAAACTCGGCCCCAACGCCCGGCCCCGAAAATGACCAGCGGCGCAGGCCGCGCGGCTTCGCGCCACCAGGTTTCGAGGGTATCGATGGACAAGCTCACTGCGGCCGCCCCGCAAAGGTCCACAGCCGGTGCAGGACATAGGCGATGACGGAATAGACGCTGAAGGCCACGAACTGTGCCAGCGCCGGCGGAGACGCCGTGCGTGTGAGCAGCAGCTGAAGCGCGGCGAGATTAGCGCCATAGGCGACCGCAACGACCCCAACGAAGCGCGCCAGCGCCGCGACCTGGTTTCCCTGATGGCGGAACACGAAATTGCGGTTGAGCAGGAAGGACAGGGTAAGGCCGAACAGCAGCGTCGCGAAATTGGCTGCGAAATCGTCGATATGGGTCAGCAACACCAGCGCCATGAGGAAGGCGTAGGAGGCAACCGTGACAAGCAGTCCCACTAGGACATAACGGCGCGCCGTCGCATCGACGACGCCGGCGGGAGAGGAAGGCTTGCTGTTGCCGGACATCCGCCCTTTGAAACCCCGCCAGCCTGAAAAAAGCCGCCAGGCTGGCCCTGCCGGCGGGCGTTTTGCTGATCGCCGTCCCGTGCCATAGGATAGGCTCTGGATAACAGCAATCTCAAGGATGTGCACATGCCGCCGGAACCTGCCAAGGCGGTCAGCCAGCAGAAAGTTTCCAAAGACTTCGACCGGTTCGTGTCGAGCTACGGCCAGCAGATCAATGATGCTGTCGCCTTCTCCGGCCTTAAGGCCGATTTCTTTGTCCGCGCCAAGTGCGAATACCTGCTGCGCCTGACCCGTCGAAATCTCGGAGACAACTCGGCCCTCGAAGTGCTCGACCTCGGCTGCGGCATCGCCAACTACCACTCGCTGATCGCGCCCAAGTACAAAAGCCTCAGCGGCATCGACGTCTCCGCCCGGAGCATCGAGGAGGCGCAACAGAACAACCCTGCCGTCTCCTACACGTCCTACTCCGGCGGGCGCCTCCCCTATCCCGACGCCTCGTTCAACGTCGCCTTCGCGATGTGCGTGATGCACCACGTACCCGTACCAAGCTGGCCCGAGTTTGTGTCCGAGATGAAGCGCGTGCTGCGGCCCGGCGGCCTCGGCGTGGTGTTCGAACACAATCCGTGGAACCCGGTTACCCAGCGTATCGTCAATTCCTGCCCGATCGACGCCGACGCCGTGCTGTTGAAAGGGTCGAAGACGCGCAGCCTGCTCGCCGAAGCCGGTTTCGGGGATATCAAGGTCCGTTCGATCCTCTCGATCCCGCCGGTCGCCGGCCCGCTCTACCCCGCGGACGAGGGGTTGGGCCTGCTGGGCCTAGGCGCACAGTACTACGCCAGCGGCAGAAAACCGTCGTAATCGCGCGACAGTCCATTGCGCCCGGCAATGGCAGAGCAATTTGCCCTTTACAGCCGGCGGGTCTGTCGTCCACTACGCCCCTTGGAGGCGGTCGCCGGCCATCCTCCGGAGTGATAGTTTTTGGTCGTAGGCAAGGGGCCGTTCCCATCAAGACGGTATTGCTAGCAGGCGGCCTCGGCACGCGTCTCGCCGAGGAAACGCAAGTCAGGCCCAAGCCCATGGTCGAGGTCGGCGGGGAGCCGATCCTGTCGCACATTATGCGCATCTATGCCGCCTCGTCCTTCAACGAGTTCGTGGTCTGCTGCGGCTACAAGGGCGAAGTCATCAAGGAATACTACGCCAACTACTTCCTGCGGAACTCCGACATCGAAGTCAGCCTCGCCGACGGCAAGATGAGCTATGTCAAGCGCTCCGCCGAAAACTGGAAGATCGCCATGATCGACACCGGGACGGAGACGCTGACTGGCGGGCGCCTGAAGCGCGTCGCCCCCTATCTCGGCAAGTCGACTTTCGCAATGACCTATGGCGATGGCGTCAGCGATGTCGATATTGCGGCCCTGGTGGCGTTCCACAAGAAGCACGGCAAGCTGGCCACGGTCATGGCCGTGCCCTCCCCCGGCCGCTTCGGCATCCTTGAACTCAACGGCCCGGAGGTGAGCGCCTTCCGCGAAAAGCCCACCAACGAGATGGGCTACATCAATGGCGGATTCTTCGTGCTCGAGCCGGGCGTCATCGACTATGTCGCCGGCGACAGCACGACCTGGGAGCGCGAGCCGCTGGAAAAGCTGGCGGCCGACGGGCAGCTCCAGGCCTATGTCCACCACGGCTTCTGGAAACCCATGGACACGCTGAGGGACAAGATGGACCTCGACGCCATGGTGCGTAACGGTACGGCTCCGTGGCTCAAAGCCGCCGCGGCCAAAGAAAAGGGCAGCTGATGTCAGCCGGACTTGTTGCGATCAGCTCCTGCGAAGTGTGCGGTTCACGTGAGCTCGAGGCCGTGCTCGATCTTGGCTCTCATCCGATGTGCGACGACCTCGTCGAGGTCGGCAGCGCGCGGGTGTGCAAGGAGTATCCCATCGAGATCCTCTATTGCGCGACCTGCGCCACCGCCCACCAGAAATTCCAGATCCCCAAGCAGGAACTCTTCCCCGTCACCTATCACTACCGCTCCCGGCACACCGCCGACGTCCTCAACGGCATGAAACAACTGGTGCAGGAGTGCGAACGCGAGATCGGCTCGCTGAAAGGCAAGAAAGTCCTCGACGTCGGCTGCAACGACGGCAGCCTTCTTTCCTTCTTCGCCGAGGCTGGCGCAAAAACGTTCGGAATAGAGCCGACCGGCGCCGCGGCGGACGCAGCCGAGCGTGGCCATGTGGTGCTGCAGGAATTCCTGACCGAAGACATCGCCCGGAAATTCGTCGCCGCGTACGGCAAGCCGGACGTGATGACCTTCACCAACGTTTTCGCGCACATCGAAGACCTGCCGGCCGTGATCCGCGCCCTGCTGATCCTCTTCCACGACGACACCGCCCTGGTCGTCGAGAACCACTATCTCGGCGCCGTCCTCGACAAGCGCCAGTTTGACACCTTCTATCACGAGCACCCTCGCACCTACAGCTACCGCTCCTTCACCCATATCGCGGATGCGATGAAGCGGCGGATCGCGAAGGCCGAATTCCCGAAGCGCTACGGCGGCAACATCCGCGTCATCATCAAGGGCGCCATGACCCCGGCCGGACATGATCGCTATGCCGAGGTCAAGGCGATCGAGGACGGGTTCGGCGCGCGACTGAGGAAGCTGTCCAGCGACATCGAGATGTGGAAGACGCGCAAGTCGGAAGAGCTGAAAGCGGCCTTCGACAAGCACGGTAGACTGCCGGCCAAGGCTTTCCCGGGCCGCTCGGCGATCCCGGTGAAACTGCTCGGCCTCGACGAGAAGATGGTCGAGCGCGTGTACGAAAAACCGACCTCGGCCAAGGTCGCGCACTATGTGCCGGGCACCCGGATCGTGATCGCATCGGACGATAATTTCGACCCGGCCACGGCCACAGGCCCGCTGCTCAACCTTGCCTGGCACATTTCGGACGAGATCGAGGCGTATATGCGGGGCCGAGGCTTCAAGGGCCAGTTCATCAACATCATTGCGCCAGGCGATTTCGTCTGACCTTTGGGGGGAGTGCGTGACGCCATGTCAGGCGCAGTAGAGTTCAAGGGCACGCCGACGCTGATCTCGATCATCATCCCCTGCTACAATGAAGAAGACAATGTCGAGCCGACCTTCGCCGAGCTGAAGCGTGTGACCGACGCCATTCCCGGCTACGAGTTTGAATTCATCTTCACCGACAACTGCTCGACCGACGGCACCTTCTCTAAACTCGCTATTCTGGCGCGCGACAACCCTTCGGTCCGCGTAGCGCGGTTCGCGAGGAATTTCGGATTCCACAAATCGGTCCTCACGGGTTACCGGCTGGCGCGAGGCGCCGCCGCCATCCAGATCGACGCCGACCTGCAGGACCCGCCAAGCCTCTTCCCAGAATTCCTCCGCAGGTGGCGCGAGGGGCACGACGTGGTCGTCGGCGTGCGGCGCAAGCGCATCGAACCCATGCTGCTGACTCAGGGGCGCAAGGCCTACTACCGGCTCCTCGCCCGTCTTGACGGCGCGCATCTGATCGCCGATGCGGGCGACTTCCGCCTGGTCGACCAGTCCGTGATCCGCATGCTGCGCCAGATCAACGAGGCCGATCCCTATCTGCGCGGCCTGATCTCCTCGCTTGCCCGCAACCAGTACGGGATCGAGTATGATCGCGACGAACGCCAGCACGGCGAGAGCAAGTTCCCGGTCAACAACCTGATCCGGATGGCCATGCACGGCATTTTCACGCACTCGCGCCTGCCGCTGAAGTTCGCCTTCTACACCGGCATGGCGGTTGCCGCCGTCGCGTTCGTTTCGATCGTGGCGTTCGTCGTCGGAAAGCTGTTCTGGGGCGCCGACTGGCCGCCCGGCCTCGCCATGACTCTGATACTGATACTGCTAGGGATCGCGCTCAACAGTCTCTTTCTGGGGATCATCGGCGCGTATATCGGCCGCATCTACGATCAGGTTCGAGAGCGTCCCACGACGGTGATTGCGCAGACCCTGAACTTCGAGGACAGGGCCGAAGAGATCGAGGCGGCGACCCGGGTAGACTCAAGCGCCCGGCCCCGGGCCGCCGGCGACCGCAAGCCGTTCTGACCCCCGCTGATCCCGGCCCATTTAGCGCCGGCGTACATTGCCTTTCGAGCTTGACAGGGTTGGACTCATTGGCGCGGTCCGATCACGCAACATGACCGAAGAATGCGCATAATGCTCCTACCCAAACCCTGAATCGTGGGCTAACGGAACGGGTTCCCGAACGGAGGAGTCCGCTGTGAGTATCGCGTTCATCGACCTGCAGGCCCAGCGTCGGCGCATCGCCGGGAAGATCGATCTGGCCGTCCAGAAAGTGATCGAGGGCGGCGCCTACATCATGGGCCCCGAGGTCATCGAATTCGAGAAGCAGATGTCGGCCTTCTCGGGCGCCAAACGCACGCTCTCCTGCGCGAATGGCACCGATGCGCTGGTCCTGCCGCTGATGGCCTGGAATGTCGCCGAGGGCGACGCCGTCTTCTGCCCGAGTTTCACCTTTGCGGCGACTGCCGAGATCATCCCCTGGACCGGCGCCAGCCCGGTCTTCGTCGACATCCTGCCCGATACCTACAACATGGACCCCGAGCATCTCGAGGCCACGATCAAGGCGACGATCAAGGAGGGCAAGCTCAAACCCAAAGTCATCATCGCCGTCGACCTGTTCGGCCAGGCCGCCGACTATCCTGCGATCGCGGCCATCGCGAAAAGGTACAGCCTCAAGCTCATTGCGGACTCGGCGCAGGGCTATGGCTGCACCATCGACGGCAAGCACCCGGCGCACTGGGCCGACTGCGTCACCACCAGCTTCTTTCCGGCGAAACCCCTCGGCTGCTATGGCGATGGCGGCGCGGTGCAGACCAACGACAATGATCTCGCAGACCTGATCGATTCGATCCGCGTCCACGGCAAGGCGACCAAGGCAGATATCGAACGGCAGAAGTTCGAGCACGATCCGAAATACCTGAACGTCCGCATTGGCCTCAACAGCCGCCTCGACACCATCCAGGCCGCGATCCTGATCGAGAAGCTCGCCATCTTCGCCGACGAGATCGCAAAGCGGAATGTCGTCGCCGACCGCTACGCCAAGGGCCTGAAGGGCTACGTCACCTCGACGCCGGCGGTGATCAAGGGCGGCGTCTCGACCTGGGCGCAGTATACGATCGAACTGGAAAACCGCGACGGCCTCGCGGCCCATCTCAAGCGCGAGAATGTGCCGACCGCCGTCTACTACCCCATCCCGATTCACAAGCAGAAGATCTATTCGGTCTACCCGACCGGGCCAGGCGGCCTGCCGGTGTCCGAAGCCAAGGCCGGCAAGGTGATCAGCCTGCCAATGCATCCCTATCTCGAGTCTGCGGTGCAGGATCAGATCATCGAAAAAATTCGCGCCTTCAATGGTGGAAAAGCGTGAGAGTCCGGGGGAAGTCCGTGAAGAAGTCAGTACGCGTGAAGACCATCGCCGAGCGCAGGGTCGGCGCCAACGAGCGGAAAGTGGCCGCCAAGGTCACGGCCACGAAAGTCGGCGCCGCCAAGGCGGCCACGGAGCGCAAGCTCACCGGTCCGGCGCTGGCGGCTGACTATGTCCGCAAGGCGAAGAAGCGCGATCTCACCATCGGCATAATGGGCCTTGGCTATGTCGGCCTGCCGCTCGCCGAAGCCTTCCTCAATGCCGGTTTCCGCGTCCTCGGCTTCGACATCGACGATGCAAAGATCGAGGCGCTCAAGGCCGGCCGCACCTACATCGAGCACATCCCGAACAAGCGTATCGCCGCGATGAACGCGACCAAGCGCCTTGAAGTGACGTCGGCCGAAAAGCGCCTCGCCGTCGCCGACGCGCTCCTCATGTGCGTGCCGACGCCACTTAATGCGCATCGCGAGCCCGACATCTCCTACGTCGAGAAAACCACGGAGCTGATCGCCAAGCGCCTTCGCCCGGGCCAACTCGTCGTTCTCGAGTCAACCACCTACCCCGGCACCAGCGACGAGATCGTCAAGACGATCCTCGAGAAGACCGGCCTCAAGGCCGGCCGCGACTTCGCCATCGCCTACTCGCCCGAGCGCGAGGACCCAGGCAACATGAACTTCTCGACCTCGACCATCCCGAAGGTCGTCGGCGCCAACACGGCGCATGAGCGCGACATGGCGGTCTCGGTCTACGAGGCGATCACCAAGGTCGTGACCGTCGCCGACATGAAGACGGCCGAGGCGGTGAAGCTTACCGAGAACATCTTTCGCCTGATCAACATCGCGCTGGTCAACGAACTGAAGGTCGTCTTCCAGGGCATGGACATCGACGTGTGGGACGTCATCGAAGGCGCCAAGAGCAAGCCCTTCGGCTTCATGGCCTTCTACCCAGGCCCCGGCCTTGGCGGGCACTGCATCCCGATCGACCCGTTCTACCTGACATGGAAAGCTCGCGCTCATGGCGAGGCCACCCGCTTTATCGAACTGGCGGGCGACGTTGTCACCAACATGCCGCGCTACGTCATCGAGATGCTGGCTGAAGCGATGAGCACGCGCCTGCAGAAGGCTGTCGCCGGATCGCGTATCCTCGTCCTCGGCCTGGCGTACAAGAAGAATGTCGACGATATGCGCGAGAGTCCCTCGCTGCACCTCATCCACCTGCTGCGCGAGCGCAAGGCGATGGTCGACTATCACGACCCGCATATCTCTTCGGTGCCCAAGAACCGCGATCACCCCGAATTTGCCGGCATGAAGTCGGTGAAACTCACCCCGAAGACGATAGCGGCCTATGATTGCGTGCTGATCTCGACGGACCACGACGCGGTCGACTATGAGGAACTGGTCCGCCATGCCCCGCTCGTCATCGACACCCGCAACGCCACCGCCAAGCTCTCAAAAGAGCTCCGCTCCCGCGTGGTCAAGGCCTGAGCAGCGCGCGCGCTCCTCGGCGGCGTGAGCCCTCAATGCGTGTCCTGCTGCTTGCGCGGCACTATCCCCCGGCCATCTCTGGGGGCGCAAAGCGGCCATTCCTCCTCGCGGGCGCTCTTCATGACGCGGATGTCGATATCCGGGTCTGCGCTCCGTCACTTCCTCCCGGCGAAGCTGGCTGGACGGTGCCGCATCCCAACCGCGACCCGCCGACCGCCGTTTCGCCGCCGCGGTTCAACATGCGCGCCCTTGCGCGCGAATGGTTGCTCTGGCCCGACCCGGACATTCGCTGGTGCCGGCGGGCCTGCAAGGCCGTGCTTGGCGAAGAATGGCGGCCCGACTGGGTCATCTCAACCAGCCCTCCGGAATCCGCCCATGTGGCCGGCGAGTTGATCGCGCGACGGACCGGCGCAAGATGGGCCGCTGACTTCCGTGACCTCTGGCTGGAGGCGCCGCATCGGCAGGAGCGCAAGCAATTGCATCGGCGGATCGGGGAGCGCATGCTCGCGCATCGCCTATTGCCGAAGGCCGACATTGTAACCGCGGTGGATTCGGTCGTCGCCGCGGAGGCAACAGCGCTCGGCGCGCGTAACGTTCACGTCCTCTCTCATTTCGTCGCTGATATCCGGCCGGCGCCAGCTGGCCTTTCCAAGGAAACCCTCAATATCGTCCATGCCGGCTCAGTCGCCCTCTCCGACCCCGAAGCCCGCCTTGCCGATATGCTTCGGCCATTCGAAGCCGCCCGCGCCCGCAATCCCTCGCTACGACTTCACCTGGTTGGGCGAATGAACGAGGCGGAGGAAGCCGCCGTTCGCGCCAGCCCAGCAGCAGACGCCATTCGGCTCCGGGGGGTCATGCCATTGGAGGGCGCTCTGGCCATGATGGCGGCCGCTGACGCGCTCATCTTCGTCGCATCATCCAAGATGCACGTGCCTCCAAGCAAGATCGTCGACTACCTCACCTTCGATGTGCCGATCGTCGCTTGCGGCGAAGGTCCATGGCGTTCCGACCCGCGCACGCCCGCAGGCGATCCTCTCGAGACAATGGCCTCGCTAAGGCGCGGAGACGGTCGCAATGTCGTCTTCAGACCCCGAAACGCTACGGAGAGCGCCGCGCAACTGCTGGACCTGATGCGCGAGTCGAGCAAGGCAAGAGACTAAATCCGGCAGGCTCGGCTGGGCAATTGACACTACCAATGCCGAATGACCTGTTGGCGCGCAAAAGAGGGGGCGACTGTGACGGGGCTGGCCGCGTTCTTTTCCGCTTCGCTGATCGATGGTTTGCGCCTCGATCTCGCAATTGGCGCGATGAAGCAAAAGCGTGTAGGAGCAGGCGGCGAATTCCGCCGGCTCGCTCAGGTCGAGGGCGGACAACTCCACCCTGTAACAAGCAGAGCAGCGCACGCTGGTCTGGCGCAATCCTGCGGCCGTACTGGACCGGCGTCCGCAGACGGCCGCGTTGAAGTCATCTTCGATGGTGCAATCTACAACCGCCGCGACCTCGCGGCCGAGCTGGGCTTGCCGGCGGCCGAGCCTGAAGCGTCGAGCGACGTAGGCCTGATTGTGGCCGGATATCGCAAATGGGGGGCCGAGGTGTTGCCGCGCATCAATGGCGTGTGGGCCTGCATCATCCTGGATCTGGCGCGCTGCATCGCGCTCTTTTCGCGGGACCGTTTTGGTGCTCGCCCCCTCTACTACGCCCGCACCTCAGGCGCGGTATGGCTGGCGTCTGATGCCTCCGCGCTGCTGAATGCGGACGCAGTTCGCTTTGATCCCAATCTCCCGGTCATCGCGAACTATGTTGTCGCCGGCGAGCTCGACACATCTCCCGCGACATTCTTCAACGACATCCTTTCCACTCCTCCCGCCACGGTCGTGACCATCGATCTGCGCCGGCTGGACGCGCCATTCGAGCAAAATCTCTTCTACCGCCTGCCCTCCGAGCCGCTTGAGCTGCCTTTCAATGAATATGCCGGGCGGTTTCGCGACTGCTTGGTCGAGTCAGTCCGGCTCCGCGCCGCAGCAGGCGGCGCTGTTGGGTCCTGCCTCAGCGGGGGCATCGATTCGACCAGCATAGTGTCCGCGATGAACCATCTGGGGCGCAGCGGCGCTTCACCCGACGACACGAACCTTGCTTTTGGCTTCTGCGCGGACGATGCAGCAGTCAACGAGCGCCCGTTCATGGAGATTGCAGCGCGCCACGCAAGTCGCGATCTGGTCACCATCACGCCGGATCGGGCAAGTTTCCTTGCCGAGATCGAAACCGTCCTGGAAAGGTTCGACGAGCCGGTCAGCTCGTCGAGCGTCGCCGCACAGTCTCTCGTGTTCTCTTCCGCAAAATCTCATGGCGTCGCCGCATTGCTGGACGGCAGGTCGCCGACCAGCTTCTTGCCGGCTATCATATGTACTTCCCGATCCATTTCAGAAACCTGCTGGTCGAGGGCGAGTGGTCGTCTGCGCTGAAACTCCGGGCGGCCTATCAGAAACGCATCGGTCCATTTCCGCTTCGTTTGCGGATGAGGTCGATCCGCGAGCCCTTTAGCTGGGCTTGGACCAGCGTGACGGACTCGAGCTACAAACGAATGTTCCTGATCCTTGAGGGACTCATCCGGCCCAGCCTCATGTCCGCCCTGGGCAGCTTGGCCGAGCCGAGTCCCTCGACGGCTTTGCGCGACGTGTTGAGCGCGCAGATGCGTTCGACAGCTGCCCCGACGCTGTTGCGCTATGCGGATCGCAACGCGGCCGCGATCGGAATCGAAAATCGCATGCCATTCCTCGATCACCGGCTGGTCGAACTGGCGCTCCGGGTCCCCGAGCGATACCTGTTCGACGGAGCTCGCACCAAGTTCATTCTGCGCGCTGCAATGAAGCCCTTGATGCCGCCAGAGATCTTCGATCGGGTAGACAAGATAGGCTTCCAGGCCGACATGGATCTGACACGCGCCTTTGCCCTGACAATGGGAGACCGCTTTCTCGAGAATGCCACGCCGTTGGAAGCCGAATGGTTCAATCCAGACGCGCTTCGTGCCTTTCTGGCCGCCGCCCCGCAGCCAAATGACGACTTCCTGCTTTGGCGAATCGTCAATACAAAACACTGGCTTCGCCGCTTCGCCTGCTGACCTCCGCCCAACCGGCGCCAACAGCGCGGATCCGTCTTGCCCTGTGCTCAACCTTGGCCAACCTTGCATCGCAGGAGACCTGCATGACCGAAGCCGACGCGCTGCACGCCAGGATGGCAAGCCTCGAACAGGAGCAAACGCACCTCAGGGCCGACCTCGCCGTCCATCGCGCGGCGCTCGTCTGGCTGATGGGAGTCCACCAGCTCGGGCCCGAAGACCGGAACCCACAGCTTGCCGTGGTCGAGCCGCTCGGCCTCGACACGTCGCTTCAGCGTGTCCGGCAAGTCGACGGAAAGCTCGACGCCGCCTCGGCGGAGGCTGCCCGCGCCTTCCTCGCCGACGCCCATGCCGTCTTTGTGGCCCGACAACAGCCCAAATTGACCTGAGGCAGCCTCTGAGCGATGCCTCGACAGGCGCGTCCAGTTGGCGGATGCTTGCCAGCTGGCGGATGCTTACCGGTGTTGGGCTGACGTGTCTTGGGCTGAGCGCGCCGGGTTGGGACACGGAGGGACCGAGAAACCGATCATGGGCGAAAGAGTCAGACCCGTACGCACCGCGCTGCTGGCGGCGCTTGCGGTCACGACCATCGCCGCATGCGGTGGCGGCGGAGGATCGCCTCCTGCATCTCCACCAGCCTCGCCGCCGCCCTCGCCTCCGCCGACGTCTCTGCCTACCTCCCCGCCAACGTCGCCGCCGCCATCTCAGCCCCCGGCCGTGCTGTCGCTGGATCTGGGAGGGGGGATCTTGGTCCGGGAAGGGCAGACCGTCTATCTGAAGGCGCGTCTGCTGAACGACAACTGCACATCGCCTGAAGTCACCAAGTGCTGGCTCGCGCCCCAGCTGACCGGCCGCACCATCACCTTCTCTCGCGGTCCTGTGGCTTGCGGCGGCACGTTCGGTAACAACGCGCTCGAGGAATCCTTCTCGAGCCCGGCATGGCCTGTCAGTCAGATCTTCGGTGTCCAGTTCCTCTATTCGTGCCCCAAGCTTGGCGGCATCCAGGAAACAATCAACGGCACGGTGGGCGTCGCCGTGATCGACAGCGCAGGCAACCTCGATCCGGCCGCGTTCAAGTTCAACCGCATGCATACGCAGACCCAGGCGAAATTCGACATCCGGCGCTCGACGACAATCCGGGACGGCGTGGAAGGTGCGGTAGTGGATACGATCAGCATAAGACCCAGCACATTCTCATCTCCTGACGCTCTCGCCGAAGTCGTGTCGCGGAAGATTCCTGGTTACAGCTTCACTTTGTCGGCGGCGCAGCTCGCCCTGCTCAACGCGCATCCGGCCAGCCACTTCCGCACCGGAGCACCGACCGTGACGCTCGGTTCCAGGGTGGTGTTCGGACAGGATGTGGGCTTCAACAAGACATGTCAGTCCGGCGGCGATGGCTGGACGCCACCCAATTCGGGCGATTGTCCGACATCCTATGACACAGGCAATGTAAGCATCAGAATCTATCCGGAGGTGGCGACACAGTCCTGCCGAGGAGGCGGAGGCGTGTTCGTGAACGGCGTGCCGGTGCACGGGGGGACGGAAGGCTCGTATCAAGGCCAACTCGTCTGGAACAAATGGCCGGCGCCCTTCACCAAGCTGGGTGTCGATCTCTGCGCCGGCCACTCGCTGGCGGGCGGCCTTTATCACCATCACGGCTATTCGGCATGTCTCGCTGCGACGCTGAACGACCAGGGGACAAGGCACTCGCCAGTCTACGCGTATTCCGCCGACGGATATGCCGTCTATGGGCCGTGGCACGCCAGCAATGTCCGCGCGCGATCCTGCTGGCGCGCCCGCAACTATGACAATCCCGCCGCGCCGGATGGATGCGGCGTGGCCGGCTCCCACATCTGTGCGCTGAACAATCCGGAAAACGTCAATGGCGGCGTGAAGCCGTACTTCTTCGGCCCCTCGACTTCGGGGACCGACACCGGCGAGGGCGATGCGACGGTAACCACCGTGTCAGGCCTCTATGTCGAGGACTACGGCTTCGATCCGACATGTCCGTCCGCCGCGCCGCAGAATCTCGACAAGTTCAACGGTCACGACCATGACGGCCTTGGCTATCACTATCACCTGACCGTCGACGCCCAGATGCAGCCCACCTTCCCGGGCGGACCGGGGCCGACCTCTCGCGGCAAGCTCACGGGGTTCTGTTCCCAGTGACAAGAAAGATAGCGGGGCCGCCAGCTTGATCCGCCGAATTTCCGGCGCCGCCTAGGTCGAACGGTTGCAGGCGAGCAGAAGCCGAAGAGCGTCGGCTGTCGTGGTGTCCACAAGACGAAAGAACTCGATCCGGTCGCCCACGAAGTTGATGTGATCGCGTTCGTAGCGCTGCAGGTCGCCGTCTTCTTTCCTGGTCGGCAAATCAACATAGCGTTGCTCAACTGGGACATCGATGACGGCGCCATTCTGGGCGCCGCCGACAAAATCCATTTTCTTCTTGGCTAGGCTGTCGGTCATGTCATGCACTCCAGATCTTCCACCGTACACGATGCGGGGCGAAGCCGGGGAGAATTCAGCAGAGATCGAAGAAGTCTGAAGTACATGCGGAACCGGGCTATCCGCTCCCGCGATCTACTCAATTGGGCGAACCTCAATGAAAATCCCGGCTCTTGGGCAGGACCCGTACGTCCCTGGGATGCCGGTGCATGCCGCGGGATATCTGGGGGTGTTTGACCTCATCGCCGCGCGCCATCTCGATCTCGGCGACATGGTCCTCGGACAGTTTCTCGAGCTCGGCCGACCGGTCGATGACCCGTGCGCCCATCAGATGGGTGACGCCTTCCGGGCTCTTCTGCACGCGGCCTTCGACCAGCAACAGCCGCGCGCCCATCGTCTCGGCCCGGAACTTCTCGAAAACCCTCGCCCATAAGAGCACGTTGGTGATGCCTGTCTCATCCTCCAGCGTGATGAAGATCGCCTTGCCATTGCCTGGCCGCTGCCGCACCAGCACCACCCCCGCCGTGCGCGCCCAGCGCCCGTCCTTTAGCGCCGACGTCTCGACACACGCGAGGATCCCCTCGCCGCGGAAGATCGGCCGCAGGATTTCCATCGGATGCGCCTTCAGCGACAGCCGCGCCGTCTGGTAATCCGCCGCCACATGCTCGCCCAGCGGCATCGCAAGCAGGCTCGCCTCTGCATCCACGCCTAGCTCGCGCGCATCGGCCGCCGCAAACAGCGGCAGCGGCCTGTCGTTCGGCAGCCGCTTCACCTCCCACAGCGCCTCGCGCCGGTCTTGGGCAAGCGAGCGGAACGCATCGGCATCCGCCAGCTTCCGCAGCATGGGCGAGGAGACGCCTCGCCGCCGCATCTCCTCGACGCTGGCATAGCCCGTCCCCCGCCGCGCCACGAGACGATGGGCGTCCTCCTCCCGCATCCCGTCGATCTGCCGGAAGCCCAGCCGCAGGGCCAGCGCGCCATCGTTCCCTCGCTCCAGCGTGTTGTCATGCTCGCTGAAATTGACGTCGATCGCGCGCACCTCCACGTCATGCTCCTGCGCATCGCGCACGATCTGCGCCGGGGCATAGAACCCCATCGGCTGCGAGTTCAGCAGCGCGGCTGCAAAGACCGCCGGATGATGCTTCTTGATCCACGATGACACATAGACCAGCTGCGCAAACGCCGCTGCATGGCTCTCGGGAAAGCCGTAACTGCCGAAGCCCTTGATCTGTTCGAAGCAGTTGCGCGCGAACTCGGGATCATAGCCGCGTTTAATCATGCGGCCGACCATCAGGCTTTCGAACTTGTGGATCGTCCCGACATTACGAAACGTCGCCATCGCCTTGCGCAGCTCGTTCGCTTCCGTGTCGGTGAACTTCGCCGCCACCATGGCGAGCCGCATCGCCTGCTCCTGGAACAGCGGCACGCCTTCGGTCTTGTTGAGCACGTCGTAAAGCTCGTTCTCAGGTCCGTCCCTGGGATGAGGAGACGGATACGTCACCTTCTCCAGCCCTCCGCGCCGCCTGAGATAGGGATGCACCATGTTGCCCTGGATCGGCCCGGGCCGGACGATCGCCACCTCGATGACGAGGTCGTAGAATTTCCGCGGGCGCAGGCGCGGCAGCATGCTCATCTGCGCTCGGCTCTCGACCTGGAAGACGCCAAGCGAATCCCCCTTGCACAGCATGTCGTAGACGGCGGCATCCTCGACGGGAAAATCCCTCAGCCCGTATCGCGTTCCACCATGCTGGTAGATGAGGTTCCGCGCCTTGCGGATGCAGGTCAGCATCCCCAGCGCCAGGATATCCACCTTCATCACGCCCAGGGCGTCGATGTCGTCCTTGTCCCATTCGATGAAGGTGCGGTCATCCATTGCCGCATTGCCGATCGGCACGAATTCGTCGAGCCGTCCACGCGTGAGGACGAAGCCGCCAACATGCTGCGAAAGATGGCGTGGAAATCCCAGCAGACGGCCGGCGAAATCCAGTGCGCGATGTAGGACCGGATTGGATGGATCAAGACCGGCCTGGCGAAGCTGGCTGTTCCTCAACGCCTCGCCCCAGCTTCCCCAGACGAGGCCGGAAAGCCGCGCCGTCACATCCTCGGTAAGACCCAGAACTTTTCCCACCTCGCGCATCGCGCTGCGCGGTCTGTAGTGGATCACCGTCGCCGCAATGCCCGCCCGCGCGCGCCCATAGCGCCTGTAGATATGCTGGATCACTTCCTCGCGCCGCTCGTGCTCGAAGTCGACATCGATGTCGGGCGGCTCGTCGATCCGCTTGGCGGAAAGAAAGCGCTCGAACAACACGTCGAACGTTGCCGGATTGACCGACGTGATCCCCAGCACATAGCAGACCGCCGAATTGGCGGCCGATCCTCGCCCCTGGCAGAGAATGCCCATGTCCTCGGCGATACGGACGGTGTCGAAGATGGTCAGGAAATACTGCGCCATTCTCCGCTTGCGGATGAAGGCGAGTTCCTTGCGAAGAAGCCGTTTGACCTTCTTGGGGATGCGCCATTTGTACTTCATGCCTGCAAAAAACCAGGTCCGCTCGGCGAGATAGGCGTCGTCCGACCACCCGGGCGGCACGGGCTCGTTGGGATATTCGTACCGCAGCTGGCCGAGATCGAATTCGATCAGGTCGAGAAAGACCTGCGCCTGTTCGATCGCTTCAGGCGCCCTGGCAAAGAGCCGCGCCATCTCCTTCGGAACTTTCAGGTGTCTTTCGGCATTTGCCTCGAGCAGCCGGCCTGCTGTCTCGATGGTCACGCCTTCGCGGATGCAGGTCATGATGTCCTGAAGGTCGCGCTGCTCGGGTGAGTGATAATGCGGATCATTGGTTGCGATCAGAGGCACGCCAGCGTGCGCCGCAATGCGCTTCAGCTTTTCCAGCCGCCTCGCATCATTGCCTGTCCGGTGCATCGTGGCGCCAAGCCAGACCAGCGCGCGCCTGTCGAGACGAGCCAGCAGCTCCGCCAGCCCGTCCAGCCGCTCACCCGGCATGACGATGAACATGAGGTCGCCAACTAGGCACAGATCATCAAGTTCGAGACGGCATTCGCCCTTCTCTGCTCTCGCCTTTCCCGGCTGGGCCCTCAGATTGCCCGTGGTGAGCAGGCGGCAGAGCCTCGCCCATCCGTCCCTGTTTCTCGGATAGGCGATGATGTCTGGCGTTCCGTCTGAAAAGACGAGGCGCGCGCCGACAGCGAGTTTGAAGTTTCTGGCCTGCGCCTTCAGTGCGTCCTTCCACTCCTCAAGCGCCTTTTCCTTGGGGTGCTCGATCCAGCCGTGTTCGCCAGGCGATCCGCCTTCTCTTACCTTGTCGCGCGAGGGCAGCCCATCCTTGCGAATCTGCCGCAGCTCGATCCATGCGCGCACCACGCCTGCCAGCGTGTTGCGATCAGCGATGCCGATGCCGCTGTAGCCGAGCAACAGGGATTGAAGCACCATGTCCTGCGCAGTTGACGCGCCGCGGAGAAAGGAGAAATTGGTGGCCGCCGTAAGCTCGGCATAGCGCGGAAGCATTTCTGTCCGCTGCGACTTCGCTGCCCTTTCCACGGATGGAAAAGAAATGACAGCAGCCTGGCTTTGCGCCGTCTCGCTCATGCGAACAGCCCGTGCAGATACCAGCGCGGCTCGGGCGTTTCTCCGTAGAGCCCTGTGCGGAACAGCCAATAGCGGCGGCCTTCGGAATCCTCGACGCGATAGTAATCCCGATCGAGGGCGTCCGGCGCGCTTCGCCACCATTCAGGCGCGATGCGCTCAGGTCCCTCGCCGCGCTTCACCACATACTTCACCCGGCGCCAGGTAAAGCTGCGCGGCGGACCATCGGGAACTTCCGCCGTCGCCGTGACAAGATGCGGCGGATCGAAGATCTGCAGCGGACGCAGCGGCGGCTCTTCCCTTTCGGGAACCGGCCAGACCAGCGAGGTCAGCGGATTGAAGCTGGCCGGCGCCGCCTGCGCCGCGCGTACGGGATCGTGGGTCTCGCGCGGAAGGAAGCGCACCACGCGATCCTGCCCGAACCGCGTCGACAGCCGGTCGGCGAGGTCGGCCACCTCGTTGTCCTCGGTCGCGCGCCCGTCAAGCCCAGACTGCACCGCCTCGAGCGGTTCGGCGAGAGGAATGCAGAGGCGGACGATATCGAACCCGAAGCCAGGATCGAGCGGGTCGGCGAGGGCGTCGAGCTTTTCGCGGAAGAGCCGCAGGATCGTTTTCGCATCGCGCAGCGGACGGCCGGTTTCGACGGATATGCGCCGCACGGCGCCATCGGCCCTAAAGAAATTCGCCTCGAATGTCCGCCCGCCCTCACGGCGCTCGGCCAGCCTTGCGCCGGCCTCTCGCCCAAGTTCAGCCAGCACCGCCTCGATGTCTTCGCTTCGCCCGATCGGTTCGGGAAAACGCCGCTCGACCCAGAGTTCGGGAATGGGACGAAGCGGAGAGAGAGGCGCACCCTCCCTGCCCAGCACGCGTCTCAGATGCAGCGTCATCGCTTCGCCAAAGCGGGAGGCGAACGCCGTGGCCGGCTGGTCCGCGACCGCGCCGATCGTCTTGAACCCGGCGCGCAGGATCGCAATGCGGGCATCGTCATCCAGTCCCAGCGCGGCAATGGGAAGGGGCCGCACGGCCGCCTCCTCCCCCCCTTCCGGCACGACGCCATCAGGCATGGCCCCCATGCGGCGGCCATGCCTTGCAAGCGCCCGCGCCGCATCGGCGGATCCGGCGATCACCGCGCGCACATGGAAGCCGCCGCGGCGCAGCCGCAGGCTGAATGCCTTGCGCAGCTCTCCCTCGCCGCCAAAGAGATGCGCGCAGCCGGTGATGTCGACCAACAATCCGTCCGGCGCATCCATGACCACGGCCGGCGAAAACCGGTCGCAATCCTCGGCGATGCGCTGCAGCAAGGCCGCGTCCGCCCGGGGCTGCGCCTCCTCCACCCAGAGATGCGGAATACGCGCGCGCGCATCGGCCAGCGTCAGCCCCGGCGCCAGGCCCACGCGCTGCGCCTGCGGACTCACGGCCACAAGCTGCGTTGCGTTCTTGATGGTATCGACAATGACGAGCGGAAGGTCCGGCGCCGCTTCAGCCTGCGAGCCGCGCATCCGCCGCATCACCCGATCCGCCGGCAGGTAGGGGAGCCATGCCGCCAGCCAGCGTTTGCGGGCGCGTGGCTTGTCCGTCATCCTGTCCGTGAGAGAGGGGGAGATCTTTGAAGACGCGGGCATCACGATCCCATTCCACAATCCAGTTTCGTCCCGATAGTCCCGCCCGGTCGCGCAGCAACCTTGCCGAATAGGCCGGATGCCCTGGCGCATCCGCCTCCAGCGCCACGGACGGATGCGCCCTCACGCTCCATCGGGTCAGCGCCGCGCTCGGCCCTGGCGTGCCTCCCGCCCGCACCATGAACAGCGGCAGGTTCGAGCGCGCAGCCGCCAGCGCCAGCCGCCGCGAGGCGGATAGGTCGAGCGTCTTTGGATTCCCCCACGGCTCGATGATCACGGCGCCTAGCGGCGGACAGCGCGCCGCCTCCTCGCCCGCCCTCAGCACCGCCGGCCCATCGCGTGCCTTCACCAGGATCAGCCGGTCTGGCGACAGGCCGAACTCAGCCAGCCCCGGCGCATAGATCTCCCCCATCTCCAGCCCGACGAAATCCTGCCGCACCCAGATGACCGGCTTCGCCCCCGAGGCCCGCAGCGCCAGTCCCACGGCAAAGCTCGCCGCCGACGGCTCGTCGAACATCTGGCCCGCGAAAATCTCGTGCACGCCCGCCCGCGCCAGCCCACCGCCGAGCGCCGCATCCATGTCTTGCGAACCCGTCGAAAACCGCTCGGCGCCGACCGGAGAGGACCCCCGCTCCAGTTCCGAGACCCTGCGTCTCAGCCCGTCCAGAACTGCCTGTTTCTCGGCCATTTCCGCATGTAGTTCCTATTTTGTTCCATAAACGACCCAGGCCGAAAAGAGTCAAGCGGAGTCTGAAAAGGGGAGTGCCTCAGTTTGAAATGTGACGGCTCGTCATTGCGGGCAATCTGGGTTCGATGAAAGGCTGACGCTTGACGGCGCCTCGCATCCAGCGAACGGAAAGACACCAATGACAGCAGTCTCTCCACAAGCTTGCGCGGCTGAATTTACCGCCGCGTTGATCCGACGTGACATCAGCTCCGCATTGGCCTTGCTCACCGACGACGTCGTGTTTTTCTACAGCAACGGAACGGCCATCCTGGGGAAAGACGACTTCGCCGCGCTGATGACGGCAAGCTGGAAGATGATCGAGAACTACACATACCAGAGCGCGGAATCGCGCTGGCTCACTCAGTCCGACGACGCGGCTGCGGTCATCTATAGCTTTGCGTGGTCCGGCCTTGTCCGCGGCGCAGAGGTCACCGGGAGTGGCCGGGGCACGCGGGTATTTTCGAGGCGACCCGGCGGCGGTTGGCTGATCGCACACGAACATCTGAGCAATGGGCAGTGGAAGCCCTAGCGACGGATCTACGGCCTCTCATTGTAGGGCTTCCGCAGCCCCGGCTTCCGTGAGCGCACAACCATCAGCCTCACGATTCCTCCATCGTCAGACGTGTCAGTAATCCCAGTGGCCGCCACAGGCGTGACGCGCAGCGCACTGTTGGACCCGCCCCTCACCCCGCACCCTGAATCACCGCGAGAAACAGCGCGCCATAGCGCTCCAGCTTGGCCTTGCCGACGCCGGGGATGCCGGCCATCGCCTCGAGCGTCTGCGGCCGCGCGCTCGCCATCGCGCGCAGGCTGCTGTCGTGGAACACCACATAGGGCGGCACGCCCTGGACCCTGGCGATGCGCGCCCGCTCCGCCCGCAGGTCGTCGAACAGAGGCATGGCGCCTGAGCCCAGCTCCGCTGACGCCTTGGCCCGCCTCTGCTCCTTCTGGCGCGGCCGCTCCCGCCGCAGCGTCACCTTCCGCTCGCCCTTGAACACGGGCCTCGCCGCCGCCGTCAGCTTCAACCCGCCATGCTCGGGATCGACGGTGATGAACCCCGCCGCCGTCAGCTGACGCATCACCGACTGCCACACTTTTGCGTCCGTCTCCTTGCCCGCGCCGAACACGGGAAGCCTGTCATGCCCTAGCCGCTCCACTTTCTCCGACGTCTTGCCGGTCAGCACGTCGACCACATGCGTCACGCCAAAGCGCTCGCCGGTGCGATAGATCGCAGCCATCGCTTTCACGGCCGCATCCGTCGCGTCCCAGGTATCGACCGGCACAAGGCAGTTGTCGCAATTCCTGCAGCTGCCTGGATGCGCCTCGCCAAAATGCGCGAGGATCGCCTGGCGCCGGCACGCCGTCGTCTCGCAGATGTCGAGCAGCGCGTTGAGCTTCGCCCGCTCGATCCGCTTGATCTCTTCGGGCGCATTGCCGTCGGCGATCATCTTGGCCGCGTAGAGCGACATCCGACATGCCGTAGGCCATCCAGGCATCTGCGGCCAAGCCATCGCGCCCCGCCCGGCCTGTCTCCTGGTAATAGGCCTCGACCGATGACGGCATGTCGACATGCGCCACATAGCGCACGTCCGGCTTGTCGATCCCCATGCCGAACGCCACCGTCGCCACAAGGGCAAGGCTGTCCTCGGTCAGGAACGCATCCTGGTTCTTCGAGCGTACCCGCGCCTCCATCCCGGCATGATAGGGCAGCGCGCGAATGCCCTCCTCGTTCAGCCATTCAGCTGTCGCCTCGACCTTCTTGCGCGACAAGCAATAGACGATCCCGCTTGCGCCCTTGTGCTTCTGGAGAAAGTCCAGAAGCTGCGCCTTCACCTTCTCGCGCTGCACGATGGCGTAGGAAATGTTCGGCCGGTCGAACGAGGTCGCGAACACTTTCGCATTCCGCAGCCCCAGCCGGTCGATGATGTCTTCCCGCGTCACCGGATCGGCCGTCGCCGTCAGCGCGATCCGCGGCACGCCGGGAAAATCGACCGCAAGGCGCGACAGCTCCCGATATTCTGGCCGGAAGTCATGCCCCCACTGGCTGACGCAATGCGCCTCGTCGATCGCAAAGAGGCTGATGTGCGCATCCTCCAGCATCGATTGGAAGCCGGACGTGTTGAGCCGCTCTGGCGCCACGTAGAGCAGTTTCAGCTCGCCCGAATGGATCTGGTCGCGCACCACGCGCGCCTCATCGGGCGACAGCGAGGAATTGAGCGCCGCCGCCGCAACGCCGGCCTGCTTTAGCGCCTCGACCTGGTCGCGCATCAGGGCGATCAGGGGCGAGACGATGATGGCGACGCCGGGCCGGCATAACGCTGGAACCTGGTAGCAGACCGACTTGCCTGCGCCGGTCGGGAACAGCACCACGGCGTCCCCGCCCGCAATCACCTGGCGCACCACGCCTTCCTGTTCGCCGCGGAATTCAGAATGGCCGAACACCTCGCGCAACACGTCATGCGGGTCCGGGCGCCAATCCCCGGCCTCGGTCTCCGCACCTGATTGTCCGCCAGCGCCGCGCACGTCTGGTCCCTTAAGGCCTGAGTTCTGTCTCCCTGACGACTATGTCGGCCTTGCTGCACGCGAAAGGCGGATTACGCGCTCGCCTGTGAGTTGACGCCGGGCGAGCGGGTTCCTAGCGTCTTGCTCAATGGAACCCATCAGTCTTGAGGGAGACGAGTTTATGAGAGTGACGCTGTTTGCGACTGCCGCCGTGTTCGCCATGGCCCTTGCGGCCTGCGGCGGCGAGGACCCCAAGGTCGCCGAAGCGCCAGCCGCCCCGGTGGTCGCCGCTGCTCCGCCGCCCGCCGCCGAGCCTGCGCCGGCCGCAGCCCCTGACCCCAAAGTGGTCATCGAAACGCGCCAAGCGAACCTCAAGGACATGGGCGCCAACTTCAAGACGATCAACGACCAGACCAAGGCCGCCACGCCTGACATGGCCGCCATCACCGCCGCCGCCGACAAGATCAAGGGCTACTCGGTCGACATCGGCACGTGGTTCCCGGCGGGTACAGGCCCCGAGACCGGCATCAAGACCGCAGCGCTGCCAAAGATCTGGGAAGACAAGGCGACCTTCGAGGCGGCGGTCGCCAAGGTCCAGCTTGAAGCCAGCGCCATGCAGACCGCGGCCGCCTCCGGCGACATCGCCCAAGTGAAGGCGCAATTCCCGAAGACGGGCGGCGCCTGTAAGAACTGCCACGACACCTTCCGCAAGCCGGACGAGAAGAAATAGAGGGATGACGGACGCTTCACCGGCGCCGTCCCCCGGGGCGGCGCCGATCAGGCAAAGGATCTGGGACGCGCCCACGCGCCTGTTCCACTGGCTTCTCGTCGGCCTCGTCGCCTTCTCATGGTGGACGGCCGAAGAGCGGCTGATGGACCTGCACCGGATTTCCGGGCTCGCCATTGTGGGCCTTTTGGTCTTCCGCATCTGGTGGGGCTTCGCCGGGCCTGACACCGCGCGCTTCGCCCGCTTCATCAAGGGGCCAGGCGCCGTCATCGGTTATGCGGCCAGGCTGTTCCGTCCCAACTACAAGGCCGCCTTCGGACACAATCCCCTGGGCGCGCTCAGCGTCGTGGCGATCCTCCTGGCTCTCGTGGCGCAAGTCGGCCTCGGCCTCTTTGCGATGGACACGGACGGCCTCGAATCCGGCCCGCTCGCCCGCTTTGTTTCTTACGATTTTGCCGAAGCCGCGGGCGACCTGCACGAAGACGCCTTCAACATCCTGCTTGTGTTGATCGCGCTCCACATCGCCGCGATCGCTTTCTACCTGATCGCCAAGCGCACCAACCTCATCGCCCCGATGATTACCGGCGCCCGCGCTGCAAACGGCGAAGGCCCACCCGAAGGCATCGAGCGAACTCCCCTCTGGCGCTTCGCCGTGGGCGTCGTCCTGGCCCTCGCCGTCGTCTGGCTGATCGCGCGCTAATCGTCGCGCCTACTTCGTGCCGTACATGCGGTCGCCTGCATCCCCGAGCCCCGGCACGATATAGCCCTTCTCGTTGAGATGGCTGTCGATCGCCGCCGTGAAGACGGCTACGTCCGGATGCGCCTTTTCGAACGCCGCAATCCCCTCGGGCGCCGCGAGCAGGCAGAGGAAGCGCAGCTTGTTCGCCCCGCGCCGCTTCAGCCGGTCAATCGCCGCGATGGCGGAGTTTCCGGTCGCCAGCATCGGATCGACCACGATGATCAGCCGGTTCTCCAGCTCGCTCGGCGCCTTGAAGTAGTATTCTACCGGCTGCAGTGTTTCATGGTCGCGGTAGATGCCGATATGCGCGACGCGCGCGGCGGGCACGAGATCGAGCATGCCGTCCAGGAGGCCATTGCCGGCGCGCAGGATCGAGGCGAAGACCAGCTTCTTGCCCTTGATAGTTGGCGCATCCATCTTCCCCATCGGCGTCTCGATGGCGACGGTCTCCAGCTCCAGGTCGCGCGTCACCTCATAGCACATCAGGTGCGCGATCTCGCGCAGCAGGATGCGGAACCCCGACGTGCTCGTCGTCTTGTCCCGCATCAAGCTCAGCTTGTGCTGGATCAGCGGATGATCGATGACCGTGACGCCGGGCATGGGGTCCTCTCAGGTTGGCGCAAGAGGAATGACCCAGCCTAAGCGGCGATGCAATCAGCGTCCCATCCATGCCGGCTTGGGATGCACTCGAACCTTTGCTGGCGATCCGTCGGGCGGCTCGCAGCCTTGCTGGCGCCTCTGCCCGCGAGGGCAGTGACGCGCCTGGTAACGGTCGCGTCACTCGCAATTCCCTTTGGCGCAGAAGTGTGCAGAGTATTCTCGTCTCTAAAAACACCTGGGCCGGAACAGGTCCGAGGTCTGAGGGAGCAGCATCATGTGGGTGAGAAAAGGCGAGCGTGACCGGGCTCTGGGCGTGGACTCGCCCATCCCCACCCAGGTCGTCTCCAACGAGGAGTTCATCCCACGGCCCCAGACCCGGAAGCAGAAGCAGGTCGAAGACCTGATCATGGACTGGGGCGCGCGCAACGCCAGGAAGATCAACATGAGCCGGCGCGCCTATATGGCGTCCTCCATGGGCCTCGCCACCGCCTTCCTCGCCTCCAACTGCGTCTATGGCGGCGGCGCCTTCGAGGTCGGCGAGGACGAGCAGTTCGAGCCGCGCCCGCAGGAAACGGTCAGAGCGAACGGCCAGAAGGGCAAGTATTTCATCATCGACGTACAGGCCCACTATTCCAACGGCATCGCGCTGAATTTCCGCAATTCGGAAACCGCGAAGAACATGGGATTCGACCTCAAGAACGACGCTGAGGCCTATTCCTTCCGCACCTTCGCCAAGGAGATGTTCCTCGATTCCGAGACATCTATGGTGGTGATCTCTGGCGTTCCGGGCAAGGAAGAGCAGCGCGCCCCGGACGGCCGCGTGCTGGTCGATGCCGAGCGCACGCCGCGCGGCGCGATCCTGCCCTCCTGGCTCATGGCCAAGTCACGCAACGAGCTCAACGCCATGGCCGGATCGCAGCGCGCGCTCAGCCAGGGCAACCTTGCGCCTAACCACTACTGGAACGCTGCGACCAAGACGATCGACAAGGCCGCGACGCTCGAGCAGATGGAGCGCGAGCTCAACGTCTACAAAATCGATTCCTGGAAATGGTATTGCCATACCGATCCGGCGCGCACCGGAAACGGCTTCCAGGTCGATGACGACAATGCGCAATGGTTCATCGAGGAGAGCCGCAAACGCGGCAAGAAGCTGTTCTCGGTGCACAAGGGCTATTCCTATCAGTCCCGCACCCTCGGCCACCTCGCCAACCCGAAGGACATGGAACAGGCGGCCCTGCGCAATCCCGACTGCAACTTTGTCGTCTACCACTCCGCCCTGAAGCACGGCGCGTCCGACGGCGAGAACTGGAAGGAGATGAACGAGTACAATCCGGAGACGGGCGACTTCCTATGGCACAAGGTCCTGATGGACATCAAACGCCGCAACCCGAAGATCACCAACCTCTATCCGGAGATCGGCTCGTTCTTCAACACGCTGGCCGTGCAGGATCCGATCATGGCGATGCATGGCATGGGCCTCAACATCAAGACCTACGGCGCCGACCACGTCGTGTGGGGCACGGATTGCCTCTGGTGGGGAAGTCCGCAATGGGGCATCGACGCCTTCAAGCGGTTCCAGATCTCCGACGAGATGTGCGAGAAGCACGGCTACAAGAAGATCACCGAAGAGGACAAGGCGAAGATATTCGGCCTCAACGCAGCGAAACTCTACGGCGTCAACGTCAACGCGCAGCGCAACGCCCTGCCCGCGGATGCGCTCAGCCGCATCAAGACCGCCTATCTCGACCGCGGCGGCCTGCGCGACAATGACTATCATGGCTGGGTGCAGCATGGCTGAGCCCCAACGCTTGAATGGACCGATCGACTGGGCTGCGAAGCAGGCCGATTCGCGCGACGTTCGACTCGACGAACTCACTAGTCAAATTGTTGACCGAGTTGGGCGGCTAGCGCGCTTCTCTGCGGAGCACGGCTACGCATGGGCGAAGGAAGACCAACGCCTCAGCGAAACGTTGTCGACAGCAAGTCGCGAGTACCTCGACAAGATGTGCCCAGAAGATGGAATCGCGGAGCGTTGGAGCGCCGGCAACGCGGAGGTGCTGCACATGTTGGTCGCAAGTATCATCGTCGACGTGGAAGCTCTACGCAATGCAGCCGGGCGCGATGCCTGATCTAACGAGCGAGTCCTAATGCCCGAACCCGGATGGAATTTCGAAAGCGAGCCGCCCTTCGAGGAGCGGACCGAAGCAGGCATCAATCTCTGCGCCTATTTCGACGCGATGCCCGACGCCAAGCTTCGCACGTGGAGCCCGGAATGCACCGACGCGCAGGTCATGGCCTGGGACGGCAATTTCAAGTCGGATGGCGATCTGATGCTGCCCTGCTGCGAGAGCGAGGAAGTCGATGTCGCCATGTACCGGCGCTACCTTGCCGAATGCATCCGCTATCGCGACCGCGTCCGCGCCAGGCTGCTGACTGAGGCGTGAATCGCGGCGGGTGCAACTGCCCAAAAGTGCGGCACAAGCGTTCGGAGTGCGCACAGCGATTCCGACCGACGGCCGCCAGAGCACTCGCACGGCAATTGACACGCAGGTTTGGGTAACGCACGTTTGACGCTCATCTCGGTAGGGACGGAATTGGGGTTACTTTCATGAAGAAGAAGATCGCGTTTGGCGTAGCGGCGGCTGTCCTGGCGTCGTCCTGCGCAACGGCGCCGAGCAACGTCACCGCCCAGTATGTCTCGCCATTGCAGTACCAGAACTATTCGTGCGAGCAGCTTGGGCTGGAGTCTCAACGCATAGGCGCCCGCGTTTCTGAGGTGACGGGGCAACAACAGCAGAAAGCGAACAACGACGCGCTCGCGACAGGTGTCGGCGTCGTCCTGTTCTGGCCGGCTCTCTTCTTCCTCGGCGGCGGCGGTAGCAAGGCGGATGAACTCGCCAGACTTAAGGGCGAGTCCGATGCTATCCAGCAGGTGGCGATCCAGAAGAATTGTATGTCCCGCCGGGCGTCCTGACGCCGTTCCGAAGAGGCGCTTTGCGTGCTCGCGGCATTTCAGGCGAGCCGAGGCTGAGCCCAGATGAGACTTCGCGTGCAAGCCTTGGTTCGAGCAGCGGACCGAAGCAGGCACTAATCCCTGCACCTCTCTCAATGCGATGCCAGATGCGAAGCTGACGACATTCCACCCGACGACCAGCGAAGAGCAGCTCATCGCTGGCGAACCCGATCACACGGCTTTGCAGTCGCCCGGCTTTTCGTCGCGCTTCCGGCGTTATATACGGCTGGCTACAACGCTGGAGAACTGCATGCGTCTTGTCCTGACCGCCGCAACCTTCCTGATGGCCGCCCCTGCGCTTGCCCAGCAGGGCGCGATGCCCGCTACCCCGGCCTGCGCGGCGATGGATGCGAAGCTGCCGGCCAACCTCGCCGGCTGGACGGGCAAGGCGGCGGTCTCCTCCGCGCCGGCCGCCGAGCATCTGGGCCATATGGGCGTTCTGGACCTCGGCAAGGGCTATGACGCCGCCCTGCTCAGCACGCCGAAGATTCACTATCCGGCGCCGCCGGAAAAGCCGGGCGGATCGGTCGCCCATGGCGGGCTCTTCGAGTTCACGACGCCAGCGGCCGGCAATTATCAGGTTGCGCTGAGCGCCGCGGCATGGATCGATGTCATCGAGACCGGCAAGGTGATCACGCCCACAAGTTTCGGCCACGGACCTGAATGCACGACCATACGCAAGATCGTGGTCTTCGCGCTGAAGCCCGGCAAGCACATGCTGCAGGTCTCGGGCAGCGCCGACCCGAACATGAAACTCCTGGTCGCGAAGAAGCCCTGAGCACACCCGTCTCCAACCGCGGACTGCTGACTGCAGCGCTCGCCAGCGCGGCCTTCGCCGGCGTCGTCGCGTGCGCGAGTTCGGCGCCAAAGGCCCACCCGTGGCCCACGCTCGCGACGCTTGGCGCGCCGCCCTATCCCGCCGACAATCCGCCGACGCCGCTCAAGATCGAACTTGGCCGCAGGCTGTTCTACGATGCCGACCTCTCCTTCACCGGCGTCATGTCATGCGCCACCTGTCACGAACAAAAGCGCGGCTTTGCCGATTCCAACAAGACGCGCGCGGGCGTGTTCGACGACCCAGGTGAGCGCAACATCCAGACGCTCGCCAATGTCGGCTACATGCGCTCGCTCACCTGGGGCGGCCCGCATGTCGACACGCTGGAGCACCAGGCGCTGATCCCCATCGAGGGCCTGGTCCCGGTCGAGATGGGATTTGCCGGACAACCTGAAGGCCTGCTGGCGCAGCGGCTCAAGGACCAGTCCTGCTATCCGCAGCTTTTCGCCGCCGCCTTCCCGGAGAGACATGGCGAGATCTCGATGGACACGATCACCATGGCGCTGGCGACTTTCCAGCGCGCACTGATATCGCTCGATACTCCCTATGACCGCTATCGCCGCGACGAAGGTACGATGTCAGCAGAGGCAAAGGCAGGCGAGACGATCTTCAATGCGAGGTGCGTAAGCTGCCATGCCGGCGTGCATTTCACCGACGCCGCCCTGCCCGACCGGCAACCGGTGGAGTCTTTCCACGCCCTTGCGCCGCCCAAACCCGGCGACCCGCTGGGCGGGGACACCGGCCTTGCCCGCATCACACAGAAGCCAGAAGACGCCGGCAGGTTCCGCACGCCTGGCCTGCGCAATGTCGCCCTGTCAGCGCCGTACATGCACGATGGTGAGCAGCCGACGATGGCTGACGCCGTTCGCCATCACTATGCGGCAGCCGACCGGCAGAGGGACGGCCGCCTGAAGCAGGGGGTAAGCGAGGCTGACATAGGCGCGCTCATCGCTTTCCTTGGAACGCTGACAGATCAAGGCTTCATCGCCAATCCGGCCTTCGCCCTACCCAAGCCAGGATGTCCGCTTCAAACGTCTGCCGAATTGCAGCGTGAAGAAGCGAACTCGGCGCGGCTCCACAACAGTCCGTCGGGGCCTTGAGAGAGCCCCTCCTAGGCGGTCTTTGCTTCTGCAAGTCCCAGCTCTTCGATCATCGCCTTGCGCATCTCGAACTTCTGGATCTTTCCCGTCACGGTCATCGGGAAGGCGTCGACGAACTTGACGTAGCGCGGGATCTTGTAATGGGCGATCTGGCCCTTGCAGAAATCGATGATCTCCTGCGCTGAGCCCTCCTGGCCGTCGCGCAGCTTGACCCAGGCGCAGATCTCCTCGCCATATTTCCGGTCCGGAACGCCGATCACGGCGACGTCCTGGATCTTCGGGTGGCGGAACAGGTATTCCTCGACCTCGCGCGGATAGACGTTCTCGCCGCCGCGGATCACCAGGTCCTTGATGCGGCCGACGATGTTGCAATAGCCCTCGTCGTCGATGACGCCGAGATCGCCCGTGTGCATCCAGCCGTCCTCGTCCACCGCCTCAGCGGTCTTCTCCGCATCGCTCCAGTAGCCGATCATCACCGAATAGCCGCGCGTACAGAGTTCGCCAGGCTGCCCGCGCGGAACGATGTTTCCCTCTGCGTCGATGACCTTCACTTCAAGATGCGGCTGCACGCGTCCGACGGTCGAGACGCGGCGTTCCAGCGGATCACTGACCGCCGTCTGGAACGAGACGGGCGAGGTCTCGGTCATGCCATAGCCGATGCCGACCTCGGACATGTGCATCCGGTCGATCACCTTGCGCATCACCTCGATCGGACAGGGCGAGCCGGCCATGACGCCGGTGCGCAGCGAGGTGAGATCGAACGTCTCGAACTGGGGATGCTCTAGCTCGGCGATGAACATGGTGGGGACGCCATGCAGCGCCGTGCAGCGCTCCGCCTCGATGGTCTGCAGCACGGCGAGCGGCTCATAGCCTTCGGAGGCATAGACCATGGTTGCGCCATGGACGATGCAGGCGAGATTGCCCATCACCATGCCGAAGCAATGATAGAGCGGCACCGGGATCAGGAGCCGGTCGCCTTCGCGCAGACCCATGCCCGCACCTACGAAATAGGCATTGTTGAGGATGTTGCGATGGGAGAGCGTGGCGCCCTTGGGCAGGCCCGTCGTGCCCGACGTGAACTGGATGTTGATCGCATCGTTGCGGTCGAGCATTTCGTGGGTCTTGCCCGCCTCATCGGCGTGGCGGCCGGTTGCGAGCCCCGGTATCTCCTCGAACGAATACCAGCCGCGCCGCGGGATGCCGCCGATCTGGACGACGATCCTGAGGTGCGGCAGGCGCGCCGACGCCAGCTCGCCGGGCTTGGAGGAAAAGATCTCCGGCGCAAGTTCCGAGATCATGCTGGCATATTCGGAGGTCTTGAACTTCGCGGTGCAGAACAGCGCCTTCACGCCGACCTTGTTGAGCGTGTATTCGACCTCCGAGAGCCGGTAGGCCGGATTGATGTTGACCTGGATCAGCCCGACACGCGCGGTTGCAAGCTGCACCAGCGTCCATTCCGCGCAATTGGGCGCCCAGACGCCGACGCGGTCGCCGGTCTTGAGCCCGAGGGCGAGCAGGCCTGCGGCAAGCTGGTCGACGCGGAAGGCCAGCTCCTCATAGGTCCAGCGGATTTCCTGGTGCGCCGAGACCAGTGCTTCCTGCTTGGGCCACCGTTTCGCCGCGCGAACGAGCGCTTCGCCGATTGTGTATTCCAGAAGCGCTGGAAACGGTTCGCCGCGGACAAGCGAAGGCTGCGAGGTCATGGATATCTCTCCTCCCCCGCTGCGACATTAGCACGATGGAAAGCGGCGTCAGCCCTTGCGCGAGACCGTCAGAATCGCTTCCGCCGCTGCGACATCCTCGGGCGTATTGAGGTTGGCGAATGGATCAGGGTCGGCGCCCGACCACGCCTCGCACTCGACCGCGCCGGCCCGCTGGGCGATACGATGGAGCGCCTGTTCCTCCTCCATCGCCTGTGCAACGACGCTGGCGCAGGCTGCCTGCCAGAGGCCGAACACGGGATGGCGCCCGCCTTTGTGCCACACGATCGCGGCGGAGGCTTTCGTCTTGCGCCGCGCCGCATCCAGCCTCTCGAACAGATCCAGAGGCAGGAAGGGCGCATCGACCGGCGCGGTGACCATCAGCGCATCCGGCCCGTGCTGCCTCTCCAGCCAGCGCAAGGCCCCCAGCAGTCCGGCGCCGGGGCCCTTCTCGCCGACCGCATCGCGGATCCAGCGCGCCCCTGGCGCGAGGCCCAGCCATGCCGGTTCCATCGCCGCAACAACCGCCAGCGCTCCGGCCTGCGGCGCGAGGCGAGCCGCCACGTGTGCGTGCAGCGGCCGGCCTGCGAGCATCAGCGCGGCCTTGTCGGCGCCGCCCATGCGCCGGCTTTCTCCGCCCGCAAGGATCACCGCCAGGACGGCGCGTGTGTCGGGATGCTCCACCATGCGCTATCCTGCTACGAAGTCGGATAGGACGCCACGGCCCGTCCGAGCTCGACCTGCTCGCGCGCCCACTCGGTCGCGGTGCAGCCGAGAAATCGGCGGAAGTCGCGCGCCATCTGCGGCTGGTCAAAATAGCCTGCATCCAGCGCCACCGCGACCCAGAGGCCGCCATCGGCCTCCGCCGCGCGGTCAAACACACGGCGGAAGCGGAAGATCGACTGCAGCGTCTGTTGCGAGACGCCGACGAGCTTCAGATAGAGCCGCTGGATGCGCCGCCGCTCCGCAGGATCGGGCACGGGCTGGCCGACGCCCTCGCGCTGGCGCAGCACGTCGGCGCGAATCTCGGGGTCGAGCGGCCACTTTGCGGCAACGAGGCGTGCTGTGATTGCGTCCTGCAGCACTTCGATCGCGCCCGCCGTGTCGCGGACATGTCCCACCCGCAACATCCCGGTCGCATCCATGCGCCTGTCGGTTGCCTCGCTCATCGCCGCGCCGAACCAGCTGGCGGCGCCATCGGCTTCGAACCTCACCCCCGCACACGCAACCGCCCCCCTCGCCCGCAGACACAGCGGCTGCGTCATCTGCCCCGCGAAGATCGCGCGCGGTTGGGGAATGAAGCGCCCGTCCTCGCCCTGCTCTTCATAGGGATCGGCGAGATGGAGGATCAGCTCGGGGCAGCCATCCGGCGGGATGCGCTGGACCACGTGGCTCGGGCTTGCATCCTCATAGCTCCACACGCAGCGCACAAAGGGGCGCAGTTCAGGCCGCGGCTTGCTCTCTTGATAGCGCCCCATCTTTCGTCGCTGATCCCGGACCACTCGCGGCGTCGTGTTGATACAAGCCTGCCGCCTTGTCGTCCTCTATCCCTCTTTCAGGCACTTGCGAATGTGGAGGCGGCGTTGAACCTGATCGGAAATCTGGCTGTGGCGGCGATGGCCGTGGTGTCGGCGCAGGGGGCCTGCGCGCACGCGCAGGACGCCTCGTTCCTGAAGGGCTATTGGCTCATGTGTTCGGCCGGGGAAGAAGTCTCGGAGACCTGGAGCGACCCACGGGGCGGGATCATGGTCGGGACCACCCTCACTCTCGCCGGCGGCAAGCCGAGCTGGGAATTCGCCCGCATCGGGCCATCCGCCGCAGGGATCAGCTACTTCGCCCTGCCCGCCGGCCAGGCGGCGACCGAATTCCCGCTTTCAAAAGCAAAGAGCGGCCCCACCCGCCTCGTCTTCGAGAACCTCGCCCACGACTTTCCCCAGCGGGTGATCTACGCCCGCGAGGGCAAGCGCCTGACGGCCCGGATCGAGGGTGAGATCGGCGGCAAGGCCAAGGCCATGGACTGGACCTACGCGCCCGCCCCGCTCAACCAGCGCTGCCCGGGTCAGCCCTGACTTAAGGCTTTGATCCAGCTCGGATCGGGTCGCTTGCGCTTAACCTTTGGGATGCTATATCCGCGCTCCCCGGAGAGGTGCCAGAGTGGTCGATCGGGGCGGTCTCGAAAACCGTTGTGCGTGCAAGCGTACCGTGGGTTCGAATCCCACCCTCTCCGCCATCGACCTCCGAACTATTATACACGGTCGGCGCCTGGCCATGTCGCTGCGAAGCGTTTTGCGCGCGCCCGCATGAGATGAACGGCGGCACAACACTCTTTTTGCAGCGGTTTTGGCCGGCCGCCCGATCACGATCGCAAGGCCTTCCCCAGCGTCTCGCGCGCGGTGTCGCTAGGCGCTCACACGAACGGGAGGTCTGCATCGTAAGTCAGGGCTTCCTGGGGGACTGCCGTAGTCTAGAGTGTCGCCAACGCCTCACTAAGCAGGCGCGCCAGACCGGCACGACAAGCAGGCGTCACAAGCAGGTACGACAAGGGGAGTTCGGCAATGCGCACACAGCGAAGGCTTTGGGTCCAGGCATGCAGCGCCCTGCTTGCATCGGCGTTGGGTTCCTGCTCCCTGGCGCCGGCGGCGGACACGGCCCCCGCGATGCCAGAGGCTCTGGTCGCGAAGATGCGCCCGGTATCGGCCGCCATGCTGCGGGATCCAGCGCCAGGCGACTGGCTGCAGTGGGGGCGCACCTATGATGGGCAGAATTTCAGCCCGCTGAAACGCATTACCCGCGAGAACGTGAAGACCCTCGCGCCCGCCTGGCGCACGCCAATCCAGGGCGGGCTCAGCATGCCGACGCCGCTGGTCCACGACGGCGTGATGTTCCTGCAAACGGCGCCCGACACCGTGCTGGCGCTGGATGCCGCAACCGGAACAGAGCTGTGGCGCCATGCGCATGTGCTGTCGGGCGGCAGTTCAAGCATGAAGATGGGGCTGGCCCTGTCAGGCGGACAGGTGTTCGCGCCGACCTCCGATCTGCACGTGATCGCGCTCGATGCGCGCACAGGCCAGAAGGCGTGGGACCATGCCATCGAACTCAGTGCGCCGGCGACCAATCGCATGGTGTTCAACCTGCGCAGCGCGCCGCTTGTGGCCGGCGACAAGGTGATCCAGGGGGTCACCTCAAGCGCCGGGCCGGGCGGCGGGTTCATCATCGCGCTCGACATCAACACCGGGAAGGAAGTGTGGCGTTTCCACACCCTTGCCCGCCCGGGTGCGCCCGGCGGCAACACCTGGAATGATCTGCCGCTGGAGAAGCGCACAGGAGGCTCGGTCTGGGATCAGGGCACGTACGACAAGGACCTGAACCTCGTCTACTACGGCGCAGGGGCGACCTACGACACGGGTCCTCTGCTCAAGGCGTCATCCGCGTCCGGCGTGACGAATGATGCGCTTTATACCAACTCAACAATGGCCATCGACGCGACCACCGGCCAGTTGAAGTGGCACTACCAGCACCTGCGCAACGATCAGTGGGATCTCGACTGGGCGTTCGAACGAACGCTCGCAACGGTCAGGATCGGCGGCCAGAACCGCAAGGTGGTGATGAATGTCGGCAAGATGGGCATTCTTGAGGGGCTCGATGCGGCGACGGGCGCCTACCTGTTCTCGATCGATGCGGGAATACAGAACATCATCAGTGCGATCGATCCCAAGACCGGCGAGAAGACGATCGATCCGCAGCGCCTTCCTGATCCGGCTCGGCCAACCGTCTACTGTCCCAGTCCTTCCGGCGCGCGCGCATGGCCGCCGACATCGTTCAGTCCGGCCACGGGCCAGCTCTACCTGCCGCTGACGGAGTGGTGCACCAAATTCGGCGCGGAGGGCTCGCCGCTGCTAAGCGCGCCGGGCGCGCGGCTGTCCAATGCGGATCACCCGGACGCGCTGTCGGACGGCAAGATGGGCCGGCTGCAGGCCATGGATGTCAGCGGCAAGAAACTGGCCTGGCGGCATGACCTGGAGGCGCCGATCTCGACCTCCGCTCTGTCTACAGGAGGCGGCATTGTGTTCATCGGCGATCTCGATCCCGCGCTGAAGGCGTTCGACGATCGGGATGGAAAGCTGCTGTGGCGTGCGCCGCTCGACGCAAACCCGAGTTCCTCTGTCATCACCTACAGCGTCGGCGCCGCGCAGTATGTGGCCGTGGTCACGGGCATGGGGAACTACCACATCGGCGCGATGGCGGGGCGTTATCAGGAGTTCCGCAAGAGCCGCGGCCTTCCCGCCAGCACGCCGACAGGCGCCCCGTCCATTCAGGTGTTCGCTCTGGCCTCGCCAGGTTGATCCAACCGGCTGCTTAGGCGAGGAGCGAGGGAGGGAACTGATATGAAAGCGGGAAGACTCTGTCTTAGGATTGGCTGCGCCGTACTCGCGATGGCAATGCAGTCCTGCGCCCTTGGCGGCGCGCCGGCCGCTCGAACGGCTACCGCGACGCCGGAGGCGTTGCTCGGCGACATGCGCCCTGTCACGCCCGCCATGCTCCGCGATCCGGCGCCTGGCGACTGGCTGCAATGGGGGCGCACCTATGACGGGCAGAATTTCAGCCCGCTCACCCGCATCAACCGCGACACCGTGAAATCCCTGGCGCCGGCCTGGCGCACGCCGATCAGGGCCGGACTCGCGATGCCGACCCCGCTGGTCCACGACGGCGCGATGTTCCTGCAGGTCAGCCCCGACACTGTGCTGGCGCTGAACGCAGCGACGGGCGAGGAGCTGTGGCGTTACGCGCATACGCTTCCCACCGGCGCGTCCTCGACCATGAAGATGGGCCTTGCCCTGTCCGGCGGCCGCGTCTTCGTGCCGACCTCGGACCTGCATGTGGTCGCGCTCGACGCAAAGACCGGCGCCAAGGTTTGGGACCATCCCATCGAGATCCGGCCGCCGGCGACGCCCGGCCCGACCCTCGGCCTGCGCAGCGCGCCGCTGATCGTGGGGAACAAGGTGATCCAGGGCGTCACCACCAGCTTCGTCGCTGGCGGCGGCTACATCGTCGCGCTCGACTTCGAGACCGGTAACGAAGTGTGGCGCTTCAACACCATTCCGCGGCCGGGCGAGCCCGGCGGGGAAAGCTGGAACGGTCTCCCGATCGAGAAGCGCTTCGGCGGCTCCGTCTGGCACCAGGGCACGTGGGACAAGGGCCTCAACCTCATCTACTACGGCGTCGCGCCGACCTACGACACGGGCCCGATGCTGAAGCCCTCCGGCATCCCAGGCACGACGCAGGATGCGCTATACACCAACAGCACCATCGCGCTGAACCCCGAGACTGGAAAGCTGGTCTGGCATTACCAGCACTTCTCCAACGACCAGTGGGACCTCGACTGGGTGTTCGAGCGCACGCTGGCGACCATCAAGGTGGCCGGCCGCGACCGCCGCGTGGTCATGAACGCCGGCAAGATGGCCGTCCTGGACGTGCTCGACGCCAAGACCGGCGAATATCTGTTCTCGCTCGACGCCGGCACGCAGAACATCATCACAGCGATCGATCCCAAGACCGGCAAGAAGACGATCGACCCGCAACGCCTTCCCGACCCCGCGCGGCCGACCGTCTATTGCCCCGGCCCCTCCGGCGGCCGCTCCTGGCCCCCGACGTCCCTGAGCAAGAACACCGGCCTGCTCTACATGCCGATCACCGAATGGTGCATGGGCATGGGCGGGAAGGGGGGAAGCCTGTTGTCCGCCCCCGGCTCCATTCTCAGCGCCGCGGATCATCCGGATGCGGCCAAGGACGGCAAGATGGGCCGGCTGCAGGCCATGGACCTCAGCGGCAAGAAGCTCGCCTGGAGCGTCGACCTCGACGGGCCGATTTCCTCCTCCGTGCTGTCGACAGCCGGCGGCCTCGTGTTCGCCGGCGATCTCGATCCGGCGCTGAAGGCGTTCGACGATCGCGATGGAAAACTGCTGTGGAGCGCCCCGCTCGATGGCTATCCCAGCTCCAGCGTCATTACCTACAGCGTCGGCGGCGCGCAGTATGTCGCGGTCGTCGTTGGCGTGACCAACAATCACATCAACGACATGTCGCGGCGCTACCAGGCTTTCCGGAAAGCCCGCGGCGTAACCGCAGATGCGCCGAAGGGCGAGGCTGGCATCGTGGTGTTCGCGCTGGGAAGCCGGGCAGGCGCAAAAGGGCCAGGTTGATCAACCTGCCCGGTATGGCGGGGACAAGGACGAACGCCCTGTCGTTCCTGCCGGACAATAGGAACACGCTTGTTGCCCGCGCAGTCTGGTCTGCGTCCGGCGCCGGGTCGCTGCGCAGGGTCTGCAGCACCTCGAAAACCTGTGGCAATGCCGGCGCAAACCCGGTACCGGGGCGTCTATGGCCGAGACTGCTCATCCGCGCCCTGCACTGATCCTCCGCCGCCTGCTGAAGGGGTTGCTCGTAGCCGCGCTGATCGCGGGCGCGGCGCCGGCGCCAGCCGGCGCACAGAAGCGGCCCCAGCGCATCGTCTCGATGAATCTCTGCACCGACGAATTGCTGATGCGGCTGGTCGATCCCTCGCGCATCGCCTCGATCAGCTATCTCTCCCGGCAGACGGTGAACGCGCCGCTGGGGCTAGGCGCCATCGCGTCCGCCCTTCGCGTCAATCACGGGCTGGCGGAGGAAGTGCTGCTGCAGAAGCCCGACCTCATCATCTCGGGCGCGTTCACGACCACGGCGGCGACGGCCCTTTTGCGCAGGCTGGGCCATGACGTTGTGACATTCGAGCCCGAATCCAGCCTCGCCGACATGCGCGCCAATATCCGCAAGATGGGCCAACTGGTCGGAGAACAGGCGCGCGCCGAGCAGCTCATCGCCGACTTCGACTCGCGCCTTGCAACGCTGCAGGCGCTGATACCGCCTGGCGAAAAGCCTTTGTTCGCCGACATCGGCGTCAACAACTATGTCGGCGGCGGCGGTACGCTCTATGCCGAGATCATCCATGCCGGAGGCTATCGTACCCTGGGCGAGACGCTGGGCTTTGCCGGGTTTCGCAATGTCTCGCTCGAGCAACTCCTCAAGGTCCGGCCGGCGCTGATCTCGACCGCCACGCCGTGGACATCGCCGCCTTCGATCTCGACCCAGGCCCTGCGCCATCCCGCCCTGCGGCGCCTCATCGACCACACGCAGCAGATCGTGATCCCGGAACGCTTCACGACGTGCGGCGCGCCCAGCACGCTCGGCGCCGTCGAGCTTTTGGTCACGGCGCGGCGGAAGCTTGCCGGGGCAGCGGCGCAATGAAGGCGCGCCTGCCCTATCCTCTCCTTCTGGCCTTGCTCGCCGGCCTGCTGGCTCTGCTTGGCCTCGCCTCGATGTTGGTCGGGCCGGCGGCGGCAGGTACGTTCGAGCTTCTCGACATGATGACCGGCAGCGAGGCAGACACAGCCTGGATGATCATGCGCGAGGTGCGCCTGCCGCGCACGTTGCTCGCCATGATCATCGGCATGTCGCTGGGTCTGGCCGGCGCCACCCTGCAGGGTTTCCTGCGCAATCCGCTGGCCGATCCTGCTGTGGTCGGCGTCTCGTCGGCAGCCTCTCTCGGCGCCGTGGTCGCGCTCTATACTGGCATGTCGATGCTGTTCCCGCTGGCCCTGCCGCTGATGGCGATCGGCGGGGCCGTCGTTTGCGTCCTGCTTCTTCAGGGTCTTGCCGGGCGCGGCGGCGTGCTGACGCTGATCCTGGCGGGAGTTGCCGTGTCGAGCCTGTGCGCGGCCTTCATGTCGCTGGCGCTGAACCTGTCGCCCAATCCCTATGCCTCCGCGGAGATCATGTTCTGGCTGATGGGATCGGTCACCGACCGCAGCATGGACCATGTCTTCCTCGCGGCGCCGTTCATGGCCGCGGGCTGGCTGATGCTGGCCGCGTCGGCGCGGTCGCTGGATGCGCTGAGCCTGGGCGAGGACGCCGCGGCGAGCCTCGGCGTCGACCTCAAGCGGACGCGCCTGCTGGTGATCACCGGCACAGCGGTCAGCGTCGGCGCCGGCACGGCGGTGTCGGGCGGCATCGGCTTCATCGGACTGGTCGTGCCGCACCTGCTGCGTCCGCTGGTCGGACACACGCCGAGCCGGCTCCTGCCCGCAAGCGCGCTCGCCGGCGGCGCTCTTCTGGTTGCCGCGGACATTCTCGTGCGCGTGATCATGCTGGGCGCGGAGCTCAAGCTCGGCGTTGTCACGGCCCTCGTCGGCGCGCCCTTCTTCCTCTGGCTGATCTTCCGCGCCCGCGCGGAGTTCGAGTCATGAAGCTCGAAGCCAAGGGCGTCACCGTCGGGATCAAGGGCTGCAACATCGTTGCGGACGCTTCGCTCAGCGTATCGAGCGGCGAATTGGTCGGCCTGATCGGGCCGAACGGGGCTGGCAAGTCGACCCTGTTGAAGGCCATCCTGGGCATCCGCAGGCGCGATGCCGGAACCGTGACGCTGGACGGACATGACATTTCGCTCATGCCGCCACGCGAGCGGGCCAGGCGCATCGCCTTCCTGCCGCAGGAGCGGCGGGTGGAGTGGCGGCTGTCGGCTCACGACATCGTCATGCTGGGTCGCTATCCGCACCATTCCGGCTTCGGCGGTCCGACGGTGGAGGACGAGGCGGCCGTGGTGCGCGCTCTGCGTGCGGTGGATGCGGAGGGTTTGAGCGCGCGTGCTGTGGCGGTGCTGTCGGGGGGCGAGCGTACGCGGGTGTTGTTGGCGCGTGCGCTTGCGGTGGAGGCGCCGCTGGTGGTCGCGGACGAGCCGACGGGGGCGCTGGATGCGTATCACCAGCTGCATGTGATGGAGATCCTGCATGCGATGGCGCGGAGGGGCGTGGGCGTGCTCGCGGTGGTTCACGATCTGGCGCTGGCGGTGAGGTTCATGGACCGGGTGGTGCTGATGGCGGGCGGGGAGGTGGTGGCGGAGGGCGGCCCTGCGGCGGTGCTGACGCCGCAGAGGTTGGCGCAGGTGTACCGCATCGAAGCGCTGCGCGGCGAGCACGACGCCCGCTCCTGGCTGCTGCCGTGGTCGCGGCGGTCGGGAAGCGACTGAGTTAGGGCAGGAAGATAGCGGCTGTGCGCTCCATGAACCAGAAGGCGGCCGTGCTGCCCACGACATAAACTGGCGCGCGGGAGGCCCAGGCGGAGGTTGGGAGTCTTGTCCGCCGCCAAACAAACAGGGCCGCGAGAATGCCGGCGATGAAAAGAATCTGGCCAGCTTCGACGCCAAGGTTGAAGGAGAGCAGCGCAAGGCCGACTGCGTCGTCGGGAATGCCGATCTCCCGCAGGGCGCCGGCAAAACCGAAGCCGTGCAGCAGGCCGAACGCGAACGAGGCGAGCCAGGGGAGCTTTGCGGTCAGACTTTCCTTTCCTGCCCGCACGCGCAGGATCTCGACGGCGACGAACATGATCGAGAGCGCGATCATCGCTTCCACAGGCGCACTGGCGAGGCGGATCCAGCCCAGCGTCGTGCCCGCCAGGGTCAGCGAGTGCGCCACCGTGAAGGCTGTGATCGCGCCAAGGAGACGCCTCGTGTCGCCCACGAGGATCAGCAGGGCGAGGACGAACATCAGGTGGTCGAAGCCAAGCAGGATGTGCTCGACTCCCAGGCGAAAATAGGCCGCGCCAATATCCGTCCACGCCTGCCTCGCCGGGATTGCGACAAAGGGCCTGTCAGGCTTCAGCAGGAAGGACCTCGAAACGCCGCCCAGCGACTCGTAGCGGACGATGGCGTCGGTGAGGGTCTGGGAAAGATTCTCGATGGCCAGCGTCTGGCCCACGAGCCCGCCGGGACACACCGAACGCCAGGTCTGGATCACAGCGCCGTCGACAATGGCCGTGCGCGGATCGCCAACATTGGCGCAGGCAGGCGGCAGCGTCACATTGAGCGCGAGGCGCATGTCGCCCTGCGCCGGCGTCTTCCAGAGAATGTCGTAGGTGTCGGATTCGATCTCGCGGATCTGGAGGAAGGCGGGGCGGATTTCGTGAGCCAGCGCCACCGGCGCAATCGCCAACAGGGTAGCCAGGAAGAGCAGGATACGGACGATCACTCGCTGACCTCCGGCGGCGCGGGCTTCGTCTTCGGCGCCGGGTTGGGCGCCTCGGGCAGGCCTCTGTAGGGCTCGGGCCAGTTGATGCGGATGGAGTAGCGTTGGCGCATGCGGGCGTGGAATTCGTCGCGGCTCCTGTCGCGGCGGCTTTCAATCACATCGGCGCGGATCTTGTCGCGGATGTCGTCGAGCGCGGCGGAACGCCCGGGCTCCGTGCCGATCACCTGCACGATGTGCTGGCCAAACGGCGAGGCGACGGGTCCAAACCAGCCCTCGCCCGCATGCTCGAACACGGACGCTGCGAATTCCGCTCCGAACAGTCCGGCAGCGCCCTCCTCGGTCGTCAGGGGCATGACGGTGGGGAGCATGGAAGGATCGCCAAGTTTCGCAGGATCTGCCCCGGATTCGAGCCGGGCAAGGAATGCGCGAGCATCCGCGGCGGCCTTTGGTCCGCGCCTGTCGCTGCTGGCCAACACCTGGCGCATGGCGCGGCGCTCCGGCAGGCGATAGGCGACGGCGTGTTCGGCGAGCCAAGCGGCAAGCTCGGTCTCCGTAGGCTCGGCGCTGGAACTTGCGTCCTCCAGCAAGAACTCCAGCTTCTGGCGCAAGCGGCGTCGAATGATGGTGTCGCCGGCGTCGAGTCCCATCGCCACAGCTTCACGATAGGAGATTTCCTCGGTCACATAGTCATCGACCAGCGCCTCAAGCTCCGCCCGGCTCGGTGCGCGGCCAGCAAGAAGCACATAGCTGTCGGCGATCTGGCCGACCTGCCCCTCCGAGATGACGATATCGCCGCCGGTTCTGTCCTGCTGCGGGCCCTGGATCAACGCATTTGCGCCGAAGAGTACAAGGCCGATCAGGAGGAAATGCACCAATGGCTCGCGCAGCGCCCGCTTCAGCAGAACCGCTGCGCGGCTCACGTCACGAAGCTTTCGTCGGGATGAACCAGATCGGCGAGGTATAGGCGCGTTCCTGGATCGTCTTCGGCAAGTGCGGACTGGGCTCGATGCCAGAGCGGATCGCATCCCAGGTTGACCAGCGGCAGGTCGGATTCTCGATCACGCGCGCATAGTAGAATGCGTTCAACTTCGGATCGAATTCCGGATCGGACCAGGACGCCGACAGTTCATTGTCGCCCTTGTCCTGGCTGAACGCGCAGGTCTTCACGTCGACCGACGCGCCGTTGTCGGCGCAGCGCTGGCTCTTGGCGTCGATCTTGCCGCCATCGGCGCAGGCGACGTCGAAGACCTTCTCGTGCGCCTTGCCTTTGGCGTCGAGCCAGCCTTTCACAACCTCGATCCGCTGCAGCGGGGCTGAGTTAGTGTCGCGCATGGCCATGACGAGGAAGTCCGGCTTGCCTTCCGCATTGCCGACCAGGTCGCCACCCATCGGCACGCCGCTGGCATAGGCGGCCTTGACGCCGTCCTCGCTCGTCAGCGCATTGCCGCCAATGCCGTAGCCGGCGAAGAAGCGCACGCGGATGCGCACGCCTGTTGTCGCGAACGTCTCCTTCCGCCGAAGCGCGCCGTAGATCGCTTCGCGCGTATTCTCTTCCGCCCACACGCCGGTAAGACCCGAAGCGCCCCAGGTGGAGAAGCGCGCGATCCCGTCCGGCACCTGGTAGTCGCCCCAGGTCTTGCCCTTTGGGGGCGCCGAGCCGCGCAGGTCCGGTGTTGCGTCGCGGATGCCGACCTTGGAGTAGTAGTTGTTCTCTTCGTATGACCCTGCCGCGTTGTGGCTGTCGCTGGCGCCGATCAGGCCATACTTGTAGGGGTTGGCGCCCACCTTGGCCTCAAGCTCCAGCCCGTCCTTCAGCGCCTTGCGCACATAGCCGCCGTCGAACTTCGTCACCTTCTTCGCCTGGCCGATATACCACTCCATCACTTCGAAACCGGAGAACTCGTCATTGGGCGAGAGCATCGGGTGCGTTTCCGACGTACCCTTGACCTGTGTGATCTCGGCCAGCGGCTCATTGCGGGCGCGCAGTTCAGCCCATGCCTTGTCGACCGGCTTGCCGTTCCACATCGTGCGCTCGAACATCGTACCGTCCGAGCCGTTGGAGTTGTGGGGGATGGACAGCGCTTCCATGCCATTTGCGCGCTGCTGGTCGAGCCAGCGCCAGAGATCTTCCGGATTCTGCGATTCAAGCGCGGTGAACGGCAGGTCGGGCGCCTTGTCGCCGGAGAAGATCACGTTGCGGTGCAGGTTGCGTCCCGCCGGCGCCGAGGTGAATTCATAGCCGATCAGCGTCGTGAACTTCCCCGGCTCGTAGTTGCGCTTGGCGCTGTCGATGATGTCGGTCCAGGCCGATTTCACGGTGCGCAGGTCCGAGTACTCGTCCATGCGCTTGCCCTGGTTCAGCGTATCGGCGAAGCGGCGGAAGGCGGCGTTGACGGCCACCTGGTCGGTCGAGAACAGCTCGCTCGCGTAGGGCACGGCCGAATAGGGATCGCCGGGCGTGTTGATGGCCGGCAGCACGCCCAGATATTCCGAATGGTCCGTGACCGCGAGAAAATCGAGCGGGCCCGAATTGAGACGCAGATCGAAGCCGGCAGCGTGCTTGATCGTGCCGCCCTTGGCGTAGGCGTAGGCGTCGTCCGGCGAGGCGCGAACATTGAAGATGTAGGCGTCGAAGGAATTTCGGGTGTGAAGGTGAAGATCGCCGAAATAGGCGTTCTTCAGCGGGTCGCCGCAGGACGGTCGGGCGCTGTCGAGGGCGTTTGCGATTGTTGCGGCGCGTCCGTCTTCGGCCCGTCGCACGCGACGAGCATTGCCGCGGCACTCACCGCGATCATCAACCGCTTCATGGCCCTCTCCCCGAGTTCATGTTACCGTGCGGTACACTTTGTACGAGTGTGAGGGTCGCGTCCAGCGGGCGCACATCAAGAGTGGGGAGAGACATGACTGGCGCGCCCTATCGGATCATTGGCGGACTGGGCTCGCCCTATTCCATGA
>CAVQYJ010000016.1:0-59831 GCA_963718145.1 uncultured Alphaproteobacteria bacterium | reverse complement strand
GATCAAGAAAGAGGAACTCGTCCTCATCGCCAGCCAAGGCCGCAGTCGACGTCGTGCGTCTCAAGCGAGGGCTCGCGGGGGGCGGTAGGCGCCTTTCCGTTGGCCAAGCCCGCCATTTCCTCATTGCCGCGCCGCTTGATCGCCGCCATCGGCTGCGCCGCAAAGCAACAGGCGGAGCGGCGGCGCAGCCGATGGCGATGATCGGTTGAATTGCCAGCACTGATGCAGACGCAGGCCCTTGCACTGGCCAGAGCCGTGAGGGCCGATCAGGTCCATGAAGACTTGCTGGTGCGTTCCTGCATTCCTCCTAAGCGAGAGGTCCTATCGCGCGAGCGGGTTCACCGTTCAGCGCATTCTGGAATAAGCTTGGACGCTACGTTCTGCGACCATCTGCATGAGCGCAATCTCCGCAGGGGCTGCGCCTACAGCAAGCCGCTGGGCGGCCTGCGCCAGCGCGGGCCATCGAGGATCTTGCGAGTTCGTCTCGCAGATCGCCCGGGCTGTCCAGGCAAGGCGGCTGATCCATTCCGCGCGGCGGTCAGGCAGATATGCGTCCAACACCGCAGCCACGCGCTTCTTGTGTCCGCGGATGGTTGAGAGAAGGGTGTTGATCGCCGCGCCAGCCTCAAACCAAGTATCTAGAATAGGATCGGCAACAGTCCGCGTTATCGCACCCGGCGCGGTTGCAGAGGAACCGTGCGCTGGAATAGCCCAGCGAGCATGGCGACGGCATCATTGGCTCTGGGAATTATCGGGCCCGCGCCGATGACTTCAAGCGCCTGGATCAGGCCGAAGGGCGGCGGGGCTCGTTCGAGATTGCGCGCTAGGGCGTCGGCAATCCGCTCCTCCACATAAGCGAGGGAAACGGCCGAGGCGCCAGCCTCAATTCGCATGCGGTCGAGCATCTCGCGAGCGCGCACGCGGGTCAGGTCAGGCATGACCCATGCCTCCACGACGCCGTCCTGCAGTTTGACGAGGATCGAAGCTAGCGCCAGCTTTCGCCCCTGTTTCACCAGTACGAACAAGCTTTGCGCACCCGCACCGTCGATCGAAGTGGCAAGGGGCGTTTCAACCGTGCCGGAAGACGCGGGCATGGGCGGCGGCGCGCCTCTGCGCAAGACCTTAAGCGCTGCATCAACCGGCGGCTGACGCGCAGGCGCGAGCCATGGGCGCAACCGGATCACGCGCTCTAACGTGCGGCTGTCTACGGGTTTCTCCGCCCCTTTCTCAACCAGGAACAGGGCCAGCATGTGTGCAAGTTCCGCATCTGCGTCGAGGAGGAAGCCGATTGCAGCCCCACGGGCGCTCGCCGATGCGCTCATCGCCAGTCCCGCAGCGATTGCAAAGCGATGCTTCTGAGGATAGGCGGCGGACGAGGCCAGCATCTCGTCATGGATCGCGAAGCTGTCTGCCTTTAGGTCCGCAAAGATATCGGGGATATCCTCGATTGACCTGTAGCGAGGTCCGCCATGCTGAACCCGCTCGTCGGTAAGCGCGCCCAGCGTGCGGCGTAACGAGTCTGGCGGCAGAATGCGGGCGATCGCGAACGCCCGTCCGATCTCGATCAGGACATCGGGTTCGACCCCGCCACGCTCCACGGCGCCTGCAACATAGTCTGTCGTGAACTCCAGAGATTCCGCCGCGTCGCGCCGTCCGCTGTTGATGTCCAGACGCAGGCAGGTGAGCGTTGCGGTTAGGAGCGCATAGTAGCCAGCCAAGCGTTTCTTGCGCGGAGATTTCAACCGAGCTTCTTTAAGGAGACCGGTCACCAGGTAAGCCGCCCCTCCTGAGCGGGCAAGCATCTGCGCAAGATCGTGCACGACGCCCGTCTGAACGGACGCCGCGAGATTCGCGCCGATCGAATCGGCGATCTGGGGAAGGTCCTGAACAGGGGCGGGCATGGCGGCGAAGCTAGAAGTATTAGGGGCAGTTCGAAACGAAGCGAATCTAGAGGGAGATCACTGCATCATGCCCAGTTGCTCTAACTGGCGGGTGTTCGGCAAGGCGCACGGCCGCGTCAACTGTCGATAACAAGCAGGATGCGCATCTCGGACCCGATCGCACACAGGCACGATCGACTTTCTCGGCGCTCGACCGGGACGGACGCGGTTTTCGGTCCGCAACGCAGAACCAGGTGCTGGCGTTCGAGGACGAGGTTCGCCGGATGTGACGGGTGGGGGATGTTTTGAGATGAGGGGAAAGGGATTAACGCCGATCCTTGCAAATCCGGCATCTTGTGCCTGATATGCAAGGCATGATCTCGCGCAACGCCGCCAAAGAAACCGAAAAGGCCCAAATTGACCCCCGCGGAAATTGGTCGCGAGGACGGCCGGAAAGGGCGGACTAGAGAAATTCGAACACGGACAAGCGCACGAGACTCTTGTCGCGCGCGCCCTTGGCGATGGCGATGATCTGGTTCAGGCGCTTGAGCCCCGGCGCAGCGGTGCGGAAACGCATCGAGGTTCGGAAATAATAGGACGAGGGATCGACCGCTTCGCCGCGCCCGAGGGCGGCCAGCACTTCCGGCGGCCCATGACGCAAGCCCTGAGACAGGACCTCGACAAGGCCGTGCCCGTCAATGTCGAGCGCGTAGCGGGCCTCCAGCTCCAGGCGTCCGTCCGGCCAAATAATCTGCCAGTCGGCGCCGCCCGGCACGACCGCGCCGCTCCATGCGCCAGAAACGCGTCCGCCAGTGATCGGAATACAGCGCCGGCCATAGTCGCCGGCATCGATGGTCGAGGGCAGGCCGACCTCGACCTCGAAATTCATCAGGGGCCTCGCATCTATCGTCATCGGATGGCTCCCGCGGGATCGCGCTTCAGTCCGGTAAGGACTTTATACTTGTCCGCCATCGCCTGCAGCTCTCCCGCTGCGAACACATCCTCGATACGCTGAAAGCCGGCGGGCGCGCGCTCCTCGGCGAGCTGCATGCAGTGTTCTGGACCATTCTGGCGGTTGGCGCGGATGATGGCGGCGGTCGCTGGCAGGCGCATACGCTCATAGGCAGCGAGCGCCTCGACGGGATCAGCGTTCTCGCGCAACGCCTTCACCAGGGCATCAACGTCGAGAATGGCCTGGCTCGCGCCGTTGGAGCCGATCGGATACATGGCGTGGGCCGCATCTCCCAACAGCGTCATCCGGCCATGGCTCCAGCGCGGCAGCGGTTCACGATCGACCATCGGGTATTCGAAGATGGTGTCGGCGCCGGTGATCAGGCCGGGAATGTCGAGCCAGTCGAACCGCCAAGACGTGAAGTGCGGGTAGAAGTCCTCGAGCCGGCCTTCGCGGTTCCAGTCCTCACGGCGGCGGAGTTCCTCGATCCTCAGTTCGGCGATCCAGTTGATGCGCTGCAGGCCGTCGGCGCGGACCGGCTCGATCGGATAGCAGACGAATTTCTGGTCCTGGCAGCCGGCCATGATCATGCTGGCGCCGGTGAGGAAGGGTTTTGCGTAAGTCGTCGAGCGCCACAGCGTGCGCCCGGAATAGATCGGCAGGCCCTCGCCTGGATAGAGCAAGGCGCGCGCGGCGGAATGGATGCCGTCGGCGCACACCATGAGGTCGGCGCTTGCCGCATGCGCGCCGCCTGACGCGTCTGCGAACTCAAGGTCGACGCGGTCGCCATCCTGCGAGACGACCGTGAGCCTTCGGTCGCGCGCGACGCACCCCGCGCCGATGCGCGCGTCGACGGCCTCAAGCAGGCCGAAATGGAGGGCGCCGCGAGACAGCGAGATCTGCGGCGCATCGAACCCGGCGAATTTTCCGCGCGGCTCGGCCCAGATCCGCTGGCCGTGGCGGTTGTGATAGACCAGTTCGCGCGTCGCAACGCCGCACTCTAGCAATGCGCCGATCACGCCATAGCCATCGAGGATGCGGGCGGCGTGCGGCAGGAGATTTATGCCTACGCCCAGCGGTAGGAGTTCCTGCGCGGCCTCAAAGACGCACACATCGTGGCCCTCGGCCGAGAGGGCAAGCGCCGCGGCGAGGCCGCCAATGCCGGCCCGGCAATCGCAATTCGCATCTGATCGTCTCCGAACCCCGCGAACCGACCATAGGCCGCGATGAGGCATGTGCTCAAGCGACCAGAGAGCGCAGATGCGCGCCTGAAGTCCCGTGGCCGATCAATGACCATTTCTCGAAGGAATGGCGCAGAGGTGTTGGCTCAGGTCGAGGTTCAACATCTCTGCTGCATGAAAGCGGGAACAGAACACCGCATGTCCCCCGACACGGGCTTCGCTGGAAATTCTTGAATGTGTCCAGAAGAATAAGGCCGCAGGTTCGGGATGCCTGTTTGAGTCCAGCGCCCGCGAAGGCGAGGCGCTATCCAGCGTGACCTTCTTATTGACGCAGCGCGGGACGAGACGGGAAGATCTCACGGCCCATGGATTCCGATCGGCGTTCCGGGACCGGGCGGGGGAGAAGCCTATCCACGGGAAGTCGCAGAGGCTGCTCTCGCGCACGCCCTTGCGGCAAGGTGGAGGCGACCGACCGGCGGGGCGATCTTTTCGCGAAGCGCCGCAGCCTGATCGAAGGCTGGGCCGGGTTTGCTTCAGGCTCTTTGGGCGCTGCAGGCAAGTCAGCAGACCAGGCCAGGACTCTTGCAATTCGGCCCTTGATTTTGTGCCTGCATTCCCTCCGAGGATGGATGATCAGTGATCTCTCTTTGGAAATGCAGATCGTGTGCGGCGCGCAAGTCGCTCCAAAACGGGCCGCGGGCCTCCCGCCCTTGTGTCGCCTGCGGTCTTGGACGTTCAAGGGACGCTTCGCTCACACCCTTGAGTGTCCCTTCAATCCGCAGGCGAACACATGGCCGCTTCGGCGCTCGTCGGCGAATTTATGCGATCTGTCCGGTTGCATTCGTCAACAGGCGTCTCGAAATCTAAGTCGGAGCTGCAGATGCCGAATTCAAAATCAACTATCGAAGGTGCGTTCGCCGGTTTCCTCGATGAGGAGATATGGCTGTGCTGGAAGGAGATCAACAAGGCAGGCCGAAAGGTGAAGCTCCCGATCCATGCCACAACCGGGCGCGCTGCGAGCTCTACCGATCCGGCGACATGGACAACCTATGGACTCGCACAAAAGCAGGTCCGGAAGTCACGGATGGGTCTTGGCGTTGCACTTGCCGCCGTCGGTGATCGTCATCTCGTCGGGATCGATCTCGACAGCTGCCGGGATTCGACCGACGGCCGGATCGCTTCATGGGCCTCGACCGTGCTTGAAACAGTTGATTCGTACGCGGAAGTCTCGCCGAGCGGAACAGGTTTCAAGATCTTTGCAGTCATGACGGATCGCGAATGGATGGCCGCGCGGGGCCTGTTTGGAGTATCCGCTGTCGGAACATCGAGACTCGGGCGGACATGGAAAGATCGAGGCGGTCGTCATCCCGCGGGCGTCGAAGTCTACCTTGGGGCGAGATACTTCACCGTCACCGGCGCAGCCATTGCAGCGGACGCAATCAAGGAGATCACGCATGCTGACATTCGCCGGCTGATGACGTTCTGCGAGAAACGTTTCGGGCAGGCGAGACCCATTGCCCGCTCCTTGACGGACATTCGTACGGCGGCCAGCGACTCGAGCGAAAGCGGCCGGGCATTCAGAGCCTGCCTTGCCGCCGTGCGAGCCGGAGTTGGTATGGCAGACGTGCCGCGATGGGCGCGTGAGCGTGACGCCGCCGTCAACGAAGAGAAATTTGACGTGTCAGATGAATACTGGAGCCGCCCGCGTCGTGAAGGCGTCCAGCTCGATCGGGACTTCAGCCGCGCTCTCTCGCTCCATCAAATGCAGTCCGCCACCTCATGCCAAGACATCGAGAAGCCGCGCTCCGGATAACTGGCCCGACTGCGCTGCGCCATCGGTTCCCACAGGCGGGCCAGAGTGAGAACCGGTGGCCTACACTGAGCTGGTGTAAATTCGCTGACGGAGCGCTTCGGGCGCGCGGACCGCCAGGGTGTGCGCGCGGCCGGGGGCGCGGTCGGCGGTAGGGGTGGTCATAGGAGAATCCCGGCAGGGTGGCGTTGCGAGACGTAACCCCAACGAGGATCCAATCCGATGGCCGACGAGACTTCTGACCCAACTCCTGTCCGCCATTCGTTTCTACGATTTGTCTAGAGCACTTTGTCGTCTGAGTGAATCGGGATTGGGATTCCCGAGTGAACCGCGCCGGTAACCCCGGAGGCTGTTTGGTTTGAGTCACGCTGCGATAGCCTGCTCCTCTGTCTGTGAACAGGCGTGGAATAAACCGCCTCGGCCTCTCCGAGGACAACCTGTTGAGAGTCCACACGCAGAACGTCCAGATACGTCGTCACTGGCTGGTCGAATGGCGCTGGCGATGGTCCCGTCAGTGTACGTCCGAAGGGGACAAATCCGGCGGGCGCCGCTTGGATCGGATCACTGCATCAATCCGTGCAACATAGCCGCGGCGGACGGCTTCCTCCTGCTGACTTTGGCGCAGCTGTTCAAAGCGCGCCTGTATCCCTTGGAACATGGGATCCTCCCGCATGTCATCGAAGATCGCCTCGTTCAAGGTAATGAAAAGTCCGCCGCTCGCCAGGTCTTCGTTGAGCAGCGCGAAGGTCTGCGGGCGATCGCCGCGCGCCGCCGAAGCATAAATCCGAAATGGCAGGAACAGGACCTTGCTGTCCATGCCGTTCTCGGCGAGCCGCTCGATTTCCTGTTGGATTTCCGTGTCGAGCTGATCGGCGAGGGCGACCTGCCCCTCATGTCGAAGGGCGAGCTCCAGATAGGGCTTATAGTCGCTGTCGTGTTCAGCGAAGACAGAGCGTTCCCTGTCGCGAACCATCTGGTTGAGCCATGGCAGTGCGCCGGCGAGGTCGTGTTGCAGAATATGCGCAAGCGCCCGGTCTCGGGAATTGAGGGCGGCGATATCGGATCTAGAGAAATCTCTAAGCGGCGTCACCGGGTTGCCCGCATCGTGCAGGTTCTGTAGGCGCGACAACTGATCGATTGAGAGGCTCGAGGCCTGATCTGGCAACTTAAAATGCGCGAGAATGCGCGCGAGAAAGTAGCGGATCCAGTAGTCCTGCGGAGCAGATTCCAGTCCCTGGATCATCTGCTCCATCCCCTTCAGGATGTCGCCTTCCTCGCAATACGCAGCGCCCTGCCAGAACCGCATCTGACTGGGCGCCACTCCCGGATTTTGTAGCGCCTGCGCGGTGATGTCGATCGCGATCTGCGGCTTGCCGCGGTTCACAAGCGTTCGTGCGACTTCCGCCACCGCTTCCCAGCCGATCGGATCTACCCGCATCAGGCCGTCGATGTAGCTTTCCGCTTCGGTAAACCGGAGTTGCGCATTCAGCGTCCGAATTCGTTGCGTCAGGGCGAGGCTCGAGTCAGGATCCACCTTCAGAAGCCGGTCTAGCGCCTCGTCCTCCTGCCTTGCGTCGCCTTTGTGGCCATGGACGAACGCTTCCGCCCACAGAGTTTCAGCGTGGCCTGGCGCAAGCTTTTGGGCTTGCAAGAGAGACATCGTCGCTTCTTCGTCAGTGTCGTGAGGCAGCAGCAATGTGACCACTGCGATCTTGGCGAAGGCCTCGGCCAGCGAAGGGTCGAGAAGAACCGCGCGCCTGTACGCGTTGAGCCCCCTCTTGAGCGCCTCGGTATCGCCTCTTGAGTAGTAGTAATCACCTTCCAGATAGGCCCGGTAGGCGCGCAGTTGCGTGTCGCTCATGCTTTGGGGAGGATCGCTACTTTGGCCTGGTTGGCCAAGAAGCGTGGCGATGTCATTGGCGACATCCACTTGCAGCTGCAAGACATCGACTGTGTTGCGTTTGAACTCCCGGGTCCACTGCAGATCCCCCGTACGCGCCTCGACGAGACGCACCCCAACTAGAATTTCCTTCGCCGACTGGTCGATGGATCCCTCGAGAAGGAGATCCACGCGCAGATCCGCGGCTCGTTGGGCGCGCGCGGCGCCTTCCGACAGACTGAAGGGCGATGATGAGTTGCGAGCAAGCACGTGCAGTTGGGTTTGTGCGCCGAGCGCTGCGCGGACTTGTTCCGCCAATCCGTCTGCAAGGTAGGCCTGACGGCGTCCAGGCGATTTGTCCTCGAACGGCAACACCACGATCGTTCTGTAGGATGCCGCGTTGGGAAGCACGGAGATCGGCGCCATCTGCGCCGGCGGATCAGGGAGCGCTCGGTCGCGAGAGGCGTAGATGGTCCATCCTCCGGCCGCAATCGCCAGCGCTCCGAGCGCAAGTGCGGGTGCGAGGACGCGTCGCCCGCGCGAGACAAGCGCCTTCTTCACGTGCGGACTGCCCGCATTGTCATCAGAGTCGGGCGTCGGAGCAGGTGAAGGATCAGGACATATCGCGGGCTGAGCCGCCACTCCGAGCTCTTGGCCGGATGTCTCCTCGCGCAACGGAGCAACTTGGACTGGCCAAAGCTCGGGAAGCAGGGGGATTGGCACAGGCGCCCGCGTCAACCGGTAACCGCGCTTGGAGACGGTCTCGATGGCGTCCGCGCCCAACGTCTTGCGTAGAATGGACACTGCGCGGGTCAGGCTGTCATCGCCGCCATACTCGACGCCCCAAATCTCCTCAATCAGCGTATCGCGCGACACGACATCGCCGGCGCGACGCGCCAGCGCGCACAGCACGTCCATAATCCGCGGTTCGATCTGGATATCCCTATCGCCTAGCGTGATGCGATTTCGGTCCTGGGTGATCAGCGCGGGACCAAGCTGAAACCTCAATCCGCCAGGAGCTATGGTCACGGCGTTCACCTTGCCGGCGCGGCGGGCGGTTCCCGCAACCATTCTGTCCATTCACCGCATCGTACAATGCCGTGGTAACCGCTTTTTTTGGCGCTTTCGTTGATTCTAGAAATTCCAACCCAATCAACGGCCTCGCCCAAACCACCGGCGTCCCACAGATTGAAATGAACAAACAACAGCCTGCCATTCGGCGAGCCTAAGGTCAATCCAACTCAAAGTCTTCAACAAGAACGCACCGATCAGAATGCGCAAGAACGGAGAGGTTGGGATCCGTTTCAAGCCAACAACAAAAGGTGCGTTCAGATGTCATGTCGAAAGATTACTCTTGCATGGGTCCTGTGTCTGATCGCGGCGTCCGCCGCGCACGCGCAGATCCCTATCCTGTCGGCGGCGACGGAAACTGTCCGTCCTCAACAGGCAGAAACACTCCAACAGACCTCCAGGCAGGAATTGAGTTTCGCCGTCGACTTCGGGGGACGGTGTGATCGCCTGCCGCTCACAGGCAAACTGCAGTGCACGCTGTCGGGTTCGGCGGATGAGCAGGCGCGCAGCGACGCCGCGGTGTTTGATATTGCCTGTTCGCTCCTCAGTTCCAGGTCCGGAAGCTTGTCCGGATCGTGCCTCGCCCGACATTGGACCGGGGAGCAAAGCTTCTATGCGCTCTCGCTCCATGAGGACGGCGGGCGGCTGTCCGGCGACTGGAGGCTGTTGTGGGGTACCGGAAGGTTCCAGCGGTTGCCCGCGGTCGGTCGAGTGTCCGGGGACGCCGTGCAGGCCAGTCCTGGAACCGGCTATTCTGGACGACTGGAGTGGACGGGATCTAGTCCTGCCAACCTTCTTCCGCATCCGATCCGGTGAGGGATCATTGATGCCGGATGCATTTGCGGTCGAGCGGACAAAGACGCATCTGGCGCAGGTCGCCGGCCAGTCTTTGGGCGGTTATGGCAGTCCTGCCTACCAGTCCTTCGTCCTCAACGGGCTGTTCCTGATCTACGTCCTCAACTTCATCGATCGTGGACTTCTCAGCGTTGTATCTGAGTTCGTGATTGCGGAGTTCAAGCTATCCGACTTCCAATACGGCCTTCTGGGCGGGCCGGCGTTTGCGATCTTCTACAGCCTCGTCGGCATCCCGGTGGCGAGCGCTTCCGAGCGCCGCAGTCGAGTCGCAATCATCTCCGTCTGCGTAGGGCTGTGGTCGTTGGCGACTGCGCTGTGCGGCGCAGCCCAGGCGCTGGAATGGGGCGCCCTCTCCTTGTCCGGCTTCGGCGCGCTGTTTCTATGCCGGATGCTGGTTGGCATCGGCGAAGCCGGATGCACGCCGCCGGCGAGCTCGCTGATCGCCGACTATTTCGCACCATCGCGGCGTTCGGCGGCGATGGGGTTCTACACCATGGGCGTACCGATCGGCGGAATCGCCGCCAATCTGATAGGTGGTCCGCTCGTTGCGGCGATTGGGTGGCGTGCGGCGTTCATGGTGGTCGGTCTGTCTGGCTTCCTGATCGCAATCATCTTCAGACTGTGCGTCGCCGAACCGCCGCGCGGCGGATCCAGCCGCCAAAGCGACGCACGACCGGCGGCGCCGGTCTTTCTCGCTACACTGCGCGAGCTAGCGGGAAAACCGACCTTTGTGCTGATCGCGACGGCGACGGCGTTCTACTTCTTCTTCGCCTATGGCTTCGGAATCTATCAGACCTCGTTCGTGCGCAGGACCTTCTTGCTGTCGCAAACCGAAGCCACGCTCTTCTTCAATGTTCCCATTGCGCTTGCGTCGTCGATCGGCATCTTCTTGACGGGCTGGATCGCTGGCAAGATTCAGGCGCGCCACCCCTCGGCGATCATCTGGTTGCCAGCGACCGGCTTGCTGCTTGCGGTTCCGCTCTATCTCATCGCGTTCACTACGGACGGGCGCTGGATCGCCTTTGCATGCCTTGCGGCCGCCGCGGTCGTGAAAAACGGAACCCTCGCCGCAGTGTATATTATTGCTCAAGGGGTGACTGGCGCGCATGGGCGCGCCACCGCCACCGCCATAGTCCTCCTGATCGGCAGCCTGTTGGGAACCGGAGCGGGGCCGCCCGTTGTTGGTTGGGTCAGCGACGCTTTCTTTCGATTGAGATCCGTCGGGGCCGGCTTCTCGGAAGTTGCGCGCGAATCCTGCAGGGGCTCCGCACTGCACCAACTGCCTGACGCCGCCCAAGCCTTCTGCCGCTCTGCGGACGCGCTCGCGCTACAGCAGACCCTGGTCCTTCTTTCCTTCCTGCTGGTGGCGCCGGCGCTGTTCTTCCTGTTGGCACGGCGCACGCTGAAGGCTGACTGGGTGAGCTCCTGAGGATGACGAAGCAGAGCACAGGGATTCCGAGAGCGGGCGAAAGGTCAGCCACGGGCCCAAAACGGCGATAGACTGCACAATGGCGGTAGACGCAGTTTGTCTGCCATGCGCTTTGCGATGGCGGTCTTGAGATCGAGCCCTGGACCGCGCATGGGAGTCGTCCTATTGTCAGAAAAACGTATACATATCTGACAAATGGCTTCCCGCTGCCGGTCAGCAACCGGGATTTTCGGGGTCGCTCATGTCCCACCGTTTCACAACTCTCTTGACCGCGAAGTGCTGAAAATCTGTCGAGCCTCACAGAGCCTGTCGACAATCCCGGAGCCTTGCCGCACGCACTCGAAAATGATGGCATTGATCTCATTGGTATCAGAGGCGGCAATGGCGACTAATCTTCATGTGCGCAATCTCGACGACGAACTGGTCGCGCGCCTCAAACGACGCGCCGCGCGTCATGGCCGCTCAGCAGAAGCCGAGCACCGTGAGATCCTGCGCCAAGCGCTGGATGTTGAACCCGATCCATCGTTCGATGAACTTGCGGCACAATTGCGCAAACTGACCGCAGATCGCACGCAGACCCCCTCAGACGACCTGTTGCGGGCAGGGCGCGACGAGCGGTGACGGCCCTTGTCGTCGACGCCAGCGTTGCCATCAAATGGGTCGTCCAGGAAGCTGGCACACCAGAGGCGCTGGCGCTTCGCAAAGCTACGCTGTTGGCGCCTGATCTGCTGGTTCTGGAATGCGCGAACATCCTCTGGAAAAAACACAAGCTTGGCCAGTTGACCGTCGGAGAAGCTTCCGCCATCGCGCAGTTGCTGGACGCCCCATGCGGGCTCTTCTTCACACAGCGACAGCGCCTGCGATCGAACTCGACCATCCAGCTTACGATTGCCTTTATGTTGCGCTCGCCCTGGACAAGGGATGCGCTTTCGCCACCGCCGATCAAAGGCTCTTGCGCAAGGCGCAGCAAGGTCAGCGCAGAGATGTCGCAGCGATGATCCTTGACCTGCATCAGGCGGCGGCTTCGATCTGAACACAGACCAGCAGGGCTTCATACTTCGCGCCCCACCAATCGAATATTGCGGGTTCAGGAACATTCGAACGCCGAATTCGAAATGTCTCGACCGCCGCTGCGGCGCCACACCCGTGCGGCGGTCATCCAGCATGCGTGTGGATCGGCACCCTCAAATACCCCCCGTCCCCAAACAGTTTCAATGCGGTAGCGCGCCGATCGGCATACTCGCCCCATGCCTGTTCACACCTTGTCGCTCTCCAAGATGGCGTCGATCACCGAGATGAAGGGATCGAGCCTGGGCCTGGCCGGCGGCTTGGTGCGCTGATAGCCCGGTGGCGCCGAGAACGTGCAGATCTTCTGGATCGTGTCCCGGCTCAGCCCGAACACCCTGGCCGCCTCGCGCCGGCTGCGCCCCTCGACGAACACGAACCGTCGAACCGCCGCATAGACCTCCACAGCGTACATCTCCTGGGCGCCCTTCTCCGAATCGGAAAAGGACACCTTCGCCAGTGGCCGATTTTTACTCCGCCACGCAGCAGCACAATGCCGCCGCTCCATGGCCGACTATTGCTCCGCCGCTTACACGCCGACGGTCCGCCACGCCGATTATCTCGGCGCTTGGCTCGAGATTCTGAAGGCCGACAACCGGGCTATCTTCTCGACCGCGTCGCTCGCCTCAAAGGCTGCCGGGTTCATCAGTTCTTTTTCGGCTTCGCCTGGAGCGCAAGGTGCTGCTTCACATTCTGCGCCTTCCAAAGAAGGATCGGCATACGCGCGATCTTGCTTCTGAGGCTGTCATCGCCGGACAGACCGCTGGCGTCGATCTCGCCCTTGTCGGCGATCGTATCAAGAAACACCTTCTCTCCGGCCGAGTAGGTAAGCAGCCATTTAACGCGCTCGCTACACAGCGCGATGGACTCGGTGATCCATGCGTCGGCTGCGGCATTGTTCGCGAAGTATCCCGGCGCGAGACACATCGCGAGTTTCTGTTTCAGCTCCTGCCGGTCAGCGGAAAGGTCCGCCGTCGACGCGGTTCTCCAGTCGCGCGGGCGGGAGGCTCCGATGGCGAGCATCACGGTCTTGATCGCATCCCAGTCGAGGTTGGGGATCTCCATGATGCGCCGGGCGTCGAAGAGGTCGCGGGCTTTCTTTCGGTCAAGCAGGGCCACGAGCTTACCGGCGATGATCTCGTAAATGTTGAGGACCGCGACGCCAAGCGCCTGCGTTTCGCCAAGTTTGACCGAGTTCTTCTTTTCGACGGCAAAGAGCGGTTCGCGGAACATGAAGTTGAGGTCGATTTCGAGCGATCCGTTGCCGCCCAAGGCAGAGGCATGGCGGACGACCCATTTGCCGCCTGCGTGTTCGTCGCCGGGTTCGCGGTGGATGGCATAGCCTTGATCGACGAGGAGGTCGTTCAGACGAGCCTCGAGATCGGGCCGCTCCTCGAGCATTTTGGCGCGGTCGAGCGCGCCGATGTAGTTGAGGTCGATATCAACTGACAGGCGATCGAGATTTAGATGAAAGACGTTCAGCGCCGTGCCGCCCTTCAGAACAAAGCGGGGGCCCAGCGTCGCGTCGGCGGTAATCTCGCTTAGCAGATCGAGAAGCCGCATGACCTTTTCGATTGTGCCGGGCTGGTGGCCGGTTTGCGCAGCAACGGTCTGGAGCGTCTGGAGAGAGGGTGCTGCCATCAGGCGTTTTCGAATCGCGGGGTCAGGAGTTCAACGGGCGCCATTATGTTCCAGTTCGGCGCCAGTTTCGCAGAACCGGGCTTGGCGCCCAGGACATACTGCGCATGTGTTGGCGCCAGTCCACGGAATTTCACGAGATCGGAGGCGGATACTTTCAGGCGGTCCCGGTGCATCTCCAGCCACCAGCCAACCGAGGCTGCAGCAGATGCGTTGTCGAGCGAGCGAACGCAGTCGTAGAGACGGTCGGTCTTCACCCGCGAGACAAGGTTCAGGGACTGGAGAAGTTCTTCCACATCGCCTGCCAGATCATAGCGGTCGAACAGGTCGGCGATCGTTCGCTCCGGAGTCGTGACAGCGACCTGCAGGCCCAGTCGATCAACGGACATGACGTCGGTCGCGCGGTTGAGCCCGGCCCGAACCGGGAGGAAGCGGCAGGTAAAACCCCGTGCCTTGAGCCGTCCGGGCTCGCCTGGCGCCATGAGTTGGACTTCGCTGAAGGTGCTGTAGGCGAATCCATGAAGCTCGAGTGCCGAGTGATAGGCGACGACTGCCTCGCGTCGCAGGCGAGAGGCCGCAAGGAGCTGATCGACGACCCAGGTCGAGGCAGACACATGAGCAGGAACGGAGGCATAGACGCCGCGCGCGACGCGCTGCACGTTTCCCGCGCGTCGGTGATACGTGAGCATCGCGGTCACGTTTGGGTCACGCACAGACTTGTTGAGCGCGCGCGCGTATTCCTCCCGCCGGAAGACAGGTGTTGCGCTGAAAAACTGGCGCGACAGATGTTGTGTCTTGGCCATTGAGTCCACTCCGCGGCTACCTGATGAAAATATATAGGTTCATACCATTTATTATCAATAAATGGATGCGATACTGAGCCAAAACCGTAGAAACCGATAAATATTATACCAGTTTCCACGGTTTTTGATTATCCCCTTTTGAAAATAATTCCTCAGGGTCTTGAGACGCTTTTTTTTGAGGTTTGCGGAAGCGGACGAAGGGGCGGTCGCAAGCGAACGCGATGGCACAAGAACGGGTTTCTTCGCGGCGTTCATCGGCGCATGCCCACCGGGGTTGAACCCGCTCAGGTCGCACGTCTGAAGGATCTGACGCACACCGGCGAGGAAAGGGGCGTCATCCAGCATACCGTAACTAGCTAAGTGACTTGAACACCTGACCCCCGCATTACGAATGCAGCGTTCTATCAGCGGAGCTTTGGCTGCCCAGCCGCCGGACCTCGGTTTGCGTGGTTGTCGGCCGAAACACCGGCCCGTGACATCAGACCAGACGTGGGTCGGGCCGTGGGTTGTCAACGAGGGGTCGAATCTCTCTGTGCAGTATGCTGTAACAAGTAGATTTTTCGAGAGGTATGGCGGAGAGGGTGGGATTCGAACCCACGGTACGCTTGCACGCACAACGGTTTTCGAGACCGCCCCGATCGACCACTCTGGCACCTCTCCGGGGAGCGCGGATATAGCATCCCAAAGGTTAAGCGCAAGCGACCCGATCCGAGCTGGATCAAAGCCTTAAGTCAGGGCTGACCCGAGCAGCGCTGGTTGAGCGGGGCGGGCGCGTAGGTCCAGTCCATGGCCTTGGCCTTGCCGCCGATCTCACCCTCGATCCGAGCCGTCAGGCGCTTGCCCTCGCGGGCGTAGATCACCCGCTGGGGAAAGTCGTGAGCGAGGTTCTCGAAGACGAGGCGGGTGGGGCCGCTCTTTGCTTTTGAAAGCGGGAATTCGGTCGCCGCTTGGCCGGCGGGCAGGGCGAAGTAGCTGATCCCTGCGGCGGATGGCCCGATGCGGGCGAATTCCCAGCTCGGCTTGCCGCCGGCGAGAGTGAGGGTGGTCCCGACCATGATCCCGCCCCGCGGGTCGCTCCAGGTCTCCGAGACTTCTTCCCCGGCCGAACACATGAGCCAATAGCCCTTCAGGAACGAGGCGTCCTGCGCGTGCGCACAGGCCCCCTGCGCCGACACCACGGCCATCGCCGCCACAGCCAGATTTCCGATCAGGTTCAACGCCGCCTCCACATTCGCAAGTGCCTGAAAGAGGGATAGAGGACGACAAGGCGGCAGGCTTGTATCAACACGACGCCGCGAGTGGTCCGGGATCAGCGACGTAAGATGGGGCGCTATCAGGAGAGCAAGCCGCGGCCCGAACTGCGCCCCTTTGTGCGCTGCGTGTGGAGCTATGAGGATGCAAGCCCGAGCCACGTGGTCCAGCGCATCCCGCCGGATGGCTGCCCGGAGCTGATCCTCCATCTCGCCGATCCCTATGAAGAGCAGGGCGAGGACGGGCGCTTCGTCCGCCAGCCGCGCACGATCTTCGCGGGGCAGATGACGCAGCCGCTGTGTCTGCGGGCGAGGGGGGCGGTTGCGTGTGCGGGGGTGAGGTTCGAAGCCGATGGCGCCGCCAGCTGGTTCGGCGCGGCGATGAGCGAGGCAACCGACAGGCGCATGGATGCGACCGGGATGTTGCGGGTGGGACATGTCCGCGACACGGAAGGCGCGATCGAGGCGTTGCAGGACGCAATCACAGCACGCCTCGTTGCGGCAAAGCGGCCGCTCGACCCCGAGATTCGCGCCGACGTGCTGCGCCAGCGCGACGGCGTCGGCCAGCCCGTGCCCGATCCCGCGGAGCGGCGGCGCATCCAGCGGCTCTATCTGAAGCTCGTCGGCGTCCCGCAGCAGATGCTGCAGTCGATCTTCCGCTTCCGCCGTGTGTTTGACCGCGCGGCGGAGGCCGATGGCGGCCTCTGGGTCGCGGTGGCGCTGGATGCGGGCTATTTTGACCAGCCGCAGATGGCGCGCGACTTCCGCCGATTTCTCGGCTGCACCGCGACCGAGTGGGCGCGCGAGCAGGTCGAGCTCGGACGGGCCGTGGCGTCCTATCCGACTTCGTAGCAGGATAGCGCATGGTGGAGCATCCCGACACACGCGCCGTCCTGGCGGTGATCCTTGCGGGCGGAGAAAGCCGGCGCATGGGCGGCGCCGACAAAGCCGCGCTGATGCTCGCAGGCCGGCCGCTGCACGCACACGTGGTGGCGCGCCTCGCGCCGCAGGCCGGAGCGCTGGCGGTTGTTGCGGCGATGGAACCGGCATGGCTGGGCCTCGCGCCAGGGGCACGCTGGATCCGCGATGCCGCCGGCGAGAAGGGCCCCGGCGCCGGACTGCTGGGGGCCTTGCGCTGGCTAGAGAGCCAGTACGGGCCGGATGCGCTGATGGTCACCGCGCCGGTCGATGCGCCCTTCCTGCCTCTGGACCTGTTCGAGCGGCTGGATGCGGCGCGGCGCAAGACGAAAGCCTCCGCCGCGATCGTCTGGCACAAAGGCGGGCGCCATCCCGTGTTCGGCCTCTGGCAGGCAGCCTGCGCCAGCGTCGTTGCCCAGGCGATGGAAGAGGAGCAGGCGCTCCATCGTATCGCCCAGCGGGCCGGCGCGGTCGAGTGCGAGGCGTGGTCGGGCGCCGACCCTGATCCATTCGCCAACCTCAATACGCCCGAGGATGTCGCAGCGGCGGAAGTGATTCTGACGGCCTCGCGCAAGGGCTGACGCCGCTTTCCATCGTGCTAATGTCGCAGCGGGGGAGGAGAGATATCCATGACCTCGCAGCTTTCGCTTGTCCGCGGCGAACCGTTTCCGGCGCTTCTGGAGTACACAATCGGCGAAGCGCTCGTTCGCGCGGCGAAACGGTGGCCGAAGCAGGAAGCGCTGGTCTCGGCGCACCAGGAAATCCGCTGGACCTATGAGGAACTGGCCTTCCGCGTCGACCAGCTTGCCGCAGGGCTGCTCGCGCTCGGGCTCAAGACCGGCGACCGCGTCGGCGTCTGGGCGCCCAATTGCGCGGAATGGACGCTGGTGCAGCTTGCAACCGCGCGTGTCGGGCTGATCCAGGTCAACATCAATCCGGCCTACCGGCTCTCGGAGGTCGAATACACGCTCAACAAGGTCGGCGTGAAGGCGCTGTTCTGCACCGCGAAGTTCAAGACCTCCGAATATGCCAGCATGATCTCGGAGCTTGCACCGGAGATCTTTTCCTCCAAGCCCGGCGAGCTGGCGTCGGCGCGCCTGCCGCACCTCAGGATCGTCGTCCAGATCGGCGGCATCCCGCGGCGCGGCTGGTACTCGTTCGAGGAGATACCGGGGCTCGCAACCGGCCGCCACATCGATGAGGTGGGCGAGACCCACGAAATGCTCGACCGCAACGATGCGATCAACATCCAGTTCACGTCGGGCACGACAGGCCTGCCCAAGGGCGCCACGCTGTCCCACCGCAACATCCTCAACAATGCCTATTTCGTAGGTGCGGGCATGGGCCTGCACGAAGGCGACCGGCTCCTGATCCCGGTGCCGCTCTATCATTGCTTCGGCATGGTGATGGGCAATCTCGCCTGCATCGTCCATGGCGCAACCATGGTCTATGCCTCCGAAGGCTATGAGCCGCTCGCCGTGCTGCAGACCATCGAGGCGGAGCGCTGCACCGCGCTGCATGGCGTCCCCACCATGTTCATCGCCGAGCTAGAGCATCCCGAGTTCGAAAAATTCGATCTCACCTCGCTGCGCACCGGCGTCATGGCCGGCTCGCCCTGTCCGATCGAAGTGATGCGCAAGGTCATCGACCGGATGCACATGTCCGAAGTTGGCATCGGCTATGGCATGACCGAGACCTCGCCCGTCTCGTTCCAGACGGCGGTCAGTGATCCGCTGGAGCGCCGCGTCTCGACCGTCGGACGCGTGCAACCGCATCTTGAAGTGAAGGTCATCGACGCAGAGGGAAACATCGTTCCGCGCGGGCAGCCTGGCGAACTCTGTACGCGCGGCTATTCGGTGATGATCGGCTACTGGAGCGATCCGGAGAAGACCGCTGAGGCGGTGGATGAGGATGGCTGGATGCACACGGGCGATCTCGGCGTCCTCGACGACGAGGGCTATTGCAACATCGTCGGCCGCATCAAGGACCTGGTGATCCGCGGCGGCGAGAACGTCTATCCGCGCGAGGTTGAGGAATACCTGTTCCGCCATCCGAAGATCCAGGATGTCGCCGTGATCGGCGTTCCGGACCGGAAATATGGCGAGGAGATCTGCGCCTGGGTGAAGCTGCGCGACGGCCAGGAGGGCTCAGCGCAGGAGATCATCGATTTCTGCAAGGGCCAGATCGCCCACTACAAGATCCCGCGCTACGTCAAGTTCGTCGACGCCTTCCCGATGACCGTGACGGGAAAGATCCAGAAATTCGAGATGCGCAAGGCGATGATCGAAGAGCTGGGACTTGCAGAAGCCGAGACCGCCTAGGAGGGGCTCTCTCACGGCCCCGACGGACTGTTGTGGAGCCGCGCCGAGTTCGCTTCTTCACGCTGCAATTCGGTGGACGTTTGAAGCGGACATCCTGGCTTGGGCAGGGCGAAGGCCGGATTGGCGATGAAGCCCTGATCTGTCAGCGTTCCAAGGAAAGCGATGAGCGCGCCTGTGTCAGCCTCGCTCACCCCCTGCTTCAGGCGGCCGTCCCTCTGCCGGTCGGCTGCCGCATAGTGATGGCGAACGGCGTCAGCCAGCGTCGGCTGCTCACCATCGTGCATGTACGGCGCTGACAGGGCGACATTGCGCAGGCCAGGCGTGCGGAACCTGCCGGCGTCTTCTGGCTTCTGTGTGATGCGGGCAAGGCCGGTGTCCCCGCCCAGCGGGTCGCCGGGTTTGGGCGGCGCAAGGGCGTGGAAAGACTCCACCGGTTTCCGGTCGGGCAGGGCGGCGTCGGTGAAATGCACGCCGGCATGGCAGCTTACGCACCTCGCATTGAAGATCGTCTCGCCTGCCTTTGCCTCTGCTGAAATCGTACCTTCGTCGCGGCGATAGCGGTCATAGGGAGTATCGAGCGATACCAGCGCGCGCTGAAAGGTCGCCAGCGCCATGGTGATCGTGTCCATCGAGATCTCGCCATGTCGCTCCGGGAAGGCGGCGGCGAAAAGCTGCGGATAGCAGGACTGGTCCTTGAGCCGCTGCGCCAGCAGGCCTTCAGGTTGTCCGGCAAATCCCATCTCGACGGGCACGAGGCCCTCGATGGGGATCAGCGCCTGGTGCTCCAGCGTGTCGACATGCGGGCCGCCCCAGGTAAGCGAGCGCATGTAGCCGACATTGGCGAGCGTCTGGATGTTGCGCTCGCCTGGGTCGTCGAACACGCCCGCGCGCGTCTTGTTGGAATCGGCAAAGCCACGCTTTTGTTCGTGACAGGTGGCGCATGACATGACGCCGGTGAAGGAGAGGTCGGCATCGTAGAACAGCCTGCGGCCAAGTTCGATCTTGACGGGCGTCGGCGGATTGTCAGCGGGATAGAGCGGCGCGCCAAGCGTGGCGAGCGTGGGCCACGGGTCGGCCTTTGGCGCCGAACTCGCGCACGCAACGACGCCAGCGAAGGCCGCGCTGGCGAGCGCTGCAGTCAGCAGGCCGCGGTTGGAGACGGGTGTGCTCAGGGCTTCTTCGCGACCAGGAGTTTCATGTTCGGGTCGGCGCTGCCCGAGACCTGCAGCATGTGCTTGCCGGGCCTCAGCGCGAAGACCACGATCTTGCGTATGGTCGTGCATTCAGGTCCGTGGTCGAAACGTGTGGGCGCGATCACCTTGCCGGTCTCGATGACATCGATCCATGCCGCGGCGCCCAGCGCAACCTCATAATTGCCCGCGGCTGGCGTCGTGAACTCGAAAAGTCCGCCATGGGCGACTGATCCACCCGGCTTTTCCGGCGCCGCCGGATAGCTGATCTTCGGCGTGCTGAGCAGGGCGGCGTCATAGCCCTTGCCGAGGTCCAGCACGCCCATATGGCCCAGATGCTCGGCGGCCGACGCGGAGGAGACTGCCGCCCCGCCGCTCCAGCCTGCGAGATCAGCCGGAAGTTTCGCATCCATCGCGGCGCAGGCCGGGGCCGCGGGCATCGCGCCCTGCTGGGCAAGCGCGGGGGCGGCCATCAGGAAGGTTGCGGCGATCAGGGCAAGGCGCATGCATGTCTCCGGCGTTGTAGTTAGTGGTATATAACGCCGGAAGCGCCAAGTAAAAGCCGGGCGATTGCAAAGCCGTGTGATCCGGTGCGATCAGTCTCCGCCGTGATCGACTGTGTGACGATCCGTTTCCCGCGCCGTGATTCACGCCTCAGTCAGCAGCCTGGCGCGGACGCGGTCACGATAGTGGATGCATTCGGCAAGGTAGCGCCGGTACATGGCGGCATCGACTTCCTCGCTCTCGCAGCAGGGCAGCATCAGGTCGCCATCCGACTTGAAATTGCCGTCCCAGGCCATGACCTGCGCGTCGGTGAATTCCGGGTTCCACGTGCGAAGCTTGGCGTCGGGCATCGCGTCGAAATAGGCGCAGAGATTGATGCCCGTCTCGGTCCGCTCCTCGAAGGGCGGCTCGCTTTCGAAATTCCATCCGGGTTCGGGCATGATCAGGCCTGCTGCACCCAGCCATGATAGTCATTGTCGCGCAGGCCGCCGCGGTCGAGATAGGCGGTCTTGATGCGAGAGAGCGTATCCGCGGGCAGGGCGTTGCGCTGAGCATTGACGTTGACGCCGTAGAGTTTCGCTGCGTTGAGCCCGAATATCTTCGCCTTGTCCTCTTCGGTGATCTTCTTGTAGCCGTGCTTCTCGCACATCTCGTCGGAGATCTGGAACCGCTTGAAGGCGTCGATGCCCCACTGAGGGCTTCCCCACCAGAGACAATCCGTGCCCCACACGACGTGGTCGGCGCCGTAGGTCTTGATGTTGAGGCCCATGCCATGCATCGCCATGATCGGATCCTGCACGGCCAGCGTGTTGAAGAACGAGCCGATCTCCGGATAGAGATTGGTGATCTTCGGGTTGCGGCGTTTGATGTCCATCAGGACCTTGTGCCATAGGAAGTCGCCCGTCTCCGGATTGTACTCGTTCATCTCCTTCCAGTTCTCGCCGTCAGACGCGCCGTGCTTCAGGGCGGAGTGGTAGACGACAAAGTTGCAGTCCGGATTGCGCAAGGCCGCCTGTTCCATGTCCTTCGGGTTGGCGAGGTGGCCCAGCGTGCGGGACTGATAGGAATAGCCCTTGTGCACCGAGAACAGCTTCTTGCCGCGTTTGCGGCTCTCCTCGATGAACCATTGCGCATTGTCGTCATCGACCTGGAAGCCGTTTCCGGTGCGTGCCGGATCGGTATGGCAATACCATTTCCAGGAATCGATTTTGTAGACGTTGAGCTCGCGCTCCATCTGCTCGAGCGTCGCGGCCTTGTCGATCGTCTTGGTCGCAGCATTCCAGTAGTGGTTAGGCGCAAGGTTGCCCTGGGAAAGCGCGCGCTGCGATCCGGCCATGGCGTTGAGCTCGTTGCGTGACTTGGCCATGAGCCAGGAGGGCAGGATGGCGCCGCGCGGCGTGCGCTCGGCATCGACCAGCACGCGGCCGTCCGGGGCGCGCTGCTCTTCCTTGCCCGGAACGCCAGAGATCACCACCATAGATGTCTCGGAATCGAGGAACATCTCCTTGGCGAAGGTGCGGAAGGAATAGGCCTCGGCGTCGTTCTTGAGGTCGAATCCCATGTTCTTCGCGGTTTCCGAATTGCGGAAATTCAGCGCGATGCCGTTCGAATAGTGAGCCTGTACGTCGATGATGAAATACTTGCCCTTCTGGCCGTTCGCTCTGACCGTTTCCTGCGGGCGCGGCTCGAACTGCTCGTCCTCGCCGACCTCGAAGGCGCCGCCGCCATAAACGCAGTTGGAGGCGAGGAAGGCGGTGGCGAGGCCCATGGAGGACGCCATATAGGCGCGCCGGCTCATGTTGATCTTCCTGGCGTTGCGCGCGCCCCAGTCCATTATCAGGTCTTCGACCTGCTTCTGCTTCCGGGTCTGGGGACGTGGGATGAATTCCTCGTTGGAGACGACCTGTGTCGGGATCGGTGAGTCGACGCCCAGAGCCCGGTCACGCTCGCCTTTTCTCACCCACATGATTCCGCTCCCTCGGCAGACAGACCCGTCGCGATCCAGTTGTTTTTCAGCGTCAATACTCTGCACACTTCCGCACGAAAGGGAATTGCCGTGACGCTGCCGTTACAAGGCGCGTTACCGCGGTTGCTGGCGGGCGGCGGACCTGGAAAATCGTTGCGCGCGGCTCAAGGGTTTTGCAGAGAAGCGCAAGCCGGTGTGGAAGGGACGCTGATTGCATCGCGGCATCGGGTGGGTCATTCCTCTTGCGCCTACCTGAGAGGACCCCATGCCCGGCGTCACGGTCATCGATCATCCGCTGATCCAGCACAAGCTGAGCCTGATGCGGGACAAGACGACGAGCACGTCGGGGTTCCGCATCCTGCTGCGGGAGATCGCGCACCTGATGTGCTACGAGGTGACGCGCGACCTAGAGCTGGAAACCGTCGGCATCGAGACGCCGATGGGGAAGATGGATGCGCCGACCATCAAGGGCAAGAAGCTGGTTTTCGCCTCGATCCTGCGGGCGGGCAACGGGCTCTTGGACGGCATGCTCGATCTGGTGCCGGCGGCGCGCGTGGCGCATATCGGCATCTATCGCGACCATGAAACGCTGCAGCCGGTGGAATACTACTTCAAGGCGCCGAGCGAGCTGGAGAACCGGCTGATCATTGTCGTCGATCCGATGCTGGCGACCGGGAATTCGGCGATCGCGGCGATCGACCGGCTGAAGCGGCGCGGAGCGAACCGGCTGCGCTTCTTGTGCTTGCTCGCGGCGCCGGAGGGGATTGCGGCTTTCGAAAAGGCGCATCCGGACGTCGCCGTCTTTACTGCGGCGATCGACAGCCATCTCAACGAGAAGGGCTATATCGTGCCAGGGCTCGGGGATGCAGGCGACCGGATGTACGGGACGAAGTAGGCGCTCGCTATCGCGCGATCAGCCAGACCACGAGCCCCGCCAGCGCGACACCCACGGCGATGCGCCAGAGGGGGACGCGCTCGATGCCTTCTGGCGGGCCTTCGCCGTTTGCGGCGCGCGCGCCGGTGATCATCGGGGTGATGAGGTTGGTGCGCTTGGCGATAAGATAGAAGGCGATGGCGGCGATGTGGAGGGCGATCAACACCAGCAGGATGTTGAAGGCGTCTTCGTGCAGGTCGCCGGCGGCTTCGGCGAATTGGTAGGAGACGAAGCGGGCAAGGGGCCCGGATTCGAGGCCGTCCGTGTCCATGGCGAAGAGGCCGAGGCCGACCTGGGCCACGAGAGCCAGGAGGATCGCGACGACACTGAGCGCGCCCAGGGGATTGTGTCCGAACGCCGCCCTGTAGTTGGGGCGGAACAGTTTTCCGGCATAGCCGAGCACGGCGCCGGGCCCCTTGATGAAGCGGGCAAAGCGCGCTGTCTGCGGCCCGGCGAAGCCCCACCAGATGCGAAAGACCAGCAGGCCCAAAATCGTGAGCCCGGAAATCCGATGCAGGTCCATCAACCGCTCTTCGGCCGTCCACCATGAGAAGACGACGAGGCCGACAACAAGCCAGTGGAACAGGCGCGTGGGCGCATCCCAGACCCTTTGCCTGATCGGCGCCGTCCCGGGGGACGGCGCCGGTGAAGCGTCCGTCATCGGTCTATTTTTTCTCGTCCGGCTTGCGGAAGGGCTCGTGGCAGTTCTTGCAGGCGCCGCCTGTCTTGGGGAACTGCGCTTTGACCTGGGCGATGTCTCCCGACGCGGCTGCGGTCTGCATGGCGCTGGCTTCGAGCTGGAGCTTCGCAACCGCAGCCGCGAAGGTCGCCGGGTCTTCCCAGATCTTGGCAAGGGCTGCGGTCTTGACGCCTGTCTCGGGACCAGCGCCGGCCGGGAACCATGTGCCGATGTCGACAGAGTATCCCTTGATCTTGTCGGCCGCGGCGGTGATGGCCGCCATGTCAGGCTTGGAAGCCTTGGTCTGGTCGCTGATCGTCTTGAAGTTGGCGCCCATGTCCTTGAGGTTCGCCTGGCGCGTTTCGATGACGATTTTGGGATCGGCGGCGGGCGCGGCTGCCGGTGCGGGGTCCGCGGCGGGCGGCGGAGCAGCGGCGACTTCCTGGGCGGCAGGCGCCTCTGCGACCTTGGGGTCTTCGCCGCTGCAAGCCGCAAGGGCCAGGGCGAACACGGCGGCAGTCGCAAACAGCGTCACTCTCATAGATCCGTCTCCCTCAAGACTGATTGGCGTTTTGTTGTGCGAGACGCTAGGAACCCGCTCGCCCGGCGTCAACTCACAGGCGAGCGCGCAATCTGCCTTTCGCGTGCAGCAAGGCCGACATAGTCGTCAGTGCGACAGAACTCAGGCCTTAGAGGACCAGACGTGCGCGGCGCTGGCGAAGAATCAGGTGCGGAGACCGAGGCGGGGGATGCACGCCCGGACCCGCGCGACGTGCTGCGCGAGGTGTTCGGCCATTCCGAATTCCGCGGCGAACAAGAAGGCGTGGTGCGCCAGGTTATCGCGGGCGGGGACGCCGTCGTGCTGTTCCCGACCGGCGCGGGCAAGTCGGTCTGCTACCAGGTTCCGGCGCTGTGCCGGCCGGGCGTTGCGATCATTGTCTCGCCTCTGATCGCGCTGATGCGCGACCAGGTCGAGGCGTTGAAGCAGGCAGGTGTTGCGGCCGCGGCGCTCAATTCCTCGCTGTCGCCAGACGAGGCGCGCGTGGTGCGCGACCAGATCCGTTCGGGGAAGCTGAAGCTGCTCTACGTGGCGCCGGAGCGGCTCAACACATCCGGCTTCCACTCGATGCTCGAGGATGCGCACATCAGCCTATTCGCGATCGATGAAGCGCATTGCGTCAGCCAGTGGGGGCATGACTTCCGGCCTGAGTATCGCGAGCTGTCGCGTATCGCTGTGGATTTTCCCGGCGTGCCGCGGATCGCGCTGACGGCGACAGCCGATCCAGTGACGCGCGAAGACCTCATCGAGAAGCTGGGCCTGCGAAATGCGAAAGTCTTTGCGACGTCGTTTGACCGGCCAAATATATCCTACGCCATCGTGCAGCGGGAAAAGGTGAAGGCGCAGCTTCTGGACTTCCTGCAGAAGCACAAGGGCGCGAGCGGGATCATCTATTGCCTCTCGCGCAAGAAGGTCGAGGCGACGGCAGAGTGGCTGAACGAGGAAGGCATTCGTGCGCTGCCCTATCATGCCGGTATGGACGCGCGGACGCGCTCGAAGAACCAGGATGCGTTCCTAACCGAAGATGGCCTGGCGCTGGTGGCGACGGTGGCGTTCGGCATGGGGATCGACAAGCCGGACGTGCGCTATGTGGCGCATGTCGACATGCCGTCATCGGTCGAGGCGTATTACCAGGAGACGGGACGGGCGGGGCGCGACGGCTTGGCCGCGGATGCGTGGATGGCCTACGGCATGTCGGATGTCGCTCTGAGGGCCAAGATGATCGCGGACGGCAATGCGCCCGAAGAGATCAAGCGGATCGAGCGGGTGAAGCTCAACGCGCTGCTCGACATCTGCGAGACGACGAAGTGCCGGCGCCAGGCGATCCTGGCGCACTTTGGCGAGGGGCATCCAGGCAGCTGCGGGAATTGCGACAACTGCCTTGTGCCGGTCGACACCTGGGACGCGACGGATGCGGCCGTGAAAGCGATGGCTGCGATCTATCGCACCGGCGAGCGCTTTGGCGTGACGCATGTGGTCGACGTGCTGACGGGCAAGACGTCGGAAAAAGTGGAGCGGCTAGGGCATGACAGGCTCCCCGTGTTCGGCGCGGGCAAGGAGACGGACGCAAAAGTGTGGCAGTCGGTGGTGCGTCAGCTGACGGCGGCGGGGTTCATCACCGTCGATCCAGAGCATGGCGGGTTAAAGCTGACAGCTGAGGCGAGGCCCGTGTTCAAGGGCGAGCGGAAAGTGACGCTGCGGCGAGAGCGGCCGCGCCAGAAGGAACCGAGGCGGGCCAACGCGTCGGCGGAGCTGGGCTCAGGCGCCATGCCTCTGTTTGATGATCTGCGGGCAGAGCGGGCGCGCATCGCCAGGGTCCAGGGCGTGCCGCCCTATGTGGTGTTCCACGACAGTAGCCTGCGCGCGATGGCGAGCGCGCGGCCGCAGACGCTCGAGGCGATGGCCGGCATCCCCGGCGTCGGCAAGGCCAAGCTGGAGCGCTATGGCGCGCTGTTTCTCGCGGTGATTCAGGGGGCGGGGTGAGGGGCGGGTCCAACAGTGCGCTGCGCGTTACGCCTGTTGCGGCCACTGAGATTACTGATACGTCTGACGATGGAGGAATCGTGAGGCTGATGGTTGTGGGCTCACGGAAGCCGGAGCCGCGGAAGCCCTACAATGAGAGGCCGTAGATCCGTCGCTAGGGCTTCCACTGCCCATTGCTCAGATGTTCGTGTGCGATCAGCCAACCGCCGCCGGGTCGCCTCGAAAATACCCGCGTGCCCCGGCCACTCCCGGTGACCTCTGCGCCGCGGACAAGGCCGGACCACGCAAAGCTATAGATGACCACAGCCGCGTCGTCGGACTGAATGAGCCAGCGCGATTCCGCGCTCTGGTATGTGTAGTTCTCGATCATCTTCCAGCTTGCCGTCATCAGCGCGGCGAAGTCGTCTTTCCCCAGGATGGCCGTTCCGTTGCTGTAGAAAAACACGACGTCGTCGGTGAGCAAGGCCAATGCGGAGCTGATGTCACGTCGGATCAACGCGGCGGTAAATTCAGCCGCGCAAGCTTGTGGAGAGACTGCTGTCATTGGTGTCTTTCCGTTCGCTGGATGCGAGGCGCCGTCAAGCGTCAGCCTTTCATCGAACCCAGATTGCCCGCAATGACGAGCCGTCACATTTCAAACTGAGGCACTCCCCTTTTCAGAACTCCGCTTGACTCTTTTCGGCCTGGGTCGTTTATGGAACAAAATAGGAACTACATGCGGAAATGGCCGAGAAACAGGCAGTTCTGGACGGGCTGAGACGCAGGGTCTCGGAACTGGAGCGGGGGTCCTCTCCGGTCGGCGCCGAGCGGTTTTCGACGGGTTCGCAAGACATGGATGCGGCGCTCGGCGGGGGGCTGGCGCGGGCGGGCGTGCACGAGATTTTCGCGGGCCAGATGTTCGACGAGCCGTCGGCGGCGAGCTTTGCCGTGGGGCTGGCGCTGCGGGCCTCGGGGGCGAAGCCGGTCATCTGGGTGCGGCAGGATTTCGTCGGGCTGGAGATGGGGGAGATCTATGCGCCGGGGCTGGCTGAGCTCGGCCTGTCGCCAGACCGGCTGATCCTGGTGAAGGCGCGCGACGGGCCGGCGGTGCTGAGGGCGGGCGAGGAGGCGGCGCGCTGTCCGCCGCTAGGCGCCGTGATCATCGAGCCGTGGGGGAATCCAAAGACGCTCAACCTGTCCGCCTCGCGGCGGCTGGCGCTGGCGGCTGCGCGCTCGAACCTGCCGCTGTTCATGGTGCGGGCGGGAGGCACGCCAGGGCCGAGCGCGGCGCTGACCCGATGGAGCGTGAGGGCGCATCCGTCCGTGGCGCTGGAGGCGGATGCGCCAGGGCATCCGGCCTATTCGGCAAGGTTGCTGCGCGACCGGGCGGGACTATCGGGACGAAACTGGATTGTGGAATGGGATCGTGATGCCCGCGTCTTCAAAGATCTCCCCCTCTCTCACGGACAGGATGACGGACAAGCCGCGCGCCCGCAAACGCTGGCTGGCGGCATGGCTCCCCTACCTGCCGGCGGATCGGGTGATGCGGCGGATGCGCGGCTCGCAGGCTGAAGCGGCGCCGGACCTTCCGCTCGTCATTGTCGATACCATCAAGAACGCAACGCAGCTTGTGGCCGTGAGTCCGCAGGCGCAGCGCGTGGGCCTGGCGCCGGGGCTGACGCTGGCCGATGCGCGCGCGCGTATTCCGCATCTCTGGGTGGAGGAGGCGCAGCCCCGGGCGGACGCGGCCTTGCTGCAGCGCATCGCCGAGGATTGCGACCGGTTCTCGCCGGCCGTGGTCATGGATGCGCCGGACGGATTGTTGGTCGACATCACCGGCTGCGCGCATCTCTTTGGCGGCGAGGGAGAGCTGCGCAAGGCATTCAGCCTGCGGCTGCGCCGCGGCGGCTTCCACGTGCGCGCGGTGATCGCCGGATCCGCCGATGCGGCGCGGGCGCTTGCAAGGCATGGCCGCCGCATGGGGGCCATGCCTGATGGCGTCGTGCCGGAAGGGGGAGAGGAGGCAGCCGTGCGGCGCCTTCCTATCGCCGCGCTAGGACTGGATGACGATGCCCGCATTGCGATCCTGCGCGCCGGGTTCAAGACGATCGGCGCGGTCGCGGACCAGCCGGCCACAGCGTTCGCCTCCCGCTTTGGCGAAGCGATGACGCTGCATCTAAGACGCGTGCTGGGCAGGGAGGATGCGCCTCTCTCTCCGCTTCGTCCCATTCCCGAACTCTGGGTCGAGCGGCGTTTTCCCGAACCGATCGGACGAAGCGAAGACATCGAGGCGGTGCTGGCTGAACTTGGGCGAGAGGCTGGCGCAAGGCTGGCCGAGCGCCGTGAGGGCGGGCGGACATTCGAGGCAAATTTCTTTAGGGCCGATGGCGCCGTGCGGCGCATATCCGTCGAAACCGGCCGTCCGCTGCGCGATGCGAAGTCGATCCTGCGGCTCTTCCGTGAAAAGCTCGACGCCCTCGCCGACCCGCTCGATCCTGGCTTCGGGTTCGATATCGTCCGCCTGTGTGTTCCTCTCGCCGAACCGCTCGAGGCGGTGCAGCCTGGGCTGGACGGGCGCGCAATCGAGGACAACGAGGTGGCCGACCTCGCCGACCGGCTGTCGACGCGCCTCGGGCAGGATCGCGTGGTGCGCTTCCTTCCGCGCGAGACCCACGATCCCGGACGCGCGGCGCAGGCGGCGCCGGCCAGCTTCAATCCGCTGACCTCGCTGGTCTGGCCGGTTCCCGAAAGGGAAGAGCCGCCGCTGCGTCCGCTGCAGATCTTCGATCCGCCGCATCTTGTCACGGCGACCGCGGAGGTTCCCGATGGTCCGCCGCGCAGCTTTACCTGGCGCCGGGTGAAGTATGTGGTGAAGCGCGGCGAGGGGCCTGAGCGCATCGCGCCTGAATGGTGGCGAAGCGCGCCGGACGCCCTCGACCGGGATTACTATCGCGTCGAGGATTCGCAAGGCCGCCGCTACTGGCTGTTCCGCACAGGGCTTTACGGAGAGACGCCCGAGCCGCGCTGGTATCTGCACGGGCTGTTCGCATGAGCGAGGCTGCGCAAAGCGAGGCTGCGGTCATTCCCTTTCCTTCGGCCGGGCAAGGCGCGCCGACGGTTCAGGCAAGAACATCAGCTCCGCCTTACGCCGAACTTGCTGCGGCGACGAACTTCTCGTTCCTGCGCGGCGCCTCCTCCGCACAGGACATGGTGCTTCAGGCGCTGCTGCTAGGTCATGCCGGCATCGGCATCGCCGATCGCAACACGGTGGCAGGCGTCGTGCGCGCCTTTGCGGCGCTCAACCGGATTTGCGAAGACGGCCTGCCGGCCCCGCAGAAGATGAAAGAGGGGGGATCTCCTGGCGAGCATGCCTGGGTCGAGCATCCCGCCATCGAGACGCTGAAGCTCACACAGCACGAGCTGAAGAGGATGGCCAAGGCGTTCAGGCTGGTGGTCGGGTCCCGCCTCGTATTCTCGGATGGCGCGCCAGACATCATCGCCTATCCCCGCAATCGCGAGGGATGGGGCCAGCTCTGCCGCCTGCTGACGCTTGGCAACAGGCGGCCGCGTCCAGGCAAGAAGCGGGCGGAGAAGGGCGAATGCCTCATCACGCTCGACGACCTTCTCGCGCACAAGGACGACCTCCTGCTCATCGTCATGCCTCCAGAACGGCTTGAGGGGTTGGCGGAGGTACTGCAGCAACTGAGAGCCGCGCCGTTCATCTGGCTTGGCGCGACGATGCATCGGCGCGGAGACGATGCGCGGCGCCTGGCAAGACTGAAGCGGATTGCAGCAAGTGGTGGCGTCCCTCTTATCGCGACCAATGATGTTCTTTATCATGGTGGCGGGCAGCGCGACCTGCAGGACATCATGACCTGCATCCGCGAAGGCGTGACCCTTGAGGCGGCGGGACTACTGCTTGAGAGCAATGCCGATCGCCATCTGAAGCCGCCCGAGGAGATGGCCAGGCTCTTTGCCAAAGCGCCTGAGGCGATCGAACAGACGCAGGTCCTCCTGCAGATGATCGAATTCGATCTCGGCCAGCTGCGCTACGAATACCCCGACGAGCCTGTGCCGCCAGGATGGCAGGACGACGACTATCTCGAGGATCGCGCCTGGTTTCATGCGCGGATGAAATATCCCGAAGGGATTCCGGAAAAAGTCGAAAAGCTCCTCTACCAGGAGCTGGACTTCTTCCGGCGGCACAAGCTCGCCCGCTATTTCCTGACGCTCTATGATGTGGTGCGCGTCGCGCGCGACAAGGGCATCCTCTGCCAGGGCAGAGGATCGGCCGCCAATTCCGCGGTCTGCTATGTGCTGGGCATCACCTCGGTCGATCCCGCCAAGTTCGATCTCCTGTTCGCGCGCTTCATGTCCGACGAACGCCAGGAGCCCCCTGACATCGACGTCGATTTCGAACACGAACGGCGCGAGGAAGTGATCCAGTACATCTATGATCGCTATGGCCGTCACCGGGCGGGCATCGCGGCGACCGTGATCCATTACCGGCCGCGCAGCGCCATGCGCGAGGTCGGCAAGGTCTTGGGGCTGACCGAGGATGTGACGGCGCGGCTGTCGGGCCTGGTGTGGGGAAGCTGGGGCGGGGCGCTGGCCGACGCCCAGATCCGCCAGGCGGGGCTTGATCCGTCAAATCCGGTCTTTCGGCGCGCGCTCGATTTTGCCGCAAGACTGCTCGGCTTCCCGCGCCATCTGTCGCAGCATGTCGGCGGCTTTGTCCTCGCGCGCGACCGGCTGGATGAACTCGTCCCCATCGGCAATGCGGCGATGGACGAGCGCACCTTCATCGAATGGGACAAGGACGACATCGACGAACTCGGCCTCATGAAGGTCGATATCCTGGCGCTGGGCATGCTCACCTGCATCCGCAAGGCGTTCGACTTGATCCATCTGCATGGCGGCGAGCCAAAGCTGGGCTTGCAGGATGTGCCGCAGGAGGATCCGGCCGTCTACGACATGCTGTGCAAGGGCGATTCGATTGGCGTCTTCCAGGTCGAAAGCCGGGCGCAGATCAGCATGCTGCCGCGCCTCAAGCCGCGCATCTTCTACGACCTGGTCATCGAGGTGGCGATCGTCCGCCCCGGGCCGATCCAGGGCAATATGGTGCACCCTTATCTGCGGCGGCGGAGCGGCGCTGAAAAGGTCGAGTATCCATCGCCCTCGCCAGAGTATGGGGCGCCGGACGAACTCGAGACCCTGCTCAAGCAGACCTATGGCGTTCCCCTGTTCCAGGAACAGGCGATGAAGCTGGCGATCACTGCAGCAGAATTCTCTCCGGAGGACGCCAACAAGCTGCGTCGGGCGATGGCGACGTTCCGCAATGTGGGGACCATCCATCTCTTTGCCGAGAAGATGGTGGGAGGCATGGTGCGCCGCGGCTATCAGCGCGACTTCGCCGAGCGCTGCTTCGAGCAGATCAAGGGCTTCGGCAGTTATGGCTTTCCGGAGAGTCATGCGGCGGCGTTTGCGCAGCTGGTCTATGTGTCGTCATGGATCAAGAAGCACCATCCGGCGGTGTTTGCGGCGGCGCTGCTTGAACTCGCAGCCGATGGGGTTCTATGCGCCGGCGCAGATCGTGCGCGATGCGCAGGAGCATGGCGTGGAGGTGCGCGCGATCGACGTCAATTTCAGCGAGCATGACAACACGCTGGAGCGAGCGGAGCGATGGCGCGCTGGCCCTGCGGCTGGGCCTCCGGCAGATCGACGGAATGCGGGAGCAGGACGCCCTTCGTCTCGTGGCGCGGCGGGGACAAGGCTATGCCAGCGTCGAGGAGATGCGGCGGCGAGGCGTCTCCTCGCCCATACTGCGGCGGCTGGCGGATGCGGATGCGTTCCGCTCGCTCGCCCAAGATCGGCGCGAGGCGCTTATGGGAGGTGAGGCGCCTGCCGAACGACAAGCCTTTGCCGCTGTTCGCGGCGGCCGATGCGCGCGAGCTGGGCGTGGATGCAGAGGCGAGCCTCCCCGCGATGCCGCTGGGCGAACATGTGGCGGCGGATTACCAGACGGCTCGGTTGTCGCTGAAGGCGCATCCGATGGAGATCCTGCGCACGCTGTTCCGGCGTGAGGGGATCCTCACCTGTGCGGAGACATCGGCGCTGAGGGACGGACGCTGGGCGCGCACGGCGGGGGTGGTGCTGGTGCGGCAAAGGCCAGGCAATGGCAAGGCGATCTTCATCACGCTGGAGGACGAGACGGGGATCACCAATGTGCTGCTGTGGGCGAGGGTCTTCCAGAGGTTCCGGGCCGAGACGATGGCCGCGGGGCTGTTGCTGGTCGAAGGCCGCGTGCAGAAAAGCCCGGAAGGCGTCACCCACCTGATGGGCGCACGGGTCATCGACCGGTCGTCCGAGCTGGAGACGCTGTCAGAAGACCACGTCGCCGAGATCGCGATGGCTCGGGGCGACGAGATCAAGCACCCACAGACATCCCGCGGCACGCACCGGCATCCCAGGGATGTGCGGGTGATGCCAAAGAGCAGGGATTTTCATTGAGGGGTGAGGGGGGCGATAGCGGCGCAAATCGACCTGGGGATTCGACGTCAGTTCTTCGTTATAGCGGGCATTCCCTTTGTCACCTCCGCAACCAGGCTTGCGCCAAGCTCCAATGCGACCGGCGCCGCAAACTCGAAGGTCAAGGACATATCGCCCGCCACCTGCAACAGCATCGCGGGGTTCCCGGTCAATTCGCTCCACCCCACCATCCACTTTTCGGCGAACAAGCTGCCATCGACAACAGTCTGGCCGATCTCTGGCGTTCGACGATTGTGCAGGATCGATCCAGCCAGCAGCATCGCGCGGCCGAGGACCTGCGCGAGGTTCTTCGAGGCCGTAAATTCAGCAAGTGTCGACGTCTCCTTTCATGACGAGCACGCCGATGAAGCAGCGCAGGCGCGTCCTGGTATTGGGATATCCATGAGTCGCGATGACCATTGAGACTTCTCGCTTCGCAGCCTAAGATTTACCAATGCGAATCTATATGTTCAAGTCATTGCGGCAGGATACCTTCGGATTTGGGAACGATCCTGCCGGAGGAAATCTTCCGTTAGAGGATGGCCCCTGGAAATTCTTCGCTCGGGCAGAAACCAGCGGACAAGTAGAGCCAATATGTGGTTTACGATGGCGCGACGTTCGTGACGGCATCCGTGCTTGTGGCTTCTATATCTTCAAACAGCCGTTCAAGTCGAACGAACCGACAACACGTCCAGCGCCTCGCTGAATACCTAAATCGGATTCTGAGGCGCCTCAGCAAGGAACGCGTTGCTCGCATCTCCGATAGGAAGCTGACCACAAGTCTAGCCGACCTAGTCTCGCGAGCTGCGGCATTGATTGGCGATCGGGGTGGTTTATTGCGTTCGCCTGTCCCATCCAGGCTCAAAACTACCGCCGCCGTACGCCACGCCGTGACACACGCAGGAGATGCAGGCGCGAAGTTTGAACCACGCGTAAGATAGAAATTTCTAGATGCTAAGAGACCTGTATCTTCCGGTTCCTAAGGCTCTGATCGCGTTGGCTGCGGGAGTGATGGTCAGTGCGACATCGTTCCTGAATCCAACCGCAGCTTTGCCTCAGAGCGCGTTTCTGGCGTTCGGGCTTGTCTGGGCATCTTTTGTTGACATCGAGCGGCAGATCCTGCCCAACCCGATCACCCTTGGGCTACTTATTGTCGGTTTGTTCCTGGCGGCGATATTCTATCCGTCTGTTCTTTTGAACAGGACAGTGGGTGGGCTTGCAGGATATTTATCGCTCTTCTTGTTGGAAGCCGCCTACCGGCTCTTGAGAAAGCGGGAAGGCCTTGGGCGTGGCGATGCCAAGCTGTTTGCTGCGGGGGGAGCCTGGTTGGGCTGGAGCCAGCTGCCGGCTGTGATGCTCATCGGCTCGGCGACCGCCATTTTCGCAATCGTCGGACTAGGCTTGATCCGCGGTCGCCTCGACAGGAATGAACCCATTCCGTTTGGTCCGTTCATTGCGTTCGGAATCTGGACCATGTGGGTCCTGCGACCGGTGTAACCGCCCGATTGCCCCGGCCTTGTGATGCCGAACGATCTGTGATTGTGCGCCAAGATCAGGGGACGTCGTTAGCGACGTCCTCAAGGACGTCATCAGACAGGGTTCCGCGATCAGGCGGCTTGCTTGTGCGCTGGCGCGACGCCCATGGGGGCCCAGTTCCAGGGAAGAAGCTCATCGATCCGGTTGATCTTGTGGTCGTGGATGCGTGACAGCACGTCTGTGAGGTAGGCTTGCGGATCGAGCCCGCAGATTTTCGCGGTTTCGATGATCGTCATCGCGCTCGCGAGCGTCTCGCCTCCGGCATCGCTACCGGCGAACAACCAGTTTTTTCTGCCGATTCCAATGGGCCGCATGGCGCGCTCGGCTGCATTGTTATCGATCGCGATACGTCCGTCCTCGAGGAACAGGGTGAACGATGCCCAACGATTGAGGCCATAATTGATGGCCTTGGCGAGATCGCCCTTGCGAGAGATGGCGCTCAGCTGAGCCCGCGCCCAAGTCTCGAACGCATCGACGATCGGTTTGCTCTTCGACCGCCGGATCGATCGGCGCTCCTCGGCCGACAGGCCATGGATTTCGCGTTCGATGTCATAAAGGGCGCCGATCCGGTCGAGTGCGTCCTTGGCGAGGTCGAGCTTCTGGGATTTCCAGAGATCGTGGAACTCCCGTCTCAGATGCGCCCAACATGCAGCTTCGATAATCCGCACCTTGCCGTCGGGATCAGGTTTGTAGAGCTCCCTGAACCCGGCATAGGCGTCGGCCTGAAGGATACCGGCAAAGTCCGCCAGATGTTCCTGCGGTCGGATCCCCTTGCGATCTGGCGAGAAGTAGTAGGCCACCGCAGGCGGCGCCGGTCCGGCCCATGCCCGGTCGTCGCGGACATAAGTCCAGATCCGGCCCTGGCTGACGCCTTTTCCAAGACCCTCGATGCGGCGGTCGCGATCAAGAACCCGGATATGCGTGTCATCGCCATGAACCCGGTCGCCGGCCATCACGCTTTGTCGGATCCGGTCGACCAACGGGGCCAAAGTCCGAACGCTGCGCCCGCACCAGTCGGCCAGCGTCGTATCGGGGATATCCGCGCCCATACGCTCGAAGATCTCGTTGAGGCGGTACAAGGGAAGGTGGTCGTCGTATTTGGAGACCAGAATGAACGCGAGCAGGCTCGGGCCCGCCATGCTGCCCGGTATCGGGCGGCTCGGCGCCGGGGTCTGCACGATCGTCTCGCAGCACCGACAGGACTTTCTCGGACGCACGATCTCGGTGACCGTCAGTTTGGCGGCGATCATGTCAAGCATCTCGCTCACGTCTTCGCAGATCGTCCGCAGCGGGCCGCCGCACGCGGGGCAGTCCTCGCCCGGGTCGAACAGAACCCGCTGGCGCGGCGTCGCGTCCGACACGCGAGGGCGGCGGCGGGGCTTCCTGGCCCGATCAACGCCCGCAGGCGCATCAGCAGCCTCGGCGCCTTCATCCACCGGCGCATCGGTCGTTTCAGCCGCGGCTATCTCAACCCCTTCGAGGACAAGCTCGAGCTGCTCGATCTCGCGCTCGATCTTCTCGGAGCTCGCGCCATGCTTCTGCCGCCGCAACCGCACGATCCGGATCCGCAGACTTTCGATCAAGAGATCGCGGGCGCGCAACTCGCTCTGCAACCGAAGCACCAGGGCCTTCAGCGCGGCGGGATCTTCAGGAAGGGATGCAGCGGCCCCGGACATGCCGAATCATAGCACGCACCGATTCGCGAGGGGATAAGTCGACGTCGATCGATGCAGATATTTTCAAGCCCGCAGCGGGGCTGATGTCCATTGCGGCTGGCGCCAGTCGATGCCCTCCCACAGCATCGACATCTGCGCAGCCGTCAAGCTCGCGGTTCCTGACGATGCGTTCGGCCAGGGAAAGTGTCCGCGCTCAAGAACTTTATAATAGAGACAAAAACCTTGCCCGTCCCAGTGCAGGATTTTTATCCGATCCCCTTTGCGACCGCGGAAGACCACAACGACACGCGTATCGCTCGGCTCCAGCGCCAGGCCATCGCGCGTCAAAGCGCACAGGCCGCCAATGCCGCAGCGCATGTCGGTCTTGCCTGCGGCGAGATAGACCCTGACGCCCGATCCCAGCCCGATCATGCGCGCTCGACAACGCGGATCAGCTGAACCAACTCACTCTCACCTAAGCGGGCGACGTCGCGCAGACCGCGGCCATTGCGAAGAACGATCTCAACCCCGCAATTTGTACCCGCGGAGGACGAACGCAACTGCTCGGGCGGCGGCGCAACCGGGATGAAGGTAACGCCGAGGCTCTCGCTCAGAGCCTGCCGCTGCACATCGCGACGCCACTGGTAGAGATTCTGACGGGGAACATCGTGCCGGCGGGCGACGTCGCTCACACTCGCGCCATCAACGCCGATCTCGTTCAGGACGGCCCATTTCTGTTCGCGCGTCCAGCGGCGCCGGCGCTCCCTACCCAGCAGTTCCGCACGCAAACCCGCCTCCCTCAGCTGACCCTCGCCAATGAAGTCAGCATAGGGAAGCGGACCGGGCCACAGAAGGCCGGGTCAATCGGGCGGTTACGCCGTAAGCGGCGCCCCGTCACCCTTCTGATCGTCGAGGCGGACGTCGATGGCGTTCACGAGTGTGCTGAAGGCCGCCGAGATCGCTATCAGCATGGATGGCAGAGGCGCATGGCGGGACAACGTGTTCGTCGAGCGGCCGTGGCGGACCACCTCTCGGTTACGATTCAAGGTTCGGCGGGAAGGGGAGATTCCGGGGGGGGTGGAAGGCGAGCAAGGGTCTCGCTTGTTCTTTTCCACCCGACGCGCTCTATCGACAGCCTCGCGAGGTTGCGACCATCATCCGCCTTGAGAATTGCCTCCACCTGATAGAGTGCGACGTTGAACGGCCCGTTTCCGTTCGGATACTGGGCGTTCGAGATCACCTCGCTGATCGGCGTGGTCTTCCATGACAAGGTCTTGGCGCCATCGAGAACAATCTGGCCCTCCTTGTCGACCATTGGGTTCAGATCTCTGAGAATGGAAAGTACATTACGTTCGAGTGTCGCCAGTTCATAGCGCTGCTGATTTCTGGCGTGCGAACGCGCAATCTGACTTTGCAGGCCGATTATTGGTATGAGGACAATCGAAATAACGGCTATGGCCACGAGCACCTCGATAAGGGTCATACCTGCCTCGCGTGTGGAATACCTCACAACACGCTCTCATAAACACTGGACATTGCCGTCACGAGGCCGATCGCCACAGTGCCAATCGCTAGCGCCACGATGCCAATGGCGATGGGCTCGACGAGCGCGGTGCCGCGTTTGATGGCGTCTTTCAGAGCCTCTTCGTGGCGCTCGGCGATAAACCCCAGCATTGCAGGAAGCGCTCCCGAGCGTTGTCCGGCCCGCAGCAGGCTACGATCCAGGTTGGAGAGCAGATTGGCCTCAGCGAACGCCTCATCTATTTTCTTGCCTGAACGGATCGCGCGGACAACCGAGGCCAGCCCGGTGCGAAAGCGCCCCAGCGGCAGCGAACTGGCCGACAGGGCAGTTGCGTCAAGAATCCCGACTCCGTTCGACAAAGAGAAGTGCATGACGCGCGCCCATGTCGACTGTTCTCGCTCCTGCAGGATTTTCCCGAGCGCGGGAAATCGCATCGCGACGTCATAGAGTGTTCGCTTCCCCCCCGGTGTAGCAGCGGAGACTGCGATCGTTGCGCCGATCGTGGCCAGCAGGCCCACAATTAGGAAAGCATTTTTCCGAAAAGCCAGCCCGCCTTCAATGACCACGCGAGCAAGCCCGTCGAGCTTGGCGGAGTCTGTCCCTATCATGTCGGCAAAGCGCGGCACGATCTCGTAAAAGAGAAAACCGATCGCGGCGGTTCCAGCTATGATAAGAAAGACAGGATAGGTGAGCGCGCTGCCGACATCCCTTCTGACACGGTCCTCAAATGCAAGCTGGCGCGCGGCGTCATCGAGAACCTGATCAAGGCGTCCGCTTGCTTCACCGGCCGCGACCAACGCGTACACGTAATTGGGCAGGCCGGTCAGGTGAGCACGCATGCCATCAGAAAGGCGGTCACCACGGCGGAGTGATGTTGCAACGGCTCGAAGCCGTTGTCCTGCATCGCCTCCCAAGCCCTGAGCGACTGTTTCGACAGCCTCAAGCAACTCGACGCCAGCCCGACTCATGAGCGCAAGCTGGCGCAGCATGACGATCCGCTGCTCGGCATCCATCTTTCGGGCGCCCAGAAGGGGCGTTCGTTGAGCCGTGTTCTCTGGCTTCAGATCAAGTTCGGTCACAACGATGCCGTCGGACCCCAGCCGCCGGAGGGCTTCCTGGCGAGTCGCAGCTGCAATCTCGTCGTTGACCTTTCGGCCATCAGCCGTCACGCCGCGATAACGAAATGTCAGGGGTGTCGGCACGGTTTAACCTTGAACTACGCGAACCACTTCGCTCCAGGTTGTCGCCCCTGACCTCGCCTTGAGGAGGCCGTCCGCGTACATGGACCGCCCGCGAGCGCCAAATGCAAGCTGGGTCAAAAAGGATTCCGACTCCTCCTTGCGGATTGCCGCCTGGATGTGCGCATCGACCGCCACCACCTCATAGATTCCAAGACGTCCGCGATAGCCGCTCCCGCCACATGCATTGCAACTTGATTGTTCCCGCCAGTTGGCGCTACCGACAGCGACGCCTTGAGCTTGGGCTAGGGCTTCGAGGGGGGCTGCGACTTCAGCGGTTATTGGTCGGGCGCATGACAGACAAAGCTTACGAACAAGACGTTGCGCCACGACCCCTCGCAATACTTCTGACAACAGGAAGCTTTCAATTCCGAGGTCGAGAAGGCGAGGGAATGCAGCCATTGCCGAGTTCGTGTGCAGCGTGGAGACCACCAAATGGCCTGTCAGCGCAGCCTGGACAGCGATCTGCGCGGTTTCCGCATCGCGGATCTCGCCTACCAGGATTACATCCGGGTCCTGTCTCAGAATGGATCGCAGTCCGGACGCGAAGGTCAGGCCGATATCCGATCGGACATTCATCTGAACCACGCCGGGGAGATTGAACTCGACCGGATCTTCCACCGTCAGAATCTTACGGACGCCATTGTTGAGCTGGGTCAATAGGCGGTAGATAGTCGTGGTCTTGCCCGACCCGGTTGGACCGGTGACAAGCAGTATCCCATTTGGTCGCAGGATCAGGTCCTCAAGAAGCGCGCGTTGATCGTCGGCCACGCCCAAGTCTCGCAGTTCGGGCAGAGCAGCGACCTTGCCGAGCAATCGTAGGACCAGCGACTCACCCCATGTTGAAGGAAGGGATGAAACGCGCAGATCGACCTCACGTCCGTTGAGGCGAATACTTTGGCGCCCATCCTGCGGCAGCCGGCGCTCCGCGATATTCATGCCCGACAGAAGTTTGATACGCGACGACACAGCGTCGAACTGTGCACGCGATGCGGATCGCCATTGCTGCAGGGCGCCGTCGACCCGCAGTCTGACCACGAACTGATCCTCGAAGGGTTCGATATGTATGTCAGATGCGCGGCGGGCGATGGCCTCACTGAACACCGCATTCACAAAATCGATGACTGGCGCCTCCTCGGCCATCTCGCGCAGCCGGTTTGCATCAGCACCGAATGCGTCGCCGTTGACCTTGAGCTGCGCGCGCTGCACCAGCGGTTGCAGAACACTCTCTAGCATCTCGGAACTTGCGAGGAGAAAGACTGCAGGCTTGTCGGACCACTGCTCGGCGGCTTCCTGAAGTGCAGGGTCAAGCGGGTCCCGACTTGCACAGTGAAGGGTCTCTTGTTCGCGGCCCGGCGCAAACCAGATGATGGCGGATTTCTCAACAAGCCAATGCAGCGAGCAGCCAGTCAGTCCGATCGCAGCATCGACGTCCTCAGGCGCAGGCGCTTCCTCTCGGCCAAGCACGGGCACTCCCGATTGCCGGGACAGCGCCTGCAAAAGGTCATTCTCGGCCAAGGCGCCAAGGCGAACGAGCACCGTTCCAATCTTATCGCCGAGCTGCGACTGCAGTTGAAGCGCCTGCTCCATGTCGTCCTGTGATACCAGCCCTGCCGAAATCAACATTTCGCCGAGGAGGCGTCGACGCGGAACGCTGGACGGGGAGAGGAAGTTCATACCACGCCAAGCTTCCTGTAGAGCGGCAGCCCCTCCCGCGCGAAACTGTCCGCCAGACCGGTCAAGTAGTCAATATTTTCAGCTGCAGTCCGCAGGGTCTTGCCGTCTACGACGGCGCCTTGTCCAACCGACTCAAGCTGGGACCAGGCGAACCTGGCCTGATCCGGAGCGGTTGTCTTCTTGGCCTCTATGGCGTTGAGGAAGAACTGTTCGAATCGTCCGACCTGGACCCCGCCCCCGCTCACAGGCGAGGCCAGATGAGTGGCCTGACCATCATGGGTTGTACGCGCCCGGATTTCCCGGTTCAGCGCGAGACATTTCTTGCGGACCGAAGTTGCAGTCGTGTCGTCATGGGCCGGCGACACGGCGCCTGTGCCCACGAGCACGGCTGCAATCTCCGTCACGGCGTCAAAGCCGATGTTGAGCTTGGTGACCAGCTCCGCCAGCGTCATCGGGCGGGGAGAGGAGTGCAGCGCTTGCAGGGCCGGCCATAGGCCTCGGGATGCAACCGGACCTTACCCATGGGCCCCTGAACCTCCCAGGATTTGGGTAGCCCAGGGCGTACCGGAACGATCCGGGTCGCAAGCAGGCGATCACGCCGCTCGGCCGCGCCGAGCCGGCGTTCGCCTCTCATGAAGAGGTCTTTTCTGAACCCCTTGTTGACCGCGTAGTCCCGAACCTGCTCGCGCATCACCGGATCGCCAATGTTGGAGAGGATGTCTATTGCGTTCGGCGGTACGGACAGGCTTGCCAAGGATTCCATTGCATTGGAACAAGCAGCAAACTGCAGCTTGCTGGACTCCAGGGCTCGCGCGACATCGGCGAAGAAGAGCGCTTGCCATCCGCGATTGAGGTATTCATGAGCTGCGTAAGCCGGGGAGGCCGATTGTGCAGTGTGGATTTTGTTGTCGAGATTTGGTCGCCCCTCAAAAGCGCCCGCCTTCGCTTCTCGAAGCAGATGGACCAGGCCGAAAGCCTCCTTGAGGCGGTCGGCAAGCGGGTCTGAGGGATTGGACATGTCCTCCACGTAAAAACGCAGGAGGCGCTGAACCGGCAACATTTCGGCCCAGCCGGGTTGAGTGTTGTAGGACAAATAAGCGGCGCCGCCAGGGCTCAACGACTTCAGAATAACTTCGCGGATTTCAGCCTGACGGTCCTGATCAACCCAGCTGTAGATGCCGTGTGCCGTGATGAACTGGAAATCGGGCAGGTCGTCTCGCCGGGACAACTCGCCAAAACTGTCCTCGACAACGATCGCACCCGAAAAGGCCGCCATAGTCCGAGCTTCCGAGACGTGACCGGGCAGGAAGTCATTGCCCCAGAATTCGCCCGGATTGCTGGCAGCGTGAATGTTGAGCGTGAGACCTCGTCCGAAGCCCAATTCGAGGTAGTTGCCGCCCGAAGGCGAGTCCCAGCCCGACAGCAGCAAGGCAAATCTCATGCTGTTGGGTGACTGTTCGGCAAAATAGCCGACCATGTAGTCGACGTCAGACACGTAACCTGAAGACCAGGACACCTTCGTTGTTCTCCTTCGCCGTCGAGCCGCATCGCGGACAGCATATGCTGTCCGACAACCGTGCCATTCAAACGGCTTCTCCAAAAGAAGAAGGGGAGCCTTGCGGCTCCCCCTCCATCACTTTCTCCGATTGGGAGAGGTGATTTAGGATTACTGGTTGTCGATCGTGTAGACACCGTCCGGGCGAGCGACCAGCTGGACGACAGTCGCACCAGCACCCTCGACCGTGACTTCGATGTCGCCGCGGCCGAAGTTGGAGCCTAGGAGGGTTTCCAACGAGCCCGAGTTAACCAGAAGCTCTGAGCCCGCCGCGAGCGATGGCGCGAGCTGCGCGGTCTTGGCAAGTGAGCCCGCGTTGTTCGACGCCAGCACCGTGGCGGTAATGGGACCGAACGCGACGGCGGTGCGGTTGGTCACGCGGATGAAGTTCACCGCGCCAGTGCCCGAGGCGCCAGCCTGAGTAGCAGATACAACCCATGGCAGTTTCACCGACGTGCCGTTACGGGCGATGTTGGACACGGCAGTCGCGGCCGTCGAGCTAACCGCGAGGTTGCCTGCGCCGGTAAGCGCTGCTTCCAGGGTCGGCGTGACGGCGATCGTGTAGGTCGAAGCCGGGATGGCAGTGTCGGCATCTGTCTCAACGGCGAACACGGCAGCGCCCGTGAAGGCGGTACCGAACGCGCCGCCCTCGACAGCAGCGAACGTTGCAGCCGTCGTCGTCTTGCTGGTGGCGATCGTGCCATCGAGCGAGACAGGATCAACGACTTCTTGAAAGGCGGTCAGATCACCCGTCGCGACAATCGAGGCGGTCAAATAATCACCGATAATAGCTTTCGTCAGCGTGCCCGATATGTCGATGGCCACGGCTGTGTCAGCCTTGAGTTGCACCGACCCCAAGTCTGCCTTGATGATGCTCGGCACCGTAGTGGCAACGAACTTCTTGTATGCGCCCGTCACTTCGGAAACGTTCGCCGTGACCGTGGATGCAGCAGCCGCCTTGATGGAGGCGGAATAAGCAGGGGTCGTCGTCGTGATGAACGACGACACCGTCTGCGGGCCGCCATCAACTGGAGTCGAACCCGACTCAGTGACAACGCCAAGCGTCACCGAAACCGGCGCGCCGACCAGGTCCAGATCGAGGGGAAGCGTCACAACCACCACATCAGTCGTAAGGCACTTGTCCAAGTTGGACACGACCCAAGACACAGAGGTCGAACCTTCGGCTCCGCCGGTAGAAATGACAGCGGTGGCGCCGGCGGTGCAATCAGCAAAGTCCAAGCTTAGGCCGGTCAGCGCAGCGTCAAATGTCGCGCCGGAAATGCTGGCGTTGACGATGACATTGCCAGACGGGAACGTGCCGCTGACCACGGAGAAGGTCGCAAGCGCGATAGTCTCGTCACGGTTGTTGTTCGCGCCGACCGTGTTGCCCTGCAGCATTTCAGAGGCAACCTTGAGCGGTGCGACAGTAGTAAACGGACCAGCAGCGTCCGCGATCTTGGTGACCGTGAGGGTGACCGCATCGGCGCTGCCGATAAAAGCAGCTGCACCTACCCCAGCGAGGATCAGTTTCTTCAGGTTCATAATCTTCCCCTTGTTGATCTATTCAAATCCCGGGGACCACGCCCCCTTTTTTTAGGGTCGCGTGCAGGTTCGACCATGCGAAAGAACCCACCAGCGCCACTACGGCAACCCTATCTGGGGCAGGCAACGTGTCAAGTCACGCGAGTCACGCGCGCCCCGAAACGTGCAAAAACTCGGGGCGGGTGTTACATAAAAAATGTCGCTTGACGGTAACCGATTCCAGCGGGCCGCAGTTTTCGGGATGGCAGCAATCTGGTCCAAGGACCTCGCGTGAAATTTTCGTGTCGGCTCAGGTGATCTTGCGAGTCGCGTGATGAGCGACCAAAAAATGGGCACCTAGACGCATGGACGGCTTTTCCACAATAAAGAACGACGCCAGACCTACCGCTATTGCCGCAATTCCTGCACTCCACCAGGGAGCGTCCACGATCAGCAGCGTATAGAGTATTGGCGCGTGAAAAGCGTAGATGCTGTAGCCGGCCTCGCCGACAAACGACAAAGGACCCCGGCTTTTTGCCGGTCTGTCGAGACGCTTGATCAGGGCGGCCACCAGCAACGCAAAGAATACCTTTCTCAGCTCGTCGATTGCCGCAAGGTCAACACCAAGTATCAGAATCGCGACGGACAGTGACAGCCAGCCTAGAAGGAACATCGGCCAGTTCCGATGCAGTAGGCCGCCGAAACCTCGCGACAGTGCAGTCGCGCCGATCCACCAGTAGAGCAGAAACCCTGGAAGGCTTGCGCTCGACCACCAATGAACAAGGTCCGGCCAGCGCGAAATGGTCGCCACGCCAGCAAGCCAAATGCTTAGAATCACCGTCCACATGAGCGCGGGCCCCCCGACCTTACGGAAGCCAAGCCACAGGATAGGATACGCCACATAAAGCGCGATCTCGGCCATCACGGTGTTCAGTGGCGCATTTCCTAGAAATGCGCACACATGTAATGACGGATACACGGTCGGCAGGGCCACTGCTTTGGCCGCGACACACTCCGCAAGAATGGCGGTGGTGCCGCCCACCGGCCGCAAAGGATCGTCAAGAAGGGTTGTGCTAGTGATGTAGGCGAGGACTCCTGCGGCGATCGCCAGAAGGTAAACCGGCAAAATCCGGAATGATCGCCGGACAGCAAAGGCGACAAGAGGCACATCTCGACCGAAGCCGGTTCGGTGGATACAATAGCCGGACAAGACAATGAAACCGAGAACTGCGGGGTGGGTCTCCCCACCGCCCTGAAAGATTCTTGTCAGCCAGTCGGCTACCCCCAATGCGACGACCGGGACCTGGGTCGTCGGCTGGTAGTAGCCAGTCCAGGGAATCAGGTGGGCAAGCATGACCCACAAGGCGAATATCGCTCGCAGCGTATCAATGCCAGACGATCTTGACATGACGCGATTACTGGCCCTGAACTAAAATCGGTCGTTCCAAGCGTGGCTAAAGCACTTCTTCCCAAGCGTGGCTAAAGCACTTCTTCGGCCTCCTCAGAATCGGCCTTGCGCCCGAGCTTGTATAGAAGGCCTGGTACAAGGGGTAGCAAAAGGAGTGGCAAGCAGTGGAAAATCGATACGGGGACCGGTCGTGAGACCTTCAAGCAGAAAACGTCGTTTGCATGAGGCGGGCTTCAGCCTGCTGGAAGTCCTCATCGTGCTAATGATCATCGGGCTTGTCGCAACCCTTGTCGGACCTCGGCTGTTTGCCCAGTTCGACCGTTCAAAAGCGACAGCTGCGCAGGTCCAACTGAAATCCCTGGCTGGCGCACTCGATCAGATGAAGCTCGATATCAACCGGTTCCCGACCGATGGCGAAGGGCTTGCTCTGCTCACACGGCGCCCCGCCGACGATGCCAGTTGGGCAGGGCCATACCTCGATGAGGATCTGCCGAAAGACCCATGGAGCAATGCTTATGTCTATCGGGCTCCGATCGAAAGCGGCGAGCGGCCAATTCTGTCTTCGCTTGGCGCCGACGGAAAGGCGGGAGGTGACGGCATTGACGCCGACATTCTTTCGCGAAAAGCAATGCCAAAATGAGATCCCGGGAGCGAGCGATGGATTCTCTCTTCTCGAAGTCATGATTACTCTTGCGGTCCTCGCGCTGGCAGCTTCGCTTGTCATGCCGGGTCTGTCATCGGGTATGGACAGCGCTTCGCGAAGGTCTGCTCGGCTCCAGGTCGAAAGCTCCCTGATGTCGCTTCGCAGACAGGCAATTGGTAACGATCAGGTCGTTCGTGTTGGAACACAGGCCGTTGAAGCCACGAATCTGCGCCTTCGCCGCAGTGATGAAATCTCGGCCGGTGATTTGGATCTGCCGGACGGTTGGCGCTATTCCGTTAGCAGTGCACTGCTGTTCTTTGCGGACGGCACCTGCGAGGGCGGAGATCTACATATCTTCAACGCGAGACCGGCGCTCTGATTCTGTTGCGTCTTACCGAGTCATGCGCCGTGATCCCGCGGGCAACCGTGTGAGCCTCGTATCTGCCCAGAATGACGTGGGCCTCAGCCTAATTGAAGTCCTGGCAGCCCTGCTTATCGCCAGCCTGGCCCTGACTGTCGTCCTGCCAATAGCTTCGCGATCGATCGCCAGCAACCTACAGCTCGGGCGAGCGGTCCATTGCTGTCGGAAACATGGACGTTGCGGAGATACTGTTTCGGCGAATTCTGGGATCGGCCGTTGCTGCGGCACCGGACTATGGGATGCGCCCCACCACGGTGACCGGCGATGCCAGCAAGCCCGCTTCTTCGCCGAGTTGTTCGGGCCCCACGCCTGCGGGTCTACGAATGGGTCGGTGGTTGTTCTCGCTATCGAGGACGCGGAACAGGGGAGGGCGTCTCGACCTGCACGGCGGATCGACATCAAATAACCCTGCCGAGCTGGCCCAATGGCACGGCGAGCTTCAGCTACAGTATGGATGCCAGATCATGGGAATCGCAATGGGAGGCCCGTGAGTTCCGGATGCAAACAGATGCGCCGACCGCAACGATCATTCCCGCGATCGATCGCCCGCTCTTCCGCTTCATCTTGAAAACTCCCGGAACTCGCGTTGGCAAAGAGTGGATCGAGCGTGCGGGAACCGCGGTTGAGCGACCGCTGGACCCACGGCTGTCGGAGTTTGGCGATCCCACACCGACTATTCCACTGCCGGTCCCATGACCACCGATCGAATTGCAACTCTCATCCAGCCCGCCAATCCAGCGGCATACCCCAAATCGATCGGTGAGCCTGATCCGCCGGGTGAGCGCGAGCGCGGCTTCATACTGCCACTTCCTGGTTGTAACCATCGGCGTATCTCCCTCGCGCTTTGGGCGGCGATTTCGGTCATAGAGTCGGCCCAGAATGATATTACCCGGCTAAGAGACAGCATCGCGCTCGAAACGCGCTGCGCTTACAGCAGAAGCTCGAGTCACTTTCCTGCTCTGTGGCCGAACCGCTTGGAGCGCCCGGAATTCGGTTGGGTGGACAGCGTGTCACTCTTGAGCAGCAGGTTCTCGGCGCTGGGCCGGGCGACCAAACGGGCAATCTCGCGCGCGATCCGCTCGTCCATTCCTGCGAGCTTTGTGAGACTGGATGGCCGTCCCTATTCGGTAATTCAGCCGGGCGCGCCTGACCTGGCCGTTGAGGTGCAGGACGAAGCGGGGCTATTCAACCTCAACCTGCAGGATCCCCCTGCCGTGCGAGCGACTGCTTGAGGCAATCGGAATAGCCGACGAAATGGCCCGTCGCCTTGCGGATACTCTGGTGGACTATGTGGACGCCGACAGTTTGAAGCGCCTTGAACGGCGCTGAGACCGACGATTACGAAGAGCAGGGCAACCGCCGCCTCCGAACCGATCCTGCTAAGCCCCGCAGAGGCGCTGAACGCGATCGGTTGGAGCAACGCGCTTTATGATGGGCCGCTGCGGCTGCTTCGGAGTACGCACGACCGCCTTCAACGTAACGACACCGTTTAATATCAACACCGCCCCAAAAGAAGTCCTCATGGCCTGGTTTGGACTTTCCGAGAGTGATGGCTTCTGTTTGTTCTCGAGGCGCGCGAGAATCGCCTGCTCCCCCATCCGGCGCGATAACCCAGATTACTGGCCAACCGGTTCAGGAGCAGGATTTTCGCCTTTACGCATTTCCAGCAAACCGCTTCCGCATAAGAGTTTATCGTTTGGGATCCGGCGAGACAGAGTACTATGAATTCAGTGCTCCGCCTGCCCATTCAAAATGCAGAGCGACCCTTCTACTTCGATCGGTCAGAGGCTAAGAACGATCCGGCGGGGTGTCCGGATCAGTATCAACCTATGGCAAATTCACTCCCCTCGCCAAGAGTTCGCACCTTCTTGGTGAGCGAGACCGGCGAGCTGCTTTCAGCAGGGCGGCGTCAGATCCGACGTGCGCCAGCGACCGCGCGAGCCGTTCTCAGTCGAGGACTTTGCAGGTTTGAGTTCTTACCGCCTGCTTCCGGCGTTTCCGGAAGTGCCGCCCAGCTCGGCTGCCGCGTAGCCGCTGAAACGCGCGCGCCGTTCGCAGAGTCAGGCGGGCTGGTTACGCTGGGCGCGGAGGGCTTTGGAGCGTGGCGGTGGGATGCCAAGCTGGTGCGAGAGCGCCTGGGCGATGCTTGGCCGTACGATCTTCTGCGAATTGTGCCCGAGTCACGCCTGCTGTACCCCGTGGGCGACGGCCTGAGGCAGCTCGCAACACTTGATGGATTCGAGGCGCAGTTCTGGGAAAATGGCACCCTGATCGCATCGTCCTGGCGTCGACGGGCTTTTACGCAGGATCAGTGGGACGCTTTTGTCCGGACCTCACGAGCGCCGGCGGCTCTACAGGACGCTTCCGTGCCCGAACCGATTCCGGCTGAGCTTCGGTTGAACAAGGCGGCAACCGTTCCGCGGCTACGCGATGCGTCCGACAGGTGGAACAGTGTCGAGCGCGCCGGAATTGCAGTTTCTGTCCTTTCGATTCTCGCCATGGCTTTTTCGGCGCGCAGGCATTTCGCTTCAGTGCCGACCAGGCGAGCGAATTCGAGCAGTCAGGCCCCGCCGTGCAAGAAGGCGGTGGAATAGCGGGGCGCGCGTATCGCAATCTGGATGTTTTGCGGCGCATTGCTGATCTGCAGACATTGCCGAAGCCGCTGGCTGCTGCGCGCGCCTTGCTTGCAGAGGTGGACAGTTTCGGGTCACGTGTGCTGGGAGTTGGTCGATCGAGAGCTCTCGAGCTGACCGCGAGCATTCATTCGAATGAGTCAACGGCGCCGGAGGAAATCGCGGCCGCACTCGAGCGGGATGACTGGTTCGAGAATGTCACACCCGGTAAGCGCGAGGCCGCGCGTTTTCTGCTGACCGCGAGAGTATGCGCGGGCGATGTTCCGACGGCATGTCCGGCAAGCAAGAATTAGGGCGGAGCGAATGCCATCAACTCTCCAACGCCTGGTCAACGACGCAATCGCCTACCTGGCGGCGCTCAATTCAAGAGAGCGGGCGCTTCTGAGCCTGCTGCTGTGCGTTACGCTGGCCTATGGTGCAGTCCGGGTGTTTGACCTTCAGGAAGAGGCACTTTCGAATTTCTCGCGATAGCAAGGGCGGACATCGAAGCGGCGGAAGCTGCGATGAAGGACACGAACGGTGCTGACACAAAGCGGCTGGTCGATGAACGTCTGAAGACGCTGGCCTCGGTGACTTTCCAGGATAGCACGCACCTCATTGCGCGGGCCCGATTTCAATCGGCTCTGGAAAAGGTCGGCCGTGACGCGGGCGTCCTACAACTTAAAGTAAGTATGGCTGAGGACCTGATAGGTGAGGGGGATGTGCGCCTTGCCAAGGCAACTCTTGAGGGCCAATACGACCCGCGATCTTTCGTCGGTGTGCTTGAACGATTGGCAAGTCTATCGCAGATCACGTTCGTGACCGCGGCGGGCGCGGACATGGACGCAGCCAACTGGTTTCGCCTTGTCATTGAAGCCCCACTGATGTTGAGTGATAGCGGCGCGGCATCATGATGGTTCGTCTGGCGGCAACGGGTTTGGCTCTGGTTGTAGCTGTTGCAGCAGGCTGGCTGACTGCGACAGCTCCCTCGGCTTCTCCCATCGAATTCTGCTGGCATCAGGATGGTGCTCCCCGAGATTGCTAATCCTGGAGCCGGGTATGCGGAGGCTGCAAAAGGTTTGCGTCAGCTTCTGCAGGTCGTGGACGGTACGGCCGAGTCCCCGGCCTTCGCTGGGCAATTGTCGGTCGATATTGCGGAGCAGTTCCGCAACGAGTGGACGGCAACCACTGGCAGGGGAAAACGCACCCTGGTCTGGGTGGTTGACAACGAGGCCGGCGGTGCGAGGCGCAGCATCACCGTTGGTTCTGAGTATCGGGACGGCTGGGAGGTAACCGATGCTGCCGCTGGGGTTGTGGTTCTGAGAAAGGGAACCGACAAGCGCACCGTGTTGATGTTTCAGCCGGTCAATCCACCACAGTGAATCACTGTAGCCCTCCCAACGAAGAGGCGATCAAACAAAGCGCGCCTCAGGGACTTGAGGCCCTTGGAAGCTCAACCTGCAATTGGCCAGACGCCCCTGGCCAGGGAATAAGCGTGTAGGCCTGCGGGCCGCGCTCTCGCATCATCTGATTGATATGCTGAGCAGCGTTGTCGGCTTCTCGCTGCATGGCGTCCGCATCGTGAATCACATAGGGCGTAACCAATATCAACAATTCGGTCTTGTTTGCTTGGAGCGTGTCCGTCCGAAACAGGCCACCCAGAAGCGGGATGTCCTTGAGGATCGGAACTCCGGTGTTCCCGTGAGTGTATCCATCCTGGATTAGACCGCCGATGACCGCCGTCTTGCCCTGTTCGAGGGAAAGCTGAGTTGTAACGCTGCGATTCAGGATCAGCGGGCTCCCAATGGCGGCGTTTGGGTTGTTCTGCTGGCTTGAGACTTCCTGAGTGATTTGCAGGTCAACCCGATTGTTGCCGAACACAATCGGGTGCACGTCAAGAAGCACGCCGGTCTGTCGGTACTGGACGGTCTGAAGTATGTCTGTCCCGCCGCCGGTTTGTGTGTTGCTCCCGGTCTGAGAGGTTATGATCGGCACATCCGTGCCGACCTGAAAAGACGCCGCGCCACCCGAGCGGGCGACCAACCGTGGCGTCGACAATATGTTGACGTTATTGTTCGATGCAAAAGCGTTCAACGCAACTTCCAAGTCGTTCCTCGCAAAGCCTAGCAGCAAGCCATCCTGGGCCAAACCGATTCCGTCCTGTGTTCCGCCTTGCAGCGTGCCATTCGCAAGTGACATGCGGAAAAACCAATCGAGTCCGAAGTGCGTTTCGTCTGTCAACGTCACTTCCGCAATGGTCATTTCGATAAGCACCTGCTTCGGCGCAGTATCCAATGTCTGCATCAGTTGCAGCAGGCGTTCATAAGCGCTGGGACTTCCCCTAAACAGAATGCGGTTGCCAACCGGATCAACGCTGATGCCCCCGCCCAAAAATGAACTTGCAGCGGGTGGCGCTGCAGCAGCAGCCGGCGCGGCAGGGGCGGTGATAGCCGCTCCACTGGCGGCGGCGACGACGCGTCCCAGGTCTTCTGCGCTCGTATTCTGAACCTCGTAGACAAACACAGATTCCTGGTCGCCCATCGCTGCAGGACGATCGAGCTCCTTCAACCAGAAGAGCGCACGCGCAAACGCATCGGGTTGATTTGAGAAGACAAGCATCTGGTTGTTGAATGGCACAGACAGGAAAGTGACCGCGCGCTGGATCGTGCCAACGCCTCTCGCTGCTTGAATGCCCTCGGTATTGAGCGCCTGCACGATTGCATCAGCCAGCCGGTCGGCTGGCCAATAGACCGGTTGAATGCGCGAGACCTGCGCGCCAGCAAACCGAGGCTGATCAATCTGATTAATGATCTCAGCGGCCGCGGCAACCTGCTGCGCGGACCCTGAAATGACCAGCGAATTGACCTCTTGACGGGCAGCGAATTTGACCTGCTGACCGTCCGGAAAAGCCTCTTTCAGAAGTTCGATGAGCTCCATCACCCCGACCGCTCGGAGTTCGACGATCTGGAAAACAGGTCCCGAACCATACCCAAGCTTGTCGCCGGATTGCGAGCGCACGATTCGTGGCGGAGCGCTCAGGCCGCCACTGCCGGCCTGCAACTTGACAGCGTTGTTCTCGATCAGAACGGCAACGCCATAGTCCCGCAGAGCCATCTGGACCATCGCAAAGAGAGTGCGCTTGGAAGTACCTGCAGGGGTTTGCAGTGTGACAATATCCTTGCGCTCAGCAATGCCAGGTCCGGTGACGTACGGGACCCCGAGTACCTGTCCGAACACCGTCTCGACAAACTGTCCAAGAGGCTGCGGGGGAAGAGTTACCTCAATGGAGCCCTCGGGCACGATTGCGTTGATTTCCTCGATCGTGCTGGCGGTGGCCTTCGCGGCCAGTGCCGGGTCACCACTAGGGCGAGACGTTGTGCCAAACGGCGGCAGTGGCGCAATCATAGGCTCTCGCGCGGCGCCCGACTCGGCCAGCTTCGCCTGTGGACGCGGCTGCTGTTGCAGCAAGTCGCTCCGCGGCAGTCTAGCCGACTGGCCGCTCGCGCATGCTCCAATCGAGATAAGACCTGTGAAAAGGACCAGGGACCTGCGCATAGGTGTGCCCAACGCGTCGTGACTGGACATTCTTCGTACTTCCCGCCGACTAACTACCGGTCAACTATTTCCAAAAGTTGATGAGACTGCACTACATTCACGTCTCGACACAGTTCCAGCAGCAATGACAGGCTCCATTGCGATTTCCACGCGACAATGCGCTGGCAACACTAAACTTTTTGGTAGCGGGAACGGGGCGGGACGTTTGCTGCTAGCTTGTTTCATTACCCCGTCAGCGGAATTACTGCGCTAACCTATTATCTCTACAGAGAAATTTGGCTTTCCGCGGTGTCAACTCTCCTGTCTTGTCCTCACTTGGTGGGAGAGTCTTTGAGGAAAGGGAACCCGTGGCGCACGTTCAAATCTGAGCGGCCGCTGTAGCGAGGTGCTTTTGGTTGGCCATGAACTCCTCCCAGTTGATGTAACCAGGATGGGCAGCGACGAGGCAAACTCGCCATTCGCCCAATGCCACCTCAACGCTTGCGGAACGCCTTCGGAGTCCCGACGGGCGCGAATGCACGAATGGACTGCGCGACGGCCATAGACGTAGGCTCCGGCAATGGCCGGGTTCTGCAGTATGTATCGAGCGCGAGAAGCGTCCGCCTCGCGCCAGACCAGCTCGTGCGGCGAAGCGCCTGCAGACGTCTACACCGCGCGCGGCCAGGCGCCGGTCATCAGGCGTAGGAGGCGGGCGGCGGCGTCGCGAGCTGTCGGGGGCTGCAATGCTGACGCGTTGCGGGCGCCGCGGACGAGGGTCGCCATATTGACAACAGGGTCACCGGAAGGAACTCGGGGATCGGCACGCCAGGGGCCGACGCCGCAGGCGATGATCGGGGCGCCGGCGGCGAGATAGTCTACCATCTTGCTCGGCGGCACGTGCATCTTGCCAGACGCGACGAAGATCAGAGCGTCGGCAGCGGCTGTAAGAGCGAGGGCCTCCTCCAGCGGGCGTGCGCCGTGAAGGATTATGGCGCGTGTGGCAGGGCTGACGGCAGCGGCCGTTCTTTCCCGTTCGGACAGACGTCCTACGAGATGTAGGCGTAAGGCCGGCAATTGGGCGAGGGCGGCTTCGAACGGCCTGAGCATATCCTCGATACGAGCACTGGGATCAGAGAGTTCGACGGAACCCGAATGGACGATGTTGATTGCGTCGGCAGGAAGGGAAGCTGTGGCGGCTTTCTCGCCGGAGACGAAATGAGGAAGCACGTGCACGTTGCGGGCGCCGAGTTCGCGTTGCTTCCGCCGCGACCACAGCATCCACTGCGGTCACAAGGGAGGCTTTTGGCAGAAGGCTGCGCGCTTGCAGCATTTCGCCAATCTGGCGGTGGAGCATCTTTCGTTCGGCGCGATGGGGATTGGAGAGCCAGAGGTCGCGGAAGTCGGCGCACCATTTCGCGCCTGTTCGCAGGGCGAGGAAGTGACCGGCGACGTGGATCGATTCGGGCGGACTCGTCGACAAGACCCAGCCAGGCCGCCATCCGCCCTCAAGTGCGGTGCGGGCAGCGCGCATGCACCAGCGAATGTCCGGGTCCGGCCACAGCACCATCTCGCGTGCGAGGTCGCGCACACCGTTACGTCCGACCGTGGTTGCAGTAGGCGGGTCGCGATTGGGATGCTGAACTGCCCAGCCGGGCTCCCCGTCAGGCAATGATGGGGCGCAAATGCGGACGTCCGCGCCGGCCTCCCGCAGCCCTTTTGCGAAATAGAAGGGCCTGCGCGCGCCGCCGGAGATGGCAGGCGGATAATGCCGCGCGAGGATCAGGATCCGGATCATCGCGTCCTGCACCGTCGCCGCCTGTCCGCGACGGCAGGATCAGGCCTTGATGACGCGGCCGCGCAGCTCCTTTGAGAGCTTTGCGGTGGCGTTGCGAGTATCGATGACCAATGGTGCATGGCGGACGAGTTCTTCATAGTCGATAGCATCATGGTCCGTCGAGATCAGCACGCAATCATAGGCCGCAATCGACTTGGGCGTAAGCTTCACCGACTTCATGCCGGCGAATTCCGGGTGATCGCGATTCTTGGGCACCGAAGAGATATGCGGGTCGTGATAGTCGACCATCGCCTTGCGCTCGCGCAGCAGGTGGATGAGGTGCAGCGAGGGGCTCTCGCGCATGTCGTCGACATTCTTCTTGTAGGCCAGGCCGAGGACGAGGATGCGCGATCCGGCGACGGCCTTCTGGAGGCGCGTGCTCATCGCTTCAGCCAGCATCTCAATGACGTAGCGCGGCATGTTGGTGACGACGTCGCCCGCCAGCTCGATGAAGCGGGTGGCCTCGCCATGGGCGCGAGCTTTCCACGTCAGGTAGAACGGGTCGATCGGGATGCAGTGCCCGCCGAGGCCCGGTCCGGGGTAGAAGGCCATGAAGCCGAAGGGCTTGCTCTTGGCGCCTTCGATGACATCCCACACGTCGATGTCCATGCCCTGGAAGACGACTTTCAGTTCGTTGACCAGCGCGATGTTGATCAGGCGGAAGATGTTTTCGGTAAGCTTCACCGCTTCGGCCGTCTTCATGTCGGCGACGGTCACGACCTTGGTGATCGCCTCGTAGACCGAGACCGCCATGTCGCGCTCATGCGCCGTGTTGGCTCCGACGACTTTCGGAATGGTCGAGGTCGAGAAGTTGATGTTGCCGGGGTCCTCGCGCTCGGGCGAGTAGGCGATGGCGAAGTCGCGGCCGGCCTTGAGGCCGGTCTTCTCGAGGATCGACTTTGACCACTTCGTCGCTGGTGCCGGGGTAGGTAGTCGATTCGAGCACGACGAGCTGGCCCGGACGGAGGCGCTTGGCGATCAGTTCGGTTGTCCTCTCGACGTAGGAGATGTCCGGTTCGCGGTGAGCGTTGAGGGGCGTGGGCACGCACATCAGCAGCGCGTCGGCTGCTGCCAGGCGCTTTTCGGTGGACGTCACTTCGAAGCGCTTGGTCGCGTTCATCGCGGCGATGCGCTTGTTCGGGATGTGCTCGATATAGGTGCGGCCGGCCTTGAGCGCCTCGATCTTCGCATCGTCGATGTCGAAACCGAGGACGCGGAAACCGGCGTTGAGGAAGGCTTCGGCGAGCGGCAGCCCCACATAGCCAAGGCCCATGATGCCGATGGTGAGATCGCGCTTCTTCGCCTTGCGGACATAGTCTGCCGCCAGCGTCGGGCCGGTGAGCTTGCGCTCAGTGGCCGCCTTGGCGGCGCCGACTTTCGTGGCGGTGACCTTGGCGGCCACTTTCCGCTCGTTGGCGCCGACCCTGCGCTCGGCGATAGTCTTCACGCGTACTGACTTCTTCACGGACTTCCCCCGGACTCTCACGCTTTTCCACCATTGAAGGCGCGAATTTTTTCGATGATCTGATCCTGCACCGCAGGCTCGAGATAGGGATGCATCGGCAGGCTGATCACCTTGCCGGCCTTGGCTTCGGACACCGGCAGGCCGCCTGGCCCGGTCGGGTAGACCGAATAGATCTTCTGCTTGTGGATCGGGATGGGGTAGTAGACGGCGGTCGGCACATTCTCGCGCTTGAGATGGGCTGCCAGGCCGTCACGGTTTTCCACCTCGATCGTATACTGCGCCCAGGTCGAGACGCCGCCCTTGATCACCGCCGGCGTCGACTTGACATAGCCCTTGAGGCCCCTGGCATATCGGTCGGCCACGACATTCCGCTTCGCGATCTCGTCGGCGAAGATGGCGAGCTTCTCGATCAGGATCGCGGCCTGGATGGTGTCGAGGCGGCTATTGAGGCCAATGCGGACGTTCAGGTATTTCGGATCGTGCTCGAACTTCTGCCGTTCGATATCCGCCTTGGTCGCCTTGCCGTGAACGCGGATCGAATCGATCAGGTCTGCGAGATCATTGTCGTTGGTCTGCACCGCGCCGCCATCGCCGTAGCAGCCGAGGGGTTTCGCCGGAAAGAAGCTGGTGGTGACGCAGTCGGCCCAGTGCGCCGGGATGCTTGCCGTCGATGGTGCAGCCATAGCCCTGCGCCGAGTCCGCAATGAGCTTGAGGTTGTACTTTTTCGCGATGGCCGCGATCGCAGGATAGTCGGCGGCCTGGCCGAACAGGTCGACGGCGATGATGACTTTGGGTTTGAGCTTGCCCTCCTTGATCGTCGCCTTGATCGTGGCCTCGAGATGCTCGGGGTCCATGTTGTAAGTGTCGGGCAGGATGTCGACGAAGACCGGGCTGGCGCCGGTCCAGGGGATGATCTCGGCAGTCGCCGCAAAGGTGAAACTCGGGCAGAAGACGGCGTCGCCCTCGGCGACATTCCAGGCCATCAGCGGCAGGACCAGCGCATCGGTGCCATTCGCGCAGGAGAGCGTGCGTTTGGCGCCCGAGAAGGCCGACATCTGCTTCTCGAATTCGATGACCTCGGGGCCCATGATGTAGGCGCCGCCCTCGATCACTTTCTGGACGGCCAGATCGATCTTCCCGGCGATGCGCCGACGCTGGGCCTGCAGGTCGATGAACGCGATACTCACAGCGGACTCCTCCGTTCGGGAACCCGTTCCGTTAGCCCACGATTCCGCGCTTGGGTAGGCGATTTCTGCCGAGAACGTTCGCTTCCGGGACTGTGTGACCCAGCGTCCCCGTGAGGACCGGTCAGCCGGCCGCCATCAGGACCCTGAGCACGCCGATAGCCTCGGCCGCATCGGTCCGGGGACGGGTTTTCCCCGCGCAGCAGGCGAGGAAATGCTCGCACTCGTTCCTCAAGGGCTCGGAAGAGGGGTAGGGGATGGGTTCGGCCTCCGCCTTCCTGGGCTCGGGCGTGCGACCGGATGTTTCAACAATGTGACGGTAGAGACGAAGCTTGTCCGGGCCCGAGAGAGAATCCTCGAACACGGCCATGGCCTTTTCGCCTATCACGACCAGTCTGTGTTCCTTGAACGGATGCAACCACGAGGCGAAGACGTGCGCGTGGCGGCCGTCCTTGAACGTCATGTCGAGGCGGAATTCATCCTCGACGCCGGGAGTTATGTAGGCCCCGCCTGTGCCCTTCACGGATACGGGTTCTTCGCCGAAAAGCGCCAGCAGCATCGAGACGTCGTGCGGAGCAAAGCTCCAGAGAGCGTTTTCCTCGACACGGAATTTTCCAAGCGAGAGCCGGTTCGAGTAGGCGTAGCGCAGCTTGCCGAGCTCGCCCTTGCGCACGAGGCCCAGCAGCGTCTCGAACGCAGGATGATATTGCAGAAGGTGGCCGATCATCAGCGAGCGGCCAGCCTTGTCGGCGGCGGTCCGCATCTTCTCGGCGTCTGCGATCGACAGCGCGATTGGTTTTTCCACGAACACGTGCTTGCCCGCGGCGAAGGCCTTGAGGGCGATATCGGCGTGCAGCTCTGCCGGGGCGGCCACGGCAACGCCGGCGATTTCCGGGTCGGCGAGCGCCGCTTCCAGCGTCAGGGCCCGCGCCTTGTACTTGTCCGCCTCGCGCCGGGCCACAGCCGGATCGGCGTCCACTACAGCGCGCAAAGCCCCGAGTCTCGGCAAAATTCCGGACAAGGTTCTTGCCCCAGTAGCCGCAACCGATCTGTGCGATACCTGGCAGGATCCCGGCCATGACATTCCCCAAGGCATGCGGGGCTCGCGCAAGGCGAGCCAAACGGACCGCGACGGCGGCCCAATTGCCGCCTGACTACGCACTTCGCTGAGCGCTGGAAATGGATGGAGGGTCCGGCGATCCCAAGTCAAGCGGCGCCCGATTCTGACGGTGGCCCTTGCGGCCGGCTTGGCCTATACCGCCTCCTCAGAGGCAAGCGCCAAGGCAAGAGGTACGTGGCAATGCCGTCCGACCTCGAAGCTGCGCTTCTGCGGCAATATGACCAAGGCGGCAACCCGTCAGCGATTTTCATCGTCGGCGCGCCGCGAACCGGGAGCACGCCATTCTATCAGGCTGTCGTTCACGCCTTCAGACTGCCCTTCATATCGAATCACGTGAATTCGACTACGCCGGATCGGCCTTTGGTCGGCATTCTCGAAAGCTACCGGCAGAGCACCCGCGAGACCGGGCGGCTGTCCAGCCAGTATGGCAAGACGTCGGGCGAGCATTCCCCGTCCGAAGGCTCGGCCGTCATGATGCTGTGGTGCGGCGGCGGACATCCATCGGAAACCGCGAGTCCCGGCGTCCTGCGCGACCGGAAGGAGCACATGAGGGCGACAATGCGCGCGGTCGAAGTCGCAACCGGCAAGCCGCTCGTCACTAAGAATGCCTGGAATTGCTTCCGCCTCGAATCTCTCGCGAATGAGTTTCCGAAAGCGGGCTTTGTCTGGATCCGGCGCGATGTGGGAGCGGCGGCTCGATCCGATCTGGCAGCTCGCTATGAAACAAAGCATGACCCAAGCATTTGGAATTCCGCCACGCCGCGCAACCTTCCGACGCTGCAGGCGATGCCTTACTGGGAGCAAGTGGTCGAGAACCAGTTCGAATTCTCGCGGGCTATTTCGGAAGCGGCCGCCGGACTTTCGCCGCGACGGTTTGCGGAAGTCTGGTATGAGGATTTCTGCGTCGACCCGACGGGGTCGCTTGAGACCCTTGCCTCTCGGCTAGACGTCCTTCCGGAGCTGGCTCAGAAGCTGCCGCCAGAAGCTGTTGGCGTATCCAAACGCGATGGTCTTCCCGCGGAGGATCGTGACCGGATCGAGGCATATCTGCGCGCCGACCCGGTGCGGTGGAATGCATTGAGACGTTCATAGATGCCGCTTGCGCTACGTTGTCAAACGGCACCGTAACGGGCACTGAACAGAGAGGTGATTCGGGAAATCTGGACACGGGGTTAGGTGGAATTTCCGCATGAGATCGGAACGATGCCGATAGCAGGAGCGACCATGACAAGACGACGGCGCCGGAACCAACCACAGTCCGGCCGATAAGGCGAAAGTGGCGCTGGATGCTTTCCCGGACAGCCGTTGGATCAAGCTGCGGACGAATAACCCGCTGGAGCGACTGATGCGGGAGATCCGACGACGAACCCGCGTGGTCGGGGCGTTTCCCGATGGGGCATCCTGTCTCAACCTCGCCGCCGCCAGGCTCAGACATATCGCCAGCACGCAACGGGCGACCAATCGCTACATGAACATGAAACCGCTGCAGGACATGACCACCAACCCAGGAGCCGCGGCCGCTTGAGCAATG
>CAVQYJ010000015.1:0-38131 GCA_963718145.1 uncultured Alphaproteobacteria bacterium | reverse complement strand
CCAGCAAGCCACCGGGGACAATCGAGTGGGAATGATTCAGCGCTCTCCCGGGCGGTTCGCCGTCTATCGGTGATCCCGCCTAGAGCTCTGAAACTCCATTAGAATTCAATCGATATCTATCGCCACCGTTCGCCGAGCAGCGTGACGGCCTGGCGGTATGCGCGACGGCGTGGGGGCATCGGTGCAAGCCGAATGATCTCCGTACCGTCATGCGCCTTTCCCGCCATTTCCGCACGTTTCGAACGAAATAAACTGTGAAACCAAGCGGATAGGCGAGTTCTGACGGTATTTTGGCTGACGGTCTTTCAGCCCCCGTATTTCTGCCTCTCCGCATCCAACAGGAGCGGAAAATGCTGACCGACACGGAACTCAAGAATTTGAAATCAAAGGACAAAACGTACAAAGTCACAGACCGTGACGGTATGTATGCTCTGGTCAAAACCACGGGCACCATCGTCTTCCGGCTCGACTACCGGCTGCATGGGAGACGGGAGACGCTCACACTTGGCCAATACGGTCGCGACGGGATCACGCTGTCCCAGGCGCGTGAGCGATGCATTGAGGCCCGCAAGGCCGTGAAGGCCGGCCACTCCCCCGCCCAAGAAAAGCAACGCGAGAAACGCCGCCTTTCGACGGCGCGGTCCCTGGGAGAGTGGGGCGAATACTATTTCAAAGAGGCCAACATAGCGCAGTCGACCCGGGACATGCGGCGCCACATCTACGATCGGGATATAGCCCCGGCGTGGAAGAGCCGGCTGATGACCGAGATTACTCCGGACGACCTAAGGGCGCTATGCAACAAGGTGAAAGGCCGCGGAGCGCCAGCAACGGCGATCCATGTGCGCGACATAGTTAAACAGATTTTCGGATTTGCCGTCCTGCAAGGCGAGACGATGGCCAACCCGGCGGACGCGGTTGCTCCGTCGTCCATAGCGACCTTCGAAATCAGAGACAGGTCTTTGTCGCCTAGCGAGATCAGAATCGCTTTCAGGCTGATTGAGCGGGTGGCAACTATGCCGACAATCCGCCTCGGCTTAAAACTCATTCTGCTCACCATGGTTCGCAAAAGCGAACTTCTTGGAGCGACGTGGAATGAATTTGATTTCGAAAATCGAGTTTGGTCCATTCCGAAGGAACGCATGAAGAAGTCCAAGCCGCATAACGTCTACCTTTCTGACCAGTCGATCGACATTCTCATCGCGTTGAAAACCTGCGCCGGAAATTCGCGCTACCTGCTACCGTCGCGGTACGACGCCAATGAGCCTATGTGTCGGGTTGTCTTCAATCGCGTCACTGCCGCCATCGCGAAGATTGCGAGAGACGATGAGCTGCCGCTTGCGCCCTTTACGGTACATGACCTGCGGCGCACCGCCTCCACCTTGCTCAATGAGGTTGGCTTCAACAGCGACTGGATCGAAAAGTGCCTAGCTCACGAACACGGACGCACGGTGCGAGGCGTGTACAACAAGGCCGAGTACGAGCCACAACGCCGTCACATGCTGCAAGAATGGGCTAACATGGTTGATGCTTGGATCAAGGGCGAGAAGTACATGGCGGCATTTCTGCCGCCGGCTGTTGAACTCGTTGCTCACGATCCGCAGGTTTAGTCGCGCACCGGTCGCGACTTCCGCCGCCGCACGTCCGGGTGCGGCGGCGCGACGAGGCTGGCGGCCGCGCGTCGGGCAGCTAGCCAAAGATTGATTTCTCCGAGATCCCAGACGGGGCAGCGCGGTGTCAGGTAGAAGCGTTTTGGAAACTCTCCCCTCTGCTCCAACTCATAAACCGTGGTATCCGCAAGTGGCACGAGCGCGCGCAGTTGTTGGCGACGGACAACGGGTTTGGCCTCGACAATTTCAACGGACAGGGCGGCAAGCATGATCAATCTCCTTGATACTGATGATGATGTTTGGCGCCGTAAGACGAACGGGAATCGAGTCGGAAATGACCGGAAAGGGTCGGAAAGGCCGCGCTCGCCCAATCGAAGAGCGAAAGCGTAACGCTCTCCTCAGAGCGCCCGACGGATGCTTCCGATGCCATGATGGACTGGACCGAGGGGTGAATCTTATCAAGGTAGTAGTGGGGCGTCGGTGCAACATTGGTGCACTTGGGCTCAAGTGCCATTGTCGGCCGATGTAAGCGGGGGACGTGAAGTCGATGCGCAAGCGCTCCAATAGGTTGTATCGCTACACGTCGCTCGCATCCGTTCTCGACACTTTGCTCAACAAGCGGCTTGTGCTGACCAACCCAACACGATGGCCAGACCAAAACGACACCGAGTATTTGCGGATCTTCAAAGACCGCACCGGTGCAGCTGCGGTTTTGGCGCTCTGCATGACGAGCTCAGCCGAAACCTCACACCATTGGACCTCGTTTGCGCCTGGGACGGACGGCGCGAGGCTGGAGCTGGATCGGCAGGTGTTGGAGCGGGCGGCGGAGGGCAGCGCAGTGCTATGCCAGGACGTCAAATATCCGCTAATGCAAGACCACGTTCTAGGCGGCGGGCACGTCGATCAATTGCCGTTCTTCAAGCGCTATCCGTACCGAGGCGAGGAAGAAGTCCGGCTCCTTTTCACCGATATGGAAACCGAGAGGGAAGATTATTCGATTACCATTCCCATCGAATGCGTGAGACAAATCACGCTAGGCCCTAATCTACCTGCGCCGCTATTGCCGGCTGTCCAGCAAGTCATCCAACGCTTGCCGGGCTGCAGGAATTTGGGTGTCGGCCAAACGACACTCTTGAGAAACCAAAAGTGGATCCAGGTGCCGCGCAAGACATGGGACCAACCTCCTAGCGACAGCGCGTAGCGTTGTCCTACCAACCCGGATCAAAGCGTGCGACCAAGCCTCAAATCTTTCGGCCGACGATGTCCTGCAGCATCTAATGTCGAGCAAAAGGTCGGTGACGAACCGCTTTTAGCGCGCATTCTCCTCCAGCTCGCGCAGCCGACGCATCCGGCGTACTTCTTCTTCAACGTGCGGCACCTCGCTCGGCAAACACCTCGAGCGACCCGCCCACGGCCGCTAGCGTGATGGTTTTTCGTTACATGGCGGTGGGGCCCCTGCCGCTTTACCAAGTTCCAGAGCGCATCTAAAGCAGGGTCGCTGAGCAGCTGCGGTTGAAAGCAATGACACTCGACGTTCGAGGCGGGCTAAAAAATACGAAGATCAATCCTTCACCGCAAATCGTCTTTGCGGAGTTGTTGGCGAACTCCGTCGACCACTATCTCGTTCGGGCTGCTCGTGAATCTGACCCGCCCGCGCTCAAAGTTACGTTGACCCTAGATTTTCGCGATGCCGACTTAACCGGTTACGAGCAAGTGATGAGTGTTGCCTGCAGGGACAACGGTGCGGGGTTCGGTCAACCGGAGCGTAAGGCATTCTGTACGGTCGATACCTCTTTCAAGGATGACCTGAACATCGAGGGACTAGGAAAAAGCAGGGGCGTCGGGCGCATCCAGTTCCTTCACTATTTCCGGCAAATAAACGTCGTGTCGATCTGAACCGCGCCGGGTTTGCCGGAGGCTCCACTCTTTGAGAGGTTGGAGCCATGAGCAAGCAAGCACGACCGAAGTATTCGCCTGAGGTCCGCGATCGAGCGGTCCGGATGGTGATGGAGCATGGGGCTGAGCACGCCTCGCAGTGGGCGGCGATCGTCTCGATCGCAGCCAAGATCGGATGCACGGCGCAGACCCTGCGCAACTGGGTCACGCAGTCGGAACGCGACCGGGGCGTGCGAGCGGGTCTTTCGACCGACGAGCGCGAGCGGATGAAGGCGCTGGAACGTGAGGTCCGCGAGCTGCGCCAGGCGAACGAGATTCTCAGGAAAGCCTCCGCGTATTTTGCCCAGGCGGAGCTCGACCGCCGGTTCAAGCCATGATCGCCTTCATCGATGATCATCGCGCCGCGTACGGGGTCGAGCCGATCTGCCGGGTTCTGAAGATCGCCCCGTCCACCTTCCATGCGCACGATGCGCGACGGCGACGCCCCGACACGGCGCCGCCGCGAGTTCAGCGCGATGAGGCGATGAAGCCGCAGATCCTTCGGGTCTTCAGCGAGAACTTCCAGGTCTACGGCGTTCGCAAGGTCTGGCGGCAGTTGTTGCGAGAAGGCTTTGCGATCGCCCGCTGCACGGTCTCAAGGCTGATGAAGGCGATGGGGCTCAAGGGCGTCATCCGTGGCAAGCCGCATCGAACAACGTTCAGCGACAAGGCCACGCCTTGCCCGCTGGACCGGGTGAACCGCGACTTCAAAGCACCGGCGCCGAACAGGCTCTGGGTCTCGGACTTCACTTATGTCGCCACCTGGTCCGGCTTCGTCTACGTGGCGTTCGTCATCGACGTCTACGCCCGCCGCATCGTCGGCTGGCGCGTCTCCCGTTCGGCTCACGCCGGCTTCGTTCTCGATGCTCTGGAGCAAGCCCTTCACGATCGCAGGCCTCTCTCGGGCGGCGGACTCGTCTGCCACTCGGACCGCGGATCGCAATACGTGTCCATCAAGTACACCGAGCGCCTCGCCGAAGCCGGACTTGAGCCCTCCGTCGGCAGTGTCGGCGACAGTTACGACAATGCCCTCGCTGAGACGATCAACGGACTCTACAAGGCGGAGGTCATCTGGCGGAAGGGACCGTGGCGATCGCTCGATGCTGTCGAGTACGCCACGCTCGAATGGGTCGACTGGTACAACAATCGCCGGCTGCTCGAGCCCATCGGCAACATCCCGCCCGCCGAGGCAGAGGCCGCCTACTATGCGTCGCTGGAGGAAACAGCTATCGCTGCGTAACTAAAACCAAACAGCCTCCGGGGTTACCGGCGCGGTTCAATCTACTCCGAAGGCAGTCGTACGCTGAAGAGCGAGTTGAAAATCGACGAAAGCGCCCGAGAGGTTGATGAGGGCTCGTTCGTAAACACGGAAATTACTGCGCGAGAGAATGCGACAGAGGTCGTCTTGGATGCCATGCGGGAGGACATCTGGCGACGGTACGTTTCTCTTAGCGACTTGCGTGAGAAGTTTTCAGCTCAGGCGCTGAAACAAATCATTCTCTTTGGATTTCTTCACCGCCTCGTGGGGCTGAAGGACCGGCTGGGCGATTTCGCGATCAACGTGAGAACGAGGTACGACAACAAAACCAAATCGGCAAAGTTAGGCCTCACTGATCTGCCAGCCGTGACCTCGACAGAAAAGGCGGAGATCATGCTGCCGGCAGGCCAAGGTTATGGCCCGAGACACATCGCGCTTGCGATCACCCATTATAGTCTTGATGCGGCGAAGTTCGATATGCCGAAAAACCTTGTCGCGTTGTGCGCGAAAAGAGCGCCGGTACAGGATGTCACCAAGCGGTACCTCAAAACGGGATCCGCTGAGAACAGCCCAATCTCCGGTAAATTTCACATGGTATTCGTCGAGAGCGATTATTTTGACGAACACCTCACCGAGCAGCGCGATCGACTTGCGCTGCCGGAGGATCGGGAGTTCAACCCGCTTTGGCGGAGGCTGCTGTCATTCGAGGAAATCTACGAGGCAATCGATCCTATCGTATCCGCCATGCTGGATGCGCCCAAATGGGATAGGGATGATGTCGTCTCGAAGGTGAATGCAAAGTTTGGTGTGACTCCCGCGATGATTGCCGATGCACGCGTGCGCGTTCAGTACGGTGACACTGAGACAACCGTGACGGAGCGAGTTCTTCGTGCCTACCAGGAAAGGGCGATCGAGGACACGTCCGCCATCATATCGTTGAAGGAAGAGCTGATCGGCACGGAACCTGACGATGCTGAATTTCGAAAGAAGGTGAATGAGCTCGCCTGGCGCTACACTTCATCATTGAAAAACATCGACATGGCCCACCTCTCGCAGTTGGTCGTCCGCAGGGCGGCTATCCTTGAGGTGCTGAAGCTGGCGGTGCAAAAGCGTCTCAAGGTTCAGATCAATCCAGCTGGCCGTCGAAAGGACGAACAGCTGATCCACAGCATCTTCTTTCCGATGGGAAAAGACAGCCTCGAAACGGACGAGCACGACATCTGGTTGCTGAGCGAAGAATATCAGTACTTTGACTACATTGCTTCGAACAAAGCCCTTTCGAGCGTTCCCTGGGAGGACGGAGAAAAACTTTTCGAATCCGACATCGACTCGGAAATCCAAAAAATTCTCGAGCAGCGATCTGCGGAGCACGGTGCCAAGCGGCCGGACATTGCACTCTTTATGCGGGAAGGGTCGGCCATAGTCATCGAGTTTAAGGCACCGGGTGTCGAGCTCAGTGATCATCTGGGCGACTTGATGGAATATTCGCAGTTGCTGGCCGCTAAATCGAAAGGACGCTTGAAGCGTTTTTACGGCTACCTGATTGGAGACACCATCAACGGACTGCGCATGCCTGGTACGCCGTTTCCCACTGGCAAGGGTTGGTTTGGAACGCAGGACTTACGAGATCCCGCAACGAAGATGTCGATCGGGGAACTGTATTGGGAAACGTTGTTCTACGATGACGTTTGCGCGAAGGCTGACCTGAGGTTGAGAGTTCTATAAGGACAGGCTCAAGGTCGAGATCTGACCTGATAAAGTCGCTGCGGTCTGTCCCTGTAGAATTGCGAGGTAAGGCATCCAAATCGAGCCAAGTCTAAACCGTCCTGAGCTGGCGACGATGGCGCTTCGACTACTCCGCAAGCTTCTCGATCAACGTCACACCTCCGGGGGAAGGGTGTGGGCGTTGGCGCGCTCAGCGATTGCCGTGCATTGGGCGACGATCCCACCTAACACCGCGACAAGCTTGCTGGTGTCGTACCCGCCTTCTGCGATCGTCTTTGCAGACTGCTGCATCAAGGCTTTTGTGAACGCTTCTTTCTGCTCCAATGCGCCTTGATAGCTATCTGTGTCGGATTTGAAGTTCGTCCAGAGGACTTGGGGAGCGGGGCATCCCGCAACAGTGAGGTCGAGATAACACTCGATGGCGGCTGCGCGACCATTGATATTGGCGTTGAGTATTCCTTCAGGCCCACGTGCCGGAAAAGACTCGAACGCCACGAGGTCGGGCAACAACATCATCCGCATGTTCGGCGGCAGAGAGGTGGCTCGGGAAATCTGCACACGGGGTTAAGTGGAATTTCTGCCTGAGATCGGCATGATGGCCGAGAGCAGGAGAGACGATGAGCAGACGACCGCGGCGGAACCACAGCCCGGCCTTCAAGGCAAAGGTGGCGCTTGCCGCGATACGCGGTGAGAAGACGATGTCGGAGCTGGCTGAGCAGTTCGACGTCCATCCGAACCAGATTTCGACATGGCGGGAGCAGTTGCTGGAAGGCGCCTCCGAGGTGTTCGACAGCGGTGAGAAGGCCGAGGCTGCGTCGGCGATCGACGTGAAGTCGCTGCATGCCAAGATCGGTCAGCTGGCGCTGGAGAATGATTTTTTATCCGGTGCGCTCGACAAGGCAGGCCTGTTGCCGGGCGCAAAGAAATGATCGACCGGAAGCACAAGCTGTCAGTCGGGCGGCAGGCAGGCTTGCTCGGGATCAGCCGGGGCAGCGTCTACTATCTGCCCCGCCCGACATCCTCCGCCGACCTTGCGCTGATGCGACGGATCGACGAGCTGCACCTCGACTATCCCTTCGCCGGAAGCCGCATGCTTCAGGGGCTGTTGAAGACGAGATGGCTTTGAAGTGGGGCGCTTGCACGTCGCGACGCTGATGAAGACAATGGGCATCGAGGCGATCTATCGCCGGCCGAACACCTCGAAGCCCGCACCGGGGCACAAGGTCTTCCCCTATCTCTTGCGCAAGGTTCCGGTGACGGCGCCCAACCAGGTATGGGCGATGGACATCACCTACGTGCCGATGGCGCGCGGGTTCGTCTATCTCGCGGCGGTGGTCGACTGGTTCAGCCGCAGGGTTCTGGCCTGGCGGTTGTCGATCTCGATGGACGCAAGCTTTTGCATCGAGGCGGTGGAGGAGGCGCTGGCGCGACATGGGCAGGCCGGCGATCTTCAACACCGATCAGGGCAGCCAGTTTACATCGATGGCGTTCACGGGCGTGCTGAAGACGGCTGGCATCGCCATCAGCATGGATGGCAGAGGCGCGTGGCGGGACAACGTGTTCGTCGAGCGGCTCTGGCGGACCATCAAGTACGAGGAGGTCTACCTCCGCGCCTACGCCAGCGTGTCGGAAGCCCGCGCCTCGCTCGGCCGGTATCTCGCCTTCTACAATGCCGGGCGCCCTCACTCGAGCCTTGACCGGCAAACCCCGGACGAGGCGTACTTCAACCCGCTGCAGCCAATCCCGGCCGCAGCATAACCGAGGCGGAAATCCACTTATCCAACCCCCGGAACCTGTTCAGACAAACCGAGCCACCTCTCAGAGTGAGCGACGCCAGCTTCTTGAAGGCGTCAAAGCCTTCCGCATCGTTGTCAAAAAGAAAGACAGTCTGATTGTGCACATCGATCTTCGCGAGGCCTTCGGCGAACTTGCGAAGACTGCCGGTGCCTGAAAACGGGTGTCCCTCGCTTACGTCGATGAACCGGAAGAAATCCTCAATATCCGGGCGAAGCAGCTGGAACGCTCGCCGCAAAATGTGAACGTCGGAACTGCCCTCGGTTGCAATCAGAAATGTTTCGCGACGACGTGCGCAAGGTTGAAATTCCTCCGTCTCGGCCCAGCCGGCTTCGACCAGGGGGCCGTATTGCCAGATCACATCCAGATCGAGATTGGCCGGCGCTGTCGCGAGAATCCGCAATACAGTGTACGGATGGAAGAGCCCGACCAGTGCGCCGAAAAAAGTGCGCTCTGAGTAAGCGTCACGAAGTTCATAGCGATCAACAGGGAGCCGCGCCGTCACGGCTTCAGTAAATCGACCTCGGACCTTCGCTTCTGCATCTTCCGTGACGCCCGAAACAAAGGTTTCGTCCAGGTCTTGCACCGCATGCGCGCCGACGAATGCGCAGAATTCTGCAAACGACATGTCGTCTGTTGGGTCTTCATCGTCCTCATCGTCCTCATCGTCGGACGAGGCCGTGCTCCGACGTCGGGCAAGGAGAGCCGCATAGTCGGCTTCTGCCGTCCTCAGGGTAAATCCGAGCAGCTCTAGTCTCGGGACGACGTCTCGGAGCTTGCAGACGAACGCCATCTCCACGTCAGCAGGGTCTTCGCCGTTCTCGGCGAAGTAATCATAATCGATTTGTTCAGAACGAACGCGCCTCCGGTCCGTCTCCTGGAACAGCGACCCGTGGTCGTTTCCGCGATAATTCTTGCTGTAGTCAACGGAGATCCCGCCCACATCAAGTGTAATCTCCGTGCCCATACTATCGCCCCCCAGTGTTTCCGACCTGTGCACTGTAACCGAGATTCGAAAACGCTTCTCCAACCGCTTGCGAACAGGCTGTCACTCGCCTCTAGGCTTGGGCTTCCAGCACATCTTCGAGTCGTGTTGTGTAGGCAGGTGAGAGGCGCGCGCGCCGCATGCCCCATTGTGGTTTGGGACCGGTGCCGCCGGGGCGGAGGGTGTTCCGGCCGAACCGGTCGTTGACGCCATCGAGCGCCGCCATTAGGCGGGCCGACCGCTCGAGGTCGCGTGAGGGTAGCATCTGGATTGGCAGTTCGTCCGGCCGATGCAGGTCGACGAATACGACGCCCGCCTTGGCGAAACGATAGCCATCGCGCCACAGCCGCTCAGCAGCATGCACCGCCGAGGCGATCAACGCAAAACTATCTGCCGTGGGCTCCACCGCAAACGTCACTTGATTGGCGTAGCGCGGATCTTTGTTGAAGCGGTTGGTGAGCATGAACACCTGCATGGCCGACGCGACCAGCCCATGGCGACGCATCTTCTCGGCGGCGCGGGTCGTGTAGCTGGCGATGGCGTCACGCATCTCGGGCCAGGTCGTCACCGAGCGACCGAAGCTGCGCGTGACTGCAAGGCTTTTCTTGGTCGCAGGCGCCGTGTTGAACGGGAAGCAGATGACCCCCTGCAGTTCGGCGTGGGTCTTCGCGCCCGTGACGGTGAGGACTTTGCGCACGCGCTCCGCCGGCATCGCCACAAACGCCCCGACCGTTTCGACGCCCAGCGCCGCGAGTTTCGAGCCCGACGCCGGACCGATCCCCCAGACGTCGCTCAGCGGCAGGGTGGGATAGGCAGCGGCGCGCACGGCTGCTTCGCTGTAGTCACAGACGCCAGGGCCGTTGCGGTCCTTCTTAGCGACCTTGTTGGCGAGCTTGGCGATGGTCTTGGTCGGGCCAATGCCGACACAGCAGGGAATCTTGGCGATCCGTCGGACGTGGCTACGAATGTCAGCGGCGAGGCGAGCGAGATCGCCCGGCATGCCGGCCAGATCGAGGAACATCTCGTCGATGGAGTAGGGCTCGACTACCGGGACCAGCTCCAGCAGCGTCTCGTAGATGCGACGACTCATATCGCCATAGAGGGCATAGTTTGACGAGCGCCAGACGATTGGCTTCAGCTCCGGCCGCTTGGCGACGAGGTGATAAGGGTCGCCCATCCTGAGGCCGAGGTCTTTGGCCTCGCGGGTTAGGGCGATGGCGCAGCCGTCATTGTTAGACAGCACGGCGACGGGCAGGGGCCGCAGCTGCGGATCGAAGGCGCGCTCGCACGAGCAGTAAAAGCTGTTGGCGTCGATCAGCGCGAACATCAGACGTTGGTCCGGACGAGCGCCTGAACGATCGCCCAGACCTCGACATCGTCGGCGATGGTGATGATCGCGCCCGAGGAGGGCTTCAACACCCAGATATCATCGCGCTTGCTGAGCGTTGCGAGGATGACGTCGCCGCCGACCATAGCGACGCAGACGACACCCGCCCGCGGTTCGGCGGCGGCGTCAGCGACAAGGATATCCCCGTCCCGAATGCCGCGCGCGGCGAGGGCCTGACCCTTCACCCGCACCGGATAGCGCCCAGGCCGACGCAGATCGAGAATGGCGGCCAGATCCAGCACGCCCTCGATGTAGTCCTGCGCCGGCGATTGAAAGCCGGTTGTGTTGTCGCCGTTATAGCCGCCCATAGAGAACAAATAGCGAACATGACGGCGTATGGAAAGCGGGTTCGTAACTGGCTTATTTAGGGATACCAGTGGTATACCTAATCGCGGCACGGTCGAACTTGACCGGTTTACGAATATTGTGTTATGGTATACCCATGGTAGCCCAGAGGAACGAGAAACTAAAACGCCTCCAGCATATCCTGCCGGAAGGGCTGGTGGTCGATGCGCCATGGCTGGAGGACAAGGGCTATTCGAAACCGCTGCGCGCCAAATACCTCAAGAGTGGGTGGCTCGAACCGGTGACGCGCGGGCTTTACCGCCGACCGGTCGCCTCCCTGCCGAAACTTGCAACCGACGACCGGCTCGAATGGGAGCGCGTCGTTCTCTCCCTGCAGAGCCTTCTCGGTTACGCCGTCCACATAGGCGGTCGCACCGTTCTGGAGATGCGGGGCCTCAGTCACTATCTGTCAGGCAGCCTGCGCGAAGTGCAGCTTTACGCCGACGGGCCTCTGCCCGTTTGGTTCAAGCGTCTGTCGGTGGATGTCGAATGGTCGCTGCATCCGTGCACCTTGTTCGGCGCAGAGGGCAGCCGGCTTGAAGGCGGCAAATTTCTCTTCTTCGGCACCCAGCCGGCAGACAGCTTCACCTCGATGAAATGGGGGGAGGCGCGCGCGCCGCTTCGGCTGTCGACGTTGGAGCGCGCCGCGCTCGAACTCGTCGATCAACTGCCGAACCATGAGACGTTCACGCAGGTTGATGGCTTGTTCGATGGTCTCACAGCGCTGAGCCCGCAACGGCTGCAGCGCCTCCTAGAGGCCTGCGAATCAATCAAGACGAAACGCCTGTTTCTCTTCCTGGCCGAGCGGCACAACCACGCTTGGTTCAAGCAGCTCGACGTCTCCCGCATCAAGCTCGGCGCTGGAAAACGGGCGTTGGTTGATCACGGCCGGTATGACCCCAAATACCGGATCACAGTTCCCGACTTCCTGCTAAAGTCGGGGGATGATCTCTGACGCCTATCGCGCCCAGGTTAGCCTGCTTGTCCGCACGATCCCGTTCGTGGCGGCGGAGGCGTGCTTTGCGCTGAAGGGCGGCACGGCGATCAATCTCTTTGTTCGCGACATGCCGCGCCTGTCGGTCGATATCGATCTGACCTACCTGCCTGTTCAGGATCGGGCGACCTCGCTTGCCGCGATCGAGGCGGCCCTACTGCGGGTCAAGGCGCGGATCGAAGCCGGAATCCCGCAGGTGCGGATCACCTTGGCGCGAACACAAGGCGAGAACGCGCTCACCAAGCTGGTGATCGCGACACCGGCCGCGCAAATCAAGATCGAGGTGACGCCGGTGCTGCGCGGCACGGTCTATCCGGTGGCGGTGCAGGCGGTAACGCCGAAGGTGGAAGAAGCCTTTGGTTTCGCCGAGATGCAGGTGGTCTCTTTCCCCGATCTCTATGGCGGCAAGCTGGTCGCAGCGCTCGATCGTCAGCATCCGCGCGATCTGTTCGACGTGCGCGACCTCCTGCGCACCGAAGGCATCGATGGGGCGCTACGCAACGCATTCGCCGTCTACATGATCGGTCATGGCCGTCCGATGGTTGAAGTGCTGTCGGCGCGCCCGAAAGACATCACCCAGGAATATGCACGGGGCTTTGCCGGTATGACCGATGAGGACGTGACGCAGGCGGAGCTTGAAGCCGCGCGGACCGAGATGGTCTTGCAGATCGTCGGCGGCATGCCGGAGCCGCATCGCCGACTCTTGTTGTCGGTCGAGAAGGGCGAGCCGGAGTGGGATCTCTTGGGGCTCGCCAACATCGCGACCATGCCGGCCGTGCAGTGGCGGCTCTTGAACATTCGCGGGCTGAGTGAAGCGCGGCGCGCGGCCAACGTCACGGAACTGGCGCGCGTATTGAACCTGCCCGTTACCTAGAACGACGGGCGTTCGGGATGTTGTGAGCGTACCCTGACACCGGCTTGCGTTCCGCAGATGATATGTCAGCTTTCGCGCGCAGGCCCGTCCCCCCAACCCAGGGCTTGCAAGATCAGGGCGTCGGGCGACCGGCGCCCTTTCGATTCTGGAGAAGGGATTGGGGCCTCCGCCTGTCGGCCGCGCTCTAAGCGGCGCGCCCGAAGCCACGGCGCACACGTGCCGCGTCTTCGCCCTTCGGGTGACGATCGCTGAGGCTCCCGAGCGATGGCTCAGCCGCGATCAGGTCGCCATCGAGGCCCGGTAGTTCGCCATGGTTTGTTTCAGGTCAGGGCCCTCGGGGTAAGCCTGCAGCATGCCGACAAGGGCAGCACGACACGCGCTTACAACGGCGCCGTCGATCGTGATGCCTACGAATGATCCATTCGCCGTGTGACCGCCGAATGTCTTGCCCTCGCGGTGCAGTCCAAGCCCGATGATCTCACCGCCAGTTTTGTGCGGCACCGGGCTAATCGTCTTCTTGTAGGCGCGCCCCAACGTGCGTTCGTCGAAATGCGCAAGCGAGTTCGCGCAGGTCGATCGCGCCGGGAGCCGCCGCCTTCAGCGCTGTAATGGACGGCGACAGAGCAGCCGCCAGATCTGGCCGTCCAGCCGCAATCTGCTCCAAGAGTTTGATGAACAACGCCAGCTCGTAGATGAAACTCCGCGCCCGCAGATTGGCCCGCGTGTCGGGATCAAGCAAATGCTTCTTCATGGCGGCCATTGCCTTTGTCGCCGACCGCGCGGCGATTGCTTGCATGATCAGCGCTTCAGCTCCGGCGTCCAACTTGGCAGCGCTTTGAATGCCGGTCTGCGTGTCATTGGACGATTGTCCCGGCGCATGCTGGACGGCGTCGGCAAAATCGTCAGCGGCGACGGTCACCAGATTCAACTGCGCAATCGACTGCGTCAGGAGCGCTTTGCTGTCGGCGTCGACCGCCCGGTGGACAATCTGAAGCATTAGTTCGGTATCCACCCCGATCCTCCTTCAGCGGCCATGGCGCATCCGACGTGGGGCCGAGACTATCCAACGGCAAGAGCGGCCCTTCAAACGCTCACCGCCCACCAAGGAAGCAGCTTCTGGCGTGGCCAGCCATTCTAGCCGCAAAGCCGCGCGAGAGGCCGTCGGGAGCGGCGGGAAACCCCTCGCGCGGCTTCGCGGCTTCGAGGAAGCAGCCCTGCCAAAACGCCGGCTACGAGAGAAGCAGGCGACAGCTGGTTCGCCCGAAAAGAGCAGGGTGTTGGTCCGTTCCACAATCTATAGGAATTGTCTGGGCGGGATATTAGGGTCGCCGACTGAAGTGCAGGCCGGGGGAAACATTGCTCGATGCGTTCGAGGCCGTTCGGGCCAATATGTACCCAGGGGCTCACGCCGCCATCGACGACTGGGAGCAGTTTCCGTGGCACACCCATGCCGCCTCGCCACGTTCGTCCCAAATGCTCGCGATCGATGTTTTTGGAACGATCAAGGCCTTGGGCGCGGCCGAGCGCAGCGCAATAGGGTCGGCGTTGGCGCGTGCTCTTGAACTGCCGGCCAACGGTCCATGGGATTTCTTCCTCGAATGGCAGGACGCGTCCAACCTCCTGGCCGAGGTCAAGCCGACACAGGTCGATGCTGTCGCCATCGGCGCGTCCGCTATCATCCTTTTCGAATGCAAATTCACAGAAGCCGGTGGCGGCTGCAGCCAGATCAACCCGGACAAAAGAGGCCTGATCGCATGCAACGGCCGCTACGAACCCCAGACCAATCCCCAGAACCAGGTCGTGGCGCGCTGTGCGCTGAGCGGCAAGGGTATGCGATACTGGGACCACATTCCCGCAGTCTATGATCTGGAAGCTAACGCTTCCTACGCACCATGCCCCTTCTCCTTCGACGCCTATCAATGGATGCGGAACGTCGTCCTGGCCCGCGCCCTCGGCGTCGCGACCGGCAAGCAGACGCGCGTCGTCGCCACCTATGCCCGGGCACCGCATCTTCAGACGTCCGCCAAGGTTGATAAAGGCGATCTGGGCCATGCGACCCGGATATCAACCGATGCGATACGCCCGCTCGCCTATGACCGTATCCTGGCGCTGGCGGCTGAGGCTTCTCCTTCGCCGGTCTGGGCTGATCTCACGGTTTGGGTCGAGACCAAGATCGAACGCACGGCTGTCGCCCAGAACGCCAAGCCAACCGTGGCGCCGCCCGAGACCTAAACCGCTAAGACGAATCGTTGGGGCTCAGGCACACTCAGCCCCAAGCACAGTCAGACAACGAAGGGGGGCGTCGTTGTCGCTGCTCACTACCACCAGCTATCCCATCAACGCGCTGACGGAGGACATTGATCTTGGCAAGATCGCCTTGCCGGAGCTGCACCCGTTCGTCTGGCCTAACGTCAACATCCGCAACCTATTGGACTCTCTCTGTAGCGGCTATCCAGCGGGCTTCTAGCCGTTCTGGGACCAGTAGTCTTTCTCCGCGAGCCCTGGATCGATTTTCAGGATGTCGCCGACAACCTCGAGCAGGTCGCCGAAGTCGGATTGCTCGTGGAGGAAGGTCATGCAGCTAGTCTCGCTTCATCGCCCTTGAAGAGAGGCTCCAGAAGTTTGCGAACCCGCGCCGAGTCGTATTCGTAGACTGCCTTGGTCAGGCGCTTGCGATCCATCTGCCTGGCGCGCGCCAGCGCGCGCGCGCGAACGGCGCCCTGGTCTTCCGCCAGCCTGTTCAGGTTGTGCAGCAGGTCGACGAGCAGGAACTCCTCGCTGACGCTTTTGGGAAACGATGCGCGGCGGCGAAAGTCATAAGCGCGTCCGTTGAGCTCGAACTCTCCATGCCGCTTATGGTTGTAGACCACCGGCGTGTTGTAAAGCTGCGTCGTTCCCACGCTCAGGCCATTGTAGGCGTTGGGCGACACCAGCAGGAACCTGTCATCGTGTAGGAAAGAGCCGACCAACTCTTCAGGCGCTGCCGGCGCTGCGCCGAAGCGCGTCTTGCGCGGCGCCATATAGACCCCGCCCGAAACCTTCTTGAGCCGCCCCTCTTCAAGCAGCTGCTGGAGGTGGCGATCAACAGCGTTCGACCACTGCGCAAGATCCTTGCGGCGGTAGGCCTGTCCGGGCCGGAGGCGTTTCTTGAGGTCGTCTAGCGCTGACATCGCACGCTCCTTCGTCGGTGAACTAATGCGTGAGGGGTCAGTATGCAAGAAACGTTGTTAAAAAAACATGCAACTTGGATCTGGAACGTTGGCTGGTTATGTCCCATAAAGCTCAGAAAGAAGGAGGTTTTCTTTAAAATGACATGTCGCGGGTAGGTGCCAGCTTACATCGGGTTGGCCGTTAGTGACTAAGGGATTGATACAAAACCTTGGAGGTTAGGCCTGTTGTCCGAGGAATCGTACCGATGCTCCCGGTGATTGGGTGTGTGGAAAAGGTCGGTTGGCTCAGGATTTGGCGTCGCCTGTCGGCTCGCGCTCTAGGCGCGGCGCGCGCGAAGCCGCGCCGGACGGGCGGATCTTCGCCCTTCGGGTGACGATCGCTGAGGCGGGTAAGAAGTCGGGTCACGAGAGGCCTTCGAATCTTACTGGTTGGAGTTAGAATCGGCCTGCAAACATTGAAGTTCGTCTGGACACTTTGAAAGATCCGAAGCCGCCTACCACGTCGCGACAAAGCACGATCGAAGCGGCGATAATAGATTGGGTAGATCGTGTTCGCAGGCCAACCCAAAGTATGTCGCTGCCCGCGTCGCGCCGACATAGAGGAACTTGTCGAAGACATCGGGTCGCTGTTCTGCGAGCTTGTCGATTCCGACAAAAAAGACGGCCTCGAATTCCAGGCCTTTGATATGCTCCACGTTGAACACCCGGACGGCGCCATCGCGACCGCGACCTGGCCGTCCGTGCAGGCAACCACGGGTATGTTCTGGGCTGTCAGGGCAGCCTCGAGACTGCGTGCAACCGTTCGGACTTCATCCTCGCTATTCACGAGCACAGCAATTGACGGCAGTTCGCCCTGCAGCGCGCCATCGATCTCCTCGATACGCCTGCTCAGCCAGGCGGCTATGGAGTCAGCGTCATTTAGGTCCGTGGCGAGCACCGGCGGGAGCCCGTCATTATCGACGAAGTCGGGCAGGGAGGCGCCAGCCACATCGCCCCCCGTCAACTGTGCAATGGATCGTGCAAGCTCATGCAAATGGCGGCTTTGGCGATAGGCGACAGTAACAGTCCTGGCGTCGATGTTTGGAATAGCCCACCGAACATCGGCTTGCGTCCGGGCGCCCCAGTTGGTCACGCGCTGATTGAAGTCGCCGCAAGCGAAGAACGAACGCGTGGCAGGATGGGATAGCGTCGCCATGCAGGCCAGCTGCAGCGGCGAAAAATCCGTTGCCTCGTCCACAACGACTTGCGTTCGATAGAGCTGCTCCATGCGTTCTGCGGCTGAGCGGCCTGCACTGCTGTCCTTGAACGCGCGTCCTCGTGCTATCAATTCGTCGGACGCGCGGAGCATCGATAGCAGGATCATGTCGACTTCCAGAACATGGAGGTCGGTGAGGCCAATCCATCGCCTGCGTACCACTGGCCCTCGGCCTGACGGAGCCTGCGGAACCGGCGGTAGCGCGCGGGAATCCCGTCCACATATCTACGAACAGGCGCTGCGATGCGTCGAAGCGAAGCCTGTATGAGCAGGCTCTTGCCGATATCAGCCAAGTCTTCAGAGCTTGGGTGTCGATCGCCAAGCCAGTCAATGACACGGCCTGTGCGGCTGGTCTTGGAAACGCTGCGCCCTTGGGCTTTCGCCCGCGCCAAAAGCCGGACGGCGCGAATATAGTGAGCTCCGGCTGCTTCTCGTCCAACCTTGTTCAGTATGACGTCGTCATCGTCGTCGCTGTCCGCGTCGTCCGCATCAAAGGCCGGCTCAGACAATCCTTCGATGAAGCTGCCGAGTTGGTCGAGGAAGGTCCTGTCCTTGTTGACCTGAAGGTTGAGACTCCCGCGAATGGCCTTGTCGGTGAGAGCCCTCTTTTCTTCGACGACGGCCTGGATGTCAGGAGCAAGCGCAATAAGATCAGCAAGCGTGCCGGCGCCGGGCGCAGTGTGCTCAGGCATCAGGCCAGATATCTTACCGGCGAACGCCATCGTTTCCGCGTCGCCTGATTCAGACAGGATCTCCGCAGATGCCCGCGTTTCGTCCCAGAAGGCGTTGCGTTGCCACGGATCGAAATCTTCGAACCACGCAATCTGGGCCGTAACCGTTGAGGCGGCCAACGTCTTGGCCGATTCCCGCATGATGAAGGAGCTGCTGTTAGCTGCCGATCGAAGAATGCCGAACGTGTTCCGCGCTAAGTCGGACCGGACTTCCGTCCATGTTTTGATGCGCTCGTCCGGTGCCGGAATTTCTTCCCTGTTGAAGGCCTCTTTCACATATAGCTTGAGGAGTTCAGTTGGTGCGAACATCAACCAGTTGGTCGAATGATCGCCAGCCTCTTGGGACTGCGATCGGATCGCATGCTGCTCGTCTGCATCGAGAAAGGCGACATCCAGCTTTTGCCCCAGGCGACGAATGAGCGTCGTGGTCTTTCCGGTGCCCGGGGCGCCGAGTATCAGGAGCCGGCTATTGAGCGGAAGCCGGAAGATCTCGTCCTGAAACCGATCGAGCACCGGCTGGTCTCGAAGATCCATTTTTGCGATGACGGCGCGTCGCCACCCTTCGCGCACAAGCGTGGCTTCCACTTCTTCCCTCAACAGGTCGTCAAGCACGGACTCGTCGATGTCGATTACCGCCGATCCGACGAGATTGCGGAAGGAGTCGACGCTTAACCGGCCGTAGGTTTCCCCTTCCAGAAGCGCATGACGCGCGTCCCATCCCTGTCCGTCGAGCAGGGGGCGAAAGCGGGCCGACTCCACGACTTGCACGGATACGGATTTTCCCGAGCGCAGTATCGAATGTTCTTCGCCAACCGGAATTGATGCGAGGCGGCCGCTTGCCGACCTATAGCTCGCGAGCTTGGCGTTTGCGTCGTCCAGCGCCAACGGCGTTGCGCGGCAGATGTAGAATGTCTCGCGCTTCCCCTCTTCGTCGACGACAACCACGCGCGCGAAGGCGGGCTCCTGTGGCAATGTCCGATACGCGTCGAGATTTGCCTGGACGCTTTCATGAAGCGACGTGTTGGCGTCCGGATTTGTCCAGGTATTGCTGGCGATGGAGCTGTCCGGACCTGGCTTGGACGTCCCCTTAAGCAGTTGCACCGCTTTGGCCGACACCTTTGCGAGCGTTGCAAGACTTTCGCCCGCGACCGGCCTGATGTCGGCATTGACCGAGCTGGATTTGGACACTGATTCCCCTTCCCATTTTCCCAAAGCTAAGCCCTTTCTAGGCGGTTCGTCTGGACGCCTGAGAATCAAAATCCTTTGGACAAACTCGGGCTCGGTTGCCCCTACGGTTATCCGCCGTCACCTTGCGTCACTCGCACCAGATGATCTTTCCGCCGCGCACCCAGAAGTGCGAACGGCATCCCGTCCGCAACCACACGGAAGGGCTAAGGGTTGGCCGGCCCTTGGTGTCGGTTGTTAGATCCCAGCGCGGCTTTACCTGCTTGAGCAGCATGAGCTCCAGGCGCTGGCCGCAGCCGCATGGGCATCGCATGCCGACGCTCCATTGGTCCTCCTCCTCGCGTGCAAGCAGGAGATCGCGCCATGGCAGCTTTTCCGGAAGCGAATCTCCCTCGATCACTTTCATGCGCCTGGCCGGACTGATCGCGGCAAGGAAACCCTTCAGCCAAAACGGGAAGTGCATCAGGCGGCGAGCTCCCGCGAAGCTAAGGCCGGTAAGCCAAGCAGTGGCTCTTGCAGGCCGCGGGCAAGCAAACTGCAGCCGGTTGACGGGAACTCATGCTCAGCGGTTCGCTCTTCATCACCGTCGGCGAGCAGAAATGTCGTACGCGCGTAGGCGTGATTGGGCCCGTGGCGGAAAGGGAAGGCGCGCGCGATGAATTCCATGACGCAAGCCGACGCCGCGCGCATGTTGAGCGAGATCACGGCGGGGGCTTCTTCGACGACGCCCCGAATATAGCCTTCTTCCGTTTTCTGTCGGTAGGTCTCCGGCGCGTTGCGCCGCAAATAGTCGGCTTCGAGAGACGCGGGCGTGTAGACGCCGCGGTCACCCAATGTGGATCCACCCGGGAAGACATAGTCGATCCGGCCGCATGCCTCGGCGATGTAGCGATGGCCATCAGCCCCCACGCGTGTTGGAATGGAGACCCCAACATCGAACAGCGGAATCGCAAGAGAGGCGGCGAGGCGATCCGCGATAAAGCGGCCTTCAGCGCTGTCGACGCAGGAAAAGAGCAGGTCAGCTTCCGCGGCCTCTAATACAGCCGCTCGCGTGCTGATGCTCGCTGCGACGGCTCGGACATCGCAGTCCGAACGAAATGAGCGGATAGCGTTGGCGAATACGTCGACCTTCAATGCGCCGATATCGGCCAGCCTAGCGTTCAGGATGCGATTGAGGTTGCGGCGCTCGATACGGTCGAAATCGATCAGGATGATTTGGCCAAATCCAAGCCGCGCCAGCTGTTCGGCGACAACCGACCCGGTCCCGGATACACCGATGACGCAAGCGCTCAGCTTAGACACGACCTCGGTCATACCGGAGGTGAACGCCGCGATGGGGCGGGCCGGTCGCGCATCATCGCTGAGCGCGTCAAAAGAGAGAGTGATGTCGCTGCCCGGGACCATGACAAGATCAACCGGCGTTGGAGCAGGTCCCCGGAGATAAGTCCGAGCGCGGATTTTCCCGTCCGGGGTCATGATGGCGGAGCCGCAAGCGATGCCCGCGCCGAGCCGGAGCGCGGGCATCAATAGCGCGTCGCTGGCATCGTCGAGCGCGGAAAAGCCAAAAAATCCGCCAGGGTGAGAGTGCGCGGCAAAAATCGCCAGGCCGCTGGCCTCAGCCAGGTCGATTGCCTGCTCTACGTATTCACCCGGCCACGTCAATGCATCGGCCTGCCGGTCACAGGCGTCGTGGGGAACCTGAAGAATGTCCCGCACGATGAATTTCAGGCGAGCCCCATCCACAACGGTGCACAGCACCAGCGCTGCGGCCTCAAGGCCGTCGCCCGGAAACAGATGCCGGTGTAACTGCCCGTGAACGCCGGCAGGTAGCACAAGCGTGGATTGCCGGGTGTGCATCACTCGACCTCACGCCGGAAAAATTCATCAACCAGGGCGAGGTGGGTCGCCAGTGTATCGCGTGCAGCATCCCACGGACGATGCCGCGACCAGCGCTGATAGCTCGTCCCGAAAATTGACTCGACATGTTCTGTCTGCGGGATTGCGCCGCCAGATGTGCGGGAGAGGTGCGGATGACAGTAGAACATGTCGAGCTGAGCGCCGGGATAGCTGGCGGGTATCTCGATCGCGAGTGTGATATCCCTATGTGAATAGCCGTCAGGCAGCGCATACCCTCGGACCAGTAGCCACCGCCGTCCATTGTCCAGGGCGGTTTCCCAGCGCAGGCCGCGACGCTGCAGCAATACTTCGTCCTGGGAAAGCAGGGCGAATTCGGAGCGCATCGCCGGCAGCGCGCTCTCGCCATTGTCGATCTGCCGGGGCGTGAGGCGCAGCTTCTCGATGCCGGGCAGCCGGAGATCGATGACGTCCTTGAGGCTGACCTCCTTCTTGGGACCGCCAGCAGTTTTCAGCACGATGATCCAGGGCGTGTCAGGGTCAAAGCCGGCAAGTTTAATGGCGTCGCGCACGACGATCTCGGGCTTGCGCGATTCGACCTGGACACCTTGGACGTTCAAGCGCCAAGGCGGCTCGCGACCCTTCTGATCCTTGTCGTCTTGGTCTTTATGTTCGTCCGTAGCGGGTTCTTTCGTCATGGCAGGGTTCCTGTCCCAGGTTTTCGGTCAGACCGAAGACCGGTGACCGTCAGGCTGAACCTTGCTAGGCTGGTACGTCAGAATTGGACGTAGGTTGGGGAATGCGGCACGAAAAGCTTGAGCAGCTCTTGCTGTTGGCGCGGACGCTTGCGGGAAGCGCCGAGGGGCTGACGCTGGACGAAATGGCCGCTGTGGCCAGCGTCAGCCGCAGCACCGCCGAGCGTATGTGCACTTCACTGCTGCTCGTTTTTCCGACCATGGAAGACATCGCAGATGGCCGCAAAAAACGGTTCCGGATTCCTGGCGGACTCGACAGCTTCTACAACAACCCCACCGTCTCCGAACTGGGAGCACTGAACCAGGCCGCCCAGCAACTCGAACGGGGCGGGCAGAGCGCACTCGCCCGCTCGCTTCGTGACCTTGAGCGCAAGGTCCATGCTGCTCTGAAGCCTCCGGCGCTTCGCAAAATAGCGCCGGACCTCGAAGCCCTGCTACAGGCGGAGCTGATCGCCGTGCAGGCTGGCCCGAGACCAATCGAGAATGACCAGCTGCTCGGTCGCCTGCGCGAGGCGATTTGCGCGATGACGGCGATCGAGTTCGTCTATCAGAGCATCGACAAGCCGGTACGTACGCGCGCCGTTGCCCCCTATGGCATCGTTTTCGGGCGGATGAACTATTTGGTGGGGCCGGAAATTGACGGAGACAGGATCAAGGCCTGGCGGTTGGACCGCATCGCGGACCTCAAGCTCCTGAAGAAATCCGCATTGCGTCCGGCAGATTTCCATCTTCCGACATTCGTAAACCGGTCCTTCGGCTTCTATCATACCGAGCCAGAAGACGTGGTTCTTCGCGTCCTGCATGCCGGCATGGCTGACTTTGTGAACTGGCGTTTCCATCCTGACCAGACTGTCGAGTACCAAGCCGACGGGACAGCGATCGTTCGCTTTCGGGCCAGCGGTATGCTCGAACTCGCATGGCACTTGTTCAGCTGGCAGAACAAGATTCAAATCATCGCGCCCGCCTCGTTGCATTCCGAGATGCAGTTCGAGCTGGCGAAGGCGACGACGCATCACCAGTCTCATGCCTTTGCGGAGGAGGATGCCGCGCGCTCCGGTCCAGCTACGTCCAAATCTGACGTATCGACCGGGCAGGACTGAAATCATGACCCGTTCGCTCTCTGCATCGCGCCTCAACGACTACCTCGGTTGCCAGCACCAGTCGGCTCTTTGGCTGGCCGGCGTCTCTCCAAATGCTGCACCGGATCCGACGCTGGAACTTATTCGCGAGCGTGGCTTCGAGCACGAGGCGGTGGTGCTTAAGCGACTTGAGGCGGCGTTGGGGCCGGCCATCAGCATTCCTAGCGAAGGCGCGATGCCGTCTCGCGTAGATGCGACGCTAAAGGCGATTAAGGCCGGCGCCGCGCTCATTTATCAGGGCGCACTGGTCCATGGGGACTGGCTCGGCCTCCCGGATTTCCTGATCCGCACGCCTTCCGCTGGGGGAGCCGCCTATGTTCCGGAAGACGCGAAGCTGGCGCGAAAGGCCAAGGCCGAACACGTCCTCCAGCTGGGCATCTACGCTGAACTCATCGAGAGCGTCCTCGGCCATCCAGTCTCCGAAGGCGTCATCCACGTTGGCGGTGGCGCGCCGACGAGGTTTGACCTTCGGCGGACGCGTTTCATCCTAAAGCGCCTGATGCGGCGGTTCGAAGCCTTTGTTGCTGAACCAAACCGCTCAACGCGCCCTGTTCCGTGCGCGGCCTGCGCCCAATGCGATTATCGCGCCCGCTGCGATGCCGAATGGCGCGCCGTCGATAGCCCGCACTTTGTGGCAGGCGTCACAGGGGATCAGGTCGTCAAACTGGAGCTAGGGGGTGTCAAAACGCTTGTCGACCTGGCGCGCCTTCCCGACACAGCGACCGTACCGGGCATCGGCGATCCGACACTGCACAAGCTGCGGGCCCAGGCGCGCCTCCAACTGAAGGCGCGGGAAAGCGGAGTACTCTCGGCGGAAGTTCTGCCTGTCACGCCGGGACGCGGCTTTCGGTTGCTGCCGGCGCCGAACCCAGGCGACGTCTATTTCGACATGGAAGGCGATCCGCTTTACGATGGCGGCCTTGAGTATCTTTTTGGTCTTTGGGGACCCTTGACGCTAGGTGGGGAGCCGGAATTCCTGCCGCTATGGGCGCATGACCACGCAGCAGAGAAAGCCGCGTTCGAACGGCTGATCGAAATCTTCATGGCCCACTTGGCGCGCTATCCCGGCGCTCACATCTACCACTATGCCCAGTACGAGCCGAACGCATTGAAGCGCCTCGCCATGCGATATGCGACGATGGAGGCGGAGTTGGACCAGATGTTGCGGGACAACCGTTTCGTCGACCTCTACCGGGTGGCCAGGCAAGGCGTCATGGCATCGACCGAAGGCTACTCGTTGAAGGACCTGGAGAAAATCTACTGGGGCCAGCGAAGCGGGGAGGTGACGAACGCCGCCGCCAGTATCGTTGAGTACGAGCGTTGGCGCGTTGCGCCGGACCAGACCATCCTCGACGCCATTGCCAGTTACAACAAAGACGATTGTGTCTCGACCGCCGAGATGCATCGTTGGCTTGAACGCCAGCGCCCGGTGGGTTGCGACTACCAGCCCGCGAACGATGCAAGCAGCGGCAAGCCCGATCGATCCGCTGACCGCGCTGCATTGGAGATGCAGAAGCAACAACTGGCTGCTCGCGTGCGTACCTCGTTGCTCGGTGATGCTCAGCTGAACGAGACAATCGCGGAGCTGGTTTGGTTTCATCAGCGGGCTCAGAAGCCGGGCTGGTGGTCCGTTTTTGAACGCCAGGCATGGTCCGACGAGGAACTCGTTGACGACGCTGAAAGCCTCGGCGGTCTCCAGCGTGATCCGGCCGTTGCGCCACGTCCTGATAAGCGATCCGTGCTGACAACGTTCCGCTTCCCGCCGCAGGACACCAAGCTGAAGGTTGGCGACACGCCGAAAATATCGACATCACTCGGCTATGCGGGAACGATCGTCGAGCTCGCTGCCGACGAAGGCTGGATCGTCCTCAAACGGGGTGCGAATGCTGGCGAGTACCCCGCTTGTTTCGGTCTATTGTCTGCGCCGCTCGATCAGCGCCAATTACCAGTGGCGGTGTCGGCGTTCGCAGAGCGGTTTGCCAGCGGCGACCTGGCTGGCAATTCAGCCCTGATGGACTTGCTAACGCGTGCGCCACCGCGATTCCGCGATCGGGCCGCTGGAGAACCGGTGCTGAAGGACGGCGAGGAGATTCTTTCCGGCACAGTTAGCGCCGTGTCCGCCCTCGATGGGAGTTGCCTGTTCGTCCAGGGCCCTCCGGGAACCGGAAAGACATTCACCATTGCGGCTGTAATCGTGGACCTCCTTCGACAAGGCCACCGCGTCGGCGTGTCGTCGAATTCGCACAAGGCAATCAACAAGGTGCTGGAGGAAGTGGAGAGGCGGTCCAAGGAGTCGGGGCAGACTTTTCAAGGTGCAAAAAAGGGATCGAAGGACGATCCCGAGACGCATTTCGAGAGCGCACATGTGTCCACTGTTTACAACTCTGAGGATGTAGCCGGCGCCCATCAGCTGGTTGGCGGCACCGCGTTTCATTTCTGCAGGACCGACCAGCAGGGCAGTTATGACTATCTGATCGTCGATGAAGCCGGGCAGGTGGCGCTCGGCAATCTTGTCGCCATGGCAGGCGCTGCGCGTAATCTCGTCCTGGTTGGAGACCAGATGCAGCTCGCCCAACCCATACAGGGCGTGCACCCGGGTGAGACCGGCCTGTCTGCACTGGACTACCTTCTCCAAGGCTTGGCCACGGTGCCGCCAGAGCGTGGGATTCTGCTCAACGAAAGCAGGCGCATGCGTCCAGAGATCTGCGACTTCGTTTCGGAAGCCATCTACGATGGCCGGCTCAGCGCACACCCCGATACGCTGAGGCGTGAACTGGTTCTCTCCGAAGGTGCGCATCCTGCCATCCGGTCAGCTGGCTTTGTCTTTCTAGCTACGCAGCACGCTGGAAGAACCCAGAGCAATCCCGTCGAGGCCGACGCCATTGCGAACCTGGTCAACTCGTTGCTGGGACAAAACGTGCGGCGCCTAGACGGGTCGATCACGCCGCTAACGCTCAAGGACATCCTGGTCGTTGCGCCGTACAACCTGCAGGTCAATCTCTTGAAGCTGCGTTTGCCAGCCGGTGCCAAGGTCGGAACCGTAGACAAGTTTCAGGGACAGGAAGCCGCCGTCGTGATTCTCTCAATGACCACGTCTCGTGGCGAAGATGCGCCGCGCGGAACTGAGTTCCTGTTCAACAGCAACCGGTTCAACGTGGCGGTGAGCCGGGCCCAATGCCTCGCGATTGTCGTGCATGGCACCGATCTGCTCGAGGGTTCCTGGCACCGTATTGAAGACCTACGGCGGCTCAACCTGTTTGCTCATGCTGAAGCAGTCGCCACGCACGTTGGCGTTTGACGCGCTCGACGCGAACTGTCCGCAAGCCTGCGGAATCACCTAGAAGCATTTTCTGGGCACGATTGCCGTGACGCTGCGAGCCCCCGGACGAGCGAACGGGTGCGCGGCGTATCCGACGGAAATTCTTGATTTGTTCAGGTGCTGCAGTAGAGTCGGTGCTGCTGTCATCAATGGCGATTCTAATACGATCGTTCGCCTAGCGACCTCTGGGCACGGCCCCTCATCAAGGGGATCTTATCGTCGCGTGATTGCTTAATTGGATAAAGATAGCGAACAACTGGGTGGGCGGCGGTGCGAGTCGGCGCATTGCAGGTGGGGCCGGAATAAGTGTTCAAATGAAATCGTACAGTTTCGTTGATTTGTTTGCCGGCTGCGGCGGGCTTTCGCTTGGACTTTCGCTGGCCGGCTTGAGGGGGCGGTTCGCGATCGAGCGCGACCCGATGGCGTTCGAGACTTTTTCCGACAATCTGCTGCAGGCCGATGGCCCAACACCGCGATTTAAGTGGCCTTCATGGTTGGAGAAGCGCGCATGGGACATTGAAGACCTGTTGGCAGCGCACAAAGCCGATATTCGTTCTTTGCGGGGCACGGTCGACATTCTTGCTGGGGGACCTCCATGCCAGGGGTTTAGCTTTGCCGGTCGGCGGGTAGAGGATGATCCCAGAAACCTTCTCTTCAAAAGGTACGTCGAGATCGTTGCAGCGTTGCGGCCGCAAGCGCTCATTGTCGAGAATGTTCCGGGCATGCGCGTTTTACACAGCCCGCAAAACGTTGTCCGTTTGCGGGCCGGTGCCAAGCCTGTCGCCAAACGCACCTCTTTTTACGACAAGCTCGCTGAAAGCTTGACGCAACTGGGCTACAGCGTTGAAGCGATGCTGTTGGACGCCTCGACGTTTGGTGTCCCCCAGAAGCGTTCTCGCTTGATCGTCATTGGCGTAAGATCCGACGTGTCCAAGCGCCTGGACGGCGGAGCAGGGCGAATTTTCGATCACATCGAAAGCGCAAGAAAAGCACAGCTACGTGAGCTTGGCCTCTCGCAGCGCGTGAGCGCAAGTGATGCTATTTCAGACTTGGAAACGCGAGGCCACCGCCTGCAGGTTTGCGATGACACTTGGTCCCCGGCCGGGTTTCTGGAGATGGCCCATGTGGAGCCGAAGACCCGCTTCCAGCGTCTGATGCACAAGGGGCATTCGGGAAAAATGGACAGTGTGCGGCTGGCGCGACATCGCGATGATGTCCGTGAGCGATTTGCCCGGATTCTTGCTGAATGTCGAAAGGGCGTTCGGATGGATGATGAAAGTCGAAGGACATACGGCTTGAAGAAGCACAGGATCTACCCGATGGCGGCCGGTGACCCGGCACCGACGATAACAACTCTTCCGGACGACATTCTCCATTACTCCGAGCCGCGGATCCTAACGGTGCGGGAGTGCGCCCGATTGCAATCCTTCCCGGATTGGTTCCGCTTTAGGGGGAAATACACGACTGGGGGATCGAGGCGGACGAAGGAGTGTCCGCGCTACACCCAAGTCGGCAATGCCGTCCCGCCTTACCTTGCCCGCGCCATCGGCGTTGGGGTGCGGCAGGCGCTCGATGAGGCGGCGGGTAGCCAGTACACGACAACCGGCCGACAACGGCGCCATGCGCTGGCGGCCTCCGCTTAGGAGCTGCATCTTGGGGGACACTATCAATCCAAGCTACCCGGCAGGCCTTGTCGACTGGGCGGGTAATCGAGCTGGCGGCGTTCGCCGTCTATTCGACGTCGACAGCGGTCGACCGGGCAAGAAAGTCTTCCGAACAAACCTGCTAGTTCGCCTGGAATCCTGGGCAACCCAGTTGGCGACTGGCGCCATCGACACGCCGCATATCGTGTTGCTCGTGGGCGGGCCAGGAAACGGCAAGACCGAAGCCATTAAGTCAACCGTGGCATGGCTGGACATTGCATTTGGCGCCGAAGGCCACATACAGGGACAGTTACAAGAGCATTTCCTTCCCCAAGATGGCTCGCTGGTCCCGAGGCTTGTGCGCGCGGATATCGCCCTTCACGGCGCCGCTTCGACAAGACGGACCGTGGCCATCGTGCAAGACGCTTCTTCCGTGACTGGTTCAGACGGCAAGAACGCCGCGCAACTTCTTCTTGTGGAACTCGACTCTGCATTGTCCCGCAGTTCCGAGGCTTACCTCTGCTGCGTAAATCGCGGCATTCTCGACGACGCCCTGATCGAAGCCATAGACACCGGCATGGAAAGCGTAAGGCCGCTCCTTGAGGCCGTTACGCGAGCCGTTGAACTCGCGGCGGACTCACCCGCCTGCTGGCCGTTGGCAGGCCATCCGGCAGTCGCGGTCTGGCCGATGGATGTCGAGTCCCTGCTTGTGGATCTAGACAACGCCGAACCGCCACCAGCTAACGAGTTGCTTGCAAGGGCACTCGACGAGGATATGTGGCCGTCGCATGGAGCATGCGAAGCTGGACCACTGTGCCCCTACTGCGGCAGTCGCCTGCAGCTGGCCACAGGCACGGGGCAAGCGTCGCTCCTGAAAATACTAAGGTGGTACGAGGTCGGAAGCGGACGGCGATGGAGCTTCCGCGATCTGTTCTCGCTAGCGTCATACCTTCTGGCGGGCCATCAGACCGTTTCTGGCATTAACAGGCTAGATCCGTGCGCACGGGCAAGGCGTCTCCTGAACCTTGATGAACACGCTCGAAAGGGCGGCAAGCCCGCCAAGGACAGCGCAACCGCTGTTTTCGAGCTTGTAAGCGCACAGTACCAGCATGCTCTCTTTCACCGCTGGGATCGTGAGATTGCACCAGGCCTCCGGCGCCAGATCAAGGAGCTCGACCTTGAGGACGACAGCACCGCCATGGGCCTTTTTTGGTTCCTGACGACCCGGCGATCGCCGTATCTTCCCGCCATGATTGGCTCGCTGCTTGAGGGAGTTGTCGACCTCCTCGATCCGGCCCTCGTCAGCCCGGACGTAGAAGTAGACCTCTACAAGAAGGATGCCGTGGCCCTGCGCGAGATAGACGTGCGCTTCAGTCGCTCGGTTTCTGAAGGCCTCGACTATGTGAAGCGCTCCTCGTTGCTTTCAAAGCTGGAGCTCGACCTCATCGGTCGCATCGGAAAGCTTGACGAGCATTTGTCCGTTGCATCGGTTCGCAAGAAACGACCGGCCTCGGCGACGCAGCTCCAGCAACTGCTCAGGGATTTTTGCTGCCGCCTGGTGCGGAGAACCATCGGCGCAAAGACCGCAGTGGTTCGCGACGCGCAAATCCTCTCGGACTTCCAATCCGTCGTGGAGGACGTGGCGGGAGACGACATCTTTGACGTTGCGCGTGAAGTCGAGCAACTCTTGAACTCCAACCAGGATTTCGAAGTGTCCCTGACGACCACCTTCGGCCAACCCTTGCCCCCCGCAGCGCGACGGGCAACCCTTATCGTTCCATCACGATCCGTGCAGCCGCAGGATCCAACTCCTTGCGCAAGGCCCCGCTCGCCAATCGCGTTCCTAACGGTCGGGAGTGGATCGTCTGCACAAGCAATCGCACTGACCTATGAGCTATTCAAAGCAGTGCGAGAGCTGCGGCAGGGCATGGCAGCTGCATCGCTGCCTCCGGCAGTGCTGGCTCTACTGGACACGACGAAGGCGCGACTTTCGGGGCCGATCGTCAGGGACCGCGCCATACTTGATCGCGCCAGGATCCGGATCGGGACTGGGGGCGTGACTGTCGAGCAAAGGCGCTCGAGCTTCGCGGTTCAAAGGGGGACTGAACGCCAATGAGCCTTGCACAGTTTCGCGAAGCGCCTTGGAAGACTTCCCACGGCATTTATCACAACTCTTCATTGGCGATGACGCCCGCGCCGGAGTACGCGAGTTCCGAAGTCATCCTGTCGTCGCTATACCGATTTCTCGGCCTGCCGGGCATGGCCGAAGGCATCATCCCAACGCGCGGACGAGACGTGGACCGGACGGTGCAGCGACACCGTGACCGTGGAACAAAGCCAGCGGACGCCGCCCTCGAAGCAGACACGTTCCACTCGCTCCTGCACTCAGTGCTCGAGAGCCCGAAATTGCCAAAGCAATCATCGCGGCGCTTCCTCCAAGTTACCCCACTGGTTCCCCAGGTCGCCGCATTTTCGGGATCGGCGCGTCTAACGAGCAATTCCTGGCCCGCGGGCGCCTTGGTTCGAAGAATGATTTGGCTTGGCGAAACCGAGCAGCATTCCAGCGAGGCGACCTGGAAGGGTCTCTTCGAAGCGCTCGGAATTGACGATAGCGATGACATATTTGCTCGCTTCCTCCAGGCGGAAATCCAGACTTGGGCGGCAGGCCCCGCGTGGCAGTGCCTTCCCGCGGATGCCGAGACTTCGATCAAGGACATGGATGATCTTAGCGTCTGCCCGGCACGCCAGTTAGTGCGGGATATCTCGGCGATTGTTGCCGCAAAGAACACGATGACTCGCCGTCAATGGACTAGCCTTCTTGAAGCGGTTCTTCGGCTTGGCGCCGTTGCGCATGTCGCATGGCTTTGCGACGTGCACGCGAGAACTTGGAATTGCGTGCGGCAAGCGCTGGCAGGCGGGGGGCCGGCCAACAAGGCCGAAGCGCGCCAGGCGATGTTTCCCGACGTGCTGGAATACTTCTCCTATGGTGATCGCGCGATCCCTCGCTTCACGGACCTAGCTTCCCAATTCTTGAGCGCGCGGCTTGGGCTCAACGCCACGTTATGGGCGCTTGAGAAAGCGGGCGTGAAGATAAAGGGCGGCCTATCTTCCGCGGAGCAGGTCGCGACATTGTGTACCGAAGTAAGGGCGGCGGGCGATGAGTTGGGCAAGCTGGACATCCAGGCCATTCTTTCTGAAGTCAGCGAACGCGAGAACCACCGGCTTTTGTGCAAGAAGGGTATCGGGTCAAACATACTCGAATTCGCTCGACATGCCCTCGGGCAGCGGCAAGCGGCAAATCCTATCCTACGGGGATATGATCAGGGCTATGCCCTGAGGAAGAAGAGCGTAGCGAGCTCGAGCCCGTGGGTGGTTGGTCTCGGGCCAGTTTCAGTCCTTGCGCTCGTGCACTGCTCGCTGGCGGATGCCGCTGGGCCGCGATCCGTTCGCAGGCTGGCGCAGCATTTGGCGGCCTACGGCGTGACTGTCGATCATCGTGAGATCGCCTCGAACGACCTCGGTCACCAGCTCAGGATGCTCGGTCTGGTGCTAGACAGTCCCGACGCGGAAAGCGGCATGCTGCTGGTTCCGCCGTTTGCTACGCAGCGCCATGCGGGAGCAATGGCATGACCGTCCTAGCGACAGCGATCGCGGAGCTTATCCGCCATAAACTGGTCCAGAACTCAGACGGCAGGGCAGCGGAGGTGCGGCTCATTTTCCATGGTCCACCACTGGAGCTGCTCGACGAGGTCTTTACGACCCTCACGGGGGACACCTCTGCGCTCGTGGAGTCAGTGCCGACTGTCCTTCAATTGCCTCGGCTGCCCCAGGGGCGCGCGAACCCGCCGATCGGACAATCGGGTCGGTGCGACGGAAACCACCTGCTCAACATCAGGAACTCGCCTTCCAAGCCAACGTACCTGGCTCTTGTCCCACCAGGCGAACACAGCAACCGCTCGGTTTCGTCGACTAGCGACGAGTTTGGCGTAGGCGCCTCGGTAAATGGAGGTAACGTCCAGTTCGAAGAGTGGTGGGCGGATGAGTTCATCCAGGAGCTCGTTAGCCTGGGAGTGGAACTCGCAGGCGTGCCGTCAAATTCGAGGGACGACGCCCGGCTGATCGTTGCGCATGCAGCAGCAGCCGCTGATCAAGTTGATAGCGAGCGCATTCAGCGGGCTGGTGCGTGGCGCGTAATTTCACGGTTGTTTGCGTCCGCTGGCGAGGTGGGCTTGCAAGGAAACGTCCGCGTGAGTCTTGCTGCGGGCGTTCCGCCTATGGGCGACCGCTCCCTTTCCGCGCGGCTCCAGACTGGAATCTTGGGCCGAATTGCCGACGCGCTAGGCGATGGGTTTGGAACTGGCATTCGCAGGATTCAAGATGATTGCGACGAGGCAGATGCGAAGCGCCTTGACGAGTTCTTGAGCCATTTGCTTGTGCGTTGCGATCGACCAACCGCATTCGAACGCGCCACGGCGGTGTTCTATAGCCCATGCGAGGGGCTTGCTGTCCCGCCTGTACCAGAGTGGTGGAGCGCGCTTACAGTTGAAAAGTGGGGCGAGCTTCTTGCGGAAGAAGCTGACGCAGTCGGCGATATCGTCATGCGTTGCTCGAACAGCATCGTCTCCCTTGGAAAGGGAATGCCGGCCCTTGTCGAGGAAGACGTCGAACTGGAATTCGAAGCTCGCGGCGCGGACTCCGATGGCGTCGTGGTGTCGATTGAGCGATCACCGCCGGGACCCGCCGGCAAGCGCCTCGGAGACGTCACGGTCGGGCCTATCGCGTTCACGGACGTGAAGCCGCCTTCGCACAGGACGCCGCTTAGATATACTGCAACCGCGCTCGGCTATAAGCCGGGCTCGCTAAAAGTCATATCGCTTGCCACTTGGGTCCCTGGCTTCTTTGTCGCCTGCAGGCTTGCAAGGAAGCTAACCCCGCCTCGGAAGGCGACCGTACGCCGCGGCGAGTCTGGTAAAGTCGATTGGGAGACGAGCCTAACTGTTGCGGGAGTTGGGCGTTATGAACTGCTTGTCTTTACGTCCCCGAATGTCGAGCTGGAGAGCGAGGCGTCTTGCGCATCCGACGACGGTAATGGCGAAGCGGAAGAGAACTCCCGGCTTAACGTCCGCAAGGTACGGGACGGCCAGTGGCAGGTCGAAGTAGAGGCCGACGGAAACCTTCAGGTCGAGATACGGGTGCGGAGGACGCCCCTCGCTGGCAAGGTACAGCTGGAACGCTGCCGCATTACTCTTTCCTGCGAGGAAGTCGCGGAGCAGGGGTGCCGTAGCGAGTTCGAACGACTTATCCGCGCAAATCGACGTGTCATAGATCCGGCGGAAGCGCGCTCAGTCGTTCACGTTGACAGGAGCGAGAGGTCGACCAGCTTGCAAGATTGGATGCTGGCCGCCAGCTCCGCCCGAAAATCCTACATGCCGATCGTGCTGGCGGAGGACTACGTCGAGGCATGGGTGCAGCCTGATTGGGGGGAGGGCGCGGGCCCCATACTCTCCAACGGTAAGTTCATACAGGATCCCCGCCCGCTGCCAGACGAGTTCGACCCGCCGCAGGCGTTTCTCGACGCGCGAGAGAAGATCGCTGCGCGGGTAAGGGGTGAGGAAGACCAGTCGGGCTTGGTGGAGTCGGCGCAACTCGGCAAATGGCTTCGAGCTGACGACGCGTTCAGGGCGCTGGTGGAGTCCTATGTAGATAGCTACCAGGCGTGGCTCACGGCAAATCCAACAGTCGCATGTTGGGCGGACGTTGTAGTGGTGACCTCGCTCGAGGACGCAGGTCGCACCCTTGCACGCGTTCCCGACGCCGTCCTGCTTTCACCACTCCATCCATTGCGATTTGCCTGGCATTGCGTCGCCCAGGCGGTGCTCGTCGAGGCAGACGAATCTAGCAAGCCGTGCCCTGCCGCCAGCGTGCTGGATCCGGACTGCATTCCTGACATTCTGAGAGTGTCACTTCGATCTCCCGGCGGAGTGGAGGATGTCGACTTCCTCGCAGTCGAGAACGGCACGGACTACTGGGCAGTGCTTTGGAACGGGCAGAAGCTCGGAACTCTCCCGCATCGGTCCAGGCTGGCTCCCTTTGGATCAGGATTTGGCATATCTGTCGGAGGTATCTCGGTCGGCTTCAGCGCGGGACAAGTCCGGCGGGCCCTTGAGGACGTCTCGGACCTTCTAGCGGCGAAGTCGATCATCCGAGTTGCAATCACAAGCTCCGGAGGGACTACCGACGCGTGCAACGATGGCTTGATTAGCTGGTGTTCGGAGCGTTTCCAAGAGCAAGAGCTTCGCGCACCACGACGCGCCGCAGGGCCTCGGCTCCTCGATATTCTGGATGATCGCGACCCAGCACTGAGGCCGGACGATGCGACAATTGCAAACCTGTCCGAAGACACGCGCAATGCTGTTCGCTGGTTTAACGGCCAGCCGAAGGACTTCGTGCCCGACCTTGGGGTAATCGCGCAGCTCGACATGTCCGAGCCGGGAACGGCTGAAGTGTCCCACAGGTCTCCGCTTGGTTTTGGCGGCCTGCTGCGGCATCGCATCCGAAGGCAGCTTCCCGGCGCGTTCCTTTCGGAATCCCGACAGTCGGCATTGGCCGACGGTTCGGGAGACGTACTCGCCGACAAGGTCGCCAAGTGCGTGGCGACGATGGAAAACCTAGGGCCGCGGCGAACGGGCCTGCGTTTTGCGCCGAACGTGAATGCGATCAGGGAGATGCTAGAGACGAAGAAAACGGACTTCGTCGCGGTTTCTTCGTCAGCGGTCGATCCAGCCTCCTTCCTCGGCGGATGGCTCAAAGGCGCCTACCTTTGGGACTATGACTTGCCTTCGTACTCTCATCGGGCGGGTGATACCAATGGCTACTACCTTCTGTCGCGTGTGAAGGAGGCGGATCGCGCCGCGCTTGGTAAGTCTCTGGCAAAGCTGCCGGGTTGCAGTGCAATTGAACCAACCCGGATCCAAGAGATGCTTCTCGAGATCGCGCGACGCGGTATTCCTACAATCCGCGGACTCGCAGGGGATGACTCCGGCGCCACTGGAGACCTCGGTCTGTTCGTCGCTGTTCGCCTTTTGCAGGACCGTTTCCGGCTCGCAAATTCCGGCGAAAGCCTGCTCCCAGTCTTTAATGGCACCGAGGAAGACGCCTACGTCGCAATCGTGGTGCCCGTTGATCCGTTCCGTGGATACCTGTCCGATATTACGAGGACTATTCGAAAAGATCAGAAGGACATCTCGCAAACGCGGCCAGATCTCCTGGTGATTGGGGTTCATCTTCAAAAGGACAGTGTTCGGCTCCATCTTACGCCTATCGAGGTCAAGTGCCGGCCTGGCTCGGCCTTTCCCGGAAGTGATATTCCGAGCGCGCTAGACCAAGCGGCTTCGCTGTCACGTCTGCTGACGATGATGCGCCCGTCGGCTGACCAACCCCGGCTCTGGTCGCTCGGGTTTCAGCATCTACTGCTGTCGCTGGTTGGCTTCGGCATGAGGGTCTACAGCCAGCATGCGGATGTGGTTGGCCAGGAAGCGAGGTGGGCAGATATCCACGATCGAATTGCGACAGCAATACTTGGGCAGGAGCCGTGCGTCTCAATCGACGAGCGAGGACGCCTCATCATCATAGATGACAGTCCGCGGAGCGCAGCGAAGGACCACGATGGCGATGGCTTTCAAGAGACGATCACAATAGGACGAGAAGAGGCCGGAAAGATTGTCGGCGGCGACCCCGCCGAGTTTTACGAGAGCGTGCGAGCGAAAGTTGGCGATTGGGACTTGCTGCCCAAGCCTCAGCGGCAGGCCTCACGTCCCGAAGCTTCTCCTAGTCCGCCGCCGTCCGGTCCCGCTCTCGTCAAGTCACCGGATCCAGTTCCACCCTTGGCCGCGCCTGAACCCGAGCTAGTGCCGCAGCCGCCGGCACCTGGTCAAAGCGAAACAGGACGCGTGGAAAGCGCGTCGGCAAGCGTCATAGTTTCCGTGGGCACGACCATCGACGGATTTGAAACGAAGGCTTTGAGCCTGAATATTTCGGACACGCGCCTCAATCAGCTCAATATTGGTGTGGTTGGGGATCTGGGAACCGGCAAGACGCAGCTCTTGAAATCCCTCATACATCAGATTGCCTCGGCCGGCCCGATGAACCGCGGGATAAAGCCTAGGTTGCTGATCTTCGACTACAAGCGCGACTATAGCAGCGAGGAGTTTGTCCGCGCGACGGGCGCCCGCGTAGTGAAGCCATATCGGTTGCCACTGAATCTCTTCGACACCGGCTCGCTTGGAGAGTCAGCTGCTCCTTGGCTGGACCGGTTTAGATTCTTCGCCGATGTGCTCGACAAGGTCTACACCGGCATCGGACCCGTCCAACGCGACAAGCTCAAGAAGGCAGTTCGGTCGGCGTACGAAAGCAACTTGGCAGGACCACCTACAATCTACGACGTGCACGCTTCCTATAGCGCGCTTCTGGACGGAAAATCGGACTCGCCGATGGCGATCATCGACGATCTCGTCGACATGGAGGTCTTCGCGTCACGTGCGTCGGATATCCAGCCATTCAATGAGTTCTTCCAAGGCGTGGTGGTCATTTCTCTTGATGCCCTCGGGCAGGATGACCGCAGCAAGAACATGCTCGTGGCGATTATGTTGAACATGTTCTACGAGAACATGCTCAAGACGCCCAAGCGCCCCTTCGTCGGTGCCGACCCCCAGCTGCGTGCGATCGACTCGTACCTTCTGGTGGACGAGGCCGACAATATTATGCGGTACGAGTTCGATGTGCTCCGTAAGCTGCTTTTGCAAGGGCGGGAGTTTGGCACCGGCGTGATCCTCGCCTCGCAGTATCTCCGGCACTTCAAGGTCAACGCGACGGACTATCGAGAGCCGCTGCTGACCTGGTTTATACATAAGGTTCCGAATGTCGTGCCCGCCGAGCTTTCCGCGCTGGGCCTGCCCGGTAGCGCCGCAGAGCTGGCGGAACGAATAAAGTCGCTGAAGAACCACCAGTGCCTTTACAAGTCATTCGACGTTGCGGGAGAAATCATCCGAGGGCTGCCGTTCTTTGAACTCGTTGCGGGAGGAGGCCAGAAAGGAAGCGGCGGATAGATGGTCGATTTCTTGACTCCGAAAGAACGTTCGGAGCGCATGGCCCGGATCCCATCGTCCGGAACCGTGCCTGAAAAGAACCTGAGGCGGGCGCTCCATCGACTGGGACTGCGCTATCGGATCAACGTGAAAGAGCTTCCGGGCAAGCCCGATCTATTGTTTCCTAAGTATAAGACGGCGGTATTTGTCCACGGCTGCTTCTGGCATCGCCACAAGGGATGCGCGATCGCGACAACACCGAAGTCCAACACCGATTTCTGGAATGCTAAGTTTGTTCGGAACGTCTCTCGCGACAGAGGGAATCGAGCGGCTCTTCGCGCGTTGGGCTGGGCGATAATCGTCGTCTGGGAGTGCGATCTCAGTTCACGAAAGAAGATCGATGCGACTGCTAACGCGGTAGCTCGGCAATTAAGTTCTCAGGAGCGCAATCTGTCATGACGTCGAAAGCGCGCGAGGTGCTCGCCGATTGTCGAGTAGCACTCGCACTCCTTGAGGACGATACGGAGAACAGCCGATGGCGTATACACTGGGCGGCCGCTGTTGCGCTCATTAGGGCGGTGGGCCACGTGCTCGCAAACGTTGATGGTGCCGATTCCGCTGTCAAGAAAGCAGCTGACGCGGCTTTCCGCCGTTGGAAGAGCGCCCAACCGGAACACGAGATCTTTCGGGAGTTCATCGAACGCGAGCGGAACAACCTGCTAAAGGAGTACCATAGCGACGTTCATCCGTTGCCGGAGGTCTCATTAGCGTTCGAGATTCTGGCGAGGCCTGTTGCGGGCGGTGACCCTGTTGTCATCCGGGACGTCGCTGAAATAGATGAGAATATTTACCGCCCGATGCTGGACGGTCCCTGGGAGGGCGATGACGCGCGAGTTGTGCTGACCGCCGCTATTGACTGGTGGGAGGTGCAGCTCGCCGCGATCGATACCAACGCCAGGACGCTGCGGCAGGCCCCGTAGCGTCCAGTTTGTCGTTACTGCACGCTATGCCTTTGCCGTAAGTCGGGGCTTCCGATGACAGGCGAAAGTGGTCACCTCCATAGTGTCATTCTTCTCGTCACAACTACGGCAAT
>CAVQYJ010000014.1:0-38376 GCA_963718145.1 uncultured Alphaproteobacteria bacterium | reverse complement strand
CCCGCCAGCGCCTGGCGGACCCGAGGTCTCCCGGAAATCCTGACCGCAACGCGAAACCACGATGGAGCGACGCCAGCTGCTCAAGATAGGCGTCTTTCGTCGCCGCAAATTCCGGCGCACTCCCTATTGTGCCCAGCGCCTAAATCAAGATACGCCGGGCCGAGAGCCTCACGCATCTGTTTGGCAGTTTGCGAGCCAAGTCGTGCGAGTTCTCCGAGCCAACAACGCCTCCACTCCGACGTCTCAGGGCGTCGGCAATCTCACGGGGATCGCCTCTCTCCGCCGCAGCAAGGACAGCTATCCGATCATCATTCTTTCGATAGGGTGAGGCTGCCGGATCAATGATGATTGCGCCACCGATTGTCTCTGCAGGCGAGAGACGACGCAGAGCCGCTCGCTGGCCGGCAAACGCAACTACAGGCGCAGCAAAGCGGAGGGAGTTTCGCATAGTTGCGTTCGCCCGGCTCTATGCGATTACCACGAAACAGCCGGACGGTCGCGGTTGCACTGCGCGTGCCGTGCATCACGCGTACTTCGTCAAGATGCTTCAACCCGCGGCTTGCCGCAGGGGATATCGTCAAGCTTACATCGATCTGTGTGGAAGACGAAAAGCAGCCCGGCGCACAAAGTACATCACCTGGTCGGACGTCGTCGCGAGACACATTCCGAAGGTTGACCGCAGTACGACTGCCGGCTTCGACAAAGTCGCGATCGACGCCGTGGGTCTGAAGACCACGAACAATCACCGATCTGCCCGTCGGCGCCACGACGGCGTGTGAGCCCGGCCCAAGCCCGGCCCCGAGTAGCGTCCCGGTGACAGATCTACCCATCCCCGTTGAACTGAAAACCCGGTCCACAGGCATGAAGAAGCCCGGGAGCCGTGGCGGGCCGGGCGAACGGCACAGCAGGTCTTCGAGTTCCCGATCCAGCAAATCGAGCCCTTCCCCTGAGGTCGATGAACAGAAGACAATTGGTTGCCCCCTGAGACCGGTTGAAGCGATGGCCGCCTTGATTGACATCTCCCGCTTGCGACCGTCGGATCGCGCCAACAAGTCAGCCTTGGTGACAGCCACGACGCCCTCGGTAATTCCGAGCAGAGTTGCGATTTCGAGGTGCTCGACAGTCTGGCGCGCGACACCCTCAACCGCGGACACAACCAGCAGCGCGGCACCAGCACCACTCGCAGCCGAGACCATCGTGCGAATAAAATCCTCGTGCCCCGGAACGTCGATGAAATCGACGTTGCCAGAAGGATAGTCGCGATGCGCAAATCCGAGGGCGATCGACAGGCCGCGCTCTTTTTCCTCCTTTAGCCGGTCGGTCTCGATGCCGGTAAGCGCTCGGACCAGGGACGTTTTGCCATGATCAACGTGCCCAATAACTGTAACGGCGCCGGATTTCATGAAGCGCCAGGGCACGTTGGATCGCCCGCGCGATATCTGGAATCTCACTGTCCTGGACCGCCCGCACATCCAGAAGCAACTTCCCATCGCAAATGCGCCCCAGGACGGCCGGGTCACCCGTTCACACGCAACCGCCATCGCCTCAGCTGAAAGCGATGGCGTGTTTAGAGCTAGCGCAAAACCTGGAGATCCTGTTGGCAGCGCTCCACCGCCCGCATAGGCGGTATCTCCACGATCTCGACCCCGAGCCCAGGAACAGTAGCAACGGATAGGGCCAACCTCTCGGCTCGCGCCTTCACCGTGACCACGCGTTCCGCAAGGGCGCGCAGGACCGGTATCCTCTCCAACGGATCATTCGGCGCCTTGTTGAGACGCAGCGTCCTCAAGCGCGGCAAGCGACAGTTTGTCTATTCGCATCGCCCGGACAATTGGATGTGACTTGAGCTTGCCCACAAGCGCGGCGCGCCCGGCGATCACGCCGCACTGGGGCCCCCCGAGCAGCTTGTCTCCGGAAAACGTCACAAGATCGACGCCCTCTAGCAGCACGTCGCGAACAACTGGCTCATCGACGAGGCCAAATCCGGACAAATCGATAAGAACACCGCTGCCAAGATCCTCGACCATCACCACGCCTTTGCGATGAGCAAGCTCGGCAAGCTCTCGTCGTGAAGCCTTTGCGGTGAAACCGACGATCCGGAAGTTGCTGGTGTGGCTCCTGAGAAGAACAGCGGTCTCCGTCCCGATCGCGGCCTCATAGTCGGCAAGCCTGGTCTTGTTGGTGGCGACCACCTCTCTGAGCCGAGCTCCGCACTGCGCAATCACGTCCGGCATTCGAAAGGATCCGCCGATCTCGATCAACTCTCCGCGCGAAGCGACGACCTCTCGCCCCGCACCGATACAAGTGAGACAGGCGAGCACCGCTGCTGCGCAATTGTTCACGACAACAGCCGCCTCCGCGCCGGTTAGCTCACGCAGCAATGCTTCGACATGCACATGCCGCGAACTCCGCGTACCGGTCGCAAGGTCCAGTTCAAGATTGGAGTAGGATCGGCCCGCGTTTTGGATCGCCTCCAGCGCCTCAGGGGCCAGCAACGCCCGGCCAATGTTGGTGTGGATGATGATGCCCGTGGCATTGATCACGCGCCTGAGGCTGCTGGTGCGACCTGACGTGATGGTTGCCTCCACTGTGGCAAAGAATTGAGTTGTCAGGAATTCTGGTGGCGTTGCCTCGCGACCAGATCGAAACGCCTCGCGAATTTCGTCCAGTCGGGCGCGCAAGGCGTGCGCAACGACGACGCGACCATACCGAACAACAAGCGGCGAGGCCTGCTCGGATTCAAGCAGGGCGTGGATCTGGGGCAGCTGCCGAAATGTGTCGCTCAAGAAGGCTGGGCCTTTGTCTGGAGGATGATCGGCACGGCACCGTCCGCCCAATGCGTACTGATCTCCAGAATAGCCGGATTTTGGGGCCTGTCAGGACTCACCCGGTGCATGTCATTGCGTGACTTCGCCCGGGACTTTGACTTCGCGACTTCCTTATGAGTAGTCGAAAGAACAATTTGCTCATGTGTCTCGGTCAGAATCTAGATGTCTGCATCGCGTACACACACGAAGGCGAGGCGCGCGGCGTTGCGCGTTTTGTAGTTCAAGCATTCTAAGTTCCAAACGCCAATCCGCATCTGTCCCCGATAGCATGAACGTTACGATTAATCATCGGGACATGGGTCGAAAGCACGATCTTTGTCTCCACGCAGTCGGCATATCCCCGACGTCTGACCGGAAGCGACACCAGAACCGCCATCCCCCCGCCGGCGGCCGAACGGAAGAACTCGCCGCGAAACGGCCCCTCACTCCGCTCGCATCTATTTTTGGAGCGGCGATTTGATCAGGCTCTGCGGCGGCGCAACCTGGTCGGCTTTCGTGTCGCGTTCGTCAAGCCGAGGCGCATCACCACTCCACGACGATCTTGCCGAAGTGCTGGTTTGATTCCTGGCGGCGGAAAGCTTCGGCGAGCTTGTCCAGCGGGAACGACTGATCGAGCACCGGCTTGATGCCGTTGGCATCGATGGCGCGGATCATATCCTGCTGGTGCTGACGCGCCCCGACGGTGATGCCGATGAGCTGGATCTGCATACTCATCAGCAGGGCCGTGTTGATGGGACCGGCATAGCCGGCCAGCACGCCGATCAGGGAGATGTGGCCGCCGAGCCTGCTCGCACGCATGGATTGTTCGATTGTGCCGGCGCCGCCGATTTCCACGACGTGATCGACGCCGCGCCCGCCGGTGAGTTTCTTGGCCGTGCGGCCCCACTCCGCATCATCCTTGTAGTTGATCACGTGATCGGCGCCGAGCACCTTCAGTCGCGCCGCCTTGTCCGCGTTCGAGGTCGTGGAAATCACGGTCGCGCCTGCTGCCCTGGCGAACTGCAACGCAAAGATCGAGACCCCGCCTGTGCCCTGCGTCAAAACGACGTCGCCTGCCTTGATGTTTCCATTGACGACGAGCGCGCGCCACGCGGTCAAGCCGGCACAGGTCAGCGTCGCCGCCTCGGCGTGCGAATATCCCTTGGGAGATCTTGTGAATGACGACGCCGGCGCGGTGACGACCTCACGCGCGTAGCCGTCGGCGCGGTCACCGGGGACAGCCCGAAGAAGCTCGACAGTCGCTTCCCCGCCATGCCAGTCGGGAAAGAATGTGGACACGACATTATCCCCTGCCGAGAACTCCGTGACGCCTGCGCCGACCGCAGTCACAACGCCCGCCCCGTCCGACATGGGGATGCGGTTCTCCTCGACCGGGATCGTGCCCTTCACAACGAGATAGTCGTGAAAGTTGAGCGAAGATGCATGTAGCCGTACCGTGATCTCGCCCGGCCCCGGCGCTGCCGCGGCAGCGCTGCCGACATGGATATTGTCCAGCCCGCCGGGCTTCTTGAGACGCATGGCCTTCATGGGATGCTTCCTTCGGTTGGCGCGCATCTTGGTGTCGGATGCGGCGCGAGAGCAAGGCGTGTCGGGCGTGCGATCGCGCAGCTGGAATGGTCAACGGCAGCAATAGGCCCCAGCGCCGCCGTAACCCGGAAAGTGGCAATCCGGCTGAGTCCATCCAATCGAGCCAGTCGCACTGCGCCATCCAGATTGGGTCTTGGGCAGATCGCTCGACCATTCAAGATTGCGCCGCATGACCTGAATTAACCAACAATGCATGCACCGTCACAATCCTACCGATGCTCAATCGCTGCGCCCGTCTGGCGATGCTTCGCAGGCCCCCTCTACATCGGCGTGTAGACACACCACACGATCGCAACATCCAGGCTGCCTGCGACCCAAGAATTCGAACCCGTCCCTGCAAGAACTGGAGGCTGCTCGGACTGGCGATCTAGACATAGACGCCGCGCGATTTCGGATCCGCACGCGAGGGTGTGCAAAAGGCATCGCGCATCGACCTTCCGGCGCCCTTGCCCCGAGGAGAGGGATGCGTGCAGATCACGCCAAGATAATAGTGATCTTCGCCCGGCTGGCGAGCCTTGCAGCTTTTCGCATAGACTTGGCGTCGGACGGCAGAGGACCCTACCAAATGCGCACTCATTCCATTTCTAGTCTCGCGCTCGCCTTGATGCTCTGCGCGGTCACTCCAGCCTGTTCCAAAGCTCCGGCGCCGCAGTCCACTTCGGAAGGGATCCTCCCTGCGCCGCCGAACCCGGCGCATGTTGACCCGCCGCTTCCGCCCGTATCACTCGCGGATGCGTTTCCGGACTGCACGTGGGCGGAGACGCGCGGCGCGGGCATGTCGCTCTGGGCTTATGATTGTCCCGCGGCCAAGATCGTGGCGGATGAAACACTGCCCGGCCTTGTGAGGGTCCATGCAGGTGAAGACGCCCCCGCGCCGTCCACAGTGGTTCAGCTATTCGATATCGCCGAAGCCGCGCCAATCAACTCCATCGTGGCCGCTGTACAGACAGCCTCTCCCGCCCCGGATGTGACGCTCTGCACGCTTCAGCCCTCGCAGGCGATGGCGGGCTGGCACGAGTTCATGCCGACAGGTACGCTGAGAGACGCATACGGCAAATTCACCGCAGGCGAGACTGAATCACCCTCGATGCCCTGTGGCCAACTCGGACCTTCGGAGAGCGGCGGTCGCTATTTCAAGATGCTTCCCGGTTCGACCTCGAAAGTCGCCGTCGTCCATATGCCATCCGACATACCGAGCTTTGACATCAAAACGCTTTCAGCTGTGCATTGAAGGCGAGCCGCTGGTCGTCAGAGCGGCTCGCTACATTCGCGTCTTGGAGTGAGGTTCCTCGCATGAAGAAAACCATTTTGGCGATCGCAGCCTTCGTGCTCGCGGCGAGCGGATGCAATCAGCGCAACAGTGCGGACAACTCCGAGCCTGCCGCAAGTTCCGTCGATCAAGCCGCCAGTGTGAACGACACGTTGTCTCAAACCCCAGCGGACGACAGCGCGGCGCAGACGACGGCCGTAGAACCTGAAATCGATGCGAGCACCCAAACAGTCCTTCAGGCATGCCTGCAACATCAGGCTAATCCACCGCCGGCGAACGAGAAACCACCGGTCAATGCGAAGGGCCTTTACGCCAACAAGGGCGAATGCCGGGGCTGCGCGACTGGCTGGTGGAGAGCGGCCGAAACAGCGACGCTTTATGCCGCCCCGGACCTCGAAGCCGAACAAGTCAAATCAGTGCCGCCCGGATCGTGGCTGTATGCACTGGAGACTGTCTCTTTCACCTCCCCCACGCGAGGCATCGTTGTAAAGTCAGGCGGCAAGTTCAACCAGTGCGATACGGTCTATCACGTCTACACGAGTCACGATGAAGGCGAGTCCTGGGATACGGTCTGGCGAGAAGGTGAGCTTCTTACCTACGAGGAGGGAGCTGACGCTCACATTCATTGGATCGGGGGCTTGCCATTTATAGATTTGTACCAGGACGATGGCTGGTGGGTGCATCTGCAGGGACGCAATGGCGAAACCGGGTGGGCCTGGGCGACCGCACGCGAGTACGAGTTTGAATGCAAATGGGAGCGGGATCCCGAAGAAATCTGCGCCACGGCGCCAAAAGACCCACCGCCCGGTAAGGAGCCAAGACCGTGATCCTCAAGTCGACGATTGCGCGTTGGCGCTCTGCTTCCGCAGGCTGCGTCCCTGGTCGATCCCATCGCCACTCAATCTGGACATGTTGGTAGGCTGGCTATCGCCGAAAGCTGCCGGGGCTGGCGCCTTGCTCGGCCCGTGCAGTCATGCGATCTCCGACGAAACCGGAGGGCATGATGAAAGCGTTGTTCGTGATTGGCGCGATTGCGCTGCTTGCTGGGTGCCAACCTGCACCGAAGGAGTCTGAGACCGCGAAGGCCCGGGTGGCCGCCCCGGAGGCCTCGGCTTGTGCTGAAGGGGTGGCGCGTCTGGCCGTCACAGGCCTTTGTCCGGCCGAGGCGGAAGTGCTTGCGGCACATGATCCAAACGCGCGTACGCCGGAGCTTCCAGACTGCACCTGGGCGATCCGCGAGCTAATGCTGCCCGGCGATGAAGCTCTGCTCTACCGCTCCGCGACCTGCAAGGGCGTCGAAACGGAACTCGCCTTTGCCGGCGGCGCCCACCGCGCGGAAGTCTCCTACCTAAGCTCCGCCGTCTATGGAGCAGCCGGCGCCGGGCGCGTGGTCCTGGCGCTTTACGGGACCGATCCCGATCCACAAGGCGCGCTGAAAGCCGCCATCGCCGAAGCGCCCGCTGCCGAGCGCTTAACCTGTGAAATTCGTCTCGCCGACTATGAAGGTTGGCCGACGGACGCGCTGCTCATTGCGCCCAACGCCGCCGCGCGCGCCGAGTTGCCGAAAGATATCAAAGTCAAAGCCTGCGGCCCAATGGGGATCGATGAAACCAAGGTTAGCTACTGGCGCGTGCGCCAGGGCTTCGCCTGGTACTTTGACCTCGGCGCGCAGGATCCCGATTTCGACGCCGGCAGTATGGCCGTCATCGCGAGGGGCGCGGATGGGGTCTGGAAGTTGAAGCCCTGAGGTCGGGAGCAACTACCAAATTTTTTGCGCGGTCCACGCCAGCGACATTGCCTGGTCAGCGATTTGCGCCCATCAACCGATTGGCCTCCGGGGTTACCGGCGCGGTTCAGAGGTGGCTCGGGAAATCTGCACACGGGGTTAAGTGGAATTTCTGCCTGAGATCGGCATGATGGCCGAGAGCAGGAGAGACCATGACAGACGACCGCGCCGGAACCACAGCCCGGCCTTCAAGGCGAAGGTGGCGCTTGCCGCGATCACGCGGCGAGAAGACGATGTCGGAGCTGGCTGAGCAGTTCGACGTCCATCCGAACCAGATCATCGACATGGCGGGAGCAGCTGCTGGAAGGCGCGTCCGAGGTGTTCGGCAGCGGTGACGAAGGCCGAGGCTGCGTCCGGCGATCGACGTGAAGTCGCTGCATGCCAAGATCGGGGAGCTGACGCTGGAGAATGATTTTTTATCCGGCGCGCTCGGCAAGGCAGGCCTGTTGCCGAGCGCAAAGAAATGATCGACCGGACGCACGAGCTGTCAGTCGGCGCGGCAGGCGAAGGCTTGCTCGGGATCAGCCGGGGCAGCGTCTACTATCTGCCGCGCCCGACATCCGCCGCCGATCTGGCGCTGATGCGCCGGATCGACGAGCTGCATCTCGACTATCCGTTCGCGGGCAGCCGCATGCTGCAGGGGCTGTTGAAGCGAGAAGGCTTCGAAGTGGGGCGTCTGCACGTCGCGACGCTGATGAAGACAGATGGGCATCGAGGCGATCTATCGCCGGCCGAACACCTCGAAGCCCGCGCCGGGGCACAAGATCTTCCCCTATCTCTTGCGCAAGGTTCCGGTGACGCGGCCCAACCAGGTCTGGGCGATGGACATCACCTACGTGCCGATGGCGCGCGGCTTCGTCTATCTGGCGGCGGTGGTCGACTGGTTCAGCCGCAGGGTTCTGGCCTGGCGGCTGTCGATCTCGCTGGACGCGAGCTTCTGCATCGAGGCGGTGGAGGAGGCGCTGGCGCGACATGGGCAAGCCGGCGATCTTCAACACCGATCAGGGCAGCCAGTTTACATCGATCGGCGTTCACCGAGCGTGCTGAAGACGGCGACATCGCCATCAGCATGGACGGCAGGGCGCCTGGCGGGACAACGTCTTCGTCGAGCGGCTCTGGCGGACGATCAAGTACGAGGAGGTCTACCTCCGCGCCTACGCCAGCGTGTCGGAAGCCCGCGCCTCGCTCGGCCGGTATCTCGCCTTCTACAATGCCGGGCGCCCTCACTCGAGCCTTGACCGGCAAACCCCGGACGAGGCGTACTTCAACCCGCTGCAGCCAATCCCGGCCGCAGCATAACCGAGGCGGAAATCCACTTATCCAACCCCCGGAACCTGTTCAGACAAACCGAGCCACCTCTCATACGGCGGTCGAATTCAGCCAGAGCGCCGCCTCCCATGACCAGCTGGCGCAAGTCGCCGCGCGCGCGCTTCAGATGTTAGAAAGTCGGGCGCCAACACCCTTGAAGAGAGAGTAGCGGGCATTCCCACTCGACGGCCCGTTGGTTTGGCAGTCCGGGGGGTAATGACTGAGCGCCAGGCACATCGTGCACTCAAGTGCACGCGACGGCGGGCGGCGGCCTATAGAAAGGAACGGGCATGCGCATCGGAACGTGGAATGTCGAGCATGCCCGTGAAGGGCGCATGGATCGCTTGAAGTCGATGCTGGCTAGATATCCCGCGGCCGTATGGGTTCTTACCGAAACGCACGATGACCTCGTGCCGCCGCGTTTTGCCGCTATCCGGCCGGTTCAGGGCCACTTTTCTGCCGTCCGGAACTCCCGCGCGAGTCTGCCGCACGTAGATGACGCCATCCCGCGGCCCTGCTAACCATTGAAGGTCGCGATACCGGGGGACGGCATGGCGCTGGTGTTTGTATCTCATTCGAGCCGGGACGACGGGCTCGCCGGTCAGCTTGAGTCCTGGCTGCGCGCCAACGGCTTTACCGACCTGTTTGTGGACCATTCCAGCATCGAGGGCGGGGCCAAATGGGCCGATGCGCTGCGGGCCTCGGCGGGTGCATGCCGCGTGGTCATCTGCCTCGTGACGCCCGACTGGCTCAACTCCTCGCAATGTCCCGGCGAGTTTCGCGCCGCCTGGTACATGGGCAAGCGGATCATTCCACTTTTCCTGCTGGGCGATGAAGTCGCACTCGGCGCCACAGCTGTCGATGAATTGCGCCGGGTGCGTGCGGAGGATCAGGGCATTGATATCGCGTCGCTCGTCGATGGTGAGGGCCGGCTCGACTTCACGCGCGACGAAGCGCGCACAGAGCGGCTGCGCAAGGGCCTGCGTGCGGCCGGCGCTCTTGCTGGGGTCGGCCTCGATCCGGAAGCGTTCGAGATTGATCGCAAGGCGCGGCCGACACCGTTCCCAGGTCTTTCCTCCTTTGGCGACGACGACGCGGATGCGGCGCTGTTCTTCGGGCGTTCGCGCGAGATCGCCGAGACGCTGGAGGAGTTGCGCGCCATGAGGGCGGCGAGAGACCGGCGACCGCTGGTGATCCTCGGGGCGTCGGGCACCGGCAAGTCCTCGCTCCTCAAAGCCGGCATCATTCCGCGGCTGCGGCGCGAGGCGCCGGCGTGGATACCGCTGCGCGCCTTCCGGCCTGGCGCCGACCCGCTGCTCAATTTCGCCGAGGCGCTGACGCGAACGCTGGCCGACTTCAGGGTGACCGACGCCCATGGCGCCTTGCGGCGGACTCTGTTTGAGGCCTGGAAATCGGCGACCCGCGACAAGTCAGGCCGGGTGAGCGAGGCGGGACTTGCATCACTCATCGCGACGCTGGAGGCGCAGGGCGCAAGGTTGCGCTCGGCGGCGGCGCGGCCGGAGGCGACCATTCTCATAAGCGTCGATCAGGCCGAGGAGATGGCCCGGGCGGAAGGGGAGAGCGGCGAGGCGCTGGCGGATTATCTGCGCGCCGCGATGACGGCGCAGTCGCAGTGGCGGCTTGCCTTCACCATCCGCACCGACAGCTTTCCGGAGCTGCAATCCCATCGCCGGTTCCAGGGGCTGGAGGCGCGCGGCTACGACCTGCGCGCCCTGCCGGTGTTCCGGTTCAACGATGTCGTGGAGGCGCCGGCCAGGCGCTATGGCGTCGATATCGATCCCGCGCTGGTCGATGCCCTGATGGAGGACGCGCCGAAGGAAGACGCGCTGCCCTTGCTGGCCTTCGCCATGCAGCGCCTGTGGGACCAGTTCTCGGCGCAAAAGGCGCTTCGCGCGGAGGACTACCGCGCCATGGGCGGGCTCTCGGGCTTGATCGAGGATGCGGCCGAGCGTGCGCTCTGCGGCGTCGAACCCGAGCAGAGAGATACGGCCTTGCCCGCAGGCGGGGCGCGCAAGGCCCAGGCCGAGCTGGGTGCGCGAACGTTCGTACCGCCGCTGGCGGACGTGAACGATGAAGGCGCGGCGATCCGGCGGGTGGCCGCATGGAAGGAGTTCGACGAGGAGCAACAGGCGCTGCTCGACCGGTTCGGCCGTTGGCGGCTGATTGTTCGCAAGGCGGCGGAAAGCGATGGCGGCACGGTGGAGGTGGCGCACGAGGCTCTGTTCCGCGAGTGGACCCGCCTCAAGGAATGGCTGGAGCCGGAGCGGGCGCGGCTCGAAGCGTTGCGCGGGCTGGCGGTCGCCTCCGCGGCGTGGGCGCGCAAGAACAAGGGGGCGGAGTTCCTGACGCACTTCGGGCAACGTTTGAAGGATGCGGCGGCGCTAGAGAAGCACGCTCGCTACGGGCCGGAGCTTGATGCGGAGGATCGCGTATCGGCCAGCTGCTCTCCTGCTTCACAAAGCAGGAATGCGCCACCTACCTCCAAAACTCAGGTTACGCTTCCGCATAAAACGATCACGCTCTAGGGGGTCCACTTTGCGCGCTGGTCGACACTTGGGCCGGCCTTCGGCGTGGACATTGCGCTTCATGCGGGGATCGCAGCAGGCCTCAGCTCATTTGCTCCTAAGGAGCCAGCCAAAGAATCCGCGTTTTTTTGCCTCGGAATTTCTGTCCTGGTTCGCCTGTGACGTCCCTGGCTTCGCTTCTGCGGCTGGCGATCCGGTGGATTGCCTCCGCGCGGCGCGTTCAGTAGCCGCCCGCTGCCGGGCGGCTGCATAGGCCCGCTGCTCCGCATCGTTAGCGTCACGCTCTATTTCTTCAGCGAGGCGTGGCCGTTGTGCTGAAAGGCGCGCTTCCGGTTCGCCAGAAGCGAGTGTCACAATAGCGGTGGCAGGGCCGGCCTCCACCTCCGCCGTGGCAAGCGAGGTTTCAGCGATCGGCGCGTTGGTGCGCGGCGTCGCCTTGTTGGCTTCCAGCGTCTCCGCGCTTCTTTCCGACAGCGCCTCGACAATCATCTCCTCTGGCGCTGTATTTGGCGGGTTAGTCGTTTTGAATGCCGCAGTCCCGCCGGCCGGAACATCCGGCATATCCAGGCGCTCGGCATTGCGTTCTGCGCGGCGCGTGGAGCGCGATGACGATGAACGCGTAAGATCATCGACCGACCCGATTGGTGAAAACTCAAAAGGTCGGGAATGGAGTTCGTGCGCGGGCTTCCGCCCGCCGATGCCGGCGGCGGCCTGTGCCCGTTCCGCGAGCCTCTGAAGTTCGGTAATCGTGGAGCGCCGGTAGGGTTCGCCCCGTTTTACAAGCTCGCAGACGTCGATCACGGTCTTCACGAACTCCTGGAATGGAAGGTTGCCCGCCCATTGTCCGAGGGCCAGTGCGCGGTTCGGATTGAACTCCACCTTTCCCCAGCTCGGTTCATAGCCAATAGGCAGGTTGAGGCGGCTCAGATACACACCGACGAGGGGGTCGATCGACCGTAGGAAATCGCGCCGCCCCTGAAGCGTTGCGCGGATCAGTCGTTCAGTCTCGGGATCGCCGATGTCGTTGATCCATGCCAGGACGATCCCGCCACAGGCCTCGGCAGTCGGCTGGCCTTTACCACGGACCAGATTGCCCAGAACATGCGACAAGGCCGAGGCGGGCTCGCCAAGTCGCGCGATGGCGCACCCAAACGCCGCCGCCGTCATCTCCGAAACGGCCATCTTCTGCCAAGGCTGGTTCTTGAGCGCTCCAACTACGCGTTCGATGAACGGCTTTTTGTCCTCGGCCTGGAATGCGCCCCAGTGCTCCAGCGACGGAAACAGCGCCGCGGTTATTTTTGTGCAATCGTCGACCGTGCCTGACTCCCAGAATGGGGCGAACGCATCACCAAGCCTTTTCATCTTTTTCGGAAGGCGTTCGCAGACTGGGCCGATAGCCAATAGCACAGCGCAGTCCGCAGGTTTCAGCGTCTGATAGGTGCGCTCGACATACGAGACGAACCAGTTTTCGAGCCGTTCGATATCTCCAAGGTTTGCCGTCTGAAGGCGCTCGATAAGATTCAGGAACTGTCCTGCTTGGTTCTTGCCCATGTCCTCGAAGTCGTCGCCGTCTACCCGCAGATAGAATTGCTGACTCGCAGCCTGCAGCGCGTCAAACAGCGTCAGGAACGATGTCGAGGACCCTCCATTGTGTTTCAGGAAACCTGCCTCGGCCGCTTGCCGGTATCGGCGGCGGAGGACTCTGAGATTCGATGAATCTTCTCCATCGTCGACGAAGGCGGTGCGGATCAGGTCGTGGACCTGATAGGCGCTGTCGGCGGCATCCAGGCGATGGATCAGGCCCCTGCGCATCATCTCGCTTTCCACCAGCGCGACGTCGTCATGCTTCCAGTCGAGGCAAAGCGCGGCGCCACAGCTGTCCATGCCGACAACCGGCACGTTCGACATTAGGCGCAGATAGGCATGCCAGTGCGCCTTGCGTTCTGTCACCTTCTTGCGCCACTTGCGAACCAGGTGCCCGCAGGCCTCGCTGTCTGCAACTGACGCGCTGGGTGCGTGCTCGTCGTCGCCGCTGTCCCAGTCCAGTATGAAATCTTCGACAAGCTGCAGGCACAACGGCAGCCCTCTTGTCCGGGCATAAAGCGTTCCGATTTCCTGATCGCTGAGCTTTCGGCGGCTGTCCTCGTCCGAGACCATCATCCGAACCGCGGCCGCGAACTCTTCATGAGTGAAGCCGCCTACGCGGCATTCTTCCAGCCTGTGCCCCGACCTGCGGAATATGCGCCGTACGCGACGGATTGTGTCCGGATGCCGTGATGTCATCAAGATCAGGGGCGCGACCTGTGCGAATTTGTCGAACCATTCGCAGAAGCTATCGCCAGGCGCCTTGGACTGATCCTGGTCGATAGTCACGTCGTCCAGGCAACCGTCTATGAAAAGAACGTCCCCTGCAAAGATTTGCTGGATTGGAGAGTGTTCTTTCATGCGTCTCACGCCGATATCTTCGCCGAGCTGATCGCAGACCTCGTCGGCGAGACGTGATTTCCCGGCTCCGGACGGCCCGCTGATCAGGATGGCGAGCTTCTCTCCGCTATCCCGCGCGCCAGCGAGTTGATCAGCCAGCTGCTGACTCAGTGCGCCACGGTCGACGCAAAAATCCGGTCTGCGTGTAAGGCACGGATCCTTACGCGCCTTACCCTTCATCCATGATTTCAGCTCCTGTGCGACTGTATGTGTTTCGTCGCTGAGGGAGATCATTCTCCTGTGATGCTTGTCGCCGAGGAGGTGACTGAGTCCGGGCGTCCATTCGGCTGGCAGGGGTTCGCTTCTGTTGGCCTGCGCATGCAGAACGAAAAACGGCCGCTTGAGCTTTTCGGCGTAAACGCACTCCCGGTACACTTCCTCGCGAGTTACGGAGAGTGGAGTCATTACCAGCAGGAAGCGCTCTGATTGCTCTATCAGGTGCTCCAACTGGCCGCGCCAGCCTTCGGGATCTTCAGCGCGAAGTTGGTACCGGTCGATAGCGCAGCGTACGCCGATATCGTCAAGCCGTTTCGCCAAGTCATTGGCGAACTGCGCATCTGCATGCGCGTAGCTTAAGAATACATCGAAAAGCGGCCGCACCCGGCTTTCCCCGAACACCGCAGGGTAGCCTGCGCGCACCGGGCACACGAATCAAGCAGAGAGTGAAAGCGTATGCTCTTGCGGATGTGCAGACATACGGTCGCCAGTCTGTGGCGTGACTGTCGTCTTTGAGGCGATGACCCGCCGCAACACAGAACCGTTTCTTACTGGCCGCACTGGAGCGACCCTGCCAGATTGCCACATTTCGGGTTACCGCGAGCACGAGGCCCTTTCTGGCCGCGAGCCGCACGTGCAATCGATGGCAACATGACCTGGATATCTGCTTGCGGCGCTCCTGACCTGAGCAGTTTGGATCAACCACTGGTGTCCAACTACATGCTCAACGTCACATTTCTTGGTCATAGCATAAGCGACACGCCGCGAATTCGCGCGTGGAGCCATGTCTTCATTGTGTGCGTAGACAAGGCGGTACGTAACTACTGCGAAGGACGCCAAAAGCTCTTTGACTACGTCGGTTCTTCGAACAAGACATCTCGGTTGATCGCTGGCCTCGGAGATTTCGAAACCTGCATAAACTCGACAAAGCGATGCCTCAGACTGATGGACCGGCTGGCTGCGGACCGCGAAAATCCTGGCGTTGAACGAACTACGCGTCGGCTACTCAACAGCTTTGACGACGAGATTGCGGGAATGCGCGGCGCAATCGAACACATGGACGAACGAATTGCAGAAACGTCCGGCGAGGGCGGCGGGCCGCAGTTGTTGTCCGTTACGCCAGATGGAATGACCTTGATCATCGGCGCGAGTCGGATCGAGTTCGAACGCCTCGCGATTTGCCTCCGTCAGCTGCACGCTCTAGCAAAGTCGCTGTCGCGCCCAAGCGCTTGAGTGCCATCCTGAGGACGGCGCAAACGTATCCATCCGCCCTGGGCCGACCGTTCACGCACACCCTGGCGTCTGCGATCTCCACGGCGATCGACCCCGTCCACGACAGAGGCGGCGGCGGGGTGGACGGCGGTTCTCCGATCAAAGGGACAAGCAAGGGCGTATCGCCCATCGGCAGGACGAGCTCGCCGTTCCGCGCCATCCGTCGCCAGTCCCACACTTGTTGTGGCCGACAGCCGTGACGACGGGCGATTTCTGTGACGACCGACCCCCGGGCCAAACTCTCAGCGACAATCTGCGCCTTCAGCTCGTCCGGCCAACGCCGTCGCCCAGAGCCCGCATAAACCTCGATCCGCGAGGGCCGACCGCGCTTTGGGTCGTCAGATTGGTCGTCCATTCTGAGCACCGTACCAATTACGGGTCTCGTCTACACCGCCACAGAAACGAACGCCCCCCGGGATCAAAAGGGCCTCGGGACATCGCTTACCCTGCGTCCGCCTAATGGTTCCTAAAGCTCTTCGGCGGCGTCACTCAATCAACGAACTCAGGTGCCCCTTCGGACCAGCCACGAGCTGCGCGCAGGTATGCTCGCTTTAGCGCCAGCATCTATTGGCGCGACGGAGCGGTCGCCGCCAAGGCGGGATCGGGCGCCCGAACGCGGAGATTGGTCAGTGCGGGCCATTCCGCATCGGCCTCGAACACCTCGCCGAGGTCCGTAAGTGCGCGCAGGACGCCATCATGGACTTCCAGTGATCTAACTTGACCTGTCAACTCCGGACCTGCGGCAGCGGTGATAGGACCGTCATTCTCCACGAATACAGGCTTACCGTCGCTGGACAGCAGGATCCATCGCCCTTGCCCCATGCCAGCAATGCCAGCAATGCCGGCGGCGGAGAGTGAAGAAGTCAGCACTCTTGAACCGCTCTTCGTGGCGATCACCCACTCGCCATCATCCGACTGACGAACTATTAGCCAGGCGCCATTGTCGTCCAGCGCCATCAGAGGACGCATGCCTCGGCTCTTAATGCCGGTTTCTTCGGCAAAACCGTCTGGACCGAAAATCTGAATCGAACCGTCGAGCGTGGCGGCGGCTACTCGGGGCGATCCGTTCGAACTTCCCAGGGCAAGCGATACGATTGGTCCGCCGGACAACCTTTTCTCTACCACCGGCCGGGACGCTTGCCCCGCCACGAAGACCTGAAGGACGCCTAGCGATGAGCCGGCTGCGAAGAGCGAGCCGTCGGGCGATGTGGCCAGAACTTCCTCGCCTACGCCCTCGCCCGAGATGCCGCGGGACGGCAATGCATAATGGCTTTGGCTGAACCAAAGCGAGAGGATCACGGCCGGCATGGTCATGAGCACCGTCGCGCCGATTGTCATGCCCGTCACCCAAGCCCGTCCTGTTTCTCGTGCGGGTGGAGGCGGAAGTCTTTCCGAAGCGAACCGCGCAGCCAGCACGCCGACGCCAAAAACAGCGAGAGCTAGCACCAACACGACAAAGTAAGTGGCGTCCGGAGTTGACCCGGGCAGATCCTGAAACGGAATGACTGGCTTTTCCGTTGCGATCAAGTTGGCGCCGGCGCAGCCAGCGCAGCCACTCGAGAATGCGACCCATATCAGGACCGCAACTGCAAACACGATCACTGTGTCCACCAGGGATCGAACCCAGCGATGCAGCGGCCTTTCTGCAGATGCGACGAAGATACCTGCGCCCCTTGCGAGCATACGCGAAAGAGGCAGGGCGGCAGCAGTGACGGCAAGCAGCCAGACGTCGAGGCGGCAGAGCCATCCGGGGGCCCCAATTCCGCGAAGCCAGTTGAGCAGGTGCGGCAGCAGCACCAGCGCTCCGAGCGACAGTACCAGCAGAAGTGCGAGTGGCGCGATGCGCTCGATTGTGATTCTTGCGACACGATAGCCCGGTGCCGGCAATGCGAACCAGATTGCCGCAAGAGCGCACAGTGCTAACAGGATGACGGGCAACCACGCGCCTGTGATGAGGGGGCCGTCCCATGGCTTGGGCGCCACGAAAAAGGCGGTCATGGAATAAAGAGTCACAAGGCCGAGGATGCTCCACTGAAGCCGGGACAGCTGCATCGTCCGCCGTCTTGCCTTTCGCGCCTCGGGCCGGTCATAGCGCACATCCTCGATCGCTCCTTTTGCAAGGAAGTCGAGAACGACCTGGTCGTCGAAGATTTCGTGCGCAGGCAGCTGGCCTCTCGCCGGACCTCTTTCTGAGAGTTCGCGGGCGATCTCCAGCTTGAGCTGATCGTCGGAAATTTCCTGCTCCTTCGGCGCTGCGCTTTCGAGCAGGCGATGGATGGTCGTCCTGATTTCCTTTTCGCGGATCTTCGGAATTGTACGGATAAGCGCACGCCGGACCCAGTTCGGCATCTGGCCCTCGCGTAGCCACGGCAGTTGCGCCAGTGATGCGATCCGGTCCTCGTTGTACATGGGCTCGGCGCCCTGCTCGGTCTGCAGCCCGGGAAACGCAGGAAGCTTGAGGCCTAGGTAAAGTGTGAGATCCCACTGGATCGACGGATAGACCGCCAGCGCGCAGAGCCAGTCGAATGCCACCGGGTCGAGATAGTTGCGCAAGTCAGCAACCATCTGATCGACAGGCTGGCCTTCCGGCGGCTGATCGTAGAGAAAGTCATTCCCCCGCGAGCGGAAAATATGAGGAAGCGGTTGCGCCCGGCCATCACCAATGGGCTTGGCTGTGTCGCTGAGCTTGACCTCGTCTAGGCCGAGCATGCTGGACAGCGCGAGGAAGCCTTCAGGCGTTGCGCGACCTACGGCCATGTCGAGCGATTCTGCCAGCGCGAACTCGTCCTGGCCCCATTCGGAAATGGGAACCGGGGTGAGCAGTGCGCGCCTGGTCCAGCGCATCAGCTTTTCCGCTGCCGGCACCGGGCGGCGCGTTGCAAAATGCAGGAAGCCTTCGCCGCTTCCGAGGATGATCAGCCGATGCTCAGGGTATTTCGCCGAAACTCTGTCCAGCGGCTCGAGTGGTCCGCCGCGATCTGGTTCGAGCATGGCCGGTTCGGTCTGATACGCGTAAATCGTGAGCGGCACATACTCCGAGAGCTGCATCACCATGCTGCGCAGACGTTCGTGTTGCTGGTCGCCGGAGCTTTGCCGCTCGATCAGGATCAGGTACTCCGGCGCCGCCCGCGCTGTGGCGAAGACGGGTTGTGCGACCTTGCCGCCGCCTCCGAGTGTCGCTTCGATTGTCCGCTCTACGTCGAGGCGATCGGTGGATGTCTGCGTTCGCCGCCGGAGATCGCGCCCTGTCCTGCTGAGCCGCTCTCCGCTGAGCCCGCGCGCTATTTTCGTCTCGGCGACAAGGTCCATGTGCACCAAAGAGAATTCCGGACGGCGGCGACGCAGATAGGCCTTCCGGAAGATCGAGGCATTGATCACCCATCCGATACCGATGACGAGCGGCAGGCCGCCGGCGACAAGCCACGGCCACCAGGCACCGCGTAGCGCGCGTGGCGCGGTTGCAGTGAGCATCCACGGGGCGTTGTCCCATGTCCGATGCAAGAGGGGCATCGCGGAAATCGCCATTGCGCGTTCGATCAGGTCGTCGGACAGCGCAGTCGGATTTGTTTTGCCGGTGGCAGCAGAATACCGGGCGACGATATCTCGTACATTGCCAATGGCCTGACCGCGGTCGTACGAAAGTTTGCCAATCTGCGGCAGGGACTCTTGCAGAATCTCTGCAATATCCCAGGCTGTCTGTCGGGAAGGCTTTATCTGGCCCGCGGCGGCTCGGATTGATGATGGCGGTGCAGGGTTTGGAAGGCCCTCGATCTGCTGAAGCGCGAGAACCACACTTACCAGCGTAGCCTTCTGCACTTCAGTCTCGGGGCTACCAGTATTGACTGTCCTCGGATCGAGATTGATCGGTTGGCGTCGCGGCAGACCTGTGAGGTCGTGGAACCGCTCCACATACTGTTCGGCGCTCAAACGCGCCCGGCCGCTTGAGACCAACGCTATAGACAATTCCGCCAGAGTTGGCGCATAGGCATGCACTTCGGCAGCGTCCAGCACACTTTGCAGCGCGCCTGTATGCGTTGGTGAAATGGAAATTCCGGTCTGCGGGGCTCCGGGCCGCCCCCTGGGGCCGGTATCAGTTGCCACCGGGGTCTCTTCCTTCGCGAGCCAGGAAACCATCTGGAAGGCACCATAGCTCGCGCTGAGAAGTCCTAAAATGATCAACACCGGGAATGTCCAGCGGCGCAGCGCCCGCGCGAGGCTGGCCATGATCGTCTTGCTGACGCGCGGCGCGTCGAGGTCTGACGGGGCCGTTCGTCCCTTCGTCTGCATCGCGATCGAATCGAAGATACGGAAGAAGTCCTGCCGCTCGCCCGGTGTGCGCGCGAGTATCGGCGCCAGCTGCTCGCGGAGATCGGCCAGGCGCAAGGGAGATTGGCTTTCCCTGCGCGAGATCAGCTCTGCGACCAGCGCCGTCGTGACAACATGTTCCCGCGGCCCGATGACAAGCCCTGCCGCGCGCAGCGTAGGCAGAAGCCCGGCACCATGCTGGCCGCCACCGAACAGGTGTTCGCCGATCCCCGGTTGCTGGACGTCGTCGGCCAACCTGACGGTCTCCTGGGCGCCGCCCGCTAGCTCCAACGCTTTTCCACGAACTCGTGGGCGATCTTCCGGTCTTCTCCACTCTTGATCAGGGCGGACAGCGTTTCCTGAACGAGCTGCTTTTGCGACAAGAGCTTGTCGGACGACGAAACATTGCGCGCGCGCAGGACCTGCAGCCAGTTCAAAAGCTCAGCGGTCGAGGGGGGCTTCTTGAGAGAAACCATTGCGCGTTGCCGGTCGGACTTCCGGAAGGAGAGAAACAGGCCGATCGCGTCTGCGACCAGCGCGTCGTTGGGCGAGAGGCCCTGCAGACGCGCGGCCACAATCTCCTTCAGCTCATCTTCGCCGGGAAACGGGATGTCGAAGTAGACGCAGCGGCGTAGAAACGGATCCGGCAGGCCTTTTTCCGAGTTCGACGTCAAGACCAGGATTGGCCGGTATTTTGACGGTACGCCTGCAAGCCCGCCGTCGGCATCCTTGTCGCCATCTGCGCCCGGTGTCGCGGCCGGCTTGCCGGCTTTCGCCAAGTCCGGATCGCTGCTCAGTTCGGGAATCCGGAAATAGAGCCGGTCGATTTCGTTTAGGAGGTCGTTGGGAAAATCTCGCGGCGCCTTGTCTATTTCATCGATCAGCACGACCGTTCGCCGCGGCCCCCGGTGCAGCGAAGACGGGCGCAGCAGGTGACCGACCTCCGCCCGGGTAAACGCTTCAAGGATGGCTTGCCCAAGCGCCTGGTAGCGGATGAATTCGCGCGTATCAGTTTCCTTCTGCATCTTGAACGCGTTGAGGGCGTCATAGACGTAGAACAAATCGCGAGCCCGGCTGTCTGACTTGGTTTCGAACTTGAGGATGTCGCATTTGAGTTCGCTGGCAAGAGCGGATGCGAATTGCGTCTTTCCGGTTCCGGGTTCGCCGGTGAGAAGCAGCGGCATGCCGAGAATTAGCGCGACGTTGGCGGCGTGAACGAGATCCTTGTGAGGACGGTAAGCGCCGGGATCCTCGAAGCCGATCCTGTCGATCGGAAGTATGTCCTCGGCGCGGTGAGACACCGCGTTCGCGCCCAGGCCAGAGTAATATGGATAGGTCATTGCCCCCTCACCGCTGCGTCGAACCGTATGCGCAAAGATCCCTGAGGCCCGCAACGAAAGTCTCGTGATCAATACCGTGCCTGTCGGCGTTCCGTTCAGCGAACAGACGGTTCACCTCGCTGCGGATCGCTGTCTGCTGGTCAGGCGGCAGGAGCTCTGAATGATCGTCCAGCCAGGCCTCGGCGTCGGTGCGACGGATCGGGGCGAGGATGGGCAGAGTGAAGATCTGTTGCATGTTTGCCTGCGCCGTTACCTCTAGCGATGCGATAGACGTGCAGATCTGCTTCAGATCGACAGGTCCGCCGGATGCACCGCCTGGATAAGTGCGGTCACGTTCGGGCTTGTACCAGCCAGGCTTCATTGAGCGCATGGGGATGGTGAGGATCGGCAGCACACGAAGCCGGCGGCCGGCCTGCGACATGCCGCTCCAGTAATTGAGCCAGGCGCGGATGCGGACTGGTTCGTCGCGCCGCCAGTATTTGGCTTCGATGCGATGGACGAGCGCCACGAGGTCGAGGCCTTCCAACTTCTCCGCAATTACGGCGTCATTCATGCGGCCCTGGCAGCGCAGAAGGCGCCACAACTCGGCCCGGTAGGCCTCCGTAAATCGTTCTGCATTGTGCGAATCCTGCGGCCACGTTGGGCGCGGTCGTATTTCATGCCACGTTTCGCCATCGGCGCGCTCGAGCCCACTTGCGCGCTGCATGCGGTCAAGAAAGTCGTTGACCAACTCGTTAACGGGGCCCTGGAGGACGATCGGAAAAATCCCGCCATCCTCGGTTGCTGCGGAGATCGCCTGATAGAATTCGTTAGCCTGGGCCTGGCGATCGGCGAACAGCGGCAGCGGCAGTCTTGGCTGCGACTTGCGCCGGCGGGCCGCGTTCCAGGAAAACTCTTCCGAGGCGTGCCTGATGTCGGCGATCAGCTGCGCAACGGAGGATCGCCAGTGTTCGTCGATCAGGTCGGTGTCGGCGAAACACATGTGTTCGCTGGAGGCGACGCCGGGAAGCTCCGACGGCTTGACGTCATCGATGATGCAGTTGACGGCCTTGCCCGCATTCCGCGCATAGCCAATTTCGTCCAGCCACACGCGGCGCTTGTCGCCGGAAACGACCCCTTCGGCCGTCGCCCGCCTAGACCAGCAGATCAGGACGCAGGATGAGGACTGCAGCGCCTCGCGGAGCTGAATTTCCCATGGCTTGTCATACCGCAGGCGAACGAATCCCCCGGCCTTTTCCTCCAGCTCAGAGTAGCCAGCACGGTCCGGATTGTCGAGGAACAGCTTGAGCCCCGCCGCACGCAGCGCGTCGAGCAGCGGCCTGATCCGCCGTTTGTCCTCGGCAGCGTGACTGATGAAGACAAAACTCATTGCTAGGCGGCCCCTTGTTCCCAAGGTTAGCCAAGGGGTAGAAAAATGAAAGAGGCGGGAACGGGGTTGCCCGGGTGGCAAGTTCAGCATCAGGGGCGATTCCGGGCGGCAGTGCAGCCGGCCTCCTTGCATTTGCTCGCAACCTTTGGCCGGGCTCGCCCCGTATCCGTATGACGGCTGCCATCGTGCTCCTCGGGATCGCCGGATTGCTGTTCGTTCTGGGCGCGATTGGCGCCGCGGAAGGCCTGGTGACCAAGTTCCCTGCTCCAGCCGGCCCGATACTCGCGCTCGACCTCGCCGACCCTCCCCTGCTGCTGGAACCGAGGTCGGATGGGTCGGCGATCATCACGCGGGGCAATCAGAGGCTTGGGGTGATCCGCGGGCATGCTGCTCCGATCATATCGGCGATCCTGCCGACAACCGCCGGTCGGTTCTCACGACGGACGATGCCGGAACAAGCCGGCTCACGCCGCTGGCGGCTCTCGCCCTCACCAACGCATTCGAGAATGAGGCGCCTAGGGAAGCCATCGTGCGGAATCTCTGGGAGCCTTACATCGCTCCCCTCTCCCGCATGGCGAACGAGCAGCGCCTAGTTCCGGCCCGCATGGCGCTGCCGATGGCGACAGTCTTCATCATTCTGGGATTCGGCGTGCTTCTGGCGCCGTTCCTGAGACGGTGGGGCGCAGCTTTCGTCACCAGCCTGGTGAAGAGATTGTCGGGACTGCCTTTCATCGGCGGCGCATTCTCTGTCCCCACAGTAACTCTGGCGGAAGTGGTCATTGCCGCAGAGCAACCGACGACAGGATCAGGCGCTGAGAGGCCAATCGATTCCTCAGACGTTGAAGCGCTCGCCGAAATTCTCACAGCAGAGATGCACAAACACGCTCGAACGCGCGGCCTGTGCTTCGGCCTGTTCCTGTTCACTCTCGTGCTGCTGATTCTTGCGGTCGTCGTTTTCGGACTTGTCTTCATCAATCGAAGGTCAAATGGCCTCCAGATGGACCAATGGCTCCCGACGCTTCAGTTGCTCCCGCCACTTTCGGCTGCAGTGATCGGTTTCTTCGGCAGCTGGTGGGCGACTCAAAATTGCATCAACTCAATCGAGCGGACGCTCTTTGCTGCAAGGGCCAGCCGGACGAAATTGTTTGCGGCCTTCTTGGGAAATCTGCAATGCGTCAACAAGAAGAAGAGGCTTGTGTGGATGGAAATGGCCGCATCGCTGATCGGTTGAGAATGTGACGACGATGATCAAGCCAACCGACGAAGAACTCACGTTTGTCAGCGCCGAACAGAAGAACACGCGGCGGATCCTGATATCCGGGTTGGGCATCCTGATCGTGCTCGTCGTGATGTCCGCCGCGCTGGGCGTCTACTACTACCAAGTGTCCCGGAATCTCGAGGCAACTTCCGCAAATCTGGAACGTAACGCGTTTGATGCCCGTCTCGCTGCCGACCGGCAAACCAATCGGGTCGCATTTCTTGAGCGAGCCGTTCGCCGGACGTACGACGAATTCAGGGCGGCCTCCGCGGGCCAGGTATCGGCAAAACTCTCCGAGAAAGAGGCGCTGGCTGCGGCCGCCAACTACCTTCGGCTGGGATCTCATTCGCTCCAGGACGAGCTGGCTATAGAAACCCTCGCGGCCGCGAAAACCGGACGCGCCAGGCCGACAGCCCAGCAGCTTGCCGCAGGCGCCGCTGCGCTGCTCGCGTGGGACAGCAGCGGCGAGTCCATCGATCCGCGGGCGCTCCAGGCTCCGCCGCAGCTGCAAGCTGCCAACTCGGCGTTCGAACAGGCAGCGAAGGATCGCACCCTGTCGCCGCTCGCCCAGACCGGACTGGCCTGGTTGAGCTATATCGACGCCTCCTCATCGCGCTCGTCCTACTCCCCGGAAAGTTGCGACGCTGTTTTCGCCGGCGTCGCCGCCAGCGCCTCCGGCGGCGCGCTCGCGCCGCAACCCCTCGTACTGGAGAGCTCAGTGCCGCCGAAAGCTGGGACAGCACCGCGATGCACTCGCCGATTACGTCCAGTTGCTCAAGGTGCTTGGTGACATCGGCCCGGATATGGATGAGGATTCTCTCACACTTGCCATGAATGGTTTCCACGGGGCCGGCACCGCGCTGATCGCCACCTTCAACCTGCTGGATGCGGAGTTGCGCCAGGAACTTGCGGTGGCGTCTGAGGTCTGCGGACAACGGACTGAAGACAAGGGCTCCGCGAGGATGATCCTTGCGAGGGCGTGCCTGTCCAAGGCCATCGACCTCCGCAGTCGCCTGAGACAGACCAGCAACCAGATCAGCGGCACAGCCGAGAATATCGGATTCACCTATCTGCGTGACGGCGATTTTGACGGTGCATTTGCAAACTCCCTGGCTGTCGAACGCACAGGCCTGTTTGCGTGGAACGAGTTGATCCGGACTCTTGCGGCGAGCCATTTGAGATCGCCGAGCAGCAATCGCGCCCAATCCGAGGCCCGGAAGAACATTTCCTTCTTCGAGACCGGGCGGTTCAATCCCTGCGAGCTGCAGACTCTTCTCGGTCCAGATCTGTTCGCTGAAGCCCAAGCGATCGTGCTGACGGCCCATGGTGGCGAACTGCGCATGTCATGCCGAAGCCCGTGATGAACGGCGAGCACGGAATGGCGGATCCAACGAAAACACCAATCGCCTGTTGCGTCAGTCCTTCCCACGCCAAACAGACCTTGCGTCCCACTCGCAGGCCGAACTGAACGAGGTGGCGCGCAGCTCAACGAGCGGCCCAGGAAAACGCTGGACTTCCAGTCACCAGCCGAGAGATTTTGCGAGTGTGTGGCGTCTGTCAGGCGAAGTGAGAAATTGACCCCCTAGCGAAATGGGGAATTGACCCCCTCGAACATCAACGAGGAGGTTTGGATGACGAGGAACGTTGGGGAAAGTCCTGCATTGGCGAGGTCGATGCAGGGGCATTTGATGTTGGAGGCCGAGGAGGTGGCTGCGATGAAGCGGCTGCATGAGCTTGGCTGGGGCGCCAAGCGGATTTCGCGGGAGTTTGGCTGCGCGCGCAACACGGTGAAGTGATATCTTCGCGAGGGTGGAGTTGTTGCGTTCCGCAAGCCGGTGCGGCCGACGGCGTTTGACGGCCTTGATGATTGGCTGCGCGAGCGATTTTTCCGGCACGGCGGCAACGCTGACGTTATTCGTCAGGAGCTTGCGGCTGAGCATGGCGTCGCCATCGGGCTTCGCTCCGTCAAATTCACCCCCTCGATCCTGCCGCCCTACGCGCGGCGCTCGAAGAGCTTGGAAGTGCTGCTGCCGATCCTTTACCTGAAGGGAATTTCGACCGGCGACTTTGGCGAGGCGCTGGGCGCCCTTCTGGGCAAGGATGCGCCAGGCCTTTCGGCATCGACCATTGCCAGGCTCAAGGAGATCTGGGCCGACGAGCACAAGGCTTGGGAGAAACGAGACCTCTCAGGCAAGCAATACGCCTATGTCTGGGCCGACAGCATTCACCTGCAGGCCCGTCTTGAAGCCGACGCGCAATGCATCCTGGTTTTGATCGGCGCCACACCGGCGGGCGAAAAAGAGCTGATTGGCTTCACCGACGGCCTTCGGGAAAGTGCGCAATCCTGGTCCGGCCTGTTGCTCAGCCTGCAACAGCGAGGGCTGCGAGATGCACCCCGAGCTTGCCATCGGCGACGGCGCGCTGGGCTTCTGGAAGGCTCTGGGCGAGGTCTGGCCAACAACGCGCGAGCAGCGCTGCTGGGTCCACAAGACCGGCAACGTCCTCAACAAGCTGCCCAAGACGCTGCATTCGAAAGCCAAGCGCGACCTTCAGCAGATCTGGATGGCGGAGACCAAGGTCGATGCTGGCAAAGCCTTCGACCTGTTCGAGAAAACCTACGCTGTAAAATATGAGAAGGCGGTCGCCTGCTTAGCCAAGGATCGCGACGTGCTGCTGGCGTTCTACGACTTTCCCGCCGAGCATTGGAAGCACCTGCGCACAACGAACCCGATCGAGAGCACCTTCGCAACCGTCCGCCATCGCACCATCCGCGCCAAGGGCTGCATGTCGAACGCCACCGCCCTCGCCATGGTCTTCAAGCTGATCGAGGCTGCCCAGCGCAACTGGCGACGCCTCGATGGCGCTCTCTTCTTGCCAAAGGTCATCTATGGGGTGAAGTTCAAAGACGGCCTCGAGGAGCAAGCAACATCAGCTTCCCCTCAAGCCGAAGTCGTCGCCGCTTGATCCTCAGCGCGTCACCAAGATTCGGTAATAGCTCGTTGATTGTGTGTTTCGTGGAAGAGTAAATTTTGGGGAAATCCCGGCGTTTAGAGCCCTGTTAACGGGAAAACTTCCATCTGATTTCTGAGTCGTAGGCAGGCTTAGCGCACTGCATCCGCAGCGTGGGTGTCCACGTCTTCAACGCGCTTTGCGTCGCGTGCGAGGTACGGGACTGTCTGCCAGAAGTATTCGCACGCGCGGCTGATATAGAGGCCGGGCACATCAGCTTTGCCGGCGTCCGTAAGAAGTCGGCGCATGGTTGTCCAACCTGACATGCGGTCAACCTACCGCGCGTGGGGCCAGAAATAACCTGCGGTGGAAACGACTAGCGCTGCGACCGCGATGATGACAGCGCCCCACGCCGCCTGCATCGCGCCTGTAGCCGTCGCCAATGTGAGCCTGTCCCGAAGCGCCTCTTGCTTTTCCGCCGTCCAGCGATCGGAGTGCTCAAAGTGAGCCTCAAGGCCCTCAAGCCATCGCTCAGCAAGTTCGCTTTCATCCGGCTTCATGCGGCCCGTCAGAAGCCGAATGCGCACCTTGGTCTCGCCGTGGCGTGCGAACCTCGCGTACAGCTTGTCCCGCTGTCTCTTACTGTCGGACACAGTTCCCAATCGAGGCGCTCACATTCGACTATCTGCGAGGTTACGACACAAAATGGCGGGGGGTTAACCCGTGGGTTGCGTCCAGCCTATCGCCATTTTCTCGTCCAATATACTGATAAAATGTGCTTTTAATTTGAAGTCTGGCGGAGAGGATGAGATTCGAACTCACGATAGGGTTACCCCTATACGCCCTTAGCAGGGGCGCGCCTTCGACCACTCGGCCACCTCTCCGCGCTGCTAGAGAGCGGCCTTCCTAGCGGGATTTGGGGCCGGTGCAAGCCTTGGCGGGCGTTGCTGGCGAAACCCACGAATTTCGCGCCGAAAAACGCCCGGGCGGCGCCCTCGCAACGGGCGCGCGCCGCAAAGCACATTACCTGACCTTCGTTTGGCCGGCATTTTTCTTCAGCGCCCCGCCGTCTTCCTTGGTGATGAAGCGGGCCTTGACGAGATTGTCGACGCTCTTCCTGAAAGCCGTCTCATAGGCCTTCTGGGTGGGATAGAGCTGGGCGAGCTTCTCTGGCGTGAACGGGATTTCGTGGCCCGCAATGCGGCAGAAGGAGAGCCCGGTTGAATTGCCGTTCCAGGTGGACGCGGGCACGTCGAGGAAGGGCGAGCGGACGCCGCCCTTGACGTTGCCGTGCCGGTCGAGGACGCCCTTGCCATCCACGACCTCGATGTTCTGCGATGGCGGCGGCGGAGTTCCCTTTTCGACCCAGGCTTTCAGATTGCGGTATATGGCGTTGAACGCGATGGGGCTGGGAAAGCGGCTGCGCGCGCCCTGGTCGCAGTTGAGCGCGGGCGGCGTGCGGCCGGCCTTGATGATGTCCTCGGAACGGGCGGCGAACCAGAGCTCGTCGGGCGTGGCGTGGCCGGCGCCGGCCAGATCGTAGTGACGATACTGGTCGCCCTTGACATCCGAGTCCTCGCGGCGGCTCGGCGCCCAGCCAAGGTAATCGGACTGGCTCATGATGTGGATCACTGGCGTGACGGCGTTTCGGATCGGGCGGCGCGGATCGCCGGCGGGAATGCGCTCTGCGCACTGGCTGATCGGCGATGGCCCGCCAAGCATGGCGACCATGTAGCCGTCGAACGGCGACTTGCCGTCCCTGGCTATGAGCAGCGGCTGGATGGCGTTGATGTAGGTGAACAAGAATCCGCCCGTTTGAGAATAGCCCCAGCCATAGAGGCGCTTCGCGGCTGAGGACTTCGCGCCATAGAGAAACGGGTTGCTGGCGTCGGCGCTGCGCAGCCATTGGGCGACCTGGGTGTGGATGTCCCAGACCAGGCCGTTCTCGGTTTCCTTGGTGGTGTCGCCGCTGACGGCGCAGTTTTTGGGATCGTCCACGGCGAGCGGGTTCTTCCACGAGATCGCCGCGTAGCGGACGGGGTCGAAGGCCTTCAGGGTGACGACCGCGATGGGCTTGGCAGTGATGCCGACCCAGGCGTCGCCTGAACGCACGATCTCTTCGTGATGAATCGCCCAGCCGATGTTGAGGTCGAACAGGTTGGACGGGTTCAACATCTCGACCACGATGCGGCCGGAGAATTTGGCCTTCGACTTCGGGCGCCGGACCAGGACGCGCGTTGTGTAGGGCGCATCCGGCGTGCGGACGACCGCGCCGGTCGCGGGCCAGTCATAGACGTTGGCCTTGCCGGAGACGAAGAACTCCTCCTCCAGATAGCCTTGGTTGCCGAGGTCTTCAGGCGTCAACGTGTAGGCCGCGCCGCCGAACGCATGGCTTGCTTCCGTCTGGGGGATCGGGCCGTCGACCTTGAGCTGGGCGTCAGCCATCGGCGCGATCAACGCGGCGAGGATCGCAAAAGCTGCGAACGCACTTCTTCCCATAATTCGCCTCCCTCGCCCAGCGCGCTGCCTGCCGCAATCGACTATTTCTGCCAGCTCTTGATCAGGGTGTCGTAGTCGACCGTTTCGGGTTTGGGCTTTTCGTTGGCGAGCTTGGGCTTGGGCGCTCCGGGACGGTCGAGCCAGACCTTCGGATCTTCGGGCGCATTCAGCTTGGGCCCGATTTGGCCCTGCACGCCGGCCTTTTCCAGCCGGGCCATGACGTCTTCCTGTGCGGCGCAGAGCGCGTCCATCGCCTGTTGCGGCGTCTTGGCGCCGGCGGCGGCGTCGCCAATGTTCTGCCACCAGAGCTGGGCGAGTTTCGGATAGTCCGGGACGTTGGTGCCGGTGGGCGACCACTGCACGCGCGCAGGCGAGCGGTAGAACTCGACAAGGCCGCCGAGTTTCGGCGCACGCTCGGTGAAGCTCTTGTCCTGGATCGTGCTCTCGCGAATGAAGGTGAGCCCGGTGTGGCTCTTCTTCAGGTCGACCGTCTTGGACGTGACGAACTGGGCGTAGAGCCAGGCCGCCTTGGCGCGGTCCACGGGCGTGGACGTCATCAACGTCCACGCGCCCGCGTCCTGATAGCCCAGCTTCTGTCCCGGCTCCCAGTAGGCGCCGTGAGGCGAGGGGGCGACGCGCCACTTCGGCGCGCCGTCCGCGTTCACCACTGGCAAGCCTTCCTTCACCATGTCGGCTGTGAAGGTCGTGTACCAGAACATCTGCTGTGCGATCTCGCCTTGTGACGGCACGGGACCGGATTCAGAGAATGTCATCCCCTGCGCAGCAGGCGGTGCGTACTTCTTGAGCCATTCGAGATACTTGGCGATCGAGTAGACAGCGGCGGGACCGTTGGTGTCGCCGCCGCGCGCGACGCATGAGCCGACCGGCTGCGACGCCTCGTTGACGCGGATGCCCCATTCGTCGACCGGCAGGCCGTTGGGCTCGCCCTTGTCGCCATTGCCGGCCATCGACAGCCAGGCGTCGGTGAAGCGCCAGCCGAGGGACGGGTCCTTCTTGCCGTAGTCCATATGGCCGAAGACCTTCTTGCCGTCGATCGTGCGGCCGGTGAAGAACTCAGCGATGTCCTCGTAGGCGGACCAGTTCACCGGTACGCCGAGATCGTAGCCATACCTGGCCTTGAAGTCGGACTTGTTCTTGGCGTCGGTGAACCAGTCATAGCGGAACCAGTAGAGGTTCGCGAACTGCTGGTCGGGAAGCTGGTAGAGCTTCTTGTCGGGTCCCGTGGTGAAGCTTGTGCCGATGAAGTCGGCGAGGTCGAGTGTCGGGCTCGTCGCATCCTTGCCTTCGCCGGCCATCCAGTCCGTGAGATTGCGCGCCTGTTGGTAACGCCAGTGCGTGCCGATCAGGTCCGAGTCATTCACATAGGCGTCGTATATGTTCTCCCCGGACTGCATTTGCGTCTGCAGCTTCTCGACGACATCGCCTTCGCCGATCAGGTCGTGCGTGATCTTGATGCCAGTGATGGCGGTGAAGGCTGGGGCCAGGATTTTCGATTCATACTCGTGCGTGGCGATCGTCTCGGAGACGACTTTGATCTCGATCCCCTGATAGGGCGCTCCGGCGGTGACAAACCAGTTGAGTTCGGCTTCCTGCGCCGGGCGGTCGAGCGTCGACATGCCGTTGATCTCGGTGTCGAGGAAGGTCTTGATCGCGGCGGCGGCGTTGGGATTGGACGCGCGGTTGGGGTCGACCTGGCTGCTGCCGGCGGCCTGCTGGTCGTTCGGCTGGCAGGCGGCGGCGCCCAGGGCCAGCACCGAGACGAATGCCAGCATCGCGGCGCGGCCGCGTGTTCCGGAAAGCATGTAGTCCTCCCTCGACAGGCCGCTCGTGGGCGGCCCGATTCACGGGTTCATACAAACCGGAAAACGAGGGCGGCGTAAACTAGAGATGCCAGGGTGGCGGCGAAGAGCGGCACGGATTGCGGCGCCAGACCCACAAAGGCGAGGTGGATGAAGGCCGAGCCGAGCAGGGAGAGGAAGAAACGATCTCCCCTCTGGGTCGCAATGCCGATCACGCCGACGCGAGGCTCGTTGCGGGGAAAGAGCTTCGCGAGGATGCCCATGCCGGCAAGCAGCGCGCCGATGGTGAGGAAGAACAGCGCCGTCGGCAGCGTCCAGGCCATCCAGGAGAAGTTCATGTCCTGGCTCCGGACATGCGGCTGACCTGCGCGGCTGCACTCACTTTGGACCGTCCTTCGCACCGGCTTGCGCCGCCTTCAGTTTCCGGAAGCCGGAGACCTGGACGACCACGCCGATGACGATGGCAAGACCAGCGGCGATTGTAACGGCGCCTGCCCCGGTTCTCTGTCCCAGCGCCATCAGCAGCACCGCCGTCAGCCCGCCGAACACGCACCCACCCATGACGATGGCTGCGCCCATCATCAACTGCGTGCGCGCCTTGTCCTGTGCGGTGGGCTGGGCCGGCGGTGTCACGTGGTCAGCGTCAGTGGCGCGACTCGCGCGCTTCCTTGATCTGCAGGAAGCCGTAGACGAAGAGGCCGCCGCCGACGAGCACGGCCAGCCAGGCGAGCCCGCCGATCGGGCCGCCGAGGAAGCCGAGGACCCAGGTGATCTTGAGCATCGTGGCGAGGACAATTCCGATTATGCCGCCGCCTGCGAGGACGGCGCCGACGAGGGTGAGCTTCTGGCCCCAGCGGCGCTTTTCGACGTTGGCGGCTTCGGGGGAGGTATAAGCGTTGGCCATGTTTTTCTCCTGGCTCTTTTGCTGCGTTTCACTCGTATCTGCGTCCCAGCCCTTTTGCTGTCAGGTTGGTGACGGCCGCAGAATAGCAGATTTGGGCGCGTATCATACCCCACGCCGCCGTGTGCCTTGCCCCGCAAAATCACCCCCCAGATGGGCGCGCGCGACCTTCTTCGGCACGATGGTTGTCCAGGCGTCGGCAACGAGGCTTGCGACCTCCGCGCGCGTCAACGCCTCGATCGCTACATAGCTCCAGACCATCGCCCCGGCGCGGAAAGGCTGGAAGACGTCGGGACGCGCTTCGAAGAGAAGCTCCTGCCGCGGCTTTGGCAGTTTGAAGATCCAGCGTCCGTCCTTCGCCCAGAACAGCACAAACGTCTTCTTCCCGACGTTGAACCAGGCGCCGCCATGCGAATCCAGCTCCACGGCGCCCGGCAGGGCGAGCGCGGCGCGGCGGATGTCGGCGAGCGTGGCCATGACGCTTCACACTCTCCCGAGCGCAAAGCCCTTGGCGATGTAGTTGCGCACGAACCAGATCACGATCGCGCCCGGGATCAGCGTCAGCACGCCTGCAGCCGCCAATACCCCCCAATCCATGCCTGACGCCGACACCGTTCGCGTCATGATTGCGGCGATGGGCTTGGCGTCCGTCGTCGTAAGGGTGCGGGCGATCAGCAGCTCGACCCAGGAGAACATGAAGCAGAAGAAGGCAGCGACGCCGATGCCCGAGGCGATCAGCGGCATGAAGATGCGGACAAAGAAGCTGGGGAAGGAGTGCCCGTCGACATAGGCGGTCTCGTCGATCTCGCGCGGCACACCGCTCATGAACCCTTCGAGAATCCACACCGCCAGCGGCACGTTGAACAGGCAGTGCGCCAGCGCCACGGCGATGTGTGTGTCGATCAGGCCGAACGCGGAATAGAGCTGGAAGAACGGCAGCGCGAACACGGCGGCCGGGGCCATGCGATTGGTCAGCAGCCAGAAGAACAGGTGCTTGTCGCCGAAGAAGCGATAGCGCGAAAAGGCGTAGGCGGCAGGCAAGGCGGCGGCGACGGAGATCACCGTGTTGAGCACGACATAGATGATCGAGTTGATGTAGCCATTGTACCAGCTCGGGTCGGTGAAGATCACCATGTAGTTGCGCAGCGTCGGCTGCATCGGCCAGAGCGAGACGCCGGAGGTGATCTCCGTGTTGGTCTTGAAGCTCATGTTCACGAGCCAGTAGATCGGCAGCAGCAGGAAGACGATGTAGAGCGCGGGAACGAGGATGGAGAGGACGCGCTTCATGATGCGCCCTCCTTCTCGGCCCTGGGCGCTGAATCTTCGCGCGTCATCACGGCGTAGAACACCCAAGAGAACGCCAGGATGATGAGGAAGTAGATCAGCGACATCGCGGCGGCGGGGCCGAGATCGAACTGGCCGACGGCCATCTGGACGAGGTCGATCGACAGGAAGGTGGTGGAGTTGCCCGGCCCTCCGCCTGTGACGACGAAGGGCTCGGTGTAGATCATGAACGAGTCCATGAACCGCAAGAGCACGGCGATGGTGAGCACACGTCCCATCTTGGGCAGCTGGATGTGGCGAAAGACGGCCCAGCCGGATGCACCGTCAATGCGCGCGGCCTGGTAGTAGGCGTCCGGGATCGAGACGAGGCCGGCATAGGCGAGCAGGGTCACGAGACTGGTCCAGTGCCAGACATCCATGACGATCAGCGTTGCCCAGGCGTCGACCGGGTCCTGCACATAGTTGTAGTCGACCCCCATTCCGACGAGGGCCGCGCCCAGGAGGCCGATGTCCACGCGGCCGAAGACCTGCCAGATCGTGCCGACGACATTCCATGGGATCAGCAGCGGCAGCGCCATCAGCACGAGGCAGACGGGGACGCCCCAGCCCTTCTTCGGCATGTGCAGCGCGACCAGAACGCCGAGCGGAATCTCGATCGCGAGGATGATGGCTGAGAAAATGAGATTGCGGACCAGCGCATTCCAGAAGCGCGGCGATTGCAGGATCTGCGCATACCAGTCCGTTCCGGCCCAGAAGAACTTGTTGTTCCCGAACGTGTCCTGGACCGAGTAGTTCACGACGGTCATCAGTGGGATCACCGCCGACAGCGCCACGAGGACGAGCACGGGCAGGACAAGGAACCACGCCTTCTGGTTGGTGGGCTTCATGGCGCAGCCCCGGTCAGTTCGCCCAGGCCGCTGAGCTCGATGCGCCAGCTGTCGGCGTAGAGGTTGAGGCCCTTGGGATCGATGGTGATGTGCGGATCGGCAGGAATCTCCGCGCCCTCGCGTGCGATCGCCGCGATCGGGAAGCCCTCCGCCAGCGCATGGACGATCTTGAGCCGGCCGACATCCTCGATGCGCTGGATGGTGACCGGGATGCCTTCGCGCGTGATGCTGACGTATTCCGGCCGCACGCCGATCTCGAGCCTGGGCTCTCCCCGGATGCGCGGCGCCATGGGAAGGGGTGCGAAGTAGGAGCCGAAGCGGACGCTGGCGCCGTCGAGCGTGGTCGGGATCACGTTCATTCCGGGCGAACCGATGAAGTAGCCGACGAAGGTGTGACTGGGACGTTCAAACAGATCCGCCGGCGATCCGACCTGGACGATCTGGCCCTCGTACATCACCACGACCTGGTCGGCGAAGGTCAGCGCTTCGGTCTGGTCGTGCGTCACGTAGATCATGGTGTAGCCGAAGCGCTTGTGCAGCTCCTTGAGCTGGGCGCGAAGCTGCCACTTCATCTGCGGATCGATCACGGTCAGCGGCTCGTCGAACAGGATGGCGCTGACATCGGAGCGCACAAGACCTCGCCCGAGCGAGATCTTCTGCTTCTCGTCCGCGCTCAGGCCTCGCGCACGGCGATCCGCGACTGGCCGCAGACCGATCATCTCCAGCACCTCATCGACGCGGCGCTTCGCATCTGCCGCCTTCACGCCGCGGTTGCGCAGCGGGAAGGCAAGGTTCTGGCGCACCGTCATCGAGTCGTAGATTACGGGAAACTGGAAGACCTGCGCGATGTTGCGCTTTTCCGTCGGCAGATCCGTCACATCCTCGCCGTCGAAACGCATGCGGCCCTGGGTGGGCCTGACAAGGCCCGAGATGATGTTGAGCAGCGAGGTCTTGCCGCAGCCGGACGGTCCCAGCAGCGCATAGGCGCCGCCATCGTCGAACGCCTGGTTGATGTGCTTCAGCGCATAGTCCGCGTCGGACTTGGGGTCTGGACCGTAGGCGTGCCGGATGTTGGCGAGATCGATGCGGGCCATGGATCAGGCGGCCCTGCGCTGACCGGAACCCAGACGCATGGCCCGCTGCATCGAACGCCATGACATGCTCGGGCTCGACGTGCGCATCGAGGTCGGCGCCGGCAGGATAGATGTGGACGCCGTGGGTCAGCATAACCCAGCGAACGTCGCCGGCTGCAAGGTGAACGAAACTTTCCGAACCAGTGATCTCCGTCGAGATCACCTTGAGCTTGAACGCCAGCGCGCGTGCAGAGCCTGGACCGGGAACGAGATGGTGCGGGCGGAAGGCAAGGGTTGCGGCGCCTGATTGCGCTTGCGCGGCGCCGGCATCCTGTGCGCGGATGGTATTGAGCGGGGGATCCGAGAAGGTCTTCGCCGTGACGAGGTCGTTTGGGCGGCGATAGACGTCGAGCGTCGGACCGAACTGGGTGAGGCGGCCCTGAGAGAGCGTCGCCGTCGACCCTCCAAGCAGCAGCGCTTCTGCCGGCTCGGTCGTGGCGTAGACAACGACGGCGCCGCTGTCGGCAAACAGCTTCGGCAGTTCCGCGCGCAGATCCTCGCGCAGCTTGTAGTCGAGATTGGCGAGCGGTTCGTCGAGGAGAACCAGGTCGGCTTTCTTCACGATGGCCCGCGCAAGAGCCACGCGCTGCTGCTGCCCGCCGGAAAGTTCGAGCGGCTTGCGGTCCAGGTAAGGCTCAAGGCGCATCAGCTTCGCGACCCGCGCGACCTCGCTCTCGATCGCGGCGTTTGACGTCCGCTTGACTCGCAGGGGCGAGGCGATGTTGTCGCGCACCGTCCAGCCCGGGTAGTTGATGAATTGCTGGTAGACCATCGCGACGTTGCGCCTGGCGACCGGCTTGCCCGTAACGTCCGCCCCATCGAACATCACGGCGCCGAAACCTGGACGGTCAAGGCCGGCCATGACGCGCATCAGGCTGGTCTTGCCGGCGAGCGTGGGGCCGAGAAGGACGTTGAAGGTGCCGCGCTCCAGACGAAGCGAGACGTTCGACAGGTGCGCCGTCCCGCCGACGCGACGCGAAACATCCCTTAGCTCGAGCATTCGCCGCGACCTGCGATTTCGTGGAAATCCCTGGCGGAGTTAGGCCGTGAACGCACAAGCCGTCAAACAGTCGAAGCGCGGTTTTGGGCACTGAGAAACCGTCAACTCTTCCTGCGCGCAAATTGGGGGCCAGCCGGCCGGCCGGCTCAAGACCAACGCGCGCCAAAGGCGACGATCATGACGCCGTCATCGATCGGCAGCCTATGTTTGACGGAACGCTCCACACCGTCCGAATGAGTCAACATTGCGACATGCATGGGCCATGGCCAAGGCGTCAGTCCCAATCCCGACGGGCTCACGGGGTGAACACTGGTTCGTGAAACGAATTGCAAACCGTCACTTGTGACCAATTAAAATGTCTTAATATCAAGGTATTATGTGATCCTTGTGTGGATTTCACCACAGCAAGTTTGTAATGATCCCTACACTTGCCAAGGAGTCCTTTTGGCCGCTGCGGCATGACGCAATACCCACAGTGTTTCTGCCTTATTTCGCCCCCGGCCCGCCACAAATTGACCGGTTGTAATAAACTTACCAAGATTACCCCGGAAGCCTTGCGTCAAGTCAGGCTCGCTCGGGGAGGAAAATTCATGAAGTACGCGTTTCGCGGCGTCTCGGGCGCCGCGCTGCTGCTTGGCCTTTCGACTGGCCTGAACGGCGCCTGGGCCCAGCAGCCTGCAACGCCCGCTGCGCCTGCAAATCCGAACCAGACGGTAACGACCGCCCAGCCGCAGACGCCGGCCACAGCTCCAGCCCCACAAGCGGCTACGGACCAGACGAGCCAGACGGACACAAGGGGCGCAACCGACCGGGTCACGGTCACAGGCACCCTTCTGGCGACGGCGCCCGAAGACGCCCCGCGGCCCGTCGAGGTCTATTCAAAGGAAGACCTCGAAGCGCAAGGCGCACCCTCGATCAACGAATTCCTGCGCGACCTGCCTCTAGCCTTCGAGACGACGGGTCTGGGCGAAGCAATCCCTGGAGGCGCAGCCGCAACCGGCTTCAACTCTCCCAACCTCCGCGGCCTCGGCGCCAACGCGACCCTGACGCTGTTCAACGGCCGGCGCCTTGCCTCCACGAATGGGGGAGCCGGCCCCGACATCAACACGCTGCCGACCAACGCCCTGCAGGCGGTCGAGATCATGACCGGCGGCGCGTCTTCCACCTACGGCGCAGGCGCTGTCGCCGGCGTGATCAACTACATCACACGCCGCAATGTGGATGCTCCCGAGATCACGTTCGAGCAGCGCTTCTACGACAAGTCCGCGCCCGAAACCAACGCCACCTTCCTGACCGGATGGGTCGGCGACGCCGCAAACATCATGTTCGACTACGAGTACGGGCACACGTCCAGGCTGTCGCAGGCCGAACGCGATTTCTCGAGCCGGCCATTTTCGATAAACCCCGATGTCTGGACGCTGGATGCCACCAGCCCCGGCAAGTACACGCGGGTCAACAACTTCTTTGGCACGACGGCGCCGACCGTGCCCACGGGAACGACTAACCCGGACCGCATCATCCAGGACTATGACACGCGGGCAAGCTGTAACGCCATCGGCGGCGAGATCGCGAACATCATCCAGCCGAACCGCAGCATCGCGGGCCTGCCGAACACCACCGGCACGGTTGTCACGCCTGCCATCCCGGACATGAGCTGCGTCGTCCCGCAGTTCGCGTACGAGGACCTCGTCAACGAGAGCGAGTCGCACAAGGTCTACTTCGAGGCGAACGCCGACATCTCCGACACGATGTCGTTCCACGTCGATACGCTCTACTCGAAGGTGGAGACGATTACCCGCGCCGTTCCGTTCCCGGTATCGAGCGGCGCTCGCGGCGTTGCGGCGCTGCCAGGCACGACCGGAGTGACGACTGCGCCGACGGCGTCCGCAACCCTGTGCGGCACAACAAGCATTGGCTGCCAGTTCTTCATCGCTAACAACACGCCGACCTATATCAACACCGGCACGACCGCAGCGCCGGTGTGGACGATCAACCCCGCAGCGGGATCAGCGGCGCACAACCCGTTCATCGACGACTTCGTCGCGCGCACGGCCCTGGTCTCGCTCGGAGCGAACGACGTGCTCTTCACCGGGCCAGGCTGGCGCCCGTTCGGCGCCGGCGGCAACTTCCGGTCCGACGACGGGCTGTACCAGTGGAAGGCGCAGCGAGAGCGCTTCCTGATCAACACGAATATCAAGGGCGACTTCCAGTCCGACAACTTCCTCCGCGTCCTCAACGGGATGAAGTACGAGACGTCCGCCCAGTTCAATTTCTATGACCAGACGCTGACCTATCCGGACATCATCGTTTCGCGCCTGCAGAACGCGCTGCTCG
>CAVQYJ010000013.1:0-24695 GCA_963718145.1 uncultured Alphaproteobacteria bacterium | reverse complement strand
CGCGCCGGTAACCCCGGAGGCCAATCGGTTGATGGGCGCAAATCGCTGACCAGGCAATGTCGCTGCGTGGACCGCGCAAAAAATTTGGTAGTTGCTCCCGACCTCAGGGCTTCAACTTCCAGACCCCATCCGCGCCCCTCGCGATGACGGCCATACTGCCGGCGTCGAAATCGGGATCCTGCGCGCCGAGGTCAAAGTACCAGGCGAAGCCCTGGCGCACGCGCCAGTAGCTAACCTTGGTTTCATCGATCCCCATTGGGCCGCAGGCTTTGACTTTGATATCTTTCGGCAACTCGGCGCGCGCGGCGGCGTTGGGCGCAATGAGCAGCGCGTCCGTCGGCCAACCTTCATAGTCGGCGAGACGAATTTCACAGGTTAAGCGCTCGGCAGCGGGCGCTTCGGCGATGACGGCTTTCAGCGCGCCTTGTGGATCGGGATCGGTCCCGTAAAGTGCGATGCCCACGCGCCCGGCGCCGGCTGCTCCATAGACGGCGGAGCTTAGGTAGGAGACTTCCGCGCGGTGGGCGCCGCCGGCAAAGGCGAGTTCCGTTTCGACGCCCTTGCAGGTCGCGGAGCGGTAGAGCAGAGCTTCATCGCCGGGCAGCATTAGCTCGCGGATCGCCCAGGCGCAGTCTGGAAGCTCCGGCGTACGCGCGTTTGGATATCATGTGCCGCAAGCACTTCCGCCTCGGCCAGCCAAAGGCCTGTGCAGCGGCCACACGCGCCACCCCTTCAGCACAAGCCGAGGCCTCCGGGGCGGCCACCCGGGCCTTCGCGGTCTCAGACTCCTTCGGTGCAGGTCGGGACCCAGCAAGCAGCGCAATCGCGCCAATCACGAACAACGCTTTCATCATGCCCTCCGGTTTCGTCGGAGATCTTCCCACTGCACGGCCCGAGCAAGCCGCCAGCCCCGGCAGCTTTCGGCGATAGCCAGCCTACCAACATGTCCAGATTGAGTGGCGATGGGATCGACCAGGGACGCAGCCTGCGGACCCCCGCGCCACGCGCAATCGTCGACTTGAGGATCACGGTCTGGCCTCTTACCGGGCGTGGGTTTTTTGGCGCCGTGGCGCAGATTTCTTCGGGATCCCGCTCCCATTTGCATTCAAACTCGTACTCGCGTGCGGTCGCCCAGGCCCCTACCCGGTTTCGCCATTGCGTCCCTGCAAAACTACCCCCACCAGCCATCGTCCTGGAACAAATCTATAAATGGCAAGCCCCCGATCCAATGAATGTGAGCGTCAGCTCCCTCCTCGTAGGTAATAAGCTCACCTTCTCGCCAGACCGTATCCCAAGACTCGCCTTCATCGTCACTCGGTAGACGTGATAGAGCCTATCGCACTGGTTGAAATTGCTGCCTGACTTTACAACGATGCCTCGCGTGGGGGAGGTGAAAGAGACAGTCTCCAGTGCATACAGCCACGATCCGGCCGGCACTGATTTGACTTGTTCGGCTTCGAGGTCCGGGGCGGCATAAAGCGTCGCTGTTTCGGCCGCTCTCCACCAGCCAGTCGCGCAGCCCCGGCATTCGCCCTTGTTGGCGTAAAGGCCCTTCGCATTGACCGGTGGTTTCTCGTTCGCCGGCGGTGGATTAGCCTGATGTTGCAGGCATGCCTGAAGGACTGTTTGGGTGCTCGCATCGATTACAGGTTCTTCGGCCGTCGTCTGCGCCGTGCTGTCGTCCGCTGGGGTTTGAGACAACGTGTCGTTCACACTGGCGGCCTGATCGATGGAACTTGCGGCAGGCTCGGAGTTGTCCGCACTGTTGCGCTGATTGCATCCGCTCGCCGCGAGCACGAAGGCTGCGATCGCCAAAATGGTTTTCTTCATGCGAGGAACCTCACTCCATGACGCGAATGTAGCGAGCCGCTCGACGACCAGCGGCTCGCCTTCAATGCACAGCTGAAAGCGTTTTGATGTCAAAGCTCGGTATGTCGGATGGCATATGGACGACGGCGACTTTCGAGGTCGAACCGGGAAGCATCTTGAAATAGCGACCGCCGCTCTCCGAAGGTCCGAGTTGGCCACAGGGCATCGAGGGTGATTCAGTCTCGCCTGCGGTGAATTTGCCGTATGCGTCTCTCAGCGTACCTGTCGGCATGAACTCGTGCCAGCCCGCCATCGCCTGCGAGGGCTGAAGCGTGCAGAGCGTCACATCCGGGGCGGGAGAGGCTGTCTGCACACGGCCACGATGGAGTCGATGGCGCGGCTTTGGCGATATCGAATAGCTGAACCACTGTGGACGGCGCGGGGGCGTCTTCACCTGCATGGACCCTACAGGCCGGGCAGTGTTTCATCCGCCACGATCTTGCCCGCGGGACAATCATAAGCCCAGAGCGACATGCCCGCGCCGCGCGTCTCCGCCCACGTGCAGTCCGGAAACGCATCCGCGAGTGATACGGGCGGAAGCGGCGGGTCAACATGCGCCGGGTTCGGCGGCGCAGGGAGGATCCCTTCCGAAGTGGACTGCGGCGCCGGAGCTTTGGAACAGGCTGGAGTGACCGCGCAGAGCATCAAGGCGAGCGCGAGACTAGAAATGGAATGAGTGCGCATTTGGTAGGGTCCTCTGCCGTCCGACGCCAAGTCTATGCGAAAAGCTGCAAGGCTCGCCAGCCGGGCGAAGATCACTATTATCTTGGCGTGATCTGCACGCATCCCTCTCCTCGGGGCAAGGGCGCCGGAAGGTCGATGCGCGATGCCTTTTGCACACCCTCGCGTGCGGATCCGAAATCGCGCGGCGTCTATGTCTAGATCGCCAGTCCGAGCAGCCTCCAGTTCTTGCAGGGACGGGTTCGAATTCTTGGGTCGCAGGCAGCCTGGATGTTGCGATCGTGTGGTGTGTCTACACGCCGATGTAGAGGGGCCTGCGAAGCATCGCCAGACGGGCGCAGCGATTGAGCATCGGTAGGATTGTGACGGTGCATGCATTGTTGGCTAATTCAGGTCATGCGGCGCAATCTTGAATGGTCGAGCGATCTGCCCAAGACCCAATCTGGATGGCGCAGTGCGACTGGCTCGATTGGATGGACTCAGCCGGATTGCCACCTTCCGGGTTACGGCGGCGCTGGGGCCCATCGCCGCCGTTGACCATTCCAGCTGCGCGATCGCACGCCCGACACGCCTTGCTCTCGCGCCGCATCCGACACCAAGATGCGCGCCAACCGAAGGAAGCATCCCATGAAGGCCATGCGTCTCAAGAAGCCCGGCGGGCTGGACAATATCCATGTCGGCAGCGCTGCCGCGGCAGCGCCGGGGCCGGGCGAGATCACGGTACGGCTACATGCATCTTCGCTCAACTTTCACGACTATCTCGTTGTGAAGGGCACGATTCCGGTCGAGGAGAACCGCATCCCCATGTCGGACGGCGCGGGCGTTGTGACTGCGGTCGGCGCAGGCGTCACGGAGTTCTCGGCAGGGGATAATGTCGTGTCCACATTCTTTCCCGACTGGCATGGCGGGGAAGCGACTGTCGAGCTTCTTCGGGCTGTCCCCGGTGACCGCGCCGACGGCTACGCGCGTGAGGTCGTCACCGCGCCGGCGTCGTCATTCACAAGATCTCCCAAGGGATATTCGCACGCCGAGGCGGCGACGCTGACCTGTGCCGGCTTGACCGCGTGGCGCGCGCTCGTCGTCAATGGAAACATCAAGGCAGGCGACGTCGTTTTGACGCAGGGCACAGGCGGGGTCTCGATCTTTGCGTTGCAGCTCGCCAAGGAAGCAGGCGCGACCGTGATTTCCACGACCTCGAACGCGGACAAGGCGGCGCGACTGAAGGTGCTCGGCGCCGATCACGTGATCAACTACAAGGATGATGCGGAGTGGGGCCGCACGGCCAAGAAACTCACCGGCGGGCGCGGCGTCGATCACGTCGTGGAAATCGGCGGCGCCGGCACAATCGAACAATCCATGCGTGCGAGCAGGCTCGGCGGCCACATCTCCCTGATCGGCGTGCTGGCCGGCTATGCCGGTCCCATCAACACGGCCCTGCTGATGAGTATGCAGATCCAGCTCATCGGCATCACCGTCGGGGCGCGTCAGCACCAGCAGGATATGATCCGCGCCATCGATGCCAACGGCATCAAGCCGGTGCTCGATCAGTCGTTCCCGCTGGACAAGCTCGCCGAAGCTTTCCGCCGCCAGGAATCAAACCAGCACTTCGGCAAGATCGTCGTGGAGTGGTGATGCGCCTCGGCTTGACGAACGCGACACGAAAGCCGACCAGGTTGCGCCGCCGCAGAGCCTGATCAAATCGCCGCTCCAAAAATAGATGCGAGCGGAGTGAGGGGCCGTTTCGCGGCGAGTTCTTCCGTTCGGCCGCCGGCGGGCGGATGGCGGTTCTGGTGTCGCTTCCGGTCAGACGTCGGGGATATGCCGACTGCGTGGAGACAAAGATCGTGCTTTCGACCCATGTCCCGATGATTAATCGTAACGTTCATGCTATCGGGGACAGATGCGGATTGGCGTTTGGAACTTAGAATGCTTGAACTACAAAACGCGCAACGCCGCGCGCCTCGCCTTCGTGTGTGTACGCGATGCAGACATCTAGATTCTGACCGAGACACATGAGCAAATTGTTCTTTCGACTACTCATAAGGAAGTCGCGAAGTCAAAGTCCCGGGCGAAGTCACGCAATGACATGCACCGGGTGAGTCCTGACAGGCCCCAAAATCCGGCTATTCTGGAGATCAGTACGCATTGGGCGGACGGTGCCGTGCCGATCATCCTCCAGACAAAGGCCCAGCCTTCTTGAGCGACACATTTCGGCAGCTGCCCCAGATCCACGCCCTGCTTGAATCCGAGCAGGCCTCGCCGCTTGTTGTTCGGTATGGTCGCGTCGTCGTTGCGCACGCCTTGCGCGCCCGACTGGACGAAATTCGCGAGGCGTTTCGATCTGGTCGCGAGGCAACGCCACCAGAATTCCTGACAACTCAATTCTTTGCCACAGTGGAGGCAACCATCACGTCAGGTCGCACCAGCAGCCTCAGGCGCGTGATCAATGCCACGGGCATCATCATCCACACCAACATTGGCCGGGCGTTGCTGGCCCCTGAGGCGCTGGAGGCGATCCAAAACGCGGGCCGATCCTACTCCAATCTTGAACTGGACCTTGCGACCGGTACGCGGAGTTCGCGGCATGTGCATGTCGAAGCATTGCTGCGTGAGCTAACCGGCGCGGAGGCGGCTGTTGTCGTGAACAATTGCGCAGCAGCGGTGCTCGCCTGTCTCACTTGCATCGGTGCGGGGCGAGAGGTCGTCGCTTCGCGCGGAGAGTTGATCGAGATCGGCGGATCCTTTCGAATGCCGGACGTGATTGCGCAGTGCGGAGCTCGGCTCAGAGAGGTGGGCGCCACCAACAAGACCAGGCTTGCCGACTATGAGGCCGCGATCGGGACGGAGACCGCTGTTCTTCTCAAGAGCCACACCAGCAACTTCCGGATCGTCGGTTTCACCGCAAAGGCTTCACGACGAGAGCTCGCCGAGCTTGCTCATCGCAAAGGCGTGGTGATGGTCGAGGATCTTGGCAGCGGTGTTCTTATCGATTTGTCCGGATTTGGCCTCGTCGATGAGCCAGTTGTTCGCGACGTGCTGCTAGAGGGTGTCGATCTTGTGACGTTTTCCGGAGACAAGCTGCTCGGGGGGCCCCAGTGCGGCGTGATCGCCGGGCGCGCCGCGCTTGTGGGCAAGCTCAAGTCACATCCAATTGTCCGGGCGATGCGAATAGACAAACTGTCGCTTGCCGCGCTTGAGGCGACGCTGCGTCTCTACAAGGCGCCGAATGATCCGTTGGAGAGGATACCGGTCCTGCGCGCCCTTGCGGAACGCATGGTCACGGTGAAGGCGCGAGCCGAGAGGTTGGCCCTATCCGTTGCTACTGTTCCTGGGCTCGGGGTCGAGATCGTGGAGAGTACCGCCTATGCGGGCGGTGGAGCGCTACCGCAACAGGATCTCCAGAGTTTTGCGCTAGCTCTAAACACGCCATCGCTTTCAGCTGAGGCGATGGCGAGTCGTGTGCGAACGGGTGACCCGGCCGTCCTGGGGCGCATTTGCGATGGGAAGTTGCTTCTGGATGTGCGGGCGGTCCAGGACAGCGAGATTCCAGATATCGCGCGGGCGATCCAACGTGCCCTGGCTCCATGAAATCCTGCGCCGTTACAGTTATTGGGCACGTTGATCATGGCAAAACGTCCCTGGTCCGAGCGCTTACCGGCATCGAGACCGACCGGCTAAAGGAGGAAAAAGAGCGCGGCCTGTCGATCGCCCTCGGATTTGCGCATCGCGACTATCCTTCTGGCAACGTCGATTTCATCGACGTTCCGGGGCACGAGGATTTTATTCGCACGATGGTCTCGGGCGCCACGGGCGCTGGCGCCGCGCTGCTGGTTGTGTCCGCGGTTGAGGGTGTCGCGCGCCAGACTGTCGAGCACCTCGAAATCGCAACTCTGCTCGGAATCACCGAGGGCGTCGTGGCTGTCACCAAGGCTGACTTGTTGGCGCGATCCGACTGGTCGAAGCGGGAGATGTCAATCAAGGCGGCCATCGCTTCAACCGGTCTCAGGGGGCAACCAATTGTCTTCTGTTCATCGACCTCAGGGGAAGGGCTCGATTTGCTGGATCGGGAACTCGAAGACCTGCTGTGCCGTTCGCCCGGCCCGCCACGGCTCCCGGGCTTCTTCATGCCTGTGGACCGGGTTTTCAGTTCAACGGGGATGGGCACAGTTGTCACCGGGACGCTACTCGGGGCCGGGCTTGGGCCGGGCTCACACGCCGTCGTGGCGCCGACGGGCAGATCGGTGATTGTTCGTGGTCTTCAGACCCACGGCGTCGATCGCGACTTTGTCGAAGCCGGCAGTCGTACTGCGGTCAACCTTCGGAATGTGTCTCGCGACGACGTCCGACCAGGTGATGTACTTTGTGCGCCGGGCTGCTTTTCGTCTTCCACACAGATCGATGTAAGCTTGACGATATCCCCTGCGGCAAGCCGCGGGTTGAAGCATCTTGACGAAGTACGCGTGATGCACGGCACGCGCAGTGCAACCGCGACCGTCCGGCTGTTTCGTGGTAATCGCATAGAGCCGGGCGAACGCAACTATGCGCAACTCCGCTTTGCTGCGCCTGTAGTTGCGTTTGCCGGCCAGCGAGCGGTTCTGCGTCGTCTCTCACCTGCAGAGACAATCGGTGGCGCAATCATCATTGATCCGGCAGCCTCACCCTATCGAAAGAATAATGATCGGATAGCCATCCTTGCTGCGGCGGAGAGAGGCGATCCCCGTGAGATTGCCGACGCCCTGAGTCGTCGGAGTGGAGGCGTTGTCTGGCTTGGAGAACTCGCACGACTTGGCTCGCAAACTGCCAAACACATGCGTGAGGCTCTCGGCCCGGCGTATCTTGATCTAGGCGCTGGGCAGATAGGGAGTGCGCCGGAATTTGCGGCGACGAAAGACGCCTATCTTGAGCAGCTGGCGTCGCTCCATCGTGGTTTCGCGTTGCGGTCAGGATTTCCGGAGGCTCGGGTCCGCCAGGCGCTGGCGGGACCAATCCCGCTGATCCTAGTCAGCCACGCAGAGCGGCTACTTGTCGACGAAGGTCGTGTGGTGCGTGGAAGTGAGGGAATCGCGCTCACGGGGCATGATCCGTGGGCTGGGCTCTCGCGTTCTCAACGTACCCAGTTGGACGCGATTGAACAGGCGTTGCGCCGGGGTGGTCTCAAACCACCGGACCCGGTCGGTCTTTGCGCAGATGTCGATACAGATTTCGGCGCCGGTCACGACCTTGTCGAGTTGTTGGTCGCCTCGGGTCGCGCTGTATTACTCATGAATCATGCGCTAAAGCAGCTCCTGGCTTTTCATGTCGCTGCATTGGACGAGGCCGCGCGCGACCTTCGCAAGGCCTATCCGTTTCCCGCTCAGTTCCGGACGGGGGAGGCGCGAGAGGTTCTGAAGACGACCCGCAAATACATTGTCCCGATACTCGAGCATCTCGACACGCAGGGAGTAACCGTGCGCACCGGCGATCTTCGTCATCTGGCCAAGGACACAAGCCCTGGATCGAACGGTCGTGACGATGTTTGACTCAACCATCTCTGACAGTAGGGTTCGCGCGGGTGTGGAGGTGACTGGAGTCTGGTGGCTCCCCTGGTCTTCAAAACCAGTGATGCGTCGAAAAGGCGTGTGGTGGGTTCGATTCCCATCCGCCTCCGCCACCCGGGATGTTCTTGTCCAACCGCGATCTGACCATAGCTTCCGGTCGCCTTGCGGACAGGGCATCCTTGACAGCAGTTTTGCCATCACGGCGATCGGCGCCGGCGCCCCGGGTTTGGGCGAGATGGTAGGGCCCCGACGACCGGAGCCGGAGGGTGTGAATGAGTGAGTTCGATCCCGGATTTTCCCTGCTCGATCTCGATGGTTCGCCTCACCGGTTTCCGAGCGGTCGTCCAAGCCTCGTCTGCTTCGTCAAAGAAGACTGCAAGACCTGCAATCTGGCAATGCCGGTTCTCGAAGCTTTCCATCGCACCTTCGGGATGCGGGCGGATGTCCTGTTGGTCGGACAGTCGGCGACCGGAAATGCGATATTGAAGGAGCGTCACGCTTTGACGATGCCTGTCCTCGACGATGGCGAATGCGGTGTGTCCTTTGCATGGGATTTCGAAATTGTACCTGCAGTGTTCTGGACTGACGGGGAGGGGAAAGTTAGGACCCGGTTTGAGGGATTTGTCCGGAGCGAATGGCAAGCGCTCGAACAACAGATGACCGCCGAGCTGGATCTTGGACTGAGTGAGATCAACTGGCTGGACTTCCCGGAATGGCGACCTGGCTGCGGTTCCAGACATCTTGACCCTGAAGTCAATGAGCGCCTCCGCTCAACTGCGTCGGACAACCCGATCCGCGCGCGCCGCATCGAGATTGCGAGCGCGGATGACGAAGCCGAATTCATGTTCGATCAGGGTTTCAGCGATGGCTTGCCACTTGTTCCGCCGACCCCGGAACGGGTGGCGAGAATGCTCTCGGGAACAAGGCGTCGCGCGCAAGATGTTGTGGCGGTGGTTCCCCCCAACATGGCTCCAGCGACAGTTGAAAAGATCGCAATAAACGCGGTCATGGCCGGATGCCGATCCGAATATCTTCCAGTTGTGATAGCTGCAGTCGAGGCGGTCTGCACGGACGAGTTCAACATCCATGGCGTGACGGCAACAACGATGGGGGCCGCGCCCGTGATGGTCGTCAACGGACCGATCCGGCATCGCATCGGCATGAACATGAAGTTGAGCGCGCTGGGTGCTGGCAGTCGGGCGAACGCGACGATCGGCAGGGCGGTAAGGCTGGTGATCCGCAACATTGGTGGCGCGAGACCCGGAGGCGTTGATCGTTCCACACTGAGCAGTCCCCTCAAGTTCACGATGTGCTTTGCGGAATGGGAGGAGGGCTCGCCCTGGCCGCCGCTCCACGTGGAGAGAGGCTTCCAGGTCGAGGACTCCGTCGTCACGGTGTTTGCAATGACCAGCGGTCCCGTCCTGATTGTCGATCAGGAATCGAGAGGGGCTGATCAGATCGCTGGATCGCTCGGGCTCGGACTGGAGGGCGCGATTTTATCCAAGATACATCGCATGCCCATGGATGCCCTGCTTGTAGTCTGTCCCGAACATATCCGCACGCTCACCAGTGAGGGGCAGTACTGCAAAGATCGCCTTCGCGCCCGAATCCAGCAAGTGACCTCACGTCCCTTGAGGGAAATGGTTGCAAGCGAAATCTCCGGTGCGGGAATTCCGCGCGCAGCCGCGGACAAGATGGCCCCTGAACAACTGGGGGCCCCCACGCCCAAGTTCGCCAGCGAGCGCAACATCCATATCGTGGTGGCGGGATCGGAAGCGGGCAAGTTCTCCGCCGCCTTCCATGGCTGGGTTACAGGGCCGGCCGGCTCCATGGCGGTTTCGCGAAAGATCGAAACCAGCTAGAGTTGGCTAAACAGGAGGAGACCAATGGCACTGATTATCCTCGATCCAACCGACGAACGCGTGCCGGTCGAGCGTCAGATATCCAGACGGAACGGCTCCATATGTGGTACGATTGGCCTTCTGGATATCAGCAAGCCGCGCGGCAATGTCTTGCTGGATGAGCTTGAACGCCTGCTGCTGGAGCGGTTTCCCGAGATCAAGGTCAACCGCTACCGGAAGCCGACATTCGCCAAGCCATGTCCGGACGACCTTCGGCGCACGATCAAGTCCGAATGCGCCTTCCTCGTCGAGGCGCTGGCTGATTGAGGATCATGCACAACGTGCAGTATGCACGACACTGTGTGGTTCGAGATACAGGGCCTTCCGGCAGTTTCCATCGCCTCCAGCGAGTTTCGCGAAGCTGCTGAGGCCCAGCGCAATGCGTTGGGCATGAAGGACGCGCGTTATCTGCTGGTTGAACACCCAATCCAGGATGCAACGGATGACGAAATGCGGGCCAAGGCGCAGTCAGTGCTGAATGCTGTGGTTGAGGCCCTCACCAACTAGGGGCGAACTGGCAGGAAAAGTTGGTGCTGTCAGCCTGCCCCGACGGAAGAAGCGCTCCTGCTGGACTGCGCCAGTCTACATGAGCGAAGCTGGCGCCCGTCCACTCGTGAGGATGGATGATGGTGAAAGTCATGTCGCAAGCGCCCAATGGCATTCATCACCTGGCCTTCATGGCCGGCGACATCAAGAAACACATCGCCTTCTTCTCGGATGTGGTCGGATGCCCACTGGTCGCGCTGTTCGACATGCATGGCGTTCCGGGTGGACTGCATGCATTCCTGAAGCTGAACGATCACAGCTATTTCTCGATCGTGCAGTTGCCAAAGGTCGACGAGATTCCGATCGAACTGGGAAAGACACACGCGGGCAATGGAGCGCTACCGAGTTCGCCGGGGACGTTGCAGCACCTCGCGTTCAGGGTTGCGACGGATGCCGACCTTATCGCGATGCGGGACCGCATTCGCAGTCATGGCGTCAACATCATCGGGCCGATCGATCATGGCATGTGCCGGTCGATCTATTTCGCCGGACCCGATCAGATGACGCTGGAGGTGGCGACATCGCACGAAGCCATCGACCCGAACCGGTGGATCGATCCGGCCGTGCTGATCAAGGCGGGCATTTCGATGGATGAGGCCGCACGTTTTCGCGCGCCCCCGGACTATGCCGGGCCGAGCCCGGTCAAGCAGCCGGCCTATGATCCGCAGAAGCCGCACATGGCCTACCCGAAGGGGGCGTACCAGCAGATGCTCCAGACCCCCGACGAGACCATCTGGGCGGTCGCCTCATACCCGACGCCGCCCGTCCCGGAGCCCGCCTGAACCAGCGGCCGCCGGCGGTAATCACGGCAGGTTGCCGAGCGACCGCCTTGAGGCGATTCCCAGTCGCTGACGCTGTTGCTCGCGAATGACGGGAATGCGACCCCCTAAGCCTCCCGTGGTTGGAGGGGCTGATCAGCGAGACTTCTGGTTCGCGAAGACAATGCGCTGCAGCGGGTATTCTTCGAGAGTCTCCGCAAGAGCATTGCCGAGGCCTTGCCGGCGGCGCACAATTGAACCTTCCATCAGCGCAGCGAGGTCCGGCGAATGTCTCTTCTTCAGCCTCTGCTTGGTCTTATCAATGCGTGGAAGGCCAAGGACGTTGATGGAGTGCTCGCCTTCATGCACGACGATATCGTCTGGCATTTCGCAGCCGCAATCGCGCCGCCGGTGAGGGGCAAGGTGAAGGCGCGAAAGCTTCTCGAGGGGTTGTCGTCGCAGGTTCTTGAAGTGACCTGGCGGATCTTCGATTATGCCGAGCGTGGTGACCGGCTGTTCGTTGAGGGCGTGGACGAATACGTGTCGGCGGAGGGGCGGCTGATCTCGGCGCCTTATGCCGGCGTGGTCGAGTTTCGCGACGGAAAGATAATCGGCCTGCGCGAGTATTTCGATCTCGGCGTCGTCAACGCCCTCAAGGGCGGCGAGGACATGAAGGAACATGTGCGTCTACTGATCGCGCGGGAGGCCGTGAGCTAGAGCTCCATGGACGACACGGGGATGCCGAGCAGGGCACGGCCCGCGAGTTCGTAGGTCGACGGCGCGGTCATGATATGGGCCGTGATCGTCTGGGCGTCAGCCAGGCGTCGATGCAGCGAGTCCGCGAGAAATACGCCGGCGCCGCCTGCCAGGTCCTGCACGATCCTGATCACATCAGCCGAGGTGCGGGTCATGTGTGTTGCCGCAAGCCTCAGACTGGCTCGTTGCGCCAGCGAGATGGCAGGCGCCGCCTGTGCTTCGGTCCAGGCTGCATCGATCTCGGCGAGCAGAAGCGCGCGTGCAGCCAGCAGCCGCGCGTGGGCTTCGGCATAGGCGGCGTGAACCGTGCCACGGTCGGAGAGCGTGCGGCCTGTCGGCGTGCGCTTGACGGCCGCGAGGGCGGCGAACTCCCTCAGCGCGGCGCGGGCATTGCCGCTGGCGACCGCGGCGATGCCGATCGCCAGCAGGCCGAAAATGGGAAAGGCGTAGAGCGGCGTCTGCACCCGGGGCTTGTCGGCGATGAGCGAGACGGAATGGGACTTTGGCACGAGCAGGTCGCTGACGGCCATGTCGCCGCTGCCCGACCCGCGCAGGCCGGAGGTATGCCAAGTGTCGATGAACGTGGCGCTGCTGGCCGGGAACAGCATCATGCGGTGATCTGGGATTTTCTCGGTCAGCATGCGCGGCGCGCCGTTTTCATAGATCATGCAGCCGCCGCACAGCCATGTCGCGTTCTGGCCGCCGCTGTTCCATTTCCACTGGCCCGTCACGCGATAGCTGTCGCCTTCGACCGTTGCCTTGCCCATCGGCGCGTAGACGCCTGCAAAGATGAGGGATGGATCCGGGAAGATCGTCTGCGCGATGTCGTTGTCGAGATAGCCGCCAAATGCGCCCGTGGTGGCGCTGACCATCACGCACCAGGCAGCTGAGGCGTCCGCTTCCGCCAGCGCTTCGATGCGTTTGGACAACAAGGCGTGGATCGGCTTCGAGGCCGCCATAGGCGCGCGGCACGCAGAGCCGATAGAATTGCGCGTCTCTAAAGGCGTGGGCGAGTGTGTCCGGCAGGCGGCGCAGCCGGTCCATCTCAGGCCGCGCGGCAATGATCTCGGCGCCCAGGGCCCGGGCGCGATCGACAAGCCCGCTCATCCCTTCAGCCTCCAGAGGCCGGCGAGATTGTTGCGCTGCATGTCGGACGAGCCGCCGACAATCGGCATGCCGAGCAGATCGCGCACATTGCGGTCGATGTCGTAGGCGTCGGACAGGGCGTAGGCGCCCATGACCTGCTGGCAGGCGAGCGCGATCTCGACGCCGGTGTCGGCGATGAACAACTTCGCCATCGAGGTTTCGACGCCGCAGGGCCTGTTGTCGTTGGCCAGGTGCGCTGCGTGGTACAGCATGTGGCGGCAGGCCTCCAGCTTCGTGCGCGCGGTGACGAGGCTTGTGCGCGACGGCCTGGTGGCCGGCGATCGCCTTGCCGAACTGGACGCGCTCCTGCGCATAGGTCCACGCCTCATCGAGCGCGGCCTGGGCGAAGCCGAATGTGCATGCCGCGACTTCGAGCTTTTCGACATCGAGCGCGCGGCCAGCGAGCATGCCCCAGGCCTTGTTGAGCTTCCCGGGTCCGCCGACGATCGCGTCGAGCGGAACGCGCACGTCGTCGAAATGAACGTCGCAGGAGGCGGTGTAGCGCAGGTTCACATGCTCGATCGGCGTCGTTGAGACGCCCTCCGCCTTGCCGGGGATCAGCACAAACGTCAGCGCCTCGCGCTTGGGTGCGTCCGGCGCCGTGTTGATCAGGCAATAGATGTAGTCGGCCCAGTCCGCGCCGGTGCACCAGCGCTTGGCGCCGTTGATGACGAGCGTGTCGCCCTCGATGCGGCCGCGCGTCTTCACGCTGGAGAGGTCGCCGCCGACATCGGGCTCCGAAAGGCCATAGGCGAACAGCAGCTCGCCGCGCGCCAGCTTGGGCAACAGGTCCGCCTTCTGCGTCGGACGAGCCGTTCTCGGAGATGTTCATGCCGCCGTAGAAGGCGCAGTGGATGAACGGCCCGGCGAGAAACGGGCCCAGCGCGCGCCAGCTCCTCAATCACGGCGACCGCGGCGACGATGTCCTGCCCGAGCCCGCCATGCTCTTCGGCGATGGTGAGGCCGCACAGGCCCATGTCGCGCCAGCTCGCGGAACAGATCGCGCGGCCAGTCGTGCGCCTTGTCCCACGCGCGGCGCTTCTCGCGCGGCGCCTTCTCCGCGACGAAGCGGCGCAGCTGCCGGCGCAGCACGGTTACATGCTCAGGTTCGGGCAGCGTGTTCTCGATCATCATTCGCCCGTCAGGTTCGGCGGTCGCTTCTCGATGAAGGCGGCGACCGCCTCGCGGCGATCGGCAAGCGTGTTGGAGAGGAGTTCGTAGGCCATCGCCGCGTCGAGCAACTGCGCCGGCGAGCGCTCGAAGCGGAATGTTGGCGGCTGTCTTGGTCCAGCGCACCGCCCATTTCGGATTGGCGAGAATCTTGTCCCGCCATTTCGCGCAACCTTCGCGTCGAGCTGGTCAGGCGGCACGACGTGGTTGATGAGGCCCAGCGCGAGCGCGCGATCGGCCGCCAGCATCTCGCCCGTCATCAGCATTTCCTTGGCGCGCGCGAAGCCAATGAGCTGCGGCCAGATGATCGCCCCGCCATCGCCGGCAACGAGGCCGACTTTCACATGCGGATCGCCGATCACCGCCTTGTCGGAGGCGATGATCACGTCGCACATCAGAGCGATCGTCGCGCCCAGCCCCGCCGCGGCGCCGTTCAGCCGGCACAGGATCGGCTTTTCCAGGTCGAGCAAGGACGTGACGATGCGCTTGGCCTCGGGACCGATCGCGCGGAAGGACGATTGATCCTCGATGTGGGTCTTGAACCACGCGGTGTCGCCGCCGGCGCAGAAGGCGCGGCCTGCGCCGGTCAGCACGATGAGGTCGCTGTCCGGATCATCCTGCGCATCCAGGAATATGCGCGACAGCTCGTGATGCATCGCGCGCATCAACGGCATTGACCGGATTAGGCGCGGTCAGCGTGAGCGTCAGGATGCGGCCGCTGCGTGTCGCGACGATGCGCTCATAACTTCGAGAAGTCCGGCGCCATGGGATGCATCCTCAGCTTGGCTCGGCGCCGATCTCGATGATGCGGCGTCCGAAGGCATTGTCGGTAAACAGATCGATGAAAGCCTGCGGGGCCGCGTCAAGTCCGCGATAGCGCTGCTCGCGTACCTTCACCTCGCCACGTTCGATCATCGCGCCAAGCTCTTCCTGCGCGGCAGGGAATCCCTTGAGATCGTCGAACACGACGAGCCCTTCCATGCGCAGGCGGCTGGCGATGAAATAGCGGGTGTTGGCGATACCAGGCACGTTGTCGCTCGGCGTGTTGTAATCGGCGAGCTGGCCGGAGATCACGATACGCCCGCCCGGGCGCAGAAGCGGGATCACGGTGTCGATCATCGCATTGCCGACATTGTCGAACAGCACATCGTAGCCGTCCGGGCTCGCCGCTTTCAGATCCGCAGCGAGATTGGCCGTTGCCTTGTAGTCGACGACCGCATCGAGCTTCGCCTCGTCACGGAGCCATGCTGCCTTGTCCGCGCCGCTCGCGGTCCCGACGACGCGCGACGCTCCAAGCGCTACGCGAGATCTGTGCGGCCGTAGCGCCTACGGAGCCGGCAGCCGATGTCACGAGCACCCGGTCACCCGCCTTTAGCGCGGCGACGCGCTTCAGCCCGAACCACGCCGTCATGCCGGGCACGCCCAGCACGCCGATCCAGTAGGACAGGGGCAGCCGCCGGTGCGGGATTTTCTGGATGTAGCCGCGCCCGGGAAAGATCGCATGCTCCGCCCAACCGCCGCCAGTGGCAACGATGTCGCCGACTGCAAAGCGGGTGTTCGCGCTCTCGATGACTTCTCCAACTGCAAAGCCGTCGACTGGGTCGCCAATGCGCAGCGGCGGCGCATAGCTGGCGCCGGAGGACAAGCGCGATCGCGTGCCCGGGTCGGCCGAGCAATAGAGCGTGCGGGTGAGAACCTGGCCTTCCGACAACGCCGGCAGTACAGACTCTTCGACTCGAAACGTCTCTTGCGTCGGCAAGCCGATGGCCTGCGCGGCCAGCACAATGCGCCGAGTCTTGCCTGGACGCTGCGTCATTCGAGCCCCTTGCTTGTGCCTCAACCTGATCGTGATGCTGAGGCTGGACTCATGCGGTCACGAAGTCCATCGGCCTGTTCCTGGTCGTTGCGGAAAGCGGATTCCGGCTGCTGGATAGCGAAGCGCCCGACGCAAGCGATGGCCTTCGTCGCTCTATTTGAGTTGTTCCTGGTATGTGATCGAGGCGTCGGGAAGAGGCGTGCCGATGTCTCGCCGAGGCCGTGGGGCCGGCGATCGATCCCAAGCCCGCCGCGCAGTGCTGCCACCGTCAAGTGCTGGATGATCCCACAGCCCGCGCGCGCCTCCATGTCCTCGGGGCCACACCCGTTGCGCACCAGATCGAGAAGGCCCTAGGGAATTCCGATACCAAGCTGCTTGGCAAGGTCAATCAGATCGTCGCCACTGCAAATGGCAAGGCAGGTATCCCCAAAAGCGTTGTGGCCAATGTTGCCAAGAACGATGAGCCACTTCGGCGCCTGCAGCGTGTCATAGGCCGCCGAAACAACGGCGGGAGAGATCTGCGTCACGCAACCTCCGGCAGACGTCGAAGCCGTCGCTGTCAGGCAACATGAGATCATGGACGATCGAGTCATAGATGTGCTCGGCGCCCAGCTAGACGGCGTCATCCGCCGTGCCTGCTGCATCGACAGTGTATCCTTCCTCCTGTAGGCCCCGCCTCAGCAGCGCCTGCATCTTTGCTTCGTCCTCGACTACGAGCAGGCTCATATTGGCGACTCACACTTGCCGGCCGACAGGATCGCACCCAGATCCAGGTCCGAGCGCACGGTCTCGCGAATGAAGTGCGCAACATGACCCGCCGGCACGAACTCGTGCAGCGACGGCGGCAACATCCACTGCTGATCAACGTCCCAAGGCCGGAACGTCTTGCTCCTGCCAAAAGAGAATCAGCATTCTCTTCAAACGTCGAGAAAAAGACCATTACCGGGACACGCTCCTAGCTGTGGTTGTCCTCGGAGGCCGAGGCGGCTGATTGGCGTTTGAGCCAATAGGAATGCGCTAGCGAGGACTGCACCACCAAAGAAGGAGCAGGCGAGGCCAGCGCGCGGCGTCAGAATTTCGATCGCAAACTGCACAGCTGAACTCGCAAATTGTAAAGTCGCCTTTTCGTTCATCGAGTTGCTCGCGGCCTTAGCTCTGGCTCGGCGGCTCGGTAGTCTGGCTCTTCGCCCTCGACTTGGCGCCTGCAAGCCAAACGATGAGCGAGCCTAGCCCGAAGAAGACACCACTGTGGATCACGACTGAGGGGAAGAGCCCCATCGGTATCGGGTCGATGAGGGCGATCACGGCCACAAGCACGGCGACGACACCCGTCAGGATCCTGAGCATCCCCCAGCTGGGGCGCATCAGCAAAAACACCAGAAGCGCATAGACGAAAACCACCATTGCGTTGTTCCTCACGCCTTGAACATGCAGTCTCAACGTCTCCGCGGATCAGCCATGGGCTGCAGCAGCGGGTCGAGCCCTGTCGATATTGGGAATCATGAGCGCAATGGCGATTAGCGCGCCCGCGTAACCGCCAGCGCACAGGACCAGCATAGGCAGATAGGACCCTGTACTGTGGAGAACGAAGCCTGTGAACTCCAGCATGGCCAGACCGCTGAGATTGCCGAATGTGGCGCCGAAGCCGATCACCAGCCCAATCGTCCGTGTAGGGAATAGGTCAGTGGCCAGTCCGAAAAGATTTGCTGAGAAGCATTGATGAGCCGCCAGGGTCAGGCCCAACAGTCCAACTCCAACCCAAACGTTTGGCGCGAGCAGCATGAGGGGGACAGGAAGTGCGGCGATAGCAGATATCAGCATCGGCGTCTTACGTGCAGTATCCAGGCTGCGACCTGAACGTAGCAGCCGTCCGGAAAGCCAGCCGCCGAAGATGGACCCTGCAGCCGCCATCACGAAGATCGCAGCAACGGGGAGTGCGAGGCCCGCCGTATCGAGCCCGTATCGTTTGTTGAAGAGGTCGGGTCCCCAAAACAACAGGAATGCCCAGACAAAGTCAGTCAACAACTTGGCAACCGCGAACGCCCAAGCATTTCGGCTTGTCAGGACCCCGCGGAAACCGCTGAATCCAGAGAATGGCGGCGCCTCGACGCCTACGTGTGGCGTTGCAATCGGGGCGGGGCGGGGAAGAAGAAGCCACCCAAGAAGCCAGATGATCCCCAGCGCGCCGGTTGCGACGAAGGCCATCTGCCAGCCCAGGGCAATTGCCAAGGCAGGAACAATGAGTGGGGTTGCAACTGCGCCGATGTTTGGCGCCATGTTCATGATGCCAAGCGCGACCGACCGATCGCTGCCGCGAAACCAGGTCGCAACGGTCTTGACGGCGGCCGGCGTGTTGACGGCTTCAGCAACACCAAGCGCGATGCGCACGCCGACAAATCCGGCGACTGACGTCGCCAGCGCATGCGCCATTCCTGCCAAGCTCCACGCACCAACGCCAATCGCGTAGCCCGCCCGTAGCCCCACCCGATCCACGAACCACCCTGCCGCCAACATTGATCCCACCGTGGCGAGTTGGAATCCCGAGACGATGTGGGCATAGTCAAGGTCGTTCCAGCCAAACTCTGCCGCGAGCGTCGGCTTGAGCAACGCGATCGCCTGACGGTCGATGTAGTTGATCATGGCTGCGCCAAAGACCAGGATCAACGCAAGCCAACGAAGGCGATCTGTTGAATTCCCCAGTGGTGCCGTCGGCGTTTTCATTGCGATCCCCACACCGACCATGGATCGATCTCGACCCGAGTTCGCGCTGTTTGCGTTCGTCCGTCTGTCATGTCGGTTGCGGAAAGCCCAGTTCGGACAGCGTCACCACACGCTTTTCGCGCACACTGATCTCGGCAGCTGCGCCAACAGCGACGGCGCGAAGTCCGTCGTCCGCGGTAACAACGACCGGTCCCCGGTTATGCACCGCGTCGAGAAACGCGAGCAACTGATAGTAGACCGATCCATGATGAGTTCCCGCGGCGAGCGCTGCCTGATCGACAGCGACGTGTCGCCTGACCGCGCGCTTCGGCTTGCCATACGGCGTTCGCGGAGAGTGCACGAGGTCGCCAGATGGAATGAAGGCCTCCAGCTTCGCCACATCGCCCACCGCGGTCAAAGCTTCTTGCACTTCCGACCCTTCCGCGAACATAGACAGATCGAGCATTGCGCGCACGCCGTTGGCGAATTCGATCACGGTAAAGCTGTTGTCGATGATGTCGGGGCGTTCGCCGTCATAGAGTTCGTCGAGATGGTTCACGTCCATCGCTCCGGAACAGAACACGCTGACCGGCTCCGAACGGACGATTGTGCGCATGAGGTCGAAGAAGTGGCAGCATTTCTCCACCATCGTACCGCCCGTATTTCGATTGAACCGGTTCCAATCACCGACCTTCACAAGGAAAGGGAAACCGATGTTCGCGAATTGACAGCATTACTAAGCGTCCAACGGCTCCTGCATGGATGTCGTCGATGAATGCCGCTACAGGCGGCATGAATCGGTATTCCATAGCTGTCCAGAAGATGGAGCTTGCGCGCGGCGGCTCGTTCGACCACCCAGCGCGCATCCTCGAGTGTTGTGCACAGCGGCTTTTCGCAGAGGATATGGCAGTCAGATTCAAAGAGCGCCTCCAGGACGGCGCGGTGGGTGAAGTTCGGAGAAGAGACGATGACGGCATCCAGCCTCGCATCTCGCACCATCGCCGTAGCGTCAGGATAGGTTGGCGTCTCGCGCCCGATCTCCACGATGCTGTCGCGAAGGGAACTTTCGACAGGATCTGCAAGCGCGGCGACCATCACGTCATCGACAAGCTTCAGATTACGAATATGCTCTCTGGCCATCATGCCTGCGCCGACAATTCCGAAACGAAGCAAAGACATTCTCGAAGGGCCTTTATCGTGCGCACGGGACGCGGGAAATGAGTGAGCCGGTGCTGGGTACTTCCCATGCGCGTCGCCCGCTGGGCAAGGGCGGACTCTCGGCGCCGCCTATCGCCTGGGGCATGTGGCGTTTCAAGGGGCAGGATATCTCAGCGGCGCGTGAGCGAGTTGAAGCCGCCCTCGAAACAGGGCTAGACCTTTTGGATACCGCCGACATCTACGGTCCCGACAATGGCGAGGCGTTTGGCGCTGCTGAAGCACTGCTGGGCCGCGTCCTGTCGGAGGCGCCAGCGCTGCGCGACCGCGTTGTGCTCGCCACCAAGGGCGGCATTGAGATGGGAACGCCATACAACTCCGGAGCAGACTACCTGGTCAGCGCCTGCGAGGGTCTCTCAAGCGGCTCAACGTCGAGACGATAGACCTCTATCAAATCCATCGTCCGGATTTGCTCGCTCATCCGGCGGAGGTCGCCGAGCGCCTTGGACCGCTTGCGTGAGGCGGGCAAGATTCGAGAGGCCGGGCTGTCCAATCATGCCGCCGCACAGACGGCAGCGCTGATCGCTCACATGCCTTTCCCTTTAGTCAGCATCCAGCCCGAACTCTCCCCGTTGGCTATCTCCGCGCTGTTCGGACGGTGTGCTTGATCAGGCGCTGGAGCGCGACCTCGTCGTGCTGGCCTGGTCGCCTCTCGCCGGTGGCCGATTGCTGACGGATACATCCAGCCGCGCGGCCGGCGTCTTGTCGGCGCTTGATCAGGTAGCCGAGCGTGCAGGCGTTTCGACAAGTGCGACAGCCTTGGCTTGGGTGATGGCGCATCCTGCGCGCCCAATTCCCATTGTCGGGTCGCAGTCGCCATCGCGAATCCGCGAGACATGTGATGCTCTGAAAGTGAGTTTCAGCCGCTCCGAATGGTATTCGGTGCTCGTCGCATCGCGAGGAGAGAGGTTGCCTTGACCAAAGCTCGTCGCTCCCTGTGAAGTCTCATGGTTCAGCGCGCTGTGTGATGATGACTACGAATTTCTGGGTGTGCCTGATCCAAAGCTCGTTGCAAGCTTCGAGCATTGTCGCACGATTGCGATAGCGGCCGAGGCAGGCGGGTTCGACAATCTCCTCTTACCCTCAGGCTATGCCCTCGGGATCGATTCTATAACTTTCGCGGCTGGGCTCGCGCCTCTGCTGCAGCGCATGCGGCTGCTCGCGGCCATTCGTTGTGGCGAGATGTGGCCACCGCAGTTGGCGCGCCAGCTGGCAAGCCTCAACCAGATGCTTGATGGTCGGCTGACGATCAACATCATTTCGAGCGATCTTCCCGGGGAGACGCTTGCGAGCGCGCCACGGTACCGCCGCACAGTTGAAGTCATGCATATCCTGGCAGCACTGATGAGCGGCAAGCCAGTGGATATTGATGGCGAATTCTACCGATTGAAGCTTGAACCGCCACGGCTATTGCAGGGCGCCACCCGCCGCCCGCTGTTTTATTTTGGAGGGCTTTCTGAGGATGCGCGAGACGCGGCGGCCGAGGCGGCGGATGTCTACCTGATGTGGCCAGACCGGATGGATGTTGTGCGTGGCATTATATCTGATCTGTCTGCTCGTGCGGAGAAGCGAGGCCGGAAACTCAAATTCGGCTATCGGGTGCATGTCGTCGTGCGAGAAAGCGAGACCGATGCAAGGCTCGCGGCCGAGCGGTTGCTGAGCAGGCTTGATGACGTCGAGGGCGCCAGGATTCGCGAGCGTTCACTTGACAGCGCATCCTATGGTGTACGCCGTCAGGCAGAGCTTCGTGAGACGGCGAGCGCCGAGGGATATGCCGAAGACAATCTCTGGACAGGAATTGGGAGGGCCCGCTCCGGTTGCGGCGCTGCGATCGTTGGTGATCCCGATCAAGTTGTGGCGAAGCTAAATGCATATCGCAGTATCGGCATCGATGCCTTCATCCTGTCCGGCTATCCTCACGCATCAGAAGCAGATTTGTTCGCCCGACATGTTTTGCCGCGCCTCGATCATGGGTCGCTTCAAGCATAACATAGACGTCACCTCACTTTGGGTCGTCGGTGGGCAGGTCGAGTGTCGCTTTCGAGGCGTTCCCGCCAATCACGCATCCGATCAGCATTGCTGCGGGGCATGGCGCGAACAACTTTGCCTTCAACCGCGAGGAAATGATTTCTGCAATCCGCCGCGCGGATTTGGCGGTCGCACGGGCTTGACACTCGTTTCAGCGTCCTGCGTCAGCTCCGGTTCCCAGAGGGGGCGTGGCCTCGAAGATGACCTGTCCCTCCTTGATCGTTGCGACGATCTCAATGTCCTTGATGGTCTCGAGATCCACGGACAACGGGTCGGCCGACAGCACGGTGAAGTCCGCCAGCTTCCCGACCGTGATCGAGCCCTTGCTGTCTTCCTCGAAATACTGGCGCGCAGCGTGGATGGTGAAGGCCTTGAGGGCTTCGAGGGCCGACACGCGCTGATCCGGCCCCAGAGTCTGGCCCGACCGGGTCTGACGGTTCACGGCCGTCCACATGAGGCGCATCATGTCCGGCGGCACGACAGGCGCGTCGTTGTGGATGGTCGCCTCGATGTCGCGCGTAAGCGCTGTTTTGAGCGGGCTGATGCGCGCGGCCCGCTTCTCCCCCAGCACAGATGCGCGGTGCCAGTCGCCCCAGAAGAAGGTGTGCGCCACGAAGAAGGACGGGATGACCCCCTCGGTCTTCATGCGGTCGAGCTGGTCCTCGCGCGCGGTCTGGGCGTGGATCAGCACGGGCCGGCGATCGCTCCGGCCCAGTGCGCGGTTCGCCCGCTCGACCGCGCCCAGCATCTGGTCGATGGCGGCGTCGCCGTTCGTGTGGGCGAGCACCTGGATGTTGCGGGCGAAGGCGGCCGCGACGAGCTTTTCGACCTGGGCGTCCGGCAGGATAGGATACCCCCTGTAGTCGACCGACTGTCCTTCGGGCGGGACAAGGTAGGGCTGGGACAGCCAGGCCGTCTTGCCCTGGGGCGAGCCGTCGAGAGTGAGCTTGACGCCGCCGATGCGGAAATGCCCGGCGTAGTCGCGTGAGGCGACGAAATCCGGTGAGAGATCGGGAATGCTGGTATGCTGGAGATAGGAGACGACGTCGAGATAAAGCTCCCCCCGCGCCGCCATCGCTTCGAGGTCGGCGATGTCCTGTGGCGAAGCGGCGCCATCCTGCACCGTGGTGACGCCATAGCGGGCGAACAGGTCCTGCGCTTGCCTGAGGTGCGCCTGCCGGTCGGCCGATGTCCCCTGCGGCACGTGCGCGAGCACAAGCTGAAGCGCCGCCTCCTCGAGGACGCCGCTGGGTTCTCGACCCCCGGCGATGCGCCGGATGACGCCGCCGGGCGGATCGGGCGTGCTCGCCGTTATGCCGCTGAGTGAGAGGCATCGGGAGTTGCAAGAAAGGAGATGCCCGGATGCATGAATGAGGACGATCGGCAACTCGGTCGAAATGGAGTCGAGATCGGCGCGGGTCGGATGACGCTTCTCTAAGAGAAGGGAATCGTCGTAGCCGCGCCCGACAAGCCAGGTCGCGTCCGGGTGATCGGCGCGCCAAGCCCGGAGCGCAACCCCGAGGTCGGCGAGACTGGACACCGGGCCGGCTGGCGGCGGCTGCAGATCCGCCATCGAGAAGGCGCTCGCGACCACAGAGATATGGCCATGCGCGTCGATGAAACCGGGGGTGATGGTTTTGCCGTGCATATCCCTCACGTGGGCGGCGCCTCCGGCGATGCGCGTGACGGTTTTGCGATCCCCCACGGCGAGGATGCGGCCGGACCGCACCGCCACGGCGCTCGCGACCGGCAGCGCAGGGTCCAACGTGATGACGTGGGCGTTGGCGTAGATGACCGTCGCCTCGCCGGGCCGCGCTGGGGCGGGCGCGCTTGGCGCCTGCGTGCAGCCTTGCGCGGCTATGAGGAGCACAAGCGCGGGAAACAGGTAGGTCGGCTTCAGCGCCATGGGCTTTCCTCTGGGTGATGGATGACTGCACCAATGCGTGCTCGTGAGCTGATTGCGTCCTATCCGATGGTCGAGACCTGCGAAACGCCAAGGTGACAGGGCGCGGTTGGGATCCGCCAGTCGAGTCTGGTGCGACGCGCAGACCCCTTGGTAGCACATAGGGAAGGCGGCGTGTCCGGGCAGTGGTCGTACATGCCCGAGCCGGTCGTGGTGGTCCAGATTCCTAACGTCGCAGGATTTGCTGACGCGACCACCTGTTATGTGTGAATCGGCGTGGGGTCAGTGTGCCGATCGGCGCGCCAGGTCGTTGATTTCGCAACAGCTGGAGGGGTCCCCTGTGGATGCTGAATCGCAACCGAAAGACCCAGGAGCATGCGCCAGTGTCCTTCACGCGCAGATAGAGGTTGCCGCCGTCGCTGTGGAAGCCGGGCGGGAGCGTGTCCACAGACCGCTTCGCCAGCAGATTGATCTTCGCCATAGCCGTTCCAGTTCTTGCCCGCGTTCTTACCCGCAAGGATGGCTCGGCATCGACGGCACTGCACTCGCATACACGAGGCCGTCGAATATCTAGTTGTGAGTCAAAGGGCTAACTTCACTGGCGTACTCAGTGATGCACTCACATGGAAACCGCCGAAGTGGTCATCCTCTCCGCCACTCTTGCGGCGC
>CAVQYJ010000012.1:0-555941 GCA_963718145.1 uncultured Alphaproteobacteria bacterium | reverse complement strand
CGGCCGGTCTTTCCGAGCCGCTGCAGCAGCAATTCGGCATTGGCGCCGCGCAACTGCCACGACATGCACCGCACGCCGCCGCCCATGCGACATACACCATCTGAACGCACGGGCACGACCTCGCGTCGCGTTGCGGCGCGCACCTGTCGGAGCGCAGTGGCATCCTCGGGAATGCCAAATTGCGGCAGATAGATCCGGTCCGGCGTCACGAGCGCATTGGTGTAGAGTCCGCATGCGGATCCAAAGCGTCCATCATAGATGGCAGAGTTGTCATAGGGGGTGACAATCTCATGGATGGCAACGCCCGGCAGCCCCCGTTTGAGGTCGGCGCGCAAGGCGCGCGCGTAAGCCTGGTCTTCCGGGTAGGAATTGGTGATGAGCGTGTTCGAATCGACAAAGGCGATCACGCCATCGGCGTGTTCAAGGCCGCCTTGTTCGTCAGCTTCTATGAAGGCAATGTTGACGAGACCCAGGTCGCGCAGCTTTGCCCTTGCCGAGTCCTCGCTCAGCTTGTTGTCGCGAAGGAATTTGCGGCTGAGGACGGCGTTGCCGGCATAGTCATCGACGAGGTTTCCACCGTCGTTGAGGAGGGTGCTGGGCTTGAACATGAGTCCCGCAGTCCGCGCAAGCGATGCCAAGGCGGTCTGCACGCGGTCCGCATCGCGTTGGCCACGCTTGCCGCCGCCCTGGCCGGCGGCGGTATAGCGGAACAGGATCGGGTCTGCGGTGTTCGACAAGCCAAAGTCGCGCGCCCAGATGTCGTCCATCGGCGCCATCGCGACTCGGTTTTCGCCAAGCGCCTCTACGTAGCGTGAGTACGAGGCGGCATCGGCCAGGACCAGAACGCGATCATGCAGTGCGATCTGTCGAGCATAGGCAACGTGAAAATCGAAAATGCCCCGTGCAGCGCTTGCGTAGTAGAGATCGCCGTCGCGAGGAGCGGCTAGCACGATGAGCTCGCCGAGGCCCGGTGCGTCGGGCCGCGAAGGAGCGACACTTGGTGACCTCATGTCTCCACCGCATCCCGCAAGCAACACGGACGCCGCCAGTGTTGCGATTACCCCCTTGGGCAGCAAGCGCACGTTCGCCCCTTTCCCCGTTCACGTTACCGCGCCGAGCTCCAAGCTTTGAACCGCCCCGGTAACCCCGGAGGCTGTTTGGTTTGAGTCCGCTGCGATAGCTGCTTTCTCCAGCGAGGCATAGTAGGCGGCGTCGGCCTCAGTGAGCGAGATGGCTGGGCGCCTCGCCGCACGCGAACGCCGAACCTGCGCTCGCCAACTACCCTTGCGCTTGTCGATGGAAGCCATAGGTCATGCCTCCACACAGTGATCGAAAATCGGGACACACTGGGGACGCACCCAGGACGGAAACAGGTGGAAACGTTAGGAGATTTGGGCGAACATTGGGACACAAATCCAAAATCTTGTTCTCAGATGTTCCAATATTTTTTATGAAAAATCAATCGCATAGGTTCTGCGTCGCCCCGATGATGGATTGGACCGACCGGAATTGCCGGGCGTTTCATCGGCATCTGTCGCGGCATGCGTTTCTCTATACAGAGATGGTGACCGCTGATGCGATCCTGCGCGGCGATCAGGACAAGCTGCTGGGGTTCGATGCGCTGGAACAGCCGGTCGCGCTGCAGGTCGGCGGCTCGGAGCCCGACAAGCTGGCTCACGCCGCCCGTGCGGGCGCGGAGCGCGGCTATGTCGAGATCAATCTCAATGTCGGATGTCCGTCAGAGCGGGTGCAGTCCGGCGCGTTCGGCGCCTGCCTGATGCGCGAGCCGGAGCTGGTCGCGGACTGTCTCGCCGCGATGCGGGAGGCCGTCTCCGTGCCGGTCACCGTGAAGCATCGCCTCGGCGTCGATGACGACGACCCGCGCGACCGGATCTTCTCGTTCGTCGATACCGTCGCGAAGGCAGGGATCACCACCTTCATCGTCCACGCACGCAAGGCGTGGCTGAAGGGCCTCTCGCCGAAGGAGAACCGCGAGCTTCCGCCGCTCGACTACGCCCTCGTCGCCGAGCTGAAGCGCGCGCGGCCCGATCTCGAAATCATCCTCAATGGCGGCCTTGCCAATCTCGACACAGCGACACGCGAACTCGCCAGTGTCGATGGCGTCATGCTCGGCCGCGCCGCCTATCACGAGCCGGCGCTGCTGCTCGATGTCGACCGCCGCTTCTTTGGCGACGCCGCCCAGCCGCGCACGGCCGACCAGGCAGCCCGCGATTTCCGTCCATGGATCGAGAAGCGGCTGGCCGAAGGCGCAGCCCTTCACCCGATCACCCGCCACATGCTCGGTCTGTTCGCCGGCCGTCCCGGCGCACGGCAATGGCGGCGAGTCCTTTCAGAGAAAGCGCCCGGCGCACGCGGCGCATCGGCAATCGCGGTCTATGATGAAGCCCTGGCGGCGGTCCGGTCCCGTGAGGCCGTCGGCGAGCCTGCTACTGCCGGATGATGATGGCGTTGGGCGTCACGTCCCAGCCTTCGAGGCGGTTGAGATAACTCATGCCCAGCAGGGACGACTCGAGGCCCTTCTCGATGATCACCGCCTGCACGTTCTTCACCGTCACGCCGTCGATCTCGATCTTGTCGATCGTGGCGATCGCAGCCTTCACGCGGCCTGCGGCGGTCCGCACCTCGGCTGTCGCTTCGAGATGATCGGTGTCGATCCCGATGCGGCGGGCGTCCTGCCGGGTCAGCGCAACCAGGCTCGCGCCCGTATCGACCAGAAAACGGATCGGCGCGCCGTTGACGTAGGCGGTCGTCCAGAAATGACCGTCACCCTCTTTCCTGAGCGATGCACTGCGGACATCGCTTGAGGTGATCACGGGCGCGATGTCTTGGCCGTCGGCAGTTTCGGCGATCGCGGCCTTGGCCTCGACCCCGTGTTCCATGGAATCGCGCAGCACGACGAAGCCGAGCGCCGCCGCGCCAAACAGGGCAAGTGCCGGTAGAAGGGCCTTGTTCACGTCACGCGACTCCCGCGGGAAGGGCGCACCTCAGCTTCAATAGCAGATTATGCGCTAGCAAAGAACAAACGGACAGCAGGCCCGTTCCAGACATGCTGTTTTGCTCTGCCAACCCGATCTTAGCCCAGTTTTCCCGAAGCTTTAAGGGCATCGATCCGGGGCGGCAGGGCTGCCATCACCGTGTCCCGCTGGGTGTCCGAGAACCGCGCCCACTGCGCGATCTCGCCCAGTGTCCGCCCACAGCCGAGGCAATGGCCGGACTGGCCATCGACCACGCAGACCTTGATGCAGGGGGTCTTGATGGGCTGGTGCATGGGTCCAGTTATGGGTGGGAAATGGCCTTTGCAACCCGCCTTCCCCCCTTTTCCCCTAGGTTATGGCGACCTCGCGTCCAAGGGCCGATTCCGCTTGACGCACCCAAGGTAAGGGAGAGCATCCGAGTCGAACTGCTGGCATGCTTGCCGGCGTCTCAGCCCCGCTGCCCGCCCGCCGGAGACCTCCATGGACCTCGACTTCCAGCCCGAAGACATCGCCTTCCGAAACGAAGTGCGCGCCTGGCTCGAGGCCAACTACCCAGCCGAATTCCGCGAAAAGGTCAGCCGCGACGAGTACGCGAAGGAGGATTTCCTTCACTGGCAGAAGCTTCTCCATTCCAGGGGATGGGGCGCCCCGAACTGGCCGAAGCAGCATGGCGGGCCCGGCTGGTCGCCGACCCAGCGCTACATTTTCCAGGAAGAATGCGCCCGCGCCGAGACGCTGCTGATCCCGCCCTTCGGCCCCTCCATGCTCGCGCCGGTGATCATGGCGTTCGGCTCTGAAGAGCAGAAGGCGCATTACCTGCCGCGCATCATCAACGGCACGGATTTCTGGTGCCAGGGCTATTCCGAACCCGGCGCCGGCTCCGATCTCGCTTCGCTTAAGACGAAGGCCGAGCGTGTCGGCGATCACTACATCATCAACGGCCAGAAGACCTGGACCACGCTTGGCCATTTCGCCGACTGGATCTTCGTCCTCTGCCGCACAGACCCCAAGGCGAAGAAGCCCCAGGAAGGCATCTCCTTCATCCTCGTCGACATGAAGACGCCCGGCGTCGAAGTCCGCCCGATCATCACCATGGATGGCGGCCACGAGGTCAACGAGACCTGGTTCACCGATGTGAAAGTCCCCGTCGCCAACCTCGTCGGCAAGGAAAACGAAGGCTGGACCTACGCCAAGTATCTTCTCGCCCACGAGCGCACCGGAATCGCCGGCGTCGCCCGCTCCAAGAAAGGCGTCGAGCGGCTGAAGAAGATCGCCTCTGTCGAACTCGATCGCGGCCAGCCCATCATCCAGAACCCGGACTTCGCGCGGAAGGTCGCCGAACTCGAAGTGGATCTCACAGCGCTGGAATACACCGAACTCCGCGGCCTCGCTTCGGCGGCGGCAGGCAAAGGGCCGGGGCCGGAAAGCTCGATCCTCAAGATCAAGGGCACCGAGATCCAGCAGCGCCTCACCGAACTCACGCTCGAAGCCGTCGGCGTCTATGGGGCGCCCTACTTCCGCGGCTTCCCGCAGGACGGCGACAACCAGTATCCGATCGGGCCCGACTACGCCCACACCACTGCGCCGCACTACGCCAACATGCGCAAGACCTCGATCTTCGGAGGCTCCAACGAGATCCAGCACAACATCATCGCCAAGATGGTCCTCGGGCTCTGACCAGCAAAGCGAGGTTGAGGATTTATCGAATATCGATATGATGCGCCCGACACGACAAGCCTTCTGGAAGGCATAAGGGAGGGTCGAGACATGGCGTCGATGGCAAGAACTGGCGGCTTCATCACCTGGCTGCTGATTGCGCTGCTGTCGGTCGGGGTGGCGGGCTACGCACTCTTCCACGTCGCCACCGGCTTCACGCAGCTACCGCTCAAGAACCCGATGTTCTCGCCTTTCGGCCTGCAGATTCACATCGCCGCGTCGGCGTTTGCTCTGCTGCTGGGCGCCTTCCAGTTCTTCAAGCCGCTGCGCCAGAAGGCGCCGGCGCTACACCGCTGGATGGGCAGGGGCTATGTCTTCGCCTGCGTCGTCGGCGGCGTCGCGGGCGGCGTCATCGCGCTCTCCAGCACTGCGGGCCCCGTGGCCGGCTGGGGCTTCCTCGGCCTCGCCGTCCTCTGGGTCCCGTTCACGCTTCTGGCTCTTGCCGCTGCGATGCGCAGGGATTTCGTCAGCCACGAACGCTGGATGATCCGCTCCTTCGCGCTCACCTTTGCGGCCGTGACGCTGCGGATCTACCTGCCGATCGGCATCATGAACTGGGGCTTCGAGGCATCCTATCCGGTCATCGCCTGGATCGCCTGGGTCCCGAACCTGATCGTGGCAGAACTCTTCATCGCCACGTTGAGGAAGCCCAAGCGGCCGAAAGTCGCGTCCGCGGCGGCGCCCGCCTAGGAGGCTGTTGCACGCGCCCCAAACCGTCCTAGAAGAGGGCGCAGGGAGAACACGTCTTATGGATTTCAGCTTCACTTCCGAGCAGGACATGCTGCGCGACACGGTCGCGAAGCTGATCGCCCAGCAGTACGACTTCGATACGCGCCGCAAGGTCGCGAAGTCCGACGCCGGCTGGCGCCCGCAGATGTGGACCCAATTTGCGGAGCTCGGGCTTCTCGGCGCGAGCTTCCCGGAAGCCGACGGCGGCTTCGGCGGCGGCGCCGTCGAAGCGATGATCATCTCCGAGGAGTTCGGCAAGGGGCTGGTCATCGAGCCCTACCTGCAGACCGTCATCATCGGCGGCGGCTTCCTGCGTCATGGCGGCACGCCCGCGCAAAAGGAAGAACATCTCGCCGGCCTCATCGGCGGAGAGAACCGCTACGCCTTTGCCTGTTCCGAACCGAAGAGCCGCTACGACCTCAACGACGTCTCCACCACCGCCAAGAAAGACGCCAAGGGCTTCATCCTCAGCGGCCACAAAGCCGTCGTCATCGGAGCGCCCTTCGCCACGCACCTCATCGTGACCGCGAGAACCTCCGGCAGCCAGCGCGACGTGCAGGGCATCACCGTCTTCCTCGTGCCGAAGAACGCGAAAGGCGTCGTCACCCGCGACTATCCGACCGTCGATGGCCTGCGCGCCTCCGAGGTCATGCTCGAGAACGTCTCCGTCGGACGCCTCCGCCGTGATCGGCCAGGTCGATGGCGGCCTGCCGCTTGATCGAAAAAGTCACCGATGAAGCCATCGCCTCGCTTTGCGCCGAAGCCGTCGGGTGTTTCAAGGTCCTGAACCAGGCGACGCTCGACTACTCGAAAACCCGCAAGCAGTTCGGCCAGCCCATCGGCAATTTCCAGGTCCTGCAGCACCGCATGGTCGACATGTTCATGGCCTGCGAGCAGTCGATCTCGATGACCTACATGGTCACGCTGAAACTCGGCGAGCCCGACCGCGCCCGCAAACTCGCAGCCTCCGGCGCCAAGGTGCAGATCGGCAAGGCCGCCAAATACATCAGCCAGGAAGCCGTCCAGATCCACGGCGGCATGGGTATGACCGACGAACTCAATGTCGGCCACTTCTTCAAGCGCGTCACCATGATCGAAAGCCAGTTCGGCAACACCGACTGGCACCTCCGCCGCTACACGGAGCTGTCGAACAGGTAGCTGGGACCGCCGCGGGGTACGACGCGAAGCGTCGAACGCCCGGCACGCCGCAACGTGACGCATGGCTCTTTTTGGGGAGAGTGATGAGTCCGGTTCATCTCGGCATCGGCGCAGTTATCGGCGGCCTCGTCCTGGCCTTCCTCGCTGCGATGACGTTCCAGAACAACCCACTCGCCCAGGGCCTCGAGGTCGCCAACAAGTTCGAGGACGCCGACTGCCGTGTGGAATTCTTCGACGGCTCGCGCATCAAGTTCAGTGTCGCCAAGGACAAGACCTGGAAGCGCGCCTTCAACACGCCGAAGATCGGCTTTGCCCTCATGCGTTGCCAGACCGCCTCGCGCATGCTCGAATCCCCCGGCAGCTTCCACCTCCGCGGCGGCGAGCTCGCCACGCTGACGGTGACGCCCCAGGGCGTCGTTGAATTCGCGTTCACTCGCCGGCCAGCCAGATAACCTCAGCACACACGCGAAGACGCCCGCATCAGGCACGGCCCATAGAGGTGGATGAGCCGAAGGCGACATCCACCGTCCCCGGTCGATGGAATGAACCCCAGCTGTTGGGGATCCGCCGGACTTGTCCAACAGTTTGGCCAATCTGCGTTTCCAGCTTCCCCAGTGAATCCAGCCGCTTGCAGGAAATCTTGGCCGGTTCGCCGACGACTTTTCTGTAGGGCTCAAAACCCGTCGTATAATCCCCCCATCGCCACCGCAGGAGGGCAGCCGTGCACGCTGTTCAACGGCGCGGCGGCGGTGGGATCGAGCGTGAAGAGCCCTCGGGAAGCCGGGCCTCTTGCAGGTAAGCGAGGGAATGCTCCGGGGATCATGGTTGGAACAGCCATGACCTGCACGCCGCCGGGACACTGGTCAGGAGAGTGAAAGACCTCTCGGTTCCAGCCCGGCGATCAACGATCCCCGGGGACGCGGGATCCGCGCTTCTCTTCGACCTGCCGGCAGCCGTCGCGAGACGGACGCCAACACCCACGCGGGGCATCCCGCGTCCCCACGCCCTCCATCGTTCCGGAGGGACACGCATTCCGGACGGCTCCGCCGGTCCGATCGAGAGCGCATGTCCCCAGCAGCTCATCCCGCCCAGGGCATGGCCTGGATCGGGATCTGGCAGAACGCCTCCGCTTTCTCGATCTCGCCGCTAGCGAACGCCGCACCAGATACGCGGTCGCGGACGAGCGCGGGGACCGGATCGCGAATGGTCTTATCGGCCGACGCGGTTGCCGACGAAATCTACACCCGCGAGGCGCAGCAACGCAGTCGCGCCGAACAGGCCCGCATCGATGTTGCAGCCAGCAAAGCCCGCCACAAGGTTGAGATGGACCGCCTCTACCCGCAGTGGAAGCAGCCAGGATGACACGGGCGGCGGCGTTCGCTACAGGCTAGCCGCAGCACCCGCACCAGCCAGAGGCCCGCCCCATGATCACCCTCGAGAAAAAAGGCCCCATCGCGATCCTGACTCTCAACCGTCCGGACGCCATGAATGCGCTGGGCGAGCCCGGCGATGGCGAGGCCGTGCGCGACGCCTGTGCGCAGATCAACACCGACAAGTCGCTGCGCTGCGCCATCCTCACCGGCGCCGGCAAGGGCTTCTCCGCCGGCGGCAACGTCAAGGCGATGCAGTCCCGCACCGGCTCCTTCGCGGGAAACCCGGCCGAGGTGCGCGACGCCTACAAGAACGGCGTCCACATGATCGTGCGCGCGCTCTACAATCTCGAAATCCCGCTGATCGCCGCCGTCAACGGCGCCGCCATCGGCCTGGGCTGCGATGTCGCCTGCATGGCCGATATCCGCATCTCGTCGGACAACGCGCGCTACGGCGTCACCTTCCTCAAGCTCGGCCTCATCCCGGGCGATGGCGGCGCCTGGCTGCTTCCCCGCGTGATCGGCATGAGCCGCGCCTGCGAACTCCTCTTCACCGGCAACCTCATCGACGCCAACACCGCGAAGGAATGGGGCCTCGTCTCGAAAGTCGTCCCCGGCGACCAGCTGATGACCGAAGCCATGGCGCTCGCCACCCAGATCGCCAAACAGCCCCCGCACTCCCTGCGCGTCGCCAAACAGCTGCTGCGCCACGGCACGCAGGCGACCTACGATACGATCATGGAAATGTCCGCCGCCGCACAAGGCCTGATGCACCACACCAAGGATCACGAGGAAGGCGTCGCCGCCATTCTCGAAAAGCGCGAACCGGTGTTCAAGGGGGAGTGATCGGGCGCGGCTTTGCCGCTTCCGCGAACGGGACTACGCTGCGACACAAGAACGAGACGACTCTGGAGGAGGCGACCATGAAAATGCGTTTGGCTGGACTGATCGCGCTGGCGATCACGGCCGCCCCCGTGGTGCTGGCACAGACCCCCGCCTACCAGCCCCCCCGCACCGCCGACGGCAAGCCGGACCTTCAGGGCTTCTGGACCAACGTCTCGCTCACCAGCCTCGAGCGCTCGGGCCAGTTCAAGTCGCTGGTCATACCGGAAGCCGACGCCCAGCGCCTCGAAGCGCAGCGCGCCGCCGCCGACGCTCGCGGCAGCCTGCGCACCGATCCCAATTCCGGCGCGCCGCGGGCCGGGCAGGATGTTGGCGGCTACAACAGTTTCTACGTCGACGCAGGCACGCGCTACGGCAAGATCAACGGCGAATTCCGCTCGTCCTGGATCGTCGATCCGCCCTCCGGCCGCATCCCCTACACGGCCGAGGGCAAGAAGAAATTCGAGGACGGCCTCGCCTTTGTCCGCAACACATTCGACGGCCCCGAAACCCGCCCGATGGCAGAGCGCTGCCTCGTCGGCTTCGGCTCCACTGGCGGTCCGCCGATGATCAACGTGATGTACAACAACACCTACCAGTTCGTGCAGTCGAAGGACTATGTCGTCATCCTGGTCGAGATGAACCATGACGCACGCATCATCCCGCTGACCGCCGGCGTCGATGACAAGATCCCGCAATGGCTTGGCAATTCGAAGGGCCACTACGAGGGCGACACGCTCGTCGTCGAGACGACGAACTTCAACCCGGGCGAAAGCCTCCGCACCTTCTTCGCCAACTCTTACCTGTTGTCGCCCGACGCGAAAGTCACTGAACGCTTCACCCGCGTGGCGAAAGACCAGATCCTCTACGCGTTCAGCGTCAACGATCCGAAACTCTTCAGCCAGGTCTGGAAAGCCGAGATGGTCTTCAACGCCTCCAAGGGCGCCCTTTACGAATACGCCTGCCACGAAGGCAATTACGCGCTTCCCGGCATCCTCGCCGGCGCCCGGAAGAACGACACCCTGGGCAAGAAGAACTTTGCGGAAGAGGGTGAATAGAGACAGGCGATTGCCTCCCGCGCCGTAACGCCTATTCTGCGCGAAAAGCGTGGAGGGATTTATGTTCGGAACGGTCGCGGAACTGACCATCATCGAAGGCAAGCAGGCCGAGTTCGAGGCTGTGGCCAAGGAACTTGAAGCTGCGGTCGCGGCCAACGAGCCCGGTGTCCTCTACTACAAGCTGTTCAAGGTGAAGGACTCCGCCACCACCTACATCTTCATGGAACAGTACAAGGACCAGGCCGCCGTCGACGCCCATCGCGGCTTCGAACACTTCAAGCGGCTAGGCAAGGCCATGGGCCCCTTCCTCGCCGGCCCGCCCAAGGTCACGCGCATGGACAAAGTTCAGTAGAGGATTGGGTGCAATAGCCATGGATCTCGAATTCACCGCCGAGGAACTGAAGTTCCGCGACGAAGTCCGCGCCTGGATCGCCGAGAATTACACCGACGACTTCAAGAAACGCATGGCGCTCTCCAAGAACGGCTCGCTCGACGAAAGGCACCAGAAGGAATGGCAGAAGAAGCTCGCCCGGAAAGGCTGGCTGGTTCCAAACTGGCCAAGCGAGCACGGGGGGCCAGGCTGGACGCAGGGCCAGAAATACATCTTCGAAATGGAAACCTCGCTCGCCGGCACGCCGCGCAACTCCTCCATGGGCGTGCGGATGTGCGCGCCTGTGATCATGAAGTTCGGCAATGATGCGCAGAAGAAGAAATTCCTGCCGCCGATCCGCAATTCCGAGGTCTGGTGGTGCCAGGGCTATTCCGAGCCAGGCTCAGGCTCCGACCTCGCCAGCTTGTCGATGACGGCCAGGCGCGAGGGTGATTTCTACATCCTCAACGGCTCCAAGACCTGGACGACTTACGCCCAGTGGGCCGACTGGATCTTCTGCCTCTGCCGCACATCGAAGGAAGAGAAGAAGCAGAACGGGATTTCGTTCATCCTAGTCGACATGAAATCGCCCGGCATCGCCATCACGCCGATCAACACGCTGGATGACACCCCGCCGGGAGAGCAGGAGATCAACTCGGTCTTCTTCGACAATGTGAAGGTCCCCGTCGAGAACCTTGTCGGCAAGGAAGGCGAGGGGTGGACCTGCGCCAAATACCTACTGACGTTCGAGCGTGGCTCGGCCTACGCGCCCTCGAACCGAAATGCGCTGAACAAGGCGCGCCAGCTCGCGAAGATCGAGACCGTGGGCGGCCGTCCGCTGATGGAAGATCCGGATTTCGCCCGCAAGATCGCCGACCTCGAAATCCAGGTCGAGGCGCTGGACGCAACAGAACGGCGCATCTTCGACAAGCTGTCCTCCGGCCAGTCCGTCGGCGCCATGTCGTCGCTGATGAAAACGCGCGGCTCCGAGATCGGCCAGAAGATCACAGAGGTCGTGCTCGAAGCCGCCGGCGTCTATGCCGAGCCCTTCGTGCAGGACACCTACGCCCACCTCGAAGGCCGCTCCAACGAGCCGCTGCCGGCGCCGGAACACCTGATCACGTCGGCGGGCGCCTATTTCAACAACCGCAAGACCTCGATCTACGCCGGCTCCAACGAGATCCAGCGCAACATCATGGCCCAGATGATCATGGCGGCGTGAGGTGGCGTCGAAGCCAAAGCCCGCCGCCACACTTCACAACGACGGCTCCATCTGGGCCCGTGGCCAGACGCTAGACGGCGAGATGCATGGCTACTGGGAATTCTTCCGCAAAGGGGGCGGCGCCATCATGCGTTCCGGCTCCTTCGACCGCGGCGTGCAAGTCGGCGAGTGGACCACCTATGACAAGGCCGGAAAGATCTACAAGGTCACGCAGATCAGGCCGGCAGGCGCCACGAAGGCATCAGGGCCGAAAGCGAAAGGCCCAAAGCCGATGGCGTCGGCCAGGAAGGCCGTGAAGAAGAAGTAAGGTCGCTGACCCGCCCTCCGTGCCACACTACATAATTCTGATTGAGTGCGAGCGGAGGACTGGACTCATGCGTCAACACATTCTTCTCGGTCTTGCGGTTGCGTCTATCGGGGCTTGCGCCACTCCCGGCCCGGCCGTGGTGCACGACATCGGCGCGATGACGCCCGAGCGAATCTCTTCCGGCCTGACCCGCCGCTACGTCATGGCCGACAAGTCCACCATGGCCGTCTACGACCTCCGCAAGGGCGCCAGGGTCGCTGTGCACCAGCACGGCAGCGAGCAAGTCAGCTACGTGCAGTCGGGCCGCCTGCGGTTTGTCGTCGGCGGGCAGGTCCATGATCTTCGCCCCGGCCAGGTGATCGTCATCCCGGCCAACGCCCCGCATTCGATCGAAGCGCTGGAGACCAGCGTCGAAATCGACTTCTTCGCCCCACCGCGGGCGAGCTGGATCGAAGACAAGGACGAGAACGAAGGCGCCTCGCCGGATCTCGCCGGCCCGCCGGGCGCGCGCCGCAACTGACGCCGCTGCGTCAGCCTCTCCACACCCATGACGCGAGATTTGCTAACTTCCGCCAGCTAGGGCTATTTGGTGGCCTGATTTGCCGAGGAACAAGTCCATGGCCGACGATCTGAAGTCCCCGCCGACCGCCCCCGCCAGCCACGAAGAGCCGATGGGCCGCGCGACATTCACCGCGTTCACCAACGCCACGCCGGATGACTGGCACAAGATCGCCTCCGCCAACGAGGTCTTCAAAGGACACCATGTCGACCGTGTTCTCACCCACCTCAACCTGCTGAAGGGCGACTGCGGCGGCTTCCCGATCGATCGCCTTGAACACTCGCTGCAGACCGCCACGCGCGCCCACAAGGCCGGGATGGATGAGGAGTATGTCGTCTGCGCCCTGCTGCACGACATCGGCGACACGCTCGGCGTGTACAATCACCCGGACATCGCCGCCGCCGTCCTCAAGCCGTTTGTGTCGGAAGCCAATCTCTGGATGGTGCAGAACCACGGCATCTTCCAGGGCTACTATTTCTTCCACCATCTCGGCCTCGACCGGAACATGCGCGACCAGTTCCGCGGCCACCCCCACTTCGAATACTGCGCCCAGTTCTGCCACCTCTATGACCAGCCCGCCTTCGATGGGGCCTATGAATCCATGCCGCTCGAAGATTTCGAACCCATGCTCCGCCGGGTGATGGCCGCGCCGAAGAATTCCATCTACCTCAAGGCTGGCGGCGACACGCCCTGGTAGATCGCGCGCCCGGTCCAACACATCCATGTTGATCTGAATCAATGTGTCTGCCGCCGCGGATGGCCTGATGGACCACGCCATCCGTGGAGAAGTCCATGCGCGTCTTCGTCATACCGCTACTTGCCGCGCTGATCCTGCCGCCACTGCCTGCGGTCGCACAGCCGTTCGGCAATGCCCTCAACGGTCGCGACTATGCGAAGGCCAATTGCGCTGACTGCCATGCCATAGAGGCCAACGGCATCAAGTCGCCTGATCCTCGCGCGCCTAAATTCGAGACGATCGCCAATACGCCCGGCATGACGGAAACTGCACTCACGGTCTGGTTGTACTCGCCGCACAGGAACATGCCGCAGATTCTCGTGCGGGGCCGCGATCTCGACGACCTGGCTGCCTACATGCAGTCACTCAAACGTCTCTCTCAGGAAAAGCCAAAGGCGCAATAGCCGAAGATCGGAAGCGCCAAACAACGAGAAGCAGCCACCGCGATCCGCCCCAAGAGGAGAGAGGCGCATGTTCGGCAGAACTCTGGTCGTTGGCCTGGCGCTGCTATTGTGGTCCGGTCCAGCAATTGCCCAGGACGCGGGCGACCCGATACGCGGCAAGGCCCTCGCCCAGCAACTCTGTTCGGGTTGCCACAATATCTCCGCGGAGGACCGGCCTTCACCCCACAGCCTGGCGCCGCCCTTTCTGCGCGTGTCGAAGACGGAAGGGCTGAACGGCGAGTCGTTCGCCAACTGGCTTGGCACAGCGCATCCGGCCATCAACGGCATCGCCGTCAGGCCCGGGATCGCCGCCGATATTCTGGCCCATATCCGTTCACTGTCGCCGGCGAAGGATCATGCGACCGTCGATCCTCCCGCCATCGCGGGTCTGTAGCGGTCGAATTTGCCAGCCCCGGCGCCGGCTGATTTCCCGATCGCCGCCGCCCAAATCAGTGCATCTCCGTCGCACTGCCGACGAAATCTGAGGAATTTGCAGGGTTCCAGCCGGCGCCCAACGCAACAAGGCCGCATCAATGCAGCTTGAGCACGCCGGAACGCCTGTCTAGGCTCGGTATCCGGGGTCGCAGGTTTCCTTGAGGTTCTGCTGATGCGATTTGCTCTCGCGCTGGCCACTCCTGTTGCTGCCGCAATCGCCCTGGTGCTTGCGCCCACGCTGGTTGCGCCAGCCTCGGCTGACGAGGGGATGTGGACGTTCGACGCTTTCCCATCCGCCAGGGTGAAGCAACTCTACGGCTTCGGTCCCGACCAGAAATGGCTCGACCGGGTGCGCAAGGCCACCGTCCGCCTCGAAGGCGGTTGCACCGGCTCGGTTGTCTCGACCGACGGGCTCGTCCTCACCAACCACCACTGCGTCTCGGATTGCTCGACGGACCTCTCCAGCCCTGGCCACGATCTTGCCAATGACGGCTATCTCGCCGCCAACCGGAAGGACGAGAAAATCTGCCCCGGCGCCGAAGCCTCCATTCTGCAGTCGATTGCCGATGTTACCGACCGGGTGAAGAAGGCGACCGCCTCCGTGCCCGCTTCGCAAGCCGCTTCGGCCCGCTTTACCGAGATCGGCAAGATCGAGCGCGAAGCCTGCCAGGAGGGCCGCATGAAACGGTGCGAGGTCGTCTCGCTCTACCGCGGCGGCCAGTACAAGCTCTACATCTACGACAGATACGACGACCTGCGCCTGGTCTTCTCGCCCGAGCTGCAGGCCGCATTCTTCGGGGGCGATCCGGACAATTTCAACTTTCCACGCTATGCCTACGACATGGCGTTGATCCGCCTCTACCGCGATGGCCAGCCCATCAAGTTCGCCGACCCGCTCCGCATCGATCCAGCCGGCCCGAAAGAGGGCGACCTCACCTTCGTCTCGGGTCACCCGGGCTCGACCGAGCGCCTGCTCACCATCGCCCAGCTCGAATTCCAGCGCGACCACTTCCTGCCCTGGCGCGTAGAGTACCTCGCCCAGATGCGCGGCTCGCTGATCGCGGAAGGTACGAAGGGCGAGGAAGAGTACCGGCAGGTCAACGAATCCCTGCTCAGTGTCGAGAACTCGCTCAAGGTCTATCGGGGCCAGCGCGGCGCCCTCGTCGAGCCGAGCTTCTTCGCGGTCAAGGTCGCCGACGAGAAAAAACTCCGAGATGCGCTTAGCTCAAACGCGGGCCTCCGACAGAAGTATGGAGACCCGTTCGCCGACATCTCCTCGCTGATCGCCGCGCAGAAACAGGCGTGGCTGCCGTTCCAGATGCTGGAGGCGCGCTTCGGCGCTGGCTCGGTCCTGCTCGCCGATGCCCGCATCCTCGTCCGCGCCGCCGACGAGCGCGTCAAGGGCGAGACGATGCGCCTGCCGGAATACTCTCCCTCGCGGATCGACACGACTGAGGGGGGCGTTCTCGCCGAAGCGCCGATCCTGCCCGTGCTGGAAAAGCTCGAGATTGCGTTCTGGCTCGACAAGACGCGCGAATATCTGGGACCCGACAATGCCACGGTGAAAGCCCTGTTCGGCTCACGCACCTCCGGTGACATCGCCGCCGAGATCGTCGCCGAAAGCCAGGTGGGCGACGCGGCCTTCCGGAGGAAGCTCTGGGACAACCCCTCGCAACTGGCGTCTTCGAAGGACCCGGCCATCGCGCTGGTAAAACGCATGGATGCCGCTGCTCGCGCCGCGCGATCAAAATATGAGTCCACCGTCACCGGTCCCGCATCCATAGCGGCCGAGAAGATCGCCGGCCTGCGCTTCGACGTGATGGGGCAGAACGTCTATCCGGATGCGACCTTCACGCTTCGCCTGTCCTACGGCGTGGTCAAAGGCTGGACCGACCCGGTGTTCGGCGAGGTGAAGCCGTTCACCTATGTCTCCGGCTTGTGGGATCGGACGACCGGCGCCTTCCCGTTCAACCTGGGCGTGAACTGGGCCAGGAACAAGTCGAAGATCCCGGGCAATACCCAACAGAACTTCACCTCCACCAACGACATCATCGGTGGCAATTCCGGATCGCCCGTGCTCAACAAGGAAGGCCGCATCGTCGGCCTTGCCTTCGACGGCAACATCCATTCGACCGGCGGCGGCTATGGGTTCGACGCGGCGTTCAACCGCTGCATCTCGGTGTCGAGCCAGCTGATCATCGCGGGCCTGCGCAACATCTACGGCGCGACTGCACTGGCCGACGAACTCGAACGGAAATCGTGAGGCGCCGCCTGGCGCAGTAAGACTAGACAGGGCAGGTCGGGGTTGATGAACGAAACAGTGGCGCCATATTGGGGCTGGGACAACGCGCGCGCGATCCTCGGCCTCTTCGTGATCGTGCTGATCTCCTGGCTGCTGTCCGAGAACAAGCGGAAATTCCCGTTCCTCATCACCGGCGGCGCCATCGTGATGATGTACGTATTTACGCTGATCCTCTTTGGCATCCCGATTGTTCGCGCCGGCCTCGACAGCGTAAACAACGGCATCAATGTGCTGATCGACGCGACGCGTGAGGGCACCAGGTTCGTCTTCGGCCCGGTCATCGGCGATCAGGCGGCGTGGGAAAAACTCGTCGGCTCTCCCGGCCCGATCTTCATCTTCCAGCTCCTGCCGCTGATCATCGTCATCGGCTCGCTCTCGGCGATCCTCTGGCACTGGGGCATCCTCAAGATCATCACCCGCGGCTTCGCCATCATCTTCCAGCGCACCATGGGCATGGGCGGGCCAACCAGCCTGTCCGTCGCCGCCAATATCTTCATGGGCCAGACCGAGGCTCCGCTGCTGATCAAGCCCTATCTCAAGATCATGACGAGGTCGGAGTTGTTGATTGTCATGGCGACGGGCTTTGCGACGATCGCGGGCTCGGTTCTTGTGGTCTATGTCACACTGCTTCGGGACACGCTTCCGGCGGTGGCTGCACACCTGATCACAGTCTCGATCACGGCCTCTCCAGCAGCAGTCGCACTCTCTCTGATCATGGTTCCAGAGACACAAGCAGTCTCAAAGGCGTCCACGGAGTCGGACTTCAAATACCATTCCACAATGGACGCATTCGCCACCGGCGCCACCGACGGCATCGCCATCATCTGGAACATCGCCACCATGCTGATCGCGGCGCTGGCGCTGGTCTACATCGCCAACGCTGTCCTCGGCATGATCCCGGTGCCGCCGGACTGGTCCCCCGAGCACTCGACCCGCCTCAGCCTCAACATGATCCTGGGCTGGCTGTTTTCGCCGCTGATGTACCTGGCGGGCGTGCCGATGAACGAATCCATGCTCGCGGGTCAGTTCGTCGGCCAGAAGACCGTGTTCACGGAATTCGTTGCGTTCATCAACCTTGGCGCGCTGCCGGCGGACGCAATGACCGAGCGAACGCGCACGATCGTGACCTACGCCATCTGCGGTTTCGCCAATTTCGGCTCCATGGGCATCCTCATCGGCGGCCTGTCGATCATGTGTCCCGAAAGGCGACCTGACTTCCTCGCTCTCGCCTGGAAGACACTTTTCGCTGGCACGTTGGCGACAATCATGGCTGCTGCTGTGGTGGGCTCGTTGCCATATTCGTTATTTGCAACGGCGACACAGTAGGGCGTCTTTACGCCCGACCGGCCCCCATGATTCATCGTGGGGCACGAGAATCAGCCGGGCTGATACGGGAGGACGTTGCGTGCGGGGTTCCTACACGGCGGCGAGCTGGATTGCGCTCGCGGCAGCCACAGCCATGTTTGCAGGTCCCGCCTTCGCGCAGGCTGCTCCAGCCGCGCCGGCCCCGGCGCCAGCCGGGGACGTCATCGTCGTCTATGGCGACCGCCACCGGGAAGACCCAGGCGCATATTCCGTCATCGGCGTCGGCGACATCCAGTCGATTGAAGCCAACCATCCGGCGGAAATCCTCAACTCGGTTCCCGGCGTCAACGTCCAGATGAACTCCGGACAGGAGCTGCTCATCGCGATCCGGTCGCCGGTTCTGCCGGCAGGCGCAGGGCAGGGGTCGTTCCTGATCCTCGAGAACGGCATACCCATCCGCGCTCCCGGCTTCGGCAACGTCAATGCGCTCTTCGAACTCCACCACGAGACGGCCGACACCATCGAAGTCGTGCGCGGCCCCGGCTCGGTTCGCTACGGCTCCAACGCCGTCCATGGTCTCATCAACGTCATCGATCCAGAGCCTGGCGCCCAGACCGGTTCATCGCTGACCCTGTCCGCCAACTCGCTGCAGCGCTATCGCGCCGATGCCGCGTCGAACTTCTCCTTCGGCGGCGTCGACAACTGGGTCGGAGTCTCGATCATGGACGATGGCGGCTGGCGAGATGCATCCGGCGTCGACCAGGACAAGCTCAGCTGGCGCTCCAAAATCGGGGGCACGGACTGGAAGGCGATCGCCTCCATCACCGGCATCCTGCTCAACCAGGAAACCGCCGGTTTCCTGCAGAGCGGCTTCGAAGCCTACAAGAACAAGGCGCTTTCCAAGACCAACGCCAATCCCGAAGCCTATCGCGACGCCTGGGCGGCGCGCGCCAATGTCCGCATCGAGAAGAATTTTGGCGACAACCTGCTGACCGTCACACCCTTCGCGATCACGCAACGGATGATCTTCATCCAGCACTTCCTGCCCGACCAGTCGACCGAGAAGAACGGTCATGACTCCTACGGCCTCAATACGCGCTTCGACTTCGGCCCGGAAGCCGTGCGCTGGTCGGTCGGCGCCGACGTGCAGTATGCCGACGGCTACCTGAAGGAGATCCAGTCCCGCCCCAGCTTCGGCGGCGCTCCGGCAAACCCGACTTTCCCACAAGGCATCCACTACGACTACGATGTCGAGACAATGACGCTCGGCGCCTACGCCGAAGTCGACTGGGACTTCGCACCCAACTGGAGCTTGCTGGCGGGCATCCGCGCCGAGAACCACGAGTATGACTACGTCACCAACAAGACGCCCGGCACAACGGGCCGCTTCCGCGTGGCGCCCAGCCGCTCCGACAGTTTCGACCTGCTGACGCCCAAGCTCGGCGTGGTCTATTCCGGCTTCGGGCCCGACAGCATTGTCTACGCCAACTATGCCCGCGGTGAGCGCGCACCGCAGACTTCCGACCAGTACCGGCTCCAGAACCTGCAGGTGATCCAGACGCTCGAGGTCGAGACTCTCGATTCCTTCGAGGTTGGCACACGCGGCGAAGTTAACGGCGTTCGGTACGACATCGCGGCCTACACGATGAAGAAGGACAACTTCTTCTTCCGGGACTCGGATGGCCTCAACGTTCCCAACGGCAAGACTGACCATATCGGCGCCGAAGCGGGGCTCGACGGAGAGTTCGGCGATTTCGCCGGCGGCAGGTTCAAGTGGAATGGCAACGTCGCCTGGTCCGACCAGACCTACGCCTTCAGCCGGGACGTGGCGGTCGCCGCCGAAGACATCCGCGACGGCGCCCGCATCGACACGGCGCCCGAATGGCTGGGCGACGCCGGCATCGGCTGGGAAAACCAGACATTCTCGCTGTTCACGACGCTTGAGTATGTCAGCGAGTATTTCACCAACGCCGCCAACACGGCGCGCTATGACGGCCACACCGTCTATCACTTGCGCGGCGCGTGGCGCTTCAACGACAAGCTCGAGGCCTTCGGCATCATCCGCAACCTCACCGACGAGCGCTATGCCGACCGCGCCGACTTCGCCACCGGCGCCGACCGCTACTTCCCCGGTGAACCGCTGAACGTGACGGTGGGCGTTCGCGTCAGGAACTGAAACCAACGGTTTCTAGAGTGGGAGATCGGGAGTTGGGAGCAGTTAATTTCCCGCTGCTTGTGCGGCAGGAGGAGAGACTCCCCATTTCCCAACTCCCTATTGCCAAGGCAACGCTTGCGGAATCCCGTCACGGTCGCTTATCTCGCCCCGACCACAGGAGACGGGGCCAATGAAAGACATTGTCGAGGCGCTGGAAAAGAAGCGTGTGGAAGCCCGCCAGGGCGGAGGCGCAAAGCGCATCGAGGCCCAGCACGCCAAGGGCAAGCTCACCGCCCGCGAGCGCATCCAGGTCCTGCTCGATGAGGGGTCGTTCGAGGAATGGGACATGTTCGTCGAGCATCGCTCCCATGATTTCGGCATGGAGAACAACCGCATCCCGGGCGATGGCGTCGTCACCGGCTGGGGCACGATCAACGGCCGCGTCGTCTACGTCTTCTCGAAGGACTTCACCGTGTTCGGCGGCTCGCTCTCCCGCGCCCATGCCGAAAAGATCGTCAAGGTGCAGAAGGCTGCCGCCCGCAATGGCGCGCCGGTCATCGGCCTGTTCGACGCCGGCGGCGCGCGCATCCAGGAGGGCGTCGAGGCCCTTGGCGGCTATGCCGACATCTTCCTTGAGAATGTGCTGGCCTCGGGCGTCATACCGCAGATCAGCGTCATCATGGGCCCGTGCGCCGGCGGCGACGTCTACAGCCCCGCGATGACCGACTTCATCTTCATGGTGAAGGACACGTCCTACATGTACGTGACCGGTCCTGACGTGGTGAAGACCGTCACCAACGAAATCGTCAGCCACGAGGATCTCGGCGGCGCGCGCGTCCATGCCGCCAAGTCCGGCGTCGCCGACGGTGCGTTTGACAACGACATCGAGGCGCTTACCCAGATGCGCCGTCTCATCGGCTTCCTGCCGCTGTCGAACCGCGAGAAGCCGCCCGTCATCCCGACTTTCGATGACCCCGAGCGCGCCGAGTCCAGCCTCGACACACTGGTGCCGCAGAATCCCAACACGCCCTATGACATGAAGGAGCTGATCCAGAAGGTTGCCGACGAGGGCGACTTCTTCGAGATCGGCAAGGACTTCGGCAAGAACATCCTCACGGGTTTTGGCCGCATGGAAGGCACGACGGTCGGCTTTGTCGCCAACCAGCCGATGAGCCTCGCCGGCGTGCTCGACATCGACGCGTCGCGTAAGGCGGCGCGTTTCGTGCGCTTCTGCGACTGCTTCAACATTCCGATCGTGACCTTCGTGGATGTTCCCGGCTTCATGCCTGGCACGAAGCAGGAGTATGGCGGCCTCATCAAGCACGGCGCCAAGCTGCTCTTCGCCTATGCCGAGGCCACGGTTCCGAAGGTCACCGTCATCACGCGCAAGGCCTATGGCGGCGCCTATGACGTCATGAGCTCCAAGCACCTGCGCGGCGATCTCAATTTCGCCTGGCCGACAGCCGAAATCGCAGTGATGGGCGCGAAAGGCGCAGTCGAGATCATCTTCCGCGCCGACGCCGGCGACAAGGAAGCGCTCGCCGCCCGAACGAAGGAATACCAGGACCGCTTCGCCAACCCGTACGTGGCCGCATCGCGTGGCTATATCGACGATGTCATCATGCCCCACAACACGCGGAAGCGGATCGTGCGGGCCCTGCGCACGCTGAAGACCAAGCAGGTCGCCAACCCGGCCAAGAAGCACGACAACATTCCGCTGTAGGGATTGCCTACCTCAGGCACCTGACGGTGCCGGCCTTCGTGGCGTAGTCGAACTCGGTTTCGTTCAGCACTTCAATTGCGTGGCGATCACCTTCGAGAGCGAGGCTGCGGGCGAGCATGGTTGCGCCGCTCTCGGGCGTCGGCAGGCCGTTGGTCGTCGAGACCGACACGACCATCTTGTCCATCGACTGTGAGAACATGTCTCCCGTCTGGCGCCATTTTCCGGCGGCGCTCAGCTTGCCGAGCACGCGCTTGCCCTCGACGTTGGCGTTCAGCGCGATCCTGGTGGTCGAGTTGCCGTCGGCCGCGAACACCACGCCGATCTTGGCGTTGGCCTTGTCGGTTTTGATTGCGCAGGCCCATTCGCCGATGATGGCGCTGGGCGGCGGCGGGGGAGGCGGCTTCTTCTTGCAGCCTGTTGCGACAAGGGCAGGGCAGAGCGCCAGCACGGCCAGGGCGATCTTCATGGAGAACCCCTGCGCCGGCAGATGCGGCGGTGCGATTGTCCCGCGCCGATTGGCACAGGCCTGCACCCTGCGCATGATAGTGCGAACAAACCCTCAACGGAGCGGGAAAGGCCCGCAGGCGAGAGCATTTGGCGGCGCCTCGGAAGGCGGCTGCCGGCAGGCGTGGGCGATGGGGACGGTCCCGACGTCCCACGCATCGGCATCCGTCGCATGGAACTCCAGGTTTTCTTCTCCCGAAAGTGCGGGGGAGGCGAGGGGCGCGGCGGCGTTTCGCCTTGCCCTTCGCGTCAGGCCGTTGCAGCTTCACGACGAGAGCGTATCCGCCCTGAAAACGAGGCGGAGGGGAGAGGACACGTCATGGAAACCGCCGCCGAGGCAGGCGCCAAGCCTGTCAAGAAGGTCAATGAAACCCTGGTCATCGGCGCTTCCAGCGTCGGCACCGCGTTCGAGTGGTATGACTTCTTCCTCTATGGAACCCTGCTCCCCTACATCAACCGGCACTTCTTCACGGTTCAGGGGATCGACGAGAACACCGGCTTCCTGCTGGCGCTGGGCGCCTTCTCGGCGGGCTTCGTGGTGCGCCCGATCGGCGCGCTGGTCTTCGGCTGGATCGGCGACATGGTGGGACGCAAGTCCACCTTCCTCGTCGCGATGATCATCATGGGCCTGTCGACCTTCGCGGTCGGCTTCCTGCCGAGCTACACCCAGATGGAGGCCATGGGCGCGGGGATGGGCATTTTCGCCCCGATCACGTTGGTGGCCTTGCGCGTCCTTCAGGGCCTCGCCGTCGGCGGGCAGTATGGCGGCGCGCTGACCTATGTCGCCGAGCACGCAAAGCCTACCGGCCGCGGCTGGTCAACGAGCTGGATCCAGATCACAGCGACGGTCGGCCTGCTGGCCTCGTTGGCGCTCATCCTCGCGGTGCGCGTCAACATGAGCGCCGAAGATTTTGCGGATTACGGCTGGCGTATTCCGTTCATGGTCTCGATCGGCCTCTTGCTGGTCTCGATCTGGGTTCGCCTGCAGCTGACCGAGAGCCCCGTGTACGAGAAGATGAAGGCGCTCGGACAGGGCTCCAAGGCGCCGTTCAAGGAAGCGTTCGGCAAGTGGAGCAACCTCAAATACGTCTTCATCGCCCTGTTCGGCTGCGTCGCAGGCCAGGCGGTGATCTGGTATTCCGGAACGCTCTACGGCCTGTTCTTCCTGCAGCAGACGCTGAAGCTGCCGGATATCGACGCCTACGAGATCATGGCGATCGCGCTGACCATCGGCACGCCTTCCTACGTGTTCTTCGGCTGGCTGTCGGACAAGATCGGGCGCAAGCCGCTGATCCTCGCCGGCCTGCTGCTGCCTGTGCTGACCTATCACTTCCTGTTCCACCAGATCACGGAATTCGCGAACCCGGCCCTGGCCGAAGCCTCGCGCACCTCGCCAGTCGTGGTGCGGGCGGATCCAGCGACCTGCTCGCTGCAGTTCGATCCGGTTGGCAAGAACAAGTTCGACACCTCGGCGTGCGACGTGGTGAAGAACTACCTGCCCAAGCAGGGCGTCAGCTATGACAACCAGTCGCTGCCGGCGGGCCAGGTTGCCGAGATTGTCGTCGGCACGAAGACGTTCGTCGCCCCCGATACAGCCAAGATGGCCGGGCAGGAGCGCGCCGACGCCATCGCCGCTTACCAGAAGGAAGTTAGGACCGCGCTGAACGAGGCGGGCTATCCGACGTCCGTCGATCCCACGAGGATCAACAAGCTGATGATCATCCTGATCATTGCGCTGACGACGGTGTTCACCGCCATGGTCTACGGGCCGATGGCGGCAATGCTGGTCGAGCTGTTCCCGACGCGCATCCGCTACACCTCGCTGTCGCTGCCCTATCACATCGGCAACGGATGGTTCGGCGGCCTGCTGCCGCCGATCGCGTTCGGCATCGTTACGGCGACGGGCAACATCTATGCGGGCATCTGGTATCCGGTGATCGTGGCTGGCTTCACGTTCGTGATCGCGCTCTTCTTCCTGCCGGAGACCAAGAACCGGGATCTCAGTGCCGATGCCGGCTGATCGATGCCAGGCAAGCTCGGCCGTCTTCTCGTTGGGCTTCCCATGCCGCCCGCCGTCACCGCGCGGGCGGCAGCCGAGTTCGACGCCATCACGTCGGACGACCTGCTGACGCTCGACGACTGGGTGAGGCTGGCGCACGAGCAGCAGTCCGAGGCGATCCTCTCCACCTTCGGCCGGCCGCTGCGCGACAAGCATCTCGCCCTGCTGCCAGAAAGCGTGAAGATCATCGCCACGACCAGCGTTGGCTATGACCATATCGACGTGGCCTTCGCCAACTCGCGCGGCATCGTCATCGCCAACACGCCCGACGTAGTCACTGACGCGACTGCCGACATCACGCTGCTGCTGATCCTCGGCGCCTGCCGGCGCGCCAAGGAGAACATGCAGATCATGGCTGATGGCTGGACGCGCCGGAACGGCTACCGTGAGATGCTGGGCTGGGACGTCACAGGCCGCACGCTGGCGATTGTCGGCATGGGCCGGATTGGCCGCGCGGTGGCGCAGCGGGCGCGTGGCTTCAACATGCCGATCCTCTACCACAACCGCACCCGCCTTCCTCCGGACCTGGAACAGGGCGCGACCTACTTCGCCAGCCTCGACGAGATGTTGCCGCACGCCGCGGTGCTGAGCCTTAACCTGCCAGGCAGCGGCGCCGTGCTGATGACGCGTGAGCGGCTCGCCATGCTTCCCAGAGGCGCCATCTTCATCAACGCCGCACGCGGCAGCCTGGTCGACGAGGACGCGCTGTTCGACGCGCTCAAGTCCGGCCACCTGGCGGCCGCGGGTCTTGATGTGTTCAAGTCGGAGCCCAAATTCGACCTGCGCTTCCGCGAGCTCGACAACGCCTTCCTGATGCCTCACGCGGGCACGGCGACTGCAGAAACGCGCGACGCCATGGGCATGCGCGCGCTCGACAACATAGCTGCGGTTCTCAGCGGGAAGAGGGCTCCAGACGAGGTGAGGGTGTAGCTGGGGGCGCCGGTCCCAGATCAGGCGCTCTTGCGCCAGTAGTCCTTCGGCTCGACGTTCGGCGCCGCCGGATGATGGCGGTGCGTGTTATGGTAGGTTGCGACCGGATGCTTTGGCTGCATGCCGAAAACACCGCGGAACCAGTCTTCCATCTTGCGTCGCCAGATCCAGCTTTTCTTCAATTGCGGTGTGTTCGGCGCATCTTCCTCGCTGCGCGGCATCTGCACGTCGTTCATGCGGGGCTTGAGGCCGCGGATCAGGTCTTCCTCGATCATGCGGCGCTCGTCTTCGGTCTGCACGCGCATCACATGGCGCTCGGTGGCGCCGAGCACCCACCACGCCTTGCCCCATTTTTCATGACCGAGCAGACGCCCGCGCAGGTTCGCGGCCTTGCCGACGTAGAGCGGGTGCAGGAAGAACGCGAACCGGCGCTTCACGAACACGTAGATGCCGCCCGAATCGTCAGGTATGCCGCCCTTGGTCAGGGCGCACTTGAACATGTAGCGCTTGCCGCTTTCGCCGCGCCAGCTGTGCTTTCCGTAGAACATCATGAGCGCCGCCTGAGCCTCTAATCTCGTCGTGCGGGATTGTTCGTCCGCGTGGTTAATGACATCTGAAGATTGGGACGGAGTTGAGTCCGAAGCCGGGCAGGCGGGCCGTTCCAGAGAGATGGGAGGGGCAAATGCTGCCCGAAAACCTGGCGATCTCGGCGGGCATGACGATCGTTTGCGTCCTGATCCATGCGGGCGGGCTGGCGACGATTTCCAACGTCCTGCGCACGCCGCGCGGCCGCAAGCTGCACGGCGGCCGAGCGCACCACGTCACCCTCGTCCTGATCGGCGTCGTGTTCGGTCTGCTTGCGCTGCATGCGCTCGAGATCCTTGCCTACGGCGGCCTCTACATGGCGCTGGGCGAGTTCGACAACTGGGAGACCTCGCTATATTTCGCCGCCTCCACGTTTACCACGCTGGGCTATGGCGACGTTGCGCTGGATGAACCGCGCCGAATGATAGCCGCGATCGAGAGCGTGGTCGGCCTGTTGCTCATCGGCTGGTCCACGGCGATTCTCGTGTCCGTCACCTCGCGGATCAGCATCATCGAAGCTCCCAAGGACCAAGTGTAGGCGGGCGAGGCGCCGCAGGGGGCAATTTCGCCTTGACCCGAAGCGTCCGATAGTCACTTTGCGGTCACATAGAGGGACCGCCCGGGGTAGCTTGATGTTCTCCAAAATCCTGATCGCCAACCGCGGGGAAATCGCCTGCCGGGTGATCAAGACGGCCCGGCGCATGGGCGTGAAAACGGTCGTGGTCTATTCCGATGCGGACGCCGGATCGATGGCCGTGGATATGGCCGACGAGGCGGTCCACATCGGCGGCTCGCCTGCTGCGCAGAGCTATCTCGTCCAGGACAAGATCGTCGACGCCGTGCGCCAGACCGGGGCGGAAGCCGTCCATCCGGGCTTCGGCTTCCTTTCCGAGAATGCGGGCTTCGCCAAGCGGCTCGCGAAGGAGAAGATCGTCTTCATCGGTCCCAACCCGCACGCCATCGAGGCGATGGGCGACAAGATCACCTCGAAGAAGTTTGCCGCCGAGGCGGGCGTCAACACCGTGCCTGGCCATATGGGGCTGATCCAGGATTCGAAGGAGGCCGTGAAGATCGCGGACTCGATCGGCTATCCGGTGATGATCAAGGCCTCCGCCGGCGGCGGCGGCAAGGGCCTGCGCATTGCGTTCAATTCGGCCGAGGCGAAGGAAGGCTTTGACGGCGCCCGCGCCGAAGCGATCGCTTCGTTCGGCGATGATCGCATCTTCATCGAGAAATTCGTCGACCAGCCTCGCCACATCGAGATCCAGGTGCTGGGCGACAAGCACGGCAACATCCTCTACCTCAACGAACGCGAGTGTTCGATCCAGCGCCGCAACCAGAAAGTCTTCGAGGAAGCGCCATCGCCTTTCCTCACGCCCGAGTCCCGCAAAGCCATGGGCGAGCAGGCTGTCGCCCTGTCGAAGGCGGTCCAGTACGACAGCGCCGGCACGGTCGAGTTCATCGTCGATGGCCAGCGCAATTTCTACTTCCTAGAAATGAACACCCGCCTGCAGGTCGAGCATCCGGTCACCGAGATGACCACGGGCATCGACCTGGTCGAGCAGATGCTGCGCGTCGCTGCCGGCGAAAAGCTGGCGATGAAGCAGAAGGATATCGGCATCAAGGGCTGGGCGCTCGAGAGCCGCATCTACGCCGAAGACCCGTATCGCGGTTTCCTGCCGTCGATCGGCCGTCTCAAGCGCATGCGCTTCCCGGCGGAGGGCAAGCTCGCGGAGGGCACGGTGCGCATCGACACCGGCGTGCGCGAGGGCGACGAGATCTCGATGTTCTACGACCCGATGATCGCCAAGCTGATCACGCACGGGAAGGATCGCGCCGCAGCCATCGCCACGCATGTGAAGGCGCTGGAGCGGCTGGAGATCAAGGGCATCCAGGACAATTCGCCCTTCCTCGCGGCCGTGCTCGACCAGAAGCGCTTCCAGTCCGGCAAGATCACCACGGGCTACATCAAGGAAGAGTTCCCCACCGGCTTTCACGGCGCCGACATGTCTGCGGACGTGGAGAAAGTCATCGTGGCGGCGGCGACCTACGCCAACGCACTGATGCGCACGCGCATGTCGGGCATTTCCGGCCGCATCGAGCCGGCGCGGCCCCAGCGCAAGGACTGGGTCGCGCTCGTGGGCCGCAAGCAGGTTCCGGTGAACCTGCAGTATCAGATGGGAGAGGCCGAGATCGAGTTTGTCGGCGGCAAGACGCATGCGATCACGACAGGCTGGAAGCCCGGCGTCGGCATGATGGAGCTCATGCTCGACAACGAGACCTACGCTCTCTCCATCACGCTCGCCGAGGAAGGGTTTATCATCCGTCGGCTCGGAGTTGAAGCGCATGTGAAGGTCTGCACGCCGGTCCAGGCCGAGATGCACGCTCGTCTGCCCGAAAAGCAGAAGCCGGACACGTCCAAGCTGATCATGAGCCCGATGCCTGGCCTTGTGGTCTCGGTGTCGGTCGCGGTGGGCCAGGAAGTGAAGTCAGGCGAGGCTGTCTGCATCGTCGAAGCCATGAAGATGCAGAACATCATCCGGGCCGAAGCGGATGGCGTCGTGAAGTCTGTCAACGCCGCCGCCGGCGCCAGCGTTGCGGCGGACGAGGTGCTGGTGGAGTTCGCTAGGCCGTGTTGGCGCCCGGGCGCGCAATAGTGGGATGCCGTCTTCCCAGCCGCGTTGCGAACGCTGCGACAGCCGCTCCATAGCTCGACCTGCACGCTGGCTTCATTCGCCTAACGATGCATCGATTGCGACGGAGGGTCAGCCATGATCAAGCGCGCCGCTGCTGCGTCAGCATTCCTCATTCTCGCGGCCTGTGCGACGGCCGCTCCGCAGGCCGCGCAATCCGCTACACCCCTGCCGCCGGTGTCGGGCGGGCCTGCGATGGCGGAGGTGTTCGACGGCAAGGCGTTGCGGGTGATCCTGTGCGGCACGTCCTCGCCGCTGCCTGATCCCGGCCGCGCCAAGGCCTGCACCATCGTGGTCGCGGGCGACAAGGCCTACGTCATCGACACCGGGCCAGAGTCCTGGGAACAGGTCGCACGCATGCAGTTCCCGGGCGCTCGCATCGCCGCGGTCTTCATCACGCACTTCCACTCCGACCACATCGGCGATCTCGGCGAATTCCGGATGCAGACGATGGTGGCGGGCCGGGACCACACGCTGCCAGTCTACGGACCTCGTGGGATCAGGCTGGTCGTTGACGGTTTCAATCTCGCCTACGAGGAAGATGCGCGGCTGCGCCTTGCACACCATGGCTCGACGGTGATCAATCTCGCCGCCTCGCCGCTGGTCGCGAAGGAGTTCGGCAAGGCTTTCAAGGGCGACCTAACTGCCGAGGAAGTCATCCTGCAGGACGGCGACCTGAAGGTGACTGCCTTCGAAGTGGATCATGACCCCATCCGCCCCGCCGTCGGCTATCGCTTCGACTGGAAGGGCCGCTCGGCCGTGATCTCCGGCGACACGGCCCTGTCCGCAAATCTCGTCGAGAATGCGAAGGGCGCCGACGTGCTGGTGGCGGAATCCCTCTCCACCAACCTCGTTGGCATGATGAGGCAGGTGCTGGCCACGCAGGGCAATGCGCGCACAGCCAAGATCATGGGCGATATCCCGGACTATCACGCCTCGCCCGTCGAGGTCGCGACAATGGCCAACGACGCCGGCGTGAAGCTTCTGGTCTATTCACACCACATTCCATCGGCCCAGGTGAACTCGCCGATGTTCTTTGCCGGCGTCGCCGCCGTGCGGCCTCAGGAGCAATGGGTCGCCGGATGGGACGGCTTGCGCGTGGACCTGCCGGCGGGCTCGGCCGAGGTGAAGCAGGGCGAGCTGTTGCCCAAGCCGTAGTTCAGCGGAGCGCCGGCGGCGGCGCACGCTCGGTAGGTCCGAACTCCGCCTCGAACGCATGTCTAAGCGCAACGTCCACGTCGTGCATCGGGACAAGCTGGCCGAGATCCGCGAGGCTGGTGACGCCAAGGCCCGGTTCGCTCACGCCGCAGGGTGTGATGCCGCCGAAGTGCGACAGGTCGGGTTCAACATTCAGGCTGATGCCGTGATAGGTGACCCACCGCTTCAGCCGGACGCCGATCGCTGCGATCTTGTCCTCGTGCAGGGGGCCGCCAATCCGCGTGCGATCGACCCAGACGCCGACGCGGCCCTTGCGGCGCTCGCCCTTTACGTTGAACTCGGCCAGGGTTCCGATGATCCAGGACTCAAGACTGCACACCAGGGCCTTCACGTCCCGGCCGCGTCTGGTCAGGTCCAGCATCGCATAGGCCACCCGTTGGCCAGGGCCGTGATAGGTGAACTGCCCGCCGCGCTGGGTGTCGAACACGGGGAAGCGGCCAGGGTCGAGCAGGTCGCTGTCTTTGGCGCTGGCCCCGCGCGTATAGAGGGAAGGGTGTTCCACAAGCCACACCAGCTCCCCGGCCTGGCCCTCCACAATGGCCGCGGCGCGGGCTTCCATGGCTGCAACAGCCTCCGGATAGCCCGTCAAACCCTCTGAAATGGCCCAGCCTGTCGCCAATTAACCCGTCCGCAACGCAAACATTGGATTCGTGAAGTCCCACCAATATCGGAGCGCCTGGGTGCACTCTCAACTGGATGCCGTCGGAGTCGAGATCACGGTCCTTCTGGGCCGGTCTCTGATGCCCATGCAGCAATTGCTGCGGATGGGCCGCGGCGCCGTGATCCAGCTCGACACCCAGGAAAACGACGAGGTCTGGATTCTCGCCAACAACCACCCGATCGCCCGCGGAGAGCTGGTGATCGAAGGCGACCGTATCTCGGTTTCGATCACCAAGGCGGCCTGCGTCCAGGACTATTTCGCCACCGAGCAATAGGCCCGGGTGGCCTGATTCCGGGGCATTTTGGCCGCGACTCTTCCACCCTTCACATTTCCTCCGGGTCGGTATATCTGGCGCCGTTGCCCCGGCGTGCGGTCGTGGCGGAATTGGTAGACGCACTACCTTGAGGTGGTAGCGCCGCAAGGCGTGGAAGTTCGAGTCTTCTCGACCGCACCAGCAGGCAAACAATCAGGAAAGAGCCCAGATAGCGGGAAGAGGGAGGTCGCGATGAATGACGCCCCCGATCCCGGCAAGCCCACGATTCCTGTCGCCGATACCGAGGAAGCCGTCGAAACCCCCGGCGTGATTGCGCCGGCCTTTGTCGCCCAGTTCATCGGCGCCATCGGGGATGGCGACAAGCCGTTCCTGCGCCGCACGATCAAGGACCTCCACCCCGCCGACGCCGCCGACCTGCTGGAGCATCTGCCGGCGGACGCTTTCCGGAAAGTGGTCCACATCCTCGGCAAGGACCTGCCAGCCGAGGCGGTGGCGGAGCTGTCCGACGAAATGCGCCTTGAGGCGCTGAATGAACTCACCGACGCCGCCGTCGTCGCGATGACCGGTCACCTCGACTCCGACGACGCGTCCTTCCTCCTCAACGACCTCGAGGAAGATCGTCGCGCCCGCATCCTCTCGCGCGTCTCCGCGACCGATCGGGCGGCCATCGAGAGCTCGCTGTCTTTCGACGATGAATCGGCCGGCCGCCTGATGCAGCGCGACTTTGTCGCCGCACCGGTCTTCTGGACTGTCGGGCAGGCGATCGACCACATGCGCACCGTGCCGGCGGACGACCTGCCGGACACTTTCTTCGAGGTCTATATCGTCGACCCCGCTTTCCGCTCTGCAGGGCTCGGTGCCTGTCGCGCGCCTGCTTCGCTATGCGAGGGAAACGCCGCTCAAGGACATCATGAAGGACGTCCCGGTGCAGGTGAGGCCGGAGATGGACCAGGAGGAAGTCGCCTACCTCTTCCGCCAGTACAACCTCGCCTCTGCGCCTGTGGTCGATGAGGCCGGGCGACTCACCGGCATGATCACCATCGACGACATTGTCGACGTCATCCAGGAAGAGGCGGAGGAAGACATCCTCGCCCTCTCCGGCGTCAGCGAGGCAGGCGTCAACCAGTCGGTGTTCTCAGCCGTGCGCGCGCGGATTCCGTGGCTAGCGATCAACCTCCTCACCGCGTTCCTCGCATCCCTCGTCGTGTCGATGTTCGAAGGCGTTATCGACCGCGTCGTGGCGCTGGCCTTCCTGATGCCCGTCGTGGCGGGTCTTGGCGGAAATGCCGGATCGCAGGCCCTGGCCGTGGCGGTGCGCGCCATCGCCGAGCGCGATCTCGAAGGACCTCTCGTTGTCCGCGCCGTGCGCAGGGAAGCGCTTACAGCCATCATTAACGGCATCTGCATCGCCGCGTTGGCGTCCATCGTGGTGCTTGTGTGGTTCCGGGACCCCAGGCTCGCCATGGTTATCTTCGCCTCCATGTCGATCACCTTCACCTGGGCCGGTCTCATCGGCATCCTGGCGCCGTTGACCATCAAGCGGCTGGGGGCCGATCCCGCCGTGGCTTCATCTGTGTTTGTGCTTACCAGCATTGATCTGATGGGCTTTTTCGTCTTCCTCGGCCTTGCCAGTATCGTCCTCCTCTAGAGGTAAACGAGACTGGCGTCCGGTTTGCACCGGGCAGGCGAGTTAGACGGGGAACGTGTCAGTCCGGTCCAGAACAGTGACAGTACGCTTGCGCACCTCTCGCGACGGACTCGAGCTCATCAAGAGCTTCGAGGGATTCCGGGACGCAGCCTTCCGTCTCTCCGACGGCCGCTGGATCATTGGCCATGGCCATACGCGGACTGCGCGCGAGGGCGTGACCATCTCCGAGCAGGACGCTGAAGACCTGCTCGTCTACGACCTCAAGGCGGTCGAGGACGCGATCCATTCACTGGTGTTCGCACCGCTCAACCAGAACCAGTTCGACGCACTCGCCTCCCTGGGGTTCAACATCGGACCCGACCGGCTGAGGGACTCGGACATCATCCGTAACCTTAACGCCGGAGATTTTCTCAACGCCGCCAGCGGTTTCGACGTTTGGCGCAAAGCTCGCATCCATGGACGGGTCATGGTGGTGGACGCGCTGGTGCGCCGGCGAGCTGCGGAGAAGGCCATGTTTCTGGAGCATCCCGATGGTCGCCCTTCAGCGCCGACCCCTCTCGTGACGCCCGAACGCGACACCGGGGGTGATACCGGCTCAGGTGACGCGCCGGCGACTTCCAGGCAGATTGCAGCATCCTCAATCGGCAAGCCTCGCCCGGTCGAGCGCGAGACCGCGCCCGCCCCGCCCGCGGCCAGCCCCTATCGCGAACCGCCGGTCGACATTGCAGAGGCCGTGCGCCGCCTGGCCGAGCGCACCAACGAGATCATTGCCGCCGCCGGCAAGCCAACGCCGCCGCAGGCCCAGTTCGAAGAACGCATCGCCGAAGCCGTCGAGGAGACCGTGGAGGAGCAAGCCCTCGCTCCGCACACGCCGCCGCGCACCGCTGACGAAATCGAGGAAGCCCGCCGCGCCGTCGCCGACCGTATCGCCCGTATCCTCGAGCGCACCGAGCGCGCCATCGCCGAACAGCAGCCGGAACCCCAGGTCCAGGCGCAGCCGGCGCCGCAGGCCGTGCGCCCCGAGCCCCGCTTCGAAATTCCCACGGCCACCGCCGAACCAGCGCCCGCCGAGCCTGTCGGCCGCCCGGCGTCACGCCCTCCGGTTCCGGCCGCTCTCCAGCCCGCGCCGCAGAAGATCGTACAGCCAGCCCCGCCGCCCATCCCGCATGACATGCCGGATTTCGACCAGCCGGCCGAGCCCCGCATCAAGCCGGTCGCCAACGGCCGCACCCTTATCGACGACACCGAGACCTTCGATCCGGGCCGCGATCCCGCCCTGCTGTTCGCCGAAGCCGAACGCAAGGCCAGGGTCGTCAACGGCCAGGTGAAGCGGGTCGGGCCGATCAATGGGCGCTGGGTCATGCTCTGGCCCTGGGCGTTCGTGCTGGTGCTTTCGATCGTCGGCTTCACGATTGGCTTGGTCGACACCTTCGGTGACGCCGCGTCCAGCGTGGGCGCCGTCCGTGGCGCGTCGACGGTTCTGGCGGTTTTCGGCATGATGATGCTGATGAGCCTCTATTTCATCGCCACCCGCGCAAACGACGGCGATCAGTAGGGGTTTCAGGTTACTGGAAATCCCGGCCATGGCGGGTATGGTCGCGCCATGATTTCCAATTCACGCTCCCTCGACTTCGACCTTGGCGAAACCGCGGACATGATCCGCGATCAGGTATCCGGTTTTGCCCAGGCGGAGATCGCCCCGCGCGCCGCCGAGATCGACCGCACCGACGAATTCCCCCGCGACCTCTGGCCCCGCATGGGTGAACTCGGCCTGCTCGGCATTACGGTTGAAGAGGAGTGGGGCGGGGCGGGGCTCGGCTATCTCGAACATGTCGTGGCGATGGAAGAGATCAGCCGCGCCTCGGCGTCGGTGGGCCTGTCCTACGGCGCGCACTCCAATCTCTGCGTCAACCAGATGCGCCGCTGGGGCACGGACGCGCAGAAGACGAAATACCTTACCAAGCTGATCACCGGCGAACATCTGGGGTCGCTCGCCATGTCCGAACCCAGTGCCGGCTCCGACGTCGTCTCGATGAAGCTGACCGCCATCAAGAAGGGCGACCGCTACGTCCTCAACGGCTCGAAGATGTGGATCACCAACGGCCCCTCCGCCGACACGCTGATCGTCTACGCCAAGACAGCGCCGGACAGAAACTCGCGCGGCATCTCCGCTTTCATCATCGAGAAGGGCTGGAAGGGTTTCAGCGTCGCGCAGAAGCTCGACAAGCTGGGCATGCGCGGCTCGGAGACCGGCGAACTCGTCTTCCAGGACTGCGAAGTGCCGGAAGAGAACCTGATGGGCCCGCTCAATGGCGGCGTCGAAATCCTGATGTCCGGCCTCGACTATGAGCGCTCGGTGTTAGCGGCGGGATCAACGGGAATCGCGCAGGCCTGCCTCGATGTGGTCCTTCCCTACGTCCGCGACCGCAAGCAGTTCGGCAAATCGATCGGCGAGTTCCAGCTCATCCAGGGCAAGCTCGCCGACATGTACGTCAAGATGAATGCGTCCAAGGCCTATGTGTACGCCGTGGCGAAAGCCTGCGACGCCGGCCGCACCGCGCGGAAAGACGCCGCCGGCGCGATCCTCTTCGCCGCCGAGACCGCGACGCAGCTCGCGCTCGACGCCATCCAGATCCTCGGCGGCAACGGCTACATCAACGACTACCCGACGGGGCGGCTGCTGCGTGACGCCAAGCTCTACGAGATCGGCGCGGGCACGTCGGAGATCAGGCGCTGGCTGATCGGGCGGGAGTTGTTCGACGAGACGGCATAACGCACGGAGAACTGACATGGGCCTCAGGACATTTGTCCTCGCCGCCTTCGCCATGCGCTGCTGACGACGTCACCTCCCTCGCCCAGACGCCACAACCCGCCGCTGATCCCGGCCCGCCGCTCAGCGGCTATCCCCGCAACGCCCTGCGCGCGCCCACGCCTGCAGAGCTGAAAACAGCCACCTACGTCCGCGATGTCATCTATGGCCATCGCGACGGCATGGCGCTCACCTACGACGTCTTCAAGCCGGTGAAGAACGCCAATGGCGCGCTGGTGGTGAACATGGTCTCCGCTGGCTGGAGATCATCGTGGGCGGCGCCCGAGGAGCGGCAGGCCCGCTACCAGCTGCTTCTCGACAAGGGCTTCACCGTCGTTGCTCTCTATCATTCCTCTGCGCCCCGCTTCAAAGTGCCGGATGCGGTCACGGACGTCCGCCTGGGGATGCGCCACATCAAGCTGCACGCCGCCGACTACGGCGCTGATCCTGCGCGGATTGGCGTGTGGGGCGCGAGCGCCGGAGGCCATCTGGCGCTTGTCGCCGGAGTGATGGCCGATGACGGCGACCCGGCGGCGGCCAATCCGCTGGAGCGATCAGGCAATCGCGTGCGCGCGGTGGTCGCCTACTATCCACCTGCCGACATGGCGCTCCTGATGCGCGGGCGGACCAAATCCGGCGCGATCGATTTCGACGACAGCCTCATTCCATCTGTCTCGCCGATCCTCTATGTCGACGCCCGCGACCCGCCGACCCTCATCCTGCAGGGCGACGCCGATGCTGTCGTCGTGCCCGCGCAGGCTGACGCGATGCGCGCGGCCCTCGACAAGGCCGGGGTGGAGAACAAGCTCAAGGTATTCGCGGGCGCCGACCACGATTTCTACATCAAGGGCGACCCGGCCAAGACCGACGCCTATTGCGTCGAGGCCCTGAACGCGATGGCCGACTGGTTTCAGAAACACCTCAAGAAATAGCTCGACAAGCGCAGGCGCCCGCCGCTGCGATCGCAGAGGCGGGCGTCTCCACTTTTGGGGAGGGCTCTAGTTGGCGGCGATTGTCGTCAGCAATCCGGGAGGCGTATCCACGAACAGGTGACCTTGTCCGGGGAAGGCGAGAGGAATTCCGACAACGACGATTGCGGCGAAGGCCGCGAGGATGATGCGCTTGGCGAGCATGGGGAGGCTCGTTCTTTTCTTTTTATTGGCCAGGCTCGATTGCCCAGTCTTCTGATGGCCTTGAGGTGGGGGTCGATCGGGGCCCAAAAAAGGCGCCGGGCCACATTTTTCTGGCGAGAAAAGCAGAGCGATTCCAGTGCGCAAGTCGATCCGTGGCGTCTGTGCAACATCAGCCAGCTCACTGGGCGCCGGATTTGATCCCGAGTCAGGCCGCTTTTGCCGTGACCACCCATGTCCGCGCGCCGAGCGCCACACTGCCGTCTGGGGCCGCGTGCGGCCGCAACGCTGCTTCTATGGCGTCGATGATCCTTGGTGTTGCGTCTGGCCCGGCTTCGCGCACCACGCGAGCGACCGGCCCCATGCGAACGGATCCCTCGGCGGCTGACCGGACGGTCGATCCGAGGTGCATCGGGCGCTCGTGGGCTGTCAGGGCTGCGTCCCGGAAGCCGGCCTGGGTCAGGATCGAGCGCACCTTTGCCTCGTCTGCAAAGGCGAAAGGCCCCGGCGCATCTGGGTCGGGCGGCGGCAGGGGCAGGTTGGCGGCCTTGCGGCCAGCCATGACCGGTACGGAAGCCCAGGGATTGTCCTTGGCGGCCTGCCAGCACACGAATGCCAGCCTCCCGCCCGGCTTCAGTGCCGCGCGCAGATGGGCAAAGGCGGGCGCAGGCTCGGCGAAGAACATCACGCCGAAACGGGAAAAAAGCAGGTCCTGGCCTTGCGGCAGGTCGGCGGAGGAAGCGTCACACTCGCGAAACGAAACCTGGGCCATCGCTTCCGCCTCGGCCCTGCGACGGGCGACGTCCAGCATCACGCGCGAAACATCCACGCCGGTCACGGACCCGCGAGGACCCACAGCGCGTCCCAGCGCCAACGAGGTATCGCCGCAGCCGCAGCCGATATCGATCACCCTTTCGCCTTGCCGGGCGGCGGCGGCCTGCAGCGCGTCTTCCCCGAACGGCGCCGTCAGGGCGTCCATCTGCTGCTGCATCGTGGCCCAGCGCTCGCCGAGGGCGCCATTCCACTCGGCGATCTGGCTGGAATTGTCAGCGGTCATGAGGCCCTCCTGTTCACCTTGGCAGCCGGCAGTCCAAGAAAAGCTGTGCGCCTGTTGGCGTTGGCTTGCCCCAAGGCTATAGCCTCCCCAGCAAAACAGCGATTCAGCCATTTTTTCAGCTCTTCAGGACCCTCGATGCCCGTCCAACGCACGCTCTCGATCATCAAGCCGGACGCCACCAACCGCAACCTCACCGGCGCGATCAACGCCGTGTTCGAGAAGGCCGGCCTGCGCATCGTCGCGCAGAAGCGCGTGCGCCTCACCCGCGCCCAGGCCGAGGGCTTCTATGGCGAGCACAAGGCTCGCGGCTTCTTCGGCGAGCTCTGCGAATTCATGACGTCGGCCCCGGTGGTCGTCCAGGTCCTCCAGGGCGAGGACGCGGTCGCCAGGCACCGTGAGGTAATGGGCGCGACCGATCCGGCCAAGGCCTCCGACGGCACCGTCCGCAAGCTCTTCGCGAAATCGATCGGCGAGAATTCTGTCCACGGTTCGGACTCGGAAGCGTCCGCCGAGCGCGAAATCGCTTTCTTTTTCCGTCTAGACGAAATCGTGGGCTGATCCCATCACCGCCAACATTCGCCCCGCGCATCCTTCCGAGCGCAAAGCGCTGGAAGAGCTGCAGCGTCGGGCGTCTGCCAAGTGGGATGCCGACCGCCCTGAATCCATGGGCCATCGTGTCGACCTTCCCGCCGAGCATATTGCGGCTGGGCTCGTGATCGTGGTCGAGCACTGGGGCGCCCCGGCCGGGTTCGCGGTGGTCGTGCCGCGCGACGATGGCAATGCCGATCTCGACGGGCCGTTCGTGGAGCCTGATCTCTGGCGTGGCGGCCTCGGCCGGCGGCTGGTGGAAGAGGCGGCGCACTTTGCCACCATTCTCGAGGCAAGCCTGCTTGTTGCCGCTGCGTCGCCGCGGTCGGCGCCGTTCTATGCGAAGTGTGGCTTCAAGCCGTCCGGCGCCGCCAGCACACCGCAAGGTCCGGTCGCGCTGATGTCGCGCAGCCTTGTGTTCTGATCTCCCGGATCGACGCCGACTTTTTCGCGGGCTAGCGTGACACGCGCTCGCAGGATCAGGCCGGGCGCGGCAAGGGGAGCAGGCATGTCCAGGGAAAACGTAGCCGTCATTCGCGGCATCTATGACGCATTCGCCGTCGGCGACGTGCCCGGCGTGCTCGGGCGGATGAGCCCGGACATTGTGTGGAACGAGGCCGAGAATTTCCCTTACGCCGACGGCAATCCCTATGTCGGCCCGGAAGCGATAGCCAAGGGCGTGTTCACGCGCTGCGCCACGGAATGGGATGGCTTCGGCGTCGCTGTCGATGAGATGCTGGATGCCGGCGACACGGTCGTCACGCTCGGCCGCTATGTCGGAACTTACAAGGCCACGGGCAAGCCCCAGCACACGCAGCTTGTCCATGTCTGGCGCGTGGCCGGCGGCAAGGCCGTGCGGTTCCAGCAATACGCGGACACGCTTCAAGTGGCGAGGGTCATCGGCAAGGCGTGAGCGCGGCATCACGCTGCGGCGCCTATGAACGGCGCGAACACTTGCTAGGCTGGCCCGGTCAGGGAGCAGCAGCATGACCGAGCACGTCAAGATCAGCGTCGACGCCGGGGTGATGGAAATCACCTGGAACCGGCCGGACAAGAAGAACGCGATCACCAACGCCATGTACAAGGCGGCGGGAGAGGCTCTGGAGAAGGCGTCCGCCGACAAGTCGATCCGGGTGGCGCTGTTCACGTCCGAGGGTGACTGCTTCACGGCGGGGAATGACCTGTCCGTGTTCGCCAGCATCAATTCGGGCGCTCAGGCGGAGCCGCCGCAGGGGTCGAGGCTCATCCTTGCGCTGGCGAAGTTCGACAAGCCGCTGGTGGCCGGGGTGAAGGGCGTGGCGATCGGTGTGGGTGCGACGATGCTGCTGCATTGCGACCTCGTCTACGTCGCGAAGGACGCGAAGCTGACGATGCCGTTCGTCAACCTGGCGCTGGTTCCGGAGGCGGCGTCCTCGATCACGCTGCCGGCGAGGGTGGGGCATGTGCGTGCGTTCGCGATGTTCGCCCTGGGGGAGGCTGTGGTGGGCGAGCAGGCGGTGCAGTTGGGGATCGCGAATGCGGCAGTGAGCGCGGCGGAGGTGGTGCAGGTCGCGCGCGATGCGGCGAAGCGGGTGGCGCAGAAGCCGCTGGGCGCGCTGATGGCGACGAAGAGGTTGATGCGCGATGGCGATGCGCTGCTGCAGCAGATGCATGCGGAAGGCGCACACTTCGCCGAGCGCCTGAAGTCGCCCGAGGCGGCGGAGGCGTTCGCGGCGTTTGCGCAGAAGCGTGCGCCGGACTTTTCGAAGGTGTAGGCGACACCACCAACACCACCAACACCACCACCAACATCACCAACGGCTGGAGCGCGGGCGTTCGCAGGCCGCGCCGTTTCGAGCCCGGACTGGCGTGGCGGAAGGGATCCAAATCCGGTTGAGCGCGGATATGCCTGTGTCATGGGCGCATTATACGCCGGTCCCGAACAAGGCTGGTGAAATAGCGGAAAACACGCCGGCATTTCTGGCAAGCCGCTGAATCCGTTGAGAGCTGTTCATCGAGAGGTGTTGGGCAAGTGCGTGAGCTCCCCCTACGATTTTCGACGGCGTGGCGCCGCGGACGAGCTTTTCAGCCAGTCGTTCTCCGGCTTGACCGGGGAACGACTTGGGTTGGGTTGTGCGGAGATGCTGCGCCTTGCCTGGTCAGCGGGGGGCGTGGAGGCGGATGGTGTCGCCGTCGATGATCACGTCTTCGCGGACGCGGGCGACCTGGCTGTGGGCGATGGCGGCGAGGCATCTGGGATAGAGCAGGTGCTCTGCCTTGAGGAGGCGTGCGGCGAGGGCGGCTTCGGTGTCGCCGGGGCGGACGTCGATTTCGGCGCTGCCGATGACGGGGCCTTCATCGATGCCGGCAGTGACCTGATGGACGGTGCAGCCGTGGACAAGGTCGCCGGCTTCGAGGCAGCGCTTGTGCGTATCGACGCCGGGATATTTGGGAAGGAGGGATGGGTGGATGTTGATAAGATGGCCGGCCCATTCATTCACAAACCACGGCGTCAGCACGCGCATGAACCCGGCGAGGGCGATGAGTTCGACGTTGGCTGTTTCGAAGTTCTGTAGTCGAGCGCGCGCTCGAAGGCTTCGCGGTCCTTGCCGAAGGGTTTGTGATCGATGGCGAGAGTGGGGACGCCGAAGCTACGCGCTTTTTCGAGGCCCGCGGCTTCGGGCCTGTTGGAGATCACCACGACTGGTTCGCATGGCCAGGACGTGTGCCGCGCTGCTTCTCAGCAGCGCTTCCATGTTGGAGCCGCGGCCAGAGATGAGGATGCCGAGGCGTTTGCGGGTCACGCCCATCGGGTCACGCGGGACCAAGCTCGCCGATCACGAAGGGCGCTTCGCCTTCGTTCATCAGGCGCTCGATCAGGGGCTGGGCCACGGCGGGATCGACCGCGAGGACCATGCCGACGCCGCAATTGAAGGTGCGGCGCATCTCTTCATCGGAGATTGATCCGGCGCGCTGCAGCCAGTCGAACACGGGGGGTAGTTTCCAGGCCGAATAGTCGATCTTCGGGACAAGATGATCCGGGCACATGCGTGGCGCGTTCTCGGTGAGACCGCCGCCGGTGATGTGGGCGAGGCCCTTGATGCGCTTGTTGCGGATCAGGGTGAGCAGCGACTTCACATAGATCTTCGTTGGCGCAAGAAGCGCTTCGCCGAGTTTCTTCGAGGAGTCGAACGGCGCGCAATCATCCCAGCCGAGGCCGGTGCGCTCGACGATGCGGCGGACAAGGGAATAGCCGTTGGAGTGTGGTCCGGACGAAGGCAGGGCGACGAGAACATCGCCGGCTTTCATGTTTTCGGTTTTCGGGAGCACGTCGGCGCGCTCGACGGCGCCCACGACGAAGCCGGCGAGGTCGTAGTGGCCGGGTGCGTACATGCCCGGCATTTCGGCTGTCTCTCCGCCGACCAGCGTGCACCCGGCCTGGCGGCAGCCTTCGGCGATGCCAGAGACGACCCTGGCGGCGACGCCGGTCTCGAGCTTTCCCGTGGCGAAATAGTCGAGGAAGAAGAGCGGCTCGGCGCCCTGGGCCAGCACGTCGTTCACGCACATGGCGACGAGATCGACGCCGATGGTTTCGTGGCGGTTGGTGGCGAAGGCCAGCATCAGCTTGGTGCCGACTCCATCCGTCCCCGAAACGAGCACGGGATCCTTGAAGCCTGCGGCCTTGAGATCGAACAGGCCGCCGAACCCCCCGAGGGCGCCGTCGGCCCCAGGGCGCTTCGTGGAGGCAGCCATGGGCTTGATCGCATCGACCAGCGCCTCGCCGGCATCAATGTCGACGCCAGCGTCGCGGTAGGTGAGGGGTTTTTCGGTAGGGCTGCTCATGCCGGGCGGGGTAACATGCGAGAATGGGGCATTCCAGTCTCACTGGCCAACCTGCCGGCGAAGGCCGAAAGGACCTGTGAAATAAGTCATGCACAACCTGCCTTACAATGGCCGGGCGCCGCTGCTAGTTTCCCCCGCCATGATGAGAACCGCCAGATTCGCCATCGTTTTTGCTGCCGCCGCCGCGTTTGCGGGCGCCGCGTTCGGGCAGGCCCGGCCTGATCCTTTCAGCGTGCGGGACCTGGCGGTCGACCATGTCGGCGCCACGCCGCAGGCGGCCCAGCAGGGAGGCTGGAACATCGCGCGCGCAGAGGGTGGACAGCGTCTGCTTGAGCGGTTGACCCTGCAGGAGGATCGCGCGTCTGCGAGCCAGCCCATGAACGGCGCTGATCTCGTGCGGCTGCAGACAGGCGTGACGACGCAGGTGCAGGACAAGCGCTCCAGCGTCGCCGGCGGATCGCGCTACCAGTCCGTGGTGACGGTGTCGTACAATGCGGACGCCGTGCGCAAGTATCTGACCGACCGCGGCGTGCCGTTCGTCGATACGCAGTCGGGCAAGGCGCTGCTGGTTCCGGCCGTGTCGGGCGGGATCAATCCGGGCGACTGGGGATCGCAGTGGACGGAGACGAAGACGGTGTCCGGGCAGCCGGCGGTGGTCGGCAAGACGGACGAGACGGTGCTGACGCCCTATGTCGCCTCGACGCAGGCCTGGCCGCGCCGTCCGGGCTTCAGCGAGATCCAGAACGAGCTGACCGCGTCTGGCGCCAACCATGCGGTGGTCGCTGAGGCGTTCAACCAGAATGGCGGCATCTATGTCCGCATCATCGACCTGCGCACCGGAGCGCCGGACACATCCGGCAACATTGTCGGGCCATTCAACAGCCTCGGCGCAGCCCAGCGCGGCGCGGTGGTGGAGATGGAGCGGGCGTGGAAGGCGCAGTCGATCGTGCGCACGTCGGGATCAACCAACATTGCGCTGGTCGCCTCGTTCCGCGACCTGGCGGAGTGGGTGAAGATTCGCAAGGGGCTGGAGGCTTCGCGACTGGTGAGCGGCATCAACATCGAGTCGCTGTCGGCGTCGGGCGCGGACCTGAACTTCGTGTTCGCCGGGCGTCCGGACCAGCTTGCCTCGGACCTGCGCACCCGCGGCGTGAGCCTCAGCGGCACGGACAATGGCTGGATGCTGCAGGTCATTTCCTCGCAATGACGGGCGGTTCGTCCGGCAAGCAGCTTCTCCTCGATTTTCCACGCATCGATGCCGGGCAGCGTCCGCTGATCGACACGGGCTCGTACCGTGCGGCCATGACGGCGCTGCGGCGGTGGAGGGATTGGCCGGAGGGGCAGCTGGCGCTGGCGGGCGAGGCGTTCTCCGGGCGGACGCGGCTGGTGCGCTGGTGGGCGGCGGAGGCGGGCGCGGCGCTGGTGAGCGGCGAGGCGCTGGCGCGCGCGCCCATCGAGGAGATTTCCGGCCTGACCGTGTCGGCGCTGGCGGTGGACGATGCGGACGCGGTGGCAGACGGGCTCGGACTGTTCGCGGCGCTGAACCTGTGCCGGGACCGCAAGCTGCCGGTCCTGCTGGCCGGACGAGGCGAGCCGGGGACATGGCATGCGCAGCCTCCGGACCTGCGTTCACGGCTGGGGGCGATGCCGGTGGCGCGGATCGAGGCGCCGGACGATGAAACACTCTCTTTACGGTTGCGCGAGGAATGCGCCCGGCGGCACCTGATTTTGCCAGACGAATCCGTCACTTACCTGGTGACGCGGATGGAGCGGTCATGGGCCGCGATCGGGCTCGTGGCCGACCAGATCGAACGAACCAAGGGCCGGGCGGAGACGAAAGCCTCGGCGCGGGCGGTGCTGCAGGCGCTGGGAATGGATCCCGGCTGAGCCGGTTTTTGTCACCTGCCAACAAATCATCGGTAATATGTTGCTGCTATGAAGGTTTTTCGTAACCGGCATCAGACCGGCGCGACGAACCGGGCGATGTGATGGACCAGCCTATGGCCGACCGCAGCGAGCGTGCGCGCGAAACCTCCGCGAAGGCGAAGGAAGCCGCAGCTGCGTCTGCGGCTGCGCTGGCCCAGCTGATGGGCTCGCACGAGCGGTTCTTCAACAGGGAATTGAGCTGGCTGAAGTTCAACATGCGGGTGCTGGAAGAGGCGGAGAACCGCCGCCACCCGTTGCTGGAACGGCTGCGTTTCCTGTCGATCTCGGCGACCAACCTTGATGAATTCTATTCGGTGCGCGTGGCCGGCCTGCGCCAGCAAGCGCGCACGGGCATCACGCGCGTGTCGTCGGACGGGCTGACGCCGCAGCAGCAGCTTGATCGCATCGCGGTGGAAGCGGGCGCGCTGATGGCGGAGCAGCAGCGCATCTGGTCGGCGATCCGCAACGAGATGAAGAAGGCCGGCCTCGCCGTGTGCGACCCGGACGACCTGTCGCCGGCGGAGACGGACTGGCTGCGGGCGCGGTTCCTGGAGCGGGTGTTCCCGGTGCTGACGCCGCTGGCGATCGATCCGTCGCACCCGTTCCCATTCATGCCGAACCAGGGCTTTGCCGCGGGCTATTCGCTGCATCGGACACACGATGGCGAGAAGTTGCGCGCGCTGGTGCCCATCCCCAACCAGGTCGAGCGCTTCATCGAGCTGCCGTCGGCGGACGGGCAGGCCAAGCGGTTCGTGTCACTCGAGAACGTCATCACCATGTTCCTCGACACGTTGTTCCCCGGCTGCGTCTCAAAGGGGCGCTGCATGCTGCGCGTACTGAGGGACAGCGATATCGAGATCGAGGAAGAGGCGGAGGATCTTGTCCGCGAGTTCGAGATCCTGCTGAAGCAGCGCCGCCGCGGCCGCATCGTGCGGCTGAAGGTGGAGCGCGGGGCGCCGGACGACCTCAAGGCGTTCTTCATCGAGGAGATCGGCGCGGAACCGGCTGACGTGATCGAGGTGGCCGGCGTGATGGGCATGGGCCAGCTTTCGCAGCTCATCACCGACAGCCGTCCGGACCTGTTGTTCAAGCCGTTCGAACCGCGCTTTCCGGAGCGTATTCGCGAGCACAATGGCGATATCTTCGCGGCGACGCGGGTGAAGGACATCCTGGTCCACCATCCCTATGAGAGCTTCGATGTCGTCGCGCAGTTCCTGCGCCAGGCGGCGCGCGATCCGGACGTGGTGGCGATCAAGCAGACGCTCTACCGCACGTCCAAGAACTCACCCATCGTCGCGGCGCTGATCGAGGCGGCGGAAGCGGGCAAGAACGTCACCGCGCTGGTGGAGCTCAAGGCGCGCTTCGACGAGGAAGCGAACCTGCGGCTTGCGCGCGACCTGGAGCGCGCCGGCGTGCAGGTGGTCTATGGCTTCATCGAACTGAAGACGCACGCCAAGGTGTCGCTGGTGATCCGGCGCGAGCAGGGCAGCCTGCGCACCTACTGCCATTTCGGCACGGGCAATTATCACCCGATCACCGCGCGCATCTATGATGACCTTTCCCTGTTCACCGCGGATGAAGCGCTGGGCCGCGATGCGGGCCGGCTGTTCAACTTCGTCACCGGCTATTCCGAGCCGAAGGACACCGAGGGCCTGCTGATCTCGCCGATCAACATGAAGCGCGGGCTGCTGAAACTGATCGATGAAGAAATCGGCTCACGCCAAGGCCGGGCACCCGCCGCGATCTGGGCCAAGCTGAACGCTCTTGTGGATGAATCGGTGATCGATTCGCTCTACCGCGCGAGCCAGGCCGGCGTGCCGATCACGCTGATCGTCCGCGGCATCTGCTGCCTGCGTCCCGGCGTCCCGGGTCTCAGCGACAATATCGAGGTCCGCTCGATCGTCGGCCGGTTCCTTGAGCACTCGCGAATCGTTTGTTTCGGGGCCGGACATGGCCTGCCGTCGGACAACGCAAAGGTTTTCATCGCATCCGCCGACTGGATGCAGCGCAATCTCGATCGCCGCGTCGAGGCCATGACGCCGATCAAGAACCCGACTGTCCACAACCAGGTGATGGACCAGGTGATGCTGGCCAACCTCAACGACCGCGCCCAAAGCTGGACGTTGCGCCCGGATGGGCGATATGTCCGTAATGCGTCAGGCAAGGGGCGCCAGCCGTTCTCGGCGCACGAGTATTTCATGGACAACCCCAGCCTTTCGGGCAGGGGTGCAGCGCTGAGGGCGGCGACGCCTCCGCAGCTGAAGCCCAGGGGCTGATCAACCCACGTCTCGGTTGGGGATCGGCCTCTGACACCAGAAGGCCGCTGATGAGTTCTGCTCCCGCAACAGCCAAGTCGAGGAGCGGCGGCAAGCCGGTTCGCTGGCGGCGTGTCGGCGTCATCGACGTGGGATCGAACTCGGTGCGTCTCGTCGTCTACGACGTGCGCGGACGGGCGATGCAGCCGCGCTTCAACGAAAAGGTTCTCGCGGCGCTCGGCAAGAACCTTGGCGACACCGGCAAGCTCAACAAGGACGGCGTGGAGCTGACGCTGAACGCGCTTGCGCGTTTCGCATCGATCACACGCGCCCAGAAGGTCGACAGCCTGTTTCCGTTCGCGACGGCGGCCGTGCGCGAGGCGAGCGACGGCAAGGAGTTCGTCGACAAGGTGAAGAAGGAAACCGGCATCGTGCTGCGTATCCTCTCCGGCGCGGACGAGGCGCGGTATGCGGCGCAGGGCGTGCTGGTGGGCAGCCCTGGCGTCGATGGCGTTGCTGGCGACCTGGGCGGATCGAGCCTGGAGCTCGCAAAGCTCAGTGGCGGCAAGTTCGAAGGCGGATCGACCTACCCGCTGGGGCCGCTGGCGCTCGACAATGGCGGGTCGTTCAACGAGGACAAGGTCCTCTCCAAGGTGAAGGACATCCTTTCCGGCGCGCCCGAGCTGAAGAAATCTGGCGATGTGTTCTTCGCGGTCGGGGGCGCGTGGCGGGCGATCGGCACACTACACATGGAGCTGGCGCGGGCCCCTCTGCACATGCTGCAGAACTACGAGATGGATGCGGGCAAGCTGGTCGGTCTGCTCGAGGAACTGATGGGTGGCAAGAAGCACGCGGACCTGCTGCAGGAAGTGGCGAAGCGGCGCGCCTCGACCATTCCCTACGCTGCGGCCGTGCTGAAGACGGTGGTCGAGCAGGGCAAGTTCAAGTCGGTGATGGTGTCGTCCTACGGCGTGCGCGAGGGCATCATCTTCGACAGCCTCGACGAAAACGAACGGCAGGAGGATCCGCTGGACGCGGGCCTCGAAGCGCTGGTGGTGGATGAGCAGGGCGCCGAGTTCGGCCGCGCGCTGGCGGACTGGGCGGCGGAGGCGGCGCCTTACACGCTGGCTGCGCGGCTTTCATCGGCGGCATGCCGGCTGGTCGATATCGGCGCGCTGCTGCATCCGGATCATCGCGCCGATCTCGCATTCGATCTCGTTGCGCGGGCGCCTCTTCCGGGCCTGACGCACAAGGACCGCGCGGCGCTGGCGCTGGCCGTGGCCTCGCGGTTCAAGAAGGGCGTGCGGAACGAGGTGAGCGAACAGCTCCTTGATGGCGACACGGCTGCGCGGGCGCGGGCTCTTGGCGCGCTGATGCGTCTTGCCGCCGATTTCTCGGGGCGTTCCGCGGGACTGCTGAAGCACGCCAAGCTCACCTGCGACGGCGATGTGCTGGAACTCAAGGTGGCGGGGCCATACCGTGCTCTCGTCTCGGAGTTGGTGGAGCGCCGGCTGGAACAGGCGGCGGACGAGTTGGGGATGGACTACGCGCTGACGAGTTAGGGTTGCTTGCCTCTTCCTCCCTCAAGTCGAAGACTTGCGGGATGTGGATTGAAGCGCAGCGTCTCGCTGACTGCGTCAGCGATCCACCTCCCCCGACCTTCAGTCGAGGGAGGAATATCCGCGGCTACCGCGCCTTGATCGCTGCGTCGACGTTGGCCTTCAGCTCCACTGGCTTCGGGTCGTAGCCGGTCGGTTGCTTGCCGATCCGTTTGCGCCGATTGCCTACAGCTCCACCACCTTCACGCCCTTCGGGCTGGCTGCCAGGGCGACCTTGCCGGATTTAAGTCGCAGCGCCTTTTCGCCAAACAGTTCGCGGCGCCAACCCTTGAGGGCGGGGATGTCTGGTTCTTCGTCGCGCGCGAGGCGTTCGAGGTCGGAGGCGTTGGCGATGAGACGAGTGGCGACGCCGGCGTCATCCGACACCTGCTTGAGCAGGACCTTGAGGAGTTCGCTGACGGCGCCGGGGGGTGGGCCGGAATTCTCCGGCCGCTCGACGTCTGGCGCGTACTTCTCCGGTTCGTCCAGCGCCTGGTTGATGGCGTGGATGAGGCCTTGGCCATGCTTGGAGCGGGAGAAGCCGTTGGGGACGGCGCGCATCCGCTCCAGCGCCTCCGCGGTGCGCGGCTTCTGCTGGGCGATCTCCTGGATGGCGTCGTCCTTGAGGATGCGGCCGCGCGGCTTGTCGAGTTCCTGGGCCGCCCGCTCGCGCCAGGCCGAGACATTGGCGAGCACGGCGAGATAGTCGGCCTTGTACTTGCGGACCTTGAGACGCTTCCACGCATTCTCAGGATCGAAGGCGTAGATTTCGGGGTCGAGCAGGCCGGCGTGTTCGTCCTCGATCCAGTCTGTGCGCTTCTGCTTCTCGAGCTTGTCGCGGAGGATCTTGTAGATCCTGCGCAGGTAGACCACGTCGCCGCGCGCATAACGGAGCTGTTTCTCGGAGAGCGGCCGGCGCGCCCAGTCGGTGAACTGGGACGATTTGTCGACCGTGCCCTTCAGCACGCGGGAGACGAGGTTTTCGTAGCTGATGGAATCGCCAAGGCCGCAAGCCATGGCGGCGATCTGGGTGTCGAAGATCGGTGCGGGCGGCGCGCCGATGATGCGGGTGAAGATTTCGAGGTCCTGGCGGGCGGCGTGGAAGACCTTCACGCGGCTCTTGTCGGCGATGAGCTTCATCAGGGGAGCGAGATCGATCTTGGCGATCGGATCGACCATCACGTCATAGTCGGCGCTTGCGACCTGGATCAGGCAGACCTGCGGCCAGTAGGTGGTTTCGCGATGGAATTCGGTATCGACGGCGAGAAAATCGCCATCGGCGAGCCGCTCGCAGGCCTCGACCAGCGCATCCGTGTCGGTGATCAGGCGGATCTCGCCGGTCTCGTCGTCGTTCAAAACCTTGGGCTCCAGAATCGGCCGCCAGCCTGATATTGACAAGCTTGATCGCGACATGCGCTTGTCCGCCCGATCAATCAAGGAAATTCCCCCGTTTTCCGGGGGAATCACATCAGGAGTTCGGTCCCATGCACGCCTACAGGACGCACACTTGCGGCCAGCTGCGTGCCGGAGATGTGGGCAAGACCGCGCGCATTTCCGGGTGGGTCCATCGCAAGCGCGACCATGGCGGCCTGCTGTTCATCGACCTGCGGGACCATTACGGCCTGACCCAGTGCGTCATAACGCCCTCGAACCCGCAATTCGCCAAGCTGGAGAAGCTACGGGTTGAAACGGTGGTGACATTTACCGGCGAGGTGCTGGCGCGTGAGGCGTCGACTGTGAACGTGAACCTCGCGACCGGGGCGATCGAGCTGAAGGTCGCCGAGTTCGCGGTGCAGTCGGAAGCCGAGGAGCTGCCGCTGCCGGTGTTCGCGGAGCCGGATTACCCGGAAGACATCCGCCTCAAGTATCGCTTCCTCGACCTGCGGCGCGAGACGTTGCACCGGAACGTCATCCTGCGCTCAGCGGTGATCTCGAGCCTGCGGCGGCGGATGATCGACCAGGGCTTCCAGGAATTCCAGACGCCGATCCTGACGGCGTCGTCGCCGGAAGGAGCGCGCGACTTCCTCGTGCCGTCGCGCATGCACCCCGGCAAGTTCTACGCGCTGCCTCAGGCGCCGCAGCAGTTCAAACAGTTGCTGATGGTCGCGGGTTTCGACCGCTACTTCCAGATCGCACCGTGCTTCCGCGACGAGGACGCGCGCGCGGATCGTTCGCCCGGCGAGTTCTACCAGCTCGATTTCGAGATGAGCTTTGTTACGCAGGAAGACGTATTCCAGGCGATCGAGCCGGTGCTTGCGGGCGTGTTCGAGGAGTTCGGGAGCGGCCGCGCCGTGACACAGGGCGCCTTCCCGCGCATCAAGTATGCGGACTCGATCCGCATGTACGGCTCGGACAAGCCCGACTTGCGCAACCCGCTGGTGATGCAGAGTGTCTCCGAGCATTTCCGCGGGTCGGGGTTCAAGGTGTTTGCGGGGATGCTGGAGAAGGATCCGAAGGTCGAGGTGTGGGGCATCCCCGCGCCGGGCGGCGGGTCGCGTGCGTTCTGCGACAAGATGAATTCCTGGGCGCAGGGCGAAGGCCAGCCGGGCCTCGGCTACATCTTCTGGCGCGAGGGCGAGGAAGGCGGGGCGGGTCCTGTCGCCAAGAACCTCGGACCAGAGCGCACGGCCGCGATCGCCACGCAGTTCGGCCTCAAGGTCGGCGACGCGGTGTTCTTTACCGCAGGCGTCCCGTCAGCTTTCTACAAGTTCGCAGGCGAGGCGCGGAACCGGGTCGGCCGCGAGCTGAAACTGGTCGAGGAGAACCAGTTCAAGTTCTGCTGGGTCGTCGACTTCCCGATGTATGAGTGGAACGAGGAGGAGAAGAAGATCGACTTCTCCCACAACCCGTTCTCGATGCCGAACTACGATCATGCGGCTTTCCTCAAGCTCGACAAGACCGACAGGGAGACGATCGAGAAGATCACGGCGTTCCAGTACGACATCGTCTGCAACGGCGTGGAGCTGTCATCGGGCGCCATCCGGAACCACAAGCCGGAGATCATGATCAAGGCGTTCGAGATCGCAGGCTATGGCAAGGAGACGGTAGAGGAGAAATTCGGCGGCATGCTGAACGCCTTCCGCTATGGCGCGCCGCCTCACGGCGGCTCGGCGCCCGGCGTGGACCGGATCGTTATGCTGCTGGCGGGGGTCACCAACCTGCGGGAGGTGATCGCCTTCCCGCTGAACCAGCAGGCGCAGGACCTGATGATGGGCGCCCCGAGCGCTGTGAACGAGAAGCAGCTTCGCGAACTGAACATCCGGGTCGTGACCAAATCCTAGCCCTCCGGCTTTTCTGCCCGCCCAGTCTAGACAAGGTTAATTCCCCAGCTTAGCCTACGGGTAAGGGGACTAGCTGCATGAGCTACATTGTAGCCGCCGTTGTGTTCGTCATCGTCATTGCGCTGTCGTCGGCGTTTGCGTTCGGCGTTTGTCTGGCGATCGTTTACGGCCTGATGTGGCTGCTCCATTCCCTGATTGGCCTGCCTTACGCTGCGGCGAGCAGCTCGGCGTTTGTTCTCTTCATGATCGGCGCCTTGATGTATTCGGTCATGTTCTTCTTCACGACCCCCAACAAGCTGCTGGGTCTCGTGCTGGCGGTCTACATCCTGCTGGTGATGCCGGTCATGTATGCGGCAGCGTTCAATGCGCACCGCATTTGGACGAACCCCGAAGCCCTCGGAGAAGGCCGCTACATTCCGGGCGAGTACTGGGCCTACGTATCCAACCTCGCCGGCCAGGCCGCGAACTGGGCGTCCTCGATGGTGCCGGCGCTGAGCGGCCTGTTCAAGTTCGTCGAGTCCAGTCCGTTGCTGACAGGCGTCGTGTCGTCCGTACTTTCGACGATCGTGCTGGCGCCGTTCATGGCCGGCCGCGCTCGCAGGATGCAGGAAGCACGCGCCTGAACGCTATCCGCGTTGGCGCCTCCCGGTCCCGGACCATCAACCAAACATTTTTCTGCGTTGAATTGCGTTAAGGCCGGTTACGCATTCACCAGCAAACGGCCCTGCAATGACGGGCGTTTTCCGTTCAATCAGCCGATCATCCTTTAAGGCCTCGCCTGAAATTGGCGCGACAACCCTAATGCGCCGCTAAATCCGGCGCCGCCAACTATACCGGCAAGGCGCGCGCCCCGGCGAGGGTGGCTGCGGGCCGCAACGGTGGGAGATACTCATGGCGGAAGGCGTGCGCATCGTCGTCTTTGCGTCGCAGAAGGGCGGGTCTGGCAAGACCACGCTTTCCGGACACATTGCGGTCGAGGCGGAGCGAACCGGCGATGGCCCGGTCGCACTGATCGACACAGACCCGCAGGGGTCGCTGGCGAAATGGTGGAATGCACGGGCGGCGTCGACGCCGGCCTTCGCGCACACCAAGCTCGAGGATCTCGACGCCTGCATCGACCACCTGAAGTCGCTCGGCTTCAAGACCATCGTGGTGGATACGCCGCCAGCCGTCACGCAGACGATCGCCCACGTCGTCGCCCGCGCCGACCTGGTGATCGTGCCAACCCGGCCGAGCCCGCACGATCTGCGCGCCGTCGGCCCCACGGTCGATATCGCGGAGTCGCTGAAGAAGCCGCTGGTGTTCGTCGTCAACTCGGCCACGGCGCGCGCCCGCATCACGTCGGAAACGGCGGTAGCGCTGTCGCAGCATGGCGTGGTGGCGCCGGTGACGCTCCACCACCGCGTCGACTTCGCCGCCTCGATGATCGACGGTCGCACGGTCGGCGACATCCGGCCGGATTCCAAGTCGGCCCGCGAGATTGCGGCGCTGTGGATGTATATCCGCGACCGCCTGGCGCGGCTCTATGGCCACGATCCCAAATGGGAGCAGAAGACCCGCACGGATTTCTCGACCGCAATGCTGACGCCGGAATCGGCATTCGAGCCGCCGCCGGCCGCCACCAACGAGGATGGCGAGGAGGACTGGGACGTGGACGCGCCGGCATGGGCCAGCATTTCAGCCAGCGTCGCTGCTCCCGATCGGCGCCAGCGCCAGGCGCCGCCGCAAGCGTCGGCGCAGCCGGTTGTTCGCGCCCCCGTGAGCGCAGGCCGCGCTTGCGTCTTCGGACACGGCCACGCTCGAGCGCATCCAGCTCGAACGCCGGGCCGGAGACCGGGGTCCGCCGCCTGGCCAGCCTGACCGTCGCCAGCCACGTTCGTTCGGCCGACGCGCCAATCATTGAGCAAGCCAGCAACGACGCAGGTCGCCATGTCGTCCTATGCTTCTCTTCATGCCGGACTGCTCGCCCGCAAGGGCGAGGCGCGGCCGAGCGTCGAGCCCCAGCTCGCGCAGGTTCTGCGCACGCCCGCCTATCGCCCGTCGCAATCGACGCCGATGCTTCCCGGGGACCCGTTGGGCATCGAACCGGAAGATACACTGCACGCCATCGCGGCTGCGCCGCCTATCGCAGGCGCGGTCGCAGACATGAAGGTCCGGATCGACGATGCGCTGTCGATGTGGCCGGCGAAAAAGCCGGCGCGCGAAGCGACCGATGCGCATACATGGAAGATGGACGAGCGCCTTGGCCTGCCCCCGTCACCGCGGCACACGGAACGCACGTCGGTGCGCTTCACCCACGCCCAGGCGCGTGCGCTGAAGCTGGCCGCGCTGCTGCTGGACCGTCCGCAGCAGGAGCTGATCGAGGCCGGCGTCGAGGGCAAGCTGGAAGCGCTGGCGTGCACAGATCTGGCGGCCTGCACCTGCTTCAAGGCCGTGCTGGCGACGCTCGGCGAGCGCTAGCCCCGCGTTCAGCCCTTGCAGTTGATGAGCGTCAGGCCCTTGGGCAGCTCGGTTGATTCATCGCCGCAGGCCGTGTTGAGCTGCATCTGCGTGAGGCCTTTCGCAGTCGCCAGATAGGCGCCCGAGAGGTTGGCGTTCGAGAGATCAGCGCCGGCAAAGTTCGCGCCGCCAAACCAGGCGCCGACGAGCGTTGAATCCTGCAGGTCCGCCTGCGTGAAATCGGCATCCTCGAACCGCGCGCCATAGGCGTTGACGATCGACAGGTTGGCGGCGGTGAACTTCGCCTTGTCGAATGTCGCGAGGCTGAGATCCGCCTGGCGGAGCCGGGCGCTGGACAGGTCCCGGTTGGGAAGTTCCCTGTAGGACAGGTCGACCTGGAAGAGGTCGCAGCCCTCGCACTTCATCTCGCCCTGGACGATGCGTTCGGCCATGGCCTTGCGAGCGATCTCGTTCTGCTCGGGTGTTCCGTTAAGGGGGGTCTGCGCGAAAGCCGACAGGCTCATGAAGCCGATGGCGGCGACGGCGATCAGGACGCGTATCATTGGCAGGCATTCCTGTAGCTGGCGGATAGGGCTGCCAGACAGGAGAGCAATACTCGCGCCAAGAGGGAGTGCTAGACGAAGGCCGACAGGCTCATGATGCCGATGGCCACAACTGCGATCATAACCCGTATCATTCCCGTTCGTCCCGCATAGGAAGCATGCTGCTCTCTGGCGCGACAGCAACGCTCGCGCCAGCAGGGAAAGCAGCTTTGACTGCAATTGGTTACCGGGGTCTTTACCCTTCGACCGCTCATTTAACACGCGACAGGCGGTCACGGTTCCCGGAGGTTGGCCGCCGCTTCTCCATTCCGGCCGTTACAAAGAGTCCAGAAATGCCAGGAGCTGGCGCTGCTGGTCGGGCGAGAGCGCGTTATGTCGCGCCGTCACCGCGGCAGCCTGTCCGGCATGCCGGGCGATGGCTTCCTGCTTGGTGAATGACAGGCCGTCGTGCATCAGCCGGTTGCGCGTGCGCATTGCCCATAATGGGGCAGTGCGCATCTGGTTGGCCGTGCTTGCAAAGGCGGCGTCGGGCAGAACCGGGATGCCGTCGCTTGTGCCGATGTCGTGCATCAGGAAGTCGCTGTAGGGATGGATTGTCTTGTTGCCGAGCGCCGGCCCCTGTGGATCGAAGCCGTTGGTGAGGTTGTCGAATCCTGTCGGCGCCTCGCGGATGCGCTCTTCGCCGGGCATCACGCGGCGAGGCGTCGCCTCGTCGTCCAGGCCGCCGCGATGGCGAAAGCGGTCGCCTCGATTTCGGGCGTCGGGGGCGTTCTGGGCATAGCCGATCGGAATATCGAGCGCGGCGAGGACGAGCGCTGCGGATCCGGCGAGGGCGAATAGTCCGGCGGCGCCTTTCATGGCGACTGCTCCGTTGTACGAAGCCCGCCAGCTCGCGAACCTTAACAGCCAGGATCAGCGTGAGGACTTAATTGTGAGTCATGAGCAGACGCGCCCATCCTGGAGCAAGCGGCGGACAGCGGCGGCTCAACCCGGGTCAGCTCACGCCGTCTGCACGGTGGCGCCGCACGCATCGCATACGGCGATGCCGTCGTCGGGCCGAAGCGTGAAGTGGCCGCAGGAGGGGCAGGCGTCGGAGAGGTATTCCGGCGGGCGCTGGGGCGTGATGGCGGAGACGTCGGAATGCTCCGGGCGGCCGCCGCCGCGGCGGCCCTGGAACTGCACGATGTTGTCGGGCATCACGCCGCGGCTGAAGCCGCGCGAGATCAGTTGCTCGGGCCGCACGGGAGCGACGGCGACCGTGGGCTCCTCGCCCTCGTTGGCGCCGCCGCCCAGGCCGTCATGGCTGACATTCTCGACCTCCGCGAGATCGTCGCGGCCGAGATAGCTGACCGCCAGCTCGCGGAAGATGTAGTCGAGGATCGATGTGGCGCGACGGATCGAGTCGTTGCCGGTGACTTCGCCTGCCGGCTCGAAGCGCGTGAATACGAAGGCGTCGACATATTCCTCCAGCGGCACGCCGTATTGCAGGCCGATCGAGATCGCGATGGCGAAATTGTTCATCAGCGAGCGGAAGGCCGCGCCTTCCTTGTGCATGTCGATGAAAATCTCGCCGAGCTCGCCATCGTCGAATTCGCCGGTGTGGAGGTAGACCTTGTGGCCGCCGACGGTGGCCTTCTGGATGTAGCCCTTGCGCCGATCCGGCAGGCGGCGGCGTTCGGCGAACACGACTTCCGGTTCGTCAGGCTGCTGCTGGAATTGCGGCGGCGGGGCGTGGAAGTGGTTCTGTGGCGCCTCGATGTTTGCGGGCGCACGCGCGCGGCGCCTGGCCTCCATGATGCGGCTGCGGAGTTCGGCGTCGACGACGGGGCGCCCTGCCTCCATCCGCACGCCCAACCCCGCGGCCATCGCGGCGCGCACCGAGGCGTGCACCGTCATCCGCGCCGTATCGGCCTGCTCCCCCACCGCGATCGTCACCACCGGACGCCGCGACAGGTGCGCGCCCACCGCCTTGGCCATCCGCACCCGCGCCTCCGGCGTCACCCCGTCCGCACGCACCAGCACGCGCGCCAGCGGCGACTTCGGATTCGACACCGGACGCCTCCGCCCCTGCACCGCAACGCGCGCATCCTCGATCTCCCTCGCCGACAGCCCCAGCGCACGCAACAACGCCTCCCCGTCGGTGTCATACGCCTCCGGCTCCAGCTGCAGCCTCTTCCTGATCACCTCATCGCCCACCACCCACCGCGAGAACGCACTCGCCAGCGACAACCCGTCCCTCAGCGCCGCCTCCACCCTCTCCAGCGCATCCTCGCTCAACCCACGCGCCTCCAACCGCGCACGCTCCAACCCGTCGATCTGATCCAGCGTCCGCGCGCCCAACACGCGCAGCTTCACATCCTCCGCCTCGCCCGCACTCGCCACGCTCGCCAGCGCAGCCACCACGCACGCCGACAGCTCCGGCGACTGCTCGTCCTCCGCTGCATGCAGCAGCTCCACGGGATCGACGCCCACGCTCTCTGCCGCCACCCAGCGCACCGCGAGCGCGCTCGCATGCTCCACCGTCACCACCGCGCGCTCGGCCGCCTGCGCCACGGCGCGCACCAGCTCCACGCCCCCGCTCACACCCTCCTCGCTGTCATACGCCAGACCGCGCGCCATGACCGCCGCCGAAAGCCCCACCAGATGCACCACCAGACCGCCCACCACATCCGCCACCGAGGCGAGGTCGACGCCGAGGACGCCGACATCCTCCTTGCCGCCAATGGCATAGCGCGCGAGGTTGACGGCCACGGCAGGCCCGTCCGCGTCGCCTGCCTCGCCGCCGACGCGGATCTCCACCGCCAGGCGGGTCTTGCTGACGCGGTCGAGCGCGCCGGCGATGTCGTTGGGCTCGGCGCCTGACCAATCGGCAATGCTCCAGGTCTGCCGGCCGGGCTCGCGCGCGCCGGCCGCCTGCCGCCGCAGCGTGATCGCGGCCGCACGGGGACCGCCGGGCGTACAAAGGGCAATCTCGACCAGATCCGCATCCGCGCCGGCGCGGAAGGCGTCGATCAGGGCGGAGGTGGTCGGCCGTCCCTGGTCGTCGGTCTCGATGGTGAGGGTTTCCAGGGCGTCTGCCACGGCGACGAAGGCCTGCGTCGCCACCGCGCGGGCCGAGGCCGTCGCCGTGGCGTCGCTGAGGGCGGCGAGCAGCAGGCCGGCCTCAACATGCGCCGCCCGCGCCGCCTCGATCTCGCGCGCTGGAGCGATGGGGCTGATCTTGCGGGCGCGGATGGCGTTGCAGACGGTCTCGGCGGCTTCCGTTTCGCCGGCGAGGGATTTGATGGCCGCGAAGTGCGCATTCACCAGCCGCGCGGGCGGGCTGTCGGCGTCATCGCACCGCAGCAGCGCCGAGCCGGTTTCCAGCACGCGCGCCAGATGGCGCTGGCCCGCCTTGGCCCGGGTATCCGCCATCTTACTCTCCGCCGCCGCCTCTACGCGCTTATCCCCCGAATCGCCGGCATAGTGAGGTGCTTCGCCCCTGTCTGCACACAGGAATTTGGCGGGGCGGAGGGCGGGTTACGGGCCTGACTTGCGGGCCTTTTTCGCTGGCCTGACCAATTGCCGGGGTTGTGCCTGCCCGCTAGCATCGGCCCGAGCGGGGGCGGCCATGCCGAAAATCTTCATCAGCTACCGGCGCGAGGACAGCAGACACGCCGTCGGGCGCCTGCATGCGGCGCTGAAGCCGCTGGTGAAGGATCCGCGCCGCGACATCTTCATCGACATCGACAACATCCCGAAGGGCGTCGACTTCGTCGAGCATCTCGATGGCCAGGTGGCGCAATGCGACGTGATGCTGGCGGTGATCGGGCCGAACTGGCTGACGGTCGCCGACCCCCATACCGGCAAGCGCAGGCTGGACGATCCGGGCGACTTCGTCCGTATCGAGGTGGCGTCGGCGTTGAAGCGGGGCATTCCGGTCGTGCCGGTGATGCTGGACGACACACGCATCCCGTCGGCGGATTCCCTTCCTGACGACCTTCGGGCGTTGTCGCGGCGCAATGGCGAGCGGCTTGGCCATGAATCATTCGATGCCGATGTGGCGCGGCTGATCCGCGGCCTGCCGGCGACGACGCCCAGGGCGAAGCCGAAGCCCGTGACGGCGCCATCGCGCGGGGCTGTGCCTGCGAACAACGGCGGCTGGATCGCTCCCGTTGTCGCGCTCTCGGTGCTCGCTCTTGGCGGCGGCGGCGCGTGGGCCTGGTTCGCCAATCCGGGCGACTGGCGGAGTACGACGTCCTCCGACGCCGAAGGCGGTGTTGACGGCGCGGTGCGCAGGGGGGCTGCCGCGGATGCGGCGGATGCCTCACCGGGCACGAGCGCCACGACGACAGGGACCGCGCCCGCCGAACCATCCGCCGCTGTCGCGGCGGCCCCCTCCGTCAGCGGCGCAAGCGCGCCGCCGCCGTCAACGCTGCGCGTTGACCCCCAGCTTCGCTGGTGGAGGACAAGGTGAAGGCCGATGCGGCGGCGCGCTCTTGGCTTGCGGGACGAGGCGGCGTGGGGTGTCGCCAGGGGCGCCGAGCCCGTTCGATGCCTATCTCGGGATTTCCCGAAGGGGGCGCATGCCGCCGAGGCCCGGACCCGCTGCGTTCGATGCGGAGACAGCAGGCTAAGCGCGAGGCGGGGCAGCAGCCGACGGCAGAGCGGCGGCGCCCGCGCCCGCCCCAGCGAGCCAGAGCCACTCAGCGCGGGAGAGACATTCCGAGACTGTCCGGACTGCCCGCAGATGGTGTCGATCCCCGGGGATACCTTCACCATGGGATCACCTGCCAATGAGGCCGGGCGTGACAGCGATGAGACTCAACGGCGCGTCAGCGTGCCGGCCTTTGCGGCGGGCAAATACGAAGTGACGTGGGCGGAATGGGATCGTTGCGTCGCTGACGGCGGGTGCGCGAGGCTCACTGCGGACGGGTTCGGCGGCGGATCGCGGCCGGTGACCAATGTGTCCTGGACCGAGGCTGTGGCCTACGCAAAATGGCTGTCGCGCAAGACGGGCAAGACCTATCGTCTCCTCTCCGAAGCCGAGTGGGAATACGCGGCCCGGGCAGGAACGACGACGGCCTACTCGTTCGGGAATTCGATCTCCACGGCGCAAGCGAACCACAACTCCGCGGTCGGCAAGACGACGCCAGTCGGCCAATATCCTGCCAACGCATTTGGCCTTCACGACATGCATGGCAATGTCTGGGAATGGGTCGAAGATTGTTACGACAACTCGTGCTCCGATCGCGTCATCCGCGGTGGTTCCTGGGGCAGCTCGTCCCAGAGCCTCCGCTCGGCGAGCCGCGGCGGGATCGTACCATCGGGCCGGAGCAGCGTTCTCGGCTTCCGGCTCGCCAGGACCGGTTTTTAGACCTTGGAACGCACTTTAACGGCCCGCGAATGCGGGCTCTTGTTGTCTCTTGTTTGAAGGGTTTGGGGCGTAGCCCCAACAGATTTTTTCGGCATGCGTGGTGTCCGTCCTGGTGGCCCGGCGCCTGGTATTTCCTGAGCGCCCAGGATTCCAACACCAAGGCCACCAAGAGATCGGGCGTCGAATCCGAAATCGCCCCCGTTGCTCAAGCCTCCCCACGCAAGATTCTCCAGCAGCTACTGGACGTTAACTCCAACTGGACCCATGTGTTCGCGGGCGCCATATTCGCGCCGCCCGATCCGGCTATCGCGGGGTCTGGTCGGCGAGGAAAAGGGGCGTTGGCCCCCGGAGATGTGATGCTGAAGGCGATCTTCACCTGGTGGAATGGCGCAACCATCGGCGCGCGGTTCGATATCGGCCGGCGGGCGGGGCTCGTCGGCAAGGACGACCAGGGCAACACGTATTACGAGGAGCGCAAGACGAACCGGGACGGGCGCAAGCGGCGCTATGTGATCTACCAGGGCTATGCCGAGCCTTCGAAAGTGCCGCCGGACTGGCATGGCTGGCTGCACCACACCTGGGACACGCCGCCGACCAAGGAGCCGCTGCCGAGGAAGTCGTGGGAGAAGGCTCACAAGCCCAACCTCACCGGCACGCCGGATGCGTGGCGGCCCAAGGGCAGCCTCGCCGAGGGCGGCGAGCGCGCCAAGAGTTCGGGCGACTACGAGGCCTGGAAGCCCTGATGCGCGAGAGCCTGTTCGAGACGCTGGTGGGTCTGGCCGTCGTCGCCGTGGCGGCGGTGTTCCTGTTCTTCTCGCTGTCGCAGCGCAGCGAGGCGGCGCCGCGCGACAGCTATTCGCTGTCGGCCAAGTTCAACCGCATCGACGGCATCTCGACCGGCAGCGATGTGCGGCTGGCGGGCGTGAAGGTCGGCGCTGTAACGGCGATCGATCTCGATCCGAAGTCTTACAAGGCGGTAGTGAAGTTCAGCATGCGCGACGGCGTGCAGGTGCCGGATGACTCGACCGCGCAGGTGGTGAGCGACGGGCTGCTGGGCGGGGCCTATATCGGGATCATGGTCGGCGGATCGCCGGACTACCTGGCGGCGGATGGAACCGGGACGGTGGAATTCACACGCGGGTCAGTCGACCTGCTTACCGTGCTTTCAGAGGTCGCCAGCAGTGCGGCCGGGAACAGCAACAGCTGACGACGAGGGCGATGCCGGGGGCGGCAGCGAAAAAGGGTCTCCCCGATGAGCCGGTTCATCCGTTTCACGCTTGCAACCGCAGCCATGGCGCTGGCCGCCGTCGGCGCACAGGCGCTGGAGCCGCGCACCGGCGTGAAGCTGCGCGCGCTCGACAAGATCACCGGCAATTCGTCGGACCTCACGGCGAAGGTGGGCGAGACGCTGAAGTTCGGGCGGCTGAGCGTGACGGTGAAGGCCTGTTTCCAGGCGCCGCCGGAAGACACGCCGGAATCCGCAGCCTTCCTCGAAATCCACGCGCTGGCGGCGGAAAGCAACCGCATCACCGCGTCCGAGAAGCCCGGCAAGGAGCCACGCGGGCCCAAGCCGATCGGGCCGGACGGCCTGTTGTTCTCGGGATGGATGTTCGCGTCCTCGCCGGGCCTGTCGGCGCTGGAACACCCGACCTATGATGTCTGGGTGATCAGCTGCAGCGCCTCGGGGCCGGTGCAGCAATAGGTCTGGTCGCCGAAATCGGCGTCGCGCCAGAGCGCCAGGTCGAGCCGGCGGTGGAATTCCTCGCGGCTGACTTCCTCCACGCCGAAGGTGGTGAGGTGGGTGGTCACGAACTGCGTGTCCAGCAGCTGGAAGCCGCCGCGCCGGAGCCGGGCGACGAGGTGGGCGAGCGCGATTTTCGACGCGTCGGTGCGGCGGGAGAACATGCTCTCGCCGAAGAACGCGGCCTTGAGACTGACGCCGTAGAGGCCGCCGACGAGTTCGTCTCCCTCCCAGCACTCGACGCTGTGCGCGTGGCCCATGCGGTGGAGCGCGCTGTAGAGGTTGAGGATGGGGTTGTTGATCCAGGTGTTGGGGCGGTCGGGCGCCTCCTCGGCGCAGAGCTCGACGACGCGGCTGAAGGCGGTGTCGACGCGGATGGTGAAGGGTTCGCGGAGAATCTTCTTGCGCAGGCTGCGGGAGACGTGGAAGCCGTCGAGCGGCAGGACGCCGCGCAGGTCCGGGTCGACGAGGAACAGGCGCGGATCGTCGCGCGCCTCCGCCATGGGGAAGACGCCCCGGCGATAGCAGTCGAGCAGCTCGTTCGGGCCGAAGACGCGGCTCAAGGGGCGGTCCTTTGTGGCTCAGGATCGCACTGTAGGGCTGCTTTGTGAAAAAGTCCCTTGCAGCATCCAGCACGGGGCCTGCGAATTCGGCTGAAGGCCGCACCCCGACGCAATTCCGGGCCGGCCTTGTGGGGCCAGCCCGGATTGAAACACAACGCTTGTCGATCCTCAGTCCTTGTACGCCACGCGGATGTAGGCGAAGCGGCCCGGGGGATCATAGGTCGTCGGGTCGAAGTTGTTGAGGCCGCAGGTGAAGCATGCCGGCGGATCTTCATCGGTCAGGTTGAGCACGCCGATGGCGAAGCTGGTGCGCTCGCCGAAGTAGTCCGGCGTCCAGCGGAACTGGGCGTCGAAGTAGGTGACCGAGTCCAGCGTGTTGCCGGGCTCGCTGATGTCGGAGATGTAGCGCGTCAGCAGCGAGCCGCCGAAGCCGCCAAAGGCCCAGTCGAGGCCGAGCGAGGCTTTCCATTCCGGGAAGCCCTGGTCCGGGCTGCCGCGTTCCGTGCCTTCGCGCGAGACAGGTGCGAGGCCGGTCGAGGTCGGCACGAACTCGGTGAACTCGTCGAGGTGCGCCGCGTTGAGGCGCAGGTCGAACGTGCCGATCGAGGTTTCCGGCAGGCCATAGGTGACGGTGAAGTCGACCTGCTTGGTCGCGACGCCGCCGATGTTGATCAGCGGGTTGGCGATGCCGGCCACCTGGCCCGACGCGGTGCGGGTGATGGTGTTGCAGGCAAGGAGATCGAGGGTCGCCGCGCAGCGGTCAAGCAGCGCCTGGCCGTTCTGGGCCTGGATCGCGCCGTCCACTTCGATGTCGGCATAGTTGACCTCGAACGTCATGCCACGGGTCCAGTACTGGTCGCGCAGGAACTCAGGGTCCCACACGACGCCGGCATTCCACGACTCGCTTGTTTCCGGCGTCAAGGCAGGGTTGCCGCTGGTGATGACGGAGATCTGCGGGTTGAGCTGGACGTACGATCCGTTGACCGGCACGCCGCGGGCGACGCAGTTGGCGCGGATGGTGGCGCTGCGAACGGGTCCGCCGGCGAGGCCGAGGAAGTCCGAGCACGGATCGACGACTTCCTGGTCGAAGCGCGAGGCGGTGCCGAACAGTTCGCCGATCGAGGGGGCGCGGAAGCCCTCGCCCCAACTCGTGCGGACGAGCACATCGTCGGTTGGCCGCCAGGTAAGACCGGCCTTGATGGTGCGGTCGCGCCCGAAGGTGGAGTAGTCGAACGTGCGTCCAGCCACGCTGAACGAGAGTTCCCGGGCCAGGGTCATGTCCTTGAGGATCGGGACACGCACTTCGAGATAGGCTTCATCGACGTTGACCACGCCGCGAGCCGGCTGGGCGGGAATGTCGGAGGAGAGGCCTGCCGCCACGATGGCGTCGGGCTGGAAAAAGCCTTCCGTTTCGCGGCGCTCGATGCCGAGCGCGATTTCAAGCGGACCTGCCGGAAGCTGGAACACTTCGCCGGTGATGTTGGCGCTGTAGTCGCGCAACTCCTGCTCGGACGTGTCCTGCTGGACGAAGCCGATGAAGGCGAGCTGGTTCGGCGTGATCGTGCCGGCGCCGCCGAAGAGGTTGAGCGGCACGCACGGCGCCGTGCACAGGGCGACCGGGCCGAGAGCCTGCTGGACGCGTTGGGCGTTGACGTTGCCGGTGAAGCGCTGTTCGGCGCTGTTGCGCGACCAGACGGCGTTGACGTCCCAGTACCAGTCCGTGCCCAGGGCTTCGAAATCGCCCTGCAACGAGCCGGTGAGGTTCCAGGTATCGACGTTCTGTTCATAGAACCGCGGGCCGGCTTCGATGAGGCGGCGGCCGACAAAGGTCAGCGTGCCGGGTGCGAGGGTAAAGCCGAACGGGTTGAAGGGGTTGGTGGCGTCGATGCTGATCTGGTCGAGCAGGTTGCCGTTGCCCGCGTCGGGTCCGACGAACAGCGGCAGAGGCGCCGCCTGGTTGGCCGAGCGCCGGTTGACGTACGTGCCCTTGCCCATGAAGCGCAGGTTGTTCGCAAACTCATGCGTCACGAGGCCGAAGACGCCGAGGCGCTCGGACGGGGTGACGACGAAATTGAAGGGCTGGAAATTGAAGCGGTCTGCCGTGGTGAACGCCTTGAAGCTGGACGCGGCCCCTGTCGGGGCGGCGGGTACGTAGGTCGGGCGCGTTCCCGGCGTCAGCGCCGCCTTGAGCGTCAGATCCAGATTGGTGGCCGTATTGGGATCGCGGACGATGAAGCGGCCCAGCGGCGTACCCGACGAGCATCCGCCGGCCAGGCACGAGGTCGCGCCGGGCGTGGGGAATTGCGAAACGTTGCGGTCCGCGGCCAGGACGCCATCCTGATCGACATAGTTGATGCCCAGCACGGCGCGCGTTGAGTTGTCGTTGATGCCGAAGCTGAGATTGTACTCCTTGGTGAGGCCGTCACCTTCCTCGACATAGCCGCCGACCTGGGCGCTTGCCTCGATGCCCTGCTGGTTCCTCTTGGTGATGATGTTGACGACGCCGGCGATGGCGTCGGAGCCGTAGATCGGGGAGGCGCCTTCCTGCAGCACCTCGATACGGTCGATCATTCCGACCGGAATGGTGTTGAGGTCGACTGAGCCGGGGACGCCCGACGCCGAAGCGCCCTGCACCCAGCGCAGCCCGTCAACGAGGACGAGCACGCGGCGGGAGCCGAGATAGCGCAGGTCGATTTCTGCCGCGCCTGCGCCGACGCCGCCGCCATCGGGCGGGTTGCCGAAGTTGCCGGAATTGTTGTTGCGCTGGTTGAGGCCGCCCGAGGAAACCGGAAGGCGTTGCAGCACGTCAGCGGTGGAGCTCAGGCCGGTCTTGTCGATTTCTTCGCCGCCAAGGGTGATGATCGGCTGTGTCTGCTCAAGCGGGTCGACGCGGATGCGCGAGCCGGTGACAACGACGGTGTCCGTCTCCTGCGCCAGGGCCGGCGCACACAACGTGGCGGCGAGCGCCAACGCCTGCAAGCTCACTCGAATACTGGTGCGAAGCGAACGCTGCATCACCCAACTCCCCTCGAAAATCCCGTCCCGGGCCTTGTTGCCCGTTGTTAATCGACGGTGTCGTCGTGGCGTCTCGGCTGTCAATGGAGACTCGCCAACCAGGCGAGAAGCGTTCCGCGTTGCCGATGGCGGCTTTCCCGAAGAAGTGCATGGCCGTAAGCAGCAGCGTCCCGGCGCTACTTCGCCTTCGGCTTCAGGAAGCCTTCGAGCCAGTGGATGTCATAATCGCCGGCCTGGATGTCCTTGTTGTCCACAAGTCTCCGGTGCAGGGGCAGCGTCGTCTCGACGCCGCCGACGACGATCTCGCCCAGCGCGCGGCGCATGCGGGCGAGGGCTTCGAGGCGTGTAGGAGCGTGGACGATCAGCTTGCCGATCAGGCTGTCGTAATAGGGCGGCACGCGGTAGCCGGAATAGACAGCGCTATCGAGACGCACGCCGAGGCCGCCCGGCGCGTGAAAGTCGGTGATCAGGCCAGGCGAGGGCGCGAAGGTTTCCGGGTTCTCGGCGTTGATGCGGACCTCGATGGAGTGGCCGTCGATGATCACGTCCTTCTGCCGGATCGAGAGTTCCAGGCCGGCAGCGATGCGAATCTGTTCCTGCACGAGGTCGACGTGGGTGATCATCTCGGTGACCGGATGCTCGACCTGCAGGCGCGTGTTCATCTCGATGAAATAGAATTCGCCGTTCTCGTAGAGGAATTCGATCGTGCCGACGCCGAGATAGCCGAGCTTGCGGATGGCGGTGGTGACGGTCTTGCCGATGGCGGCGCGGGCGAGGGCATCGATGACGGGCGAGGGGGCTTCCTCGAACACCTTCTGGTGGCGGCGCTGCAGCGAGCAGTCGCGCTCGCCGAGATGGATGACGTTGCCATGGCTGTCGGCGACGACCTGGATTTCGATGTGCCGGGGCTTGCCGAGATATTTCTCCATGTAGACGCTGTCATTGCCGAAGGCGGCTTTCGCCTCGGTGCGCGCGGTAAGGAAGGCTTCTTCGACTTCATCCACCGAGCGGGCGACCTTCATGCCACGCCCGCCGCCGCCCGCCGTCGCCTTGATCAGCACGGGATAGCCGATGCGCTTGGCCGACGCCCTGGCGTCCTCGACGGATTCCACCGCGCCGTCCGATCCCGGAACGACGGGCACGCCGGCTTCCTTGATCGTTTCCTTCGCGGTGATCTTGTCGCCCATCATCCGGATGTGTTCGGGCTTCGGGCCGATGAAGGTGATCTTGTGCTTCTCGACGATCTCCGCGAACTTCGCGTTCTCGGACAAGAAGCCGTAGCCGGGGTGGATCGCGTCGGCGTGCGTGATCTGCGCCGCCGTCACGATCGCGGGGATGTTGAGGTAGCTTTTCGGCGAAGGCGCGGGGCCGATGCAGACGCTCTCGTCGGCGAGGCGGACGTGCATGGCGTTGCGGTCGGCCTCGGAATGGACCGCCACCGTCTTGATGCCCATTTCCTTGCAGGCGCGCAGGACCCGAAGGGCGATCTCGCCCCGGTTCGCGATGAGGATTTTCTCGAACATAGCGCGCCGCTATTCGATGATCACGAGAGACTCGCCGAACTCCACCGGCTGGGTGTTCTTCACCAGCACCGCCGTGACCTTGCCCGCGCGTGGGGCCGGCACAGGGTTGAATGTCTTCATCGCCTCGATGAGCAGCAACGTCGCGCCGGCGGCGACGGTGTCGCCTACCTTCACGAAGGTCGGGGAATTCTCGTCGGGCTTGAGGTAGACGGTGCCCACCATCGGCGACTTCACGGCGCCAGGATGGTCGGCGGGCGCAGCCTTCGCGGCAGGCGCGGCGCCGCCGGCGGGCGCCGGCCCCGGCGCCGCGGCCTGGGGCGCGTAGGCCGGGGCCGACATCTGGATTTTCTGTTCGGGCTTCACGACCTTGATGCGCAGGCCGCCCTGTTCGATCTCGATCTCGCCGAGGTCGGCCTCGCGCAGGATGGCCGCCAGCTCGCGGATGAGGCCGGTGTCGAACTTGCCGTTCTTATCGGTGGGCTTGTCGGCCATTGCCTCAGCTTCTCCGTTGTTCAGCAAGCCGCGCGGCGGCCTCGATGGCAAGGCGGTAGCCCATGGGGCCGAACCCGGCGATCAGGCCCGATGCGGCGAGCGAGATCAGGCTCTTGTGCCTGAAGTCCTCCCGGGCGCCCGGATTGCTGAGATGCACTTCCACGACCGGAATGGTCAACACTTTCAGGGCGTCGTGAATCGCGACCGAAGTATGCGTATAGCCGCCCGCGTTTATGACCATGGCCTGCGCGTGTCCACGGGCCTCCTGTACCCAGTCCACAAGCTCGCCTTCATGGTTGGACTGGCGGAAAACCAGCGCGGCGCCGACGGATTTGGAGGCTTCCTGAGCCAGCTTCTCAAGGTCGGCGAGGGTGCCCTTGCCGTAGACAGCCGGTTCCCGCTCACCCAGCAGGTTGAGATTCGGTCCGTTGAGGCAGTAGATGGTCAGCGCCATGGTGCGGAATGAATAGGCGAATCCCAAACTAAATCAAATGCGCGGTGCAATGAAACTATACCTCAATGGCCAGCCTTCCAGCGCCCCTGCCGGCATCACCGTGGCGGCCTTCCTTGAGTCGCTAGGCCTGCCGCAGAAAGGCGTGGCCGTGGAGCGCAATCGCGAGATCGTGCCGAAGTCCGCCTATGCAGGGACGGTGCTGGACCCAGGCGACCGGATCGAGATCGTGCAGTTTGTGGGGGGTGGGTGATCCTTGAATCTTGCCACGCTCTTCCCGGCGAAAGCCGGGATCCGGAACGGACTTCAAGGCTTGTGTTGACTTGGGGTTCCAGCCGGAATTCAGAACAAGGCGCAACGTGGTTCCTGGATCCCGGCGTTCGCCGGGATGATCGGTGGAAGTGATGGCAGACTCGACGACGGCGAACCAAGACAAACTCATCATCGCCGGCAAGGCGTACACCTCGCGTCTCATTGTCGGCACGGGCAAATACGCTAGCTATGCGCAGAACGCCGAAGCGGCCGAGGCCGCGGGGGCGGAGATCGTGACGGTGGCGCTGCGGCGGGTGAATGTGGCGGACAAGGGTTCGGAGCGGCTGATCGACTATCTCGACCCCAAGCGCTTCACCTACCTTCCCAACACGGCTGGGTGCTTCACGGCCGACGATGCCGTGCGCACGTTGAGGCTGGCCCGCGAGGCGGGCGGATGGTCCCTCGTGAAGCTGGAAGTGCTGGCCGACCAGAAGACCCTCTATCCCGACATGGAGGAAACGCTCGTCGCCGCGAAAGCCCTAATCAAGGAAGGCTTCCAGGTGATGGTCTATTGCTCGGACGATCCGGTCTACGCGCGCAAGCTGGAAGATGCCGGCTGCTGCGCGATCATGCCCCTGGGCTCGCTGATCGGGTCGGGGCTGGGCGTGCAGAACCCGGTCAACATCCGGCTGATCGTGGAACAGGCGCGGGTGCCAGTCATCGTTGATGCGGGCGTTGGCACAGCTTCGGATGCGGCCATCGCTATGGAGTTGGGCTGTGACGGCGTGCTGATGAACACCGCCATCGCTGCGGCGAAGGATCCCATCCGCATGGCCCGCGCGATGAAGCACGCGGTGATCGCTGGCCGCGAGGCGTATCTCGCGGGGCGGATGCCCAAGAAGCGCTACGCTGATCCGTCGAGCCCGCTGGGTGGATTGATTTAGGGCGGCAATCGGCGGTGGGCAGTAGAGTTTGGTCGGCGGCTACTGCCGGCTGCCCATTGCCTGTTGCCCAGCGCTGCGAAGTCGCGCTCACCCCTTCTTCGCCCCTTTCGCCGTGGCGATCATCTTGTCGAGTTGTTCTTCGTTGAAGCCCTGGAGCGTCTGGCCGTTGACGAAGAATCCAGGTGTTGCTTCGACGCCGGCTTCCGCCGCTTCGGCGTGTACCGTCTCGATGCGCAGGGCGATGGCGTCGTTCTTCATGTCCTTGTTGAGCTTGTCGATGTTGAGGCCGACCGACTTCGCGACACGCTCGATTTCCTTCTGTGTTCCCGCGAGGTCTTCCTTGCCCTCGGGCGTCATCGGCGCGAGCGCGCGGGACTTCATCAGGCCGACATGCATCTCGCGGTATTTGCCCTGCTTGTCGGCGGCGAGCGCAGCCTTGGCGGCAAGCTTCGAACTTTCGCGCAGGATCGGGAATTCCTTGAACACGACGCGGACCTGGCCGTTCTTGTCCGCTGCTTCCTTCATCAGCCATTCATTGGCTGCTTTGCAGTAGCCGCAATTGTAGTCGAAGAATTCCACGATGGTGATCGGCGCATTCTTCGGACCGATCGACGGATCGCCATCATGGCTGACCAGGCGGGAAAATGCCTTCTCGGCATTGCGCCGGTCGAGTTCGGTGAAGGCCTCGATCAGGATTTCAGGATTGGTGAGCAGGTAGTCCTTCACGATCGCCTGCACTTCTTCCTTCGCCATGCGATCGACGGAAGCAGGGGCCGACGTGGCCTGCGCGGATTCGGTCTTGAGGCCAGGTGAGCAGGCAGCCATGCAAAGGGCTGCGGCGCAGGCAATCAGGGTTCGCATCAGTGGTGTCCTTGGAGGCGTCTTGCCGTTGACGCCTTTCCAGGACGCCAGCAGTCATTTTTGATGATGCAGAAATAGGGCCTGGATCCCCTAACAGCCAGTTCAATGTTTGGTGTTGATTGCCAGGCCGGGACGGCCGCCACGGCCATTGCCTCCGCTGCCCCGCAAGGCGCGAGGATCCGACAGGGCGAGAATATCATCTGCCCGCTGGGCGTTTGGCGTGCCGGCCTGGAGACCGTTCATCGCTCGACGGGCAAAAACCTGGGCCCGCGCCATGTTGCCGGTGTAGTAGGCCTCTTCGGCTGTCGCGAGGTCGGCGTCGGGAACGCGGTTCATCTTGCCATAGACGGCGGCGAGCTGGTTCCAGGCGAAAGGATTGTCCCGCTCCATGGCCAGCGTGTCGATCAGCAGGCCCTCGGATTCCGTGAGTGCTTCGGGCGTCCCGATCCCCAGCAGCGAGCGGGCGAGGTTGACGTGGAGAAGCGGCTCGAGCGGCGCGAGCTGGACCGATTTGCGGTGCGGTTCCACAGACTCGGCAGCCTTGCCGCTCTCGAAGAGGATCTGGCCCTTCAGTTCGTGGAAGTAGGGATTGGCCGGATCGGCAATGATGAGTTCGTCGACCTCCTTCAGCGCGACCTTGATGTCGATGGCGCGGTAGGCTGCGATGGCGCGCGCGTACTTCGCGGGCAGGGACTGGTCGGTCTTGGGATAGCGCACGGCCACGCGCGCCGGTGGGCCGATAAAGCCGACAAGCTTGGCTTTCATCATCGCCAGGCTGTCGATGTCACGCTGGCTTTGCGGCTGTGACCGGGCGGTGATCTCTTCGGCACGCTTGCGCAGCGCCTGGATGCGGTCGGACGAGATCGGATGAGTCTGGAAGTAGGGCTGACGCTTCTGTTCCGTCATGAGCTGTTCGTACTGGAACTTCTGCATGAACTCGACGAGGCCATCAGCGGACTGGTGCGTCTTGTCGAGGAAGTCGAGGCCGTACTGGTCGGCGGAGCTTTCTTCGGCGCGGATGTATTTGAACACGGTCAGCGCTGAGAACTGGCCGGCGCTGGCGAACAGGGCCATGGCCGCATCCGGTGCGCCTGCCGCGATCGCAAGGGCGCCGAGGCCCATGGTGATCAGCGACACGCCGCCGCCTGCGCCCATGGCCTGCCGGCGGGTGACGTTATGACCGCCAGCGATGTGGCCGGCCTCGTGCGCCATAACGCCCTTGAGTTCCTCGGGCTTGTCGCACTCCATAATCAGGCCGGTGTTGAGGAACATGTTCTGGCCGCCCGCGACGCCCGCGTTGAGCGACTCGTCCTGCACGATGTAGAGATTAACGTCGGAGGGCTTCAGGCCCGCGGCCTCGAACAGCGGATCGCCATACTGGCGCAGGATCGCCTCGATCTCGGCGTCACGGATGATGCCCTGAGCCGAGGCGGCCGGCGTGGCTGCGAGGACAAGCCCGACAGCGGCCGCTGGATAGGCCAGGCGGCGCAGAACCTTGCCAATGACGTCCATCAAGACGGCTCCCAATGCGGTGGCGCATGGCCAGAGAACGTCCGCCCGTTTCCAAGCCTATAGATGGGCCAAGCGGAATCAATGCCACAAGGCATGGGGCGGCATTGAGGCGGCCTTGTAAGCGAATGTCGCAGCTCAGCCGGTTTTCCGCCTGCTCCACCACCCCATTTTGCGCGGGGCCTTGTCGGGGCTGGGCTCAACCTTCTCGGCGTCGGCGTGGATGGAATGACGGCGGATTTCGGCCTGGGCCTCCTCCGCGGCCGCGGCTGCGGCAGTAGCCGATTCCTCCGGACTTGAGGCCGGCGCGGGAAGAACCATCTCCGTATCCGCCTTGGCAGCCAGAGGTTCACGTCGGGATTCCGGCGCGGGCTCATCCATCCGTTTCGGCTCTTCGTAGACAGGTGCGGGCGTGTAGACGGCTTCCGCCGTTATCCCGGGCGCAGTCTCCACATCAACCGACGGCTCTGCTTTCGCCGCAACCAGGAACGGTGCGGAGGCGATTGCGTCGAGCATTTCGCCGCCGTCGGTGGCGATGTCGGGGGTGCGGTTGGGGTTGGCGTCGCGGTCGCGGCCGCCGCGGCGGCGGCGGCTGCGGCCCCGGTCGCGGTCGTGGTCGCGGGTCTCGACGGGAGCGGCTTCGGCGACCTCGGGGCGGTCGCGGCCACGGCCGCGGCGGCGGCCGCCGCGGCGGCCACGGCGGCCGCGGCGGGCGTCGCCGTCCTCGTCCTCGCCACGGTCGTCTTCGCTGTCGGCGTCGCTGGAGCTGTTGTCGTTGTTGTTGTCGTCCTCGTCGTGGTTCTCGTCTCCACTCTCTTCCCCACTCTCGTCTTCAGTCTCGTCTTCACTGTCGTCGAGAATCTCTTCGTCTTCCTCTTCCTCGATCTCGCCGGGTTCCGGCGGGGGGAGGGGCTTGAGCTTGCGGAGGTCGATCGGGACCAGCGGACGGTGCGGCACGACTTCGCCGCCGGCCCGGCCCTCGATGGTGAACTCGCCGGTCTTGAGGTCTTCGTTGGCCTCGATCCGGACCTGGACATGGCAGTCGGCTTCGACCGCCGCGATGGAGGCGCGCTTCTCGTTGAGGAGGTAGAGCGCCACGTCCGGCGCCGCCTCGACATGCACGGCCTCGACACGGTCGTCGGCCGCACGAGCCTCGACTGCGCGCAGGAGCTGGATCGCGGCGCTCTCGATCGAGCGCACGCGGCCGGTTCCGCCGCAATGGTCGCAGACTTCGGACGACAGTTCGAGAACGCCGGCGCGACGGCGCTGGCGCGAAATCTCGAACAGGCCGAACTGCGAGATGCGCCCGGTCTGCACACGCGCCCGGTCGATCTTGAGGCAGTCCTTCATCTTCCGCTCGACGGAGCGGTTGTTCTTGTTGTCCTCCATGTCGATGAAATCGATCACGATGAGGCCGGCAAGATCGCGCAGGCGCATCTGGCGGCAGGCCTCGGCGGCTGCCTCCATGTTCGTCTTCAGCGCAGTGGCTTCGACATTGCGCTCGCGCGTCGCCTTGCCGGAGTTGACGTCGATGGCGACCAGCGCCTCGGTCTGGTTGATGACGATATAGCCGCCGGAAGGCAGCTGGACCGTGGGCGAGAAGATGCCTTCGAGCTGGTCTTCCACGCCGGTGACGACGAAGAGCGGGCCGTTGTCGTCGTGCAGGACCACTTTGCGCGTGTGGCTCGGCATCAGCATTTTCACGAAGGTCTTGGCTTCGTTATAGGCGTCCTCGCCCTCGACCATGATGCGCTCGACATCCTTGTCGTAGAGGTCGCGCACGGCGCGCAGGACAAGGTGGCCTTCCTCGTGGATCAGGGCCGGCGCCATGGATTCCATGGTGCGCGAAACGATCTGCTGCCAGAGCTTGGTGAGGTATTCGAAGTCGCGCTTGACCTCGACCTTGGTGCGCTTGGCGCCCGCGGTGCGCACGATCAGGCCGGCCCCGCGCGGAACCTCGAACTCCGAGGTGATGGCCTTCAGGCGGCGGCGGTCGTTGGCGTTGGTGATCTTGCGGGAGATGCCGCCCCCGCGCGACGTGTTGGGCATCAACACGCAGTAACGGCCGGCAAGCGAGAGGTAGGTGGTTAGGGCGGCGCCCTTGTTGCCGCGCTCTTCCTTGACGACCTGGACCAGCAGGACCTGCCGGCGGCGGATGACTTCCTGGATCTTGTACTTGCGCTGGAACAGGGCGTTGCGGCGGTTGTTGCGGCGCTCGTCCTCCTCGCCGTCGTCCTCCTCGTCGCCGTCGGAGGATTCCGCGGCTTCTTCCTCGTCAGCTTCGGCGAGGAGCGCTTCGCGGTCTTCCTTCGGGATCTGGTAGTAGTCCGGATGGATCTCCGAGAAAGCGAGAAAGCCGTGGCGATTGCCGCCATAATCGACGAACGCCGCCTGGAGCGACGGTTCGACCCGGGTGATCTTGGCGAGGTAGATGTTTCCGCGAAGCTGGCGCTTGTTCCGGGCTTCGAAATCGAAATCTTCAATCTGGCCGTTGGAGACGACGGCCACGCGAGTTTCCTCGGCGTGGGTTGCGTCGATCAGCATGAGCTTGCTCATGTAGGAAAACCTCTTTCGTTGTGCCGCGGACGGCGCGCGATTGCGCGGCGCCAGCCCGCGAAGGCTGTATGCGTGTGCAAGTGGCGATAGGGGTGGGGGCTCGGCGTCCGGTCAGACAGACTGAATTTCGCGAAGTCGCGTTCATAATTGTCCTGACCATGAAGGCAGCGTCACCGCTGTCCTTCGGGAATACGCTCGAACCGGCCAATGCCTTCAGCGACTTGGGAATTTCCTGAAATCGTCGCGTCAGGCGGCTGGGCCCGCCTGTCCAGCGAGCCACAGGACTCACATTGCATGGATTGGGCGCGCAGGGGAAGAAGTTTGAGGGTGCAGTATCAGGTTATTCACAGGCTCAAGGGCGACAATGATGAATTAGTGCGTTGATTCGCTTAAATCTTTGCGGGTTTGGCCGGCATCGGCGCGCCAATGTTGAAATGGACCATTGAATGGACCATTATAAAGACATGACCCGGATTTCCGTGACCGACGCCAAGAGCCAACTCACCGACCTCGTGCGGCGCGCGGAGGCGGGGGAGGAGATCGTGCTGACGCGACACGGCCAAGACGGTCGCCAGCATCGCGCCAGTACGTCGGGAGCTAACGCCAGCCGAGCTGAGCGAAAAGCGAAGGAAGGCGCTCGAGAAGTTGGACGTCGACCTTGCAGCACACCCACCGTCTCCCGGTCCGGATGCGGCCCATTCTGCCGACTTCTTGTACGGGCCTGACGGCATGCCGAAGTGATCGTCGTCGATACGTCTGCGCTTATGGCTTTGCTCTTGGCTGAGCCGACGGCAGGCAAGATCAAGCAATCAATCGGAACCGCTGCGGCTATCAGCATTTCCGCGGTGACATTGGCCGAAGCACTCGTCGTTGCGCGACGCCGCAGCCGGGGCAATCGCGCTTGTCGAACTGCTCCACGACATCGACGCTGAAGTCGTTCCTGTAACGGCCGAGTTCGCGCGGAAGGTTGCCGACGCCTATGATCGGTGGGGCAAGGGTGTCCATCCGGCCGGGCTCAATTTTGCGGACTGCTTTGCGTACGCGCTTGCGATGGACCGCGGGCATGTCCTCTCCTGTTCGTTGGAGAAGATTTTGCGAAGACGGATGTGATGGTCGCGCTACAGCGGTGATGCTGGCGTGAATGCTGCCACACCTCGCTTTGCCGTCATTTGCAGGTCTGTGTTTTCTTCAGGACGCCGAGCTGCCGCACCTTTCCGGTCGTGTTCTCCACGTCGAAATAGAGGTTGCCGTAGTCGTAGACGGTGACGGCGCCCTTGGTGACGACACATTTGGGCGCGCCCAGCGAGGCGCGGGCGAAGATCTGTTCGACCCCGGGCCGGACGCCATTGCCGGTGTGGAAACGCTCGTCGGTGGCGATGATCCAGTAGACCTGGTCATGCGCAGCGACGGTGAGGCCATCGAACGTGTAGGTAGTCGCCTCGGTATCCTCGATGGGCATGGTGCTGAGCGGCGTTCCCTTGAGGGCGAGCAAGGTCGAGAGCGGCATCCCGATCTGGACTTCGCCCATGCGCTCGCCCGGCACGATCAGGTCGTCATTGAGGGTGAGAGGCGCGGTTGCGCAGGCCGCGAGGGCGGCGGTTGCGGCGGCGGACAGGAGGACACGGGAGAATGTCATGGCGCAGGGTACTCTCGACAGAGCCCCGCCAGCGCCACCGCGGCCAGATCAGCGGAAATCGAGGGCGGAGTCGAGCGGGCGCGCAGGAGAAATCGCGAGGTGACAGAAGTTTAGGCCGTCATTCCGTGGACAGCGCTGTCCGCTCAGCATTGGCCAGTGTTGCCCCACCCATCGCGGAATTGGGGATTTCGGACCTACCGCACGCTCTAATCGAGGACAAAGGTCGAGGATCGCCCTGCGGCGCGGCTTTCGCCGGGAGGAGCGGCGTGAGGCTGGCGGCGACATAATACGCCTGCTCCGCGTGCGGCGTGCACGAACCATCAGTTAACGACCCCGGGGTATGCCTTAAGGGCTGGGCCAGAAGGCCCTCAAAACCCATCCTGAAGGGTCGGGGACGTGCGGGCGTTGCTGGTTTCCCTGTTGTGCTTGCTGGGCCTTGTGGGGCCGGCATCGGCCGATACGCCCGGGCGCGTGGTCGGCGTGCGCTTCGGGGCGGCGCCGGACCGGACACGGGTGGTCGTCGAGAGCGATGCGCCCCTCAAATTTCATGTCTTTCTGCTGGCTGCCGGAACGCAGCGGATCGTCATCGACCTGCCGCGTGTGCGCTGGTCAATCGATGGCCTGACGGCTGAATCCGGGACAGGCAAAGGCTCAGGGCTGGTGGCGGCCTATCGCTTCGCCCAGAACACGGCCTCGACCTCCCGCCTGGTGCTCGACATGGCCAGGCCGGCGCTGGTGACGCGCGAATTCATGCTATCGCCCAAGACCAAGGGCGAGACCTACAAGATCATCCTCGACCTGGAGGGCTCGACGGCGGCGGCGTTCGCCGAGGCCGCGACCGGAGAGAAGTCGGGGCCGCAGCCGGTGGCGCAGCAGATGGTGCGGCGGCCGCTGGTGGTGATCGATCCGGGGCATGGCGGCAAGGATCCCGGCGCAAGCTCGAGGGGCGGGCTGCAGGAAAAGGACGTGACGCTGGGGATCGCGCTGGCGCTGCGCGACGAGCTGATGGCTTCGCAGCGCTATGACGTGGCGCTGACGCGCTCGACCGACGTGTTCATCGAGCTGGAGGACAGGGTCACCAAGGCGCGCAACCTCGGGGCGGACCTGTTCATCGCGCTGCACGCGGATGCTGGTCCGAAGGCGGAGACGCGGGGGGCGTCAGTCTACACACTGTCGCCGGAGGGGGAGAAACGGGTGGAGGCGGCGCGGCACAAGAACGACTGGATCCTCGACGTCGAGGTGGATTCCGACCGGCCGCAGCAGGTGACGCAGATCCTGGCGGACCTGGTGCAGCGCGAGACCAAGAACCAGTCGGCGCGGTTCGCCCAGACGCTGATCCCGGCGATGGCCGAGGCGGGCTGGCCGGCGCTGGAGAATACGCACCGGAAGCGCGGCTTCTATGTGCTGCTGAGCCCGGACGTGCCGGCCGTGCTGCTGGAGATGGGGTTCATCACCAACGAACAGGACGCCGCCATGCTGGTTTCGGAGACGAAACGCCGGAAGCTGGTGCAGGGCGTCGCCCACGCCATCGACACGTTCTTCGACAGCCAGGCGAAGCTGCTGGCGGCGCGGTAGGGCCCGGCTGGGGGCCAACGCGGCGGGGCTGGCGCCGCGGCGCCGCGAGCCTAAAGGAAAACCTAACCAAGATGGGCTGAGTTTAACCGGGAATGCGCTGTTATCCGCGGTTTTCGGGCCTTATTGTCACCGCATTATTCGGTGATTCCGGGCGCTGTTCCGCCAGCAGCGGCGCCCGGCCACGCCACGCGCCCTGGCCCCATACCGGTGAGACATGCCCAGACTCGACATGGTCCTGATCCGACGCATCCTGATCGGCATCGCCGCCGTTTCGGCCGTGGTGCTCGTGGCGGGAACGGCGTGGTTCTTCTGGGTGACGCGCGACCTGCCGTCCGAGGACGAACTCGCCAACTACGAGCCGCCGATCATGAGCCGCGTGCACGCCGGCGACGGCAAGCTGGTGGCCGAGTTCGCGACGCAGCATCGGGTCTATGTTCCAAGCGAAGAGCTGCCGGACGAGCTGATCCAGGCGTTCATCTCGGCCGAGGACAAGGAGTTCTTCGAGCACTCCGGCATCAACCTGTGGGGCATGTTCCGCGGCACGGTGATCAACGGCCTGACCGGCAAGCGGATGACGGGCGGTTCGACCATCACGCAGCAGGTGGTGAAGAACATGCTGGTCGGATCCGAGCGATCGATCGACCGCAAGGTGCGCGAGGCGGTGCTGGCCATGCGCATCGAGAAGCGGCTGACCAAGGACGAGATCCTCGAACTCTACATGAACGAGATCTACCTGGGCGGGCGCAGCTATGGCGTGGGCGCGGCGTCGCTGAACTATTTCGGCAAGTCGCTGGGTGACCTGACGCTGGCGGAGAGCGCGCTTCTGGCCGGCCTGCCGCAGGCGCCGGGACGGGCCAATCCCTACAACGACCCGGACGCCGCCAAGCAGCGCCGCAACTACGTGCTCGGGCGCATGGTCGCCAACAACTACATCGAGAAGGCCGACGCCGAGAAGGCCATGGCCGAGCCGCTGACGCTGGTGGAGCGACTCGACACCGACGAGAACCAGGCCTCGGCCTACTATGTGGAAGAGCTGCGTCGCGAGATCCTGAAACTTGGCAAGGACGGCAAGCTCGCCGGCATGGGCAACGAGAAGGAAGCCACCAAGGCTTTCTACGAGGGCGGCCTGTCGATCCGCTCGACGCTGGATTCCAACATGCAGCTCATTGCGCAGACGGCGCTGCGCGCAGGTATCGAGACGGTGGACCACCGCCATGGCTGGCGCGGCCCGATCGGGACGATCGACAAGCCCGGCGATGATTTCGAGACGCGCCTGACCGACTTCGCCAGTTCCAAGGACAATGCGCCGAAAATGGCTGGCATGGGCAATACGTGGCAGATGGCCGTGGTGCGATCGGCAGGCAAGGAAGGCGTTCGCCTTGGCCTTGCCGACGGCAGCACCGGCACCCTGTCGCCGGACGACGTGAAATGGGCCAGCTCGTTCAAGCGCGGCAAGGCCGGCGGCGTCGTGACGGGCGACGTCATCTTCGTCTCGCGTGATCCGACGCCGGACGTGTCGAGCCAGCTCATCACCGACTATGCCGTGAGCCGGAAAGGCGGCGCGGGGCCGTGGCGCATGCGCCAGATACCGCAATTGCAAGGCGCGCTGGTGGCGATGGACCCGCACACGGGCCGCGTCTTCGCGATGACCGGCGGCTATTCCTTCCAGGCGAGCCAGTTCAACCGCGCCGTGCAGGCCAAGCGCCAGCCGGGCTCGTCCTTCAAGCCGTTCGTCTATGCCGCCGCGCTGGAGAATGGCTGGACGCCGTCCAGCCGCGTGCTGGATGCGCCTTATGTGTCGTGCGATCCGACGCAGGAGGAATGCTACAAGCCCGCCAACTACACGCAGAAATTCTATGGCCTCTCGACGCTGCGCTTCGGCGTCGAGACGTCGAAGAACGCGATGACCGTCCGCCTGGCCTCCGACCTTGGCTTTGAGAAGGTGTCGGAGATGGGCGAGCGCATGGGCATCTACGACAAGCTGCCGGCCTATGAATCCATGTCGCTGGGCGCGGGCGAGACGACGCCGATCCGCATGGTGACCGCCTATGCCGAACTGGTGAATGGCGGCAAACAGGTTCATCCGGTGATGTTCGACCGGATCCAGAACCGTTATGGCGAAACCGTATTCCGTACGGATGCGCGCCCGTGCGAGGGCTGCGCGACGGAATGGAAGGCGGGACTTGAGCCGCCGCAACTTCCCGACGAGCGCAAGCAGCTCATGGACCCGGTCACGGCATACCAGATGGTGTCGATCCTCGAAGGCGCGGTCGAGCACTCGTGGGGCACGGTCACCACTGCGCGCTCGGTCGGCAAGCCAGTGGGCGGCAAGTCAGGCACCACCAACGACTACATGGACGCCTGGACGGTCGGCTTCAGCCCTGACCTCGTGGTCGGCGTGTGGATCGGCAACGACAAATCGAAGAGCATCGGCGAGTCCGAAAGCGGTGGACGCGTTGCTGCGCCGATCTTCCGTGACTTCATGCTGGCCGCCCTGAAGGACAAGCCGCCGGTGAACTTCCGAATCCCGGCTGATGTGCAGCTTGTGGAGGTCGACCTCTACAGCGGATGCCTGCCGACGCCTGCATCGAGGCAGGTGATCCTTGAGGCGTTCAAGATCGACACAGGGCCAAAGGAAGCCTGCCAGCCCGGAGGCGGCGGCGAGGGCTACAGCGTCGACTATTCCGACGTGGTGGCGGGCGACGAGTCTGCGCCGTCCACGCCGGATGGACAGGCGTTGCCGTCGCAGGTTCCCGGGCCGGATGTCGCCTCGACCACGCCGGTCGATCCGAACGCGCCGCCCGTGCTACAGCCGGAAGCGCCGAAGCCAGACCTGAACGTGAACTCGCCAGTTTATTGAGGCCGCTTTTCCCCATCGCCCCCGGCCCTCGCTCCCCTTGCGGCGCAGGGCGAGCGTGAGTACGTCAAGCGTCTGAATCGCAGCGAGCGCCCCATGACCCCCGAACTCGAGAACATGGTCGAGAGCATCAAGCAGTCCGTGGGGCTGCTGCGGAGGCGTCTTTGACTGGGGTACAGCCGAAAAACGCCTCGCCGAGCTGAACGCCCTTTCTGAACAAGCCGATTTCTGGAACGACCCCGCCAAGGCGCAGGGCCTCATGCGCGAGCGCAACCGCCTCGCCGCGTCGATGGAAGACATCCGGGCGTTGGAAATTGAGTCTCAGGATGCGGTCGACCTGTGGGAGATGGCCGAGGCCGAGGGCGACAAGTCGATGTTCGCCGAGGTCGAGAAGTCGATCCGGGCGTCGGTGAAGAAGGCGCAGGAAGCAGAGCTGAAGGCGCTGCTGTCCGGCGAGGTCGATGGCAATGACTGCTATGTCGAGATCAACGCCGGGGCAGGAGGCACGGAGAGCCAGGACTGGGCGTCCATGCTGCGGCGGATGTATGTGCGCTGGGCCAATGCGCGCGGCTTCAAGATCGAAGAGCTTGACGAGCACCAGGGCGAGACGGCCGGCATCAAGTCGGCGACCATGCTGATCAAGGGCGACAGCGCCTATGGCTGGCTGAAGAGCGAGAGCGGCGTCCACCGGCTGGTGCGGATATCGCCGTACGACTCGAACGCGCGCCGGCATACGAGCTTTGCTTCCGTGTCGGTGTCGCCGGTGATCGACGACACGATCGAGGTCGATATCCAGGACAAGGATGTGCGGACGGATACCTATCGGGCGTCCGGCGCCGGCGGGCAGCACATCAACAAGACGGACTCGGCCGTGCGCCTCACCCACGCGCCCACCGGCATCGTGGTTGCGGTGCAGGCCGAACGCTCACAGCACAAGAACCGCGCGCTGGCGTGGGAAATGCTGCGCGCACGCATTTACGAGATGGAGCTGAAGAAGCGCGAGGCGATCGCGCAGGCCGAAGCGGACAGCAAGACCGAGATCGGCTGGGGTCGGCAGATCCGCAGCTATGTGCTGCAGCCCTACCAGATGGTGAAGGACCTGCGCACCGGCGTCGAGACCTCCGACACCGCCGGCGTGCTCGACGGCGATCTCGACCAGTTCCTCTCGGCGTCGCTGGCGCACAAGCTCGGTCCGGAGACGAAGGTCGAGGATCTGGAGTAGGGGCGGAGGCGTTGGCGGCGACCAACCCAAGTACGAACGTCAGACGGCGGAACAAGGTCCACCGCCCCCGTGCTTCGAGTCCACGAATGCGCCTTCGTCCTAAGCATGAGGCTTTCTTGGGTTTGTGGGATCTGGAAGCTGACCTTGGTCCACGCCCCCGGCGAAGGCCGGGGCCCAGCGCCGGCTTCAAGGCTTGTTCCAACTTGTGGCTGCAGCCTGAATGTCAGAACAAGCCTTGATGTGATTGCTGGGTCCCGGCCTTCGCCGGGAACGCGGATCTCTGATCCGCTCCCAGGCGCGTTTGCCGACGTAAACAAAAAGGCCATCCTTGCGGACGGCCTTTTCGAATTCAGGATCGGTCCGGTCTCAGTAAGCCGGGTTGTTGGGCTGGTGGACCGGGGCCGGGTCTTCGGCCATGGGGTCCTGCGCGTGCTTGACCGCGCCTTCGAAGAGGGCGTTCGGCTCGATCGCCAGCGAGGCGTGGAAGATGTCGCCATGGACCTTGGCGCCCGTGCAGAGCTGGACCTTGCGGCCATGGATGCGGCCTTCGATCGTGCCGCGCACGACGACGGATTCAGCGACGACCTTGCCCTTGACGGCGCCGTTCTCGCCGATGGTCACGCCCGAGGCGCGAACATCGCCTTCGATCTGGCCGAAGATCTCGACTTCGCCGGTCGACTGGACGGCGCCGACGATCTTCATGTCGGCCGATATGATCGACGGACCCGAGCGGGCGCCAGCGGCGGCTGGGCGGCGGGCCGGCGCCTCCTGGAGGAGGGGCTTGGGCTGCAGCACCGGCGGCGGTGGCGCCTCTGGAGTCTTACCCTTCGTAAACATGCTTGCCAGCCCTCAGGAACTTGATCGGATCGTATGATTTGCCGCGGTAGTAGACTTCATAGTGAAGGTGCGGACCGGTGCTGCGGCCGGTCGAACCCATGGTACCAATCTTCTGGCCTATCGCCACTTCTGTATTCGCTTTCACTGCTATTGAGTTGAGGTGCCCGTAGCGGGTCTTGAAACCATCGCCATGGTCGACCTCGACCACGCGGCCGTACGTACCCCTCGTCCCCGCAAAAGTAACCTTGCCCGGCGCCGTCGCGACGATCGGCGCGCCATAATAGGCTGCAAGATCGGCGCCTTCGTGGAAGGCGGACTTGCGGGTGAACGGGTCGGAGCGGTAGCCGAAGCCGGAGGTCTCGCGGTAGGGCGGGTTGACCGGTGCGCCAAGGGGCAGGGCGTGGAGGCGGACTTCGAAGGTCTTGGCCTCGGTCAGGCGGGCCTCGACTTCCATGATGCGGCGGGCGAACGGGTCGGTTTCGGCGTTGGGCAGGCTGGTGAGCTTGTCGACTTCGACCAGCGGGCCGCCCATGCCCGGGCGCTCGAGGATGCGGGCGGCGGAGACGCCGGTTAGGCGGATGACGCCAAGCGCTGCCTCGGTGCGCTCGACCGCTTCGTCTTCGGCGGCGTCGAGGAAAAGGTTGGTGTCGTTCATCAGGCGGTCTGTGCGGGCGCGGAAGCCGGCCGAATCCTTGCCGGCGATCGGGATCGTGTCGGCGCGGCCCTTCCGGGCATCGCCCTCCTCGATCGAGGAGTTGATCAGGAGCGAGACGCTGTCGCCCTGCAGCGCAGTGGCCGAGGCGAGGTCCTGACCCTGCAGCGAGGCGGCGATGCGCTTGAGCGTGTCCATCCGCTTTTCGACTTCGCCGATGGCGCGGTTGTAGTCGCCGGTGCGGGTCTCGAGCAGGGACAGGGCGGTCTGTTCCGCCGCCTTGGCCTGGCGCAGTTCGCGCTCGAGGCGAGCGGAGCGGCGGTCGACGCCGGAAGACTGGAGGTCGATCGTGGGGCCGCGCAGGAGGACGGCGACGGTAGCGAACAGGCACCAGCCGACGATCAGGGTCGCGCCGCCGGCCATCATCGCCTGTCGCCAGGGCGAGATCGACACGTAGCGGACCGAACCGCCGCTGCGGTGGTAGATCTGCCGTTCGGGGAAGGCCTTCTCGAAGAACGCTTTCGTCTTCGACTTCAGGTGCTTGACCGCCATTTACGCTGCCCGATCAAATGCTTTACGCGCCAAGCCCGCCGCTGCCCCGCCTATGTAACCTGGCAGCCACATGGATAACTCAGAAATTCGCAACCGCGAACCCCTGACCTCAGTTTTTTGCCCACCATGCCCACGTGTGTTTAAGGCGCCGTGAATACTGGCTATGCGTGCCTGTTTTGGTTAACCAGCGCCTACCATGGTCTCGTAAACTGCTTCGACGTGGCGGGGTACACGGACGTTTCGCCACACCTGCCGAATCACGCCACCCGGATCGATGAGGAATGTGGACCGGACGATGCCCATGAATTTCCGTCCATAGAGCTGTTTCTCCTGCCAGACGCCGAAATCGTTGCAGGCGCGGCCATCCACGTCGGAGGCGAGTCGGACCTTCAGGCTGTGCTTGGCGATGAAGGCTTTATGGTCGTCCAGCGTGTCTCGGGAGACGCCCAGTATGGCCGCTCCCTTTCGCGTAAACCTGGACTGCGCTTCGCTGAAGGAAACTGCTTCGCGCGTACATACCTCGGTATCGTCTTTGGGGTAGAAGAACAGCACCAGAGTCTTGCCCTTGAAGTCGGCGAGGCTGGCGGGCCCGCCCCGGGTGGAGGGGAGGGTGAATTTCGGCGCCGGATCGCCCGCATCCAGAGGGTGTGTCACAATCGGTCCGCAATGTTGTGTTCGGGAAGAGAAACCGAAGTGTACCGTCTTCCTGCCGAACCGAAAGTGGGGGTCCCCGACAGGGGCATGACCACTGACGCCGGCGCGAGGCCAAGGCATCGGCAGAGGGCCACGCCTTGAGGGTTTCTCCCAAACTCCTGATCTTCGAGATCCTCGCCTTCCTGGTGTTCGCGGTGCTCGTCGCCGCGGGCGCGCTGGCGTGGCGGCTCTCGCAGGGGCCGATCGACCTCGCCATGTTCCGCACGCAGATCGAAAGCTCGCTCAGCGATGCGCGCGGCGGCAGGAAAGTGAAAATCGAAAAGGTCGTGCTGGAGTGGGTGACCTCCCGCAACCGTGTCGAGGCGGTGGCGCACGGGTTCAACGCCCTGGACGCAAAAGGCGCGACCGAGTTCCGCGCCGAGCGCGCGACGATTTCGCTGGATGCGGCTTCGCTCGTGTCGGGCAAGTTCAAGACGACGCAGATCCGGCTGGAGAACGGTTCGGCCACGGTGGTGCGCTCGCCGGCCGGCGTTTGGACGCTGGCCGACATCGTGATCGCCAGGGAGCCGGACCAGAGCAAGAAGCCGTTCGATCCGCTGCGCGACATCAACTGGACGACGCTGGCGACGCCGATCCGCGCGCTGATCTCTGCGGGATCGTTCGAGCGGGTGGAGCTGGTCAATTTCAACCTGCAGGTCCGCGACCAGAAATCGAAGCAACTCTGGTCCGCCAATCCGGTCGCTGGCGTGTGGAGCGCGACCGAGGCGGGCGTGGCGCTGGACCTCAGCCTCAAGCTGGCGGGCTCCGAGAACCAGCCCAACAAGGTGGTCATCTCGCTGGCCAGCGACGGCGCGGTGAGCAAGGCGACCGGCCGGCTGACCATGGAGCGGGTCGATCCGCTCTCGGTGGCGAAGATCTTCGGCTATGCTGGCGACGGGTTCGTATCAGCAAGCCCGGCGAACGCGTCGTTCACGATCGAAGCGACGGAAAAGGGCGGACTGCAGAGCACGCGCGTGACGCTGGCCGACGTGAAGGGCACGGCGAAGCTGGGGACACGTGAGATCAATGTCGGCGGGCTGGCATTTGACGCGGTCTATGACCCAGCTGCCAAGAGCGTGAAGCTGGACAGCCTGAATGTCGCCTCCGACATCGCGACCGGCAGTTTCTCCGGGGTGATGGACGTGACGGCCGTGATGGCGGGAGACGCGACAAAGCCGGTGCCCATCAAGCTGTCAGGCAAGGAATTCACGCTGGGCCTGATGCCGGTGTTCGAGGCGCCATGGGCGTTCCGTGAGGCCGATCTCGACGTGCTGCTGTCGACGGACCTGTCGCGTGTCGTCGTCAGCCATGGCAAGGCGGTGACCGGCGACCTGACGCTGACGGGCAATGGCGAGGTGTGGCTGGACGGACCGCCCGACGCGAAGAAGATCGGCGTCAAGGTGAATGCAGTGGGCGAAGGCTTTGCCACGCCGCTGCAGATCGTGAATTTCTGGCCGGTCAAGCTGGGCAGCGGCGCCCGCGGTTGGGTGAAGGATCATATCCCGGACGCGAAGGCGGCAGGCCTCGTCCTCAAGCTGGACTGGCAGCCAGGTGCGGCGAGCGCGGGCTACCTTCCCGACGACAAGCTGACGCTGGATTTTTCGCTGCGCGACGGGACGGTGAAATTCCTGCCGGACTTCCCGCCGGTCACAGGCGTAATCGGCAAGGGCCAGCTTCGCGGCAACAGCATCACGCTTGATGCAACGGCTGGTCAGCTCAACTCCTGGCAGGTCGATGAAGGGCGGGTCGTCATTCCGCAGTTCGCGCCGCGCGGCAAGGAGATGGACATTACGGTGAGCGGTCGCGGCGAGCTCGGGCCGCTGATGCGCGTGCTGGACGCCTCGAACCTGAAGGTTGGCACGCGCTATGGCCTTGTCGTCGACCAGATGGTCGGCACGGGCGGGCTGGAGCTGAACTTCAAGCGGCCGATCGCGGACGTCGTCGAAGACAAGGACATGCGCTACACGATCAAGGGCGGCTTCCGGGAGTCGGCGGCGCCGAATCTGGTGTCGGGCTTCGGCCTGTCCGATTCCGATGTGACGTTCGAGCTGACCGAGTCCGCCCTGTCTATCCGCGGCGCGGGGCAGTTCGGCCCGGCGCCAGTCGTGTTCGACTGGAAGGAGCGCTTCCTGGATGTGGCCGGCGCGGGGAAGGGGTCGGAGCTGACGGCCTCGGCGCGCGTGAACCCGGACCTGCTGAACGCCTTCGGCATCGCGGCGCGCAACTTCATGCAGGGCGAGGCGGCCGTGGAGCTGCACGCGGCGGGCCCGGGCGGACGGGATTTTTCCGCCATCACGGCGAGCCTGGACCTGACGCAATCACAGCTCGACATCGCCGAGTTCGGATGGCGCAAGAAGTATGACGCGCCGGCCAAGGGCTCGTTCCGCTATGGCAAGGACGACAATGGCGCGGTGATGACGGGGGACATCCGCGCCGACGGGCTGGAGCTGGTCGGTGAGGCCCGCATGGACAAGGCGGGCGAGTTCAACGCCGCCAACATTGAGCGCATCTATTCGCGCGACAGCGTCGACCTGCATGGCGCCATCTCCAAGCGCGCCGATGGAGGGTTCAAGGTGGCGGTGGCCGGGCCATTCTTCGACGCATCGCCGTGGATGGACAGCTTCCTTTCGATGAAAAGCGAGACGCCCGACACCGACATGCATGGCGAACCTGTCGGCGTGGGCGGGCCGGCGGAGCCGGGGCCGGCGTTCGAGATCAACCTTGACGCGGACAAGCTGCGCCTGCGCGACAATGCCGAGATGACCAACGCCAAGGTCGCGATGCTGGTCGATGGCGAGGGGCCGCGCAGCGGAACCGTGACCGGCAATCTTGGCGGCGCGAAGAGGCTGAACGTCGCCATCAATACGGTGGACGGCAAGCAGAAGATCTCGATCAAGTCGGATGATGCCGGGTTCGGCGCGCGCGTGCTGCTGAAGGCGGACTATCTTGTGGGCGGCAAGCTCACCGTCGATGGCACGTTCGGCGGCGATGCCGATCAGGCCATGGTGACGATGAGCGATGTGCGGCTGAAGAATGCGCCGCTGGTGGCGCAACTGTTCTCGCTCGCTTCGCTGCAGGGACTGTCGGACGTGCTCAATGGCGATGGCGTGCTGTTCACCGAAGTGTCCGCGCCGGTGAAATTCCAGGACGGGCGTATCGACTTGCCGGGGATGCGCGCATCGGGCCCCGCGATGGGTATCACGGCGCGGGGATGGATTGCGCCGGGCGATAGCGAGCTGAGCCTTGATGGCGTGCTCGTGCCCTCGTTCGGCGTGAACTCGCTGCTGGGCGGCCTGCCGATCATCGGCGACCTGTTCGTCTCGCGGCAGGGCGAGGGCATGTTCGCGCCGACCTATTCGGTGCGCGGCACGTTCGCCAAGGCGCGCGTGGCGATCAACCCGGTGGCGGCGATCACGCCGGGCGTGCTGCGCCGCATCTTTGAGAATCCGAGCGAGCCGCCGCCCGAAGCCGCAACGCCGCCGCAACCGCCCGTGGCGCAGAACCAGCGGAGCGGCGTGAGGCAGTAGGCCGGATTTGCGTGTTCGGCGCACCCTCTCAACGCCGCTCATTCCGACGAACGCCGGAACCCAGGGCTGACACTGCAGCGATCCCGGAATTTGTGCGCTTTGCCAGCGACCCCAAGCGTCAAGACGGGACAAGGTTCGAGGCCCGCCCTTGGTCCCGACTTTCGTCGGCAAGAGCGGAACAATGAACCTAGATCGCCTTGAGTCTTGCGTGCCGCTTCTTGCCGACCGACAGGCGCGCCGATCCCTCGTCATCCAGGTGCGCCGCGCCGATCGCCAGCGTGGCGTCGGTCACTGCATCGCCATTGAGTTTCACCGCGTTCTGCTGGATCGAGCGGCGCGCTTCGCCTTTGGATTCCGCCAGCTTCGTGGCGACGAGCGCGTCGACAATGGGGTAGCCGGCGTCGATCGTCGCGCGGGCGATCTCGATCGTTGGCATGCCTTCGACATTGCCGGCGCCCGCAAAGACGGCCTCCGCTGCGGCGCGGGCCTTCCTTGCTTCGTCGGGGCCGTGGAGCATCATGGTCGCTTCGTCGGCGAGGCGCTTCTTGGATTCGTTGATGGCTGCGCCCTCGGCGGTTTCAAGCGCCTTGATCTCGGCTTCGGGCAGGTCAGTGAACAGCCGCAGGAAGCGGCCGACATCGGCATCCTCCGTGTTGCGCCAGAATTGCCAGTAGTCGTAAGGCGACCGCATGTCGGCGTTGAGCCAGACGGCGCCTGACACCGTCTTGCCCATCTTCACACCGGAGGCAGTCGTAACAAGAGGCGTCGTCAGGCCGAACACCTGGATGTCGGCCGATTTGCGCGTCAGTTCGACGCCGTTGACGATGTTGCCCCACTGGTCCGACCCGCCCATCTGCAGCCGGCACGCGCGCGTGCGCGCCAGTTCCAGGAAGTCGTAGGCCTGGAGCAGGGCGTAGTTGAACTCCAGGAAAGTGTACGGCTCCTCGGCCGCAAGCCGCCGGGCGACCGTGTCCTGCGTCACCATGCGGTTGATGGTGAAGTGCTTGCCGTAGTCGCGCAGGAACTGCAGGTAGCCGATACCGCTCAGCCAGTCGTCATTGTTGACCATCACCGCATCGGTGGGCCCATCGCCGAATGTCAGGTAGGGTGCAAAGCAGCGCTTGATCGAGGCAAGGTTGGCCGCGATCTCCTCGTCGGTGAGGATCGGCCGCGTTTTTTCCTTGTCGGTCGGATCGCCGACCTTGGTCGTGCCGCCGCCCACCAGCACGATCGGCTTGCCGCCCGCCTGCTGGAAGCGGCGCAGCGCCATGATCGACACCATATTGCCAACGTGCAGCGACTTCGCCGTCGCATCGAACCCGATATAGGCGACAGGAACCCCCGCGCCCTTGTCCGCCTGAAGGCAGTATTCATCCAGCGCCTCGAAGTCGGTGATCTGGTAGGCGTGGCCGCGCTCGATCATCGTGGACACGAATTTCGATCTGGCTTTGCTGGCGTGGAGAGTCACGAGAGGCTCCTAGGGGTCTGCCCTTTCGGGCTTTCAGTGACCGGAGGCCATCTCACACCGCCGCCGGTTTGGCGGCATGCGTGGTCGCACCCGCCGCTAGATAAGCGAACGGCCGTAATACGAAGCGAGGTGGGCGCGGCGCGACATGGGCTGGTGATACGCGCGAGGCCGGAGGGGCGTCAAGCTGCCGCTATCTCCGCTTCTGCGCCAGCGCCGCGCAGGAGGAGAAGCCGACCGGGCCGTGGATGTCGTGCAGGACGCAGTGGCCGATGGCGATGCCATCGTGGCTCTGGTGGTCGGCGACTTCGTAGCCGATCCATTCACCGACCGGCAGGCGGTGCAGGTAGAGCGTCACGTCGGAGTTGATGAAGTCGAGGCCTGCTTCCGACGCGTTCGAGGCGGGGCTGGTGTAGTCGATGCCGGTGGCGATGCGGCTGAACGGCGTGTAGGCCTCGCCGGCGACGAGGGGGCGCACCTCGCGCAGCCAGGTTCGCCGCGGTGCGGATGAGCGGATGGGCCGCATCTCCCATTTCTCGGTGAAGGGCGTTTCGGGCGGCGCGACCTGTTCCGGCGGCGGCGCGTCCCAGGCGGGGCGGGACCATATCGGCGCCGCCGGCTGCTCGGTGCGGCGCAGGAGCTGGCAGGACGCGCGGGCCGAGGAGACGCCGCCGGAGAAGATCTCGGCCTCGACGACCTTGATGCGCCCGCCCTGGCGCACGACGCGCGTGGCGACCGTCACCGGGGCCAGGTCAGGCATGCGGTAGAGATCGACCGTCAGGCGGGCGGGCTGCAGCTCCGGTTCGCCGTGCTGCTGTTCGATCACATGCGCGAACAGGCCGATCATCACCCGGGCGTGGAGATTGTCCCTCGGCCCCCAGAAGCCATTGGCCATTCGCGTTGGAGCGAACGCGTCGCCGACGCGATGGAAGAAAGGCTCAGTCATGACCGTGCAGTCTATGCCGGCGCCTTCGTGCGGTGCATGGCGCAGATCTTGTTGCCGTCGGGATCGCGCAGGTAGGCGAGATAGAAGCCGGTCGGCCCGGGGCGCAGGCCAGGCGGGTCTTCGATGGCCACGCCGCCGGCCTTGAGGCCCGCCTCGTGGAAGGCGTGGACTTGCTCAGGCGTGGAGCAGGCGAAACCGATGGTGGCGCCGTTGGCGTGGTTCGCCGCCTTGCCGTCGATGGGAACGGAGACGCCGAACACGCCGGTCTTTGTGCGCCAGAACACGCGGTGTTTGTCGGGTTGCTTATCGACATGCCCCGGAGGGACGCCGAGCGTCGCCAGCACGGCGTCGTAGAACGCCTTGGCGCGGTCTGGGTCATTCGTGCCGACCATGATGTGCGAGAACATTGTGGATCCACCTATGTCTTGGGTGCGAGCTTGGCGGCGTCGCGGGCTTCTTTGGCGTCCTTGGCTTCCTTGGTCGCCTTCTCGTGAGCCTTCATGCGGCGCTTGAGATAGACGGCCGCGGTCTTCTCAAGGTCTTCGAGCTTGCCCTGGAAGAAGTGGTTGGCGCCGGTGACGGTGGCGCGCTCGATGATCTCGCCCTTCTGCACGCGCACTTTCGTCAGCGAGCGGTCGATGTCCTGCGGCGGGGCGACGACGTCCTTGTCGCCTGAGATGATGATGCCGGACGCCGGGCAAGGCGCGAGGAAGGAGAGGTCGTAATGGTTGGCGGGCGGCGCGACGGCGACGAAGCCGTCGATCTCCGGCCGGCGCATCAGCAGCTGCAAGCAGATATAGGCGCCGAAGCTGGAGCCCGCGACCCAGCACTGGCTGGGGCTCTCATTCAGGGATTCGAGGTGGTCGAGCACGTAGGCGGCATCCGAAAGTTCGGCCACGCCTGCGTCGAACGTGCCCTGGCTGCGGCCCACGCCCCGGAAATTGAACCGCATGGTGGAGAAGCCGTGGGCGGTGAACATCTCGAACAGCGTGATTGTCACCGGATCCTGCATCGTGCCGCCCGCCTTGGGGTGGGGATGGAGGATCAGGGCGATCGGAGGATTCTCGCCGGGAGCAGGGGTGTAGCGCGCCTCGATCCGGCCGGCGGGTCCGGAAATGATGAGTTCGGCCATGTCGTGCTCGTTTGAAGGATTTGCGGGAATAACAACCCGGGCGGCCCGTCAAACACCATTTCGGGTTCGTTTTTCAAGTTTTTCGTGCGCGCGCCGGGTGATCCGTGGCGGTCCCAAGCTCGTAAACCTTTCGAAAGCCATGGAAATAACCTCAGGTTGGGGAACAAAAGGCAGGTTCTGATGCGCGTCGGGTCAAAAGGCCGCTATGCGGTGATCGCCCTGATTGACGTGGCCCGGCATTCCGACGGCGGCCCCGTGGCGCTCGCCGAGGTGGCAGAGCGGCAGAAGATCTCGCTGTCCTACCTGGAGCAGCTTTTCTCCATGCTGCGCCGGAGCGGGCTGGTGGTGAGTTCCCGTGGTCCGGGCGGCGGATACCGCCTGCAACGACCAGCAGGCGACATCTCGATTGGCGAAGTGTTTCGTGCGGTCGAGGAAACCGGCAACGGCCATGACCGCGAATGGCCTGGGATGACGGGGGTTACGGCCGGGCTGTGGTCGGCGCTGGACGATCATATCCGCGAATTTCTCGAAGGCGTGACCGTGGCCGACGTGATGGCCGGCCGCATGGCCAGCAGCACGGCGGCCGGACTGGCCGGCGGAGTCCTGGCTGGCCGCTGAACGAGCGCTAAAGCCATTCGCACTTGATGGCAAAACGGCGTAAGACGCCGGGGCATGAGCCCCGGCGCCCGCATATATTGCGACTACAACGCCACCGCGCCGCTTCGCCCCGAAGCGCGCGAGGCGATGGCGCGAGCGCTGGGCGAGTACGGCAATCCTTCCTCCGTGCACGCGGAGGGCCGCAAGGCGCGGGCGCTGGTCGAAGGCGCGCGGGAGGTTGTGGCTGCGGCCATCGGCGCGTGCCGGGACGACATTGCGTTTGTGAGCGGCGGGACGGAGGCGGTACAGGCGCCGATCTGGGGGGCGCTCGATGCCATAACGGACGGCAAGTCCTTGCTCGCCTCGCGCATCGAACATGACGCGATCATCGCCATTGTCGAATACCTTCGGGGCAAGACCGGTGACTCCGCCAAGGCTTGGCCTGCGGCCGTGGCGCCAGATGCCTGGGTGGTGCGCGCCGACGGGCAAGTCGATCTCGACTGGCTGCGGGGCGCGATGAAAGACGCGGCTTCGGTCCAAGGCGTGAGGCCGCTCGTTTCGCTCATGCTGGTCAACAACGAGACCGGCGTGATCCAGCCGGTCGCGGAAGCGGCGGAGATCGTGCACGCGGCGGGTGGACTGATCCATTGCGATGCGATCCAGGGCCTTGGCAAGATCGAGGTGTCGGTAATCGAACTCGATGTCGATTACCTGTCGCTGAGTTCGCACAAGGTCGGCGGCCCGCAGGGCGTAGGCGCCTTCTATGTTAAGCCGGGCGCTGTGTTCAATGCCGTCCAGACAGGCGGCGGGCAGGAATTCGGGCGGCGCGCGGGCACAGAGAACGTTGCCGGCATTGTCGGTTTTGCGGCGGCGGCTGAGGCGGCCCTGAACGGCATCAGCGGATATCGGGCGCTGGCGCAGCACCGCGACCGGATGGAGCAGGCGCTCAGGGCCTCGGCGCCCGGGTTGAAGATTCACGGCGAAAGCGCCGCACGCTTCGCAGGCGTAAGCTGCCTTGGAGTTGAAGGCCTGCCCTCGGAGACCCAGATCATGGGTCTGGACCTCTGCCGGGTTTGCGGTCAGCGCCGGCTCGGCGTGTTCGTCCGGCAAGGTGAAACCGAGCCGCGTTCTGACGGCGATGGGCCTGTCCGAAGGCATGGCCCGCTCGTCGATCCGGGCGAGCTTCGGCTGGGCGAGCCAGCCAGAGGATTTCGATGCGCTGGCGAAGGCGTGGATACGCATGGCGGCGCGGGCGCGGCCAAACCTTGTGAAAGCTGACGCGCATGTCTGAGGGAAAAGAGATCATCGACCGGTCTAGCGGCAAGGACTCGATCGACCGCGGCACGATCGACGCGGCGCGTGCGCTGGAATCCGACAAGTACGCCGAAGGCTTCATCACCGACATCGAGACGGAGATGGCGCCCAAGGGGCTGAATGAGGACACGGTCCGCTTCATCTCGGCCAAGAAGGAAGAGCCGCAGTGGATGCTGGACTGGCGCCTCGAAGCCTTCGCGCGCTGGAAGGAAATGATCGAGCCGACCTGGGCGATGGTCCGCTATCCGAAGATCGACTACCAGGACGCCTACTACTACGCGGCGCCCAAGGGCGCATCGAAATACAAATCCATCGACGACGTGCCGAAGGAGATCCTCGACACCTACGCCAAGCTCGGCATCCCGCTGCGCGAGCAGGAAGTGCTGCTGGGCGTCGATGGCGCGATGGAGACGGCTGCGGCGGCGCGTGAGACGCCGCGCGTGGCGGTGGATGCGGTGTTCGACTCGGTGAGCGTGGCGACGACGTTCCGTTCGGAGCTGGCCAAGGCCGGCGTGATCTTCATGTCGATCTCGGAAGCGATCCGCGAATATCCGGAGCTGGTGAAGCAGTATCTCGGCAGCGTCGTGCCGGTGACGGACAATTTCTTCGCGACGCTGAACTCGGCGGTGTTTTCGGACGGGACGTTCGTCTACGTGCCCAAGGGCGTGCGCTGCCCGATGGAGCTGTCGACCTATTTCCGCATGAACGCCAAGGGCACGGGGCAGTTCGAGCGCACGCTGATCATCGCGGATGAAGGCGCCTACGTCTCCTACCTCGAAGGCTGCACGGCGCCGATGCGCGACGAGAACCAGCTGCACGCCGCCGTGGTGGAGTTGGTGGCGCTGGCGGATGCGGAGATCAAGTATTCGACCGTGCAGAACTGGTGGCCGGGAGATTCGGAAGGCAAGGGCGGCATCTACAACTTCGTCACCAAGCGCGGCGATTGCCGCGGCGCCCGCTCGCGGATTTCGTGGACACAGGTGGAGACGGGATCGGCGATCACCTGGAAGTATCCGAGCTGCATCCTGCGCGGCGATGATTCATCCGGCGAGTTCTATTCCATCGCGGTGACCAACGGCCGCCAGCAGGCCGACACGGGCACCAAGATGATCCACCTCGGCAAGAACACCAAGTCGCGGATTATCTCCAAGGGCATCTCCGCCGGCAATTCCAACAACACCTATCGCGGGCTGGTGTCGGTGCATGGCAAGGCGGCGAAGGCGCGGAACTTCACGCAGTGTGACTCGCTGCTGATCGGCCATGGCTGCGGCGCGCATACCATTCCCTATGTCGAAAACCGCCGCGGCGACGCGCAGCTCGAACACGAGGCGACGACAACCAAGCTTTCCGAGGACCAGCTCTTCTATGCTCGCCAGCGCGGGCTGGGCGAGGAGGAGGCGGTGGCGCTGCTGGTGAATGGCTTCGTGCGCGATGTGCTGCAGAAGCTGCCAATGGAATTCGCGGTGGAAGCGCAGAAGCTGCTGGAAGTGAGTCTCGAGGGGAGTGTGGGGTGAGCCGCCGCAACAATTCGCAGCGCAGCATTTGGCGGTGGTCGCTCGATCCAATTTTCGTGACTGGACCTCACGCGGGCGCCTAGCCTACCCCATAAACAAACAAGACTGACTGTGGGGAGAGACATGCACCTTCGCCGCCTTGCCGCGACTGCCCTGGCCATCGTGACGCTGGTCCTCGCGCCGACCGCATTCGCCGAAGTTCCCAACCCGAAAGTCTCAGGCCCGGTCCCGGCCCGCGTCGCGCCCGGCGACAAGACCCATGACTATCCGTGGATGGCGACCATCCATCCGATCGCCCAGGCCGGTTATGTCGAGGAGGAGTTCTTCTACGAGGGAACGGCGCGCAGCTTCAACACGGCGGGCGACAACGCCATGAAGGGCGTGGCGGCCAGTTCGGGCCATCCCTATCGCACGCGGATGATCGTGCGCCGCCCGAAGGACATGAAGACCTTCAACGGCGTCGTGCTGGCCGAATGGCAGAACGTGACGGCCGGCTATGATCTCGATGCGATGTGGGGCGGCTCCTACGAGCACATCATGCGCAAGGGTTATATCTGGGTCGGCATCTCGGCCCAGCGCGTCGGCGTCAATCGTGAACCGAACGGCCTGAAGGTCTGGAGCCCGGTGCGCTATGGTTCGCTCGATGTCACCGCTAACGGCGCTGTCGCGGATGACTCGCTCTCCTACGATATCTTCGCGCAGGGCATGGAAGCGATCCGCGATCCGCAAGGCGTGAACGTCCTTGGCGGCGCGACGCCGAAGACCATCATCGCCATGGGCGCGTCCCAGTCGGCCGGCCGCCTCGGCACGTACATCAACGCCCTGCACGCCGAGCTTGGCGGACCCGTCAACGCCTACCTGCTGATGATCGGCGGCGCCCGCGTGCGCGACGACCTCAACGTGCCTGTCTTCAAGCTGCTGTCGGAAACCGACGTGCCGGGGCAGGTGCGCGCACGCCAGCCCGACACCGACAGGTTCCGCCACTGGGAAATCACCGGCGCCAGTCACTCCTCGCGTCGCACGTCGATGAACGCAGGCCCGCTGACCAAGCGCGACCATGTCGAGCGCGCCGCCGCCGTCTGCACCTACCCGACCTATCCGCGCGTGCCGATGAATTACGCGATGGCCGCGGTCTATGATCACATGACGGCCTGGGTGCAGAAGGGAACTCTCCCGCCGATCGCCCCGCGCATGGAGGTGGAGGAGCGCAGCCCCACTGCCGCCGAGACGGCCGCCAACCCTCGGGCGCCAGGCGCAGCCATCAAGCGAGATGCGCGCGGCAACGCGCTCGGCGGCATCCGCATGGCCGAGGTCGAACCGGCGATCGCGCTCAACTCCGGCGCCAATGGCGGCAGCGGGTTCTGCAACCTCTATGGCCGCTTCGAGCCCTTCGACGACGCGACCCTCGCCTCGCTCTATCCGACCCACAGCGACTATGTGAGCGCAGCCAAGAAGCGGAACGCCGACAACCTCAAGGCCGGCTTCATCGTCGAGGCCGACGCCAGGCAGAGCAACGCGCGCGCCGACCAGTCGATCATCGGCCGCGGCCTTGCGTGCGCCGAGGCCTGCCACAATGCGCAGGACCTCCTGGATAGCGCCTATTTCTATCTTGGCGCGTCGAGCAAGCTCGACAACATCACGACGCGGCTTGCCGGCGTGGTGCGGACGATCGGCGGAGGCCAGAACGCCAAGGCGAAGGCGGACCTGAACAAGGTGATCAAGGACCTTCGCAACATGCAGAAAAAGGGAACGCTTTCGCAGGCGACTGTCGACGAGCTCTCGACGGCGGCGGACAAGGTGCTGGCCTCGCTGACGTAGCCACGAGTGCGTTCTCTGGCGCGCCTACCTGGAACGGAGTAGCACTCTTCCATCGGCGCCCTAGCCGATGGAGTTCGCTCTCGATGGCTGACGTCCACATCCTCGACCTTGAACCCAAGCATGGCGCGGGCATCGAGATTGCGGCGGCATGGCCCAACCTGCGGCCCATGATCCGCGCCCAGTTCGACCGTCTCTACAAGCCCGGCGCGCTTGTGCCCGGCCACGGCCACAACTTCATCCTCTATCGCGACGAGACGAAGGAAGGGTGCTCGCATGACGGTCGGCGTGCTCGATCGTCAGCCGGGCGGCGTCGATCCGGATGTGAAGCCGGTTCATATCCCCGGAGGGCGGGTGATCACCGCCACGCACTGGGGCGACTATGGCGCCATGCGCGCAACCTATGACGCCATCAACGCGGAGCTCGCCGCGAAGAGCCTGCAACGCGTCTGGCGGTCGCTGGAAATCTATGGCGACTGGTTCGACGATCCCGCGAAGGTGCGCACGGACATTTACCTCTATCTGGCCGTGGCGATCTGAGGCTGCGGATTACGGCGCGGTAAGCTGGCGCGGCGTGCGCAACGGGTCTATTCCCTCGCCAGAGAATGAGGGACCGGGCCATGAAACTTCGCCTTGCTGTCTGCATCGCCGCGCTTGCCGCCGCCGCATGCTCGCCAGCGCCGGCAGAAGACGGTCCCGCCGCCGGGTCTGGCGCCGCAGCCAAGCGCATGCCGTTGCCGGACTGCGCGTCCGTCCAGACACAGGACGCGGGCGCCGACGGATGGAAGCACCCCGACTGCCGCATGATGCTGACCGACGCATCGAAGCTGGCGATCGAAGCGCGCTATGCGCCGGCCGAAGATGACTCGACGACAGTGAAGGTGCAGGTCGTGGCGCCAGGTGATGCGACGCTACAGACCATCGAGGAGACGATGGGCAACACGTTCGAGGGCGTGAAGGCGGTGGACATCGACGCGGACGGACGAGAGGACCTGCTGGTTCCGCTGGAGACGGGAAACGTAAATACGAGCTGGGCGCTCTGGGTGCAGGCGGCGGACGGCAAGAGCTTCGTGCGTGCGGGCGAGCCGTCAGGCGTCGGCATTTCGAAGACGGAAAGCGGCTACATCTCGGTTCCCGCGCGCAGCAGCGCCAATGAGTGGGGCGTCTCGTTCTACAAGCTTGAGGCAGGCGAGCTGAAGCCGGTCGTGACCGCCGATGTGATCGCCCGCGGCGAGCCGGACAAGATCACCAGTGTTGACTGTACGGTGGCCGATGATGGCGGTCTGGCCTCCACCGGGCTGGACGCGGCGGCGGCGCAGAAGCAGTTCTGCGCCGAGCCCTCGGTCGCGGAAATCTTCAAGCCATAGGCAACCGGCGCCCAGGCTTTAGGCCTGGCCACTGGACATTAACCGTCCCTGAGACGAAACACCGCGTCAACGGGCCAAGTCTCGCGCGAGACGCGGTGAAGCCCTATGTAGAGGGTGTTGGGGCCACAAGGCTCCGCGAAGGCGATTTATGCTCGAACTCAAGAACCTGCATGCCCGCGTGACGCCGGAGGATGGCCCTGCGCGCGAAATCCTGAAGGGCGTCTCGTTGAGCGTGCCGGCAGGCGAGGTGCATGCCGTGATGGGGCCGAACGGCTCCGGCAAGTCGACGCTGGGCTATGTGCTGACCGGGCGCGGCGGCTACGAGGTGACAGCTGGGGAGGCGGCGTTCGAGGGGGAGAACCTGCTGGCCCTGTCGCCCGAGGCGCGTGCGGTCAAGGGGCTGTTCCTGTCGTTCCAGTATCCGATGGAGATCGCCGGCGTTCCGGTGATGACGTTCGTGCGCGCCGCGATGAATGCACAGCGCAAGGCGCGCGGCGCGGCGGAGGTCTCGGCGCCAGATTTCCTCAAACTGTCGAAGACGGCGGCGACGCAGTTGCGCATCGATCCGGAGATGCTGAAGCGGCCGCTGAATGTCGGCTTCTCGGGCGGGGAGAAGAAGCGGCTCGAAATCTACCAGATGCTGATGCTGCAGCCGCGCTTCATGATCCTCGACGAGACGGATTCGGGCCTCGACATCGACGCCCTGAAAGTCGTGGCCGATGGCGTCAATGCGCTGCGCGGGCCGAGGCGATCGATGCTGGTGATCACGCACTACCAGCGACTGCTCGACTACATCAAGCCGGACAAGGTTCACATCCTCTCCGCTGGGCGCATCGTGAAATCCGGCGGGCCGGAGCTGGCGCTGGAGCTGGAGAAATCCGGCTACGACAAGTTTGCCGGCAAGGTGGGCTGATGCAGCTTGCCGATCTTCCCTCCCGCCGCGCCGAGGCGTGGAAATGGAGCGACCTTCGCGCCGCGATGGCGAGCGAAGAAGCGATGCTGACGGGATCAGGCCCCGAAGCCGCCGCCGGGCCGATCGCGTCTCTGGCGGAGCTGCTGGGCGACGCCTTCGGACCGAGCGAGCTGGTGATCGAGACATCCGGCGAGGTGTTCGAGAACCGGCAGGAAGACGGCGACGCCGGCCAGTCGGGCAGGATCATCGCGCGCGCGGGCACGCAGGCCACGCTGGTCGAGCGCATCGGCGTCACCGGCGTCGGGCTGCGGAACATCCTTGCCTCCTTCACTGAAATCGAAGTCGAGGCCGGCGCATCCCTCACGCGCATTGTGGTGCAGGAGAATGCCGTGGCTGCCGGCGAGGCGAACGGCGCCATCGTGCTGAACGAGGTTGTCGTGAAACTGGCGCGGGGCGCCACCTATCGTCAGTTCGTGCTCGGCGAAGGCGCCAGGCTGGCGCGCATCGAGACCAGCATTGCCGCGGCTGAAGGCGCCCACATTGAGCTGCAGGGCGTCTATCTCGCCTCGGCCAGGCGCCACATCGATCTCACCTCGCGCGTGACGCACGCATCCCCCGGAGTGACGACGCGGCAATTGGTGCGCGGCGTGGCGCGCAAGGGCGGGCGTGGTGTTTTCCAGGGGCGGTTCCTGGTCGAGCGCGCGGCGCAGAAAACCGACGCGCAGATGGCGCACAACGCCCTGCTGCTGGAAGAAGGCGCGGAAGTCTTTGCCAAGCCAGAGCTGGAAATCTACGCCGACGACGTCGCCTGCTCGCATGGCAACACGGCGGGGCAGATCAACGAGGATGCGGTGTTTTACCTGCGCCAGCGCGGCCTGCCGGAGGTGGAGGCGCGAGCGATGATCACACGCGCATTCCTGATCGAAGCGCTGCCGGACTGGTTGGGCGATGTGCGCGGCGAGGTGGAGGCGCGTATCGACCGCTGGCTGGGGACGGCGGCATGAGTTTCGACGTCAACGCCATCCGCAAGCAGTTCCCCATCCTGCGCCGCACGGTGCACGGCAAGCCGCTGGTCTATCTCGACAACGCCGCCTCGGCGCAGAAGCCCGAAGCCGTTATCGACGCGATGGCGAATGCGATGCGCGGCAGCTACGCCAATGTGCATCGCGGGCTGCACACGCTGGCGAACGAGACGACGCAGGCCTATGAGGGCGCGCGCGAATCCGTGCGCAGCCTGATCAAGGCGGCGAGCGTCGACGAGATCGTCTTCACCAAGGGCGGGACGGAGGCGATCAACATCGTCGCCGCGGGGATCGGGCAATCCATCCAGCCAGGCGACGAGATCGTGCTCTCGATCATGGAGCACCACTCGAACATCGTGCCGTGGAGTTTCCTGCGCGAACGGCGCGGGGCGGTGCTGAAATGGGTGGAGGCGCTTCCCGATGGCTCGCTCGACATGGAGAGCCTGGAGAAGCAGCTCACGAACAAGACGCGCCTGCTGGCGCTGACGCACATGTCGAACGTGCTGGGCACCGTGCCGGATGTGGCGCGCGCGATCGGGATGGCGCATGCCGTGGGCGCGGATGTGCTGCTCGATGGTTGCCAGGCTGTGGTCAACCTGCCCGTCGACGTGCGGGCGCTGGATGTGGACTACTACGCCTTCACCGGCCACAAGCTTTACGGCCCTACGGGTATTGGCGTGCTCTATGGCAAGCGCGAGAAGCTGGAGGCGCTGCCGCCCTATCAGGGCGGGGGCGAGATGATCGAGACGGTCACGCGCGACAGGGTCACCTACAACGCGCCGCCGCACCGGCTCGAGGCCGGAACGCCGCCCATCCTGGAGGCGATTGGCCTCGGGGCGGCAATCCAGTGGCTGGAAGGCCTGGACCGGATCGCCATCGGAGACCACAAGCGGGCGCTGCTGGACCGGGCGGCGTCGAAGCTGCGCTCGATCAACGGGCTGCGGATCCATGGAACCGCAGAGGGCAAGGGGCCAGTGCTGACCTTCTCCCTGCAGGGGGCCCACCCGCACGACATCGCCCAGATTCTGGACAGGCAGGGTGTGGCGATTCGCGCGGGGCATCATTGCGCCCAGCCCCTGATGTCCCATTTAGGTGTTACTGCTACTGCCCGGGCGAGCTTTGCGCTCTACAATACGGCCGATGAAGTCGACGTATTCGTGGAGGCGCTTTCCAAGGCCCGAGCGATGCTGTCATAGAGAGCCATGGCCGACGACCTGAAGCATCAAATGGTCGATCCAGCGACCAACGCTGGCGCCCCTGCAAAGGAAGGCGAGGCGAAGCCGTCGGTCATTCCGCAAGAGGAACTCGACCGGATAACGGACGAGCTGATCCAGGAACTGAAGAAGGTCTACGACCCGGAAATCCCGGTCGATATCTATGAACTGGGCCTGATCTACAAGGTCGACATCAACGACGATTACCACGTGGACATCGAGATGACGCTGACAGCCCCGGCCTGTCCGGTGGCCGGCGAGATGCCCGGCTGGGTGGAGGACGCTGCCCGCAAGGTCGATGGCGTCAAATCGGCCAAGGCGAACCTGGTGTTCGATCCGCCCTGGGACCCGTCGCGCATGAGCGACGAGGCCCGGCTCCAGCTCAACATGTTGTAAGCAGGTTTCAAGGTATCCATCTAGCAAGCATGGCCAGACGTCCTCGCCCCAAGGTTGTGACCCTGACTGACGCCGCCGCGGCGCAGGTTCGCGCCCTCATGGCCGAAAAGGGCGCCGGGCTGCTGCGCGTGGGCGTGAAGAACGCCGGCTGCGCGGGCATGGAATACACCATGTCCTACGCCGCCGCCGCCGAGCCCAATGACGAGCGCGTGGACGACAACGGCGTCTCCATCGTGATTGACGGCAAGGCCGTGCTGTTCCTGCTCGGCTCCGTCATCGACTACGAAGTCTCGCCGATGCATTCGAAGTTCACCTTCACCAACCCCAACCAGACCGACGCATGCGGCTGCGGGGAAAGCGTGACGATCGTTCCCGCCCATGCGGCTGAATAATCCGGCAGCGCCGGATTATGCGAACGGCTGCCCCATCCCGCGCCCGCCTGCAGCACGCCGGTTGAGCTTCGCGCCGATCGACGCCCACGTCTCGCGGGCTTCCTCGCTGCCGGCCTGATCCGCGTGCGCATAGGCGATCCGCATCACGCTGTCCGAATTGGGGTCGGCCGGCCGGCTGCCTCCGAAGCCGGGGGCCTGGTTGGGACGGCCGATGTCGATGGAGTCGAAGATCAGGCGCTCCCCCGCCTCGTCATTCGCGCCGCAGATCCAGACGCGGTCCGCAGGGCGGCCGGCGTCGGCCAGAAGCAGGGCGCGGGCGATCGGGCGGCCGGGGCCGGCAAGCTGCTCGACATGCCAGTCGCCCGGGCGCGGCGCGCCGCTGGTGAGCCAGACACGGGCCTCGGGATGCTGGCGGGCGAACAGCTCGATCCGCGCCCGGTCCGCGCCGCGCGCCTCGGGATCGGCGGGCTTTACATCGACCCAGACCTTCAGCTGGGGCAGCCAGAAGCTGGGCGTGACATAGACGCCGGGCGAGATCGCGAAGGTCTGCGGCTCGTGGACATGGACGATGCGCAAAGCGTCGAAGAAGGCAGCCCACTGGGCCTCGATCCGAGAGCGGTAAAGCACGCCGCGATGCAGGGCGCTCGCCGGCCGGTTCCGCAGTGGAGCATGATCGAAGGCCATGGCATCCTCGCTTCAGGTGAATCGCCTACCCAATTCGTTCTCCTCAATGTTCTCTAAATGTTCCAAGCCGTCAAGCAGCGGGGAACAGGCTTTATTTCCGGGGTTTTGGGGTACGGCACGGCTTCGTTCACGTCGTGGAAGTTCGTAATGACGGGGTTGAATACCGTGGGCGGACGCGCCGTCACCTGACTGCGATCGCTTTGGAAATAACCGGCGCGCATAGGTCCGGCCCGCGCTTCTCTGGCCTTCGGAATCGAACGTCATGCCTGCGGGCCAGATCCGTCAGGTCCGCTGCGCCATTCATACGTGCAAATCGACGGATGAGGGCCTGGAGCAAGAGTTTAACTTGGGAAACCGCGGCCAACAGTGACCCCTCTGAATCCTTTGTATTCAACGTACTCCGGCGCCCGATCGGCTCGCGGACCCCTTGCCGATTCACATGCTCATGCGGCAATGCCAAGGCGTCGGTTTGCGATCCGGAATCCGTCGCGTGGAAACGGCGGAGGAAGCAGTCGCAATTCTCGACGGCCGCCAGCTCCGCGTGCGGTCGGTCCTGCCGTGACTCGCGAGAAAGAATCTCAGCTGGCGTAGACGCCCACGCGCTGGGAATGTGCGGATCGGTCGGAAGAGGACGCAGGAGGAAATCGTGATCGAGGAGAAAATCAGGACTGCAAAGGCAACGCGGCCATCCATGCGATGGCGAAATCGCTGGTACGTCGCAGTTCGCTACCAGAATTGCTACAACGGAGAGTGGGTCGGACCTGGAGAGTACTGGGGCGCGTTCGTCTGGCCGTCCAGGGAAGTCGCCGAGCAGATTGGGAAAGAAGACCTTGCAAGATTTGTATCGTCCAGGAACGTCCGGAATAACCGCTATCTCGGCGCTTTGCCTGTCAACGAATAGGATGATTGCGGCTTGGGGCCGACCGAATCCAGTCCTAGGACAGCATCCCAGCAAATGACGCCTGCTTCAAAACCTGTCTGGAAGATTGCCGCCGCACTGCTGCCGGGCGCGCTGATGGGCGCGGGAGCGGGCGCCCTTCTGGGTGCATTCCAGATCCCCGCAGCTTCAGCGCTGGTCGCGCCGCTGCAGTTCGGCGGCATCGTGCTGATGCTGGGGTCGATGGGATTGCGGATGGCGCTGTCGCTGGTCGGGATCGCGTTGACGGCCTTCGCGGGCATGGTCTCCAACTATGTCTGCCTGTTCCTGTCGGGCGCCGCCGTGTGGCTGCTGATCTCCAGCGGCGTGCTTGGTGGAGAGGCGCCGATGGGGCGGGCGCTGGCCGTGGTGGCGCTGGGCTGGACGCCGGCGCTGCTGCTGACCGTGCTGGGGCTGGTTGTCAGCGCGCCATGGCGGGCCAGAGCCCGCGCCGCACGAACGGGAGACTAGAATGCCATTGTCGCCGGGGTTTCTGGACTATGCGCAGGAGCTGCTCGCCGGGTTCGGCAAGCTGGAAGTTCGCCGCATGTTCGGCGGCGCGGCCGTCTACAGGAACGGGGTCGGCTTTTGCATTCTCGACAACGACACGATCTTCCTGAAGGCGGATACGGCGCTGGGCGCGGAGCTGAAGAAGCAGGGCTCAAAGCCGTGGGTCTATTCGGTGAAGAAGGACGGTACGGTGCGTGACATCGCCTTCTGGAGCCTGCCGGACAGTGCGGCAGACGATGGCGACGAGGCCTCGGCGCTGGCCCGCAGGTCGTTCGAGATCGCCAGACAGGTGGATGCGGAGAAGGCGAAGAAACCGGCGAAAACTCCCCGGAAGAAAGCTGCAAAGGCGAAGCCTGCATCGAAGAAGGCCAAGCCGAGCGTCAAGGCAAAGGGCAAGAAATGAGCGAGACGCTGTGGCGCGAGGTCGACGACTATTTCGTCGATCGCGTGGTTGGCGTGGATGAGGCGCTGAAGAATTGCCAGCGCGCGGCCAAGGCGGCGGGCCTGCCGCATATCGCGGTGTCCGCGGCGCAGGGCAAGATGCTTCACCTGATGGCGAAGTCGATCGGAGCGAAGCGCATCCTGGAAGTTGGGACGTTGGGCGGGTATTCGGCGATCTGGATGGCGCGGGCCCTGCCGGCGGATGGCAAGCTGGTGTCGCTGGAGATCGATCTAAGGCACGCGAAGGTTGCGCGCTCGAATGTCGAGGCTGCGGGGCTGGGCAAGGTGGTGGACATTCAGGTTGGCGCGGCGCTTGACCTGCTGCCGAAGCTGCAGGGGCCGTTCGATTTCAGCTTCATCGATGCGGACAAGGAGAACAGCTGGCCGTATTTCGAGCATGCGCTGCGCATGTCGCGGAAGGGTGCGGTGATCGTGGTGGATAACGTGGTGCGTGGGGGTGCGGTGGTGGATGCGAGCGCGGGTGCGAGCGCGCAGGTGAAGGGCGTGCGGCGGATGGTCGACATGCTGGCTGCGGACGCGCGCGTGTCAGCGACCGCGGTACAGACGGTGGGCGACAAGGGCCATGACGGCTTCCTGATGGCGATGGTGCTGTAGGACAGCGCGTCGCCCGGGCTGGACGGGGTTTGCGCGCAAAACAAATACGCCCCGCGAACTGATTTGCGGGGCGCACTCGATGGGAGGAGCTGACGGATCAGGCCGCCTGGCTGGCCGCGGCGGGCGGCAACGCCGTCTCGAGCGTGACGCGGTTGCGGCCGTTGCGCTTCGACAGGTAAAGGCACTCGTCTGCGCGGGCGATGAGCTGGGTGATCGTCTCGCCGGCCGTGTAGAGGCTGGCCCCGAAGGAGATGGTTACCGCGCCGATCGTCTCGTTGGTGGAGCGGCGGACAAGGCGCTTGGCCTCGATGGCGCTGCGGATCTGGTCAGCAATGCGGCCGGCTTCCCGGAGTGGTGTGCGCGGCATGATCACTGCGAACTCTTCGCCGCCATAGCGCGCGACGAGGTGGTCCGGCAAGGCGAACTTGGCGAGGGCGCTGGCGACGAAACGGATGACCTGGTCGCCGGTCTGGTGGCCCCAGGTATCGTTGAACGACTTGAAGTGGTCGATGTCGCAGAGCATCAGGGAGAGTTCCGTCTGTTCGGAGTCCGCCTCTTCCTTGCGCAGGCGCAGCGTCTCGTCGAACAGCTTGCGGTTGGCGATGCCGGTGAGGGCGTCGGTCAACGCTTCGGCACGGGCCTGGCGCAGCGAGGTGCGCAGCTTTTCCATCTCGACCGAGGACTGGGCGAGCTTGCCGGACAGGTTGGAGTTCTGCTTAGACATTTCCGTTGTGGCGGAGGCCAGCACGCCAATCAGGCGTTTCAGCGCATCGCCGTCGATGGTGGAATTCTGGAGAGAGTCCGCGGCGACGTTCAGAGTCGCGCCATAGCGTTCGGTGGTGGCGCCGGCTTTCTTCAGGGCGTCGAGGGCGTCGGCGATTTCGTGCGCGATCCGCGAGCCGGTTTCCATGACCTGGGTGGAAAGATGGGTCGTCGAGAAGAAGCGCTCGTAAAGCTCCTCCATGTCCGCCGCACCGAGCTTCTTGCCGGCCGCCAGCATCTTGTCCACGGCAGCCTTCAGGTCGGGCGAGGAATGAGTGAAATAGGTGAGCCAGACCTCATAGTTCTGCGGGCTGACGGGTAGCTCGTGCTTGCCCATCTCGTCGACGGTCCGGTGCCCGAGCACCTGGCCTTCTGCACCGAACAGCTGGTTGTTCAACATCCGTCACGTCCCTCAGGACCCGGGTTGCAGCAACTGCCCCGCAGTCCTCGCAGGACAGTGCAGAGAACCGGTTACGGATTGGCTAAAATCAAGCGGTTATAGTTAAGACAACGGTTACCGCGGCGCATCGATTTGTTAGGCGTCTTCCCGCGATCCCAGTGATCGCAGCAGGAAGGCGGGGACGTGGTCGCCCATGCCTTTGAACTTGTCGTCGGGGCCGCTGGGGTCGCCGGGTTCGCGTTCGCCGCGGCGGTTGCGGCCGCCCCGGTCCTTGTTGCGGTTCCGGTCGCGGTTCCGGTTCGTTCCGGACCTCTTCGGCGGCTGGGGCCTCAACCTCCTCGGGCTGGGGCGGGATGAAGGAGGGGCCTGGCTGGATGCGGGGTTCGTCGCGGGGAGAGGTTTCGAGCCGCGGTTCGCGCGGGCGGTCGCCGCCTCCGCCGCCGCCCCTGCCGCCCCGACCACGCCCTCGGCCGCCCTTGTCGAAGCGGTCGCGGCTGGGAGCAGGGCCGCGACTGCGGGCTTCCCCAACGGCGCCGTCCAGGCCGTCCGGATTGTAGGGTTCGACGTCCCGGCCAATGCGCTTGAGGACGGCCTCCCACAGGCGGCTGTCGCCAGGGGAGACGATGGTGAAGCTTTCCCCCGAACGGCCGGCCCGGCCGGTGCGGCCGATGCGGTGGACATAGTCGTCCGAATTCGGCGGCGGGGCGTAGTTGAAGACCTGGCTGACTTCCGGGATGTCCAGCCCGCGGGCGGCGACGTCGGAGGCGACCAGCAGCCGAAGCTCATTGTTGCGGAACTTGTCGAGCGTCGCGGTGCGCACGCTCTGCGGCAGGTCGCCATGGATGGCGGCGGCGTCAAAGCCGTGGCTCTGCAGCGACTTGGCGACGACATCGACTTCGCGCTTGCGGTTGCAGAACACGATGGCGCGGTCGGTGAGCCGCCCCTTGATGATGGTGCGCAGGACGGCGCGCTTCACCGTGTCCTCGTTCGAGGGACAGTGCGTGACGTATTGCGTGATCGTGGTCGCAGCGGTGGCCGGCTTCGACACTTCTATCCGGAAGGGGTCGTTCTGGAACTGCTTGGCGAGCTTGGTGATCTCCGGCGGCATGGTGGCGGAGAACAGGAGCGTCTGGCGCACTTTCGGAAGCAGGGAGCAGATGCGCTCAATGTCGGGAATGAATCCCATGTCGAGCATGCGGTCAGCTTCGTCGATGACCAGCATCTGGACGCCGTTCATCAGGAGCTTGCCGCGCTCGAAATGGTCGAGCAGGCGGCCGGGCGTCGCGATGAGCACATCGACGCCGACGGTGAGCTTCCTGTCCTGGTCGCCGAACGACACGCCGCCGATCAGCAGCGCCATGTTCAGCTTGTAGCCTGAGCCATATTTCTCGAACTGCTCGGCCACCTGCGCGGCGAGTTCGCGGGTAGGCTCCAGGATCAGCGAGCGCGGCATGCGCGCCTTGGCGCGGCCCTGGCCCAGCTTGTGGATCATCGGAAGCACGAAGGCGGCGGTCTTGCCTGTGCCGGTCTGGGCGATGCCGGTGATGTCGCGTCCGCCGAGGACGGCCGGGATGCCCTGTTCCTGGATGGGGGTGGGCTGCGTGTATCCGGCCGCTTTCACAGCTTCCAGAATTCGGGGGTCGAGACTGAGCTCGTCAAACGTCATCAGATGGGTCTTTACGGGCTCGATCGGCCAGGCCGCGGGCGGAACGAATTGCGCGCGCTTTACGGGGAAACTGCGCGCGAGCAATAGGCCCGCCGGGTTCCAAGTCAATCCCGAACGCTGTCACGCCTGAGACAGACCGATTCTGCGACACGTTTGTGGGCGGATGGACGGCGGCGAGTCGGGGTTTGCGGCTGGGCAGGACAAGCCAGCGACGAGCGTCGTCCCCTGGGCCTTGTCGGAAACAACGGGACGCTGAGGATCGATTACGCCCAGTCCATCGCCGGGCGCACGGCGGCGCGGGGCTCGGGCGGCCTTGCCGGGCCTTCTCCGCCTGAAATCAGTCCCCCGGACTGATTTCTCGGCTGCGCCGACCGGCTCCGAAGGGTGGAAGCTCGCCGAGGCCAATGGCCTTGCCGCACACCGCAATTTCGCGCGCGATTTCCGAAGCCGTTGCAAGGTGTGCATTGAGCCGAAGGCGAAATGCACCATCCCGCCCACGACAACGAAAACAGGTGCATTTCGCATTCGCTCAATGCACCCTACGGCGCAACGGCGGGAAGCCTCGCGAAGCGAGGCCGTTACTGGTGTACACAGGTGGTCTGCGTGAGGTCCAGGTTTTGAATCCTTTCTACGTGCATGACTTGGGAGTGGTGAAAATGCGTTTCAAAAACTAGCAGCCGAGACGTTCAAGTGGATACGATAAAGGGTCTCATTATACTCGAAACTGCTGACCCCAGTCACTTCAAGCCAACGGATTGGTTTGAGGTTCAAATTTCGAGCGTGCCATTTTCCTTCCGATCTGCCGGTTTCGAATTTTGGGGGTTCCTTACTCACCTGCGCAGTCAAGCCTATGTTCTTCGCATAGATGATCCGGACGCCATCGCCAAGATTCGATCAGCCCGCGCGATGATCGCGCCAATAGATCAACAGGAATGTAAAGAATTGGCCGCCGGCGAAAATCCGTACATTGTGCTTACCGACGTTGCAAAGGCGGTGTTGGCGCTTCCTGGTTCGGAGTATTGGGAAGAGGATTGGTACAAGAATAGATAGGCTTGGCGTTGAGAAGGTGATCGCGGAGCTGGCGCTACTTTTTCACTGAAAGATCTGTATTCTGCTCTCCCCTACGAGCCATGCAGTCCAAACCCCGATCGCCAGAAACGGACCAAACGCCAGGGGCTGATTGATCGCGGCCGCTCTGCGCAGCAACGCCAGGACACCCGCAAACGCAAGCGCCGCCAGCGCTGCGCCGATCATGACCCATGGCAGCAGCGCCCATCCCAGCCAGGCGCCGGCGGCGGCGAACAGTTTCGCATCGCCTTGTCCCAGCCCGGTCCGGTTTCGCACTCGCCTGTAGGCCCGCGCGACGAGGGAAAGAAAAGCATACCCGCAAGCCGCGCCGATCGCATGGCGAAGCAGGATGTCAGGGCCCGAAAGAGCAGCGATGCCCAGCCCAAAGACGAGCAGACCCAGCGTCAGGATATCTGGCAGAGCAACGGCCTCGCTTCGCGAGGCTTCAAGCCGTTGCGAGGTAGGGTGCATTGAGCAACGCGAAATGCACCGCGCGCCGGGGCGGCGACCACAATAATCGTTCGAGGCCAGAGAAGTCACCGCACCATCGAAGCTCAAGAAGTCGGTTCACCGGTAGAAACGGATCAGCTACAATTTTCGCTGATGCTGCTTCGGGCGCCGTCATCCAGGCCGGCAGAAGATGGAGACGGCCGCTCTCGCGGCGAACCGTGAAGTGGCGACGGCCATCGTGGATTTGTTCGCTGAGCACAACCAGGTCTCGGCCAGCGTCAGGATGGAATGGGTATGTTACTCGAACTTCGTTGCCGGAAATCCCTGCATTATGCAGCCCCTTCGGACGGCGGCGGCGAGCGCTGGGCGGTCATCGGTTCAATGATCGAGACCTGCCGTCTGAACGGCGTCGAGCCTTATGCATACCTCAAGGATGTGCTCGCCCGCATGGCCGCTGGGCATCCCATAAACAGGATCGACGAACTCCTGCCTTGGACCTGGAAAAGCCATTCCGACTTCAAGACCTGACCGATGTGTCAGCGCGCGGACGCTAACGGATTTGGAGTCGAGCGAAGCTTGACCTAGGAATTCACGGGAAGTCAGAATGCGCCACGCTAGGCAGAGCGCCCAGATCGAAACTTCTTCAGCCGCTTCGCCAGACCGCCCGCATCTCGATATGCCTCGACGGTTCCCTTTCGATCACATGATCCGAGCCAGTTATCTACCGCCCCGGTGCGAAGAAACGATTTCCCCTCCGGCTCAAGGTCGCTCCACATCAACACGGCGTCATCCACACACACATGAAGAGCCTTCGCATCGGGACGAACGAGACCCTCCTTCGCAAAGAATTCCAGCCGAGTCTTAGCAGAAGTCCGGACGATCTCCGGCCAATCAGGTGTTGGATTCGAATAACGAGCCAGCAGACCCGGCACGTTTAAGACCTTGAAGTCTGGGTCGGTCATTCGATATCGATCCGTTCGCACACGCCATCAACCGGGCACAGGTTACCTGTCTGACGATCTCGAACGAATGTGCCTCCACTATCAATAATACGCTGTTCTTTTTCAGCCTGCCTCTGCTTGTTCACGCCGGGCCCAGTAATTTCCTTTGTCGCAGCGGTTCCAGTCTTAGGATCGATCACAGCCGCATCAACTCGCCTCATCTCACCGGTCTGCGGATCCTTCGCGCGCTTGCCGTCGGCCGTGCGCAGGTAGGTTTCTGTCTGCACGCGCTTACCGGGATTGTCAGCGACAATTTGTTCGACGCCCTTGGCCTGACGAGAGGCACCTGTGATAGCGTTCTCCGTCATACGAGCGGCTTTTATCGTCGAGCTGGCTCCGCCAGGGACGCCCGGAACCACAATGGCAGCGATGTCTGCGCCCAGCCCGACCGCATCCTCAGCCGCGCCAGCCCAATTACCAGCCAGAGAGTTTCCGACAAGCGAAGCGCCGCCGAGGAGGATGTTGAATGCATCCCAATAGGTGTCGGGAGTGAAACAGTGGGGACACATCCCCGCCGGATCGGTGTTGTTGACCGGATCGTTCCCAACATAGGCATGCAAGTTGACCTGATCCTTGGTCCCGATCGGATCGGTCTGCATGAATCTTCCGAGGTCGGGGTTATAGGCGCGGGCCTTGTAGTAATAGAGGCCGAGTTCCGGCATCCAGGTCTGGCCCGTGTACTGGAACCGGCCGCTGTAGGTGGCGCTGGCGTCGCGGGCGCCATATTCGTCGTAGCGCATGGTCGCAACCGCCGAGCCGGTGTCGGCGGCGATCACCGAGCCGCGCTCGTCCTTGAACAGGTGATTGCGAACGCTTGTGCCCGCGCCCTCGATCCACACCATGGGATCGTCCACCCCGTCGCCATGCACATAGCGGCGCAGCAGCGCGCCCGCGCCATCGTACTCGGCGATGAGCCGCGTGCCGTCATAGAGGAACCTTGTCGTCGCTCCGCCCTGGGCGATCTGTACGAGCCGGCCGGTCGCATCGTAGACCGCCGAGGCGCCATTGGTGGGCGAGCCGGTCAGCCGGTTCATGGCGTCGTAGCTGTAGGCCTTGGTCGTGTCGTTGGTGGTGTTGCCGCGGCCGTCATAGGTCATAGGTAACGCGAAATGCACCTCTTCGTGGCGTGGCGGGATGGTGCGGTGACTTCTCTGGCCTCGAACGATTATTGTGGTCGCTGCCCCGCCGCGCGGTGCATTTCGCGTTGCTCAATGCACCCTACCTCGCAACGGCTTGAAGCCTCGCGAAGCGAGGCCGTTGCTCTGGTAATCCGAGTCGCCGTGCGCCTCATCTGGCCGGCGTATGGCGCTCAAATCTGAAACTGCTCACTGATACGACTACCCAGTCCGCGCACGTTCGATTGCACTCAGCCAGTCTCCCCACATCGCGGGATCTGCCGGTCGGCGATCGTCCCCAACTGGTGCAACAAAACTCAGCAACAACGCCAAGGAGTCATCTGGCAGCCCATCACGCACCCAAAAACTCTCCAAAAAAATTGCCATCGCCTCGTATCCCTCGCGCGTGGTCAGCATTGCGTCGGTTTGGTTCGGAAACTTTTTTGATGTGTCGGTCATTTGGGAATGATCTCCGATGGGGGCCGAGGCGCAGAGTTCACCCCCCCGTTTACAATTTGCCCCCCTCTTGTGGTAACCCACGTTTGAGTACCGTCTGGGTTCGTCTTTGCGTACGAGAAACGGCCTCGCTTCGCGAGGCTTCCCGCCGTTGCGCCGTAGGGTGCATTTCGCATTCGCTCAATGCACCCTACGGCGCAACGGCGGGAAGCACGACCCAGAAGCCGACGACGCGCACCACCTATGCCTATGCGTGGTGAGACAATGGGGTTGGTCATCGCGCCGGTGAGTAGGCTTTCACGGTGGCGGGAACTTCGTTCAGCGATTGAACATAGGTCGGAGGCTGGCGGCGGAGGGACGCCTGTTCGTAGGCGTAGCCAAGGGCCAGCAGGTCGGCATCGCTCCAGGCCGTGCCGATGAAGGAGAGGCCCACGGGCAGTCCGCGTGCGAGGCCCATCGGAACGGTGAGGTGAGGATAGCCTGCAGCGGCGGCGATGCCGGTGGCGCTGTTGACGGCGGCGCCGCGGCTAGCGCCGGCGGGGTCGGTGGGCCAGGCGGGGGCGGCGGTGATGAAGACGATGGCGTCGAGGCGGTCGGCGGCGAGGATCTTGTCGATGCCTTCGGGCCCGGCATTTCGCTTTCCCTTCTCAAGGGCGGCTAGATAGGCGGGATCGTCGAGGCCGGGCTGCTTGTCCGACTGTTCGAAAATCTGCTGGCCGAAGAGCGGCAATTCGGTTTCAGCGTTGGCGGCGTTGAAGGCGATCAGGTCGGATAAAGTTTTCGCCGTCACGCCGGGGGCGGCGCTCGCGAGGTACTTTGCGAGATCGGCCTTGAATTCGACCTGCATGACGTTCGGCCCGCCGGCGGGCTGGGCGCCTGGGGCGAGATTGTCGGGCAGCTTGACGTCCACCAGCGTCGCACCTGCGGCGGCGAGATCCTTCTGCGCCTGCTCGAACAGCGCGTCTGTCTCGATGGTGCCGCCCAGGCCGATCTTGAGAACGCCGAGGCGCTTGCCTTTGAGCGCGTCCCTGCTGAGGGCGGCCGCGTAGTCCTTCTTCCGGCGGTCGGCTTCGGCGGTGGCGGGGTCGGCGGGATCGGTTCCGGACATGCCGGCGAGCACGAGAGCCGCATCCATCACTGACCGGGTCATCGGGCCCGGCGTGTCCTGCGTGTGCGAGATCGGCACCACGTGTTCGCGCGAGACGAGGCCGACAGTGGGCTTGAAGCCGACGAGGCCGTTGACGTTCGACGGGCAGACGATGGAGCCGGATGTTTCGGTGCCGACGGAGGCTGCCGCAAGGCTGGCGGCGGTGGCGGCGCCGGAACCGGCGCTGGAGCCGCAGGCATTGCGATCGAGCGCGTAGGGGTTCCGGACCAGGCCGCCCACGGCGCTCCAGCCGCTGATCGAGCGGGTAGAGCGGAAATTGGCCCATTCTGAGAGATTGGTCTTGCCCAGCAGGATGGCGCCGGCATCGCGCAGGCGCGCAGCCATCGGCGCGTCGCGGTTGGTCATGTTGTCCTTGAGCGCGAGGGAGCCGGCCGTTGTGGGCAGCTCCTTCGTCTCGATATTGTCCTTGAGCAGGATCGGAATGCCGTGCAGCGGGCCGCGCACGCGGCCGGCCCTGCGTTCGGCGTCCAGCGCACGCGCCTGCTCAAGCGCGAGCGGGTTCACGGCGATGATGGAGCGTAGCGTCGGCCCCGCCCTGTCGATGGCTTCGATGCGGGCGAGATAGGCGGCGACGAGCGCCGCAGACGTGGTTCGGCCGGCGGCCAGATCATCGGCGAGCTGCGAGATCGAGCGCTCCTCGACGAGCGACGATTGGCGCGGCGCGGGTGCGCCCGTCGCACATGCCGCCAGCAGCGCCGCGAAGATGAACGAGGACACGATCAGGCGCATGGAACCCCTCCGCCGCTTGCCGCTGGTCTAGCGCAGAAGCGCGGCGTGGACCACATGGAGATCGGGTTGGCGGGGAAAGGATTGCGCTCCGCTCATTCACCAAAAGGCAGCATGGCCTTTCGTCAGACGTCGAGCTCGTCGACGAACTTCGCATTGTCCTGGATGTATTTGAAGCGCAGCTCGGGCTTCTTGCCCATGAGCGTCTCGACGAGCTGTTCGATGGTCTTGCCGGTCCTGGGCAGGGTCACGCGGGCGAGGGTGCGCGTCGCGGGGTTCATGGTGGTGTCCTTGAGTTGCGCCGGCATCATCTCGCCAAGGCCCTTGAAGCGGCCGATCTCGGGGGACTTGCCCTTGAACTCGGTCTTGAGGAGCAGCTCCTTGTGGGCGTCGTCGCGGGCGTAGATCGACTTGCCGCCGTGGGCGATGCGGTAGAGCGGCGGCTGGGCGAGATAGAGCCGGCCGGCGTCGATGAGACCTGGCGTCTGGCGGTAGAAGAAGGTGATGAGCAGGGCCGCGATGTGGGCGCCGTCCACGTCGGCGTCGGTCATGATGACGATGCGCTCGTAGCGGAGGTCGTCGACGCGGAAGCGGTGGGCGAGGCCGGTGCCGAGAGCGGTGGCGAGGTCCGACAATTCCTTGTTGTTCGAGAGCTTGTCGTCGCCGGCGCTGGCGACGTTGAGGATCTTGCCGCGCAGGGGCAGTACGGCTTGCGTCGCGCGGTCGCGGGCCTGCTTGGCGGAGCCGCCGGCCGAGTCGCCTTCGACGATGAACAGCTCGGTGCCCTGCGCCGATGCGTCCGAGCAGTCGGCGAGCTTGCCGGGCAGGCGCAGCTTGCGGGTGGCGGACTGGCGGGCGACTTCCTTGTCTTTCCGCCGCCGCGTGCGTTCCTCGGCCTGGCCGATCGACCATTCGAGGAGGCGCGTGGCGTCTTTCGGGCTGGCGGTGAGCCAGTGGTCGAAGCGGTCGCGCATCGCGTTTTCCGTGACGCGGAAGGCGTCGGTGGTGGACAGCTTTTCCTTGGTCTGGCCGACGAATTCCGGATTGCGGATGAAGACGGAGAGCAGCGCGCCGGCCGTGCCGAGCACGTCATCCGCCGTGATCATGCCGGTCTTCTTGTTGTTGATCATCTCGCCATAGGCCCGGAGCGCCTTGGTGAGGGCCGAACGCATGCCGGCTTCGTGCGTGCCGCCTTCGGGCGTCGGGATGGTGTTGCAGTAGGAGCGGGTGAAGCCGTCCGCCTCTCCGAAGCCGTTGGCGCTCCACACGATCGCCCATTCGACCGCGCCGCCGCCGTCGAGATCGACGCGGCCGGTGAACGCTTCGGGCAGCACAAGCGTGGCGCCTTCGGCCTCCAGCTTCATCATGTCGGCGAGGCCGTTGGGATAGTGCAGGATCGCCTTCGCAGGCGTCTTGTCGTCGTCCTTCAGGAGTTTGGGATCGCACTCCCAGCGGATCTCGGCGGCGCGTGAGAGATAGGCCTTCGAGCGCGCCATGGCGAAGAGGCGCGATGGCCTGAAGTGCAGCTTGTCGCCGAAAATCTGCGGATCCGGGTGGAACTTGATCTGCGTGCCGCGCCGGTTGGGCGCCGCGCCCACTGCAGTGAGCTTGGATGCCGGTTTCCCGCGCGAATAGGTCTGGCGATAGAGCTTGCGGTCGCGCGCGACCTCGACTTCGAGATCGTCCGACAGCGCGTTGACGACCGAGATGCCGACGCCGTGCAGTCCGCCTGCGGTCTGGTAGGCCTTGTTCGAGAACTTGCCGCCCGAGTGCAGCATCGTCATGATGACTTCGAGGGCGGACTTGTTGCGGAATTTCGGGTGCGGATCGATCGGGATCCCGCGGCCATCGTCGCGCACGGCGACGTAACCGTCCTTGTCCAGCGTCACGTCGATCCTGGTGGCGTGGCCGGCGACGGCCTCGTCGATGGCGTTGTCGAGCGCCTCGGCAAACAGGTGGTGATAGGCGCGCTCGTCCGTGCCGCCGATATACATGCCCGGGCGCTTGCGCACCGGCTCGAGGCCTTCGAGGACCTCGATGTCCTTGGCGCTGTAGCCGGAGGAGTCCGAGGACTTGCCCTCAAACAACTGCTTCGCCTGGTTGTTCTTCGCCATAGGATTCCCGTGCGCCGAATCAACGTCTGAATCGCGACCCCGGAGCTAGCCCGAAGCCCACAGACAGGACAATTCGGCCGATTAAGAAAGCCTTGTAATCCGGTGTCGCAGGCGGCTCAAAAGCCTTCGCGCAAGGGGTGATCCACAAGGATCGCCTGGCCAGCCTTCACGACCTGCACCGAATGGGGCGTATTCGGCGGAATGCCCCCATCAAGCCCGTGCGTGTCTAGAAAATGCCGAGGAATTTCGGCTTCAGCGCCTTGCAGTCCTTGATCTGGCGTTCGTAGGTGACAGCCTGCGAGGCGACGCGGTCGGCGGTCTGGACGAGCCAGGTCTTGCCGCGCCAGCTTCCCTGCATGTAGCCGCCCGCGCCTTCATGGTAGGCGAGGTAGTGCGCCTTGTAGTCGTACTGGCCGAGACTGGCGCGCTTGCCGGCCGTGCTGAAATACCAGCCGATGAAGTCGGAAGCGTCCCTGAAATTCTGCCGGCTCGCGCCGCCATTCCCGGTTTCGCGCTTGTAGGATTCCCATGTCGTATCCAGCGCCTGGGCGTAGCCCTTGGCGGAGGACAGCCGGTCGCCCTCGACGAGGCCGAACCATTTGCGTTCGCCGCGTGGCGCCTTGGCCTTCGAGTCGAACGAGCTTTCCTGCTTGATGATCGCGAGCTGGAAACCCATCGGGGCGCCCCACTCCTTAGCGGAGGCGCGCAGGGCCTTGTGCCAGTTCCTGTTCTCCTTGAGCAGGAGGCAGGCGTCCGCCATTTCCGCGCCGGAGGGCTGGGGCGCAGAGGCGCAGGCGCTTACAGCGAGCGCCGCCACACAAGCGAGGGACAAGAGCTTCCGGCCCATGCGCCCGGCTTATAGCGGAACAGGGTTAAAGCCGCTTCAATCAATGGCAGTTGCAGCGGGTGTCAGTGCGCCGCGGCGATCGCGTTCAGCGCCGAATCCAAGGCTTTGGTGGCGGACCCTGCATCCTCGGGCTGGTCGTTGGCAAAGGCAGAGAAGATCAGGGTTTTTCCGGATTTCGTCAGCATGAAGCCGGAGAGGGCGTTCACCGACGAGAAGGTTCCGGTCTTGGCGAAGATGCGGCCTTCGAGCGGCGTGCCGCGAAACCGGCGTGACAGGGTGCCCTCGCCGCCGCCGACCGGCAGCGCCGCGCGGAACGCCTCGGCCCAGGATTGTTTCGAGGCCCAAAGGAGAAAGCGCGCCACCATGCGCGGCGTGACGCGGTTGTAGGCGGACATGCCCGAGCCGTCGGAGAAATCCCACGCGCGACGGTCGGCGCCGGCTTCGGCAAGCATGGCGGCGACGATGGCGAGTCCATCCTCTGCGGAGCCGCTGCCTTCGATGCGGCCGAGGCGGCGCAGCAGGACCTCGGCATGGAGGTTCTGGCTCTGCTTCGTCAGGAAGCGGATGTCTTCGGCAAGCGGCGGCGGGGAGAGGCGCGCGATTTCGCGGCCGACCAGTTCGGGAATGGCCGCGCCGTCGCCGCGGGTTCCGGGCGCGTCGGTCAGGGCGAGCGGGCGATGGCGGGCGCGGATAGTTCCTTCGATGACGAGGCCGCGTTCCTGCAGCAGGCGCTTGAAGCGCCAGGCCGCGGTGAGGGCCGGGTCCTCGACGGCGACAGGGATGGACTGAGGGCGGACGCCGACGCCCTGCGTTCCGTAGACACGCACGGTGGTTGCGCCGGGCAGACGCTCGATGCGCAACCTGTCCTGGTCGCCTTCGACCGTGACGGCTTCATTCTGGAGTGCGAAATACTGGTCGTCGGCGCGCCACTGCACCTTGACCGGATCGCCGGGCGCGGCGCCGGGGGTTACCTCCAGCACAACCTCGTTGCTGTTGACGACCAGCGCGGACGCAGGCGCGCCGGAGCGGAAGAGCAGGTCTTCCTGCGCCCAGCCATCGCCCCAGCGCTGGTCTGGAAACAGGCGGTCGTCGCCGATGACGTCGTGGATGGGAGAGATGGCGGCGGCGAGGACGCTGTCGGCGAGTTCGGAGAGGCAATCACGCTCGCAATTGTCAGCATCGATCAGCATGGCGTCGCCGCCACCGACAAGGGCGATGTCCGGCGGGCCATCGTCGCGCGGCTCGATGCGGACAGAAGCGCCGGAGGAGGGATCGGGGAAACCGAGCAGGGGCAGGCGGTGGAAGGCTGCGGCGACTGTGAACAGCTTGGTATTGGAAGCAGGCGTGAACCGTTCGTCGGGCCGCAGGGAGGCCAACTCGCGGCCATCCATGGTCATCACCACGAGGCCCCAGCGCGTGCCGGCGAGGTCGGGGGCATTCAGCGCGTCGCTAGCCGTCCGGGGAATGCTCGCACAAGCGGACGCTAGGGCAGCCAGGCCAAGAACTGCTGCATAGGCGAAGGAGAAGAATCTCATCGCCAGACTCTAGGGACATGGCGGTGTCACCGGAAGCGGATAGATTGGCGCCATGACAAAGATCGATCGCCGCCGGTTTCTTGCTGCTTCGGCAGCCACGCTTGCCGCGTCCCAGGCCATCGAACGAGCGTGGGCGATCGACGCCAAGGTGCAGACCGGGACGATCCAGGACGTCGATCACGTCGTCATCCTGATGCAGGAGAACCGGTCGTTCGATCATTACTTCGGCACGATGAACGGCGTGCGTGGATTTGCCGACCGCTTCCCGATTCCGCTGAGCGGCGGCCGCACGGTGTGGCGGCAGGCGAATCCGAAGGGCGGCCCCGCTCTCGTGGCGCCGTTTCCGCTGGATGCGGCGGGAACGTTCGCGCACATGCGGGTCGAAGGGACGCCGCACAACTGGGCCGATGCGCAATACGCCTGGGATGAAGGCCGCATGGGCAGGTGGCCCGAGCACAAGCATCCGCATGCGATGGGCCACTATGTCGAGGCGGACATCCCGTTCCAGTTCGCGCTCGCCAACGCCTTCACCATCTGCGACGCGTACCACTGCTCGTTCATCGGCGGCACCAACACCAACCGCCTCTTCCTCTGGACCGGAACGATCGACGGCGCGGGCAAGTCCGGCGGTCCGTCCATCTCCAACAGCCATGACAGCCTGCCCGACAAGGGCGGGGCCAAGTCGGCCTACCAGTGGACGACTTATCCGGAGCGGCTGGAGGCGGCAGGGATAAGCTGGCGCCTCTACCAGGACGTGGCCGACAATTTCAACGACAACCCGCTGGTCGGCTTCCAGGCCTATCGCGACAGCCTGGCGGGAACCGGCAATCCGGCGCTGGCGCAGAAGGCGATGACCACACAGCATCTCGACGCCCTGCGCGCGGACGTGGCGGCGGGCAGGCTCCCGCAAGTGTCGTGGGTCATCTCGCCGGCGAAGGATTCCGAACATCCTGGCCCGTCGAGCCCCGCGCAGGGCGCCGACTACACGGCGCGAGTGCTCGACTGCCTGACAGCCAATCCCGAAGTCTGGGCGCGTACCGTCTTCCTCGTGATGTTCGACGAGAATGACGGCTATTTCGACCACGCCCCGCCGCCAGCGCCGCCGAGCCGGGACGCTTCTGGAAAGATGCTGGGCGGTTCCACGGTCGATGTGTCGGGCGAATATCACACCGTCCGAAACCCGAGCGAGGCAGTGTTCGAGAGGAGCGATCTGATGGGCCGCCCCTACGGCCTGGGCCCGCGCGTGCCGATGTATGTGATCTCGCCCTGGAGCCGCGGCGGCTGGGTGAATGGCGAGGTGTTCGACCACACCTCGGTCATCCGCTTCCTGGAGAAGCGTTTCGGGGTGATGGAGCCCAACATCTCGCCCTGGCGCCGCGCCGTGTGCGGCGATCTCACCACCTGCTTCGACTTCAGGACGCCGAACAAGGACCTCGCGACATTGCCCGAGACAGGGTCCTCGGCGCAGCGCGCCGCCGCCCTTGCCGGTCGCACCACGCCGCCAACACCGCCCGAGCCCGCCGCGCCGGTGCAGGCAAACGCCATTCGGCGCTCCCGCGCGCTGCCCTATGCGCTGGATGTCTCGGCGGCGATGGCCGATGCGTCCGTGCGCCTCGCCCTCCGCAATCTCGGGCAGGCCGGCGCCGTGCTGCACATCTATGACCGGCTGCGCCCGGACGATGCGCCGCGCCGCTACACGATCGAGCCCGGAAAGGCGATCGAGGCGGACTGGCCCACCGGCCCCTACGACCTGTGGGTGCTGGGCCCGAACGGATTCCACCGCCACTTCACAGGCGCCGGCGCCGCGCCGGAGCCTGTCGTGAAGCTGGTCGCCGTTGGACGGAAGATTCAACTTCGGCTGTCCAATCCCGGTTCTTCCCCGCGCAAGGTCACCGTCCGGTCGGCCGCCTATGCCGCCAAGCTGAAGCCGTGGAGCGCCACCGTCGGCGGCGCCAGGTCCGCCAACCATTTCTGGGACCTGTCGTCGAATGGCGGCTGGTATGATCTCGACGTCCGGATCGACGGCGTCCAGGGCTGGCGCCAGCGCCTCGCCGGCCGGATCGAAAACGGCCAGCACGGCTACAGCGATCCCGCGATGGGCGGGCCTGCCATAGTCACGTCCGACCAGCCGGCCTAGGATACGAGCGGATGCTGCCAGCGCCCGAGACCTACCGCAACGCGTGGCAGTCCTGGGTCAAGGACCCGCTCCTGCAGACCCACGGCCTCACCTTCGACCGCACGCCTTCGGGCGTCATCAAGGCGCCGGCCGGGCGCGTTCGCGTCTGCGCCTGGCACATGGACTTCGACGAGCGCCCGACCTGTTTCCTTGATGTCGCCAACATCGAGGAAGCCTCGCACATCGTCGAGACGCTGCTGGACAGCTGCGGCTGGAACGTCGACTTCGCCACGGCGCACAATGATCAAGGCGTGGCGCTGATCGACCGACCGTACTGACTCCAAAAAGACAGACGACGCTGGATTGCTCCAACGCCGCCGGCCCCCCGCCTGCCTTGCGGCAGGCCATAATTTTCAGACGATCCTAGTACTTGTAGTACATGTCGAATTCGGCCGGGTGCGGGGTGGTTTCGACGCGCATGACGTCTTCCATCTTGAGGTCGATGTAGGCGTCGATGAAGTCGTCGTCCATCACGCCGCCGGCCTTGAGGAAGTCGCGGTCGGCATCGAGGTTTTCGAGCGCCTGGCGGAGCGAGCCGCAAACGGTCGGGATGTTCTTCAGCTCTTCCGGCGGCAGCGCATAGAGGTCCTTGTCCATGGCCGGACCCGGATCGATCTTCTTGTTGATGCCGTCGAGGCCGGCCATCATCAGCGCCGTGAACGTGAGATAGGGGTTCGACGCCGGGTCCGGGAAGCGGACCTCGATGCGCTTGCCCTTCGGCGACGGGGTCCATGGAATGCGAACCGAGGCCGAGCGGTTGCGGGCCGAGTAAGCCAGCAGCACAGGGGCTTCGTAGCCGGGCACCAGGCGCTTGTAGGAGTTGGTGGTCGCGTTCGAGAGCGCGTTGATCGCCTTGGCGTGCTTGATGATGCCGCCGATATACCAGAGGCACATCTGCGACAGGTCGGCATACTTGTCCCCGGCGAACAGCGGCTTGCCGTCCTTCCAGATCGACTGGTGGACGTGCATGCCCGAGCCGTTGTCCTTGAAGTAGGGCTTCGGCATGAAGGTCGCGGTCTTGCCGTAGGACGCGGCCACGTTGTGGACCACGTATTTATAGAGCTGCATGTTGTCGGCCATCTGGACCAGCGTGTTGAACTTCATGCCGAGTTCGTGCTGGGCCGGGGCCACTTCGTGGTGGTGCTTTTCGGGCTGGAGGCCAAGCTCGCCCATCAGGGTGAGCATTTCCGAGCGCATGTCCTGCAGCGAGTCGACCGGCGGCACGGGGAAGTAGCCGCCCTTGGGTCCCGGACGGTGGCCGAGGTTGCCGCCCTCATACGACTTGCCCGTGTTGAACGGCAGTTCTGGGTCATCGAACGAATAGCCCATGTTGTTCGGGTCGGTGTTCCAGCGCACGTCCGAGAACACGAAGAATTCCGCCTCGGGACCGAAATAGGCCGTGTCGCCGATGCCTGCCGACTTCAGGTACAGCTCGGCCTTCTTGGCCATGGTGCGCGGGTCGCGGTTGTACGGCGTGTTGTCGTTCGGGTTGAGGATGTCGCACATGATCGCCAGCGTGGTCTGCTGGAAGAACGGGTCGATGCGCGCCGTGGAGGGATCCGGCATCAGCAGCATGTCGGACTCGTTGATGGCCTTCCAGCCGGCGATCGACGAGCCGTCGAACATGGTGCCGTCTTCGAACAGCGACTTGTCGATCATCGACAGGTCGAAGGTCACGTGCTGCAGCTTCCCGCGCATGTCGGTGAAGCGCAGGTCGACGTACTGCACGTCTTTTTCCTTGATCGTCTTGAAGATTGCGTCGGACACCTAGTCCCTCCGTTTCACCCCGGCGCCCGGCGGCGCCGATCCAATGATTTTCCGTTCGGCGACCTAGATCGCCTGATCGCCTGTTTCGCCCGTCCTGATGCGGATGACTTCCGTGATCTCGGACACGAATATCTTCCCGTCGCCGATCTTGCCAGTGTGCGCCGACTTGGTGATGGCGTTGAGGGCCGCTTCAAGCTGTGCATCACTCACGACAACCTCGATCTTCAGCTTCGGCAGAAAGTCGACGATGTATTCCGCGCCGCGGTAGAGTTCGGTATGGCCGCGCTGGCGGCCGAAGCCCTTCGCCTCGAGCACGGTCATCCCCTGCAGTCCGACGGCGTGAAGAGCTTCCTTCACCTCGTCGAGTTTGAACGGCTTAATGATCGCCTCGATCTTCTTCATCTGTTTCCCCGAAGAACCCCCGCGCGCGCCCTCTGCGGAACGCCCGTCCTCATGCACGATGATCCTTGTGCCGAGTAGGTCAGGCGCCTGAAAGACGTGCGTTGCCCGAAGGGGCGCCTAGAGTTTCAGCACAGGCGCCCCATAGTCGGGCAGGGGGCTTGTGGCTTATCCACAGAGGTTGCGTCTGCTAGCTTGGCGCACGGCCAGAAAATCCAGCAGGCACGGGCATATCGGCGAATGATCTACCTCATCAGGCATGGCGAGCCCGCAGCGTCGTGGGGCGCCCACCCCAACCCGGGTTTGAGCAATCTCGGCCACCGGCAGGCCTTCGCCGCGGCCGAAGCCCTTGCGACGGCAGGGGCGAAGCGGGCGGTGATGTCCCCGCTGCAGCGCTGCCGGGAAACGGCCGCCGCCTTCGAGAAGCTGATGGAAACCCACGCCCGCATCGAGCCGGCGGTCGGCGAGATCATCGCCCCCGCCGGAACGCCCGACCGGGCAGCCTGGCTCCAGGGCGTCATGGCTGGCGAATGGCCGGCCGCTGGGCCGGACTACGAAGCCTGGCGCAACAGCACGCTCGCCGCCGTCGATCGGGCCCAGGACGAGACGGCGATCTTCTCCCACTTCGTCGCCATCAACGCGATCGTCGGCTTGCTGACGGGCGATCTGCGCGTGGTGATCTTCAAGCCGGGCCATTGCTCGATCACGAAGCTGGAACGCCGCGGCGGCAAGCTGGCCATCAAGGAACTCGGCGCAGAAGCGGCGACGATCGTGACGTAGGGGGGCCGCCCGGGGCCCAGGCGGTTCGGTGCATGAGGGGAATGACGCCGCCGCGCCGCCCTGCTAGCGTTATCCCTTGGGATGCCGGGGGACGGCGTGGCGCTTGTATTTGTGTCTCATTCGAGCCGGGATGATGGGCTCGCCGGTCAGCTAGAGTCGTGGCTGCGCGCCAACGGCTTTACCGACCTGTTTGTGGACCATTCGAGCATTGCGGGCGGGGCCAAATGGGCTGACGCGTTACGGGCCTCTGCGGGCGCGTGCCGCGTGGTCATCTGCCTCGTGACGCCGAACTGGCTCAATTCGTCCCAATGCCCCGGAGAGTTCCGCGCCGCCTGGTACATGGGCAAGCGGATCATCCCTCTCTTCCTGCTCGGCGATGAGGGCTCTCTCGGCGCCACGGCGGCGGACGAGTTGCGCCGGGTCCGGGCGGAAGATCAGGGCATCGATATCGCTCCGCTTGTCGATGGCGAAGGCCGGGTCGATTTTACGCGAGACGAGGCGCGCACGAACAGGTTGCGAAAGGGGCTGCGCGCCGCAGGCGCGCTGGCCGGTATCGGTCTCGACCCCGAAGCATTCGAGGTAGACCACAGATCGCGCCCGACGCCTTTCCCCGGGCTCTCGTCGTTCGGGGATGACGACGCCGACGCCGCCCTGTTCTTCGGCCGCTCGCGCGAGATCGCCGAGACGCTGGAGGAGCTGCGGGCGATGCGGGCGGCGAGCGACCGGCGCCCGCTGGTGATCCTCGGCGCCTCCGGCGCCGGCAAGTCCTCGCTCCTGAAAGCCGGCATCATCCCGCGGCTGCGGCGCGAGGCGCCGGCATGGATACCGCTGCGCGCCTTCCGGCCAGGCGCGGACCCGCTGCTTAACTTCGCCGAGGCGCTGACGCGAACGCTGGCCGACTTCAAGGTGACGGAAGCGCATGGCGCGCTGAGGCGAACCCTGTTCGAGGCGTGGAAGGCGGCAGCGCGCGACAAGGCGGGCCGCGTGAGCGACGCCGGCCTCGCCTCGCTCATCGCAGCACTGGAAGCACAGGGCGCCCGCCTGCGCACGGCCGCGGCGCGGCCAGAGGCGACCATCCTTGTCAGCGTCGACCAGGCCGAGGAGATGGCCCGCGCCGAAGGCGACAGCGGCGAGGCGCTGGCGGACTATCTGCGCGCGGCGATGACGGCGCAGTCGCAGTGGCGGCTCGCCTTCACCATCCGCACGGACAGTTTCCCCGAACTGCAGAGCCATCGCCGGTTCCAGGGGCTGGAGGCGCGGGGCTACGACCTTCGCGCCCTGCCGGTGTTCCGGTTCAACGATGTCGTGGAGGCGCCGGCCAGGCGCTATGGCGTCGATATCGATCCCGCGCTGGTCGATGCCCTGATGGAGGACGCGCCGAAGGAAGACGCGCTGCCGCTTGCTGGCGTTCGCGATGCAGCGCCTGTGGGACCAGTTCTCGGCGCAGAAGGCGCTGCGGGCCGAGGACTATCGCGCCATGGGCGGTCTCTCTGGCCTGATCGAGGATGCGGCCGAGCGTGCGCTCTGCGGCGTTGAGCCCGAACAGCGCGACACGGCCCTGCCCACCGGCGGCGCGCGCCAGCGCCAAGCCGAGCTGGGCGCACGCACCTTCGTGCCGCCGCTGGCGGACGTGAACGATGAGGGCGCGGCGATCCGGCGGGTGGCGGCATGGAAGGAGTTCGACGAGGAGCAACAGGCGCTGCTCGACCGGTTCGGCCGCTGGCGGCTGATTGTTCGCAAGGCGACGGAGAGCGATGGCGGCACGGTGGAGGTGGCGCACGAGGCGCTGTTCCGCGAGTGGACGCGGCTGCGCGAATGGCTGGAACCGGAGCGCGCACGGCTGGAGGCGCTGCGGGGCCTCAAGGTTGCCTCCGCGGCGTGGGAGCGGAACGGCAAGCGCGCCGAATTCCAGACACACTTTGGCCTCCGGCTGAGGGACGCCTCTGCGCTGCAGAAGCATCCGCGCTATGGGCCGCAGCTCGGGGCGGCGGATCGGGCCTATCTGGCAGCGTGCCGCAAGTCGGAACGCGCCGCGCGCGGGAGGCGCGTCTTGCTCCAGAGCGTGGCTTCAACCCTAGCGGTGGGGGTGGTGATCGGCAGCCTCGGCTATGCGTTCGAGTTCGAGCTTCGGCGCGAGTGGGCGCGGCGGACGCAGGTAGCGGCGCTCGACGCGGACCAGGTCAAGGCAAAGGCCAGCCAGGCAGGTGCAACCTTCAAGGAATGCACGGCCGACTTTTCCTGCCCGGAAATGGTCGTGATCCCGGCCGGCGCGTTCGCCATGGGTTCGCTCCTGAAGAACAGGGCCGCTACGATGACGAAGACGACGATCCCGGCGACGGGGGCAATCGCCCCAGGATCACGATCCCGCAGCCGTTTGCCGTCGGCAAGTTCGAGGTGACGCAGGACGAATGGGCCGCTTGCGTGCGGTACACAAACCAGGACGTGCTGACGAAGCAGAGCGTCGAACAGCGTGTGGGCTGCGCGTCGGCTGGCGATGCCGGATTTGGCGGCGGCAGAAAAGACGGTGGCGCGTTTCCTGTCATCAACGTGTCATGGGATGACGCCCAAGCCTATGTACGCTGGCTGAACTGGATGCTGACAGGCGACATCAAGGGTCCCTATCGGCTTCTGACGGAAGCGGAGTGGGAATACGCCGCACGAGGCGGCATGGCGACGGCTTATTCTTGGGGCGACGACGCGACGCAGATTTGCGACTACGCGAACGTCATGAACCCCGAAACCAAAGCGAAGTATCCGAACGTCGCAGGTGATGCTGTCGAGTGCGAGAATAATTTTATCGAGACTGCCCCGGTCGGTTCGTTCAAGCACAACCCGTTCGGCCTTCACGACATGCACGGCAATGTCTGGGAATGGGTCGAGGATTGTTTTCGCGACAATCTGGCGGAACAGCCGTCAGACGGCGCCGCCTACAAGAACGATTCGTGCTCCGATCGCGTCAACCGCGGTGGTTCCTGGAACTACGCGTCCCAGAGTCCTCCGCTCGGCGTACCGCAACTGGGACGCTCCATCGTACCGGAACAACGATCTCGGCTTCCGGCTCGCCAGGACCCTTTTTATGCCTTGAAACCGCTTTTGCGCCTCGCGAATGCGAGGTCTTGTTGTCTTCCTTGACGGGCTTGGGGCGCAGCCCCAATCAGATTTTTTCGCGAGGTGGTTTCCCCGGCCGTTTCCTCCGTTTGCGGCGCGCCGGCCGGGTCAGGCGATCATCGAAATCCAAGAGGATAGCCCGCTGCAGCCGCGCCGCTGTTGGCGACGTCCGCGTACTGTGGGCGAAGCATTTCCAATGCGCGCCGTAGCCGTCCGCGCCGGGCGCAGATCCATCACTTCGCTGGAACGCCGGGGCGAAGTATGGAAGGGTTCGACCATGACGGCGAAACTGAAAACGACCAAGGCTGGCCGCAAGATCATTGCGGGGCTTGAGTATGCTCGCGCCCAACTGCGCGGCGAGCACGCGCCCGGCCTCGTCGTCCACAAGCCGATCGATGTGAAGGCCGTGCGGGCGCTCAAGCGAGCCTGATGGTGACCCTCGCCATCCTCACCTGTGCCGAGGTTCGCGCCGCCGAGCAGCGCGCCGTCGAGGCTGGCATATCCCTCCAGGCGCTCATGCGGAAAGCCGGGCAGGCGTGCGCCGACGTGCTGCATGCGGAATTCCCCGAAGGCCGCGTCGTCGTCCTCGCCGGCCCCGGCAACAATGGCGGCGACGCTTTCGTGGCGGCCCAGCGCCTGGTCGATCTCGGCCGCCACGTCTCGCTCTACGAACTCGCGCCCAGGGCGAACGCACGGCCGAAGGCGCGGAAGCAGCCAAACGCTGGACCGGCGAGCACGCGCCACTCGAAGACCTTCGCGTCCACGCCGACGACATCGTGCTCGATGGCCTGTTCGGCGCCGGGCTGTCGCGTCCGCTCGAAGGCGAGGCGCTTTTCGCCGCCGAACAGGTGAACATGAGCAACGCCCGCGTCGTCGCCATCGATCTCCCCTCGGGCCTCAACGGCGATACGGGCATTCTCGTAGGCGAAGTGATCGCGGCGGACGTCACTGTGACGTTCTGCGCCAAGAAACCCGTTCATGTCCTCCAGCCCGCCGCCGAGTTGTGCAGCGAGGTCGTCGTAGCCGAAATCGGCTTCGGCCGCTTTGTCGACGAGGTCGGCGGCGCCCGCCTTCACGAAAACAGCCCCGCTCTCTGGTCGCATGCCCTGCGCTGGCCCACTGCGACGTCTCACAAACACCAGCGCGGACGCCTGGCCGTCGTCTCCGGCGGCCTCGCCAACACAGGCGCTGCGCGTCTTGCGGCTCAAGCCGGTCTGCGCACCGGCGCTGGTCTCGTCACGCTGCTGTGCCCGCCGGCCGCCCTGATGGTCGCCGCCGCGTCCGTCACCGCCGTGATGACTTCCAGCTTCGCCAGCGCTGACGATCTTGTCGCGCAAACGGAAAGATGCTCCGCCGCCGTCATCGGTCCCGGCGCCGGCGTCTCGCCAACCACGCGCGCCAACGTCGATGCGCTGGCGCGGGCAGGGCGCAGTCTCGTCGTCGACGCTGACGCGCTCACCGTCTTCGCCGGCCAGGCCGATGCCCTTCGCGCTACCCTCTCGGCTCCGGCAATCCTCACGCCCCATACCGGCGAGTTCGAACGCCTGTTTCCCGGACTCCTGGCCGCATCGCCCAACAAGATCGCCGCCGTCCGCTCCGCCGCACGGCAAGTGAACGCCACCGTCCTCTTGAAAGGCCCCGATACCGTCATTGCAGCTCCCGATGGCCGCGCCACCGTCAACACCCACGCCACACGCTTCCTCGCCACCGCCGGCTCGGGCGACGTGCTGGCAGGCATCATCGGCGGCCTCCTTGCCCAAGGTCTGGACCCGTTCGACGCAGCCTGCGCGGCGGCGTGGATGCACGGCGATGCCGGTCTGCGCGTGGGGGCAGGGCTCACGGCGGAAGATCTCGATGCTGCCCTCCGCGACGTCATTCGTGAGCTCTACGCCGAACACCTACGCAGCTTGCCGTGATCGTCTGCCCGCCAGCCTCGTCGTGCTGAGCCTGACTGCGGGATTGCGATGCGTGACTGGCGCTTCGCGCCGGACCGCCCTATCTGTCCCCCGCTGCGCGCGGGTGTGGCGGAATTGGTAGACGCACTGGATTTAGGTTCCAGCGGAGCAATCCGTGGGGGTTCGAGTCCCTCCACCCGCACCACAGGCTACACCCGAAGGGCTGCGGCTGCCGGACCGGCGTCTTCCGGCGGTTTTGGCCGGGCCCTCTTGGGCCGCTGAAGCCTGTCGGAAAGCCCAATAGACAGCCCCAGCCGGGGTGTGTAAGAAGCCCCGCTTCCCCCGCCGGCGCCGCGCCGTCCGCGGGGCGTTACCATTCATGTGATCCAGGGTTGCAGTGATGAACGTCACCGAGACGAAATCGGAAGGTCTTTCGCGGGAATACCGCGTCTCCATCCCAAAGGGCGAGCTGGCTGAAAAGCTCTCGGCCAAGATCACCGAAATCCAGCCCAAGGTTCAGCTCAAGGGTTTCCGGCCGGGCAAGGTTCCGCCCGCGCATATCCGCAAGATGTTCGGCAAGTCGCTGATGGGGGAGATCGTCGAGACGACGGTGCAGGAGTCCTCGACCAAGGCGCTCGAGGACAAGTCGATCCGCCCGGCGTCGCGCCCCTCGATCCAGCTCGATGTCTCGGCCGACAAGGTCATCAATGGCGAGGCCGACCTCGACTATCACATGAACCTCGAAGTGATGCCCGAGTTCGAGCCGGCCGACGTCAACGGCCTGGCTGTCGAGCGCATGATCGCCGAGCCGAGCGAGGAAGAGATCAACGATTCGCTCAAGCGCATCGCCGAGAGCAACAAGGCCTATGATGTGAAGGATGGCGCCGCCGAGAAGGACGACGCGGTCGTGATCGACTTCGTCGGTTCGATGGATGGCGAGAAGTTCGAAGGCGGGTCGGCCGAAGGCGCGACGCTCGTGCTTGGCTCCAACCAGTTCATCCCGGGCTTCGAGGACCAGCTCATCGGCGCGAAGGCGGGCGACGAGAAGAGTGTCACCGTGTCGTTCCCCGACGAATATCCGGTCGAGACACTGAAGGGAAAACCGGCCCTGTTCGAAGTGAAGATCAAGGAGGTCAAGTCGCCCCGCACGCCGGAGATCGACGAGGAGCTGGCCAAGACGCTGGGTCTGGAGAACCTCGACGCGCTCAAGAACGCGGTGAAGGAACAGCTTTCAGGCGACCTCAACGCCGCCTCGCGCCAGCAGGTGAAGCGCGTGCTGCTCGATGCGCTGGATGAGCGCCACTCCTTCGACCTGCCGCCGATGATGGTGAAAGCGGAGTTCGACCAGATCTGGTCGCAGTTCGAGGAAGAGAAGCAGGCCGGCCGTCTGTCGGACGAGGACAAGGGCAAGTCGGATGACGAGTTGAAGGACGAGTACGGCAAGATCGCCGCGCGGCGCGTGCGCCTTGGACTCGTGCTCGCCGAGATCGGCCGCCGCGCCAATGTCGAGATCACCAATGAGGAACTCGGCCAGGCGCTCCGCCAGGAAGCTTCGCGCTATCGCGGGCAGGAGAAGGCGGTGATCGACTTCTACCGCCAGAACCCCAACGCCCTCGCCCAGCTTCGCGCGCCGATCTACGAGGAGAAGGTGGTCGATCTGATCCTCTCCAAAGCGAGCGTGACCGAGAAGAAGGTCAGCCGCCAAGAGCTGATGAAGGAAGTGGGCGAGGAAGAGTAGTCCGGGACCGCCAGGCGCCTGCCTGGCTAAGGCCGCGAAGCTGCCTCTGACCCGAACACGACTGGAATCTGGGGATAGACAGAGCCGGGCAGGCGCCCGGCTGTCCCAGATTCGAAGCGTGCCCAGCGCGCCCCTTGCGCTTAGGGCAGGGCGTTCGGATATTGTTAGCCCCACCCGTGATTTGAGTCTCAGGGGCCGATTCAGGCCCGAGAGGAAGAAGAACCCGCCATGGACGATCATCTGACCCGAGCCATGAATCTCGTTCCCATGGTCGTGGAACAGTCGAGCCGCGGCGAGCGCGCCTACGACATCTTTTCCCGTCTTCTCAAGGACCGGATCGTCTTCGTGACAGGCCCGATCGAGGACAGCATCGCCAGTCTGATCACGGCGCAATTGCTCTTCCTGGAGTCGGAAAACCCCAAGAAAGAGATCGCGATGTACATCAACAGCCCGGGCGGCCACGTCCATTCGGGCCTCGCGATCTATGACACCATGCAGTACATCCGCTCGCCGGTTTCGACCGCCTGCATCGGCATGGCGGCCTCGATGGGGGCGCTCCTGCTGTGCGCCGGCGAGAAGGGGATGCGCTTCGCCACCCCCAATTCCCGCATCATGGTTCACCAGCCTTCGGGCGGATTCCGGGGCGTCGCCTCGGACATCGAGCGTCACGCGCTGGACATCCTGCAGATCAAGAAGCGGCTCAACGAGATCTACGTTAAGCACACCGGGCAGCCCTACGAGGTCGTCGAAAAGACCCTGGATCGTGATTCGTTCATGACCGCGAGCGAGGCCCAGGCTTTCGGCATCGTCGACAAAGTGTTCGAGAAACGGGCGGCGCCTGCAGACTAGGGCGTTCTTTCCGCGGCGTTTTGCTGGGCTTTTGGGCGGGTCCAGCCCTGTCCAAGAGCAGTCCGTTACCTTGCGGCGCCCGGCTTGCTATGATCGGATGGGTTGCCTTGAACCTATCGGAAACAATTGAAATATAAGGTTCGAGGCTTGTGCGTTACGGGGGCAACCCCGTTCGAGTGACGCGCTCGGGCGTTTTGAGGTGTCTATGAGCAAGACCACTTCCGGCGGCGACAGCAAGAACACGCTTTACTGCTCGTTCTGCGGGAAGTCGCAGCACGAGGTGAAAAAGCTGATCGCGGGCCCGACCGTATTCATCTGCGATGAGTGCGTCGAACTCTGCATGGACATCATCCGCGAGGAGTCGAAGACGGCTCTCGTGAAGTCGCGCGACGGCGTGCCGACGCCGCGGGAAATCTGCGACGTGCTGGACGATTATGTGATCGGCCAGGCCAAGGCCAAGCGCGTCCTCTCTGTGGCGGTCCACAACCACTACAAGCGCCTCAACCACCAGGCCAAGAATTCGGACGTCGAGCTGTCGAAGTCCAACATCCTGCTGATCGGCCCGACCGGCTGCGGCAAGACACTGCTGGCGCAGACACTGGCGCGCATCATCGATGTTCCGTTCACCATGGCCGACGCCACGACGCTGACCGAAGCCGGCTATGTCGGCGAGGACGTCGAGAACATCATCCTCAAGCTGCTGCAGGCTTCGGACTACAACGTTGAGCGCGCACAGCGCGGCATCGTCTATATCGACGAGATCGACAAGATTTCGCGCAAGTCGGACAACCCCTCGATCACCCGCGACGTGTCGGGCGAGGGCGTGCAGCAAGCCCTGCTGAAGATCATGGAAGGCACGATCGCCTCCGTGCCCCCGCAGGGCGGCCGCAAGCATCCCCAGCAGGAGTTCCTGCAAGTCGACACGACGAACATGCTGTTCATTTGCGGCGGCGCATTCTCGGGCCTCGACCGGCTGATCTCGGACCGCGGCCGTGGCACGTCCATCGGCTTTGGCGCCAATGTCGTTGCGCCCGAAGACCGCCGCACGGGCAAGATTCTCGAACAGTGCGAACCGGAAGACCTGGTGAAGTTCGGCCTGATCCCGGAATTCATCGGCCGCCTGCCGGTCATCGCCACGCTGGAAGACCTCGACGAATCCGCCCTCATCGAGATCCTGACCGAGCCGAAGAACGCCCTGCTCAAGCAGTATCAGCGCCTGTTCGAGATGGAGAACGTGACGCTGACGTTCACCGACGACGCCCTTGCGGCAGTCGCCCGGCGCGCGATCCAGCGCAAGACCGGCGCGCGCGGCCTGCGCTCGATCATGGAAGGGATTCTCCTCGACACCATGTTCGAACTGCCGAATCTGCGCGGCGTCGAAGAGGTGGCGATCAACGCGGAAGTGGTCGAAGGGCGCGCGCGCCCGCTGTACGTCCATTCATCCGAAGCTCAGGTTTCGGGTAACGCCTCCTGATTTTGCTGGATTTCCGGCGCAACTGACCCACTTCCTGTTGAGCGGCAATTCAACGGGTTGAAGGCGGGCCAGTGACGGGCCACTTTCTGTCTCATGTGAATGTCTGGCCCGATCTATTGGCATGGGCCGGCCTTCCTCCCGCTCCCGAGCTTCATTGAAGGCGGGCGCGGTGTGAAAGGAGAAAAAAGAACTATGGCAAACGTCCTCCCCGTCCTGCCGCTGCGCGATATCGTGGTGTTTCCGCGAATGGTCGCCCCACTCTTCGTGGGCCGAGACAAATCCGTCCGCGCACTTGAGGAAGTCGAGAAAGGCGGCGGCGAGATTCTGCTCGTCGCCCAGAAGGAAGCCGGCGTCGATGACCCGGCCGAGGAAGATCTCTACAGCGTCGGCGTTGTCGCGACGATCCTGCAGCTTCTCAAGCTGCCGGACGGCACCGTGAAGGTGCTGGTCGAAGGCAAGCACCGCGCGCGTCTCGAAAAACTGATCGACAAGGGCGACTACTACGCCGCCGAGCATTCCCAGATCACCGAGAAGAAGGCGACGGGCGAAGAGTCCTCGGCGCTGATGCGCGCCGTCATCGAGCAGTTCGACGGCTATGTGAAACTGAACCGGAAGATCCCGTCCGAACAGGTCGGCACGGTTTCGGCCATCACCGACCCGGGCCACCTGGCCGACGCGGTGGCGGCGCAGCTGTCGATCAAGCTGGACGACAAGGAAGCGCTGCTTGAGCTCATCGACGTCACCGAGCGCCTTGAGAAGGTGTTCTCGCTGATGGAAGGCGAGATCGGCATGCTGCAGATGGAGCGGAAGATCCGCAACCGCGTGAAGCGGCAGATGGAGAAGACGCAGCGCGAGTACTACCTCAACGAACAGATGAAGGCGATCCAACGCGAACTGGGCGACCAGGAAAACGAGCGCGACGAGATCAGCGAGCTCGAAGAGAAGATCGCCAACACGCAGATGTCGGACGAGGCTCGCGCCAAGGCCGAAGGCGAAGTGAAGAAGCTGCGGCAGATGTCGCCGATGTCGGCGGAATCCACCGTGGTGCGCAACTATCTTGACTGGATGGTCTCGCTCCCCTGGGGCAAGAAGAAGGAAGTCGTGCGCGATCTCCAGGTCGCCGAAGACATCCTCAATGCGGACCATTACGGGCTTGAGAAGGTGAAGGAGCGCATCCTCGAGCACCTTGCTGTTCAGGCAAGAGCCGACAAGGTGCGCGGTCCGATCCTTTGCCTCGTCGGCCCTCCGGGCGTCGGCAAGACCTCGCTCGGCAAGTCCATTGCCAAGGCGACGGGACGCGACTTCGTTCGCGTGTCGCTGGGCGGCGTGCGTGACGAAGCGGAGATCCGTGGTCACCGCCGGACGTATATCGGCTCCATGCCGGGCCGCGTGATCCAGTCGATGAAGAAGGCGAAGACCGGCAACCCGCTCTTCCTGCTCGATGAGATCGACAAGCTCGGTCAGGACTATCGCGGCGATCCGTCGTCGGCCCTGCTGGAGGTCCTCGACCCCGAACAGAACGTCAACTTCAACGACCACTATCTCGAAGTGGACTACGACCTGTCGGACGTGATGTTCATCACCACGGCCAACAGCCTCAACATGCCGCAGCCGCTGCTGGACCGGATGGAGATCATCCGCCTCGAGGGCTACACCGAAGATGAGAAGGTCGAGATCGCCAAGCGCCACCTGGTGCCGAAGATCGTCGAGAACCACTCGCTTCGCGAAGGCGAACTCCACGTCGAGGACAGCGCTATCCGCGACCTCATCCGGTACTACACTCGCGAAAGCGGCGTGCGGTCCCTGGAGCGCGAACTGGCGCGCCTTGCCCGCAAGGCGGTGCGCGATATCGAGCTGAAGAAGACAACGACGGTCACGGTTGATGAAGACAATCTCGGCAAGTTCGCCGGCGTGCGGAAATTCCGCTACGGCGTGGCGGACCGGGAGGATCAGGTCGGCGTCGTCACAGGCCTTGCCTGGACCGAAGTCGGCGGCGATCTCCTCACGATCGAAGCCGTGCAGATGCCTGGCCGCGGCCGCATGACGGTCACCGGCAGCCTGCGCGACGTGATGAAGGAGTCGATCTCGGCCGCCCAGTCGCTCGTGCGTTCTCGTTCGGTGCAGATGGGCATCCGTCCGCCGACATTCGATAACACCGACATCCACGTGCACGTGCCGGATGGCGCAACGCCCAAGGACGGTCCGTCGGCGGGTATTGCGATGACCACGGCGATCGCGTCGCTGCTCACCGGCAATCCGGTCCGCAAGGATATCGCCATGACTGGCGAGATCACGCTGCGCGGCAAGGTGCTGCCGATCGGCGGGCTCAAGGAGAAACTGCTCGCGGCCCTGCGGGGAGGCATCAAGACGGTGCTGATCCCGGAGGAGAACGAGAAGGACCTCGCCGAGCTGCCGGACAATGTGAGAAACGGCCTGACCATCGTGCCGGTCTCCAACATCGAACAGGTCCTTGCGCGCGCTCTCACGCGCCCGCTCACCCCGATCACCTGGAGCGAAGCCGAGGAAGCCGCCTACCGCGCCGAGCTTGGGCGCTCGGGCGGCTCGACGAAGGGCCCGGAAGCCCAGCTCCCTCACTAGGGAAGCTGACTGAAAACGAAGGCCCGGCGGGAAACCGCCGGGCTTTTTGTTTGCGTCCATCTCGCAGCAGGCAGCGCCGTGCGCCCCCGAACGTCTTTCCGGCGACTTCTGAACCGCCTACGCTTGACCGATGAAGCATCTCGTAGCCGCCGTCACGTTTGTCGCGCTCTCGGCTCCGGCGCTCGCGCAGGAACCGGGCCCCTACGACGTGCGCGGCCCGTACCCGGTGAAGCAGACGCAGGCAGCGCCTGGATGCCACGTCTTCCGCCCCATCAGGCCTGAACCGAAACCGTCCCCCGTCATCCTGTGGGGCAACGGCACGAACACGATGGTCGCAGTCTATTCGCCGATGCTGGTCCAGTGGGCGAGCCATGGCTTCGTCGTCGCCGCCTCGATGGATGGCAATGCCGGCACAGGCAAGCCGCTGCTCGACTGCCTCGACTATCTCGCCAGGGAAAACGTGCGCGAGGGCAGCGTCCTGAAAGGCGCGGTTGATCTCGCCCATGTCGGCGCCGCGGGTCACAGCCAGGGCGCCGCCGGGGCGATCATGGCCGGCCGCGACCCGCGCATAACCGCTACCGCGCCGATCCAGCCTTACACGCTCGGCAGCCGCCGCTACGAGCCCGGGGCGGAGACGCAGCAGCACGGCCCGATGCTGCTGCTGTCCGGCGGCGCAGACAGCGTCGCGGATCCCGCGCGCCACCAGCAGCCCATCTTCGACACGGCAAACGTTCCCGTCTTCTGGTCCACGCTCGTCGCCGCCGGCCACAGCGCACCCTCGACCGGAACCAACGGCCCCTACCGCCCCGCGACGACCGCGTGGTTCCTGTGGCAGCTCGCCGGTGACGAAACGGCCGGCGCAATGTTCAAAGGCGACGCGTGCGGATACTGTGGAAGCTCCGCCTGGGCGGTGGAGAAGAAGGGCGTGGAGTAGGGTGGCCACGCCGGCGCCCGGAACACGAGTCTGTCAGACAGGCCTGACGGAATCGATTCTACCCGCAATCGCGAGGCGACACCGAGACGGTTCGGCAAGGAGTCGAGGTCAAGCCGCAGCCGGAACGAGTGCTCGCGGCGTGTTGCCCAGCCGGAACGGCTTCGGACGGACATAAAGCGCGATCAGCGGCGTCTTCCTTATGGCGAGATGGAAGAGCAGCGGCAGCACAACCGACACCGCCAGGATCGCGAACGACGCCCAGCCGACGTCTGGAATGATCTGATTGCTCGCAAGAAGGCGCTCCAGCGCGGTCATCGGGAAGAAGAATGTCAGGTAGATGACGATCGAGTTCTGTCCGCAGTAGCGGATGAAACGCGCCGACTTCCATTTCGATAGCAGCGCCGCCATCTCGACGACTGCGATCGCGCCGGCAAGGCCCATCAGCAGGCCGGCGAAGGGCAGGTGGTGCAGGCCGCGCTGGGTGAGCCAGAAATTGCCAAGGCCCCACAAGGCGAGGACGCCGAGCGTCAGCCATGGCCGCGCCTTTGCGCGGTCCGCAAGGCCGAACACCAGGCCGGAGATCGCATAGCCGAGGAAGAAGAAGACATAGTAGTCCATCAGCCGGTTCGCGATGAAGCTCGGCGTGTCGATCCACATGGCCTGGTGCGCGATCTGGAGGCCGGCCGCAGCGAGCAGCACAGCCCATTTGGGAGCACGGCGCAGCAGCCGCGTGATCACATAGAACACCGCCAGCATGTGGACGAACCACAGCACGCCTGTGGGCTGCAGGATGTTCCAGACATAGAGCCTGGCGAACTCGATCGGACTGGCTGTGAGCGTGTCGTGGTCGGTGACCAGCAGGGTCAGGCCGAGCCAGAGCAGGTAGAAATACGCGAAGTGGACAACCTTCTTGTCGAGATAGTCTCTCAGGGGTGCGTTGATCGTTCGCGCGAGAAAGAGGCCGGAGATGAGGAAGAAGTCCGGCATCCGGAACGGCTTCGAGAATTCGACGATCCAGCGCATCCACCCTTCGGCGCCAATGGCGGCCTCGTAGTGGTTAACCGTGTGGAACATCACCACCAGGATGATGCACATGCCCTTCGCGTAATCGACCCACGCCACCCGGTCGGCGGCGGCGGGGTTCGCGAGGGTGGACGTGGTTTGCAACGGTCTGGACCCTGGTTATGCCCCGATGAGGCACGAAATGACGGTTAACGCCCTATCGGCGCTTCGCTTGATGAGGGAAAAGCAATCGGCGTGCCGAGTCTGTCAGGAGATCGCGTGTGGCGGGAGTTGCGGACAGGGACTGGTGGCGGGGCGCGGTGCTCTACCAGATCTATCCGCGCTCGTTCATGGATTCGAACGGCGACGGGATCGGCGATCTCAAGGGCATTGCGAGCAGGCTCGACTATGTGAAGTCCCTGGGCGTCGATGGCGTGTGGCTGTCGCCGTTCTTCAAGTCGCCCATGAGGGATTTCGGGTACGACGTTTCGGACTATCGCGATGTCGATCCGATGTTCGGGCAGCTTGCCGATTTTGACGCCCTGCTGAAGGCGGCGCACGAGCGCGACCTGAAGGTCATCATCGACCAGGTGTGGTCGCATACGTCGTCGGACCATGACTGGTTCAAGGCCAGCCGGCAGGACGCCACGAACGCACGCGCCGACTGGTATGTCTGGGCCGATCCGAAGCCGGATGGATCGCCGCCGTCAAACTGGCAGGCCTGGTTTGGCGGTCCGGCGTGGACCTGGGAGCCGCGGCGCAGGCAGTATTACCTGCACAACTTCCTGCCGACGCAGCCGGACCTAAACTTCCGCAACCCGGATGTGCAGGCGGCCATTCTCGACATTGCGAAATTCTGGCTCGACCGCGGCGTGGATGGCTTCCGGCTGGATGTGGCCAACTACTATGTCCATGACGCGAAGCTGCGCGACAATCCGCCATCGGGAGATCCGAAGCCCGCCCTGCCGCGCAACATGCAGGTGCACGCGTTCAACTCGAACCAGCCGGAGACGCTCGGCTTCATCGCGAAGCTGCGTGCGGTGATGGATGGCTATGGCGCCCGTATGACGGTGGGCGAGCTCGCGCCGGGCTCGTATGGGCTGATGGCGGAGTACACTCGCGGCACGGATCGCCTCCACACGGCCTATGCGTTCGACTTTCTCGCTTCCTGGCCAGGCGCGGAGAAGATGGCGAGCATCCTGTCGCAATGGGGCGAGGGGGCGGAAGATGGCTGGCCGAGCTGGGCGTTTTCCAACCACGACGTGATCCGGGTGGCGACGCGCTGGGGCGAGGCGATCGGCGCGCCGAGCGGCCGGGCGGCGCCGCTGTTCCTGTCGCTGCTGATGAGCCTGCGCGGCACGATCTTCATGTACCAGGGCGAGGAGCTCGGCCTGCCGGACGCCGACGTGCCGTTCGAGAAGCTGCAGGATCCGTGGGGCATCGCCGGCTGGCCGGCCACCAAGGGGCGCGACGGGTGCCGCACGCCGATGCCGTGGAAGAATGAGATCAATGCAGGCTTTACCAAGGCCCGGGAGGCCTGGCTGCCGATTGATCCGCGCCAGCGCATGCTGGCGGTGGAGAAGCAGGAGCAGCTTGCGGACTCCGTCCTGCACACGACGCAGAAGCTGATCACGCTGCGCAAGGGCAGCGCGGCGCTGGCGGCCGGATCCTTCCGCGTTGTCGAGGCGTCAGACGGCCAGCTCGTGTTCGAGCGCAGGGCGGGAGATGAGCGGGTGCTGTGCGTGTTCAGCTTCAGGAGCGAAGCGGCCACGCGCGAGATCGGAGAAGGCATCCCCTCTGTTCTCTGGGCGGCCGACGCCGTGCTGGCGGGTGGAAAGCTGATGATGGAGCCGTTCGGGTCGGCGATCCTGAAGCTTTCCTGATCGCGCCGGGCCGGATAGCCTGCCGCCCATGATCCGTGTTCAGACCGCGCCCTTTGATCCGCAAGCCGAAACCGCCGCCTTTGGCAAGGGCCGCGGCGAGGCAGGCGCCCTGGCGTCGTTTGTCGGTTCAGTCCGCGATTCCGCCCACGGTGGCGAAGTGTCCGCTCTCGAACTCGAGGCCTATCCCGGCTTCACCGAAAAGCAGATCGCTGCGATCGAGGCGGAGGCGCGCGCGCGCTTCGATGTCATCGACACACTCGTCATCCACCGCTATGGCCGCATGGCGCCTGGCGAGGCGATCGTGCTGGTGGCGGTGCTGTCGAAACACCGACGCGAGGCGTTGCAGGCGGTTGACTACCTGATGGATCGCCTCAAGACCGAAGCGCCGTTCTGGAAGAAGGAAGTTCGGCCGGCCAAGGAAGGCGAGGTTGCCGAATGGATCGAGCCGCGAGGCGATGACCGCTCAGCCCGCTCGCGATGGGATAATGGAGACTAGAATGGCTGGACCGAACTACCCCCCGCTCACCGCCCCGGGCGGCAAGATGGTGGATGATGCGCCGTTTCATCCGCTGCGCATCTGCGTGATGACGATCTCGGACACGCGCACCGACGAGACGGACACATCCGGTCACCTGCTGGCTGAGCGGGTGCGGGAGAGCGGCCATGAGGTGGCGGACAAGGCCATCGTGCCGGACGAGATCAACTCGATCCGGGCGGTCATGCGCATGTGGATCGCTGACCGCAATGTCGATGCCGTGGTGACGACCGGCGGCACCGGCCTCACGGGCAGGGATGTCACGCCCGAAGCCGTGCGTCCCCTGTTCGACAAGGAGATCGAAGGCTTCAACACCGTCTGGCATCTCGTCAGCTTCCAGTCCGTCGGCACCTCCACGCTCCAGTCCCGCGCCTGCGCCGGCGTCGCCAACGGCACTTTCATCTTCTGCCTGCCGGGATCGAACGGCGCCGTGAAAGACGGCTGGGACAAGCTCATCCGCTGGCAACTCGACAGCCGCCACATGCCCTGCAACATGGTCGAGCTGATGCCGAGGTTGATGGAGAGCTGATGCGTTCGAGCGCGGGGTTCGCCTTCCTGCTGATCGCGGCGTGCACCAAGGTGCAAGCGCCTCAACCCACGACCATTGAAACACCACCCGCGGCAATCGAATCCTCCCTGGGCGTTACTGACTGGAATTCGCTCCGCATCGCGATTGTCCGCAGCCCATGCTTTGGCGCCTGCCCGGCTTATCAGGTCGAAGTTCGTGGCGATGGCCACGTACGCTATTGCGGTCGGGGATTCGTCAAGGCAGACGGGGAACGGACGCGCGCGATTCCGACAGAAGCAGTCAGAGCGTTGTTCAGCCAGTTTGTCCAAGCCGACTATTTCTCGATGTCGGACTCTTACGATGACCGCTCCGCGGATGGCCCTACAACACAGCTCGTCGTCATGGTCGACGGTAAGATGAAGTGCGTGTTTGACCGGGGAGGTAGAGCCGTTGGAATGCCGCCGGTCGTCGCCAACCTTCAGCGCGCGATCGAGGAGGCGGCCGGAAGTGATGAGTGGGTGGGGTCCAAACGCGAGCGTGAAAGCAACCCTGAGACAGGTCGCTGCAACCTTGGAATTCTTTCGCGCAACGACCAAGTCATGTTGTTTGCGGACGAAAGGGATACGCCACCGCCTTCGCGGTCGGGTGAGCGGAACTGTTCGATCCGGCCGGTTATCTATAGCGACCGTACGTCCCCTTCCTGATCAACGCTTGTGAGCCCTCGCTCACATCGCTAACGTCTCGCGAAAATCAGAAGGCTCCCACATGAAAACCCGCCGCCTTGGCCGCTCGGCGCTGCACGTTTCCGAAATCTGCATGGGGACGATGACGTTCGGCAACCAGGCTGACGAGGCGATGAGCCATCGTATCCTGGATAAAGCGTTCGAGGCGGGCATCACCTTCTACGACACGGCGGAAAACTATCCCGTTCCTCCCGACGCCAAGTACGCCGGACGCACGGAGGAGATCGTCGGTCGCTGGATGAAGACCAAGCCGCGCGACGCCGTGCTGCTCGCCACCAAGGTCTCAGGTCCGTCGCATGGATGGATCAAGTCGGCGCAGCGGCATGCCATGACGGCGACGGACCGCCACAACATCGTGCGGGCGTTCGACGCCAGTCTGAAGCGGCTGCAGACGGACTATGTCGATCTCTACCAGACCCACTGGCCCGACCATGGCGTCGCCTATGACGAGCACATGCTGGCGCTCGACGAGCTGGTGAAGGCCGGCAAGGTGCGTGTGATTGGCTGCTCGAACGAGACCAGCTGGGGCCTGATGAAGTCGCTCGCGACGTCGGAGCGGCTGGGCATCGCGCGGCACAATTCGATCCAGAACAATTTCAGCCTCAACAACCGCCGCTTCGAGGACGAGCTGGCGCAGGTGTGCCGGCAGGAAGGCGTGAGCCTCATCCCGTATTCACCCCTGGGCGGCGGCGTGCTGACCGGCAAGTACCAGGGCGGCGCATGGCCCGCTGGCGCCCGTTTCACGAAGTACAAGGACATGCCGGCCCGCCAGGCCCCGATGGCGCGCCGCTATGTCAACGAACACACCTTGGCTTCCACCGGGCGCTGGATCGGCCTGGCGCGCGAAGCCGGCATGTCGGTGACGACGTTCGCCACTGCCTGGAGCAAGCAGCACGACTTCGTCGCCTCGACCATCGTGGGCGCAACGCATGAAGACCACCTGCCGGATATCCTGAAGGCGGCCGACGTGACGCTTCCCGATGACGTGATGAAGAAGGTGGACGAGGTCTCGAAGGAGATCAGGTATCCGATGGGGTGAAGTTGCGGCGCGATGTATGGCGGATGTGCAGGACGTCGATCGTGTCCTCGCGGACAACGTAGAATATCCGATACGGATACTCCTTGAGCTGCGCGACGCGAACATTGGGCTCGCTTGTTACCGCGCCGGTCAGGGGAAGGTCGGACAATCGCTGAAGTACCGCGTCGATCCGTGTTCTAATGCGGTCCGCCGCAGCTGGGCTACGCTCAACCACGTAGGCGCGAATCTCTTCGAGGTCGTGGCCGGCTTGCGGCGTCAGGCGTATCTTCAGCGCCACGGACGCTTCAGGAGTTCGTCAGTTTTCTCCGGCGGGAGGAATTCGCCTCGACCTGCTTCGGCGAGACCCTGCCTTACCGCCTTCTGTTCGTCGGCATCGAGTTGGTAGGGTCCATTGTGCCGGTTCGCGATCAGGAACAGCATTTCCGCCGCCAGATCCTGCTCTTCGGCAGGCAGGCCACGGACCTTTTCAACCGCATCTTCAAGCAGCTTTGTCATGTCAAATGCCTATCATGGAGTGGCGATGGACGCCATATTTGGTCGCCGGCGCCGCTCGACTTGTCCCATCATAACCCGGTAAACTTGGGAAAATGGCTTACACGCTCATCAATGCCCGTCCGGCGACCAAGGTCGCCGATCCAGCGGTCTCGCCCACCGCGTTTGCCGCCGCGCAGGGCGCGCTGGTGGATTCGTTCCAGCGGCGGGTGACTTACCTGCGCCTGTCGATCACGGACAGGTGCGATCTGCGCTGCACGTACTGCATGCCGGAGCGTATGACATTCCTGCCGCGCAAGGACGTGCTGAGCTTCGAGGAGCTGGACGAGCTGGTGACGGCCTTTGCCTCGTTCGGCGTCGACAAGCTGCGGATCACGGGGGGCGAGCCGCTGGTGCGCAAGGACGTGATGGAGCTGATGGCGCGCTTTGCGCGACACCTGGGCCATGGCTTGCGCGAGCTGACGCTGACGACCAACGGCACGTTGCTGAAGAAGTATGCCGGCGAGCTGGCGTCGATCGGCGTGCGGCGGGTAAACGTCTCGCTCGATACGCTGAAGCGCGACCTGTTCGAGAAGATCGCGCGTCGGGACATGCTGGGCGATGTGCTCGAAGGGATCGATGCGGCGCTGGCGGCGGGGCTGAAGGTCAAGATCAACACGGTGGCCCTGGCCAACGTCAACGAGCAGGAAATTCCGGATCTGATCCGCTTTGCGCATGAGCGCGGGGCGGACATGACGCTCATCGAAACCATGCCCATGGGCGAGGCAGAGACGGACCGTGTCGAGGACTTCCTGTCGCTGGCGAAGGTGCGCGACGACCTGTCGAAGCGTTACACGCTGACCGATCTGGACTATCGCACCGGCGGACCGGCGCGGTACGTGAAGGTCGAGGAGACAGGCGGGCGGCTCGGCTTCATCACGCCGCTGACCCACAATTTCTGCGAGAGCTGCAACCGCGTGCGCATCACCTGCACCGGGCGGCTCTATACGTGTCTCGGCCGCGAGGACGGGGCCGACCTGCGCGAGGCGCTGCGGTCCGATCCGTCCGGCAAGCTGCTGCGCGAGACCATCCTTGGCGCGATCGAGCGAAAGCCCAAGGGGCATGACTTCGACACCGCGCGCCTGGCCTCGCCCGCTTCGCCCCGGACGATGTCGCACACGGGAGGCTGAGGCATGCCGGACCTGTCGGGCGTGAAGGTGTTGTTTGTCGCCGGCTTCGGGCCGATCACGGTAGATCCCAAGGCGAGCCGGAAGCTCTATCTCGATACGCTCGGGCTGCCGCTGGAGGAGATGCCGGACAATCCGGCCTACCTGCACGGCGAGAAAATGCAGGGCGTAAAGCATTTCGCGATCTGGCCGCTGGATCAGGCAGCGCAGGCCGTGTTCGGAACAAGCACATGGCCCGCGCACCTGCGTGCGCCGACGGCGTGGCTGGAGCTGGATGTCGAGGACATCAAGGTGGCGACAAAGGCGCTGAAGGATCGCGGCTATGCGTTGCTGGTCGAAAATCGCGAAGAGCCCTGGGGTCAGACGGTGACGCGCATGCTGAGCCCTGAGGGCATGCTGCTCGGTCTCACCATCACACCGTGGCTGCGCGGCTGATGGCCGGGACCGTCCTCCTGTTCGGCAAGCTCAAGGATGCTTTCCGGGCCGCATCCATCCCGCTGCCGGAAGGCGCCTCGACCGCTGCAGCGCTCCGCGCGAAGCTTGCTGACGCCAATCCCGATCTCTCCGACTTGCTGCTCTCCAAATCCGTCCGCATCGCGGTCAACCAGACGCTGGTGGCGGACGAAGCTGGAACGACGATCTCAGCAAACGACGAGATCGCGCTGTTGCCGCCCCTCAGCGGCGGGTAGGGAACCTCCGGACGGCCTGCGTGTTTGCATGCCTGATGAGCAAGCTGTTCACGAAATTCGCGAACAAGGTGGCCGAATACGCGGGCAGCCCATTCGCCTTCCTCGCCTGCATCAGCTTCGTGATACTCTGGGCGATAACTGGCCCGCTGTTCGGCTTTTCCGACACGTGGCAACTCGTGATCAACACCTCGACGACCATCATCACGTTCCTGATGGTCTTCCTGATCCAGAACACCCAGAACCGCGACAACGGCGCGCTTCAGGCCAAGCTTGACGAACTGATCCGCGCCGCGGTCGACGCCGACAATGAATACATCGGCATCGAGCACCTCACCGATCACGAACTCAAGGCGATCCTTGAGAAGGTCGAGAAGAACGCCCATCGCCTCCACGAGGAGCGCCAGCGGCGTGGCGAAGGTTCGGGTGACGGGAAGCCCGCGAAGACTTCACCTCGCCAATCCACGGGCGCCGCCCGGAAGCCGGCCGCCAGGGCGAAGGACTGATGCCCCGCTGGACAGCAGGCGCCCGCCGGAATAATCCGCCGTCATGGCCATCTATGTCGACGCCGATGCCTGTCCGGTGAAGGACGAAATCTACAAGGTCGCCCGCAGGGTCGGGTTGGACGTGCACGTCGTCGCCAATTCCTTCATCCGCACGCCCGCTGAACCGCGCATCAGGTTCGTTCTCGTCGATGCGGGCCCGGATCTGGCCGACGACTGGATCGCCGAGCGCGCCGCGCCGGGCGATATCGTCGTCACCAACGACATTCCGCTGGCGGCGCGCGTGCTGGAGAAGGGTGCGGAGGCGATCTCTCCCACTGCGAAAGTCTTTACCAGCGACATGATCGGTTCGGCATTGGCGACGCGCGGGCTGATGGAGCACCTGCGCTCGTTCGGCGAGATCACGACCGGTCCCAAGCCGTTCAGCCCGAAGGACAGGTCTGCCTTCCTGTCGGCGCTCGATGCGGCCGTGCATCGCGCGAGAAGGAAGGCCGGTTAACCGCAAGTCCGATCAAGCGAGCCTTGTCCAGATCGCGCATATCGGCATCATCGCTTCGAAAGGTGAGGCATGCAGGCGATCGGCAAGGCGCTCTGGTACATCGAAAGTCACTTCAGCGAGCCGACGACGCTCGATGATGTGGCTGAGGCGTCCGGGCTGTCGCGCTTTCATCTGTCCCGCACCTTTGCCGCCATCGTCGGCCTGCCGGTTGTCACCTACATGCGCGGCCGGCGGCTGACAGAGGCGGCGCGGCAGCTTGCCGATGGCGCGCCTGACATTCTCCAGGTCGCGCTGGCGGTGGGCTACGGTTCGCACGAGGCGTTCACCCGCGCGTTTCGCGACCAGTTCGGGCTCACGCCCGAGGAAGCGCGCTCCCGGCGATCCCTCGCCAGTCTTGAGCTCGTGGAGCCAGTTCGCATGCCCGACAAGCCCTCAGTTCTCAGCGCCCCGAACCGCTTCTTCAAAGCCGAAGCGATGCTGTTCGCGGGGCTGAGAAAATACTTCCGGTTCGAAGATCGAGCCGGAATTCCCACCTTGTGGCAGGCCTTTGGACCCATGATCGGGACCGTGCCGGGCGAGATCGCCGGCGCCGCCTACGGGCTCAATCTCGCTCCTGCCGACCCCGATGACCACAAAGGCTTCGACTATTTCGCGGCGGTGCGTGTGAAGAGTCTCGACCAGTTGCCCGAAGGCATGTCCGGTGCACGGATGGCGGGCCGTGAGTGGGCGTCGTTCAAGCATGCCGAACACGTCGCCAGCATCGGGGCCACGTGTGGTGCGGCAGGGGAATGGCTTGCTCAGTCGGGCAGGGCGCCGAAGTCGGGCGCCATGCAGATGATCGAATTCTACGGACCGGAGTTCGATGCGCGCACAGGCCAGGGCGGATGCGAGGTGTGGGTTCCGGTGGTTTGATCGGAGGTCCCCGCCTACGACAGGACCAGTTCCGGATCGTCCAGCGTACCGTAGCGCAGCATCAGCACGTCGGCTGCGTAGTTCTGGTTCAGACGCCAGGGTTTGCGCTCGCCCTGCCTTGGAAAGCGGTCGATGGTGCGCTGGACGTAGCCGGACGAGAAGTCGAGCCACGGCGTCTGCCTGACGCCTTCAGCTGAGAGCGTCGGCGTCGCCACCTTCGCGCCCATCCGGTCCATGCGCTCGATCAACCTGCAGGTGTATTCGCAGGTGAGGTCGCACTTCAACGTCCACGAGGCGTTGGTGTAGCCGAAGATCGAGACGAGGTTGGGCACGCCAGAATACATCATGCCCTTGTAGGTCAGCCGTTTCGACATCTCGACCTTTTCGCCATCGACCCTGATCTCGGCATTGCCGAGGAAGACAAGGTCGAGGCCAGTTGCGGTCACGATGATGTCGGCGGGAAGCTCGCTGCCGGACTTCAGCTTGATGCCTGTTTCGGTGAACGTATCGATGGTGTCGGTGACGACGGAAGCGTGGCCGGACTTGATCTCGTTGAACAGGTCGCCGTCCGGGATCAGGCACAGGCGCTGGTCCCATGGATTGTAGCGTGGATTGAAGTGCGTGGAGACAGGATAGTCCGGCCCCAACTCCTTTTGCGCGAGAGCCGAGATCGCCTTCCGCGTGAGGTCAGGCTTTTTCCGTGCGCGGCCGTAGAAATACATCTGCAGGAGTACGTTCTTCCAGCGCGTGACGGTGTAGGCCCATTTTTCCGGCAACCACTTCCTCAGCCTCAGCGCAATCTGGTCCTCCGACGGGCGCGAGACGACGTAGGTAGGAGACCGCTGCAACATCGTGACGTGCCCGGCGGTCTTCGCCATTTCCGGGACGATCGTCACCGCAGTGGCGCCGCTGCCGATCACCACCACGTTCTTGCCGGCGTGATCGAGGTCTTCCGGCCACAGCTGCGGATGGATAAGCTTGCCCTTGAACTTGTCCATGCCTGCAAAGTCTGGCGTGTAGCCGTTATCGTAGTTGTAGTAGCCGCTGCACATCATGAGGAAGCTGCACGTGATCTCCACGCGCTCCTTCGTCTCACCGCGCTCGGCCGTGACGGTCCAGCGCGCGTCCCTGGATGACCACGTCGCAGAGACAACCTTGTGGTGGAAGCGGATCTTCTGGTCGAGGCTATGCTCGGCCGCGGTGTCGCGGACATACGTCCGGATCGAGGGACCATCGGCAATCGCCTTGGCGCCCGGCCAGGGTTTGAAGGAATAGCCGAGCGTATACATGTCGCTGTCGGAACGGATGCCGGGATAGCGGAACAGGTCCCAGGTGCCGCCGATGGCGTCGCGGGCTTCCAGGATCGCATACGTCTTTTTGGGAAGCCGGGTCTTGAGATGATAGGCCGCCCCAATTCCCGAGAGGCCGGCGCCCACGATCAGCACATCGAAATGTTCGGCAGCCAACATGGCGCTCCCGTAAGGTTTGCCCGATTTAGGACCCAAGTGACGTCGGCGACAACGCCGCGACGGGTCCCTGTACGCCGACTGGCCCCGTCTGCTCGGGCCGGCGCCGTCACGTCAGGCAAGCGACAACCCCGCGAGCCGCGACGGAAGTACGAAGCGGCTTGGAGCTTTGTCTGGATCGAGGCTCCCGAAGAAGATTCCCCAGACTAACGTACGCCGACGCGCAAGCGAATCAGAAATCCAGCTAATTCCGGAAGTTGGGGCTGTTCACGTGGGTCGCATCGGTCCGCGACGCACTGCACTCACAGGTCTCTGTTGCTTGCCGGCCCCTCAATTCTCTAAAAAGCAGCGTATTTTCCTCTTGAGGCCAGCCCGATATCGCCAACGCAAAAAAAAGCGTGTAACGCGAGGATCAGAATGCGGGGCGACCGCGTTCAATACTCCGGCGACCGCTTTTCCGGCGCCGGGGAAGACCTTTGGACAAGGGGAACTTTATGAAAAAGGCCTTACTGTGCGCCACCGCGGCCGCCACGATGGCTGCTGGCGCAGCAGCTCATGCTCAGACTGGATGGTACGGAGCTGCCCGGATCGGCGGAATCGTTGATGGCATCCAGGATATCGACGCGCCGCCGAACAGAAACGGCGCTCTCGATGTTCGCGCAACACCCAAGCTCGATCCGATCTACAACTTTGGTCTCGGCTACGCCCTTGGGGGCGGTCTCCGCGTCGAAGGCGACGTCGCTTATCGGAACGTGGAACTGGATGTGCCGAGCACGTTCATCGGCACCAAGCCTGCGGCGACCAGCGCCGCCCAAGGCGCCGGCTCGACACGCACCTCCTCGCTGATGCTCAACGTCATCAAGGACTTCAACCTCGCCGGCAACGTGATGCCGTATCTCGGCGTCGGCGTTGGCGCAGCTCGCGTCGATTCGAACGCGGCTTCGCTCTATGCCGTTCCCGGCGGCGCAGCAGCCAACGGGTTTGACGACAGCGACACCTCGTTCGCCTACAACGTGCTCGCTGGCTTCGGCGTGAAGCTCAACGAGCAGATGACTGCTGAGATCGGCTACACCTACACCGATATCCAGGATCTCGTATTCTCTGGCGTCGGCGGCAGCTACGATGTGGGCTACACGGAACATGCGGTGACTGCGGGCCTGCGGTGGATGTTTAATGCACCGCCGCCTCCGGCGCCGCCTCCGCCTCCGCCGCCACCCCCGCCTCCGCCGCCACCCCCGCCGCCACCCCCGCCTCCTCCGCCTCCTCCGCCGCCCTCTACGGCGCAGACCCAGGCGCAGGTGTGCTCGGTGCAGCCGGAACCGTTCACCGTCTACTTCGAATGGGACCGTTCGGACCTCACGGCGAACAACCGCGAGATCGTCAACCAGGCGATTTCCCGCGCCAAGACCGGCGGCTGCAACATCACGGTCACCGCCGTGGAAGGCCACACCGACTCGTCGGGCGGCGCAGCCTACAACGACAGGCTGTCGGCCAAGCGTGCAGACACGGTCAAGCAGGCGCTGGTTGCTGGCGGCATCGCCGAAACAGCAGTTCGCACCGCATCCCGCGGCGAGAACGATCCGGCCAAGGCGACGGCAGACGGCGTGCGTGAGCCGCTGAACCGCCGCGCTGAAGTGACCATTACGATCGGCCGCTAACCGGTCCCCACCGGTACGAGTGTCCAAAGGACGAAAGGGCAGCCCGGTCGCAAGACCGGGCTGTTCCTGTTTTAGGCGTTGCGCCGCGCGTCGCCGAGCCGTTGCGCGTGTTCCGCTAGCGCCGGTACTTGATGAAGGGCGTCGCAGTCGCGACCGTGTCGTAAAGCCTGCGGGCGGTGGCGTTAAAGTCCTGCGTGAGCCAGTAGACCTGGTCAGCGCCGCGCGCGTCCGCCTCGCGGTAGACCGCCTCGATCAGCGCCTTGCCGACGCCTTGTCCGCGAGCCTCGGGCGCCGTGAACAGGTCCTCGAGATAGCAGCGCGGCCCGGCCGCCCACGTCACAGGATGGAAGAGGTAGTGGACGATGCCGAGCAGCCTGCCGTCATGCTCTCCGCCGGTTTGCGCCGCACAGAAGGCGAGGATCGGCGCCTCGGGATCGAGGATGCGCCGCCAGGTGAGGTCGCTCACTTCGTCCGGCAAGACAGTCTCGTAGAATTCGAGATAGCCGCGCCAGAGGCGATCCCATCCGTGATGATCCTGCGGGGCGAGGGTGCGGATAGCGTAGGTCATCAGTCGATGTTGGCGCATGGGCCCGACGGGTCAAGATTGGCGGGCGATGGCGTGACGACAGGTCCGCTACAGTTCGAGCAGGTCGCGGCCGATGATCAGGTTGCCCGAGAAGTACGGGCGCACGGCGTCGAACCAGATTTCGTCCTTCAGGAATGGGGAGCCGCCAGGCACGAAATGGGACAGCACAAGGGTCTTCACGCCGGCCTCGCTGGCGATGCGTCCGACCTGCTCGGTGGTTGAATGGCTGGCAAGAAGGTGCTCGCGCAACGTCCTGGCGTTGGGTTCCGCTGCGATGATCTGTTCGAGCCCCGGCAGATACATCACTTCATGCACCAGAATGTCTGCGCCCTCGGCGAGCCTCGCCAGGTTCCCCGATGGCCGCGTGTCGCCGGAGAAAACGATCGACCGGTCGGGGCAATCGAACCGGTAGGCGAACGCCGGGACGACAGGCGGATGGTCAACCAGGGCCGCCGTCACCCTGACGTTTTCATCCTCCATCACGAGCCCGCCGGCGCTGATCTCGTGCGGAACAATCAGTCCACCCAGCGGAGGACGTCCTTCGTCGCCGATCCGCGTGCGGATGTCGTAGTCGTTCATCTCAAGGAAGAGCCGTGTCATGTCTTTCAGCGGCGGCGGTCCGTAGGCGTCGATCCGTCTGGAGAGGTCGGCGGCCCAGGCAAGGAGGACGAGATTGCCATAGTCGGCATTGTGATCAGAATGCTGATGCGTCAGGAAGATGCTCCGGATCCCGGCAAGCTTTAGCTTTGCCAGCACCATCTGGCGGGCCACGCCGTCTCCGCAATCGATCACGTACGACGCGTCGTTGACGACGATGACTTGCGCAGGCGCCGACCGGTTAGGCTTGGGGGTTGGTCCTCCGCCCGTTCCGAGCAGGATCAACCTCGAACGAGGCGCCGCAGCCGACGCCACCGAGCTGATGCTGGTGCAAGCTGGCTGCAGGGACGTCGCGGCCATCAAGGCGACCGCACGGCCCAGAAATTCCCTTCGCCGCAATCGGCCTGTCAGGCCGTTCATGCTGGTCATGGACCCTCCATCACCCGACGCCGGCAATGTCGAGCCAATCTGGCGCGATGTCACTTGCGTGTAGCCGGCTGCGCCACAGCCTGCGGAAGCGCCTTCGCACTATTCGGCAAGCAAGGGCTTCAGCGCGGCTTCAAATTCGGCCTGGAGCGGGCCCAGGCCTCGCAGATTGAACGCGCCACCCACCCTGCGATGCCGGATGAGGTCAAGCGCAACCTGGCCGGATTTCACGTCGATGGCCTTGAACTCGAACGCCACATCGCTCCATCCGCTCCACAGCACTGGAAGGGAGAGGGTGAGGATGGGTCCAAGCTCATGGACGGTCACAACAACAAGGGTGGTGGCGCCGGCCTGACGCGCCGCGTCAAGCGTCTGCGGCAGGGTCTGGTCCGAAGCGATTGGGCGAATCTCAACCGTGCGCGCACACCTCAATCCGGTGAAGGACGATTTGATTGCCGCTTCGGCGATGGCTTCGCGTACCGGCGGCTCCTTCTGGTCTGGACGCCAGTGTGTCAAAGGCGCGACCATCAAGCTCCCCAGATCGCCGCCTGGCTTGCAAAGCGGTGGGGTCCCCGAAACGGCCTGATCCGCCGAGTCGACAGTCGTGCAAGCCGCGAGGCTGCCGGCAACGAATGCAAGTGCTGCGCGCTTGAATCGATTCATGGCTGGGCCTCATGCTTTGCCGTCGGGCCATAGTGGCGCAACACGAGCGAGGACGCCACTCTCCGTCAGGCAGGTCGAACGGTGGAATGGCCAGGGCGGCAAATAGAGAATGTGCTCGCGCGCGCGGCTAAGAGTGCACCGCGATGGCGCCTTCCAGCTTCCATGCCGCGGGACGTTCGTGTGCGAGCTGGCGGTTGGCGGCGGCTCTTGCGCCGAAGGCGGCGACGACGGCGTCAAGCGCGTCCGGCGAGTTCAGCATCAGCTTGCGGAAGGACGGCGTGATGTCGAGGTGCTGGCGCCTTTCCAGCGCGGTGAGGATCGTGGCGCGGACAGGCTTCTCTTCCGGCAGCGCGTAGCCGGTGTTAGGGAGCTCCCATGCGGCGAGCTGAGCCGCTGGGAAAGCTTCGACCAGCATGCCCTGCCCATCCTTCCACGGCCAGATCGGGCGCTTCGCGCGCGCAAGGAGGGTGAGGCAGGCTGCGGTGAAAGGCGCGCCGGGGCGAGCGCCGTTCCAGAGTGTCGATCGCGCCATGGCGCCGCAGTTGCGCTCGGTCTCGCGCCAGACTTTCGCGGAGGCAATTTCGGAGAAGCCGGATGCGTAGGCGAGAATGGCCTCGCCGCGTGGAAACGGGCGGTCGCCGGCCGGCGTCATCGCGGCGACATCCGCGAGGAGGCGCGCATGGCCGCCGGGAGGAAGATGCGCTTGCGGGAGAGAGAAGGGCGCATCGATGCCGGCTGCACGATAGCGGCCCTCGTACAGCAGGCTGACCAGGCGGTCGAACGGCTCGCCCTCTCCGGGCAGATCCTGCACGGGATGGAGATGGGTGAGGCGGAAGGCTTCGAGCGTGGCGATCCACACTGTGGGCCGGGAGCACACGCTCTTCCACGGGCTGGCGCCGCCGGAAAAGTCGATGCCCAGGAATCGCGCCTCGCTCATGGGGCGAGGTTGGCATTGTCTGGGCGCACGCGACAGGGCGCAGCCTTGACAGGCGCCGCGCCAGCAGGCGGTCTGACGGCATGACTCCGACTGCATCCTCTTCGGCTGGAGCGGCGACGCGCGCGAAGCTGCTCAGCGCGGCGACCGGCATCGTCGCGCGCGACGGCATGGCGGCGGCGACGACGGCGGCGATCGCCGCCGAGGCAGGCGTCGCCGAGGGCACGCTTTATCGGCATTTCGAGAGCAAGGACGAGCTGCTGATCGCGGCCTACCGCCAGATGAAGGCCGATGTGTTCGTCAATGCGGCGGCCGGCGTGGACGCCGGCGAGGGTCCGCCGGACCGGCTGAAGCGGATGTGGAAGGCGATCTATCTTGCCTATCGCGCCAACCGGGATGCGTTTGCGTTCGGGCAGAGGTTTGCCGAGTCGGCGCTGGCGGAGCGCGAGGGCGGCGAGGCGCACAAGGCGATCGTTCGGATGGTGAGCGACCTGCGGCGCGCGGGGATCGCATCAGGGGATTTCAAGAATTTGCCGACGGACCTCCTGGGCAATCTGTTCCTCGCGCCGCTCACCTACCTGCTGAAGTCTGAGATCAAGGGACGGAAGTGGACCGACGCCGAGCTGGACGCTGCGGCGGCGGCCGTGTTGGCGGGATGGAGGAAATAGGGCGGGTCGCGCGCTGGGGCAGCGGGCAGGTGCGCCGAATGCGAGCGCCCACTGCCTCTCGCTACGGCCTCAGCACTACCTTCCCCACCAGCCGCCTGTCCCGCATCAGGTCGAATGCTTCGCGCCAGCGATCGAGGGGGAGTTCGGCGAAGACGGTGGGGCGGGTTTTTCCTTCAGCGGCCCATTGCCAGATCTGGTTGCGGACGATGCGGCCCCGGGCGGGAAGCTGGCGCGTGTATTCGCCGGCGCGGACGCCGATGACGGAGAAGCCCTTGATCAGCGCGATGTTGGTTTTCAGGTCGGCGATGCGGCCGCCAGCGAAGCCGATGACGAGCAGGCGGCCGTTGAAAGCGATGCAGCGCGTGGATTCGTCGAACACATCGCCGCCGACAGGATCGAAGATGACATCGGCGCCCCGGCCATCGGTGAGCGCCTTCACCTGCTCGCGGAAGGCGTCGCCCGGTGTGTCGCCGAGGACCAAGACGTCATGGGCGCCGGCGGTCTTGAGGGCCTGCACCTTCTGGGCAGAGGCAGTGGTGGCGATGATGCGGGCGCCCAGAAGGCGGCCGACATCCATCGTCGCCATGCCGACACCGCCGGAGGCGCCATGGACGACCAGGGTTTCGTTCGGCTGGAGGTTGGCGCGCTCGACCAGGGCAACGTAAGCGGTGACGTAGGCAGCGGGATACGCGGCGGCCATCGGCGCGGGCATCGCATCGGGCACGGCGTGAAGCGAGCCGGCCGGGCAGATGGCAAAGTCGGCGAACGCGCCGGTCTTGGCCCCGCCCGCAACCCGCTGGCCCAACTTGAGATCCACCACGCCCAAGCCGACGGCGTCGACCACGCCGGCGAGGTCCATGCCGACGATGAAGGGCGGCTCGGGTTTGAACTGGTATTTGCCCTGCAGCATCAGCAGGTCCGGAAAGTTGAGGCTTGCGGCCTCGACCTTGACCCGCACCTCGCCGGGGCCTGGCTGGGGCAGGGGAACCTGCCTGAGCGTAACGCGAGAGAAGTCCGCCGCCAGCGCCTCGCAAACTACCGCACGCATCTGCGCCGCTCCTCACCAAGCCAGCACGCTGCACCGGCCGGCCTGTCCAGTCATCATGACGTTACGTAAGCTTCACGCTGGGTTCGTTGACTATGTTGCAATGCAGCATGACCATGTTCGCGTCTGCACAAAGAGGCGAATCGCCCGGTCCGGACGGGAAACGCTCCAGGGTCGTTGAGTAGTTCAGTCAAACGACAACCCGGAGAAGAACCATGAAATACCTCGCCATTATCGCTGCTGCCGCCGTCCTGCTCCCCTCCACCGCCGCAGGCGATGTCACCGTGATGACCCCCAAGGACACCAGCTCCAAGGAGCAGGTGGCCACCTACGTCGCAGAACTCGACGGCGCGGTCAGAAAGGTCTGCCTGAAGGCTGTGGGACCGCTGGTGGGCGTCGCCTATTACACCTATCGCGCCTGCCTGAAAGATACCGCGGCCGATGTGGTGCTGAAGGATCCGACTGGCCTCTACGCCTCGCACGGCAAGGCGCCGGGCGTGCAGGTGATCGCCGCCAGGTAGCGTCTCCCGCCAAACTTGCGGATTGCGCCCGGAGCCCATGGCTCCGGGCGTTTTCATTGGGATTAGCACATCGGGCGCTCATCAATGCCCCGATTTCGCCATGAATGGCCCATTGACCAGTCATATTGTTATTCGATAAAAGACTATCGACTTTCGAGAAGGCAGGTCAGGGCCCTCGCGAGAGACGAAACAGAAACCGACCCAGAAACTGAGGGACAAAAGATGAAAACGCTGCTGAACGCCACCAACCTGATCGCGGCCGGTGTGATCGCCGGCGCCTTCGCCACCGGCTTCTTCTCGGGCCCGGCCTTCGCTGAAGAAGTCACGCTCAAGAGCGAGGGTTTCCAGTTCAAGTTCGCATACGAGCAATCCGAACTCGCAACCTCCGATGGCGCCAACAAGATGCTGATCCGACTGGAGCGACAGGTGAAGCGCTTCTGCGCCAATCAGGCGCCAACTGGCACGCGCCTCAAAGCCTCCGCCAAGGAATGTGTCACCCGGACGATGACGGACAGCGTCGCCGGCTTTGGCTCGGCTGCCCTGGCCCAGGCTTACAAGGAACGCTCTAGCGGCTGATCCCCCGATTTTCCCGCTAGGGCACGAGGCCGGCGCCATCCGACAGCGCCGGCCTCACCCTTTTAGTGGAGGCCTCGTTTCTCTCTCCCCTCCGTCTCGCGGCCCACCTCCGCGATCCGCCAAGGCCGGGGAACGCCGGGTGACCGCCCCGGCAATCCAGCAGGACACCGGCCAGCCAGCGGACGCCCTCTGCAGAGAGGGTGGACGGAGAGAGAAGAGGCTGTTGGGGAAGAGGCGAGGGCCGCCCACCCGACGCACGGCTATTGCGCCAGCTCGCCCAGGCTCGTGGCGCCTTGCTCATCCATAATCTCAACCAGCTCCCGTTTCAGCCTCGCGACGATTCCGGGACCCTCGAAGACCATGGCGGAGTAGAGCTGGACGGCCTGTGCGCCAGCCTTGAGCTTGGCGACGATATCGGCGCCGCTGGAGATGCCGCCCGCGCCGATGAGGTCGAGTTCGCCGTTCAGCTCGTCCCGGAAGATGGAAAGCGCGCGGGTCGACTTGTGCATGAGCGGCGCGCCGGAGAGACCGCCGGTCTCGTCCCTGTGCGGGCTGGTGAGCGACGGCGGGCGGTCGATCGTGGTGTTCGAGACGATGAGGCCCGAGAGCCAGCCCTGGGCGCGCACGACATCGGCGATGTCGGCGATGGCGCGGTCGTCGAGATCGGGGGCGACTTTCAGGAAGACGGCGCGGCCCTTGACGACGGCGTGCATTTCCTTCGCCGCCTCGCCGGTGCGGCCGAGCAGATCTTCGAGCGCGCCGCGGTCCTGCAGGCCACGCAGGCCGGGTGTATTGGGGGACGAGATGTTGATGGTGATGTAGGTGCAGTGCGGCCAGACGGCCCTCACTCCAGCGACGTAGTCGTTGACGCGGTCCTCGCTGTCCTTGTTGGCGCCGACATTCGCGCCAATCACGCCCAGGTTTCTTGCCGCAGCAAGACGCCGGATGTAGAGGCCGAGCCCTTCATTGTTGAAGCCCATGCGGTTGATCACGGCGCGGTCTTCCGTGAGGCGGAACAGGCGGGGACGCGGATTGCCGGCCTGCGGGCGGGGCGTGACGGTGCCGCATTCGACAAAGCCGAAGCCGAAGGCGAGCATCGGCGCAATGACTTCGGCATTCTTGTCAAACCCGGCGGCGAGTCCGATCGGGTTGGCCAGTTTGAGGCCCGAGCGCTTGAGCGTGACGGCGAGACGCGGGTCGTCGAGCTGCGGTTCGGGCTTCGCAAGGCCGGTCTTGAGGGCGTTTATGGTGAAGCGGTGGGCGCTTTCGGCCGGCAGCAGGCGCGCGATGCCGGCGCCGACATCGAACAGATTCACGAAACGGCGCCCGGCTTGGACTCCCGCTTGGCGGACGCGTGGGCATCGGCCCTGGCGCGCGCGCGTTCATGGATGACTTCGTCAGGGGCGAGCGGCGCGCCATCACCGCCCAGCTCAAGCAGCCACAGCGAGCGCACCTGCCAGGCGCGCACATCGCCATAGATGTGCGGGAAGAGATCGCCGCCGCGTGACTTCTCCCACTTCAGCGCATGCGGGAAGTCATCGGGGTCGAAGGAGGCGAGCACGCAGCCTTCCTGGCCCTTGAACCATTTGGAGAGTGTTTCCTGGAGCTGCGCCCCGGTGGAGAGGTGGATAAACCCGTCGGACACATCGACAGGCGCCTGGACCGGCCCGCCCGATTCCGCGGCGGCCCACTGTTCGCGCGTCAGCACCTTGTAGATCATCCGGCCCATGGGCGGACACCTGCTCCTGTTGCTCCTGCGTGGCAAGATAGCACGAGTCGCGGGCATGGCTTCGGGTCAGCCAGCCGGCTTGGCCCGCAGCTCTTTCGCCGTCTGGGACGAGATCTTCTCGATCTTCGCGATGTCGCAGATCGCGTGCAAATTATCGCGCACATCATACCTCAGCGAGGCGCGCACACGATCTCTCAGTGCGGGAAAAAAGGTGAAGGGGTTCGACAGCTCGATCCACCCGCAGGGCTTCTTCAGCGTCAGCAGGTAGTGGTCGCGATAGGTGTCGCGCAGCATGATCTTCTGTGCGTCGAGGACCCAGGTGGCGTCGAAATTGTAGCGCAGGAGCAGGCTGTCGACCGCCTTGCCGTCGTCGACCATTTCTGTCCGGCGCTCAGGTCCGGCCGCCGCCGGGGCGATCATCGTCGCGCCTGCCGCAAGCAGTGCTGCAAATCCCGTCACGATCCATTTCGTCACGCCGGCCTCCAACCGCCTCGCCAGACTGTTTCGTCCAGCCAGGAGATCTTACCTCAATCCGACGCAAACATCCACGCGCGCCTACAAATCCGTGCGGCCGTGCCCTGACTTGACCGCAGCGACCCGGGAGGCCATCGGAAATGCATGACCGCTTCGTCCGCCCTCGTGCTGTTTTCCGGAGGCCAGGATTCGACCGTGTGCCTGGCGTGGGCGCTGACGCGGTTTGATCGGGTGGAGACGATCGCGTTCGACTATCGCCAGCGCCACGCGATCGAGCTCAAATGCCGGGGGCGGGTGCTTGGTGCGCTGCGCGAGCGGTTTCCGGACTGGCGCGCCAAGCTGGGCGAGGACCGGGTGTTGGATCTCGGCGTGCTGGGGGAGATGTCGGACACGGCGCTGACGCGCGAACGGGAGATAGACTTCCAGGCGAGTGGACTGCCATCGACCTTCGTGCCGGGGCGAAATCTGGTGTTCCTCGCGATGTCGGGGGCCGTCGCGTACCGGCGCGGCCTTGGGCGGCTGGTCGGCGGCATGTGCGAGACGGACTATTCCGGCTATCCCGACTGCCGGCGCGCGACGATGGATGCGATGAGCCAGGCGATGTCGCTGGGGCTGGATCGCGCAACGCCGGTCGAGACGCCGCTGATGTATCTCGACAAGGCGCAGACCTGGGCGCTGGCGGAAGAGCTGGGCGGGCAGGCGCTGGTCGATATCATCGTCGAGGAGACGCACACCTGCTATCTCGGCGACCGCACGCACCGGCATGCCTGGGGATATGGCTGCGGGGCGTGCCCAGCGTGCGAGTTGCGCGCGAAAGGCTATGCGAAGTGGCGGAGCCATAGGCAGGTGGCGCCGTGACGTATTCTGTCAAAGAGGCGTTCTATACACTGCAGGGCGAGGGCGCGCAGACGGGGCGGGCAGCGGTGTTCCTGCGCTTTGCCGGCTGCAATTTGTGGAGCGGCCTGGAGAAGGATCGCGAGGCTGCGGTGTGCACATTCTGCGACACGGATTTCGTCGGTGTGGACGGCGATGGCGGAGGGAAGTTCGCGGAGGCTAGCGCGCTGGCGGATCATGTGGCGGCGCTGTGGAAGGGCGGCGAGGCGCGGCGCTATGTCGTGTGCACCGGCGGGGAGCCTTTGCTGCAACTGGATACGGCGTTGATTGCTGCGCTGCACGCGCGCCGATTCGAGATCGGCGTGGAGACCAATGGGACGATCGCGGCGCCAGAGGGGATCGACTGGCTGTGCGTCAGCCCGAAGGCGACGGCAGAGCTGAAACAGGTTTCGGGTGATGAGCTGAAGCTGGTCTACCCGCAGGCCGATGCGCCGCCGGAGAAATTCGCCAGGTCCAACTTCCGGAACTTCTTCCTTCAGCCCATGGATGGCCCAATGCGGGAAGCGTCCCAGGAAGCGTGCATTGCCTACTGCCTCGAGCATCCGCAATGGCGGCTGAGCCTGCAGACGCACAAGGTGACGGGAATTCGGTGAGAGGCGGGCAGCGGTGCGTTCAGCAATCGGCAGCCGTTACGGCAAGGAGTAGTGGACGGCGAATGCCCGCCCGCGACTGCCCAATGCCTGTTGTCGACTGCCAGTCTTAGCTCAGCTTGTCCGCGAAGCGGGTCGCGAAGCGGTCGAAGCTCCAGCGGGCGTCGTACCAGGTGGAGACCCCGATCGAATTCGAGATATCGGTCTCGTACCAGTCGTAGTTGAATTTGCCGAGTTCCTTGCCGGAAGCGTCATAGGCGATGCCTGTGAGTTCCGCGCCGCCAATGCCGACCGAGTGGATCCCGTCGAGGCCGGGCGTGTCGGATACCTGTTTCATGGTCGGCCGGTTGGGCTTGGCGTCTTCGATGGTGACGACCACGCGCTCGGCCTTGACGCCTTCGCGGGCAAACGTGCGTTCGATCTTCTTGACGAGGATGTCGGTGAGAACCTTGGCTTCGCGCTTGCCGTATTCCTTGTCGAGCTTCTTCTGGAAGTCGGCGGAGAGGTTCGCTTCGACCGTCAGCGCACCGGCGGCAGGCGCCGCGGCGGCGAGGCCGAGGATCAGACCGAGGGCGATGAGCGGAGTTTTCGTTCGGGCCATGGCGGCTCCTCCTGAATTCCTGTGCGGCGCCGGAATGTGTCGGCTGCCTGCGCCGCAGCTAACCTAGCCTAACCTGAAGGTGGGATGAATGCGAGGCGGTTGAAAGGACTGGCCGCGCGTTTCCTCAGCCCTTGTTCTGCTTCCTTAGTTCCTCGTTTTCCTTCTTCAGGCGCTTGTTGTCCTTCGCCATCTGCTCCTCCTTCGAGGTTGTGACGAGGTCGACTGCGCCGCCGACCACCGCGCCGGTCGCGCCGATGGCTGCCCCAGCGGCGGTGGTGACAATGCAGCCGGAAAGCAAGGGCATGGCCGCAATGGCCGCTAGGATAGCTCTGGATCTGGACATGGCCGACTCCCCGGTTGATCCGGGGAGCCTAGACCACTCGCCTGCCAGGCGACAGTTACGGCTTTACAACGTATCCGTAAGCACGATTTCGGCGGGGCCTTCGAGCGCCTTGAAGACGATTGTCGACTTGCCCGAGATCGCGGCGCCGTCGCGCGCGTTGACGCGCTGGCTTCCGTCTTCCGCCGTGCGGACCTCGATCGCGCCGGTCGCCGGCACGGCATAGACGTGGCGGCCGGGTTCGGTTTCCCAGGTGACCTCCTGTCCGGCTTCGAGCGTGACGCCGGCCACACGCGCGTCGGCGCGGATATCGAGCGCGCCTTCATCGCCCTTGCCCGAAGCAAGGATGGACCACGCGCCCGAGCGGTCGGATTTCGGGAACTGCTTCGCGCCCCAGCCTGGCTGGCCGCCGCCGCGATCGGGTTCGATCCAGATCTGGAAGAGCGTCGTGGCTTCGTCCTCGAGATTGTATTCGGCGTGGCGCACGCCCGTGCCGGCGGACATCACCTGGACGTCGCCTGCGGCCGTGCGGCCCTTGTTGCCCATCGAATCCTGGTGGGTGATCGCGCCGGTGCGGACATAGGTGATGATCTCCATGTCGCGGTGCGGGTGCGGCGGGAAGCCGGACTTGGGCGCGATGAGATCGTCGTTCCAGACGCGCAGCTTGCCCCAGTTCATGCGCCTGGGGTCATGGTATTCCGCGAACGAAAAGTGATGGCGGGCGTCAAGCCAGCCATGGTTGGCGCCGCCAAGCGACGAAAAAGGCCGCACTTCGATCATTGTGAGCTCCGGTTGGAACTGCTGTTGGCGGGGTAGATAGTTGCAATTGCAACAAAAGCAAGTCCTGGGGGATTTGGGAGCACGGAACAGGGATTGTTAGGCCTGTTGGGCAAGCGTGTGGGATACGTGCCCAAGCTGGAGCGGGAAGGCCATTCCCGATTCCCCATTTACGGCGCTAAGCCCCTATTTCAGCGGCGAATAATCCGTCGGCGTCAGCTGGACCGCCACGACGCCGTTGGGGGACGCCAGCAATTGCCCGTTTCTCTGGCTGTCGGCCGAGACCTTCTGCCATTCCGGGTCGGCGGAAAATTGCTGGAAGGATCTTGTGCGCGCCTCGATGTCGGGGAAGGCGAGCAGGTAGACCATCTTGTTGACCATCGAAGGCTGCCCGCCCGTGGGCCGCCAGTAGAGCATGTTGGTCATGCCGTGCTTGGCGAAGATGCGCAGCGTGTGATCGCGAAAGCGCGTGTGAAGATCTTCCAGCTTGCCGGGGTTTGTCGTGTAGGTGCGCAGCTCGAACAGGCGAGGCATGCCGGTTTCCGTTCCGCGCATGTCGAGTTTCGGCGAATAGTCGGCGGTGGTCAGGAAGATGTTCTCCGGCGCCTTGGACAGCAGACCGCCGCCGGCTTCCGAGTCCGCGTAGACCTTCTTCCATTCCGGATCGTTGGCGAAGGCCATCCACTGCGTGTCGCGCGAGGCGCGGCTCGGATAGCCCATCAGGTAGAACAGGCGATTGTCGCGCGGCTGGCCGGGCGTCTGGACGACGTGGAAGAAGCCGACCGGCGTCATGCCGTGGCGGCGGAAGAGGCGTATCGTGTGGTCGCGGAACCGTGCGTCCAGCGCATCCATCTTGCCGGGATTGGTGGTGTAGATGCGAAGCTCGTAGAGGCCGATCTCCGGCGCGGGGGCTGGGGACGAGCCCAGGCTTTCGCACGAAGCGGAGAAGAGCGCGCCGGCGAGAGTGATCGCGGCGGCGAAACGGCGGGTCATCGGACGGTCAAGGAAAGTCATGGTTACCAAAGCCTGGGTTGGCCAGCCCCAGAGGGACAGGTTCTAGCGTAACCTCTTGCGGAGCAACAGACATGCCGCGCAGGGAGGGTGCGTCTTCCCGAAAATTTGAAAGTTAGGCAGCCTTGCCAAACGCGAAGGCGTCCATGCGGAGAATGCCGTAGGTCGTGCTGGAATGGAGGTGGTTTACCGTACCGTCTCCGGCGCCGAGCGCGACGTAGAGGGGCAGGAGATGCTCCTCGGTTGGGTGGTTGTGGGCGGCTTCGGGGGCGCGGGAGCGGTAGTGCAGCAGGTCCTCAGTGCGGCCTTCCGTTAGGGCGGACGACATCCATTCGGCGAAGACGTGGACCCAGTCCTGTTCCGGCGCATTGATGTCGCCCCGGGAGGTGAAGAAGCTCGAGAGGTCGTGGGTGAAACTGCCCGACCCGATGATCAGCACGCCCTCTGCGCGCAGCGGGGCGATGAGCTGGCCGAGCCTGTAGTGGTGGTCTGGGCCGAGGCGGGTCTGAACGGAGAGTTGGACCACGGGAATGTCCGCCTGCGGCCACGAAACGCGCAGCGGAACCCAGGCGCCGTGGTCGAGGCCGCGGCGGGTGTCGATGTCGGTGGGAAGTCCGCCGGCGGCAAGGAGCCCGGCGACGCGGCGGGCGAGGGTTTCCGAGGGCGGAGCGGGATAGCTGATCTGGTAGAGTTCGCGCGGGAAGCCCCCGAAATCATGGATCGTTTCGTGGGCAGGCGGGGCGTTCACCGTGGGGCGCAGGCGCTCCCAGTGCGCCGAGACCATCAGGATGGCCTTGGGCTTTTCCGGGAGAAGGTTCGGCAGGTCGGCGAGGAAACGGCGCGCGGGCGCGTCCTCGATCGCGAGCATGGGGGAGCCGTGGGAGACAAAGATGGACGGGAGCATGGCCGGAAGGTGGCTGCGTCGCCCTCCAGGATCAAGGCCCCGCTAGCTCTCCATGTCCTTCCGGATGAACAGGATGCTCAGCGCGAAGCAGGCGAAGCTGAGCGCGTGCACGGCGGTGGACCAGTAGACGGCGTTGCGGAGGCCATCGACGGTGTTGCTGAAGCAGGTGGCGAATTGCGGGGCGTCGCGGGCAATGGTCTTGCAGGTTGCGACGTCAAGGCCTGCGCCGGTCTGGGCGAGATGCCAGTTGGCGAACGCATCGCTGGCCATGCCGAACAGGGTGGGTCCTGCGCCGAGCCCGATGATGTTGATCACGAACAGCAGGATGGCCGACGCGGTCGCGCGCATCGCCGGCGGGACAAGGCCAGGCACGCCGCCATAGATGGGGCCGTACCAGATTGCGACGCCGATGTTCGGGATGATCATCAGGATCATCGCGAGCCACATGTCGCTCATCGAGGCGATGTACCAGAAGACCGGCAGGCCGATGAACGGGAACAGCAGCGGCAATGTCACGAACTGCCGTGCGTCCTTCGTTCCGAACTTGTCGCACCACCAGCCGCCCATCCACGATCCGATGACCCCGCCGATGCCGGCGGCAAAGCCCATGCCGAGGCCAAGGTAGGACGTATCAGGCGCGTTGCCGCCGATGCCCCATCTCTGCGCTGCGGCGACGAGGCCGTCGTGCTGCGTGTACTGGAAGTAGCCGGCCAGGAAGAAGGAATGCGAATAGGAGACCGACGCGGCAAAGGCGCCGGCGAGGGCGAGCAGCCAGAAAGTAGGCTTGTTGAGCAGGACCTTCATCACCTGACCGATCGGCAGGTAGGGCGACGCAGCAGTGGCGGCCTTCAGCGCTTCGCCCTTGAGTGCGCGGCGCGGCTCGACGAGCGTGAAGATCGTGGCGACGGCGAGGAGCAGGCCGGGTGCGCCGGCGATAAAGAAGGCCGTGCGCCATCCCCAGTTGGCGGCGATGACCCCACCCATCCCCATGCCGAGCAGCGTGCCGATCGAGATGCCCATCGCATAGATCGACATGGCGCGAGCACGGGATTTTTTCGGGAAGTATTCGGCGATCAGCGAGTGCGCGGTCGGCGTGCAGCCCGCCTCGCCGATGCCGACGCCGCAGCGGCTGATCGCCAGCATCAAGAAGTTGACGGCTATGCCGCCGAGCAGGGTGAAGCTGCTCCACACGGCGAGGGACACGGTCATGATCAGCGGGCGATCGCCCTTGTCGGCGAGGCGCGCGATCGGGATGCCGAGGATGGTGTAGAGCAGGGCGAACCACAGGCCGGCCATGGCGCCGACCTCTGTATCGGAGAGGTTGAGGTCGCGCTTGATGTCCGGGATCAGGATCGTGACGATCTGCCGGTCGAGGAAGTTGACAGTGTAGATCGCGACAAGAAGGGCGAGGGCGTAGCTTCGATAGCGAGCCGTCACCGGTTCTGGCATCGCCACGCCGGGTGCGGCCGTGGCGTCCATTGCGGTGTTGGCCATGTGCTTCCTCGCCCTTGCGCCTCTGCCGGGCGCGATGGGGCGACTATGCCTTTGGGCAAGCTGGAAACAATCCGAAAAGCAAGCCGGGCCTTCGAAAGGTGTGCTGCGCCGCAATATCAGCAGTGCGGTGCGCCTCGTTGGGTTGCGGTAGCGGGCTGGGTTAGGTCCAGATCGCCCAGAACATCGCGCCGATGGCCCTGCCGGGAATGAAGGTGAGCGAGCCGGCGAAGATGACTATGAGATTCAGAGACAAGACGAGGCCGCGATGCCAGCGGCGGCGGCCCATGTGCGCGAAGTAGACGATCAGCGGAACCATGATCAGAGTTATGATCGAGAAGGCGTGCGGCAGGCTGAAGCCGCCGGTGATTTCGTGCATCGCGAACGAGATGATCGCAGCCGCCACCATCAACCCGCACCAGGCATAACCCGTCATGCGGTGGCGCGGCGTGCCTTTCGGAAGCGCGATCTGCGCCATGGCGAGCGGGATGGCGGCGAAGATCAGCACGAAGTGCGTCAGCGTGGCGGCGTCGCCGAACTTTTCCGGGAAATCCGTCCGCCCGAGCGCGCCATTTGCGAGGGCCGCTGCGGTCAGCAGGAAGACGATTGCCAGGCCCGTGAAGGTGATCGCCTGGAAGGGCTTGAAGCGTGAGGGCGCGCGCGTGGGAGGCGCGCCGATGGTTTCGGCCGTCATGGGAGTGTCCCCGGCGACTCTTGCGGTCGCCCAGGGAAGACTTATCGATTATCAATATGAAGTCAAGGCCGGCGATGAGAACCGGGCAGGTCAGCCCCCGACAGATTTCATCCCCGCTTCGTCATACCTCTCGCCTTTCACCTTGGATGCGAGGGCGTCGAGTTTGGCGACGGCGGCGGGCGAAAGTTTCACGTCGGCCGAGGCGAGGTTGGATTTGAGGTTGGCGAGTTTGGTCGTGCCCGGGATGGCGACGATGTTGTCCGAGCGCTGCAGCACCCAGGCGAGGGCGACCTGGTTTGCTGTGGCGTTGGCTTCGCTGGCGATGCGCGCGATCTCGTCGACGAGGGCGAGGTTGTTCTCCAGGGCCTCCCCCTTGAAGCGCGGCGCCATTGCGGCGCGGAAGTCCAGACCATTGGGCTTCCAGTCCTTCGACCAGCCGGCGAGCATGCCGCGGCCGAGCGGAGAATAGGCGACCAGCGTCGTGCCGGTTTCCTTCGTAGCAGCGAGGACGCCTTCATCCTCCACGACTCGCGTGAAGATCGAGAATTCCGATTGCACGGCTGCGATCGGATGGATCCTGGCCGCGGCGCGCAAAGTTTCGGCCGTGACTTCGGAGAGGCCGATCGCCTTCACCTTGCCCTGCTTCACGAACTCCGCCATCGCGCCGACCGTCTCTTCGATCGGCCGGCTGAAATCGCGGCGGTGCAGATACCAGAGATCGACGTGGTCGGTGCGAAGGAAGCGCAGGGAGTCTTCGAGCGCACGCTTGGCGTTCGCTGCGGAGCCGTCCACCCCGAGGCGCTTCTGAGTCACCATGTCGATCCGGGGGCCGAACTTGGTGGCGATGAAGACCTTGTCGCGCCGGTCGTGAAACGCCGCGCCGAGCTGGCGCTCGTTGGCGCCCAGACCGTACATCTCCGCAGTGTCGAAATGATCGACCCCGAGATCGACGGCGGCCTGGAGCAGCGCCACCGCGTCCGCTTCTTCCAGCGGCTGGCCGTAGAAGGCCGCCATGCCCATGCAGCCCAGGCCGATGGCGTTGACGGAGCGGCCGCCCCGGCCGATTGCGCGACGGATCATGGGAAGCTCCTGTGATAGCTGGAAAGACATTTGTGAGCGTTCGCTCACATAGGGCGTGGACTCCGCGGGCGTCAAGTCCGGCGCCAAGGAATGCCCGCCACAAATCATCGGAAAGGACTGGCAGAGCCGGTTCGCGCGAACGCGCCTGCACCGGGGCTTGCCGCGCGCCGCCTTGCGCGCAACAAACCGTCAACATTGAGGGTCGCCAGAACCCAACCCAGGGAGAGACGCATGACCCAGTCGCGGCGCGATGTGTTGAAGCTCTCGGTGGCGGCGACCGGCGCCGGGGCGATAGGCGGATTGTCGGCGTGCTTGACTGCGGCAGAGGGTGCGGGCGCCACATCGCCGATACCGGGTCATGTGGCTTCTGCCGTGCCGAGCCGCGCCACACTCGATGGATGGCTGAGGCAGTTGCACAATTTCGGACCTATCCGCGCGACGGGCACGCCGCAGTGCCGCGCGTTCGAGGAATTCCTGGCGGCGGAGTTCACGAAGCTTGGCTGCACGGTGGAGCGCGACCAGTTCCGGCTGACGAGCTGGGAGTGCGACATCGTGAAGGACTGCTCCATCACCGTGACGGAGGACGTGCAGCCGTCTCCGCCAGGCGATCGCTCGGCGATGCGCGGGCCGCCTTCGCGGAAGCTGGAGGTGGTCGCCTACTATCCCTTTGGCGGATCGACGCGGGGCAAGGATGCGGTGATGGGGCGTATCCTGTTCGGCGGCACAGGCGAGCAGTCGGGCCCGGACATTCTCCAGAAGTACTCCGCGGCGGAGCTGAAGGACGCAATTGTCGTCGTCGACATGCCTCTGGCGGGTGGCGGCGTGCGCGGAACGGTCAAGTATTACGAGCCGAGCTTTCCCTCACCTTTGCCCGCGCCGGTGACGGCCCCGCGCGTGGCGAGCCAGGGCGGGCGTGGGCCGATGGCGGCGCTGGAAGGCAAGTGCAAGGGCATCATCCTTTGCTACACCGATGTTTCGAATGAAGCGGCGCGCTACAACTACCTGCCATTCTCGGACCAGCACCGCGCGATCCCCGGGCTGTGGGTCGGCAAGGCCGACAGCGACTACCTGAAGTCCGTTTCCGGCAGAGCGATGGCGACGATGCGGTGCGACGCCAGGCTGACGCCGGATGCACGGGCAGATTCGCTGCTGGCCGTGCTCAAGGGCGAGACAGACCAAGTCATCTACATGACTACGCACACGGATGGGCCCAACGAGGTAAACGACAATGGCGCGTTGGGACTTCTTGCTGCCGCGACCTACCTGTCGAAAGTTCCGAACCGGAAGCGGACGGTCGTGTTCTCGCTGCCGACGGGCCACTACGCAGGCGGGGCGATCCGCGATGCGGTGACCGGTTCGGGCCGTCCGGCCGGCACGTCCGGAAACATAGCCAAGTGGCCGCAGTATGTGGATCGCGCCGTGGCGCAGATCGCGCTCGAGCAGATGGGCGCGATGGAGTGGGCCGATGTCGGCGGCAAGTGGCAAGCCACGGGTCGGCCGGCGCCAGAGAACTGGATCCCGACGCCGCAGACGCAGGAAGCCTCGCGCAAGATGTTGCTGGCGACGACGCAAGGGCTCAATCCGAAATTCTCGCGCGTCGGCCTGGTCGAAAGCGGACAGGCGCCGGGCGAAGGTGGGGGCATGCGCACGCGCGGCATTCCTGGCGTCGGCCTGATGGGCTCGCCGCATTATTTCTTCCGCTGCGATCCCAAGGGCGTCATCGACAAGCTGTCGCCTGACGTCATGCACAACCAGGTCGAAATGACCACGCGGCTTCTGGCATTGATGGATCGCTTGACACCTGATCAGATGAAAGGCGAAGCGCCCATCAGCGAAGCCGAGCTGGGGCGAGCCTGAGGAGGCGACACCATGCTCATCGTCCATCACCTGAATGAATCGCGCTCGCAGCGCGTGCTGTGGCTGCTGGAGGAGCTGGGCGTTCCCTATGAGCTCAAGATTCACATGCGGGACAAGCAGACGCGTCTGGCGCCGCCGGAGCTGAAGGCCATCCACCCGCTCGGCAAGTCGCCCGTCATCACGGATGATGGGCGCGCGGTGCACGAGACCGGCGCGATCATCGACTACATCATCCGTCATCATGGGAACGGCAAGTTGCAGCCCGACCCCAAGTCGGCAGACTATGACGTCTACCAGCAGTGGCTACACTATTCCGAAGGCTCGGCGATGCTGCCGCACATGCTCAACATGTATGTCGGGCGTCTCAAGGAGGCCGGCGCTCCCTTGCATCCGCGCATCGAAAGCGAGATCGCCAACCATGACGGCTATGTCGAGGGCTATCTCAAGGGCCGGGAGTTCTTCGTCGGCAACAGCCTGACTGGCGCCGACATCGCCATGAGCTTTGTCGCCGAGGTCGCGCGGGCGCAGAAGAAGCTGGAGGCCTACCCCAGCTTCAACGCATGGCTCGACCGCATGCACGCGCGGCCGGCGTGGAAGCGCGCGCTGGACAAGGGCGGCGAGTACGCGCTGGGGCGTTGAGCCCTACTGCGGCGCTGCAGTCTGCTTCTTGATGTCCGCGACGCCGCGGATCGCCGGCTTGATGCCGTCGCCGGGCGTTTCGTGCAGCGGTCCGCGCCAGGCTTCGATCGTCAGGTCAGGCCCGACGAGGAGATAGACCGGCGTCGTGTCGATCTTGAAGAGGTTGGCCGCGCCGCCCTTGTCGATCAGCGTCGGCCAGGGATTGCCGCCATTGTTTGCAAACCATTTGCCGACGTCCGCATCAGCGCCCTGCTTCACATAGACGGAGAGGAAATCCAGGTCGGGGTCCTGATCGACCGCGGAGTTGATCGCACGGATGAAGGGAATTTCTTCCTCGATGCCGGCGACGGTCGCGTTCCAGAAGCCGATGATCGTCCAGTTTCCGCGCAGGTCCTCGCGCGTGCCTGTGCCGCCGCCCAGCTTGCTGAGCCTGAAGTCCGCCACTGTCATGCCGAGACCATGCGCGGCCCCGGCAGTTTCCCAGCCTTCGACTGATGGCGTGGCGATGGTCGCGGGCTGCGCAACTTCAGGCGCTGCCTGCCGCTGGAGGCGGCGCGACAGGCTCGGGCGCCCGCTCGCATGCGGCGAAAGCCAGGGCGCAGGTGGCGAACAGGATACGCATGAAAGACCTCCGGCAGGCCAGAGACTCGGCGGGAATCCGGGCGTCATGATGGCGGAGAACGGGGCCTGTTGCGGCCGGTCTGCCTCGCATGCACTGCACGGCGCCCCGCAGCGCACGCTCCAAACGAAACGGCCCGGCGTTTCCACCGGGCCGTTCGCGTTCTCACCGTTGGCGAGACCCTGAGACCCTAGTTGAAAATCTCGAACAGCCCCGCCGCGCCTTGGCCGCCGCCGATGCACATGGTGACGACGCCGTACTTGGCCTTGCGGCGCTTGCCTTCAAGCAGCAGGTGGCCGGTGCAGCGCGCGCCGGTCACGCCATAGGGGTGGCCGATCGAGATCGAGCCGCCATTGACGTTGTACTTCGCCGGATCGATCCCGAGCTTGTCGCGGCAATAGAGGCACTGCGACGCGAACGCCTCGTTGAGCTCCCACAGGTCGATGTCGTCAACCTTGAGGCCGTGCCGCTTCAGCAGGCGCGGGATAGCGAACACCGGGCCGATGCCCATTTCATCCGGCTCGCAGCCATGCACCGCGAAGCCGCGGAAGGCGCCGAGCGGCTTGAGGCCGCGCTTCTCGGCTTCCTTGGCTTCCATCAGCACGAGCGCCGCGCCGCCGTCGGAGAATTGCGAGGCGTTGCCGGCCGTGACGAACTTGCCCTCCGCGATCTTCTGTCCGCCCTTGAAGACGGGCGGAAGCTTCTGAAGGTCCGCCAGCGTCGTCTGCGGGCGGTTGCACTCGTCCTTCGTCACCGTGTAGTCGACGATTGTGACTTCGCCGGTATCCTTGTTGGCCTGCGCCATCTTGGTCGCCATCGGGACGATTTCGTCCTTGTAGAGATTGGCGGCCTGGGCGGCGGCGGTGCGCTGCTGCGACTTCAGGGCGTACTCGTCCTGGTACTCGCGGCTGATCTTGTAGCGCTCGGCGACGATCTCGGCGGTCTCGATCATGGTCATGTAGATCGCGGGGATCTTCTTGTTCAGCTTCTCGTCGATCATCCGGTTGCGGCCGTCCTTGTCGGGGGCCGGGCGTGGCCCGAGCTGGACCAGCGAGATCGACTCGACGCCGCCGCCGACCATGATGTCCGCACCGTCGCGGATCTGGTGTGCGGCGAGTGCGATGGCGTTGAGGCCCGAGGAGCAGAAGCGGTTGATGGTGCCGCCGGCGACGGAGACTGGCATATCGGCCCAGAGCGCAGCCTGGCGGGCAATGTTGCCGCCGGTGGCGCCTTCAGGGTTGGCGCAGCCGATATAGACGTCCTCGACCTCGCCTGGCTCCAGCTTGGCGCGTTCGACCGCGTGCTTGATCGCATGGCCGGCCAGCGCCGCGCCGTGCGTCATGTTGAAGCCGCCGCGCGCCGATTTCGCGAGCCCCGTGCGAGCCGTCGAGACAATTACCGCCTCACGCATTCCAAATCCTCCCTACCGATCCTTCAGAAAAGATGGGCTAGGTTAAGCGCCAGATTTGCATGGAATGCAACAGAACGCGCCCGGCAGCACGTTGTCTGCCGGGCGCGTATTGGTCTTGCGGAGCTGTCTTGGGCCGCGATCAGCCTGGATCGGCGGTCGTGGTCGTCGTCGTGATCGTGGTGGTCGGTTGGATCATCGGGGTATTCCTCACGGCGGCCAGCTGGGCCAACACAATGTCCTGGGTCGAGTATTTCCTGCCGCTGTTCACCACGGCGGCGACCTCCGGCGCGATCGGGGTTTCAGGATCAAGGGCCGGTCGGCCAGAAGCGGTGGCGATGGTTTCGGTACGGGTTTCGACCGTGGCGCCCGGAACCTTGTCGATCCGGGTATCGACGGTCACATCCTGCTTGGCCGTGACAGTCACATCCAGGGGCGGAACGGCGGGGGCGTCGACCAGTTTCGACGTGTCGATCGCGCCGAGGACCTTGGAAGGCTCGACGCCCTGGATAGTGACTTCGCCCTTGGTGGCGCTGTCGGCGCGGGTGGTCGCCTGCTGTGCGAATGCCGGCGCGGCAAGAGATATGGCGGCGAGAGCGGACGAGACGAGAAGGAGCTTCATGGCGTGGCCTTTTTGGCTGACTGTGGCGAAGCAAGTCGCGGCTTCTCAACTCGTTCCAACTCTTTCGGCATTGTAACGTCTTCGGCTTGCGGCGTCGGTCCGTGGGCGCGCGAGGGTTCCTCGATGTGGTCGGCGACGGTCGCGCCGCGTTCACCCGGCTTGGCGGGCGCGCCGATCGTGGTGTCGTGCGTGGTGAAGAGTTCGAGTTGCGAGTTGAGTTCCGCGCCCATGCAGATCGCGTAGGCTGTCAGCCAGAACCACATCAGCAGGGCGGCGACGGCGCCCAGCGACCCGAAGGTTGCGTTGTAGGCGTCGAAGTTGGCGAGATAAGCTGAGAACGCGACCGACGCTACCAGCCAAACGATCGACGCCGCCAGCGCGCCGGGAATGATCCATCGCCAGCGCGCGTGAGTGCGCGACGGAGCGATGCGGTAGATTGCGGCGCAGGCGGCGAAGAACGTCGCCACCATCATCAGCCAGCGGGTGGCGCGGATCAGCGCTTCGACGGCCTGTCCCAGGCGCAGCGCTTCGAGGATCGGCGGCACCGCGGCGATGGCGGCAGCGGAGAGCACAACGAAAGCGATGCCGCCGAGGGTGAAGACAAGCGAGGTGAGCGTCAGGCGAATGAAGCCGCGCTTCTCCTTCTCATGATAGGCGAGGTTCATGGCGCCCATCATCGCCGTGACGCCGCCGGAGGCGCTCCAGATGGCGAGGATGGCCGAGATCAGCAGTCCAAGGGTCAGGTCCTGGCTGTTCTGGCTGGCGATGTTGACCATCTGGTCGGCGATCAGCCCGAACGCGTCGGGCGCGACATCGCGAAGCGCCTGCAGTTGGGGCCCGAGCGCCGCCATGTCGGTGAACAGGCCCCAGACCATCAGCAGCGCCGCAACGGCCGGGAAGACGGATAGGAAAGCGTAGAACGCCATGCCGCCGGCCAGAACGCCGATCTGGTCCGCCAGCATTCGGTTCCACACGCGCACGATGATCGCCCGCCAGTCTTGCAGGCGGATTTCGGCAGGGGAGTCCACGTCGTGACGGTTCGCCATCTGTTGCGGCAACGCGGCGGCAGGGAGGGCGGTTCCGTTTGCGCAACGGCGCCTTAGGGTAGGCGGCATGAGTCGCGATGTGTCTTCCCTGAAGCTGAAACCGGTCCCGAGTTCCGTGGAGGCGCTGGAGCGCAAGCGCGGGTATCGGGAGCAGGTTCCGATCGCGTTTGATCGCCCTCTGGCCCGGGAGCCGTGTGTCGAAGGATCGGTGCACGGGCTGGCCGGAGCGAACCATTACAATACGCCGCTGAACCCGCCCTACTATCTGATCGTGCCGGGCTCGATCCCGCAGCTCTTCCTGCGGCGCTCAGTGGCGGCGAAGCTGGCCGCGATCAATCTGCGGCTGAAGCCGTTGGGGCTGGAGCTATGGCTGTTCGATGCCTGGCGGCCGCAGGCGATCCAGCGCTTTTTCCACGATGTGTGGTTTCCCGACTGGCTGAGGGCGCGCAATCCGCATCTCGAGGGTGAAGGTCTGGTCGAGGAAGTGGAGAAGTACTGGGCGGCGCCGACGGCAGGCGCGACGTCTCCCTCGCCGCATGCGACGGGCGGTGCGGTCGACCTGACCATCGTGTTCCGCGAGACGCGACACGCACTCTACATGGGCGGCGTGTTCGACGAGCTGACCGGGCTGGCCTGGACGGATCACTATGAGCACGCCGACCCGCAATCCATGTCGGACGAAGAGGCGCGGGCGAACCGGCGGCTCCTGTACTGGCTGATGACGGACGAGGGCTTCGCCAGCAACCCCACGGAGTGGTGGCACTATTCCTGGGGCGACCAGTTGTGGGCGCGGCTTTATGGGCAACCGGCGGCGCACTATGGCGCATGTGTACCGGACGGTCTCACAGACCGCTGACGTCGCGCGTAAATTCCTGCCTTAAGACCCCGGAAACCCTAACCGGCGATCATGCGTCCCACGATTGATTGCGGGCGCTGCATGCTGTCGGACTTCATCACGCACATCTCTTCTGACACCGGGCTTTCTCAGAAGAAGGCCAAGGCTGCGCTGGGCATCGTGCTGAACGCTGCAGAACGTCAGGGCACGCCCTTCGCACATGAGATTTTCGAGAGGATCCCGGGCGCGCGCACGCTGGCCGCAGAAATGGGATCGCAGGTCGGCGCGGCCACAGGCGTGATCGCGCGGCTGATCGAACAGACACCGGGCGGCAAACGGGCCGTCACGGAACAAACCATTCGCAACCTTCAGAAAGAGGGTCTCGGCAACAACGACATCGGCGCGCTTTTCCCAGCGATCAGCGCGTTTGCAGGTTCGGTGTTCGGCATCGCGGGAGTCGGCCATCTCGGCGACATCTTCGGCCAGTTCAACACCGCTCAGGTTAGTGGAGTGCGTGGAGTAGCGTAGAAGAGTACCGTAGAGTTTCATGTGTGAGGCGGGTGGTCCTGTCGGGCCGCCCGCCTTGTTTTTTATGGCTTTGCGCCTGGCTCACTGTGCTGTGATCCGCATCCCCTAAAAATCTCGGAAAAAATCGCCATCTGTCTGGAACCGAGACAGCACGGTGACGTTTTGCTGTTAGTCTTCCCGGCGCTGGCGGTCTTATCCGTCCCCCCCGACCCCCCGAGACTGTCCGCCGGGAAGATACCTTCTTCCGAGTAGAGTTCGGACCCTGAGCGCGAAGCAGCTTTTTGGCGGCGCGTTCGGGCATTGGCGCGCTTGCCCCTTGAGCGCACCCCTCCCCCTAGTGACTTGCGGCCGTAGCGTTTCGACCCGCGATGGCCGCGCGGACATTTTCGTCCGGCGCCAGCATTGCTGCGGTCCTGTAGCCGATCTCGGCAGCGCTGGCGTCGCCTTTTTCGTCGGCGAGGACGGCGCGCGCCAGGGCGATGCGCCAGTCTTCCGGAGCGAAGGCGGCGAGCTGTTCGATCCGGTTGGCGGCTTCCTTCGTTTTCCCCTGATCCAGCAGGCAGAGCGCGTGGTCGCCCAATGCCGCCACCTGCCACGGGTCCTTTTCCAGTTCAGCGACGACAGCGCGGCAACGAGCCCCATCGATTCCAGCCAGACCAGCGGTTGACGCCGCCGCGTGCGATTCCAGGTGATCGTCCCTGTGGGCTGTGCAGTGGACACTGGAGTGAGGACTGGGACGACTGCTGCGGCGGCTGCAGGAACGACAACAGCAGCAGGTGCTGCGACCACGGCAGGCATGAGAGATGCGCCACGCAAAGGCGGCTCCGCAAGTGTGGCCTCGACCAGAACCGCGTTGCGGTAGATCACAGTTGACGCCGCGCTGAAGCCTGCGCCGGAGAGTGTGATGCGGCGGCCCGCTGCCGCGACGCGGCTGACGAGCGATCCCGCAGGCGGCTCAAGCGTGAGTTGAATAAGATCGACGCCGTCGATGTCGACTGTGAGGCCCGCGGTGGATGCCGTGGCGCCGGCTGCAGCCGGCTGCTGCGAGAGCTGGACGAGGATCGACACCTTGTCCCCGTCGCGGCTGACTTCGATGTCCCTGATGCTGGTCGCTTGCGCAAAGGCAGGCGTCGCCAGGAGAGCGGCGACGAGGCTCGCGAGGGGGAATCGCAGCGCAACCATAGGCCCAGCGGGTAGCGCGGACCGGGTTAATCGGGGGTTAGCATTGCTTAACAGGGAACCGCGCCATAGCGTCCGGCCTCGATGAGCGACACGATGGAAGCGCAGATTGCTGGTGCGGCGAGCATCGGCGGGCCCGGCCCGGCGGATCCTGCCTTGTGCTCGTCCGCGGCTATCGCCGCGATGGCGTCTGCGGCGGGGGCAGGATTTGGGCTGACGACCTTGCAGATCGACGTTGCTTCACAGCCGGTTGGGTCGAGTGATGTCGTCATCCGGGTCCGGATCGACAAACGAACGAAATCGATCGTCTTCGCCTCTGTGGAGGCCATGTCGGGGCAACAGATGGTGTTCCGGGCGCAGGGCCTGCTCGGCAGGCGCTGAGCTTCAGGGCCGCCGCGTCGCCAACGGAAATGCTTAGATGGGCTTATCCCTCAGCGGCAGGAGATCGGGGAAGTTCGCATCGCGCTTCTCCGCCTTCGCCTTGAATGCCTCCTGCATGTGGGCGCCGGAGAGCATGCCCGCGTTCCAGACGCCGATATAGTCGAGGCCATCGCGGATCGAGTGGTCGCGGGCGTAGTTGATCATCGCCTTGGAGCCAGTGACGGCGAGCGGGTTCTTCGTGGCGATCTCGCGAGCGATGCCGAGCACATGATCGAGCATGGCCTGGTGCGTATCGAACACTTCGTTGACGAGGCCAAGCTTCAGGGCGCGATCGGCCGGCATGCGCTCGCCGGTGTAGGCAAGCTGGCGCACCCAGCCTTCGGGCATCAGCTTGGCGAGCCGCGGGAACGTGCCGACATCAGCCGTCATGCCGATATTGATCTCTTGGATGCAGAAGAAGGCGTCCTTCGTCGCGAAGCGGATATCGCACGCGGAGATGAGGTCGACGCCGGCGCCGATGCAGCCGCCCTGAACGGCGACGAGCACAGGCATGCGCGCCTGCTCCAGGCAGGTGAATGCGTCCTGCAGCGCGGCGAGATCGGCGCGGAATTTTTCGGCCCCGAGATGCGGGTCCCTCTTTGCGGAAGTTATGCCTTCAGGCCGCTGGAAGACGGCGAGATCCATCCCGGCGGTGAAGTGCTTGCCCGTTGACGAGATCACGATTGCACGAGCCCGGGCGTTGCGGTCGATGTCCTTCACGATGGCGGGCAGGTCGATCCAGGCCTGCGGGGTGAAGGTATTGAACTCCGCCCCACGGCTGAAAACGATGTGGGCGACGCCGGCCTCGATGGAAACGTTGAAGCAGGGCGAGGTCGGCGGCATGGCGATTCTCCGATAAAGGGCGTGTCGTTTGCCCCAAGCCTAGCCTCGCTGCGATCAACAGGCGACAGGTTTGACCGCGAAGGGCTTTCCGGGTCCTATCCGCGCCTTGGGATGGGCTGCTGGAGACAACGATGCGCATGTGGCTGAAAGGAGTTTGCCTGGCTCTTGCCGCCGCGGCATCCGTGGGTGCGTGGGCGCAGACGCCCTCAAAGCAGGACCTGAGCAAGATCGCGTCCGACATCCTGCACCAGAAGCTGCCGGGGGACTTCGCCGCGCTGTCCAAGGGCGATGTCGTATCCGGTCTGAAGGAGGCGCTGAACGTCGCGAGCAGCCTCGCGGGCAAGCGGCTGTCGGCCAAGGATGGTTTCTTCGCTGATGCGGCCGTCCGCATCCCGCTGCCCGGGGCTCTGGGACAGGCGCAGAAGAAGCTACAGCCGTTCGGCATGTCGGGGCCGCTGGATGATCTGCAACTGAAGGTGAACCGCGCTGCCGAAGCCGCCGCGCCGACCGCGAGCCGGCTGGTGGTGGACGCGGTAAAGTCCATGACGATCGACGACGCCATGGGCGTGCTGCGCGGCGGAGATACGGCGGCGACCGATTTCCTGCGCAAGAAGACCGAGACAAACCTCCGGAAAGCCTTCCGCCCGTACTTCGACGATGCCCTCAAGACCTCGGGCGCCCTGAACGCCGCGGATGCAGCGGTGGCCAAATATGGCGCGGGATTGGTGAAGCAGGATGCGAAAACCTGGCTCGCGGACAGCGCGACGACTGGCGCACTCAATGGATTGTTCTATTACGTCGCCCGGGAGGAGCAGGCGATTCGGCGCGATCCCGTGAAACGGACCAGCGACATCCTGCGCAAGGTTTTCGGAGGCTAGTCTCAGGCGCATGCGCCGGTTTCGCATCAACATCAGGGACGGTGAGACGTCCGGCATCGCGTTCGGCGATCCCGTGAAGCCCATCGAGATCCTGTATCTCCATGCGACTGGCTTCAACGCCATCACGTACCAGTCGCTGCTGGAACCGCTGGGCGGACAGGCGCATGTGGCGGCGATCGACATGCGCGGGCATGGCCGCTCCAAGCTTCCCGCCAATCCGCGCAGGATGCATTCGTGGAACAAGTTCCGCGACGATGTGATCCAGGTACTGGAGCAGACGGCGCCCCGCGGCGCCGTGATCGGCGGCCATTCGATGGGCGCGACCGTGGCGCTGCTGGTCGCCGCGAAACGTCCGGACCTGGTGAAGGGTCTGGTGCTGACCGACCCCGTACTGCTGCGACCGGCGGCGTATCGCGTGGCCAACATCCCACTGCTCAACATGACAGTGCCAAAAAACGCTTTGTCCAAGGCGGCGGCGCGGCGGCGAAATGATTTCGAGTCGCCGGAAGAGGCGGCGGAAAACCTTCGCGGCCGCGGCGCCTTCAAGACATGGCGCCAGCCCTTCCTCGACGACTATGTGGTGGACGGTGTGCTTCGCTATGATGACGGCCGCTATCGCCTCGCGTGTTCGCCCGAATATGAAAGCGCGGTGTTTGCGGCGCATCGCTATCGTCCGTGGACCGCGTTCCGCAAGCTGCGCAAGAAGCGGATGCCGATCATCATCCTGCAGGCGGACAAGGATTCGACCGCCCAGCCGGACACGGACACGCGCGTTCACAACATCCGCCCCGACGCTGCAGTCACGAAAGTGCCTGGCACAACGCACTTCATTCCGATGGAGCGCCCGTATGTCGTGCGCGACGCGCTGAAGCTGCTGTTCGAAGCCACGGTCGAGGGCGCCGGGACGGTCGACTATGTCGGGGCCGTTCGGCGCACGATCGACGACAGCGTCGGGATCATGGGATGAGGAGCGGTCCCGAAGGGACGAGTTGATCGGGGGGTCGATTCGAGCGACGAACGCCCGAAGCAACAGCGAAGGGCCGGGCCGCCGCACTCGCAAACACCTGCCCCCTACATCACACCCGCCTTGACCCAAGCCTCCTTCGGCCAGCGGTTGTGCATCCAGAACCATTGTTCGGGCGCATCGCGGATGCGGGCCTCGATGAACTGCGTGATCTTGAGGACGGTCGCAGCGATGGCGGCGTCCTCGTCGGGGCCAGCCTCGGGCGTCATGGGTTCGTGAAAGGTGACGCGGTAGCGCGCAACGCCGATCCGCGCGCAGGTCAGCGGCAGGAGAGGCGCATTGTAGCGCATGGCGAGGCGTGTCGGGCCGGGGGCGGTCATGGCGTCGTATCCGAAGAATGGAACGGCGATGCCCTGGTTGAATTTCTGGTCGTTCATCAGCGCGACCGACTGGCCGCGGCTCAGGGCCCGCATCAGTTCGCGGGTGCCCGCGCCCTTGGGCGTCAGCACCTGCACTCCATTGTCGAACCGCGCCCTCGCGATGCGGCGGTCGATGTAGGGATTGTTGGCGGCGCGGTACGTGATCTGGCAATCGATGTTCTTGCAGATCGGCGAGCCCATCGCCTCCCAGTTTGCGAAATGGCCAGCGACGATAACCGCTGGCTTGCCGCTGTCGCGGATCGCATGCAGGTATTCCTCACCGACGACCTCGACGCGGGCGTTTTCGACATAGGCCTGCATCCGCGCGAGATGCGGCATCTCGCCGGCGATGCGGCCCAGCATGTCCCACACGCCGTCGGCGACTTCGGCGACCTGCTTGTCGCTCCAGTCCGGGAAGGCCATGTGCAGGTTGCGGGTCATCGTGCGGTGCGGGCCGGCCAGCGGCCCGAGCCTGCGCATGATGCCGGCGGCGGTATTCGAAGCGGCTTCGATGGATAGCGCCTTCATCGGATGCCAGTAGACCCAGTCCCAGAGGAACGCTTCGATCGACCAGCCGATCTTGGCGCCCGTGGTCATGCGCCATTCCTGGTCGAGGTCCTGCGGCCGGGTGAATTTGGGCTCGGGCGCGCCGGTCATGTTCGCACACGCTCGAGCAGCGCGAGGAACGCGGCTTCGTCTTCGAATCTTGCTTCCACAGATGCCCGCACGACTTTTGGCTTCATCTCCGGAGGCAGTCGCACATGATCCTTGTCGGTAGTGATGAGCTGGGCGTCACGCTCGCTGGCGAGCTTCATCAGGTAGTCGAAGTCCGGCGCCGCATAGGGGTGATGATCGGGATAGGGCACCGCTTCCGCCAGTCTGACGCCATCCATCGCGCTCAGCGAGTCGAAGAAACGCTGGGGCCGCCCGATGCCGGCGAAGGCGACATAGCCGCCCGGCTTGAGCTTGGCCAGCGGCGAGAGCCGCGCACGCAGCACCGGCTTGCCGGCGGCGCTTGCTTCGGGAACGTCGCCGTCTCCCATCAGCACAATGGCGTCCGCGCGGGAAAGGCCCCGCTTCACGGGCTCCCGCAGCGGCCCCTTGGGAAAGACGCCGCCATTCCCGAAAGGTTCGGCAGCGTCGATCACGACTATGGAGAGCGTCTTTTTGAGTGTCGGGTTCTGGTGGCCGTCGTCCATGACGACGACGTCGACGCCTGCGGCTTTCATGGCCTTCGCGCCGGCGACACGGTCCTTCGCGACCCAGGATTCACCGGAGGCGGCGAGCATCAACGGTTCGTCGCCGACGTTTTTTGCCGCGTGCTTCGCCGGATCGACCTGGAGCGGGCCGTCCTCTGCGCCGCCATAGCCGCGCGACAGGCTTGCGACCCGCAGTTCTCGGGCGGCAAGGCGCTGGCGGACGGCGGCGGTGACGGGCGTCTTGCCAGCGCCGCCAAGAGTGAGGTTGCCGACGCAGATCACGGGCAGGCCTGCGTCCTCGGGAACGGTGCGCTCGATACGGCGTTTGCCGGCCCAGGAGTACGCGATGGCGAATGGCGTCAGCAGCAGGCGCGTCACCGGCGCGGAAGCGCGCGATTTCGGTGGCAGCTTGCGCCAGAAATAGGGCTCGTTCATCGCGGGCGGTTTTCGAGCAAGCCGAGGATGGCCGCAAGACTTTGCTCAAATGGCTCCCGGGCGGACGAAAGGTACGAGGCGAGAGCAGGGCCAGCGCCGGCTGCGCCGATCTCTTCGATCCACCAGGCAGCGAGTTCGGCGGCGCTTGTTCCGACGGTCAGGGCGCCCAGCGCCTGCAAGGCATCGAATGTCTCGCGAAAGTTGAAACCGTGCGGGCCGGTGAAGACGCGCTTGCCCAGTTGGGACGGTTCGATCGGGTTGTGGCCGCCGATGCCTTCCGCCGTGGCGCCGCCAAGATAGACAGCGTCGGAGGCGGCATACCAGAACATCAGTTCCCCTATGGTGTCCGCCACGAGGACATCGATCCGTGAACTCGGCGGGGATTTGCTGGTCGACCATTGCTGGGCTGTCATCCCGCGCCTTCGGACCATGCCGGCGATCGCTGCACCGCGGTCGGGATGGCGGGGGACCAGCACCAGCAGCCCGCTCGGAACCCCCTTGCGCGTCTCCACAAATGCTTCGAGCGCGACTTCGTCTTCCCCGGGGTGCGTGGAAGCCGCGAGAAGAATCCGGCGGTCTCCGACCGCGCCGCGGAATTCACCGACCGCATGGGCCGCTGGCGGCTCGACGAGCGCGGCGATCTTGAGGTTTCCGACGGCGCCAATTCGACGACCGGTCGCAGCGGCAAGGCCTTCGGCGGTTGCCTGGTCGGCCGCGCCGATGAAGTCGAAGACCGAGAAGATTTCCTTTGCCGCAGCCGGGCGCTTCTTCCAGCTCGCGAGGGTAGCGTCGGTCATGCGCGCATTGATCAGTGCGGCGCGAAGGCCAAGGCGTTTGGCGCCCGACAACATGTTGGGCCAGATCTCACCTTCGGCAAACACAGCAGCCGTGGGCTGCCAGTGGCTGAGAAAGCGGTTCACCGCGCCCGGTCCGTCGACCGGCGCCATCTGGTGGATGACGTCGCTTCTCGCCCACGCAGCGACCAGGTCGGCGGAGGTGAGCGTCTGGCTGGTGACAAGGGCGTTCAGGCCGGGCAGCCTGTTCTGGAGCGCAGAGAACACGTCCAGCAGCAGCCGGCACTCGCCTATGCTGGCGCCGTGCATCCAGAGCAACTTTCCGTCGGGCCGCGCGACCTTGGTGCGGCCAAAACGCTCGGCGACACGATCCACGCGTTCCTTGCCGGACTTGAGTTGGCTCCGAACGACAAACGGGGCGACGGGCTCCAGAAGGCGCGTGCCAAGACGATAGAGCGCCAGCGATCCTGTCACGTGCCGCGATGCTCTATTGCCGTGGGGGTGACCTTCTTCACCGCGGGCTCATGCACTTCCGGGCTGGCGGCCCGCGCAGCAGTTTCGATCGGCTTGGCCGATTCCAGATCGGGCGCGAGCCCGCACAATTCGTCTGCGCGGGCCGTGGCGGCCTTGAGCGCGATCTCGACGCGGCGGCGTAGGTCTTCGGAGTTCATGTCCTTTGACGTCTGGATCGGCTCAGGAACCACCATCGCAGCGCGCGCGAATGGATTCGGCCACAGGAGGCGATCCCAGGTCGACAGGCGCTTGGCGCTGGCCGAGAGGCCGTAGATGTAGATTGGCGCACCCATCTGCTGGGCCAGCTTTATGGCGCCCATGCCGACGACTTCCTTCGGGCCCTTGGGTCCGTCAAGCGTGATGACGATGCCGCCGCCCTTCTTCATGATTTCCATGGCCTCGCGCGCCGCAGTGACGCCGCGCTTGCTCTTGTCCGTCCGGCCGGAGGCCGAGCCGCGGATGATGTGCAGGCCCAGCCACAGGCCCGAACGCCGGGTGAACTCGCCGTCCTTGGACGGAGATACCATCAGCGACATAGGGTGTGGGGGTTTCGGCCATTTCGGGCGGTAGATGATCTGCAGCATCGGCATCAGCAGGATACGCGAGTGCCAGCTTGCAAGGACCCAACCCTGGGGGGCTCCGGCCCACACGCTGCGCAATCGCTCAAGCCCCTCCACGCGCCAGCGCAGGGTGTGCGACAGGATCGACATGTAGGCCCAGAGCACCGTGCCCCCGATCCAGGGAATCATGGGCGAGCGGGCCAACCGCTTGAACATAAGCGGCTATATACTCCCTGTGCGGCGGCTCGCCAGACGGATCAGCTGCGGCGCAAACACCTTCCTGCGACTGTTGCGGCGCCTCAACGCCTTGCAATCCGGACGAAAAGCGGCATCTAGCGTCCGATGTCCGGCAGCCTCGCCACCCTTGGACCCATTGACCTGGCGACGCCCGATGGCCGGCGTCGGGCCCGGCGCGAATTGGTATGGGGAGATCACGGCTTCCTGCGCACCAATTTCCGCAACCTTCACCGCATCTCCGACGAGATGTACCGTGCCAACCAGCCCTCGCCCGAGCACATCGACCGCTACGCCCGGGAGTTGGGCCTCAAGACCATCGTCAACCTGCGGGGTGCATCGCCCCGGGGCCATTACCTCCTTGAGCGGGAAGCCTGCGAACGCAACGGAATAGCGCTGGTGGATTTCCAGATGCTGTCCCGCGATGCGCCAAGCCGCGAGGCAGTCTTCGGCGCGCGCGATCTCTTCGAGAAGATCGCCTATCCAGCCCTGATGCACTGCAAGTCCGGAGCCGACCGCGCAGGGGTCATGTCCGTGCTCTACATGCATTTCCGCAAGGGCCAGCCGATCGAAGAGGCGGTCTCGATGCTGTCACGGAAGTACCTCCATATCCGCGAAGGCAAGACCGGGGTGCTGGACTATTTCTACGAAAGCTACCTCCAGGAAGGGGCGCCCCGCGGGCTCAGCTTTGCTGACTGGGTGGCCAGTGACTATGACGGGCCGGCCCTCAAGTCCCGATTCCTCAAGACATGGAAGTCGAAATTCGCTCTCGACCAGTTGCTGCGCCGCGAATAGCGGCATGTACGTGTCTTTTGTGAAGCCCTGAAAGCTCACGGAAAAAACTGTTCGCCTGTTGTCTTGGGCCGGGCTAGGGTTATCTCTGTCGAGTGGAGGGGTATCCCATGAAATTCTTTATCATCAACAGTTTCCGCTTCATTGTGTACATCGCCTACTTCGCGCTCATCGTGTTGTACGCATTCGGCTTTTATATTCAGCGAGCCGAGGTGGCGAACGCGTTCTTTGATCTCACAGGAAGCCGCCTCCAGGAATCAGGACAAGCGGGCCTCTCCATCATCCTGGGGCTGGTGGCGGGCTGGTTTGCGGCAACCATCATCTGCGGCGTACTGGTCACCCTCCTGGACATCCGGGACGACATCAACGACCGCCTCCCGAACGCCCGCGCGAAATAGCGCTGACGCGTTGAATGGAAATCGAGGCGCCGACGGGACGTCGGCGCCTCTGGTTTTTCGGGGCGCACGCTCCCATAACCCCACCATGACCTCCACCACAGAAGATCTTCTCCAGTCGCTGATCCAGGCGACGCTGCGCGCAGGTGCCGACGGGGCCGACGCCCGGGTGTCCGAGAACGCCAGCCTCTCTGTCGAAGTGCGCAACGGCGAGCTGGAGAGCGTGGAGCGGGAGGAGTCCCGGGGACTGTCGCTGCGCGCGCTGGTCGGCCGGCGGCAGGCCCATGTATCGGGCACAGATCTTTCTCCTGCGGGCCTCAAGGCGATGAGCGACCGGGTTGTCTCGATGGCGCGGCTGGCGCCGGAGGACCGCTGGTGCGGGCTGGCCGACGCTTCCGACATTACTTCCAACCGCCCCGACCTGCAGCTCGAATGTGACGACACGCCTGAAGCGCCGGAACTCGAGCGCCGGTCAAAGGAAATGGAAGATGCCGCCCTCACGGTGCCAGGCATCAAGCAAATGTCGCATTGCGGCGCTTCGTGGAGCACAGCGCGGTCCTGGTTTGCCGCTTCGAATGGATTCACCGCAACCAAGTCGTCGGGAATATCCTCGATCACCGCCGTGGCGATTTCCGAACGCGATGGCGCCATGGAGCGGGACTACGAGAGCTATTCCGAGCGGCGCAAGGCGAGGATGCCGACGCCAGCCAGTGTCGGCCTCGAAGCCGCCAACCGCGCAGCGGCACGGCTCGGCGCGCGCAAGATCGACAGCCAGACGGCGCCGGTGATCTTCGAAAACCGGCTGGCCAATCGTTTGCTTGGCGCTTTCATCGGAGCGGTCTCCGGGCCTGCGATCGCGCGCGGCGTATCGTTCCTGAAAGACAGGATGGGCAAGCCGGTGTTCGCGCCTGGCGTCGACATCATTGATGATCCCACCCGCATCGGCGGCTTTGCCTCGCGCGGATTTGACGGCGAAGGTCGGGCGGTACATCGCACGGCGCTGGTCAAGGATGGCATGCTGACGCAATGGCTGCTCAACGGCCCGTCCGCGCGTCAGCTTGATCTGTCGCCGAACGGCTTTGCCTCGATGGGTTTCGGCGATCCGCCGGGCGTCTCGCCCTCCAATCTCGACATCCAGCCCGGCCGGCGCTCGCTCGCCGAACTGATGAACGATGCGGGAACCGGGCTGCTGGTCACCGACATGTTCGGCCCGTCGCTGAATTCTAACACGGGCGACTATTCCGTCGGCGTTTCCGGTTTCTGGTTCGAGAACGGGGAGCGCGCCTATCCTGTGTCGGAGGTGACGGTCGCCGGGGACCTGCCGTCGATGTTCCTGCGCGCGATTCCAGGCGCCGATCTCGACATTCGCGGTTCCGCCAACTCCCCAAGCTTGCTGATCGACGGGCTCGCCCTTGCCGGCCGCTGAGGCGCAGCTCGAGGCGGACCTCGTCCTCATCGCCGAGGTGGCGCGAGAAGCTGGCAAGCTGTCGCTGGAATGGCTGGAAAAGGGCGCGCGCGCCTGGGACAAGTCGCCCGACAATCCGGTCACCGAAGCGGACATCGCCTGCAACGATCTGATCGCCAGGCGCCTGCGCACTGCACGTCCGCATTATGGCTGGCTGTCCGAGGAGACAAGGGACAGCGCCGCCGACCGGTCGCAGCCGCGCATCTTTGTCGTCGATCCCATCGACGGAACCAAGGCGTTCATCAAGGGCGAGAATGGCTTCTGCGCCTCCATCGCCATCATTGAGGACGGCCAACCTATCGCCGGCGCGGTCTACAATCCCAATTTCGACGAGCTGCTCACTGCCCGCATCGGGTCTGGCTGCCATCTCAATGGCGAACCGGTCAGTGTCGCCGACTGCGCCAGCCTTGCCTGCACCATGATTGGCCAGCCCGATGTCTTTGGCCGCACGAACGCAGAACTCTGGCCCGACATGAAGCTTATCGACTGTGTGCCCAATGCGATGGCCTGGCGCCTTGGTCTCGTGGCGGCGGGTCACTGGGACGCCGCCGTCGCCCTCAACGACAAGAACGACTGGGATATCGCAGCCGCCGTCCTCCTGGTGCGAGAAGCCGGCGGCGTCGTCACCGACCGGTTCGGCAGGCAGCTCGAATTCAACCGCCCCTCGGTCGTCCAGAACGGGGCTATCGCCGCTGGCGCGTCGCTTCACCCGCTGTTATTGGAGAGGCTCCACGATCTGATGCGCAAATGGGGCTTCATGGGGTCCGAAAATGCCGGCAGCCGATAAGCACAAACAGCTTCTGCATCTCGTCATCGGCGGTGAGCTGAAGGACCTTGCCCATGTCGAGTTCAAGGATCTGAACGAGGTTCACTTCGTCGGCGCCTTCCCGAACTACAAGGCGGCATTCGATGCGTGGAAGGGCGCGGCCCAGCGCACGGTCGATAACGCACACATGCGCTACTTCATCCTGCACGCCCACCGCCTGCTCGATCCGGAAACCGGCAAGAGCCATGATGCCTGACGGCGCATGACCGAAGTCCGCAAGGGTCTTTCAGGCCGCTTTGTTCGCGACTGGCTGGCGCCGCAATGGCGCTGGTTCGTGGGCGGCGCGCTGTTGGCCGCGATCTCAGCCGTTTGCGCCTATGGCTATGGCGAGGTCGTCACATGGTGCGGACAACTCCTTCGCACAGGCGACACTCGCATCTTCACGGTCGCACCGGCTATCATCATCGGGCTGGTGCTGGTGCGCGGCATTGCGCTTTACGGACAGACGCAGGCGAACAACCGCGGCGTACAGAACGCCATGGTCGAGATGCAGGACAAGCTGTTCGGCAATCTGATCGGGGGCGACTTTGCGAGACTGCAAGCCGCCGCATCGGGCGAGTTCGTTTCGCAATTCGCTAACGACATGACGCTGATCCGCGAGGCCGCGCTGCGAGTTGCCGTCAGCCTCGCCAAATCCTCGCTCACGCTGGTCGCGTGCGTCGCCTTCATGCTCTCGAAGGACTGGGCGCTGACGCTTCTTTTGGTGGTCGTCTATCCGGTTGCGTTCTGGCCGGTGGTGAAGCTCGGCACGCGCATCCGCAACGCCTCGCGGATGGCGCAGGCGCAGGCAGGCGAGCTCACAGCCTTTCTCGGCGAGACCATCCAGGGGTCGCGCACGGTGAAGGCGTTTTCGCTGGAGCAATACCAGAAAGCGCGGGGGCGGGCGGGCTTCAAGGAGCGCGCTCGGCTCTACATGAAGGTGCTGCGTTCGCGTGCCATCGTCGATCCGTTGCTCGAAGTGTTCGGGGGCCTGGCGCTCGCAGGGCTGTTCGCCTTTGCCGGTTTCCGGGCGATCAATGGCCAGATCAATGTCGAAGACATCATGGGTTTCATCGCTATCCTGGCGGTGGCCTCGCCCGAGGTGCGCGCGCTCGGCACTCTGAACTCGTCCACCAATGAAGGACTTGCGGCCGCCGATCGCCTCTACGCCCAGCTCGACCTGGAATCGACGATCAAGGATCGGCCGGACGCGCGCCCGCTCGGAAAGGCCCGAGGCAAGCTGGAATTCAACGACGTGCGCTTCGGCTATGCGGGCGGCGGGCCGATCCTGGACAGGCTGACCTTTGCGGTCGAGCCAGGCGAGACGGTTGCGCTTGTCGGCCCTTCGGGCGCCGGCAAGTCGACGGTCTTCAACCTGGCGCTGCGCCTGTACGACGCCGACAGCGGCAATATCCGCATCGACGGCCATGACGTTCGCGACGTGCAGGTGCTGTCGGTCCGACGCAACATTGCGCTGGTGTCGCAGGATTCTTTCCTGTTCGACGCGACGATCAAGGAGAACATCGCCCTGGGACGTTCCGGCGCGACGGAGGACCAAATCCAGGCTGCTGCCGATGCCGCGGCATGTGACTTCATTGAGGGATTGCCCGGCGCCATGAACGCGCCGGCGGGCGAGGGTGGGCGAAACCTGTCCGGCGGCCAGCGCCAGCGCATCGCGCTCGCCCGCGCGCTGTTGTCGGAAGCGCCGATCCTGCTGCTGGACGAAGCCACCAGCGCGCTGGACTCGGAGAGCGAGGCGCGGGTGCAGGCGGCGCTCGCAAGCATCGCCGGCCAGCGAACGATCATCGTGATCGCGCACCGCCTCGCCACGGTGCGGCGCGCGGCGAAGATCTTCGTGCTGGAGAAGGGTCGCGTCGCCGAAGCTGGCACGCATGACGAGTTGATGGCGCGTGGAGGCGCCTATGCCCGGCTGGCGGCCCACCAGCTCACCTGAACCTGCCGATTTCTCGCCCAGTACACGCATCGTTGATGGGTGAGGGTAAGTTTACGTTAAGCGCCCTAGCGTAAACCTTTTCGTGCGGCAGGGGTGTTTTGATGAGCAATCCGGCGGACCTTTCTGTCCTGATTTTTTCGACAAACATGAGCATTGCCCGCACAATGCGCATGGCGCTCCGCGGTATGGGTGTTCGCGCGATCTATCTTGCCTCGGACGAAGGCGGGATTTTCGAAGGCTTCTCGACGACCGATCCGCGCGCTGTGATCGTCTATGTCGATGGTCCCGAGAACGATGCCGGCCTCGACATAATCCGCTTTCTTCGTCGCGATGATCGCTCACCGAACAAGCAGATCCCGATCGTCGCCGCCTCGCAGCGGCGGGATGTCGAGACGGTGAAAGCCGTGATCAACGCCGGCGGCCACGAATACGTTCTGTTCCCGGCCTCGGGTGACTCGCTGGTCAAGAAGATCCTGGCGGCGCGCAATTCCAACAAGCCGTGGATCGAGACGGACGATTATGTCGGACCCGCCCGCAAGCAGGACGAGCCGGCAAAGACTGCAGAACAAGCTGCATCCTGACTGAAATAGCCGTATTGCCGCCACGAGCGGCGCGATAGGCTGGGGCATCTCTAGGGGAGATGCCGGTGAGAGCCATACTTGGACTTGCGGTGATGGCGCTGGCCGCCTGCCAGCCTCAGCAGCAGAAAGTCGCCGATGCACGGCCTACCGCCCAGCCGCCGGCGGCGTCGAGCGAGCCGCTTGATCCGTTCGTGGTCTCCATCGACGCCCAGCGCTGGTCGATACTGATCGACAAGGCGATCGAGGGCGTGCGCGAAGCTCCAGCGGCCAATGGTGAACTCTACGACCAGCAGCTCTTTCGCGCGGATGCAGCCCTGAAGTCCGGCGCCGCCCATCTGCTCGAGCTGCGCAACGATATCTGCGGCAAAGGACTGCTGACGGGCGATGCGTGCACGCTGCCCGACTTTCCGCAATGGACCCGCGAGCCTCCCTCGCCTTCGGTCACGGTCGAGGAAATCGACCAGCGCAGCCAGTGGCTCTCCAGCGCGCAGGAAAAATTTGTCGAACTTGGCTGCGAGGCCGGGAAGAAAGCGACGAAGGACGAGCTGTTCTGTTCGGTGGAGTAGTCAGCCCGGATACCCCGCCACCCCCCGCACGAGGTAGACTATCCCTGTCACGGTCACGATCCACTTGGTCCATTCGCGGAAACTGACGTCGGTCATCCGGTCGAGCACGCGTCCTCCGGCCCAGGTTCCCAGCAGCGACAGCGGAACAACTGCCGCGAAGATCCACAGAGGAGGGAATTGCGCCTCCGCAGCGTGCGGCGAGTTCAGCTCGGCCAGCAGCGGCCAGCCCCAGAAGGCGATCTTGACGGCGTGAGCCATCACCTGCGTGGCGGCTTTCGTTGCGACAACGGTCTGGCGCGGCAGCAGGGTCTTCACGAAAAACAGGTCCAGAAGCGGCCCTGCCACCCCGGCGATCGTGTTCAGCTTCTGGACGAGGAACCCGCAGACTTCGGCCTGGAACTTTCGCTCGACATTGACCTCAACCCAGCTCTTGGGAACCCAAACCACCATTGCGGTGAGGCCCAGCAGGATGAACACCTCCGGCTGGGTCGGCCGCCAGGCGATAGCCGCGATCACAAGCAGCGCGCCGCCTATTCCGAGCGCATAGCGGCCCACCAGTGACCAGGAGATGTGCTTCCATAGAAGCGCCGCCCGGGAAAAGTTCGAGATGATCTGGATGAATCCATGCATCACCATGGCCGTCGCCACCGGCGTGAACGCCGCGAGGACGCCCATCAGCAACAGCCCCCCCGCCATGCCGAAGACGCCGGAAATCGCTGCTGTGACGAGCGTTGCCGCGAGGATGACAGCGATGACGGCCGACGACATGCCTGAGCGTTCCAACCGAATCAAAACGGGAACAGAGCCGGGAACCCGGCTTGCGTCCTGATAGCCAGACTGTGTCGGCGCGTCCAACCTTGGCGCCTTGCGCTCGGCTCCGCGCGCCATAGTCTGAACGAGTCGGATGGAGGTTAGGGATGATCCACATTCGCACGGCAAGGCGGACGGACGCCCTCGGCATTGCGCGCGTCCACGAGCGCACGTGGAAGGAAGCCTACAAGGGCATGCTCGACGGCATGTACCTCGAAGGCCTCAATGAGCGTCGTCTCATGCCGCGCTGGCGTTCCAGCCTCGACCGCCGGTCCGAAGACCTCGACGAGGGGATTTTCGTCGCTGCCTCGGGCAAGGAGATCGTGGGTTTTGTCGCCGTCGGCCATTCGCGCGAGGCGTTCGCCCCATGGGACGCCGAGATCAGCATGATCTACGTGCTGAAGGAGCAGCGCGGAGCCGGTGTCGGCCGGGCGCTGATGAAGGCCGCGGCCGACCACTGCATCCGCCGGGCAATGTTCTCGGGAGGGTTGTGGGTGTTGCGCGACAATGGCGCGGCGCGCGACTTCTACGAAGTGCTGAAGGGCGAGCACGCCGGTCGCAAGGTCGACAGCGTGGGCGGCCAGATCGTGCCGCTCGTCGGCTACTGGTGGAAGGATCTCGCCTCAGTCGCTGAACGTTCTGTCTCGGTGACCCCGCTCGGCCGCGACTGAAATCCATGTGAAAGCGCGTCTCTGACGCACCAAAATCCGATCGGCAGGCCGGCAATCCCATTGCCTTGGGCTTTGGTGGCGGATAGGCACTTCTTACAAGAAGGTAACACCCGCACGGCTGCACACTCGACGGGCAAGGGCCCGGAAGGCGGTGTGCCGGCGCTGACACGCGCGGACCGCATCAGGGAGGCCACCGGCCATGAATTTCGAATACACGCCGAAGATGAAGGAATGGATCGCGCGGGTCTCCGCGTTCATGGACAAGCACATCTACCCGAACGTCGAGACGTTCCAGAAGCAGCACGAGTCCGGCGACCGCTGGGTTACGCCGAAGATCGTCCACGACCTCAAGGCCATCGCGAAGAAGGAAGGCCTGTGGAACATGTTCATGCCTCCGCACAAGGAGCATGACAAAGGCGAGTGGAAGGGCGCCGGCCTCACCAATCTCGAATATGCACCTCTGGCCGAGATCATGGGCCACGTCTCGTTCGCGTCCGAAGTCTTCAATTGCTCCGCGCCGGACACCGGCAACATGGAAGTGCTGCACTACTACGGCACCGAAGAGCAGAAGGCGAAATGGCTCCGTCCGCTCATGAACGGCGACATCCGTTCCGCCTTCCTCATGACCGAGCCGGCCGTCGCATCGTCCGACGCGACCAACATCGAGACGCGCATCGAGCGCAAGGGCGACGAGTACGTCATCAACGGCCGCAAATGGTGGTCGTCCGGCGTCGGCGACAGCCACTGCAAGATCGCGATCGTGATGGGCAAGTCGGATCCGTCCGCCGAGAAGCACAAGCAACAGTCCCAGATCCTTGTTCCGCTCGACACGCCCGGCATCAAGGTCGTCCGCATGCTGCCGGTGTTCGGCTATGACGACGCCCCCCACGGCCACGCCGAAGTCATCCTCGACAACGTGCGCGTGCCGGCCTCGAACATGCTGCTCGGCGAAGGTCGCGGCTTCGAGATCGCGCAGGGGCGCCTCGGGCCGGGCCGTATCCACCACTGCATGCGCACTATCGGCTCGGCGGAAGTCGCGCTCGAGAAGATGTGCAAGCGCCTGCTCACCCGTGTCGCGTTCGGCAAGAAGATCGCCGAGCACTCCGTGTGGGAAGAGCGCATCGCCCGGGCCCGCATGGACATCGAGATGACGCGTCTGCTCTGCCTGAAAGCGTCCGACATGATGGACAAGGTCGGCAACAAGGGCGCCCAGAACGAAATCGCCATGATCAAGGTCGCCGGCCCTCTCGCTGCGCTGAGGATCATTGACGATGCGATCCAGGCCCACGGCGCCGGCGGCGTCACTACCGATTTCGGCCTGGCCAAGCAGTACGCTTCGATGCGCACCATGCGCCTCGCGGACGGCCCGGACGAAGTCCACAACCGCGCCATCGCCCGCAACGAGTTCAAGAAATACCGCGACAACGAGTATTCGGCAAAGGTCGAAGCCGAGCGCAAGACCGAGGGCGTGCGGTCGTAAGGCTCACTTACGCTCCCGTAACTCCAGAACTGCCTTGGCCCCGGTGCAGGCGCGTGCTTGCATCGGGGTCATTGCTTTTGGGAGACGCGGGATGCTTCGCTGGATCGCCGGACTTGCTGTCGCCGCATCGCTGTTCGCCGCGCCGGCCTGGGCGCAGGTCGGGAGCGACATGATCGTCGTGACCGGCAGCAAGATCCAGAGCGACGACGAATATGAAGACGAGTATGGCGCGCTGCCCTATGTCTCGCTCGTTGCGCCGGCGGATTTTGTGATCTTCACGGTGAACCTGGAGACCGCCACCCGGTCTGCCGACGAGCGCCGGCGGGAACTGGAGCGGGCGTTCACGGCGCTGGCCGCCCGCGTTGTCCGCGCACAGGGCGTCATCATGGAAGTTGGCTATCCCGGGAATTCCGCTCCGCTGGAAACGGCGGCTGCCCGCGAAGCGATCACCGATGGCGGCGACCGGTCGATGATCAATGTGGTGTTGAAATTCGCCTTGCAGCGCGGCGATACATTTTCCACGCTTCGAACCCGCGCCGAAGCCTTCATCGACGGCATCCAGGTGAATGGCCGGGTCGAGGCGGTAACCGGCGACGACCAGTATATCGGCATCTCCGACCCGAAGAAGCACCGCGAGGACCTGCTGCGCAAGATCGCGGAGGACACACGGCTGATGCAGTCGATCTTCAGCGGCACGTCCGTTGGCGCGCCCGGAATTTCGCTGACGGGGCTGGGCGGCCGGGTGAAGACGCGGCCTGTCGGGCCGCTCGAAATCGAGATGTACATCCCCTACACGATCGTGCTCGGCTCGCCTTTGCCACAGCCGCCGCCGCGCTAGATCGCTGCAACGTGACTGGTCATGCCTGTTGGCTCCGCCGCCGGCCGCGTGATTGCCTCGGGACTTCACAGGGCGGGGACAGTTGAGGGTCGTAACACATGAACCGCGCACTTCTCGCCGCCGCCGCATTCGCGGCCTTTGCCTTGTCGATAGCTCCCGCCGCCTTCGGCCAGCAGATCGTCGCCCAGTCCAATTTCGTGAACCGCCAGCAGCTTGCGCAGCTTCCGCAGGTGTCGATCACCGTGCGGGCAGATTTCGTGCTGTTCAGCGTGCGCTACGAGACGGCCACGCGCTCGGCCGACGCGCGCGAGGATGAACTCGCCAAGACCTTCACCGCCGTCTCGCAGCGCGCCGCCCGCGCAGACGGGATGAGCATTGAAGTGGGAACGCCGGGCCAGTCCGCCGCCATCGAGACGGCGGCCATCAAGGAGATGATCGACGACGGCGGCAACGACCGCTCCGCCATCAACATCGTCCTCAAGGTGATGGTGCGCGAGCGCGACACCTTTGAGGCGATCCGCGCCCGGGCCGAGAAGTTCGTGGCCGACGCACCGCTCACGGGCCGCGTCGAGGCCGTCATCGGCGACAACCAGTTCCTCGGCATCTCCGAGCCAAAGAAGCACCGCGATGTCCTGATCAAGGCCATCGCCGATGACGTGAAGCAGATGCAGTCCACGTTCGGGGGCTCGGTGACGCCTGTGTCCGTCAACCTCACGGGCATGGAATCGCGCGCCGTGACGAGGCCGGTGGGACCGCTCGACCTCGAAATCTACATCCCCTATTCAATGTCGGTGAGGTCGGGGGCAGGCCAGTAGCGTCGGTCAACGGCGTCGATTTCTCAACGCCTGTGCGCTCCGAGCAACGCCCGCTGTTGGATAACTCGCGCCTGAAGCGGCCTGCTGCACATCGAGAACCCCTGTGTTTGCTGCACAGGGTTCATCCCGGCGCTGTTGGGGCAAATATTCCCCTCGCCCCAGCCCTTCCGCACGCTCTGGCATCGTCCCCACATCTGTCCTGTCGCTTCCTGCGAAGGGCAGGTCCGGACCGGCCGGGTTGGGGAGCGATGCGGTGATCCGCCGATGCGCGGGGGGAGGTAACGGTCCCCAGGCGGCGGCGGGAGGCTGAGCGGGTTCGGACGCCAAAGCGGCCGATCACTGTTCCCGTAAAAGGGAAGCCCTGGTCTCATGCATTGCCGCGCGGGGCGCGTCCGACATGGGCCGCCTTTTCCACGCCGGAACGACCGGCTTTTCGGCCTGAAGACGCGCCCCGCGCCCTTCATGTCCAGGTAGAGTGCAGCATCCCTCCAGGCCTCGCGGCAGTGGAGCTGTTGGCGTTTGCTGGGGACGCGCCGCCTTGCCGCATCGGTCAGCCCAAGTTAAGCGCGTGTCATGATCTCCCCGCGTGCGGCCCGCCTTGTTGCGACGATCCACAAATGGCTAGGCCTCTTCGTGGCGATCCAGCTCCTCATCTGGACCGCGACCGGCTTGTTCATGGCGAGCTTCCACCTGCGCGACGTGCGTGGCGAAAAGCTGGTGCATCCACCGGAGCACGTGCTGCCTGTCGACATGTCGCGTGTGAAGGTGAATTCCGCCGAGGCGCTGACCAGTGTTGCGGAGGATCGTCCGTTCAGCCTCACATTGAGGATGCTGGCGGGCGCCCCGGTCTATGACATCCGCGCCGAGATCGGCGTCTTTCTGGTCTCGGCGGAAACCGGCTCCGTCATCTCGCCGGTCTCCGAAGAACTCGCCCGCGACATTGCTGTCAGCGCCTGGGCGGGTGAGGGCAAGCTGGTCTCCGTCGTTGAACTGGCGAAAGCGCCGCAGGAATCCGGCCTCTCGGGCCAAGCCTGGGCAGCGCGTTTCGAGGGCGATGGGAAGCCAACGCTCTACGTCTCGGCAACCACCGGGCAGGTCAGCGCGCCGCGCACGGATCTGTGGCGGACCTATGATTTCTTCTATGGCCTGCACCTGATGGACTACACCGACCATGAGAACGCCAACACTCCCTGGACCATCGCCCTGGCCGTGCTGGCGCTCTCGACGGTGCTGTTCGGCGTCGTTCTCCTGATCCACCGCTTCGCCCGTGGCGTACTCCGCGAAAAGAAGGAGACCGCCTGATGCACTGGACAGCCATTCTTGGAGCCATTGCCTGCGTGATTGGAGGCGGCCTTGGCGCTTACGCCATGGTGAACCCCAGATGGGCCTCCAAGCTCGTCCGACTGGCGCCAACGGAAGGGACAGTCGAGGGCAAGTCCGAATTCCGCGCCACCTATGGCGGCCTGTTCTTGGCGCCACACGCCTTTGTCGCCTGGGCGCTGATCAGCGGGCGGGTGGGTTCCGACCTCGCCGCCGCCGTGATGGGCACGGCATGGCTGGGGTCTGGCCTTGGCCGCCTCCTCTCCATCGCGCTGGACAAGACGGCGACGGGGCTCAACTGGTTCAACGTGGCGTTCGAGCTTGTGCTAGGTATCGCGCTGCTTTCACCAATCCTGATCGGGACCGCATGACCAACGAGGGCGAGCGGATTGCAAAGTACCTGGCGAGCGCGGGGATTGCATCCCGGCGCGATGCCGAGAAGCTGATCGCCGAGGGCCGGGTCACCGTAGATGGGCAGAAATTAGAGACACCTGCGTTCAAAGTAACCGGCCAGGAGAAAATCCTGGTCGATGGCGCGCCTGTCCGCCGCCCGGAAGCCACGCGGCTGTGGCGCTATCACAAGCCTGCGGGCCTCGTGACGACCAACCGCGACCCGGAAGGGCGACCCACCATTTTCGATCACTTGCCCAAAGACCTGCCGCGCGTCGTCACCATCGGCCGCCTCGACCTCAATACCGAGGGACTGCTGCTGCTGACCAATGATGGAGAGCTGGCGCGCGCGCTTGAGTTGCCCGCAACCGGCCTGCGCCGCAAATACCGCGCTCGCGCCTATGGCCGGGCGCAGCAGAAGGATCTCGACCGGCTCCGGGATGGCATCGTCTACGAAGGCATCGAGTATCGCTCGATCATCGCCACACTCGACCGCGTGACGGGATCCAACTCGTGGGTCGATATCACGCTAACCGAAGGCAAGAAGCGCGAGGCGCGGCGGGCGCTGGAGAGCATCGGCCTGAAGGTGAACCGGCTGATCCGCGTTTCCTATGGTCCGATCGAGCTCGACGATCTCGAGCCCGGGGTCGTTGCTGAGATCCCCGCCGCCGAACTGCTGGCGGAATTCTCGGAGCTGATGGGCGAGCGCAGGCGCCCGGATCCCTCGCGAAGCGTGCGCACCGAGCAGAAGAAGCCGCAGCCGCAGCAGGACCGGAAGTCCGACCGCAAGTCAGGCAAGGGCAAGCGGCCCGAACCGGCCCGCGCGCCGCAAAAGGTCCATTCCGGCGAGCGCCACACTGGCAAGCCCGTTCGCCGCCAGCAGAAGCAGCCGCGGAGCCGCCCGTGAAACTCCACTACGCCCCGATGGCGCCAAACCCGGATCGGGTGAAGTTCTTCCTGCAGGAGAAGGGCGTCTGGGACCAGGTCCCCAAGGCCGAGATCAGCATCATGAAGCAGGAGCACCGCCGCCCCGAATACCTGGCGATGAGCCCGCTCGGCCATGTGCCCGCGCTGCAGCTGGATGACGGCACGGCGATCAGCGAAAGCCGCGCCATCTGCACGTACTTCGAAGGCGTCTTCCCCGAACCCAACCTGATGGGCCGCGACGCCACCGAGCGCGCGAAGATCGAGATGTGGGATCGCCGCGTCGAGCTCAGCTACCTGTTCCACGTCGCCGGCTGGTTCCGCAATTCGCATCCCGCCATGGCCGAACTCGAAAAGCCCCAGTCGAAGGAATGGGCCGACATCTCATCCGGCCGCGCCCGCGAGAAGATCGCCTTCTTCGACCAACGCCTCGGCCAATCCCCCTATGTCGCCGGCGACCGCTTCACCATCGCCGACATCACGCTCCACGTCGCCATGGGCTTCGGCCGCATCATGAAATTCCGCCCGTGGGAGGAGTTCGCCAACCTCCGCGACTGGCGTGAGCGGATGCTGGCGAGGCCGGGGTTGGCTGCCTAAAGACTACATGCGGGCATGCGGTTGGATGCCTCGGGCTACTTCACGCGCGCGGCCAGCGCTTCAGCGATCGGAATCTTTGGAGGCGTCCATGGCTGTCCGCCAGAGCCATCAAAAACTATCGGAACGCTCAATCGCCTAGCGGCTACGGCGGAGTACTCGTAGTCGGTCAAGTCAACCACTTTCAAATCGACGTCCATGAGAAGCGCGGTCAGTTGGGGAGTATCCGGAAGGTTGATAGTATCCTGACTCATCCGCGCGACTACAATGATCAGGGCTGACCGCTGTCGCCGTTCAGGATCAGAATTCTTCGCGGCCCGCGTGAGGGCGCGGCCCAAACCCACGGTACGAAACCGCAGCTCCTTCCCGGGCGCCATTACTGTGATGGACCTGTTCACGGCCTCGGCGAGGTTCATGCCCCGATCATCCGAAAGTTCTCGATAAGTGTCTTTTGGGTCGCCGCCATCGGAGGATTCTAGGCCGACACCGATGACTTCGACCGGAAACGCGCCGGTCTGGCGAATAAAATCCGCGATGCCTGTGCCTGCAACGACTTGAACGATGGGGATCGCGTTCTGACCATCCTCTAGGTGGTCAGACACCTGCGCATAGGGCCACACATATCGTTCCCCGAAAGGAACCGCCTCGGCCCACGCGAGAGTTTGTTCCCCTCGCCGAATCTGTATTCCGGTCGGCTGGATGCCGACGGCGTCTGTTTCTGGGTGGTGGACGTAGACCGTTAGGGTGTCGATGGTTTTTTCCGGCTTCCAATCATGCTTCATCAGCAAGCGGACTGGCCATGCGCTGACCGGCTGTTGCATCAGCTGAGCATCGAGCCGTTCCGCGATTTCGGCTGCACGCTTCGGAATGGCGGAGTTGACTTGGTATGCCGCAATAGCTCCGACTATTGCGGCGAGGAAAATGACCAAGGCACCAATAGCGGCGGCCCAAAACATTGCCGCCTGCCATCCGTCGTACTGCTCGACGAGGCCAGTTCGTTGCAGCAATTCCCGTTCGATGGCGGCCCCCCAGCGATCTCCGTGGACTCTGTTCTAATCGCAAATGCTTGGCGTCAGAAGTGGCGTTGAGCGCGTGCGCATGAGCCCCGTCTACGCGGCGCGGATTTTTGCCTGGCAGGGGCAGAGGGACTCGAACCCACGACCCGCGGTTTTGGAGACCGCTACTCTACCAACTGAGCTATACCCCTTCAGGCCAGAGCAGAGCCAGATACGCGAACCGGGCGGCGACTTCAAGGCGGGACATGACAAGCCCAAATTAGCCCGCTAATCAGCGCCCTATGAGCACAGCAACCCTGATTGAATCCGGCCCATGGGCCGGCTGGAAAACCTGGCCGCAGGACACGTTCGAGAGCGGTGTCGGACCGTTCTACATGAAGACGGATGAGGCCGGGCGGGTTGTCTGCCGGTTCGTCGCCGAGCCGCGCCACATGAATGGCGGCGGCTTCATGCATGGCGGCTGCTTCCTCACCTTCGCCGATTTCGCCTGCTTCTCGATCGCCGAAGAACTGACCAGCGGGCCGAGCGTAACCGTGAACCTGTCCGGCGACTTCCTTTCTGCGGCCAAGGTCGGCGACGTGATGGAGGCGACCGGCGAAGTCACGCGGGCGGGCGGCCGGCTGATCTATGTCCGGGGCATGATCACGGCGAACGGCAAGCCAGCGCTGAGCTTCACCTCGGTGATCACGCGGGTGACGCGGAAATAGGTAGGGTGGATTGAGCGCAGCGAAATCCACCATCTCGCCGCACGCCCCAAAGGTGGATTTCGCCTTCGGCTCTATCCACCCTACGGCGTCCACTGAGCAAACAGCCCGGTCGGCAGGATCAGGTCGCGCTCGCCGCTCTCCCTGATCGCCATCTCTCCGCACTCGACCTTGCCGCTGGGCATCGCACCCGCCACCGCCTGGCCGACAGCGGCATAGGACAGCCGCACCGCATAGACCGTCGCGATCACGAACAGCGGCTTGTCGCTCATCAGCGTGCGGACATGGCCGAGCAGGGCCGGGAAGTCGGTCTCGAAGCGCCAGGTCTCATTCTTCGGTCCGCGACCAAATTTCGGCGGATCCAGAACGATGGCCTCGTACCTCGAACCGCGGCGGATCTCGCGCTCGACGAACTTCATGGCGTCGTCGCAGATCCATCGGATCGGCTTGTCGGCGAGGCCGGAGACGGCTGCATTCTCGCGGCCCTGCGCGATCGATTTCGGCGATGCGTCGAGATGGACCACTTCGGCGCCTGCCTTCGCCAGCGCCAGCGACATCATGCCAGTGTAGCCGAAGAGGTTCAGCGCCTTCACCGGCCGCTTCGCCGCGGCGACCTGATCCATCGCCCAGCGCCAGTGAACCGAATGCTCAGGGAAAACGCCCATGTGGCGGAAGGCGGCCAACCGGGCGTGGAGCTTGAGGTCGTTCCACGCTATTGGCCATTCGTCGGGAGGCGGCTTGCCAGAAAAGCTCCATGCGCCGCGCTCGTCTTCATCGTCCTTGCCGGCGAAGACCGCGTCGGCCTTCCAGGTCTCGATGGGCCTCGCGGGCGACCAGAGCGCCTGCGGGTCCGGACGATTGACGACGATCTTGCCGAAGCGCTCCAGCTTGCGCATGCCGCCTGAGTCCAGCAGCGCGTAATCGCCCCAGTCTTCGCTGACGAGAAGTTTGAATTCCCCGGCCATTCTAGGCCCGCGCCCCGGAATAGCCGCAGCTGCGCCAGGCTTCGTAGATCATCACGCTGGCAGCAGAGGCAAGGTTCAGGCTGTCGGCGGCGCCCATCATCGGGATGCGCACCAACTCGTCGCATACGCCTTCCACGGCCGGCGGCAATCCGGCCTGCTCATTGCCCATCAGCACGACGCTGCGTTCGCCATACCTCGCCTTGTCGTGCGGGGTCGCACCGCGCATCGACGCCGCGACCATCCGGGCGCCGGCCTTCGTCCGCCATGCGTTGAAGTCCTCGAACTTCGCGGCCGCCAACGGCATGGCGAAGAGCGAGCCCATGGTAGCGCGCACTGCTTCCACGGAAAACGGATCGCAGCACTGTCCTATGAGGACGACACCGTCGCAGCCCGCAGCATCCGCGGTGCGAACGATCGTGCCGAGGTTGCCCGGATCGCGCACTTCGTAGAGTGCGACCCAACGTCTCGCGCCGTCGAAGGGGAAGTCATCCAATTGTGACAGGTGCTGCTTGAACGCGGAGACGACCGTCTGAGGATTGTCCTTGCGCGATACGGCCGCGAGGACCTTTTCGCTTGCCGTTAGAACTCGAGCGCCAGCCTTCTTCATTCGCGCGAGCAAGGCCGCAGTCTGGGGCCGCTCCAGTGCGCTTTGGCCCGCCAGGACGCTTGCGGGCGCCCAGCCATGATCAAGCGCCTCTTCCGCCAGCCGCGCACCTTCGGCCAGGAAAAGGCCGGTCTCGACGCGCTCCTTCTTCCTGTCGAGCGATCTGAACAGCTTCACAGTGGCGTTGGCAGGCGAGGAGATGTGCTCATAGGCGTGGCCTGCGGATCGTCCGTGAGGAGAATCCACATGCGTTTGGCGTTTTTCTCGCGATCCTTGGCTCACGCACCGTCGCTCACAGCTGCAGTCGGAATACCTCTATGGGTGTTGCCGCCGCGATGGAAGGCGCGCCGTCAACGTCGAAGGGATGACCGGGGACATGCAGGATCGAAAACTCGCCTGGCGGCTGGTGAGCGCCGGAGCTGCGGGTGTCCTTGTGACCGCGGTCTATACGGCCCTTGCCGGACCGCATTCGGCGAGCCGTCTGGAGGCCAGGCTGCAGGCGTCAGCCGATGCGGCGCTGGTCTCGGCCAAGCTCTCGACCTGGAAGGTGAAGGCCAGGGGCGCCAGCCTCGATCTTGAAGGCGTGGCAGCATCCGAACAGGGCAAGCAGGTGGCGGTCGAGGCCGTGAAGATCGCTACCGGCGCCAGTATTGTCCGGTCCGACAGCGTGGCCGTGGCGCCGCATGCCTCGCCGTTTGAATGGATGGCGCAGAAGGAAAACGGCCGCGTCGTGATGCTCGGTCATGGCCCCGCCAGATCCACGCTCACCGCCATCCACGAAGCAGCGCGCAAGCTCTACGGGTCCGACATTGTGGACGATTCGACGCTGGCTTCAGGGGCGCCCGAGGGCATCGACTGGGAGACTGCTGCGATCCGGGGTCTGGAAGCTTTGGTGAAGCTCGAGCATGGGCGAGTGAACATCTCCGCCGACGGGATGGTGGTTGCAGGCGTGGCGCCTAGCACGGCCGAGGCGAAGAGGATCGCCGAATGGATCGCCCGCAGCGAGGTCGGGGTAACGGCCCGCGCGGAAATCGTTGGCCCGGCGGAATGGACTGCGACGGTGCTGGAAGGCCACATCGTGCTGCAAGGCAATGTGGCCTCCGAAGAGGCTAAACGAACATTGTTCTTGGCCGCCGGCGGTGCGCGGTCCGCAGAGGACCAGACCAGCATTGCCGAGACAGGTGCATGGCTGGCGCGCGCACGCGCTGCCCTTCCCCTGCTGCAGGAATTCGAGCATGGCGAGATTGCGGTACAGGGCGACACATTCCGCATCACCGGTCAGGCTCCGGGCAGCACGTTGGGCTATCTGCGAGAGGACATGGCCAAAATCCGGGATATCTACTCGGTTGATATGGAAGTGACACAGAGCGTGCCCGATCTGCCGGAACTTCGCGGCTTCGACTTCCGTAGCGGAGGAAAGACCGAACTTGCCGCATGTGAAGCCGCGCTCAACAGCGTCGAGGCGACCAACAAGATCATCTTCGACAGACGGCGTTCCAGGATTACCCGTGCCAGCGGCAAGGCCATGGATAAGGTGGTTGCCATAGCGGAAGCCTGTGACGGGGCTTACATCGAGATCCAGGGACACACGGACTCAACCGGTTCTCGCCCGAAGAACCTTGCCCTGAGCCGGGAGCGGGCCGTTGCGGTCCAGGAGTATCTCGTCTCGCGAGGCCTCGCCGCGGGGCGCCTGACTGCTGTAGGATTTGGCGCTGACCGCCCGTCCGCCAGCAACCGCACCGAATCCGGGCGGGCTCGCAACCGGCGCATCGAGTTCCGGGTGACCCGGGGAGAGTCGCGTTAGATGGGCTGGTTGTCGCTTCAGATCGTAGTGGAGCTCCTGATCGCCGCTGCCTTCGGGGCCGCAATCGGTTGGGGCCTCCATGTGCTGTATGGCAAGCGCGCGACGGCGCCTGCCAAGGTCAAGGCCAGCCCTGCTTCCATACCCGTCGATCCGGACACGAAGCTGCGTGTCGCCGAGCTAGAGAGCAAGCTCGACCGCGCCTCGGCGGAAGTAGATGAATTGCGCCGGCGCTCCGGCATCGGGCGGCCAGGTGATCGTCCGGAGGCGGCGCCGGAAGGCTCGCTCTTGTGGCGCAATCGCCATCTCGAATCCCGCGTGCGCTTTCTTGAAAGCAAGCTGGCCGATCTGGAATCCGAAGCCACGCCCCCGCGACCCAAGGAAGACCAGAACGACGAGGCGACGCGACTGCGTTGGCGCAATCGATATCTCGAAGGTCGCGTGAAGTACCTCGAGGAAGAACTCGTGCGGACTGGCGGGCTGACCCCGGCGACAGGTGCGCCGCAGGCAGTACAGGCCGCCGTCGCGGCAAAGTTGCCGGAAGGCGAAAAACCGGAGCTTATGGAAGAGCCGCGCGATGGCCGCTCGGACGACCTCAAGCTGATATCAGGCATCGGGCCCAAGCTGGAGCAGAAGCTCAACTCGATTGGCATCTGGCACTACGCGCAGATTGCATCGTGGAGCCAGAAGGAAGTCGACTGGGTGAACTCGGCGATTTCCTTCCGCGGACGGATCGAGCGCGAAAAATGGATTCCCCAGGCCGTCGCGATGCTGGAGCGGTTGTCGGAAGCCAGTCTCGAAAACGCCGAGACGGGAGAAGGCTAAGACTTTGACTTGTAGGCCAGCGTCTTGGCCTGGGCCTCCCAATCGCTGCGCCCGTCAAAATTGACGACCCTGACCTCGGAAAACCCTCGCGGATCATCAAAGCAACGCAGGTTCACGCTATAGCCGTCCGGGTTGGAGCGCGGCACGTAGAAAGACTTGATTCCGCACACCGCGCAGAACAGGTGCTTTGCCGCGCCGGTGTTGAACGTGTAGGTCACAAGCCGGTCCATGCCCGAGAGCAAACGGAAGCGATGTGCCGGCACAATGAGGTGCAGGAAACCGGTGCGGGCGCATATCGAGCAATTGCAGTCCTCGACCTCGATCGCATCGGGAGTCTGAACCTCGAAGCGCACGGCGCCGCAATGGCATCCGCCACTGCGCCAGGTCATCGCGCTGGTGCCGGGTGGGTCGCTCATCGGTCTGTTCCACTTGATCCTATTTGCAGGATCGCACAATCCCAGTGACCTTGTCGCGGTCGAGATTCAGCGAAATCAGGTTGAAGCCTGCAACGCCATTGTTATCCGGTTCCGTCGTCACGATCTGGAAACGCTGGGCGCCGGAGAGCACATCGAGAAAGCGCTGGGACACGTCGATGGTGAGCGTGACGTTGTCATGCTCGGTGACCTTCGGCGGCTCGATGATCTCGTAGGATTGCAACATCACGTTGCGAACGTCGGCAAACCCATCAGCCTTGGGCGCCTCGAGCTGCCAGACGACGGACAGGCCCTTGCTGGCCAAATCGACGATGCGCTTGGCGTCCTCGCGCTGGGTGGAGCGCCGGGTATCGTGCACGAGCCACAGATAGAGGCGGGGCGCCGCCGTGCGGTTGCAGAACAGTTCGACGCGGTCTTCCTTCCACTCATCCCCCTGCCGGTACTGCAGGAAGAACTGGCCCTGGGCATCCGTTTCGTACGACCAACTTTCCGTCCGCATCGTGAAGTTGATGCGGTACGCATTGAGCTGGTCCTCGGTGAGCGCGTTGATCGCGTCAGGTCCTGCCTTGGACATCTCGGTCCAGAAGATCGGATCGGCGCCCATCGAAATCACGAATTCCACCACCGCGCCATTTGCGACCTGCACCATGGCCACCGCCTGGTCGAGTTCTGGGCAATAGACGACGTTCGGCATTTTCACCCAGGGGAACTGCGCCAGCGCCTTGCCCTTCTGGATGCAATTCATGCTGACGCGGTGGACGCCATAGGTCGACCCGCCTCGTACCTCGCGCGACACGCCGCCGAGGAAGGCAAGCGAACAGGCCGAGACACAGTAGCCGGGATAGAGGCGCGAGTTGGCGTCGAGGTCGATCGTGTTGGCGTCTTTCGGGTCGCGGGAGTTCTTGGCGACGCCGGTGTTGAGGTGGGCCTCGCGAATGATCTTGCCGACTTCCATCCCCGCGCCAAGGTCACCGCCCAGCGAGTTGAGATAGATCACCGTGTCGGGGGTGTAGACTGAGCGCTTCAGGAAGGCGCGCAAGGCGGCTGGCGTATCCAGGGTGAAATCACCATCAGCGAAGATGGCCTGCTCGTCGCCCGTCGCCGTTCCGACCGTGCCCCATTCGAAAGTCATGGGACGACCAGCGTTGTCGGCATGCGCCGCGCCTGGCCACAAGGCTAACGCGACGGACAAGGCCGCCATCATTGCACGCTTTAGCCCGGCCATTGGGGCCTGCCTCCGAATCGACCGCGCAACACTTATCGCAGAGCCGTTTGCGCACAATCACTGCGACGCAGCGCCCTTAGACCGGGGCTGTCGGTCCGTACAGCCCGACCTCGCGGCTAGGGCCGGAAAAACAGGGCGAGCAGCTCGTCCGCCGCGCTGGAGGCTGGAATTTGGCCATCCGCTACAGCCCGGCGCACGCCCCGGAGCCGGGCCGCGACTTCGGGGTCCTGGCTAAAGCCCTGCGACAGCCCTTCTTCGATCAGGCTGTCCAGCCAGCGCACCTGCTGCCCAGCCCGGCGCTTCGTGCGGGAGCCCGACTCGTCCGTCTTCCTCCTGTGGGTTTCGATGGCCACCCAGAGTTCCGGCAGCCCCGCCCCGGTGAACCCCGACACGGTGTGCACCGGCGGCGACCATGCCGGATCTGCGGGCTCGAGGATATGCAGCGCGATCTCGTACGCGCGCGCCGCGCGCTGCGCTGCCTTCTCGTCGATGTCCGCCTTGTTCACCGCAATCAGGTCGGCGACTTCCAGCACGCCCTTCTTGATGCCCTGCAGCTCGTCGCCCGCATTCGGCAGCATCAGCACCAGGAAGAAATCCACCATGTCGGCGACCACCGTCTCCGACTGCCCCACGCCCACCGTCTCCACCAGCACCACATCATACCCCGCCGCCTCGCACAGCAGCATCGTCTCCCGTGTCTTCCGCGACACCCCTCCCAGCGTCTCCCCGGCGGGAGAGGGGCGGATGAAAGCGCGTTCATCTGCCGACAGGCGGGCCATGCGCGTCTTGTCGCCAAGGATCGACCCGCCAGACCGCCGCGAGGTCGGGTCGACCGCCAGCACGGCGACGCGATGGCCTTGCTCCAGCAGCATCATGCCGAAAGCGTCGATGAAGGTCGACTTGCCGACGCCGGGCACTCCGGTGATGCCGATGCGCTGGGCCTTGCCGGTGCGGGGCATGATCGCGCCCAGCAGGGCTACGAGCCTGCGCCTGATGATCCGCCCGCCGCGATTCGATCAGCGTGATCGCGCGGCCGAGGCCCTGGCGGGTGGAGAGGTCGTCGATCGTGAATCATGCTGACGCTGTCCTACGCCGCGCAGGGCATCCGCTCAACCGGGCCTGGTTTCGGCCTCGGAGACCAGATGCACGCGGGCGAGAATGGCGCGGTGGTCGGATCCGAGGAAGGGCGCGACGGTGTAGTGGCTGGCGCTGATGCCGGACGAAACATTGAGGTGGTCGATGGGCAGGCCCAGCAGGGGAATTCCAGTCAGCCATGTCGGGCGCCGCGCAGCCGCCCCGATCCGCTTGCCGGGAATGCGCGGAAAGCCGGACACCATGGTGTGGCGTTGAAGTCGCCCGCGATAAGGAATGGCGCCCGAGCCAGATCGCTGAGGCGTGCGATCAGCGCGTTGCGATCGTGCAGCATGCCGGGTGTCGCAGGCGCATCCGGGTGGACGGCCAGGATGTGCAGCTGTCGCCCGGGCTCGATCTCCACCGCGAAGCGCAGGAAAGGCCGGTCGTGGCGGCCGAGGGGCGCGATGATCTCGGCGCCGAGCAGGGGCAGGCGTGAGAGGACCGCAACGCGGGTCGCAAAACCCCAGACCGTCATTGGCGCCCGTGGCCAGCGCGGTGGGGATAGTCGCCAGGAAATCCATCCGCGACGTCGCGCTGGGATGGGAATTCGCCGAGCAGGATCACGTCCGCCGCTCTGTCGGCCGCCCACGCGACCGTACGCTCCAGCGCGCCCGGCTTCTTCCAGACATTCGCCCAGGCAACAGTAAGGCCCGGATTTGCATGCAGCGTCGCATCCATCGGCGCAGGGCGGTGCGTGATGATGCCGAACATCGCCCATAGCGCAACGCTCAGGCCGGCCACGCCGGTTATCCAGTCGCCCGTGGCGGCGCTAAGCGCGGCGACGGTAATGGCGCCGGCCGCGTACTGCGCTCGGAAATGGCTGAACAACTCGAACGGCCAGCCTACTCGCGCAAGCATCGCGCCGAGCGCTGCGAGCGCCAGCCCGCCGGTCAGCCATTGAAGAATGCTCCCGAAGATCACACGCTTCCTAGCCGCCCGCGGGTCGGCTGAGGATCTGCTGCGCGTCGTAGGCGTTGGCCTCGGAAGGCTTTGCGCCCTTCCCGAGCAGGATTTCCAGCGAGCTTTCGTACTGGCGCGTGTCTGGCGAGAGGTCGAAGCCGACACCAACGCCTACGCCTGATCCATAGGAGCCAGTGGAGCCGCCGACGCCGACGCTTGTACCGCCGCCGCGGCGGCCGCTGACCTGCTCGGTGTTGCGGGTGACAACGCGGAACCACTGATAGCCGTCGGCGAACGTGATTTCCGCCGCGCGGCGCAGCGCGAGGTCTTCGACCTGCGGCCCCTTGAGGTCTGCGTTGGACCGGAAGGAGACGCGATAGCGATCCGTCTCGATCCTCGTCTGGCGCCAGCCCATGGCGCTGGCGGTCGCGGCGGGCTGATAGACCGTCGGCGGCGTGGTGCAGGCGGCCAGTGACGAGGTAAGCGCGAGGGCGAACGCGGCGAGGGCGAGTCGTTTCATTTGGCTATTCATGGGGACGTTTCTCCATAGCCGGAACCTAGCGTGTTTTACGCACCAAGCCACGTGTCGGAGCATTAACGTGGGTTGGAGACCCGGCGGCCGCAACGTTTACTGCGACTTGGCAGGCGCCTTCGGCAGCGCCGCCAGCGCCTTTGCCGCGGCGGCGCGCGCCTGGTCCAGTCCCTGAACGGGGATGTCTGCCGAAACGATGACGTCGCCGGCACTGGAGCGAACCTCCACATGCAGCGGTGACTTCGCGGTCATGGCCTGGAGCACCCCGCCGCAGGCTGCATTCGCCGGGGCCGCGCAATCTGATGCCTGGGCGATAAACTCGATCACGAACAGGCCGGGGGTTTCATCGCCCGTCTTCGGCTGGAGTTTGGCCGCCGGTGGACCTGAGACAAGCTTCAGCGAGACCGCGGGTTCGGCGCCGACGCGAATTTCGGCGCCGTCGAGATACAGCCGAGCGTCGGCTTCGGCCGAGCGCTGCGCCTCCCTCAGTGCTTCATCCGACGCCGCCTTCGTCTTGAAGGGCAGGATGCCGAGCGTGCCGGAAACGAAGACGATGGCCATCGGCGTCGTGCCGTCGGGGGCGTACCGAAGGCCGATGGAGAACTTCGATATGAGGTCCTTGGCGGGAACCAGGCCATCTGCTGCCGTTAGCAGCCGCACATCCTTGCCGGTCGTGGGGTCCGCGCAGGCGAACAGCATCGCGAAGTCCTGGCTCAGCGGATTGGCAGGGTCGCCGCCATCGCCACGCCGCACGGCATAATCGAAGTCCGCAACTGTTCCGGTGGCGAGGCCCGGGCCGTCGAACGCGGTGACGACGCACCGGCGTGCAGCGGCCTCCTGTGGCGGCGCGGTGGCGGTATCGTCTTTCGGGCCGCCGCACGCGGCGGCCAGCAGGCTCATGGCAAGCAGCGCTGATCGCTTCATGCGGCTCCCCAAACCGGCAGCTGTCAGCCAGCCGCTACACTTCGCGAATTGTGCCCGAGCCGCGCGCGGACCTTTTCCAGCAATTCCACCGCGGCATCCGCGATGACCGTGCCGGGCGGGAATATCGCGGCCGCGCCGGCGGCGTAGAGCTGTTCATAGTCCTGCGGGGGCACGACGCCGCCGACGACCACGGTGATGTCGCCGCGGCCCTGCTTGTCGAAGGCGCCGCGAAGTTCCGGCACCAGCGTGAGGTGTCCGGCGGCCAGCGAAGATGCGGCGACGACGTGAACGTCGTTCTCGACGGCCTGGCGTGCGGCTTCGCCGGGGGTCTGGAAGAGGGGGCCGATGTCGACGTCCCAGCCGAGGTCGGCGAAACCGGACGCGACAACTTTCTGGCCGCGGTCGTGGCCGTCCTGGCCCATCTTGGCGATGAGAATGCGTGGGCGGCGGCCTTCGGATTTCTCGAAGTCGTCGGCCATGGCGCGCGCCGTGGCCACCTTGTCGGATTTCGCGGTCATGCCCTGAGCATATACCCCCTGTATGGATCTGATTACCGCCTGATGGCGCCCGACCACCTTCTCGATGGCGAGAGAGATCTCGCCTACAGTCGCCTTGGAGCGCGCGGCCGCAACGCCCAACTCCAGCAGGTTGCCCGTGCCCGTCTCGGTTGCCTTGGTGATGGCGTCCAGCGCCGCCGCGACTGCCTTCTCGTCGCGCTCGCCGCGCAGTCGCGCGAGCTTGTCGAGTTGCAACTGCCGCACCTTGGCGTTGTCGACTTTCAGGACCGGCACGTCCTCGTTCTCGTTGAGGCGGAACTTGTTGACGCCGACGATGGTCTGTACGCCGCTATCGATGCGAGCCTGCGTCTTGGCGGCTGCTTCCTCGATGCGCAGCTTGGGCAGGCCTTCCTCGATGGCCTTGGACATGCCGCCCATGCCCTCGACTTCCTGGATATGTTCCCAGGCCTTGCGGGCGAGGTCGTAGGTGAGGCGTTCGACATAGTAACTGCCGCCCCATGGGTCGACCGTACGACATACGCCGGCTTCCTGCTGCAGGAAGATCTGCGTGTTGCGCGAGATGCGGGCCGAGAAATCCGTCGGCAGGGCCAGCGCCTCGTCGAACGAGTTGGTGTGCAGCGACTGTGTCTGTCCGCCCGCTGCCGCCATCGCTTCGAAACAGGTGCGGATCGCGTTGTTGTAGACGTCCTGCGCCGTCAGCGACCAGCCGGACGTCTGCGAGTGCGTTCGCAGCGACAGCGACTTGTCACTCTTCGGGTTGAACTGCTTCACCAGCTTCGCCCAGAGCAGGCGCGCGGCGCGCATCTTTGCGACTTCCATGAAGTAGTTCATGCCGATGGCCCAGAAGAACGAAAGCCTCGGCGCGAACTTGTCGACATCCATTCCCGCCGCGATGCCCGCGCGGATGTATTCGACGCCATCGGCCAACGTGTAGGCGAGTTCGAGGTCCGCCGTCGCTCCCGCTTCCTGCATGTGATAGCCGGAGATCGAGATCGAGTTGTACTTCGGCATTTTCTGCGAGGTGTAGGCGAAGATGTCGGAGATGATCCGCATGGAGGGGCGCGGCGGATAGATGTAGGTGTTCCGCACCATGAACTCTTTCAGGATGTCGTTCTGGATCGTGCCAGAGAGCTTGTCGGGCGAAACGCCCTGTTCCTCTGCGGCGACGATGTAAAGCGACAGGATCGGCAGCACGGCGCCGTTCATCGTCATCGACACGCTCATCTGGTCGAGCGGGATGCCCGCGAAGAGCGTGCGCATGTCGTATATGGAATCGATGGCGACGCCGGCCATGCCGACATCGCCCGTGACGCGCGGGTGGTCGCTGTCATAGCCGCGGTGGGTCGCCAGGTCGAAAGCCACCGACAGGCCCTTCTGCCCGGCGGCGAGGTTGCGCCGGTAGAACGCGTTCGAATCCTCAGCCGTCGAGAACCCGGCATATTGCCGGATCGTCCAGGGCTGGTTGGTGTACATCGTGGGATAAGGTCCGCGTCCGAACGGAGCGATGCCCGGCCAGTCATCCAGAAAATCGAGTCGGTTTGTATCAGCCGCCGTGTAGAGCGATTTCACCGGCAGCCCTTCGGGCGTCTCCCAGACGCGGTCCGCAGCCGCGCCGGCCAGTTTCCGCCACGCGCCGATGTCGGGTCCGCCCGTAGCAGGCTTGGCTTCGCCGAGCGGCAGGGCGGCAAAATCGGGGAAGCTCAGGGCCATCGGCCATCTCTCCGGACGCGGATTCGACAGGATTTTCCTAGCACGGGTTGGCCCAGCGCTTGAAGCCTTCGCACCTGCGAAGAGAGCGACATTGATGTCGTGGATGTGAACGGTCCCTTACGACCAGTTTATCTGCAGGAGGCCACGACGGATGGCAGAAGGACCTGCCGTTAAAGCTTGCGATTGCACCGAGTGAGGGGCGATCAGGGGGCCACCACCCGGGGTCTAAACCCACGCCTCGGGTTCATCGGAGAGGAAATTCCATGATCAAGTATCTCGTTCTCGCGGCTGGCGTTGCCGCGCTCGCGGCGCCCGCGCTTGCCCAGCAGGGCGGCGGCGGACGCATGCAGATGACGCCGGAAGAGCGGGCGGCTGCCTGGGTCAAGGCTGACGCCAACAAGGACGGCAAACTCGACCAGGCAGAATTCAAGGTGTCGCTCGGCGAGCGCGCCGCGCAGATGCCGGAAGAAATGCTGCCGCAGATCTTCGGCCGCCGCGACGCCGACAAGGATGGCTTCATCTCCAAGGCTGAGTACGACGCTCCTCCGCCGCCGCGTCCGCAGTGACACATTCGGAGCGGCCGGTGGACCTCTGCCGGCCGTTTCCACTTCCTGCTGCGTCTTGCGCAGCGGCGGGACCAGCATGATTTCATCCAAGGGACTGGAGAGACCCTCATGATCAAGTATTTCGTTCTGGCAGCCGGTGTCGTCGCCCTCGCTGTTCCTTCGTTCGCACAGCAAGGCGGTGGCGGCGGCCGCATGCAGCGTACGCCGGAAGAGCTGGCGATCGCGTTCGACAAGGCCGACGCCAACAAGGACGGCAGCCTCGACAAGGCTGAACTCAAGACGACGCTGCCGGAGCAGTTCCAGGCGCAGGTTGATGATGCGCGCCTCACCCAGATGCTGGAGCGCCGCGACGCCGATAAGAACGGCAAGGTGTCGAAAGCCGAGTTCACCGCTCCCCCGCCGCCGCGGCCGCAGTAGGATTCAGGGCGTGAGCGTCAAGTGTCTGGCTTTTGCGGCAGCCGCTGCGGCTTTGGCCGCTTCGGCAAACGCCCAACAGCCGCTGGCGCAGACGCTCGAAGAGCGTGAGGCCACGTTCGCCAAGGCCGACGCCAACAAGGACGGCAAGCTCGACAAGTCCGAATGGATGACCGTCCTTCCCGAACAGGTGAAGGCCAGGGCAGACCTGATCTGGGGTCGAGCCGACCAGGACGGCGACGGCTTCATCACCAGGGAGCAGTTCATGGCGCCCCGCATGGGTCCGCGCCAGAGTTGATGACAACGGAATCTGACCTATCGGAGCGGCCGGCGGATCATTCCCCCGGCCGTTTCCATTTCCTGTCCTGCCTTGCTATGCCCTCATGACGGGATATGCGAGGAGCGACCGGGATGGCCGACGTCAACAGCATGCAGGGCAAGAAGGCCATCGTCACCGGCGGGGGCACCGGCCTCGGCGCAGCGACCGCCATGGGCCTTGCCCGTCGCGGCGTTGATGTCTGCATCAACTACAATTCCAGCGCCGAGGCCGCCAACGCAGTCGTTGCCCAATGCAGGAAACTTGGCGTCGACGCGTTCGCCGTGCAAGCCAACGTCGCCGAGGATGGTGATTGCCGCGCACTGGTCGACGCCGCCGTGAAGAAATTCGGCAGGCTCGACGTACTGGTGAACAATGCCGGCATCACCAAGTTCGCCCAGCACAACGATCTCGACGCGCTCGACGCAGAAGACTTCATGCGCCTCTACCGGGTGAACGTCGTCGCCGTCTACCAGATGACCCGCGCCGCCCGCCCGCACCTCGACAAAGCCGGCGGCAAGGCCACGATCGTCAACGTTTCCTCCATCGCGGGCGTCACGGGCATCGGCTCGTCCATCGCATACGCGTCCACCAAGGGCGCCCTCAACACGATGACGCTGTCGCTCGCCCGCGCCCTCGCGCCGAGCATCCGCGTCAACGCCGTCTGCCCCGGCTACATCGCCTCGGGCTGGTTCACCAAATACCAGGGCTCGCAGGTCGAAGACTCGACCGCCGAGCGCGTCATCCAGTCGACGCCTCTCAAGGTCGCGTCCCAGCCGGAAGACATCGCCGAAACGATTCTCTTCTTTGCCGGACCCGAAAGCCGCCACGTCACCGGCGAGTTCATCATCGTCGATGCGGGCATGCATCTTGGCTTCGCGCCCGCGAAGGCTAGATAAGTCGCATCAGCAGGAGGACGGGACATGACGCTGGCTCTCCACCGCCGGGATTTCCTCCGCTCTTCCTGTCTCGCCGCCGGATCGCTGATGATCGCGGGGTGCGAGACATCCGGGCCGTCGACCACGCCATCGACACCCGCTCCCTCAACCCCGCCGCCTGCCGCCAGCGGCTTTCCCCTGATTGCGGACACCGCCCAGCGTCTCGACGCCGCCAAGGCGCGCGCGCTCAGGGCTCATGGCGTGAAGACCGTCTTCCGCTATTACTCTCATCTACCGCCCAGCCTGGTGGGCAAGGACCTGCAGCCGGAGGAAGCCAGGATCATCCTCGGCGAAGGGCTCAGTCTCGCGACGGTCTTCCAGCATTACAACAATTGTTACCGGACGTTCGAGAATGCGTGGGGACGCGAGGATGCGGAGCAGGCTCTTCGCATGGCCCGCGCGGCAGGACAGCCAGCCGGATCGGCGATCTATTTCGGCGTAGACGCCGACTGGCCCTACGCCGCCATGCGCGATCCCATCCTCAAATACTTTGAGGACGTGAAGCGAGCATTTGAAGGCTCGGGAATCTCGATTGGCGTCTATTCCAATGGCTGCATCTGCAACGCCATTCGCGAGAAAGGCCTGGCCGAATATTTCTGGCTCTCTGGCTCCACAGGCCATTCCGGAACGCAGGCGTTCTACAACACGGGCCAGTGGACGCTGTTCCAGAATGCACTCGACGTGACGCCGGCCGCGGTCGGCTACGCCATCGATGCCGACATCGCCAACCCAACCACCAACGGCTATTTTGGCCAGTGGAACGACAACGGCGCCCGTACGACCGCTCACACCGCCGCAGAAACCTTGCAGACTTTCAACGCCCGCCGCTTTCTCAACGCCAATGTCCAAGTGATCCAGGATCCCAACCCCGACTCTACGTCATTGGTCTCGCTCAAGAAGGATCAGAACGTCCGCGTCACCGGCGCCTCCGGCCAGTGGGCCCGCGTCGTCACGCAGGAAGGCGGCGCATCTCGCACCAACCGCTCTGTCGAAGGCTATGTTCCGGCCTCCAGTCTTGTGTCCATGACCGGCTTCCCCGACAAGGCGGGTTACGGGCTCTGCGGCGCGCCGACCGCCGTGAGCGACATGACCAAATACCAGAACTGCGACCGGGCAACCTCCCGCCTGCGTTAGGTTTCCGCCGCCTCCCGAACAGGCTATCCTGCGAGTGAGGGGAGGGCTCATCATGCCCATGTTCCACAATGGCAACCGCGACCTGCAAGACATGTTTGGCTCGCGCGCCCTTGCCGACAAGTTGGTCGAGAACCTGCGGCGCTCGGAATTCACCGACGCGGACAAGGCCTTCATCGAGTCGCTCGACTATTTCTTCCTCGCCACGTCCGATCCTGTCGGCCGCCCCGATTGCTCGTTCAAAGGCGGCCCGCCAGGGTTCGTGCGCATCGTGCAGCCGGACCTGCTGGTCTGGCCCGACTATGACGGCAACGGCATGTTCAAGAGCCTGGGTAACATCGCCATAAATCCAAGCGTCGGCCTCCTCTTCATGCGCATGGGCGACGCCCCAAAGCGCCTGCGCTGCAACGGACGCGCGGAGATCTCCTTCGACGATCCGCTGATCGAAACCTTCCCCGGCGCGCAGGGCATCGTGCGCATGACGCCGATCGACATCTTCCCCAACTGTCCGCGCTACATTCCCGACCCCGACGCCGCCAAGCCGTCTCCGTTCATTCCGAAAGAGGGCGAGGCGCCTGTCGAGCCAGGCTGGAAGAACAACCCTGCATGGAAGGACGTCGTGCCGCCCAGGAAGGCGTGAGGCAAGGCCCCGGCGAAAGCGCGGCGATGCTCGCGGTTGCGAATGCGCATCTCACGAGCCGCGACATGTGCAGCTATCGAACGATAGCGGCTGGTCAGCCCGGCGTCACGCGCAGTACCTTGCCGTTGCTATCGTCGGTCAGGACGTAGAGCGATCCGTCAGCAGCTTCGAGGATGTCGCGAATGCGGCCTTGATCCCTGAGCAAGCGCTCCTCGCCGACAACCTTTTCGCCGTTCAGCTCCAGCCGAACGATCGCGCCAGAGAGCGCGGATGCCAGGATATTGCCTTTCCAAGGGAAGAGGTCGCCTTTGTAGAAAATCATGTCTCCCGGCGCGATCACGGGGTCCCAATAGTAGACCGGTTGCTCAAGTCCCGCCTTCGCTGTGATGCCTTCGCCTATGGGGCCGCCTGGATAGTCGATGCAATAGCAGATGATCGGCCAGCCGTAGTTCTTGCCGGCCTGTGGGATGTTGATCTCGTCGCCGCCGCGCGGACCGTGTTCGATCGTCCACAGCTTGCCGGTGTCGGGATTGATCGCTGCGCCCTGCACATTGCGATGGCCGTAAGACCAGATCTCCGGCTTTGCGTTCACCCGGGCCATGAACGGGTTGCCCTCCGCCGCCTTTCCGTCCGGCTTCAAGCGCATCACCTTGCCAATATGCGTCGAGAGGTCCTGCGCCAGCATGCGCGGTTCGGGCAGCGACCGTTCGCCGACAGTCAGGAAGAGGCTCCCCGCGCTGTCCCATTCAATGTTCGAGCCGAAGTGGAGGGTCGACTTCCATGCCGGCGTCTGCTGGAAGATGACCTTTAGATTCTCAAGTTTCCTCCGGTCGGCCGACAGCGTCGCGCGCGCAAGGCTGGTCCCATTCGCGCCATCCCCGCGCGGTTCGGAGAACGAGATGTAGACTGCGCGGCTGGTCGCGAAATCCGGCGCCAGTGAGACATCCAGCAAGCCGCCCTGGCCACGATTGTCGACCCTGGGAGCGCCCGTCACCTCTTGCTTGTTCTGCCCGGGGACGATCAGCCACAGCTTGCCCTCGCGCGCCGTGACCAGCAGTGCGCCGTCCGGCAGCAGGGCCGAACCCCACGGATGATCGATCCCGTCAGCGATCATCTGAACCTTCAGGCGGACATTCGATCGCACCTCCGGTGCGCGCGTCTGGCCGGGGAAGGCGGGAACGGCATCCTTCTTGTTGGGCGCGCCCTGCTGCACCGCCGCCCCCGGCGAGGCTGGGATCTGCGCCGAGGCTTCGCCTCCTCGCTGATGACCGGGCTGGCAAGCCGAAAGGCCCAGAAGGACGATGGATATGGCCGGCAGAATCACGCGCATGCATCCGCTCCCTCGAATTGCCGCCCACAATGTCTGCAGATAGTACGCCGCGCGCCAGAACCAAACTCAGCGTGCGGCGCCCAACAGCCCTAGTTCCGCATGGGCAAGTTCGAGGCTCGCGAGAACGTCAACGCCGATATGAATGAATTCGTCAATGCCCGCGGCGCGCAGCTCTGCTTCCCTCTCACCCGGTTTCCCAGCCATGTAGAGTCGCTTGGCGCCCGCAGACTTGAGGGTGCGCGCAGCCTCGACGGCGTCTTGGGCATACCGCTTGTCGGACCCACAGATGCACACGAGCGAACAGCCTGTTTGCGCCGTCGCCTGCGCCAGCCAGACGCCATCGCCGCTCGACGGCACTGCGCCGATTCCGCCGGCCGCAAAGAAGTTCTGCGCAAACTGCAACCTTGCCGAATGCTCCGACAGCGGACCCAGCGCCGCGAGGAACACCTTTGGCGCGCGCCCCGCCGCCGTGCGCTGGTCGGCCAGGTCCCGCAACCGCTCGAAGGGTTCGGCCAGGCGGATCGGCCAGAACGGCTCGGCCTCCGCGCCTTCGTCCGCCGTCCGCGACAAGTCCGCCAACGTCGCCTTGTCGATCGCCGCACCCTTCAACGAGAACCACGACCTCGCCGCGGGCGCGCGCCCCGACGCCTCCGCAGCCCGCCGCACGATCATCGGCAAATTCACCACCTCCACGCTCGGCGCCTCCTCCCCGATCAGCGGGAAGTCCGTCACCCCCGTAATCAGCTCTCTCCGCCGCGCCGCGTTCTTCAACCGCTCCGCACGCGCATGCGCCACGCCGCTCTGGAAGCCGCCCGCCTGCAGCGCTTTCACCAGCCCCCCCTCGCGCTCCACCTGCTGGAACAGCTCCCACGCCGCCTGCGCCAGGTCATCGCCCAGCTTCTCGATCGCCCACGCGCCCCCCGGCGCATCCACCACCTTCCCAAGCGATGCCTCCTCCTGCGCGATCACCTGCGTATTCCGCGCCAACCGCCTCGCCAGCTTGCCCGGCAACCCCATCGCATCCGTGAAGCAGCGCACCGTCACCACGTCTGCGCCGCCCACCCCCGCCGCAAAGCACGCCGCAGTATTCCGCAGTATGTTCACCCACGGATCGCGCCTCGTCAGCATCCGCCGCGAGGTCACCGCCTGCAGCTTCATCCCCGCCGCGCTCCCGCTCGCGCCGAACGCCTCCGCCACGCGCGCCCACATCCGCCGCGCAGCACGCAGCTTCGCCATCTCCACCTGATAGTCCGCGCCCACCGCGCACGTGAACACCACCGCACCGCACGCCGCACCCGCGCTCAGACCAGCGCTCATGAGCGCACGCACATACTCCGCCCCAGCACTCACCAGAAACGCCAGTTCCTGCACCTCGGTGCCACCCGCTTCGTGCACCGGGCGGCTGTCCGCGCGCAGGGCCGTCGCCATGGGGAATTCGCCGGCCACATCGCGAGCAAAGGACGCGGCCTGCGCGAGTTCCTCTTCCGCCGGGCCGGGCAGGGCGCCCGTCCTAGCCAGAGCCCCCACCGGATCGACGTTGAACGCCACCCTGGCTGTCGCCGCTGCCTTGGAATCGACCGCCGCCGCCAGCAGGGCCGCCAGCTCGATACCCTGGGTCGAGGAGGCCCCGGTCGCATCCAGCCCGACGCCCGCAAGGTCCAGCTGGACGCCTTGCAGGATCCGCTCGATATCCACAGCAGAGCGCGCCACGACGCCGTGTTCGCCCGCTGCATCGACCCGCAATTCAATGGAAGAAACGCCGCCTTCCAGCGCCTCCATCACCTGATCGCCTGCAATGGTGGGATCGGGGTGCGAAACAGTCTGTCGGATGTCCCATGGCAGGTACGGGTCGATAGCGGCGTGGCCGCCACGGATGAATGGCGACTGACCGGGCAGGCCCGAAGCGTCTGGCGCCCAGTCCGGAGAGCGGTAAAGCGGCTTCACCGGTACGCCGTGCTCGGTCCGGGTGGTCAGTTTGGAGAGAGCCACGCCCTCCATCGCCTTCTCGGCCAGCGCGCGCCACCGCGCTTCGGTCCCGGAAGGGAATTCTACCGAAAGGGGCAGGTCGTCCGCCATGACTCAAATCCTACGCTTACTGGGCAAAAGGCATTGGCATGGCGTCGCGTCAAGGCTTCGTTACCAGCGGCTCTCTGCCAGATTCCGAGGCGCTGCATGGCGGTTCGTCCGGCCGGAAATCGTCGACGGTGGCCACCCGCAAGGTTTCGGAAATCGGTCCTTCGCAGCGTTTGCAACAGTACGGCGTGCGTAGCGCGCCCGCTGGCCCTATGTTGTCCGCAGCACCTCTGCGGAGCTTTGGCCATGTTTCAGCGATCGCTTGTCCTCCTGGTCGCCGCCGCTATCGGACTCGCCTTGGCAGGCGTCGCAAACGCGCAGCCTGGCCTCAGCACCGGGCCCGACTACGACCTTATCGACAAGGCTGACCGAATCGATGAGCGCGCAAATGCTGAGTCCCGGTTGCAACGTCAGGCTGGTATCGAAGCGCTGCAGGCCAGGAACTATCCGGTCGCCGAGAAGACTTTCAACGATCTGCTGCTTCGAAATCCCGACGTGGCGGACGCCAACTTTTTGATGGGTCTTGCCAAGCTGGGCCTGGAGAAGTGGACGGAGGCCAAGGGGTTTCTCGAGATTGCCGTGAGGCAGGATCCGAAGCGGCCGGAGGCGAAGACCAGACTGGCCCTGACCTACGCCAGGCTCGGCGACATTGACTCGGCGATGAAACAGCGCGCCGAACTGGCCAGCCTGAACAAAGCATGCAAGGCGGCTTGTGACGATGCGGCATGGATTGTCGACGGCCTTGCGCTTCTCGATCAGGCGCTCCTTCCGAACCGCTCCGCGGCTGATGTGAACCCTCTCGCTTCGGCAGTGGTTGCGCCAGGAGGCGTTCTGCCGGCGATCTCTGCCCCGGTGGTCGCAGGCATTGCGGCGTCCGCTGTGACGCCAAAGGATTTCGATCCTGCAAGATACAGCCTGGTGACGTTCAACGATGCGCGCGATCTATACGAGTTGCTCACGCAGGAAGGCCGCTGCCCGCCCAACAAGCTGGCCGAGCCCAGGCAGCCCTGCGCTCTCATCCTCTACACGCCGATGAACGACACGGACGAGACGCTTGCCGCCAACTTCAAGCCGGTCTTCAGAGTCGTCTCGAAAGCGTCCGTCTGGGCCATTCACAACAAGAAGCTTCAGAAGGTCAGGATCGAGGACCTGTACTTCGACCAGGAGCAGATCATCGGCAAGAAGACGAGCACGTACAGGTCTGCCGCATTGGTCGGGAATCTGGAGAACACGACAAACTGCGAACAGGCGCGCCCTTGCCTCAGCAGCCTGGTGACTCAGGACATGTTCCGGATGTATTCGAACATGCCGGACTCGGTTGTCGAGATCATCTGGGGAGGGGGCATGAAGGACCCCGGGACGGTTCGAGTCAGGTGACCGCCAGGCCGCGCCAAGGGTAGTGGGCCGTAGCGCCCCCTCTGTCCTGCGGATCGGGGTCAGCGGACAACTTCCAGTCGCATCCTCGAGAATAGCGGCACGCCGGCCCTGGCCCTCCCTAGGGGCGCCCATTCCATCGTGCCTGGTCTTGATGCAAGCTTGCTACGGCAAAACGCGGGTGGAGGCGGCTCATGAGCAATCAGCGCAATTCGGGGCGTCTGGCAGGTGGCGGCTATTCCCGCCGGGCATTGTTGGGCGGCGCAGCGGCTGCAGTGGCGTGGGCATCGCTTCCCGGGGCTGCCGAGGCGCAACAGAAGCGCAAGCGCTTCGGTCCCAACGACCGCGTCAACGTCGCCGCCATCGGAGCGGGCGGCAAGGGCGCGGGCAACATGCAGGCCATGCTCAGCCAGAACGTGGTCGCGCTCGCCGATGTCGACTTCGACCGCGTCGGCCGGCAGATGCTCGACCGGAATGGAACGCTGCGGCCGGAACGCGAGCCGCTGAAGGCCGCCTACGACAAGGCGGCGCGTTTCACCGACTATCGCCGCATGTTCGATGCCCGCAAGGACATCGAAGCGGTGGTGATCGCCACGCCTGACCATCACCATGCTCTGGTCGGCGCGCATGGCGATGGAGCGGGGCATCCATGTCTATGTCCAGAAGCCGCTCACCACGACGGTGCGCGAAGGGCGCATGCTGCTCGACCTGGCGCGAAAGTATCCGCAGCTCGTTACGCAGATGGGCAACCAGGGACATTCCGGCGATGACGGACGGCGCGTCATCGAACTCATCCGCGGAGGGGCGATCGGAAAGGTACGCGAGGTGCAGATCTGGACTAACCGGCCGATCTGGCCGCAGGGCGTCGCCAAGCCTGCGCCACAGCCTGTGCCTGCTGGTCTCGACTGGGACCTCTGGCGCGGACCTGCGGACGTCGACTGGGGCTACCATCCCGACTACGCACATTTCAACTGGCGCGGCTGGGTGCCGTTTGGCTCGGGCGCGCTTGGCGACATGGGCGCGCACCTGATGGACTTTCCCGTATGGGCGCTGGAGCCGGGCCTGCCGACCCGCGTCGAGACCCGCCACACGCTTTGGGGCGGAGACACCAATCAAGGCGACGGCAAGCCGCCGGAGGAGCTGACGAGCTTCCCCGTGGGCAGCGTCACGCATTACGAGTTCGGCGCCGCCAAGGGCGGGCCTGTGACCATGACCTGGCACGATGGCGGCCTGATGCCGCCGACGCCTCGCGGTATGCCGCCCGGACGGATCATGGAAGCGGAAGGCGGCGTGCTGTTCATTGGCGACAAGGGCATGTTGCTGCACGACACCTATGGCGAGAATCCGACGCTGATCGGCGAGGAGGCTCTCGCACGGGCGCAGGCCATCCCGCAGACGCTGACCCGTGTCGCCGGAGGCATGGGCGGCCATGAGATGAACTGGATCCGCGCAATCCGGGGAGAGGAAGCGATCTCTTCGCCGTTCGAGGTGTCCTGCCCGCTCAACGAGACGATGCTGCTGGGAATTGCCGCGCTGCGCGCCGAACAGCCGATCGAGTATGACGGCGTCCGGGGGAAGGTCATGAATTCGGAGAGCGCCAATGCGCTGCTCGACCGGCCCTACCGCAAGGGCTGGGAGCCATACGTGGCGGCCTGATCCGCCTCGCTGTCGCATTGATGTGGTCCCGCGCCGGGTTATGCTGGCCGCGAGGGCGGGGTGAACCCGCCGTTTTTGCGTCAGGACCTCCGCATGGCCATTCCAGCGTCGCTTGCAAACCAGTTGTCGATCCCCGTGATCGGATCGCCACTGTTCATCATCTCGAACCCCGAGCTGGTGCTGGCGCAGTGCAAGGCGGGGGTGGTGGGGTCGTTTCCATCGCTCAATGCACGGCCGATCGAGCAGCTGGACGAATGGCTGTCTCGGATGAACGAGGAACTGTCGGCCGCCCGGCGCGCCGACCCGAAGGCGAAAATCGCGCCTTATGCCGTGAACCTCATCGTCCACAAGTCCAACAACCGCATCGAGGAAGACCTGGCGCTGTGCGTCAAGCACAAGGCGCCGATCGTGATAACGTCGCTGGGTGCGCGCGAGGAGGTGAACAGGGCGGTTCATTCCTATGGCGGCATTGTGCTGCACGACATCATCAACATCGTCTTTGCGCACAAGGCGCTGGAGAAGGGCGCGGACGGCCTGATCGCGGTCTGCGCCGGCGCGGGCGGGCATGCCGGCGTGCTCTCGCCATTTGCGCTGATCTCGGAGATCCGCGAGTTCTTCGATGGTCCGCTGGCGCTTTCCGGAGCGATTTCCACGGGCGCCCAGGTGCTGGCGGCGCAGGCGATGGGGGCGGACTTCGCCTATATCGGCTCGGCCTTCATCCCGACGCATGAGGCGCGGGCGCCGGACAACTACAAGGACATGATCGTGGCGAGCGCCGCCAAGGACATCGTGTATTCGAGCCTGTTTACTGGCGTCAGCGGCAACTACCTCGCGCCTTCGGTGGCGGCGGCGGGGATGGATCCCAACAACCTTCCCGATGGCGACAAGGAGACGATGAGCTTCAAGGCCGGGGAAAGCTCGAAGGCCAAGGCCTGGAAAGACGTGTGGGGCTCGGGCCAGGGTATCGGCGCGGTGCACGCTCGGATGGGCGCAGGCGAGTATGTGGCGCAGCTGAAGCGCGAGTATGACGAGGCAAAGTCGCGGCTGGCGCAGAACACAGCCGCGTTTGCGGGCTGACGTGCATGGAGCTAGACGCCAGCACGGTCCTGCCGCGAATTGCCGATCTGATCGGCTGCCCCGTCTGGCTCGTGAAAAAGGGTCACGGCAGCTTTCTAACCTTTGAGGCAGGCCTGCCGCGCCTTCTGGTGCAGGAGCCCCGCGCCGTCGCCTCGGACAGCGAGAGCGTCCGTCGCGCCTATGCCAGAAGGCTGGTGACCGTGAGAGGCGATTGGCATCTCTGGATATACATGTGCAACTGGCGGATCAGTGCGGACGGCGCGCTTCTGGCGCATTCCGAAAGCAGCGACCAGGAAATCGATCGCGCCGCCAGCGCTCTCGATGGACAGAAGATTGTGGCCGTTGCGATCGATCCATCCACCGGCGGGTCGAGATTCGAGTTTGACCTCGGCAGATCGCTGGAATGTTCGCCCTACGAGCCCGGAGACGACGAAGTCTGGATGCTTTTCACCCCCGAGAAGCAGGTGCTCAACTGGCGCGCAGACGGGGTCTACTCCCTGACGGCTGAGGAAGCACCGCCGGGCAGCGAGGTCTGGATTCATCCGGTAGCGACGCAAGGTTGAGAGGCGGGCGCAGCCGCCGGCTTATGCCTTGCCGACTGCTCGCGCGACCTGCAGCGTGTCGGCATATTGCTGGAACTGCCCGGCCTTGCCGTCCTTGATGCGCCAGACGTGGGCCATCTGCGGGCAAGACCGTGAAGCCGTCCCACTCGGTGGCGAGGCGCATGAAGACCCCCTGGACGATCGCGTCGGGCCCGACATAGGGGTTCTTGTCGGCATAGGGGAAATTCTCCGCCTCGTTCCAGACGATGTTCGGCGACGTGGCGCCGAGAACGGCGGGCACATCGCCTTTGCTGAACGCATCATAGACGCCCTTGATCAGGGCGACGTTCTCTTTCGACATGGATTTCCTCGCGACCGGCTTTCCGGATTCTCGACGCTATCACGCCGGTTCGGCATGCACCCTGGCGCCAGAATAACTGCAGGATCGGATAGATATCCTCGTTTGATCGCGCGCCACGACCGGGCGCATACAGCGCCGATGATCAAAGACCCGCTCAAGGACCTGCCCACGGTCGTCGACATCGAGGACGCCGCGCAGCGCCTCGAAGGCGTCACCATCCGCACGCCGCTCCTGCGCAACGAAGCGCTGGATGCACTTGTCGGCGCTCCCGTCTGGATCAAGCCGGAGACGCTGCAACGGACGGGCTCGTTCAAGATGCGCGGGGCGTGGAACCGGATCAGCCGCATCCCGGAAGCTGATCGGAAGAAGGGCGTGGTCGCATTCTCGTCGGGCAACCACGCGCAGGGCGTGGCGGAGAGCGCCAAGATCCTCGGCATGAAGGCGATGATCGTGATGCCGGCAGATGCGCCCCGGGCGAAGATCGAGGCGGCGCGCGGCCGCGGGGCCGAGGTGAGGCTCTATGACCGCGTCGGCGAGAGCCGCGAGGCCATCGCGGCGGAGATCGCGGACAGGACTGGCGCCACGACCATCCGGCCATTCGACGATGCCTGGATCATGGCGGGCCAGGGCACGGCCGGGCTGGAGGCGGCGCAGGATGCGGAGGCGCGGGGCGTCTCGTTCGGCAGCCTGATCTGCAACGCTTCCGGCGGCGGGTTGCTCGCCGGCGTTGCGGTGGCGTTCGAGGGGCTGTCGCCTGCAACCGAGGTCTATGTCGCCGAGCCGGAGGGGCATGACGACCTGATCCGTTCTGTCGCCGAGAAGAAGATCATCGCCAATAAGCCCGGCATCCGCTCCATTGCCGACGCGCTGATGTCGCCGGCGCCCGGCGTGCTGCCGTTCGAGATCCACAAGCGCCGGATGAAGGGCGGGTTCACGGCGGGCAACGATCAGTTGCTCGATGCGATGTCGTTCGCCTTCCATCACCTCAAGCTGGTGGTGGAGCCCGGCGGCGTGGTGTCGCTGGCGGCGCTGCTGGCGAACCGCGCCTACTTCGCGGCGCGCGGGCCGGTGCTGGTGGTGCTGACGGGCGGAAATGTCGATGCGGACATGTTCGCTCGGGCGATTGCGCGGCCGCCGCCGCAATAGGCGCGTCGTTCAGGTCCGGGCCACCGGCCTGGGCCTGTCACGTTTCTCCCGGGTCGGCAGCGCATCGAACTTTGGCTTGTAGTCGTGGGATTCGTAGTCGCTGCGGTGCATGGGCATCTGGAACCGGCCTTCATAATTGACCTGGACCCAGCCGCCGCTGTCTCGATAAACGCCATTCGGCATGACGGCCTCCCTCTGCTCCGGCGCAGCATACAGGACCGGGCAGCCGGTAGCGAATGAAGACTTCAGGCAATCGCGCCCGCAGACCCAGGTTCAGGGTCGGCCGCGCTTCAGGTCTTCGCCGAGCTTGATGTCCACCGGTTGGCCCGCGAGGCGGTAGCGGTAGACCTGCGTGTTCTCGAGCACGCGCATGACGTAGTTGCGCGTTTCGGCGAAGGGGATGCTTTCGATCCAGTCGACAGGATCGACCTGGCCGCGCGGATCGCCCATTTCATTGACCCACTGACGCACGCGCGAGGGGCCGGCATTGTAGGCGGCTGCGGCCATGATGTACGAGCCGCGATAGTCGTCGACCAGGTTGTCGAGGAAGCCGCGGCCCAGCCTCAGGTTGTAGGTCGGATCGTCCGTCAGCCAGCTTGAGCGGAACGACATCCCCACCATCCTGGCCTCGGCCTGCGCATAGCGCGGCACCATCTGCATCAGGCCGCGCGCATCCGCACTCGATATGGCGCGCGGGTTGAACTCGCTCTCCTGCCGCGACAGGGCGAGGACCAGTGCAGGCTCGGCCGAGCCGGTGCGCGGGGATTGGGGAAGGTCGAGCAGCGGGAAGACGGCGTCCGGCGCCACGAGGCCGCGGCCCAGCCCAGCTTTGGCCCCGCGCACGGCGGCGCGCATTTCGAGATAGCCAGCGGCGATGTCGAACAGCATCTGGTGTTCAACCGCCGTCGTCAGCATGTCGTCGATCGCGAAGGAGAAGCGCTCGAACGAGGCGAACCTGCCGGTTTCGGCCAGCAGGATGGCCGAGCGCACGTCGGGCCGCTTGGCGAAGGCGGCGCGTTCCTCGTCGGTCGGCACGGCGTGGGGCGGGAAGTCGATACGCATGACTTCGGGTTGCGACTGGCGCAGCTTTTCGGCGGCGAGCTGGCCGTAGAAGACGTAGGGGTACTTCGCCGCCGCCTGATAGGAAGCCTGCGCCTCGGGCGCCTTCTGCTGCGCCATCAGCGCTTCGCCCAGCCAGTACTGCGCGCGCGAGATGCTGATGGGCGTGTTCACGCCAGCCGCGAAGACGCGGAAATGATCTTCTGCGCGCTTCGGGATCGCTGAGCTTCGACAGGGCGAGCCAGCCCGCCGTCCATTCAGCGTCGCGGAACGCCTCGCCTGCGAGCAGGCCGTGATTGGCGGCAAGCTGGTAGGCGGTGGGATAGTCGCGCTCACGTATCAGGCGGCGCATGACGGATTGTTTCTCGTCCCAGATCGGCTCGCGCGCGACTTCGGGCGCCGTCGTGCCGTTGATCTTGAGCAGCATCGCCAGCTCGCCCGCGTCCTGGCCGCGACGTTCGCGCCAGCGGGCGCGCTCGAAACAGAGACCGGGGTCTTCCATCAGGTCGGCGGGCAGGGCGTTGACCAGTGCGTCGGCGTTCTTCTTGTTCTGCATCAGCGCGATGCGCGCTTCGACCAGCTTGCGCCGGTCGCTGCTCAGCTTGGACAGCATCGCCTGCGCGTCCCTGATCTGCGAGCGCCACAGGAACATGTCCGCCCGCGCCCAATGATCTTCGGGTGAAAGATCGCCGCCATAGAGCGAGAGCACGTTGCTCGCCGCGTCCGCCGACATGGCGCGCGTGCGCCAGGCATTCTGGATGGCCGCGTTCATCTCGGCAGTCCTGGCCGCAGAGTGGTAGGCGTCGGCCAGCGCCAGCACGCCGTCGCCAGTCCTCGGCCCTGAAGCTTTCAGCCAGGCGATGCGTTGGTCCGAGGTCAGGCTGGAGCGCGTGATGTTGAGTTCGGCCTGGGCCGTGATCTGGTCGTAGTCCGGCCAGCCCTTGAATTCCTCCAGCGCCCGGGTGAGGTCGGCGAAGCCGAGACCGGCATTTCCGTCGGTCGCCATGCGCCAGCGAACCAGCGCCTGCGCGCCCGGATCGTTCAGGCGGCCGAGGGCGGTTCGCACCTCGCTCCAACGGTTGTCGTCCGCGGCATCCAGCGCGCGGGTGAGAAGGGTGAATTCGCCCTTTTCCATCCAGGCGGATTGCAGCGTGGGGCTGGGCTTGAGGCTCGGCGCGGTCGGATTGGCGAATGCGGGCGTCCCCATCGCGCCTGCCGCCACGGCGGCCACAAGCCCTGCACGAAACCACGACATATGCTTGCCAAACCCCGTCATGGAATGATTATCCCGCGAGTCGCGCGGGCGAGCTGCCCCGCGGTCCGGAGTTCGTCATGTCTGCCAGGTTCAAAGGGTCCATTCCCGCCCTCGTCACTCCGTTCCGGAACGGGAAGGTCGATGACAAGGCGTTCGTGGCCCTGGTGGAACGCCAGATCGACGGCGGCAGCCATGGGCTGGTTCCCTGCGGAACCACGGGCGAAGCCTCCACGCTGTCGCACGACGAGCACAGGCACGTCGTCGAGCTGTGCGTCAAAACGGCGGCAGGGCGGGTGCCGGTCATCGCAGGCGCAGGCTCCAATTCCACGGAAGAGGCCATTGCGCTCCTCCAGCATGCCAAGACGGTCGGGGCGGATGCCGCCCTGATCGTGAACCCCTATTACAACCGCCCCACCCAAGATGGGGTTTACGCCCATTACAAAACTTTGAACGAAGCCGTTCAATTGCCGATATTCCTCTACAACGTGCCGGTCCGCACCGGTTCAGACATGCCCGCGGAGCTTATCGGGCGGTTGGCCAAACTGCCTAATGTCATTGGCATCAAGGATGCGTCAGCGGACCTGTCGCGCGTGGCCCGCCATACCGCCCTCTGCGGCAAGGATTTCATCCAGATTTCGGGCGAGGACCCGACGGCGGCGGCGTTCAATGCCCAGGGCGGGGTCGGGTGCATCTCGGTGACGGCCAATGTTGCGCCCAGGCAGGTTGCCGCCATGCAGAACGCCACACTGAAGGGCGACTATGCTGAGGCGCGCCGGATCAACGACACCCTCGCCCGGCTCCACCGCAGCCCTGTTCCTCGAAGCGAGCCCGGCGCCGGCGAAATACGCACTGTCGCTGCTCAGTCTCTGCACGGACGAAACGCGCCTGCCGATCGTGCCGGTGCAGTCGGCCGAGGTGAAGAAGGAAATCGCCGCGGCCATGACGGAAGCGGGCGTGCTCTGATGGCGCAGCCATCCAAAGGCAGATCCGGCGGCCAGAACCCGAAGGGCAAGACCCAGCGCGAAATGGCGCGGAAGATGGTCGCCGAGAACCGCCAGGCCCGGCGCAACTACGAGATCATCGACTCGCTGGAAGTCGGCATCGTCCTCATGGGCAGCGAGGTGAAATCGTTGCGCGAAGGCCGCGCCAACATCGCGGAGGCCTATGCCCGCGAGGAGAACGGCAAGATCGTCATGGTCAATTCGACCATCCCGATCTATCCGCCCGCCGGCCAGTTCAATCACGAACCCGGCCGCAAGCGCGTGCTATTGGTCAAGAAGCGCGAGTACAACCGCCTGATGGGCGCCGTGGAGCGCGAAGGCCGCACCCTCGTTCCCCTCGAACTCTATTTCGGCTCCACCGGAATGGCGAAAATCAAGCTCGCCCTCGCCACCGGCCGCACCGCCCCCGACAAGCGCGACGTCGAGAAAAAACGCGACTGGGACCGGGAGAAGGGACGGCTGTTGAGGAACCGGGGGTGAGTTGCCGTCAGAGGCTGGCGCGAGCCAGTGAAGGTGGCGTCTATCGATCGCCTCCCCGCCCCACATTTCAGCGGGAGAGTAGCGAGAGTCCTCCTTACGACCTCCGCGGTAACGGAGTCTGGACTGAAGTTTAGGCTGGCCATGGCCCTGCCGCCCGACATGAAAAAAATGATCGGAAGTCGTCCGTATCCGGAACAAGCAGACGTGCTACACGTTAAGCTGCCGCTCAGCCTCGTCTTGCGCTTGCGCAAGCGCGTCGGTCGGGCGCGCGACTTTCATGAAGTGTTGCAGGCTGTTCATAAAACGGCCGCCCGAGAAAAGGATTCCTACAATGTCTTTGCTGAAGAAACACGCTGCGAGCGCTCGTGTCGTCGCCGTCATCGCGATGAGCGGGCTGGCTCTCAGCGCCTGCGCCACCAACGACTACGTCGACAAGCAGATCGCCACGGTCAACAGCCGCATCGATCAGCTCGACGGCCGGGTGACCTCCGCAGCGCAACGGGCTGAAGCGGCCAACCAGGCTGCCCAGGCGGCTGCTTCGTCGGCGCAGAGCGCCAACCAGGCGGCCCAGGCTGCTGCAACCGACGCCCGCACCGCAAATCAGCGGCTCGATCAAATGGGCGGCCGCGTGGACGCACTCGAGAAGCCGCCAGCCCCCCGTCGCACACCCCGGGGTTGACCTTAACTTTCTGGATGGTCAGAGAATAACCTGACCGGTGGCCAGGCTCTTGCTGAAGGAGCCTGGCCCATCCATCCGTGGAGTTCGCTATTCGTATCGGTTTATCAGCGATCCTTGGGGCGGCCTGCCTGTCGCTCGCGCTGCTCTGGAGCGGAGATTCAGTTCTCGTCGCCGCTGCAGATGAGCCTGACAAGGTTCCGGTGAAGGAGGCTGCCGCCAAGCCCGCGACCAAACCTTCGGCGTCCTCCAAGATGTCTGCTCCCGCCAAGAATGCCGCAAAGACGACCACTGCCGCCAAGGCGGCGGCGAAGACTGAAAAAGCGCCAGCAAAGGCCGCAGCCGAACTGACGGCGTCCGAAACCACGCTCGATATGCTGGCCTGGATCCTCGCATCCAGCGATAACCGCAAGCTTCCCTTTGCCGTCATCGACAAGGTGGCGGCCCAGATCCTCGTGTTCGATGCCGAAGGCAACCTGAAGGGGCGGGGTCCTGTGCTGATCGGCTCCGCCATGGGTGATGAGTCCTCCCCTGGCGTCGGCGACCGCGAATTGAAGGATATCCCGGCAGAAGAGCGCAGCACTCCGGCGGGTCGCTATGCTGTCGGTTTTGGTCCCGCTGCCGGCGGCAAGAGCGTGCTGTGGGTGGACTATGCAACCGCCATTTCGATCCACGCTGTGCCGCAGACCACGGCGGCCAGGAAGGAGAAGCGTGACCAGCGACTGGCCTCGAAGAAGTCGGACGACAACCGCATCACCCACGGCTGCGTCAACGTATCGTCGACCTTCTACAGCAAGACTATCCGCCCCACCTTCAGGAAGGGCGGCGTGTTCTATGTCCTGCCGGATTCCGTCCCGCTGCAGACCGCGTTCCCGGCCTTCGAGCCGCGCCCCGCGAACGACAGCTTCGCTGGGGCCGAATAGAGTCCTACCGCACCTTGTCGCCGTTCACGGTGACGCGCCGCATATGCCGGCGCTGGCCGTGATAGTCGTTCAGCGCGAAGTGCCAGACGCAACGATTGTCCCAGAAGGCCAGTGAGCCAGGGCGCCAGCGGAAGCGACAGGTGAAGGCCTCGCGTCGGCAGACGTCAAACAGGTAGTCGAGCAGTGGCCGCGATTCCTTCTTCGTCCATCCGGCAAAGCGCAGCGTGAATGCGGGATTCACGTAGAGACCCTTGCGACCGGTCTCGGGATGCATGCGCACCACGGGATGCTCGTATTCTGGCACATCGTCGCCGACGACTTCCGAATCCATCGAGGCGCGCTTCTTCGATGATGCGCCGCCTGCGCCATATTCCTCCGCTGCCGAATGGATCGCTCGCAGCGACTCCAGCGTCGCCTTGAGGCCGGGCGAGAGCGCTTCCCATGCAGCATACTGGCTCGCGAACAAGGTGTCGCCGCCGACCTCTGGCACTTCAATGGCGTGCAGGATCGAGCCGAGCGCCGGCTCTTCCAGGAAGCTCATGTCTGAATGCCACCCGCCGCCGAAATTGATGCGCTCGGACGGCTCCTTGATGATCTCCAGGATTTCCGGATGATCCGCCATGCCCTTCACATAGGGGTGGACGTTGAGCGTGCCCCACCGCTTGCCGAACGCGACATGCTGTTCGGGCGTCAGGTTCTGATCCCGGAAGAAGATCACATGGTGCTTCAGGAAGGCCGTGTGGATGTCGTCGAACTGCGCGTTGCTAAGCGGCCGCGACAGGTCCACGCCCTCGATCTCGGCGCCGAGACTGGGAGATAGAGGTTTGACGGTGATGGTCTTGTAAGGTGCGGGCATCAGCGTGTCCTCGGGTCTGGCCCAATAGAAGGCCGAACACGGGCGAGCCGCAAGGCGCCGCTGCGTTATCCGCGCTTCAGCAACTCCCGGAAATCCGCCGGCGGCAGGGGCCGCGACAGCAGGAAGCCCTGGGCTTCGTCGACATCGGCCCATTTCATGAAGTCCCACATCTCCTGGGTCTCCACGCCCTCGGCCACCACGCGCAGGCCGATATCGCGGGCGAGTCTGATGCAGCTCACCATCGCGGCCTTGGCGAAGCCTTCTTCCATGGCCAGGCGGGTAAAGGCCGGGTCAATCTTCATCTCGGTGAATGGAAACATGCGCAGCCGGTCGATGTTCGACGACCCGGCGCCGAAATCGTCGATCGAGAGGCCGAAGCCGCGAGCCCGAAGCGCGGTCATGGTCTCGAAGGCGCACGGGCCGTATTCGGCCGGCCGGGTCTCGGTGACCTCCAGCGTGAACCGGCCGCATTCCAGCCCGGCCGCCGCAACCACGGCCGCGAGCTGGTTGGCGAACTCAGGCTTCTCCAGCGAGATGCGCGAGATGTTGACTGAGCAGGGCAAATCCGTCGCGAAGTCGCCGACCAGTTTCGCCACGGACCGCATCATCGCGAATGTCAGGGCGTCGATACGGTCGCTGCGCTCGGCGAGGTCGATATAGGGGCCGGGCCCGGCGAGGTTCTGCGGTCCGCCGATCCGCGCCAGCGCTTCGAAGCCGGCGATCTTACCCGTCGCGATCGAAACCTTGGCATGGAAGAATGGATGCAGGCCGCCGCGCTCGATAGCGGCTTCAAGCAGGCTAGGGCTCGGCGGCGGGCCGCCCCGGCTTGCGGTCGATGCGCTGGAAACGTCCGGCGTCATTGCGGCGTAACCTACCCGACTGTCCCGGCAGGAGCCGGATCCACTGGAGCAAACTACGCCACAAGACTCTCACAAAACAGCTAACCCGCGCTAAGCAAACTGCGCGACCGGCGGTTCCGGACTGCTGAATTCACATCCACGTGGATACTCGGCTGCGGCCCTATTTCGCGTCGGACAGGTTCTGGTTAGCGAAATCCCAATTCACCAGCTCGTTCAGGAACGTGTCGATGTATTTCGGACGGGCATTCTGGAAGTCGAGATAGTAGGCGTGCTCCCACACATCCATGGTGATCAGCGGCGTGACGCCCTTGTCGGTCAGCGGCGTCTCGGCATTGCCGGACTTGCGCACTTCCAGTTTGCCGTTGTTCAGCACCAGCCAGGCCCAGCCCGATCCGAACTGGGTCGCGCCGGCCTCGGCAAAGGCCTTCTTGAAGCCTTCATAGTCACCGAATGCGTCCTTGATCTTCTGCGCTACGGCGCCGGTCGGCTGACCGCCGCCCTTGGGCTTCATGGAGTGCCAGTAGAAGGTGTGGTTCCATACCTGGCCGGAATTGTTGAACACCGGCATCTTCTTTTCCGACCAGCTCTGCTTGACGACTTCCTCAAGCGGCTGGTTTTCGAGCGGGGTGCCGGCCACAAGCTTGTTCAGGTTGTCCACATAGGCCTGATGGTGCTTGCCATAGTGGAAATTCAGCGTGTTCTCGGAAATGTGCGGCGCCAGCGCATTGCGTGCATATGGCAGGGCGGGAAGCGTGAAAGCCATGGAATACCCTCTCTCTTCAATCTTTGTCGGCCATGCTGGCACTGAAATAGGGCCGCGGACCATCTTTTGAACCCATGAGCGATACGGCCAATACAGGAAATCTGGCAAGCACGCCCTTGTCCGGCGACGGCGAATTTGACGCCCGCCTCAAGCGGACGGACGAAGCGCGCTGGCTGGCGACCCGTTATGCCTATGCAGAAGGCCGCAAACGGCTGGTGGCGCTTTACCTGCTGCATCTGGAACTTGCCAGGGCGGTGCAGGCGAAAGAGGCCATGCTCGGCAAGATCCGCATCCAGTGGTGGCGGGAGACGATCGATCAGATTGCCGCTTATCTTGCCGGTGAAGGCGCCGTCCGGCGTCACGATCTCTCCGAGGAGCTTGCCCGCGCGCTGGCCGGCCGGGCCGACCTGATCGCTCCGATCCAGGAGCTGATCGATCGCTTCGACGACATCGTCGACGATCATCTCCACGCCGGCGGACACAGACAGGACGACGACCACGAGGCCCGACATCTGGCCGCCGAGGCCGCGCTCACCCGCCTCGCGGGACTCGCTCTCGACGGCGGGGCGACCCCGGGCCAGCTCGACGCGCTCACGCGGATGGGCGAGGCGCATCTGGCCAATCTTGCCGACATGCCCGACACGCACGACCGCTGGGTCATCGCCAGGGTCGCCTCGCACGAGCTGCCGTCGCAGTTCTGGCCCGCCATTGTTCATGGCGTCGCCTATGGCCCACACGGGGAAGGTCGTTCGCCGTTCTCGAAGCGCTGGCGCATCTTCCTTGCAATGCTGACGCGCAGGCTCTGATACCTCGGCTGTCGGCGCGCCGTCTGGAAGGGCGGTCGAGCTTCATCTGTATACTCTGGCCTTTGCATTTCCGTGCATACGCGCTCTGGTGTGTTCGGGGAATCACTCTCCGGGGACGCTGCGTGAACAAGCTGCTCAATCCAGCCTATTGGCTTCGCGCCCTGTCGCACCCGCTGGTGCTGCTTGGGCTCCTCGTCGACCTTCTGCCGATCTATGGCGTGATCGCCTGGGGCTGGAATGCGGTTGCGCTGGTGATGCTGTACTGGATGGAGAACGTGGTGGCTGGCGTGATGACCGTGCCGCGACTCGTGATGTCAGGCGCCGCCTTCGGCGGCGGTGGTTTCCTCGCAGGGGCCGGGCTCTCGGTCTTCTTCGTCTTCCACTACGGCTTGTTCTGCCTCGTGCACGGCACGTTCCTGATCGTGTTCGCCGCCATGTCCGACAGTCCAGCTGCCATCGGCTTGGCGCCGATGATGGATGTGTTCGGCATGTTCGCGTTCAGCATGCGCAGCGGCCTGCACGTCGACTGGATGATCGGCATTGTCGCGGCGTTCCAGGTTCTGGTGTTCCTCTGGGAGTTCGTGATCAAGGGCGAGTGGAAGACCACCAGCCCTATGGTGGAGATGTTCGCGCCCTACAGCCGGATCGTCATCCTGCATTTCGGTATCTTCGCTGGCGCCGCCGCCCTGTTCCTGCTGGGCCAGCCAATGATCGGCGTCTTTGCGCTCATCCTCTTCCGCGCCGTCTGGGGCATCACCAGCAACTCGAAGCAGTTCGGCGTAGAAAAGGAAATAGATGCGGCGATCAACAAGATGGGCGGCCAAGAGAAGTTTGCAAAGTTGCTGAAGGGACAGGACCCTGGCCTGTAGCCCTTGTGCTAAGCCATCGCCTGGGCCGGATGCCCTCTCAGCCACACCTCGACGTCGCGCAGCGCCCTGAGCGACATCTCCCGCTTCCGTGCACGGCCTTTGTCCGCGCCCTTCAGCCGCTTGCCGTCCGGTCCGCGAAGATCGATCTCGCCGATGTCGGGGAAGAGGCCGTAGTTCACATTCATCGGCTGGAAGGTCCGCGCGGAGCTTTTGTCTTGCGCCTCGGCCATGTGGCCGCCCGTGATATGGTTCACCAGCGCGCCCAGCGCCGTCGTGCCCGGCGGCGCCTCGACCCGCTGCCCCAACCGCTCCGCCGCCGCCATGCGCCCGGCCACGAGCCCCATCGCCGCGCTCTCCACATAGCCCTCCACGCCCGTCACCTGTCCCGCGAACCGCACGCGCGCATCCACCCTCAGCCGCAGTTGCTCGTCCAGCAGCAGCGGCGAGTTGATGAAGGTGTTGCGGTGAATGCCTCCGAGGCGCGCAAACTGCGCATTCTCCAGCCCCGGGATCCTGCGGAAGATATCCTGTTGCGCCCCGTGCTTCAGCTTGGTCTGGAAACCGACCATGTTCCACAACGTGCCCAGCCTGTTGTCCTGCCGAAGCTGCACCACGGCCCACGCCTTGACGCCGGGCGTATGCGGATTGGTCAGGCCGACCGGCTTCATCGGGCCAAATCTCAGAGTTTCAGGCCCGCGCTCCGCCATCACCTCGATCGGCAGGCAGCCCTCGAAATAGGGCGTGCCTTCCCATTCCTTGAACTCGGTCTTCGGCGCCTCCAGCAGTGCGGCGATGAACGCCTCGTACTGATCGCGATCCATCGGGCAGTTGATGTATGCCTCGGCGCCGTCGCCTCCAGGCCCGGGTTTGTCATAGCGCGACTGCTTCCACGCCTTGCCCATATCGACGGACTCAACATGCACGATCGGTGCGATCGCATCGAAGAAGGCGAGCGAGTCCTCTCCTGTCTTTGCGAGGATCGCCTTCGCCAGGTTGTCCGACGTCAGTGGACCCGTTGCGATGATCACGCTGCTCCACGACGCGGGCGGCCAGCCATCGACTTCGCCGCGCTCGATGGTCACAAGTGGATGCGCTTTCAACTTCGCCGTCACGTCGGCGGAGAAGCCATCGCGATCCACCGCGAGCGCGCTGCCCGCCGGCACCTTGTGCTTGTCGCCCATGGCGATGATCAGCCCGCCTGCGCGCCGCATCTCTTCGTGCAGCAGGCCGACCGCGTTGTGCTCCCAGTCGTCCGACCGGAACGAGTTCGAGCACACCAGTTCCGCCAGACCATCCGTATGGTGCGCATCCGTCCCGCGCACTGGACGCATTTCGTGCAGCACCACGGGTACGCCCAGATTGGCCGCCTGCCAGGCCGCCTCGGACCCCGCCATGCCGCCGCCGATGATGTGAATGGGCTCGATCGTCATGGGCCGAGATATAGGACGGGTTGCGGTGCGTGCGCCAGTGAACTAGGTCCCACACTGTTCAGGAGCTGAGATGACCGCCCCGCGTTCCGAAATCCCCGCCGGCAAGGTTCCGATTGTCGAGTGCGCCGTCCAGTCGTGGCGGTTTCTTCTCCAGAACGGGCGGCAGCTTGCGCCCGCGGCGCTGATCGTTGCAGTGGTCTGCGGGGTCTTGCCGGTAGCGCTTGGGGCGGGATCGGCGGGCGACCTGCGCACCTTTGCGGTCACCACGGTGGCCGGTCTTTTCTTTTCAGCCGCCGTGCTCCGCAAAGCTGTTCGCAGCGAGTACATGGCGCCCACAGGTCTGGCTTTTGGCGAAGACGAAATGCGGTTGTTTGGCGTGCTGGCCGCCATGACTCTGGTTGTCGCTCCGCCGGTCGCGCTCTATCTGGTCCTGCTGGGTGTGGTGATGGTGAACCATGCCGGCGGTATCGAGCAGATTCCCAATCCCCAGACCGATCCAGAAGGCGCCAACCGCTTTCTCGCCGAAGCCATGTCGAGCCCAGCCGGGTCTCTGGTGGCGATTATCGGGCTCGTTGGCGTTCTGGTTCTGGTCGTGGTTTCCGCGCGGCTGGTGATGGTCAACGCAGCCACGATCGGCGAGCGCAAGATGGTGTTCTTCCAGACCTGGAGCTGGTCGAAGGGCAATGTCCTTCGCGTGCTCGCCGCTGTGATCCTCACGGCGCTGCCCGCCTATTTCGCCACGACGATCGTGTCGTCCATCCTCGGCGGTCTCTTCCCGGCCACTGCCATTTCGGTCGCCATCCGCGAGATGCTGGTCTACCTCGTCGCCGTTTTCGGCAGCGTTCCGCCTGCAGCCCTTGGCGCCCAGCTCTACAAGGGCCTGCGCCCGACGGACTTCGTGGCGAAGTAAGGGTTGCGCTACTCCGCCGCCTGAGCCGTCTTCTTTGCTTGGTGGGCTTCGCCGCAGCCTTGGGCTTGTTCCTTTGCCGCGCCCGGCGCTCCTCCTGCCGCGCAAAGGTCTGGACCAGGAACTTGCCGGTCCAGCTCTTCTTGTTCTTTGCGACATCCTCAGGCGATGCCCACGGCGACAACCTCGCCGCCGCCATCGCCTCCGTCTGGGCCCAGGTCGATGATCCAGTCAGCGGTCTTGATGACGTCGAGATTGTGCTCGATCACAACCACCGTGTTGCCGTTGTCCACCAGCTCCTGCAGCACCTCCAGCAGCGCCTTTACATCGTCGAAATGCAGGCCTGTCGTCGGCTCGTCGAGAATATACATCGTGCGGCCCGTGGCGCGCTTCGATAGTTCCTTAGCCAGCTTCACCCGCTGCGCCTCACCGCCCGAAAGCGTCGTCGCCTGCTGGCCGACCTTCACATAGCCGAGGCCGACGCGCGCCAGCGTTTCCATCTTGCCGCGGATGCCAGGCACCGCGCCGAAGAAGACGCGGGCCTCCTCCACTGTCAGGTCAAGCACGTCCGCGATCGACTTGCCCTTGTAGTGCACTTCCAGGGTTTCGCGGTTGTACCGCTTTCCCTTGCACACATCGCACGTCACATAGACGTCCGGCAGGAAGTGCATCTCGATCTTGACGACGCCGTCGCCCTGGCACGCCTCGCAGCGCCCGCCCTTCACGTTGAACGAGAAGCGCCCCGCCTGGTAGCCGCGCGCCTTGCTCTCCGGAAGCCCCGTATACCAGTCGCGGATCGGCCCGAATGCGCCGGTGTAGGTGGCGGGGTTGGAGCGCGGCGTGCGGCCGATCGGGCTCTGGTCGATGTCGATGATCTTGTCGAGATGCTCGATGCCCTCGATCTTGTCGTGCGCTGCCGGCGAATCGCTCGCCCCGTTCAGCCGCCGCGCCAACGCTTTGTAGAGCGTCTCGATCACCAGCGTGGACTTGCCCCCGCCCGACACGCCCGTCACGCACGTCAGCACCCCGAGCGGGATTTCCGCCGTCACGTTCTTGAGGTTGTTGCCCGTCGCGCCGATGACCTTCACGGACTTCTTCTTGTCGGTCCAGCGTCGGCGCTCCGGGATGGCGATCTCTTCCTCGCCGGAGAGATACTTGCCCGTGATGGAGTTCGGATTCGCCATCAGGTCTTCGGTCTTGCCCTGGGCGATGACTTCACCGCCAAGCACGCCGGCGCGCGGCCCCATGTCGATCACATGGTCCGCCTGCAGGATGGCGTCTTCGTCGTGCTCGACTACGATGACCGAGTTGCCGAGATCGCGCAGACGCCGCAGCGTTTCCAGCAGCCGTTCGTTGTCGCGCTGGTGCAGCCCGATCGAAGGCTCGTCGAGCACGTAGAGCACGCCCGAAAGCCCCGAGCCGATCTGCGAGGCGAGGCGGATGCGCTGGCTCTCGCCGCCCGATAGCGTTCCGGAGGCGCGCGCCAGCGTCAGATAGTCGAGACCGACATCGTTCAGAAACTGCAGCCGGTCGCGGATCTCCTTGAGGATCCGAACCGCAATCTCGTTCTGCTTCTTGGTCAGCTTCTTCGACAGTCCGTCGAACCAGTCGCGCGCGGCCCGGATGGAAAGCGCGGACGCAAACGAGATCGTCTCGCCGCTCACCTTGACGCTAAGCGCTTCCGGCCTCAGTCGCTCGCCCTTGCAGGTCGGGCAGGGCGCCGCCGACTGGTAACGCCCGATCTCCTCGCGCATCCACTGGCTGTCCGTCTCGCGAAAGCGCCGCTCCAGATTCCCGACCACACCCTCGAACGGCTTGGTGACTTCGTACTTCCGCATGCCGTCATTGAAGACGAAGTCCACCTCGTCCTCGCCCGTGCCGAACAGGATGAGGTCGCGCACTTTCTCTGGCAGCTTCGACCACGCCACATCCAGCGAGAACTTGTACTTCTTGGCCAGCGCCTGCAGCGTCTGTTCCTGCAGCGGCGAGTTGGACTTGCCCCACGGCGCAATCGCGCCATCGTTCAGGCTGCGGTCCGTTTCCGGCACGACCAGCGCCGGGTCGACCTTGAGTTGCTCGCCCAGGCCATCACATGCCGGGCATGCGCCGAATGGGTTGTTGAACGAGAACAATCGCGGCTCGATCTCTGGAATGGTGAAGCCGGACACAGGACATGCGAACTTGGCGGAGAACGTCATCCGCTTCGGCTCCTTGCCCGAGCCTTCCTTCTCGACGAACTCGGCCACCGCTATGCCGTCAGCAAGACCCAGCGCCGCCTCGAAGCTCTCGGCCAGGCGCTGTTCCAGCCCCGTCTTGATGACGATGCGGTCCACGACGACGTCGATGTCGTGCTTCAGCTTCTTGTCCAGCTTGGGCGGATCTTCCAGGTCGTGGTACTCGCCATCAACTTTCACCCGCGCAAAGCCGCGCTTCAGCAGCTCGGCGAACTCCTTGCGGTATTCGCCCTTCCGCCCGCGGATCATCGGCGCCAGCAGGTAGAACTTGGCGCCCTCGCCCAGCGCCATGGCCTTGTCGACCATCTGCGAGACGGTTTGCGCCTCGATCGGCAGGCCGGTCGCCGGCGAGTACGGAATGCCGACGCGCGCCCAGAGCAGCCGCATGTAGTCATAGACTTCCGTCACGGTGCCGACCGTCGAGCGCGGATTGCGCGAGGTCGTCTTCTGTTCGATCGAGATCGCGGGCGACAGGCCGTCGATGCGCTCGACGTCCGGCTTCTGCATCAGCTCGAGGAACTGCCGCGCATAGGCCGACAGTGACTCCACATAGCGGCGCTGGCCCTCGGCATAGATCGTGTCGAACGCCAGCGAGGATTTTCCCGAGCCCGACAGGCCGGTGATCACCACCAGCTCGTTCCGCGGAATATCCACGTCGATGTTCTTCAGATTGTGCTCGCGCGCGCCGCGCACGCGGATGGCGTTAGGCTCGGATGACATGCTGACCCGGGGAGTTGGTATTTTGGCCTATGCTTGCAGATCGGGATGCGGCGAGTCGATTGCCGCGACAAGAACATAAGCGGAACATCACCCGCTGTCTGCCCTGCCACCCAATCTTTGTCGCCGCGATCCCCGAATATGGCCGTCGGCCCCCGCCCCGCAACCGTCCCACTGCCAGAATGCTGACAGGGGGATGTCAGCAGGCGGTCGCAAGCACGGCTTGAACTCGGGACTCAATATGTTATGATGTAATTACATGAATACCGAAGACGAAATGAGCCAGGTCTTCCATGCCCTTGCCCACGAGCATCGGCGGAAAATCATGGACGTGCTCAAGGCGCGACCCGGCATCGGCGTGGGGCAGGTGGCGAACGAGTTCGACACATCGCGCATCGCCATCATGAACCACCTCACAGTGCTGGAGCGAGCAGGCCTCATAGTTTCGGAGAAGGACGGGCGAACGCGTCGGCTCTGGCTCAACGCCGCTCCCATCCAGATGATCAATGACCGCTGGCTCGACGACTACTCCGGCCACTGGGCGAAGAAACTCACCGGCATCAAGTACGCGGCCGAGGCTGCCGCTGCGAAAGCAAGGAAGGAACGCGACAAGTGACCACGGACAATCCCGCTTCCATAGCAAAGCCCGAAAAGTTCATGTGGAAGGTCACCATCAATGCGCCCATCGAAACGGTGTGGAACACGCTGGTAAAGACCGACGAGGTGCTGCCCTTCATCTTCGGCGCGGTCTGCGAGACCAAAGAGGGTCTCAAGCCCGGCCACAAGATGCGCATGGTCTCGAAGAACCGAAAAACCGCCATCGTCTTCGGTGAGGTGAAGGAGTTCAATCCGCCTTATCGCTACTCTCACACCATGTCGTTCACGCAAATCATCGGCGAAGAGCCCGCCTTCACCACCTATGACCTGAAGGAAGTGCCGGGCGGCACGGAGCTGACGCTCACGACTCTCGTCGATCCAGCTACCAAGACCGGCAAGATGGTCGCCAGCGGCTCCTTCATTACCGACAACCTCAAGGCCGTCGTCGAAACCGGCAAGCCCAACTTCATGGGCGCAATGATCATGGCGATGAACCCGCTGATGGGATTCATGACCCCCCAAATCTGCCGCGTCGAGAAGTGGCCGCTCTAACAAGCGCCTTTGTTATCCGCCCGAGCCGCGCTAGCCTCCGTCCCTCGGTTGAGAAGTCGCCATGCGTTCAGTGTTGTTTGGCCTCGTTGCTTTCGTGGTCGCCTGCGGGCAGGCCTTCGCGCAGCAACCTGCAGCACCGGTTGTCCACCCTGGCGCCCAGCGCCTTGCGCATGTCGTCCTCATCGACAGCGGCCTGCTGGATCAGACGATTGAGGCGGTGAAGCAGCAGATGAGACCCACGCTTCTCCAATCCATCCTGTCGCAACCTTGGGCCGCCAGCCTCGATGACGAGAAGCGACGAAAGGTTGACGCCTTTGTCGACACCTTCTTCGTGCGTGCGCTTGCTGCGATCAAGGACCAGACGCCGCAGATCGAGGTCGCTGTTGCGACGGCCTACAGCGAGGACTTCACGGCTGAGGAAAGCAGCAATATTGCCGACTATTTCGAGCGCGCGGATGGCCTCGCTGTCTTCAAGGTGCTTGCGGGCGATGCGCTGAGCGCCTACGCCGCGACAGGCTCGGTGTTTCCCGGTTCCAGTTTTGGCGCGTCGCTTACGCTGGAGCAGGCCGCCAGTCTGAAGGCCTTCACCGAGACGCCGGCCGGCAAGGCGTTCGCCAACCTTGGCTTCAACCGGTCCAGGTCGATCATGCGGGATTCTATCTCGAACACGATGGCCAAGGCGACGCCTGCGCTCGCCGTCGAACTCCGTGGCGAGCTCTGCGCCATCCTCGGCGATCCGTGCCCGCTTCGGTAGAAGTAGCTTCGTATCCAGCCTTGCGAAAGCGCCGCCCCTTTCGGGACGGCGCTGTCACACTCCGCTCACTTTCGAGAGTTACCGGCTCAGCAGCGATGGTCCTTCTTGGCGATCTGACGTCCAGCCAGCACGCCCGCCACACCGCCGATCGCGCCGCCTTCGCTCTTGGCGCCGTCACCGGCAACCTGGCTGCCGATCACGGCGCCGGTCACGCCGCCAACAATGGCGCCGCGGTTCGACGCCGCCTGCCGGTCACGTTCGCACTGTATTTTTGCTTCCGCCGCGCGGGCGCGTGCTTCAGCATCGCGAGCCCGCTGCTCGGCGCTGGCGACTTGCGCGTTTGCTGTCTTCACGCCAGAGGCCTTCTTTGCTGGAGCATCGTCCAGGCCCTGCTTGTAGGATGTGCTGTCCGCGAGACCTTCCGGCGCCTGGCCGCACCCACTCGCCCCCAGGGCGAGTGCGATCACAGCAGCAATGCACGAACTCTTCTGCACAATGTTGCGCATGGCTTTCTCCACTTCGTTTCGAACGCTGGTACAACCGCCTTGACGCATGATGGTTCCGTTGACCTTGCGGCGCCCAGCCGAGGCGTTGCCGCAACACCACGCTCATCACAAAGAGAGGACTCGACCATGGCGACAACGCCCGAACAGCAAATGGCGAACATGATCGCCAACATGAAAGCCAGCACTGGCAAATCTCTGGAAGAATGGGTCGTCATCGCGAAGAAGGCGAAACTCGAAAAGCATGGCGAGATCGTCCGCATGCTGAAAGTTGATCACGCGCTCGGCCACGGGTTCGCCAACGTCGTCGCCCACCGGACGCGCGGCTTGCTCGAACCGACGAAGCCGGACGGCGAACCATCCGCGGGTCAGTATGACGGCGCCAAGGCCGCGCTGAAGCCGATCTACGACAAGCTGGTCGATATCTGCGGAGGCTTCGGCAAGGATGTCGAACTCTCGCCGAAGAAGGGCTATGTCTCCCTGCGCCGTACCAAACAATTCGCGACGATCCATCCCTCCACGGCCACGCGCGTCGATGTAGGCATCAAGCTCGCAGGTGTCGCGCCACAGGGCCGTCTCGAAGCCGCTGGAAGCTGGAACGGCATGGTCACGCATCGCGTGCGGATCGAGAAAATCTCGGATGTGAACGGCGAACTGAAAGCCTGGCTGAAAAAGGCTTACGACGCAGCCTGATGCCCAACGACTGGGCGCCGTGCATTCGGCTCCCGTTCATTTCCGTCATCCTATTGTCGCCCAATCGGGATCGGCTGGAGGATACGGGATGGCGTTTCAGTTCAGGACAGCAACAAATCTTTGCGCCGTCGCTGCCGCCGCGCTGACCCTCGCCGGAATCGCCGACGCGCAGCTCTTCCGCGGCAAGGACAAGGCCGCCGCGAGACAGTCCGGACAGGTCTTTTCGGAAGAGAAGATGAACCATGACGGCCTTCAGCGCCGCTACCTTGTTCACGATTTTTCGCGCGGCCAGAAAGCGCCAGTCGTCATCATCTTTCACGGTGGCGGAGGCGATGCAGAGAACGCGGTGAAGATGACCCAGTTCGACGCCATTGCCGCGCGCGATCGCTTCATCGCCGTCTATCCCGACGGGACCAGCGAGAAGGGCGGTCCTTTCCACACCTGGAACGCAACGCACTGCTGCGCCTCGGCGATGGAGCAGAAGGTCGACGATGTCGGCTTTGTCTCCAGGGTGATCGACAACCTTGTCGCTTCCGGCAAGGCGGATCCCAGGCGGATCTACGTTACCGGCATGTCAAACGGCGCCATGATGAGCCACCGTCTCGGCCGCGAACTCTCGAACAAGATTGCCGCCATCGCTCCTGTCGTCGGCGCGGTGTTCGGCGACGAACCTCCGCCTGGCGCGCCGATGCCCGCCTTCATCATTGTGGGCGCCGACGATACGACCGTGCCGGGAGAAGGCGGTCCGCTGCAACTCCGCGGCATCGCCGGTCGCCGGTCCGCGGCCGACATGGATGTCGCTCCCGCCATCGCCGCTCCGCGATACTGGGCCCGGGCGAACGGATGCCGCGATCCGAAATTGTCGCAGACCCCCGCTTCACGTGTCACCGAATGGACCAATTGCGCGTCCGGCGCGGATGTTGTCTTCCACGTGGTCAATAACAACGCCCACGCTTGGCCTGGCGGCAAGCCCGGCCGCCCCAGCGCCCCTGAGCCTTCGCAAGCCTTCAACGCCAGCGAAGAGATGTGGGCCTTCTTCAAGAGGCACACGCGGGGCTGAGCGGGCTTCCGCGACCATCGGCCACCCATCTCGGACTTCGGCGCGCCGGCATCCAGGGGCTTCCGGGAGGCGGCGTCGCCGTTGGGAGCCGGGCGCCAGTCGACAGCGGAAAATCTCTTGCGTCAGCGTGGGTTTTGTGAAAGAACAAATAGCGAACATTGATGTCGTGCAGGTTTTGGCCTGCGTCACCATTTATGTGGATGGCCCGTGGGTGACATGGGTTTCGCGAGTGCGTGAAGGGTCCGCCGGGCCTAGGTTGCCCGCGAACTTTGAAAGTGTGTCAGGAACCGGAGCGGTCCGATGAAAGCGGGCCGGGGCCGGAGTGGAAAACGGAGACGACAATGGCCGGTTCGGTCAACAAGGTGATCCTGGTAGGCAATCTCGGGCGCGACCCGGAGATCAAGCAACTGCCGAGCGGGTCTTCCCTCGCCAACCTCTCGATCGCGACGTCGGAGACGTGGCGCGACAAGGCCTCGGGCGAGCGCAAGGAAAAGACCGAGTGGCACCGCGTGGTGGTCTTCAACGAAGGCCTTGTCCGCATTGTCGAGCAGTTCCTGAAGAAGGGCTCGAAGGTCTACATCGAAGGCCAGCTCGAAACCCGCAAATGGCAGGACAAGGACGGCAACGACAAATACTCGACCGAAGTCGTGCTGCGTAACTTCAACGCCTCGCTCACCATGCTGGACGGTAAGAACGAAGGTGGCGGCGCCCGCGGCGGCGGCGAGTACGACCAGGATCGTGGTGGTGGTGGTGGTGGTGGTGGTGGTGGTGGTGGTGGGAGCAAGGCCCCCGCCAAGGGCAAGGGCGGCAAGGGCGCCCAGGAAGACTTCTCCCGCGGCCCCGACTTTGACGACGAGATTCCGTTCTAGGCGGCTCTGGAAGAGCCGAGTCACCTTTCGCCAGTGACGAGCAAGTCGGAAGGCGTGAATCGCAGGTGCGAAACACGCTATCCGTTTGCCGGAATGCAGGCTCAAAACCGGCGTTTCTCCAACCGGTCGCGATATCGCCAATGGCGCGCGGATAACTCCTTGAAAACGCATCCCAAACTCCCCCGTCCGAGGACTGTGGAAAACGCCTTCAATCGTTTGTCTCGCAGCGCACAAAAGGCTAGAAGAAACCCTCGATTCCTTGCGGCTCCGGCCGCCTGCTTCCCGACGAGTTTTTCTTGGCCGACACACCTGACGAAACCGCCTCTCCTCCATCAGGTGCGGGGGCAGACGGGCGGGGCGATATCGCCCCGATCTCGATCACAACCGAGCTGAAGAAATCCTATCTCGACTACGCGATGAGCGTGATCGTGAGCCGGGCGCTGCCCGACGTTCGCGACGGCCTGAAGCCGGTCCATCGCCGCATCCTCTATTCGATGTTCGACATCGGGATGACGTCGGACAAGTCCTATTCCAAGTCCGCCCGCGTCGTCGGCGATGTCCTCGCCCGCTTCCACCCGCACGGCGACCAGTCGGTCTACGACGCCCTCGTGCGCATGGCCCAGCCCTTCTCGATGGGTCTGATGCTTGTCGATGGTCAGGGCAATTTCGGCTCGATCGACAACGATCCTCCGGCGCAGATGCGCTACACCGAATGCCGGATGACCAAGGCCGCGATGACGCTGGTCGAGGATATTCGCCAGGACGCCGTCGACTTCACCGACAACTATGACGGCAAGGAACTCGAACCGACGGTTCTGCCGGCGCAATTTCCCAACCTTCTGGTCAACGGCGCGGGCGGCATCGCGGTCGGCATGGCCACCAACGTGCCGCCCCACAATCTCGGCGAGATCATCGACGCGACCATCGCCATGATCGAGAACCCGGCCATCGAGGACATGGCGCTTCTGGACATCGTGCCTGGCCCCGACTTCCCCACGGGCGGCCAGATCATCGGCCGCGCCGGCTCGCGCAACGGGCTGATGACCGGTCGCGGCTCTGTCATCATGCGCTCGAAGACCAGCATCGAGACAATGAAGGGCGGGCGCGAGGCGATCATCATCTCCGAAGTGCCCTACCAGGTGAACAAGGCCGCGATGGTCGAGAAGATCGCCGAACTCGTGCGCGACAAGAAGATCGAGGGCATTTCCGACCTGCGCGACGAAAGCGACCGCACCGGCATCCGCGTGGTGATCGAGATCAAGCGCGACAGTTCAGCGGATATCGTTCTGAACAATCTCTACCGTCTCACGCCGATGCAGACCTCGTTCGGCGTCAACATGCTGGCGCTCAACGGCGGGCGGCCGGAGCTGATGCCGCTGCGGGCCATGCTGCAGGCCTTCATCCGCTTCCGCGAGGAAGTGGTCGCCCGCCGCACCAAGTTCGAGCTCAACAAGGCGCGCAACCGCGCACACGTCCTCATTGGCCTTGCGCTCGCGGTCGCCAACATCGACGAGATCATCCGGATCATCCGTTATTCGTCGGACCCCGATGCCGCGCGTATCGCGTTGCTCGATCGCGCCTGGCCCGCGATGGACATGGGTCCGCTGATCGCGCTGATCGCGGATCGCAGGACAGTCATCAGCGACAAGGGCGAGATACGCCTGTCCGACGAACAGGCCCGCGCCATCCTCGCCCTGCAACTCGCCCGCCTCACCAATCTCGGCCGCGACGAGATCGGCAAGGAAGCCTCCGGCCTCGCCGAGGCGATCAAGGAATTTCTGTCCATCCTCGGCTCGCGCCCCCGCATCCTGTCGATCATCAAGGACGAACTGACCTCGGTGAAGACCAAGTTCGCCACTCCGCGCCGCTCGGAATTCGTCGAGGCCGATCTGGATCTTGAGGACGAAGCCTTCATCGAGCGCGAAGACATGGTCGTCATGGTCACCCATGGCGGCTATGTGAAGCGCACCGCGCTGTCCGCCTACCGCACGCAAAATCGCGGCGGAAAGGGCAGGGGCGGCATGGAGACGAAGGAGGATGATTTCGTCGTCCGCCTGTTCGCCGCCGACACGCACACCGAAATCCTGTTCTTCTCGTCTACGGGGATGGTCTACAAGCAGAAGGTCTGGCGACTGCCGCTGGGCGCGCCGCAGGCGCGCGGCAAGGCGCTGGTCAACATCCTGCCGCTGCAGGCAGATGAGCGTATCACCTCCGTCATGCCGCTGCCGCAGGACGAGGGCGAGCGCGAAAAGCTCAATATTCTCTTCGCCACACGCTCCGGCGGCGTTCGTCGCAACATGCTGGCCGACTTCGTCTCCGTGAATCGCGCCGGCAAGATCGCCATGAAGCTGGAGTCCGAAGGCGACGCCATCGTCGACGTCCAGCTCTGCTCCGCCGCAGACGACGTGCTGCTCACCACCGCACTCGGCCAGTGCATCCGCTTCCCAGTGGAGCAGGTGCGCGTCTTTACCGGCCGCACGTCCACCGGTGTTCGTGGAATCCGGCTCGGCGCGGGCGATGAACTCATCGGCATGAGTGTGCTCGGCCAGATCGATGTCACGCCGGCGGAAGCCCGCGCCTATCTCAAGCGCGCCAACGCCGCGCGTCGCGCCGAGGGCGAAGAGATCACGGAAGAGGTCGAGGACGACTCTGACACCGGTGGCGATGGCGAGGAGCCTGCACCCGCGGCCAACGGAGAGTCTGGCGAGGTCGAACTCACCGAGGAACGCTTTGCCCAACTCGCAACCGCCGAACAGTTCATCCTGACGCTCACGCAGGAAGGCATGGGCAAGCGCGCGTCGGCCTTCGACTATCGCCGCACGGGAAGAGGCGGCAAGGGACTCATCGCCCACCGCCTGCCGAAGGACAGCCGCCTGGTCGCGTCCTTCCCGATCGGCGGCTCGGACGAAATCATGGTGGTGACAGATGCGGGCCAGTTGATACGCTGCGCCGTGGATCAGATCCGCATTGCGGGACGGGCGACACAAGGTGTTCGCGTGCTGAGGGTGGCGGCAGGGGAACGGGTCGTCTCCGTCGAGAGGCTGGAGGATCAGGGCGGTGACGAGACGGCCGGAAAGACGGGCGGCGGGTGAGCCGCGGCCTGCACGCAGGGCAGGGTCGGCGTCAGCGAGGTCGGGCGGAGGCGGGAAGAACGTGAAGCGAGTCGGACTCTATCCAGGCACCTTCGACCCGATCACCAACGGTCACATCGACATCATCGGCCGTGCGGTAAAGCTGGTCGACAAGCTGATCATCGGCATCGCCATCAACGAGGGCAAGGGCCCGCTGTTCACGCTGGAGGAGCGCGTGAAGATGGTGATGGACGAGACCAAGGCCCTCGCCAACGGAACCGAGATCGAAGCCCGGCCGTTCGACAACCTGTTGATGCATTTCGCCGAACAGTGCGGCGCCCAAACGATCATCCGCGGCCTCCGCGCCGTCTCGGATTTCGAGTATGAATTCCAGATGGTCGCTATGAACCAGCAGATGAACGACGATATCGAGACCGTGTTCCTGATGGCCGATCCCCATCACCAGGCCGTGTCGTCGCGACTGGTGAAAGAGATTGCACGGCTTGGCGGAAGGGCCGATCTATTCGTCCCAGCGGCGGTCAACGAGAAGCTGGCCGCCAAGTTCGGTACGAAAAAGGGCAGGTAACTCATGCTTCGACGGAGTGTTCTGGGCGCAGCCGTGCTTGCGCTGGCGCTGGCGGGAAGTGGTCCTGCATTCGCCGGGCCGGCCGACGACCCAGCCAACTGGCGGAAGATCGATCCGGAAAACCTGTTGGTCTTTACCATAAAGCGCCAGGACGTTGTCATCGAACTTCGGCCTGACTTTGCTCCCAACCACGTCGCCCAGGTCAGGAAGATCACGCGCGACACCAACTACGATGCGCTCCCGTTCCATCGCGTCATCGACGACTTCATGGCGCAGGGCGGCGAGAGCTATGCCGTCTACCAGATCTTCCCGCGCTATCCGCTGCTGAAGCAGGAATTCACCTGGGGCCGTAATCCAGCGAGGCAGGTGGTGAAGCCGTTCGGCAAGACCGCCGGCGGCGACCAGCTCGGCTATCTCGACGGCTTCGTCGTGCAGGGCCAACCCGACGCGGTCGCATCGATATCCGACCCGCCGCTTGCACGAACTTGGGCGGTTCATTGCCCAGGCATCCTCTCAATGGCGCGCACCAATGACCCTGACAGCGCCGACACCCAGTTCTTCATGATGCGTCAGGCCCGCACCGGCACGCCGGACGAGGGCGGACTCGACAAGGCCTACACCATCTGGGGCCGCGCTCTCTCTGGCCTCGACGTGATCCGCGGCATCAAACCCGGCCCCGAGGAAACCGACGGCCGCATACCGCCAGGCCAGGCCGACAAGCTGCAGAAAGCCGTCATCGTCGCCGACATGCCAAAGGCCAAGCAGCCCACGGTCTATGTCCGACGCACCGATGGTCCCGAATTCGCCGCCACGCTCGCCGCCGCAAAAGCCTCGACGCCGGACGAAGCCTGTGCTCTTCCCCCAGTCGAAGTCGTCATCGAAAGGCCGAACCCGTGAGCGCTGCTGACAAGGAAAACACCCTGATCCTCACGCTCGATACCGGGCCGGTGACGATCGAGCTTCTGCCCGGCAAGGCGCCGGGACATGTTGCGCGCATCAAGGAGCTGGCGCGCGAAGGCTATTACGACGGCCTCACCTTCCATCGCGTGATCGATGGCTTCATGGCGCAGGGCGGCTGCCCGGACGGCACCGGCATGGGCGGCTCCGGCGAAAAGCTGCGCGCCGAATTCAACGACGTCAGCCACCAGCGCGGCGTTTGCTCCATGGCCCGCTCGAACGATCCCAACTCCGGCGACAGCCAGTTCTTCATCTGCCTCGACGACGCCAGCTTCCTCGACAAGAAATACACCGTCTGGGGCAAGGTCGCGAGCGGCATGGAAAACGTCGACAAGCTTCCCAAGGGCGAACCGCCGAGGAAGCCCGGCAAGATCGTCTCGATGAAAGTCGCGGCGGACGTCTAGCCGACGTCGAGCATGGCCCTCTAGTTGTTCCCCTCAACCGGCACCGGCTCTGGTTCGCCTGGCCGGTGGATCGGCGCGTCGCCCAGAGCGCTCGCAGGCGGCAGCGGCTCGGCGGGCTTTCTTGCGTTCTCGTCCAGCCACGCGCTCAGCGTGTTGGCGCGGGCGACGGCGTTGGCGACAATGTCCGCATAGAAGATGTTGTACTCCGGCGTCTTGTAGCGCCCGCCCCAGTCGCCGCTGGCCTGAAGCTGCGGCGCCGAAGGCCGCTCCACTTCCAGCACGCCATTCCGGCATCGCGCCGATACGGCCTTCGCGATGATCTGCGGCGCCACATCGCCAGCGCCCACCGCTTTCGCGCCGCCGCGATGGTCAGCCTTCGGCGCCAGTTCCTCGCTCGTCGTCCAGGTCAGTGGATTCACGCAGACCAGGTCATGACCTTTGGTCTTCTCGACCTTCCAGTCGCTCGACCATACCGGCGAATTCTCGCGAAAGCGCTTCGCATCCTCGCCGCCCACGATCGACTTCCAGGCAACAATGCAGTGGATCGCATTGAGATTGTCGCACACGGGCTGCGCGAACGTCTTTCCCAAGCCATCCGCCGGCAGCGCCGCGTCGATGATGTAGGCCGCCGCCAGACGCTCCTGCATTTTCTCGTCCTGAAAGCGATCCGCCAGCAGGCGCTGTGCGTAGAGCCCGCCTTGCCCCACTCCGACCAGCATGATCCCGCGCTCGCGGTTGTCGCTCGCCGTGTACTGGTCGAACGCCGCCAGCACGTCGTTGTACGCGACCAGGAAAGCGCCATCGCCGTCGCCGCCGACATCCATCTCCGAATGAAGTGCCGCCTGGCGGTAGCGCGGCGCATAGACCGTGCCTGCCTGCTCGAACGGACCGGCATGGTTGGGCAGGATGCGCTGCTCCAGTCGGGTGGCGGCCGCCGTGTCGGCGATGTCGGCATTCCAGTCATCGCCGGCATAGGCGGAGGCGGGATGGATGAAGAACACATCCACGCCCCATGGTTTCTCCCATCCGCCCGGCGGCGGCAGGGTCGGGCGCAGCGCCCAGCTTTCGGGCATGGCGTAGTCTGGTCGCGGCGGCGCCGGCATGGCCGCGAACCGCCCCGGCGGCGTTGCCGCCATCCGAAAGAACGTGTCTTGCAACAGCAGGCCACCCATCAGGGTCACGGCCACGACGCCGACGCCCGACATCATGGCGAGGCGGCGTATCTTTGGGTCTTTGAGCATGGAAAGCAGACCGTCCCGAAACCTGCCCGACCGTTACCGGCATTGGTTCCCGCGGTCCACGGTCGGACCCGTTTAACCTGCTGCAACGGCGTCTCTCGACGCTGGCCAATATGTCACTGGCGGATGGCCGGAATCAGGCCAAATGAAGCCGCACCGGGGAAGTTCGCCCGCCGGGAGTACCTCATGTCGCTTCGCAGCAAGACACACGAAGCCGCCACCAACGCTCGTCTCAAAACGCTCGAGACGCTGCGCAACTGGTTCTTCACCGGCATTGTCGTCGGCGCCCCGATCGGCATCACCATCTGGCTGGTGTGGAGTTTCGTGTCCTTCGTCGACACCCGCATCAAGCCGCTGATCCCGACCCAGTGGAACCCGGAAACCTATCTCAAATTTGCGCTGCCCGGCCTTGGCATTGTCATCGCGGTCATCGGGCTCACGGTGCTCGGCGCGCTCACAGCCAACCTCATCGGCCGCTCGTTCTTGGGCTTTGGCGAGCGCGTTCTCTCAAGAGTGCCGCTCATCCGCTCGATCTATTCGGCGGTGAAGCAGGTGTTCGAGACATTCGCGAACAACGAAGCGTCGTCATTCAAGGAAGCCGTCCTGATCGAATATCCCGGCCCCGGCCTCTGGGCGCTCGGCTTCATCACCAACCGCAATCCTGGCGCGGACATCGCCATTCATGTGCCCGACGCTGTCGCCGTCATGGTCCCCACCGCGCCCAACCCGGCCATGGGCCATGTGGTCTATGTCTCGCCCGACAGGGTCGTGAAGCTCGACATGCCCGTCGAAAAGGCGGCCAAGCTGGTGATCTCCTTCGGCATTCTCTCGGCCGACCAGATCGCAAGCGACCTGGGAGTGAAGGCGCCGCCCTCGATCGGAAAATAGCTACTCCTCTGTCACCTCGCTCACTGCCGCCGCGATCCTCGGTGCGAACAGGTCCCGCGCCCGCTTGACCGCCAGCCCGCGCGCCCCGCCAAGTTGCGGGTCGGCCATCAGGATCGACTTCGCATCCGTCCGCGCTGTCTCGATCAGGTCCGTGTCCTGCATCAGGTCCAGCACCCGGAACGCCGGCAGCCCGACTGTCGGAGGCCCAGCAGGTCGCCTGGCCCGCGCAGCCTGAAATCTGCCTCCGCAATCTCGAAGCCGTCGGTGGACTTGCGCAGGATATCCAGCCGCTCCTTGCCGCTTTCGGTCAGGGGCAGTTGATAGAGCAGCAGGCAGCTTGAGGGTTTGTCGCCGCGCCCCACGCGCCCGCGCAACTGGTGCAGCTGCGCCAGCCCGAACTTCTCCGCGTGCTCGATCACCATGATCGTCGCCTCGGGCACATCGACGCCCACCTCGATCACCGTCGTCGCCACCAGCACCGGCGCATCGCCCGCGCGGAACCTCTCCAGCGCAGCATCACGCAGCTCAGCCGCCATGCGTCCATGCACAAGCTCCACATCGCCCTGCACATGACCGCTCAGGACATCACGCCGGGCGATCGCCGAGGCGTCGCCCGCATCCTCCGAATCGACCGCCGGGCATATCCAGAACGCGCGCTCGCCGCGATCAACCGCGCGTGACACCGCGGCAACCACCTCGTCGATCCGCGTGTCCGGAACCGCCGCCGTGGTGACTTCCTGCCGCCCGGCGGGCTTTTCACGGATGAACGACATGTCGAGATCGCCATGGACCGCCAGCGCCATCGTCCGCGGGATCGGGGTCGCCGACATGACAAGCATGTGAGGCGCGTCGCCCTTGGAAGTCAGCTTCAGCCGGTCCGCCACTCCGAACCGGTGCTGCTCGTCGATCACCACCAGCGCCAGGTCCGGCAGTTCCACGTCCGACTGGTAGAGCGCCTGTGTCCCCGACAGCACCTGGATCCTGCCCTCGCGCACATCGTTGAGGATCGCCTGCCGTCCCGAGCCCTTGTCGCGACCGGTCAGCGCCGCCACCCGGATGCCCACCGGCGCCAGGAATCGCCCCACCGCTTCCGCCTGCTGCCGCGCCAGCACTTCGGTCGGCGACATCAGCGCAGTGATCCCGCCATCCGCCGCCACCTGCGCCGCCGCCAGCGCCGCCACCAAAGTCTTGCCCGATCCGACATCGCCCTGGATCATCCGCCGCATCGGCACGGGCCGTCCCATGTCGATCGCCACTTCGGAATAAGCGTCCATCTGCGCCCGCGTCGGCTTGAAGGGCAGGGCCTCGACGATCGAGCGTTCCATGCCTACCGCCCGCGGGATCGAAGGCGCATGCCGTCGCTCGCGCGCCAGCCTGGCCTGACCCATCGCCATTTCGCGCGCGAGAGCCTCGTCATAAGCCAGCCTGTTGCGCGCGACCTGGAATCCGTCCGGGTCATAGACCTTTGGCTGGTGAAGCCTCAGCAACGCCTGCGCAAAGCTCGGCCAGTGATTGCGCGCAAGCAGGTGCGGATCGATCCACTCGGCGAGTTCCGGAACCTTCTCCAGCGCCGCCGTCATGTACTTGCGCAGGTTCTTTGCCGTCAGGTTCGCCGTCATCGGATAAACGGGTTCGACCTCGGGCAGGTCGGCGTCGCCGTCCGCGGGCACGACATGGTCCGGGTGCGCCATCTGCCGCGCGCCGTGGTATTCGCTCACCGTGCCCGACGCGATGACGGACTCGCCGATCTTGAACGTCCTCTCCAGCCACTGCTTGTTGGCGTGGAAGTAGGAAAGCGTGATGAACCCGGTGTCGTCGCGCAGCCGCACGCGTGCCGGGAATTTCTGCCGCGCATGCTCCAGCTTGTCGACGACCCCGGTCACGGTCGCCACCTCGCCGATCTGGACGCTGTCGATGGTCGCCCGGTTGCGCCGGTCGATCCAGCTCACCGGCAGGTGGAACACCAGGTCGAGCAGCGTCTCCCCGCCGATCAGACGCGCCAGCACCGGCTTCACCTTCGGACCAACGCCCGGAAGGCTGTCGATGTCGGCATAGAAAGGATAGAGAACCGGGTCGCGCATGAGTCCGTAACAGTTTAACCGAAATCTGCGGGTGCATGCAGGGAAGTTACACCGGCTTCAGAACCTTGGCGGTTCAAGCTCGAAGAGGTCTTCCTGACCGATGAAGCGATCAAATCCCTAGCGCGTTCAGGCGGGGAACTTCCTCGCGTAGCTCTGCGAAACCCGCCCGAACGCCCGCCACCACCTCGTCAATCAGCCCGGCATAGTGCGCAATCATTGATCCATCATCCGCCCGTAGAAGCCCAGAGCGAACAGAATGAACAGCGCGGGCACTCCGGCTTGCAGCCAGCGGACGCGGCGGAAGACGGCCGACAGGATTGCGAGCACTGCAAAGCCGGCCTGCATCATGGAATCGAACAGCAGCTGGCCTGCCGGCAGCACCTCGCTCGCGATATCCGCCATCAGGACGCCTTGCACGATCGCCGCCACCATGAAGGCGGCATAGGCGATCTGGTACTTCGGCCCGTCATCCTCATGGAAGGCGCGCAGGTCGATGTCGCCCGTATCGCGGACGCGCGGCGCGCAAAGGCCGCACGCCAGAAACGAAATGATAGCAAGCACCAGCGGCGGCACGGATGTCTCCGTGCGCAGCGTGAAGCCCTCGTGATAGGTCCACGACCTGAGCCAGAACGTGATCTGCAGGTTGAAGATGGCGGCGGCCCACAGGGCCCAGGTCAGCGAGAAGCGGACACGGTCATGCTCCTGGATGAGCCGGGCGACGGTCTGCAGCAGGTGCGCTACGCCGATGGAAACGACGAAGGAGAGGAGCACGGTAAAGAATTCGAAGGATGTCATGCGTCCCCCAGGGCGAGCTGTGCTCGCCGCTCTTTCAACACGGGCCGCCACAAGCTAAACCCCGCCCATGTCCATCTGGCAAACCCATTTCGTGCTGGACGTCGAGGCCGACGGCCAGGCGCCCGGTCTGTTCAACATGATCTCGTTCGGGATCGTGTCGCTAGCCGATCCAGCCGAAAGCTTCCTCGGAGAGCTTGCGCCGATCCTCGGTCATGGCGGCGATCCGGCGGCGCGCGAGGTTTCCGGCATTGGCTTCGAGACGCAGAAGACCTGGCGCGACCCGGAGCTGGTGATGCGCGATGCGGTGGACTGGATCAGTCAGAAGACCGGCGGCAAGCGGGCTGTTTTCTGGTCGGACAATCCGGCTTTCGACTGGTCTTTCTGGAACTGGTACTGCCACCGTTTCGTCGGCCACAACCCGGCCGGGTTCAGCATGCGGCGGATAGGAGACCTCGACGCCGGCCGGCGGGGCGAGCCGTTGAACACCAGCGCATGGAAGAAGCGCCGGGAAACCGAACACACCCACAATCCGCTGGACGATGCCCGTGGGAACGCCGAAGGGCTGCGCTGGATCCTGACCCAGATGGGAGAACAGCTTTGAACGACGATATCGAGGTTCGCCGCCGCAAGCTCGCCTTCCGCTCCGCCCGCAGGGGATTCCGGGAGCTGGACCTCTACATGCAGCAATTCGTGGAGGCCCACCTGGAAGGCTTCGACACCCGCCAACTCGACCAGTTCGAGGCCGTGCTCGACATTCCCGACCAGCATGTCTTCGACTGGATCATGGGCCGAGGCGAGCCAGCCCAAAATCTCCGCTCGGAAGTGCTCGACCTCCTGCTGTCCTTCCGATATTCCGCCCCAACCTAGTCGGAACTCTGGACCAGTCTGGACGCTCGCAAGAGCGCCGGACGGGCGAACGATTCCTTGTGCGTGAGTTGGATGCGGACCATTCCCTGAGAGCTATTTTCTGAGAGCTATTCCGTGAGAGCCATTCCCTGAGAGTCTGGGACGCCATCGCCAGCCAGACGAAGCCGGTTCGGGTCTACGAAACCCCGTTCATCGCGGATGTGCGCCTGTTCGCTGAAGCCACGATCCGCCGCGGCGGCGCCGGCCTCTACATCGCCCGCGACGACCGTCACGCCATGATGGCCGCTAGCGCTGCGCGGTTTTTCACGCCCCAGCTCGATATCGTGAACCTGCCTGCCTGGGACTGCTTGCCCTACGACCGCGTAAGCCCCAGCCCCGCCGTGGCCGCCCTGCGCTGCGCTGCGCTCGCGCGCCTGGCGGGCCGCGGAAAGGCGCCGATGCTTGTCGTCACCACCGCATCCTCCGTCGTTCAGCGCGTGCCGCCGCGGTCGCACATGGCTGCGGCGGCGTTCGTTGCGCGGGCCGGCGAGAGCGTGCCGCTGGAGCGCATCCAGGCCTATCTCAACATCAACGGCTATGTCCGCACTTCCACCGTGCGTGAGCCAGGCGAATATTCCGTGCGTGGCGGCATCGTCGACATCTTCCCCTCGGGCTTCGTCGAGCCTGCCCGCCTCGACTTCTTCGGCGACGAGCTGGAAAAGGCCCGCTACTTCGATCCGGAAACCCAGCGCTCCACGGCAGACCTGAAAGAGATCGTCCTCGCCCCGGTCAGCGAGGTCGACTTCTCCGACGCCGCCCTCGCGCTCCTGCGCAAGAATTTCCTCGCGGCGTTCGGCTCGCCCGGCGGCGACCCCACTTATGAGTCCGCCCGCGAGCGCATTCGCCGCCAGGGCGTCGAGCAGTGGCTGCCACTGTTCTACGACCGGCTGGAAACGCTCTTCGACTATATCGGCGATCAGGCGCTGGTCGGCCTCGATCCGTCCGCGGCCGAAGCAGCCAGCGAGCGCATCGCGCAGGCGCAGGAATACTACGAAGTGCGCAAGACGTCCTCGACGGCGGCGGGCATGCCCGTCCACGTCCTGCCGCCAGACCGGCTCTACCTTTCGCCGAAAGACCTTGCCGAGGCGATGACCGCCCGCGCCACGGCCACCTTCACTACGCTTGACGCGCCCGCGAAGTCCGATGGCCTGCTGGGCCGCGCCAAGGCCGGCCGCAGCTTCGTGCTGGAGCGCGCCGATCCCACCGCAAACCTGTTCGACGCCGTCGTGCGTCACATCCGCGAACGCCAGGCCGCCGGCAAGCGTGTGATCATCGCCGCGTGGAGCACGGGATCCGCCAGCCGCCTGACCGGCATCCTCGAAGACCACGGCATTCCAAACGCCCAGCTCGCTTCATCGCTGGCTGATGTCGCCAAGGCCCGCGTCTCCGTCGCCGAATTCGCCATCGAGAGTGGCTTCGAGGACGACGACCTCGTGATCATCTCTGAACAGGACATGCTGGGCGACAAGCTCGCCCGTCCGCGCAAGCGCAAGTCCTCCGCCGCCGTCATCGCCGAAGCTGCAGCACTCTCCGCAGGCGACCTGATCGTCCATGTCGAGCACGGCGTCGGCAAGTATGAAGGCCTCAAGACCGTGACGGTGAACGAGGCGCCGCACGACTGCCTCGAACTCATCTATGCCGGCGGCGACAAGATCCTGCTGCCGGTCGAGAACGTCGAACTGATCTCACGCTATGGTTCGGAAAGCGGCGAGGGCGCCCTCGATCGGCTCGGCGGCAGCGGCTGGCAATCACGCAAGGCGCGCGCCAAGAAGAAGATCATGGACATGGCGGATGAACTCATCCGCCTCGCCGCCGAACGCGAGATGAAGCGCGCGCCGGTGACCGACACGCCCGAAGGCGTCTTCCGGGAATTCTCGGCGCGCTTCCCCTATGAAGAGACGGACGACCAGCTCTCGGCCATCGAGGATGTCGTCAAGGACCTGCATTCCGGCAAGCCGATGGATCGGCTGATCTGTGGCGATGTCGGCTTCGGCAAGACGGAGGTCGCCCTGCGCGCAGCTTTCCTGATCGCCATGTCGGGCATGCAGGTGGCCGCGATCGCGCCCACGACGCTGCTCTCGCGCCAGCACTTCCAGACTTTCACCGAACGCTTCGCCGGCTATCCCATCAAGGTGCGGCATCTGTCGCGCTTCGTCACCGCGAAGGAAGCCGCGCAGACGCGTGAGGAGATCAACACAGGTGAGTGCGATGTCGTCATCGGCACGCACGCCCTGCTCGCCAAGTCGATCGACTTCAAGCGCCTCGGCCTCATTGTGGTGGACGAAGAGCAACGCTTCGGCGTCAAGCACAAGGAACGCCTGAAGGAGCTGAAGGCCGACGTCCACGTGCTGACGCTCTCGGCCACGCCCATCCCGCGCACGCTGCAGATGGCGCTCACCGGCATCCGCGACCTGTCGATCATCGCCACCCCGCCGATCGACCGGCTTGCCGTGCGCACCTATGTCGTCGAGTTCGATCCAGTCACCATCCGTGAGGCGCTTCTGCGGGAAAGGTATCGCGGCGGCCAGACTTATTTCGTCGCCCCACGCGTGGCCGACCTGCCATTCCTGGAACGCTACCTGCGTGAGCAGGTGCCGGAAGTAAAGGTGCTGGTCGCCCACGGCCAGATGACGCCTACTGAACTCGAAGACGCCATGTCGGTGTTCTACGACGGCAAGGCGGACGTGCTGCTCTCGACCACCATCGTGGAATCCGGCCTCGACATCCCGCGCGCCAACACGCTGATCATCCACCGCGCCGACATGTTCGGCCTGGCCCAGCTCTACCAGCTCCGCGGCCGCGTCGGCCGGGCCAAGCTCCGCGCCTACGCCTATCTCACCACGCCGGAGGAAGGAGCGCTCACCGATGGCGCGGAGAAGCGCCTCAAGGTGCTGCAGTCGCTCGACAGCCTCGGCGCGGGGTTCATGCTGGCGAGCCACGATCTCGACATGCGCGGCGGCGGCAACCTTTTGGGCGAGGAACAGTCTGGCCACATCCGCGAGGTCGGCGTCGAACTCTACCAGCAGATGCTCGAAGACGCCGTGAAGGCGCTGCGCTCGGGCGAGCGGCTGGATGGCCATGAAGTCGCTGACGACTGGTCGCCGCAGATCGACATCGGCGCCGCCGTGCTGATCCCCGAGCACTATGTCGAAGACCTGTCCACGCGCCTCTCTCTCTATCGCCGCCTGGCGGACCTCACCGACGATGGCGAGCGTGAAGCCTTCGCCGCCGAACTGATCGACCGCTTCGGTTCCCTGCCGGACGAGACGAAACAACTCCTCGAAATTACCGCCGTGAAAATCCTCTGCAAGCGGCTGGGCGTCGCGAAGGTCTCTGCCGGGCCCAAGGGCGCTCTCTTGGCCTTCCGGCCCAACGCGCCGCTGGATACGGGCAAGCTGGTCGCCTATGTGCAGAAGCGTCCGAACGTGCTGAAGCTTCGCCCGGACCTGAAACTGGTCATGAGCGGCGCCTGGCCGGATGCCCCAGGCCGGCTCGTGGCGGTCAGGAACCTGCTCAAGGACATGAGCGAGCTGCTATAGGGGACATGGATGGCTGGACGAGTTGAAGGTCGCGTTGCGCTGGTGACAGGGGCTTCCAGCGGGCTGGGTCGACGCTTTGCGGTGGTGCTCGCAAAGGAGGGCGCGAAGGTCGTTGCCGCTGCACGCCGCAAGGATCGGCTCGACGATCTCGTGAAGGAGATCGGCGCCGACAGGGCGCTGGCCGTCGGCTGCGACGTGACGGATGAGGCGCAGGTGCTCGCCATGTTCGACGCAGCCGAGAAGCGCTTCGGTCTCGTCGATACCGTCATCAACAACGCCGGCATGACGCACTTTGACAACGCCCTCACGCAGAGCGTCGGCGAATTCCGCCGCATCATGGATCTCAACGTCACCTCTGTCTGGATGGTCGCGCGCGAGGCCGCGCGACGCCTCATCAAGGCCGGGCCGGACAAGGCGATGCGCGGCCGCATCGTCAACATCGCCAGCATGGGCGGGCGCATCGTCCTGCCGGGCGTAACGGCCTACTGCGCCTCGAAAGCCGCCGTCGCGCACATGACGCGGTCGCTGGCGCGCGAATGGGCGCGCCATGGCGTCAACGTGAACGCTCTGTCCCCCGGCTATGTTACGACAGAACTCACCGGAGACTGGCTCGAAGGCGAGGGCGGCCAAAAGACAATCAGCAAGACGCCTCGCCGCCGCGTCATGGACGAGGATAGTCTCGACGAGGCGCTCCTGTTCCTCAGCTCGGATGGCGCCAGGTTCGTCACCGGCACGGATGTCCTCGTGGATGACGCCCAGACAATGTAACTGTCGCTTCTCATGCCGATGAATGTCGGGATCCAGGGTTTGCTTCAGGGCTTGTTCTGACTTGCGGCGGCCGCTTCAATTCTGGACAAGGTTAAGCGTGATCCCTGGGCGCCGACTTTCGTCGGCATGAGCGAGGGATAGGTTTGGGAGATATTCCATGGCCAGTGGCCCGTTGCGCGGCGTCAGGATCATCGAGTTCCAGGGGATCGGCCCGGGACCGTTCTGCGGCATGCTCATGGCTGACCTCGGCGCCGATGTCGTGCGCATCGACCGCAAGGGCACGCAGCCCGGCGCCGACTTCATCATGGGCCGTGGCAAGCGCTCGATCGCCATCGACCTCAAATCGCCGGACGGCGTCGAAGCCGCCCTGTGCCTGATCGACAAGGCAGACGCCCTGATCGAGGGTTTTCGCCCCGGTGTGATGGAGCGCCTCGGGCTCGGCCCCGAGATCGCCCTGAAACGCAACCCGAAGCTCGTCTTCGGCCGCATGACCGGTTGGGGCCAGACCGGCCCGTGGTCCAGCATGGCCGGCCATGACATCGACTACATCGCGCTCACCGGCGCCCTCCACGCCATGGGCCGCCGCGGAGAAACCACCGCACCCCCGCTCAACCTCGTCGGCGACTATGGCGGCGGCGCGCTCTACCTCGCCTTCGGCCTGCTGGCTGGAATTCTTGAAACGAAGTCCTCTGGCAAGGGCCAGGTCGTCGATGTCGCCATGACAGACGGCGCAGCGTCGCTGATGACCATGTTCTATTCGATGCGGGGCGTGGGCGTGTGGAATGACACCAAGGAAGACAACCTCCTCGATGGCGGCGCGCATTTCTACGACACCTACGAATGCGCCGACAAAAAGCTTCTCGCCATTGGCGCCATCGAACCGCAATTCCACGCCGAGCTGGTCAAGATCCTCGGCCTCGCCGATTCGGATTTCCCGAAGCGGATGGATCGCGCCGCCTGGCCTGCCTATGCGCAGACAATCGCCACAGTCGTTAAGACCAAAACCCGCGACGACTGGATGAAGCTGTTCGAGGGAACCGACGCCTGCGTCGCCCCCGTGCTCACCATGGAAGAGGCGCCAAAGCATCCCCATAACGTCGCGCGCGGCACATTCCAGACCGTCGCCGGCATCACGCAGCCCGGACCCGCGCCACGCTTTTCGCGCACTGCGGGAGCGATAAACGGCCCTCCGGCCAAGGCCGGCCAGCATTCCGAGTCGGTGCTCAAGGACTGGGGAGTCGCCCCTGAACGGGCGACGGCATTCCTGAAGGGCGGGGCTGTGGATTAACCTCTCCGCGCGGGGTGATTAGCCTCTGATTCAGCCTGAAATATGTCTGAACTCAGTGGCTTCCGGATATTTGTTCAACCTGAATTATGGACAACAACCGCCACAGTCCGCGTTCAGACTCGCAATCATAGAAAAGGGTCACAGCACCGGGACGCCTTGAAGTCCCTCGATGGTTCCCGGTGGTGTCTGTTCCTGTGATACTTGGCCGGCGCTCCCAAGGCGCCGGCCTCTTCACATCGGGAACGGCGGCGATGCTCGCCCTTTGGGCGAACCCGAATTTCGCGTCCGAGCCGCGGTGACATCTCATCGACAATCGCTAAAACGACTCCCAATGACTTTCGGGGAGCCTGCCGCATGAAACTGTCCTGGTTTGCCGCCGCGTTGGCGATTCTGTCCTGCGTGCCTGCCCATGCTGATGCAAACCGGCAGACAAAGGGCAAGTATGAGGACAAGTTCCGCCAGCTCGAGGTGGACCTGCCAACCCCCAACACCTACCGCACCGCCTCCGGCGCGCCAGGCGAAGCCTACTGGCAGCAACAGGCCGACCACGTCATCACCGCAACGCTCGACGAGACCGCCAAGCGCATCACCGCCAGCGAAACCGTCACCTACAGGAACAACTCTCCCCACACGCTGACCTACGCCTGGTTCCAGCTCGACCAGAACCAGTTCAAGCAGGACTCGGTCACACGCCTGACCACAACCGCGGCTTCCGGCGCGGCGGGCAGCGATCTGCTGTCCTATTCCGCGCTCCGCCAGCTCCAGTCCTACGCCGACAAGCCGCACGGTTTCGAGATCGCCTCGGTCACCGACGGCGCAGGCCGCGCGCTGCGCTACGTCATCAACGACACGATGATGCGCGTCGACATGCCCACGGGCCTCGCCCCGGGCCGTACGCAGCAGTTCAAGATTTCCTGGGCCTTCAACATCGTCGACAACAACGTGTTCGGCGGCCGTAGCGGCTATGAGCGCTTCCCCGACAACGACACCTACATCTTCTTCCAGGCACAGTGGTTCCCGCGCCTCGCCGCCTACACCGACTACACCGGCTGGCAGCACAAGCAGTTCCTCGGCCGCGGCGAGTTCACGCTCGAGTTCGGCAACTACGACGTTTCGATCACCGCGCCGACGGATCACATCATGACTGCCACTGGCGCACTTCAAAACCCCAACCAGGTTCTTGGCGCCGAGCAGCGCTCGCGTCTCGCACAGGCGCGCAGCGCGCTCGACAAGCCGATATACATCGTGACGCCCGATGAAGCCCTCGCCAACGAGAAGGAAGGCACGACGGCCACGAAAACCTGGCGTTGGAAGGCTGACAATGTCCGCGACTTCGCCTGGGCGTCCTCGCGCAAGTTCATTTGGGATGCGATGGGCGTTAAGCAGCCCGACGGTGGCGACGTGCTTGCCCAGTCCTTCTTCCCGACCGAGGCCGATCCTCTTGTGGTCGCTCTATTCCACACGCGCCGTCGCCCACACGATCGACACCTATTCGAAGTTCTCGTTCCCCTATCCCTATCCGAACGCCGTCTCGGTCAACACCTGGGCCTCGGGGGGGATGGAGTATCCGATGATCTCCTTCAACGGCTATCGCCCGGTGAAGGACGAGAAGACGGGCGTGAAGACCTACACCCGCAACGCCAAGTACGGCCTCATCGGCGTGGTGATCCACGAGGTCGGCCACAACTACTTCCCGATGGTCGTCAACTCCGACGAGCGCCAGTGGACGTGGATGGACGAGGGCCTCAACTCCTTCCTCGAAGCCCAGTCCGAACTGCTATGGGAAGAGGAATTCCCCGCCGGCGCGCCAGGCGCGCCCAACGTGCTGGACTCGATCACCTCCTACATGACCAGCGAAGACCAGGTTCCGGTCATGACCAATTCGGAATCGGTCAAGCAGTTCGGCCCCAATGCCTATTCCAAGCCTACCGCCGCGCTCACTGTGCTTCGCGAGACGGTCATGGGCCGCGAACTCTTCGACTTCGCGTTCAAGGAGTATGCGAAGCGCTGGCGCTTCAAGCGCCCGACGCCGGCCGACTTCTTCCGCACGCTGGAGGACGCGTCCGGTGTCGACCTCGACTGGTTCTGGCGCGGCTGGTTCTACACCACCGACCATGTCGACGTCGCGCTTACCTCTGTCCGCGAATACCGCATCTCCTCGCGCGATCCCAACGTCGAAGCCCCGCTGCGCCGCGAGCGCGATGCGGCGACGCCGGAGGCCCCCACCGTCACCGGCAACAAGGCGCAGGGTCTGCAGACCTATGTCCAGAAACATCCCGATGCGAAGGACTTCTACAACGAGAACGACGCCTTCGCCGTCAACAACAAGGATCTCAACGACTACACCGCCTTCCAGGAAGGCCTGAAGGAGCCGGAGAAGTCCGTGTTCGAGCGCGCGCTGCGCGAGAACCCGTACATCTATTTCATGGACTTCTCGAACATTGGCGGCCTTGTCTCGCCCCTGCCGCTGAAGTTCACTTACGAGGACGGTTCGGTGAAGGAACAGGTCATTCCCGCCGAAATCTGGCGGATGAACAACGAGAAGGTCACGAAATTCTTCGTCGAGCCGAAGAAGGTTGTGTCTGTCGAACTGGACGCGCGTCACCAGATCGCCGACGCTGATCCGGCGAACAACGCCTTTCCGCAGAAGGTCACGCCCAGCCGCCTGGAGCTTTTCCGCGCCAACCAGGCTGCCGCGCGTAACCAGATGGCGGATGCGCTGGTCGAGCTTAAGGCGAAGGAAGCCCCGGCTAGTCCCGCGGCGCCGATCTCGCCGGGGCGGCCGCAGTAGGAGACGCATGAACCGGGCAGGGCAGACATGGACACGCAGGCTGGTCATCACTGGCGGCTGCGCGCTCATTGCCGCGCCCGCGGCCTTCGCGCATCGCTCGCAGTCCGTACTCACCATCATCGGCTGGAACGCCACGACGTCGAAGCTTGAAGTCACCCACCGCATGCACGCGCACGATGCAGAGGTGGGGCTCTCGAAATCCACCGGCGAAACTGCCGCCCCACAGCTCGACATTTCGCAGGTCCGCAACCAGGCCAAGCTGATGCTCTACATAGAGAAGCATTTCTCGCTGCAGGGCCCCGCAGGAAAAATCGTGCTCGCCCCCCTCGGCGCCGAACTCGAATCCGAAGCCATCCTCGTCTACCAGGAAGCCAAACTCCCAGGCCCGCCCGCTGAACTCATGATCGACAACCAGATCCTCCGAGACGTCTTCGACCAGCAGACCAACCTCGTGAACGTCAAGCTCGCCGACCGCACCCGCACCCTGATCTTTACCGGCAAGGACGGCGCAAAGCAGGCGAAGGATCTGCTGTAGGCGCACGGCTGACGTGATTTCCCGCAAACGCGACAGGCGTGGCCTGGCCTGTGGAATGAGCCCCAGCTGTTGGGGATCGGCCGGACTTGTCCAACAGTTTGGCGAACTCTGCGTTTCGGGCTTCCTGAGTGAATCCAGTCGCTTGCAGAGAAATCCTGGCCGGTTGGCCTGCGAGTTTCCTGTAGGATGAAAAAGCGGGCGTATAATCCACCCATCGCCTCCGCCGGGAGGGCGGCTGTACACTGTTCAACAGCGCGGCGGCGATGCGCATCGAGCGTGGAGCACAGCGCCTCCTGTCGCGGGGAGATCATCTCCCGGACCCGCAGGCCGAGCTCAGCCCCGCGTATGCCAGCCAGGAGGGCTGGCCAAGTAGGGGAGGATGTCCAGGGATCATGGCCGAACATCCATGACCTGCACGCCGGCGGCGATACCTACGGCAGAGGCGTGAAACGATCGCCTTGTCCGAGGCCGACGGCCAGACGATGTGCGGGGACGCGGGGAAACCGCGCTTCTCGTCCACTGCCGGCAGATCCGGGCAACCGGAGACGCCAACCCACGCGGGGCATCCCCGCGTCCCCAGGCCCTCCCACCAGGGAGGCGCACATGCATCCCAGGCGGTCACACCGGCCTGAAGGAGGGCGTGCGTCCTGCACTGGCGCCCTGGTCGGCTGGCGGCTAGAAACCAAGTCACGGGGGCGACGAACGATCAGGGGATTCATGAAGATCGTCATTTTCGTTTTGCTCGCCGTCCTGGTCGTCGCCGTCGGCTTCGTCGCTCTGTTGCCCATGTCCATGGCGGCGGGCTTCGTTTCGCAGCAGGTCGCCGACTTCAAATTCGCCAAGGCCGACGGCAGCGTCTGGGACGGCAAGCTCACCAATGTCCGCTTCGGCCAGCAGAAGATCGGCGACCTTGGCGTGAAGGCCGATTTCGGCGCCCTGATCACCGGCAAGGCGGCCGGCAAACTGTCGCTGGCGCGCGACGGCCTCTCCGGCGAAAGCAGTCTCAACTGGCCGATCGGCGGCAAAACCGTCGCGCTCTCCAATTTCAAGCTGGCTGGCCCGATCGGAACGGTGCCCGGAATGCCCCGCACCATCTCCGCCGGCGGCGGCAAGTTCACCCTCGAGATGAAGAACCTGACCTTTGCCCAGAACGCCTGCCAGTCCGCCGTGGGCGAAGTCTGGACGGACGCACTCGCCAAGGTGAACCACAAGGGATGGGCAGGTCCCGAACTGCGCGGCCCGGTCTCTTGTCAGGGTGGAAAGCTGATGGTGCTGGCAACCGGTAAGGCCGCCACCGGTGAGGATGTGATGGCCGCCATGAACATCGGGCCGCACCTCGACATGGAAATGTCGGCAACGGTCACCAACACCTCGCCGGCCGCCATCGAGGCCCTGACCGGTCTCGGCTTCAAGCCGGAAGGCGGGGCGCTGGTGATCCGCCAGGCCATTGGCTCGTAGAAGGGCCGGATTCTGAAGGCTAATCGCGCTTGACCGCGGGGGCGGCGGCGCCTAAACCCTCGTCCTCCAATCCCGATCCAATGCGGGTGTAGCTCAGTTGGTTAGAGTGCCGGCCTGTCACGCCGGAGGTCGCGGGTTCGAGCCCCGTCACTCGCGCCATTGGAATCAAAGGATTGGAAATCCACTCCGCTTCGGCCTGCATGCCGGCGATGCCTCGGGGCCGCCGGATTCCGCGCTTTGCGGGTCGATGACCCGGTAATGCTGCTACTGCTTCTCACACGCCTGGCAGCCATGAATTGCCTCGCGCTCAACCCTACAAAACACTCTGCCCATAACGCTGCAACGTGCTGAATTTGCTCGCTGCAGCAGAGAATGGGGGATCGTGGGGGCGGTTCACTTGCGCGCTGCATCAAAGCGGAATAGGCCGTCCGGCAAAAGGCAAGCCGAGGGCATAAATGGAAGACGTGCAGCAGCTCGTCACCAACTATCTGCCGGTCGTGATCTTCCTCGTGATCGCGGCAGCGTTGAGCGTGCTGTTCATCGTCCTGTCCACGCTCTTCGCACCGAAAAAGCCGGATGCCGAGAAGCTTTCCGCCTATGAATGCGGCTTCAACGCCTTCGACGACGCGCGCATGAAATTCGATGTCCGCTTCTATCTTGTCTCCATCCTGTTCATCATCTTCGATCTCGAAGTCGCCTTCCTCTTCCCCTGGATCTTCCAGGTGGCCGCCGGCAACGTCGCCGCCTTCTGGTCGATGATGGTCTTCCTCGGCGTCCTCACCGTCGGCTTCATCTACGAATGGCGCCGCGGCGCGCTGGAGTGGCAGTGATGGCCGAACCAAAGGCTGCAGCAGGCTCCGCCGCGCGCGTCGCCCGGCCAGAGGGCGGGGCGATCATCAAGCCCAACGACCCGTTCTTCAACGGCCTTTCCGACGAGCTGGCCGACAAGGGATTCCTGATCGCCGCGGCCGACGATCTCGTCACCTGGGCTCGTACCGGCTCGCTGATGTGGATGACGTTCGGCCTTGCCTGCTGCGCCGTCGAGATGATGCAGGCGTCCATGCCGCGCTACGATCTTGAGCGCTTCGGCTTCGCCCCGCGCGCCTCGCCCAGGCAGTCAGATGTGATGATCGTCGCAGGCACGCTGACCAACAAGATGGCTCCGGCGCTCCGCAAGGTTTACGACCAGATGCCGGAGCCGCGCTACGTGATCTCCATGGGATCATGCGCCAATGGCGGCGGGTACTATCACTATTCCTACGCCGTCGTGCGCGGCTGCGACCGTATCGTGCCGGTCGACATCTATGTTCCAGGCTGCCCGCCGACCGCTGAGGCGCTGGTCTATGGCGTGCTCCAGCTCCAGAAGAAGATCCGGCGCGAGGGGAGCATTGAACGATGAGCGCGCTTCCCACCCGCTCCGCCATGATCTCGGAGCTGAAGATCCATCTCGAAGCCACGCAGGGCAAGGCCATCACCTCGATGGACGTGAAGCTCGGCGAACTCACGCTCGCCGCCCCGCGCGACGGCATCGTGAAGCTGCTGACCTTCCTGCGCGACGACAGCCAGTGCCGCTTCGAAACCCTGGTCGACATCTGCGCCTGCGACTACCCGACCGAGGCCGAGCGTTTCGAGGTCGTCTACCACATGCTCTCCATGCGCCTGAACCAGCGCATCCGCATCAAGCTTCGCACCGACGAGGCGACGCCGGTGCCCAGCGCGACGGCAGTGTTCCCCGTCGCCAACTGGTATGAGCGCGAAGCGTTCGACATGTACGGCGTGATCTTCTCCGGCCATCCGGATCTGCGCCGCATCCTCACCGATTATGGCTTCGAGGGCTATCCGCTGCGCAAGGACTTTCCGCTGACCGGCCGCGTGGAGGTCCGCTATGACGAAGCCCAGAAGCGCGTGATCTACGAGCCGGTGAAACTCGTTCAGGAGTACCGGAATTTCGATTTTCTGAGCCCCTGGGAAGGGATGCAGGCCGTGATCCCGGGCGACGAAAAAGCGGGGGGAGGCAAGCCGTGACCGCTGCTGGCCGCTTGACCGTTTCGATGATTGTCGCCGCGCCATTCGCTGCCAGCTGTAGCGGAGAGAAGCCGCATGGCGTCGTGGCGGAAGGGTGGCTGGCGGCACGATGCGAAGCAGCGAGCAAGATCCTGCTCGATGGCGGTGACGCCGATATGGGAGACGAGTTCGAAGAGTGGCGTGGGCTGACCGATCCGTTCAGTGGAACGACAGATAGCAGCATGGAGCTTCGCGGCCGGGCCAGGGTATCGGTCGGCTCGCTCTTTGATGGCCGCGGCAAAGCCCGTCGCTTCGTCGTGGAAAAGTGCGGTCCGGATGCAGCTGCTGACGTTCGGCGGAGCTTGTGATGGCCGACGACGCCAAGTCAAACCCCCACGCCGATACCTTTGATCTCGACGATCGCAAGTTTACGATCAACTTCGGGCCGCAGCATCCCGCGGCGCACGGCGTGCTGCGCCTCGTGCTCGACCTCGATGGCGAGATCGTCGATCGCGTCGATCCGCATATCGGGCTGCTGCATCGCGGCACCGAGAAGTTGATCGAGTACAAGACCTTCCTGCAGGCGCTGCCGTACTTCGACCGGCTCGACTACGTCGCGCCGATGAACCAGGAGCATGCGTACTGCCTCGCGATCGAGAAGCTCGCGGGCATCGAGGTTCCGCGCCGCGCGCAATTCATCCGGGTGATCTATTCAGAGATCGGCCGGCTGATGAACCACATCCTCAACGTCACCTTCCAGGCGCTCGACGTCGGCGCGCTGACGCCGCCGCTGTGGGGCATGGAAGAGCGCGAGACGATGATGCAGTTCTACGAACGCGCCTCGGGCAGCCGCATGCATGCGGCCTACTTCCGGCCGGGCGGCGTGCATCAGGATCTGCCTCCCGAGCTGATCGAGGACATCCACAAATTCTGCGATCCGTTCCTCAAGGTGATAGACGACCTCGAGACGCTGGTCACCGAGAACCGCATCTTCAAGCAGCGCAACGTCGATATCGGCGTCGTGTCGGTGGAAGACGCGCTGGCCTGGGGCTTCTCCGGTGTGATGGTGCGCGGCTCCGGCCTTGCCTGGGACCTGCGCCGCGCCGAGCCCTACGAGATTTACAGCGAGCTCGACTTCAAGATCCCGGTCGGGAAGAACGGCGACTGCTGGGACCGCTATCTCTGCCGCATCGAGGAGATGCGCGAGAGCATCAAGATCATCAAGCAGTGCATCGACAGGATGCCTGTCGGCCCCGTGATGCCGGAGAACTCCAAGTACGCGCCGCCGCGTCGCGCCGAGATGAAGTCGTCGATGGAGGCGCTGATCCATCACTTCAAGCTCTACACGGAAGGCTTCCACGTTCCGGCGGGCGAGACCTATGCCTGCGTCGAGGCGCCCAAGGGCGAGTTCGGCGTCTTTCTGGTCACCGATGGCGGCAACCGGCCCTATCGCCTGAAGATCAAGGCGCCGGGCTACGCTCACCTCCACGCCATGGACCATCTCTGCCGCGGCCACATGCTGGCTGACGTGTCCGCCATCCTCGGCTCGCTGGACATCGTGTTCGGGGAGGTCGACCGTTGAGCCATCGCCGTTTCCACGATCCATCGCACCACAAGCCCTTCGCCTTCACGGCTGCGACCGAAGACCAGATCGCGTGGTGGGAACGCAAGTATCCAACCGAGCGCAAATGGTCCGCGGTCATCCCCGCGCTGTGGCTGGCGCAAAAGCAGAATGACGGCTGGCTGTCCGAGCCCGCGCTGCGTGCGGTCGCTGACCGGCTGGCGATGAACTACATCCGCGTCTACGAGGTCGCGACCTTCTACACGATGTTCAACCTCGAGCCCGTGGGCAAATACCACCTTCAGGTCTGCGGCACGACGCCATGCGCCCTGCGGGGAGCCGAGAAGCTCAAGGATTTCTGCGAACGCAAGATCGGTCCAAAAGGCCAGGTGTCCTCGGGCGGCACGTTTTCGTGGGTTGAAGTGGAATGCCTGGGCGCTTGCGTGAACGCCCCGATGATCCAGATCAACGACTACTTCTACGAAGACCTTACCGTCGCCACGCTCGAACAGCTTATCGAGGATTTCGCGGCCGGCAGCGATCCCAGGCCGGGCAGCTACATCAAGCGCCAGACGTCCGCCCCCGCAGGCCCGCCGACATCGCTTACCGATGAAACGCTGTTTGATGGTTCGAAGGCGAAGCCGCTGTCCATCATACCGAACGCGCCTAAGCCAGCCGATCCAAACGCGCCTCCTCCGGCGGCAAAGGCATGAGGGGCGCAATGACTGAAAATTCCAAACCGACGCCACAGATGATTGGCGCGCTGGTGAAGGCGGGCATCTACGAAGCGCTGTGCTGCGTCGCCGGCGTTGTCGGCTACTTTGCGACCGGCAAGATGATCTGGATCGCCATGGGCATCCTCGCCGGGCTCGGCTTCAGCGTGCCGGCGATCATCAATTTCATCCGGGAAGCCAGGGAGCGCGACCGTGCTTCTCGATAAGGATCGCATCTTCACCAATCTCTACGGCCGCCACGACTTCCGCCTGGAAGCCGCCAGGAAACGCGGCGCGTGGAACTCTACGAAGGAGCTGATGCAGTTCGGCCCGGAATGGATCTGCGACCAGATCAAGGCCTCGGGCCTGCGCGGCCGCGGCGGTGCGGGCTTCCCCACCGGACTCAAGTGGACCTTCATGCCGAAAGTCGTGAAGGACCGGCCGCACTATCTGGTCGTGAACGCGGATGAATCCGAGCCGGGCACGTGCAAGGACCGGGATATCATGCGCCACGATCCGCATCTGCTGATCGAAGGCTGTCTGATCGCCTCCTTCGCGATGCGCGCCAAGGCGTGCTACATCTACCTGCGCGGCGAATACATCTACGAGCGCGAGTGCCTCGAGGAGGCGATCGCCGAAGCCTACAAGGCCGGTCTCGTGGGCAAGAACGCTTGCGGCTCGGGCTGGGACTTCGACATCTACTGCCACCACGGCGCCGGCGCTTACATTTGCGGCGAGGAAACCGCACTGCTCGAAAGCCTCGAAGGCAAGAAGGGCCAGCCGCGCCTCAAGCCGCCATTCCCGGCCAATGCCGGCCTCTATGGCTGCCCGACGACGGTCAACAACGTCGAGTCGATCGCGGTCGCGCCGACCATCCTGCGCCGTGGCGCATCTTGGTTCGCGGGCTTCGGACGGCCAAACAACACCGGCACCAAGATCTTCTGCGTCTCCGGCCATGTCGAGCGGCCGTGCAACATCGAAGAAGAGATGTCGATCCCGCTGAAGACTCTGATCGAGGAGCATTGCGGCGGCGTTCGCGGCGGCTGGGGCAACCTCAAGGCCATCATTCCCGGCGGCTCATCCGTGCCGATGATCCCGAAGGATGTCTGCGACACCGTGCTGATGGATTTCGACGCTCTGCGCGACGTGAAGTCCGGACTCGGCACCGCGGCCGTCATCGTGATGGACAAGTCAACCGACCTCATCAAGGCGATCGCCCGCATCGCGTATTTCTACAAGCACGAAAGCTGCGGCCAGTGTACGCCGTGCCGCGAAGGCACGGGATGGATGTGGCGCGTGCTCGAGCGCATGGCCAAGGGCGAGAGCGAAACCTCCGAGATCGACACGCTGCTGGATGTCGCCTCGCAGGTCGAAGGCCACACCATCTGCGCGCTGGGCGACGCCGCCGCGTGGCCAATTCAGGGTCTGATCCGCCACTTCCGACAGGAGATCGAGGACCGCATCGTCAACTATCGCCAGGGTCGTCCCCACGTCCCTGGGCACACGCTGGCGGCGGAGTAGGGCATGACCGACACCGTCAAACTGATCGTCGATGGCATCGCGGTGGATGCGCCGAAGACGTACACGCTGCTGCAGGCCTGCGAGCTAGCGGGCGCCGAGATTCCGCGCTTCTGCTATCACGAGCGCCTGTCGATCGCCGGCAATTGCCGCATGTGCCTCGTCGACTGGGTCGGCGCGCCCAAGCCAATCGCGAGCTGCGCGCAGACGGTTGGCGACATGGCGCCGAAGAAGGACGGCACGCCGCACGAGATCTCGACAAAGAGCCAGCGCGCCGTGAAAGCCCGCAACGGCGTCATGGAATTCCTGCTGATCAATCACCCGCTGGATTGCCCGATCTGCGACCAGGGCGGAGAGTGCGACCTACAGGACCAGGCGATGGGCTATGGCCGCGCCTACACGCGCTACACCGAGAACAAGCGCGCCGTGGACGACAAGCAAATGGGCCCGCTGGTCAAGACGATCATGACCCGCTGCATCCAGTGCACGCGCTGCGTTCGATTTGCGTCCGAAGTCGCCGGCGTCGACGAGATCGGCCTCGCCAACCGTGGCGAGGATGCCGAGATCACCACCTATCTCGAAAAGTCGCTGACCTCCGAACTCTCCGGAAACGTCATCGACCTCTGCCCAGTCGGCGCACTGACCTCGAAACCCTACGCCTTCAACGCGCGCCCGTGGGAGTTGCGCAAGACCGAAAGCATTGATGTGATGGACGCGCTCGGCTCCGCCATCCGGGTGGACGCCCGCGGGCCTGCTGTGATGCGCATTCTTCCGCGCGTCAACGAAGAGATCAACGAGGAGTGGATCTCCGACAAGACCCGCTTCGTCTGGGACGGCCTCGGACGCCAGCGCCTCGACAAGCCTTACATTCGCGAAGACGGAGCCCTGCGCGCCGCCACCTGGGATGAAGCCCTGAAGCGCGCCGCTGAACTCATGAAGGCGCCGGCGGATTCCATTGGCATCATCGCGGGCGATCTCGCCTGCAGCGAAGGCATGAAGGCGACATATGGATCTCGCCAACTCGCTCGGCGTCAAATCCATCGATTGCCGCCAGGACGGCGCTAAGCTCGGCCTCTCGGCGGATGGTTCGAAACTTCCACGCGAAAGCTGGCTGTTCAATTCGACCATCATGGGCATCGACGACGCCGACGCTATCGTCCTCATCGGCGTCAATCCGCGCAAGGAAGCCGCCGTCCTCAACGCTCGCCTGCGTAAGGCGTGGCTGCGCATGGTCCCCGTTGCGCTGCTTGGAGAGCGCGTCGACCTCACCTTCGACTACCGCTATCTCGGCGCCGGCCCGGACTCGTTCAAGGACCTCAGGGCCGGCCACCCGGTGTTCGACCAACTCGCGAATGCGAAGCGTCCGTTGGTCATCGTCGGCCAGGGCGCCCTCGCGCGCGCAGACGGCGCCGCTGTGCTGCATGCGGCCTCTGGATTTGCCGCGGCGATCGGCGCATTCAAGGATGTCTGGCACGGCTTCAGCGTCCTCCACACGGCAGCGGCTCGCGTCGGCGGTCTCGACATGGGCTTCCTGCCGGCAAAAGGTGGCAAGGATGTCGCCGGTATCATCGCCGGGGCCCAGTCCGGCGACATCAAGACGGTACTGCTGCTCGGCGCCGATGAGATCGACACGTCGAAACTGGGCAAGGCCAGCGTCATCTATATCGGCAGCCATGGCGACAACGGCGCCCACCGCGCCGATGTGATCCTGCCCGCCGCCGCCTACACCGAAAAATCCGCCACCTACGTCAACACCGAGGGTCGAGTGCAGCGCACGCAACGCGCCGTTTCACCGAAGGGCGACGCCCGTGAAGATTGGGCCATCGTCCGCGCTCTCTCGGCCTACGCCGGCAAGACACTTCCGTACGACACTCTGGCCCAGCTTCGCGCCAAACTCGGCGCGGACCACGCGACCTTCCTCGGCATCGACTTCGCGCCAGGGCGCTCGGCATCAAGCGTCGCGCCGCCCTACGGCGCCGCAGGCCAGCTTCAGTCCACTCCGTTCACGACGCCGATCCAGGCCTTTCATCTGACCAACCCGATCGCCCGCGCCTCGCGCACCATGGCCGAATGCGCCGAACTCGCAGCCGGCGCCAACCGCGCCATCGCGGCGGAATAGGAGCGGTCGATGGAAAATCTCATCAAGTGGGGCGGGGGCATATGGGGGGGCGTGGGCCTCGCCGTGCTTCAGATCCTGGCGATCGTCGTGATCATGCTGGTCTGCATCGCCTTCCTACTGCTGTTCGACCGCAAGGTCTGGGCGGCCGTCCAGCTCCGCAAGGGACCAAACGTCGTCGGTCCATTCGGCCTGTTCCAGTCCTTCGCCGACCTGATCAAGTTCGTGATCAAGGAAGTCATCATCCCGGCCGGCGCCAACAAGACGGTGTTCCTGCTGGCGCCGATCATCACGCTTACGCTCGCGCTCGTTGGCTGGGCGGTGATCCCCGTCGCCCCCGGCTGGGTGATCGCCAACCTCAATGTCGGCATTCTCTACCTGTTTGCGATCTCCTCGCTCGGTGTTTACGGCATCATCATGGGCGGCTGGGCGTCGAACTCGAAATACCCATTCCTCGGCGGCCTGCGGTCCGCGGCGCAGATGGTCAGCTACGAAGTCTCGATCGGTTTCGTCATTGTCACCGTTCTGCTGCTGGTCGGCTCGCTCAACCTCACCGACATCGTTGACAACCAGAAGGGCGGCTTCTGGAACTGGCACGCTTTCCTGCTGACGCCGGAAAAAATTGCGCTGTTCCCGGTCATGTTCGTGATGTTCGTGATCTTCTTCATCTCGGCGCTGGCTGAAACCAACCGGCCGCCCTTCGACCTGCCGGAGGCCGAGTCCGAACTCGTCGCCGGCTATCAGGTCGAATATTCGTCCTCGCCCTATCTGATGTTCATGATCGGGGAGTACGTCTCGATTGTGCTGATGTGTGCGATGCTGACGATCCTATTCTTCGGCGGCTGGTACCTGCCATTCCCGGTCGACGTGTCCAGCCTCTCGCCCACTCTGGTCAGCTTCGGCGGCCTTCTCGTCTTCATGGCGAAGATCACTTTCTTCTTCTTCCTCTTCGCCATGGTGAAGGCGATCGTGCCGCGCTACCGCTACGACCAGCTCATGCGCCTCGGCTGGAAAATCTTCCTGCCCACCTCGCTGGTCGCTGTTGTTCTTGTATCCGCCTACATGGTCTTCGTGCGCAACGGCGCGGAAGGCTAGGGAGAATTCATGTCGATCGGCCAGGCCATTCGGGGAGCGATGCTGACGGACTTCGGGTCCGCCTTCCTGCTTGCGATGCGTCAGTTCTTTACGCGCAAGACGACGCTGAACTATCCGTTTGAAAAGGGTCCACTATCCCCACGGTTCCGTGGCGAGCACGCGCTGCGCCGCTACGCAAACGGGGAAGAGCGCTGCATCGCCTGCAAGCTGTGCGAGGCCATCTGCCCCGCCCAGGCCATCACCATCGAAGCCGAACCGCGGGAAGACGGCAGCCGTCGCACCACGCGCTACGACATCGACATGGTCAAATGCATCTATTGCGGCTTCTGCCAGGAAGCCTGCCCGGTCGACGCCATTGTCGAGGGCCCGAATTTCGAATTCGCGACGGAAACCCGTGAGGAACTCTACTACGACAAGGACCGCCTGCTCGAGAATGGCGATCGCTGGGAACGCGAGATCGCCCGCAATCTGGAACTGGACGCCCGCTACCGATAGAAGGGCGCGACTCGCCGGGGGGCGGGCCGGGTCCGGACTGAATCTCACGGCCCCGTCCGGGGCGATTTGGATCAAAGGGAAGAGGAGGAAAAGGCGTGCCGCTGATCGCTTTCTATGTCCTCTCGACCATCGTCGTGCTCTCCGCGCTGTTCGTTATCGCGGCGCGCAACCCGGTGCACTCGGTGCTCTGGCTGATCCTGGCTTTCTTCACGTCGTCAGGCCTGCTCGTGCTCATCGGCGCGGAATTCCTCGCGATGATCCTGGTCGTTGTCTATGTGGGCGCAGTTGCAGTCCTCTTCCTGTTCGTGGTCATGATGCTCGACATCGATTTCGTGGAGCTGAAGCAGGGGTTCACCGACTATCTGGTGATAGGAACCATCATCGGTCTGGTGCTGCTGGGTGAGATCGGCGTCGTTATCGCGGCCTCATCCGGCCTGCCGGTGGGCGGCTTCAATCCAAGCCCGGGCGCGCCCACCAACGCCGCGGCGTTGTCGGAAGTGCTCTACACAAAATACCTGCTGCTCTTCCAGATGTCCGGCATCGTGCTGCTGGTCGCTATGATGGGCGCCATCGTGCTGACCCTGAAGCACCGCCCAACCGTCAAGCGCCAGAACATCGCCGAGCAGACAGGCCGCAAACGCCATGACGCCGTCGAATTGAAGGACGTGCGTCCAGGACAGGGGATTTAGCGATGGAGGGCTTGCAGCTCACGGTCGGCCACTATCTCGCTGTCTCGGCGGCGCTGTTCACCATTGGCGTGTTCGGCATCTTCGTAAACCGCAAGAACATCATCGTCATCCTGATGGCGATCGAACTGATTCTCCTGTCGGTGAACATCAATCTCGTCGCGTTCTCCGTCTTCAACGGCACGATCATCGGCCAGGTATTCGCCATGCTGGTCCTGACGGTCGCCGCCGCCGAAGCCGCGGTCGGCCTCGCCATTCTGGTCGTCTACTTCCGCAACCGCGGCCAGATCACCACCGAAGACGTCAACGTGCTGCGCGGCTAGGGAAGGGAAACGGGGCGTGAACTTCCAGGAACTGGCCGCACTTCTGATCGTGCTTTCGCCCGGCGTCGCCGCGGCGATCGCCGGCCTTGGCCAGCGCGTGCTCGGCGACAAGGGCGCGATGTCGATCACCACCGGCATCCTGGTCATGGCCTTCGGCCTGGCGGCCGTCCTGTTCTTCAACCAGGTGTTTGGTCCGCACGCCGAGCATGGCGCAGGCGCCCACACCGTCACGATCATGCGCTGGTTCGACGTCGGTACGTTCGTCGCCGACTGGGCCATCCGCATCGACACGCTTTCCGTCGTGATGATGTTCGTGGTCACCAGCGTCTCGGCGCTCGTGCACATCTATTCCATCGGCTACATGGCTGACGATCCGCACCGCGCGCGCTTCTTTGCCTACCTGTCGTTGTTCACCTTCGCGATGCTGATGCTGGTGACGGCCGACAACTTCATCCAGCTTTTCTTCGGCTGGGAAGGCGTGGGGCTTGCCTCCTACCTGCTCATCGGCTTCTGGTACAGGAAACCCTCAGCCAACGACGCCGCCATCAAGGCTTTCGTCGTCAACCGCGTCGGCGACTTCGGCTTTGCGCTGGGCATAATGGCGCTGGTGTTCGTGATCCAGGTTCCTGCCGAATTCCTGGATGCAGACGGCAAGCCTGTGGCCGCCTACCTGCAGCAGGTCGGCGTCGAGAAATTCTCCTCGATCGGCTTCGATACCGTCTTTCACATCATTGCGAACAATATTCCGGTCCAGCCGATCGGACAGGCTGCGGCCATGCCGATCCAGTCGATCACGTTAGACTTTCTCGGCCAGCACGTTTGGGCGCTGGAGATCATCGGGATTCTCCTGTTCATCGGCGCGATGGGCAAGTCGGCGCAGTTCTTCCTGCACACATGGCTGCCGGATGCGATGGAAGGTCCGACCCCGGTCTCTGCGCTGATCCACGCCGCCACCATGGTCACCGCGGGCGTCTTCCTCGTCTGCCGTTGCTCTTACCTCTACGAACACACGGTCGTCGCCGCCAGCGTCGTCACAGTCATTGGCGCCGTCACCTGCTTCTTCGCGGCCACCGTTGGCCTTGCCCAGAACGACATCAAGCGCGTGGTCGCCTATTCAACGTGCTCGCAGCTCGGCTACATGTTCTTCGCAGCCGGCGTCGGCGCCTACCAGGCGGCGATGTTCCACCTCTTCACCCACGCTTTCTTCAAGGCGCTGCTGTTCCTCTCGGCCGGCGCCGTCATTCACGGCATGCACCACGAGCAGGACATGCGGAACATGGGCGGCCTCCGCAAGAAAATGCCGCTGACCTGGGCGATGATGCTCATTGGCACGCTTGCTCTGACTGGCGTGGGCATCCCCGGCATCGAAGGCCTGAATTACGGCTTCGCCGGCTTCTATTCCAAGGACGCGATCATCGAGAGTTCGTTCGCCTCACATGACGCTTTCGCGCCATTCGCCTTCTGGCTTTCCATCGCCGCCGCCTTCCTCACCTCGTTCTACTCGTGGCGCCTGATGTTCATGACATTCGAGGGCAAGACGCGCGCTGACCACCACACATACGATCATGCGCACGATGCGCCGTGGGTCATGGCCGTGCCCCTTATCCTGCTGGCCACCGGTGCGGTGCTCGCGGGCGGCGTGTTCTACGACGCTTTCGTCGATCACCATCAGGCCGAATTCTGGGGCTCTGCGATCTTCACAGCGCCGGAGAACGAAGTGCTTCACGCCCGCCACGAAGTTCCGCTGTGGGTGAAGCTGGCGCCGGCCATTGCATGGACCAGCGGGCTACTCTTCGCTGTTATGTTCTACCTGATCGCGCCGCAGATACCCCGCCGCATGGCTGCCAATGGCGGACCGATGCACTCGTTCCTCTCGCACAAATGGTATTTCGACGAGATCTATCACCTCATCTTCGTCCGCGGCGCCGCCCTGGTTGGCGACTTGTTCTGGAAGGTGGGCGACAAGAAGATCATCGACGGCATGGGTCCCGACGGCGTCACTGGCATCGCGAAGGCCGGCGCTGGCGGCCTTTCGAGGCTCCACACTGGCTACTTGTTTCACTATGCGCTGGTCGTGCTCCTCGCGGCGGTCCTCTTCTCCGCCTTCGTCCTCCTTGGGCAGGGGCGCTGACGCATGGCTGGCCTGCCTATCCTTACACTCACGATCTTCTTGCCGCTGATCGGCGCGCTGTTGATCCTTGGATTCCGGATCGTCGTCGGCGCCAATTTCGCTGCGAGCGCTTCTAAGGGCATTGCCCTGGTCATCTCGATTGCGACCCTGGTCGTCTCGATCCTGGCGCTGATGCAATATAACGCTGGCTCGGGCCTCTTCCGGCTTGTCGAGAACGTGCCGTGGTTCGGCGGCTCATCCTACAAGCTCGGCGTCGACGGCATGGCGATCTCGCTGGTCGTGCTGACGACTGCGCTTACGCCGCTGTGCGTGCTGCAGTCGATGACATCGATCAAGGACCGCCTTGCCGAATACATGGCGGCGTTCCTGCTGCTCGAATGTCTGATGATCGGCGTGTTCTGTGCCCTCGACCTTGTGCTGTTCTACGTGTTCTTTGAAGGCGGCTTGATTCCGATGTTCCTCATCATCGGCATCTGGGGCGGAAAGAACCGGCTCTACGCAGCGTTCAAGTTCTTCCTCTACACGTTGCTCGGCTCGCTGCTTCTGCTCGCCGCGCTGATCTACATGTACACCGTCACCGGCACGACCGACGTCGAGGCGTTGCAGAAGTATCCTTTCGCGCCGGATGTTCAGACGTGGCTGTGGCTCGCGTTTTTCGCATCCTTCTCGGTCAAGCTGCCGATGTGGCCGGTCCACACCTGGCTGCCTGATGCACACGTCGAGGCGCCAACCGCCGGTTCCGTCGTGCTGGCCGCCGTGCTGCTGAAGATGGGCGGCTACGGTTTCCTGCGTTTCTCGCTGCCGATGTTCCCCGACGCCTCGCTGCTCTTCCAGCCGCTGATGTTCACCCTCAGCGTCATCGCCATCATCTACGCGTCCCTGGTGGCCTTCCGTCAGACCGACATCAAGAAGCTGGTGGCCTATTCATCGGTTGCCCACATGGGCTTCGTCACACTTGGCATCTTCTCGTTCAACGAAACCGGCATTCAGGGTGCGATCTTCCAGATGATCTCGCACGGCGTGATTTCCGGCGCGCTCTTCTTCTGCGTTGGCGTCATCTATGACCGCATGCACACCCGCGAGATCGCATTCTATGGCGGCCTCGTCCATCGCATGCCGGTCTACGCGGCCCTGTTCATGCTGTTCTCGATGGCGAACGTCGGTTTGCCAGGAACGTCGGGCTTCGTCGGCGAGATCCTCACCATGGTCGGCGGTTTCCAGGCGTCCACTTGGGCAGCCGCTGGGGCGGCGCTCGGCGTCATCCTGTCAGCCGTCTACATGCTCACGCTCTATCGCCGCGCCGTATTCGGCGAGATGACCAACGAGAAGCTGATGGACATCAAGGATGTCACCGCGATCGAATTCTTCATCCTCGGTCTCCTTGCCATCTCGGCCCTGATCTTCGGCGTCTATCCCTCGATGGCCTTCGACCTGACCAAGTCGTCGACCGACGCCATCCTCCAGATGATCGGAAGGTAAGGACATGAACGTTCTTTCCGATCTCCAGGTCGCTTTGCCGGATGCACTGCTCGCCGCCTTTGGCCTTGGCGCGCTGCTGCTGGGCGCCATCGGCGGGGATCGCGTAGCGGGCCTGCTGCGCCTCCTGTCCGTGATAGCGCTCGCCGCCGCGGCCGTGCTCGCCTTCATGCAATTCCCGCAGGGCGCTGCGGAAGCCTTCGGCGGCCTCTATCGCATCACGCCGTTCGTGCTGTTCGCCAAGGGCGCGACCTATGCTCTGGGCGCCGCCTCGCTCTTCATGTCTGGCGGATTCCTGAAGGCCGCGCACATGGAGCGCTACGAGTATTCGCTGCTCCTCGTTTTCGCCGCGATGGGTGCAGGCGTGATGCTCTCCGCCAACGACCTGATGACGCTCTATGTCGGCATCGAAACGCTGAGCCTGTCGTCCTACGTCCTGGCCGCATTCCGGCGCGACAACCTGAAATCCGCCGAAGCCGGCCTCAAATACTTCGTTCTCGGAGCGCTGGCCTCCGGCCTGCTGCTGTATGGTTCGTCGCTGGTCTACGGCTTCGCTGGGTCGACCAACTATGCGGTCATCGCCGCGGCGGACAATTCAGTCGGTCTCATCTTCGGCCTGGTACTCATCATCTGCGGCCTCGCTTTCAAGGCCTCCGCCGCTCCCTTCCACGTCTGGACGCCGGACGTCTACGAAGGCGCACCCGCCTCGGTCGTCGCCTTCTTCTCGACTGCGCCCAAAATTGCAGCTGTCGCTCTGCTGGCGCACGTGATGTTCACCACCTTCGGCCCGCACGCAGATAGCTGGCGTCTGGTCATCGCAATCATTTCGGCCATGTCGATGTTGATCGGCGCGTTCGGCGCGCTTGTGCAGAACAGCGTCAAGCGCATCCTCGCCTATTCCTCGATCTCGAACGTCGGCTTCGCGCTCATTGGCGTTGCGGCCGGACAGGAAATCGGCGCGTCCTCCGTTCTGGTTTACATGACGATCTACGTCATCGCGACGCTTGGACTGTTCGGCGGCGTCCTTGCCCTGCGACGCGGCGGCCAGTCGATCGACCAGGTGTCGGACCTCAATGGCCTGTTCAAGCTGAAGCCAGGCATGGCGCTCGGCCTGGTCGTGCTCATCTTCTCGGTCGCCGGAATTCCGCCCGCTGCCGGCTTCTGGGGAAAATTCGAGGTGTTCGAAGCGGGCCTGAGGGCGGACATGTTGTGGCTTGTCCTCGTTGGCGCCCTCTCCAGCGTCGTGTCGCTCGGCTATTATCTTCGACTCGTCTGGGCGATGATGATGAAGCCGCCCGGCGAGGCGTTGGACAAGACGGATTTCACCGTTGCAACCGCCGTGCTCGCGACCGCGATCATCATTTTCCCGGTGCTGACCATCACGATCCAGATGCTGCTGGATACCGCCGCGCAGGCTGCGGCCGGATAGAGCGATGGTCCCGGCGCAATTCTCCGCGGCCTGGCCGGTCATCCGGTTCGACGAGATCGACTCAACTAACGAGGAAGCTCGCCGCCGCGCCATGTCGGGCGACACCGGCCCGTGCTGGCTCACGGCCAGGTCGCAGACCGCGGGCAGGGGCCGCCTTGGCCGCCAGTGGGATTCGCCCGAAGGCAACCTCTTCGCCACGGCCCTGTTCCGCTTCCCCAGGCCGCCGGCCGACGCAGCGCTCACGTGCTTTTCTGCCGGCCTTGCCGTCATCGACGCTGCACAGTTGCTCGGTGTCGACGTCTCGAGCCTACGCCTGAAATGGCCCAACGATGTTCTGGTCGCAGATGCAAAGCTTGCCGGCATCCTCATTGAAACCGGACAGGACGGTGACCAGCTTTGGATGGCTGCCGGCTTCGGCGTAAATGTCGCCACCGCTCCCAAGCGCCCGGACCGCGCCACAGCATGTCTCACCTGGTTGCCCGGCGCCGCCGGCAAGACAGCAGCCGAGCTTCTCTCCGCCCTCGACGTCGCGTTCCGCAACCGCCTAATTCACCTTCTCTCTGAAGGCTTCAACCCAACCCGAGCCGACTGGCTTGCCAAAGCTGCCTACATGGACAAGCGCGTCGAGTTGAACGCTCCGTCCAGGCGGATCGAGGGTACAATGAAAGGCCTCGCCGATGACGGCGCTTTGATCATCGAACTCGATGGCGGCGGCCTGACCCATGTTCGGGCAGGTGAAATCTCGCTATTGGGATAGTATCTGGAATTCAGGGAGGAGGCGCCATGCTGCTGGCGATCGACACCGGCAACACCAACGCGCTCTTCGCCGTACACGACGGCAAGGACTGGCGCGCCCAGTGGCGCAGCGCCACCGACATGACCAAGACTGCAGATGACTACGCCGTCTGGCTATCTACCCTGATGGAGATAAATGGTCTCAAGCTCTCCGACATTGATGCTTGCATTATCTCGACTGTCGTTCCGCAATCGCTGTTCAATCAGCGAAACTTCGCTCGCCGCTACCTCCACGTCGAACCGTTCGTAGTCGGCGAGAATGTCGATCTTGGCGTAAGGGTGATGATCCCCAAGCCCAGCGAAGTCGGCGCGGATCGCCTCGTGAACGCAGTTGGCGCGCACGCTAGCTTTCCCGGCTCTCTGATCGTGATCGACAGCGGCACGGCCACGACCTTCGATATTGTGGGAGCAGACGGCTCCTTCGAAGGCGGGATCATCTCGCCTGGCATCAACCTTTCGATGAAGGCCCTCCATGAGGCTGCGGCGAAATTGCCGCGGATTGCCATCCAGAAGCCGGATCAAGTCATTGGCAAGGATACGGTAGCCGCGATGCAGTCCGGTGTGTTCTGGGGCTATATCGACCTGATTGATGGGCTGGTCGAACGCATCAAGGCCGAGTACGGCAAGCCCATGACAGTCATTGCCACCGGCGGCGTCGCCTCGCTCTTCCAGGGCGCCGCGACCCGGATCGACCACTTCGACAGCGACATCACGATAAAGGGTCTTCGCATCCTCTACGATCGCAACAGCGGAAACGCGGCGTCGGCCCGCACATGAAGGGCGCCGAACTCATCTTCGCCCCTTTGGGCGGTTGCCGCGAAATCGGGATGAACCTCAACGCCTACGGCTATGGTCCGCCGGACAATCGGCGCTGGATCGTGGTTGATGTTGGCGTCACTTTTGGCGACGACACCACGCCAGGCGTCGACCTGATCATGCCGGATCCCATCTGGCTCGAGGGCTTCGCTGACCAGATCGAGGCGATCATCCTCACCCACGCGCACGAGGACCATATCGGCGCCATCGCCTGGCTGTGGCCCCGCCTGCGCGCGCCCATCTACGCCACGCCTTTCACCGCCTATCTGGTCAACGAGAAGCTGCGCGAGCGTGGCCTCGACGGCGAAGCCGACCTGCAAATCATGCAGCTTCGCGAAAAGCGCAAGTTCGGCCCGTTCGAGGTCGAGATGGTGACGCTCACCCATTCGATCCCGGAGCCCAATGGCCTCGCCATCCGCACGCCGCTGGGCCTCGTCCTCCACACCGGCGACTGGAAGATCGATCCCGATCCTCTGATCGGCGAGGACTTCGACCAGGCAAAGATCGAACAGCTTGGCAACGAAGGCATCCTCGCAATGGTCTGCGACTCGACCAACGTGTTCGAGGAAGGGGAGGCAGGGTCAGAAGGCAGCGCACGTGCCGCCTTGATCCAGGCAGTCGCAGAACAGACCGGCCGCGTCGCCATCACCAGCTTTGCCTCCAACGTTGCGCGTGTTCAGTCAGCCTGCGAAGCAGCCCGGGCGAACCAGCGCTCCGTCTGCCTTGTCGGTCGCTCCATGCTCCGTATCGTCGGCGCGGCGCAGTCTGTGGGCATGCTCAAGGGTTATGATTTCATCGAACCAGAACGCGCCGCCGAGTTGCCGGCACGGCATGTCCTTTATCTCTGCACCGGCAGCCAGGGCGAACCCAATGCCGCACTCGCCCGCATCGCTCGCGGTGATCACCCCACGGTCAAGATGGGTGAGGGCGACACGGTGATTTTCTCCTCTCGCGTTATCCCCGGCAACGAGCGTGCTATCGGCGAGATCCAGAACATGCTGGCCGAACGGCGCATCCGTCTCGTTACCTCGCGACAGTTCGACATCCACGTATCCGGCCACCCGTGCCGCGACGAACTGCGCCGCATGTACATGTGGGCCAAGCCGAAGATCAGCGTGCCCGTCCATGGCGAGCGGCGCCACATCATGGAACACGCGCGCTTCGCCCTGTCTCTGCAGGTGCCCCAGGCGATAACGCCGGACAATGGCGACGTGATCCGCCTGGCGCCTGGGCCGGTCGAGGTGATCGACCAGGTCCCTGCTGGCCGGCTGCACGTCGATGGCCAGGTGCTTACTTCCGACAAGGCGGGCGGCATGTGGGAGCGGCGAAAGATGGCCTACAACGGTCACCTCACCGTCAGTATCGTTGTCGCCAAGGGCCGGGTCGAGGACGGCCCGATGATCGTCGCGCGAGGTTTCTCGGAACCCGACGGCCGCCCGGCCGATGAATCCATGGAGCCGATTGACGAGGCCGCCGAGTCCGCGATCGATAACCTCAAGAAGGGCGACCTCGCCGATGACGAAAAGATCGAGCGTGCGCTAACCAAGGCGGTTCGCCGCGCCGCCGAAATCTCGTTCGGCAAACGCCCGCTCGTGGATGTCACCATTCACCGAATCTGAGTTGGAGCCTGCCATGACCATCGGACGCATGAACCATATTGGAATCGCCGTGCCTTCGATCGAGAAGACGTTCGAGACCTACCGCACGCTCTATGGCGCAACCGAATTCGTGCAGCCCTTCGACATGCCGGCGCAGGGCGTCCGCGTCGGCTTCATCAACTTGCCCAACACCCAGCTCGAGATCATCGAGCCGCTAGGCGAGAAGTCGCCAATTCTAAATTTCCTCGAGAAGAACCCAAAAGGCGGCCAACACCATGTGTGCTTTGAAGTGAAGGACATTCACGAGGCCAAGGCCGAGATGGAAGAGAAGGGGGCGAAAGTCCTCGGCGAGCCCCGCATCGGCGCTCACGGAACGCCTGTGATCTTCATTCACCCCAAGGATTCGGATGGTGTGCTGATCGAACTCATGGAAACGCCCAAAGGCCGCCACTAGAACGAGTTCATGGGCGTCTTCGAGATCATTGTCGTCTTCACCTGCTCCTGGTGGCTGGTCTTCCTGCCGACCCTGTCGGCGGGAACCCGCAGCCAGCACGAGGCTGGGATTGTCAGCCCCGGTAGTGAGCGGGCTGCACCCGAGAAGGTTGACTGGAAGCCCAAGCTTCTGATTGCCACCGGCGGTGCGGCGGCAATTACAGCGCTGGTTTGGGTGGCGCTGAACTTCGGCTGGCTCAACTTCATGATTCCCAAGGAATAGAGGGCTTCGAGGAGGTTCGCCCACATTGCGCCACAGGCGCGACGCAGCTATCCACCCTGATCGATATCCGACCCCCGAAAGCAGGGCCGCCATGCGCCTTTCCCGCTACTTCCTGCCGGTCCTCAAGGAGGCGCCCGCCGACGCGCAGATCGTTTCACACCAGCTCATGTTGCGCGCAGGGATGATCAAGCAGAACGGCGCGGGCATTTATTCCTGGCTGCCGCTAGGCATGCGCGTGCTGCACAAGATTGAGAAGATCGTCCGCGAGGAGCAGGAACGCGCAGGCGCAGTCGAACTTCTCATGCCGACCATTCAGTCCGCCGATCTCTGGAAGGAAAGCGGCCGCTACGACGCTTATGGCAAGGAGATGCTTCGCATCGTCGATCGGCACGAGCGCGAAATGCTCTACGGCCCGACGAACGAGGAAATGATCACCGACATCTTCCGGACCTACGTTCGTTCGTACAAGCAGCTTCCACTCAACCTCTACCACATCCAATGGAAATTCCGCGACGAAGTTCGCCCCCGCTTCGGCGTGATGCGCGGCCGCGAATTCCTGATGAAGGACGCCTATTCGTTCGACTCATCGGTCGACGCGGCAAAGCAGGCCTACTACAGGATGTTCTGCGCCTATCTGAACACGTTCAGCCGCATGGGCTTGAAAGCCGTACCGATGCGAGCCGACACCGGCCCGATTGGCGGTGACCTCTCCCACGAATTTATCGTGCTGGCCGATACGGGCGAGAGCGCGGTGTTCTGCGACAGCGCCCTGGTCGATATGCCGCCCCCGGGCAAGGACCTTGATTTCTACAAGGACCTGCTGCCCGAGGTGGAGAAGCGCACAAAGCTTTACGCCGCTACCGAGGAAATGCACGACGCGGCCCGGTTCGATAAGGAAGTGCCGGCCGAACGCCGCCTGTCCGCCCGCGGAATTGAGGTCGGCCACATCTTTTATTTCGGCGCCAAGTATTCCGCGCCGATGAAGGCCGAAGTCACGGGCCCCGACGGGAAAAATGCTCCGGTAGAGATGGGCTCTTACGGCATCGGCGTCTCACGTCTTGTCGGCGCGATCATCGAGGCAAGCCACGACGGCAAGGGCATGATCTGGCCGGCTGCTGTGGCGCCGTTCGAAGTCGCTGTCGTCAGCCTGCGCAATGATGATCCCGAAGTCGCCAAGGCCTGCGAAAGCGCCTACTCCCAGCTCCAGAAGGCTGGCGTCGATGTGCTGTACGACGACACGGGCGAGCGGCCCGGCGCCAAGTTCTCCACAATGGAGCTGATCGGCGTGCCCGAGCTGATCGTTGTGGGGCCCAAAGGTGTGAAAGCCGGCGTGGTGGAGTTCCGCACCCGCAAATCGGGGCTCACCGAAGAGATGACCCTGGACGCGGCCATCAAGCGCAGCCTCGTCGCGAAGGCCGCCTAGATGGACACGCAGTCGCCCGCCGTTGAAGGCCGCATCATCGAGCGACCTTTTGGTCCTTTCGAGCGCATGCTCGCCACCCGCTATCTCGGCACCAAGCGCGAGTACGGGGGCCTTGCCTTCATCTCCATCGTTTCCGTGATCGGAATCACGCTGGGTGTCATGGCGCTGATCGTCGTCATGTCAGTGATGAACGGGTTCCGGCTGGAGCTGATCTCCAAGATTATCGGCTTTGAACCTCACGCTTTCGTTACGACACAGGGTCTGCCCCAGACGCAGGCCGACACGATGATGGATGAGATCCGCATGATGCCGGGCGTCAAGACGGTTGAGCCCATGACCGACGGCACAGCGCTTGCCGCTGCCTTTGGGCGCAGCGATGGCATTCAGATCCGTGGCGTCCGCCCTGAAGACCTGCGCGCCAACGAACTGATTGCGAAGAGCATTTCCGACGGAGCACGATACAGGGCGCATCCCGAAGAAATGAAGGATCGCTGGCGTCCGCTGGGCGACGGTTCGCTTGACCATTTCGGCGATGATCCGATGGCGCCGGACATTGTCATTGGCGACATGTTCGCGAACTACCTCGGCGTAGGCGTGGGCGACAACATAAACCTCACGCAATCCAATGGGGCTAGCTCCGTTTTCGGCTCTGCGCCGCGGACGCGTCGATTTACGGTTTCTGCGGTCTATCACGTCGGGAACGAGCGCTATGACCGCTACATCGCCTTTCTTCCAATCGAGTCTGCCAAGTCATTCTTCGGCCTCGACGTCGGCTATCCCATCCTCGGTGTCCGCATCGGTGATCCGGAGGACGCGCAGACGTTCGCGGAGGAGCTTCAGGCCCAGAAGGCGGTGCCGGTCGAAAGCTGGCAGCACCGTAACGGAACCTATGTCACAGCCCTGATTGTCGAGCGTAACGTGATGCGGCTGATCCTGTTCATCGTCGTCATCATCACCGCACTGAACATCATCACCGGCGTGCTCATGCTTGTGAAGAACAAAGCTCGCGACGTGGCCATTCTCCGCACCATCGGGGCTACACGTGGTGGCGTGGTTCGCATCTTCATGATGACCGGGGTGTTCCTCGGAATGGCGGGTGTCGGCACCGGACTTCTGCTTGGGGTTCTGGTCGCGCTCTTCATTGCACCGATCCAGCACACGCTAGAGTTCATGCTGAACGTCAAACTGTTCCCGCCGGACATCTACATGCTCGATGCGCTTCCGGCAAAGCTGGAATGGAGCGAGGTTGCCTGGGTCGGTGGCTCGGCCTTTGTCGTGACAGTTGTGATGTCGATCATTCCGGCGATGTGGGCTGCCCGCCTCAACCCCGTCGAGGCGCTCAGGTTCGAATGATGGATGCCTCCGCCGCTTCCTCGCCTGTCGCCACAAGGGCGCCCGTCCTGTCACTCAGCGGCGTTGTGCGCCGATACAAGTCCGGCGACCGTATCCTCGAAGTCCTGCGCGGAGTGGACCTCGACTTGCGCCCGGGCGAGATGACGGGCCTGGTTGGTCCGTCGGGGTCGGGCAAGTCCACGCTCTTGCATGTCGCCGGTCTACTGGAGAAGCCTGACGAAGGCACGGTCCAGATCGCCGGCAAGGACGCCCTGAAGATGAGCGACCGTGATCGCACTGTCGCCCGCCGCCTCCAGCTTGGCTTCGTCTATCAGTTCCATCACCTGCTGCCTGAGCTCAACGCCGTCGACAACGTTTGCGCACCGCTTATGATCAATGGCATGTCCCGGGCCAAGGCGCGCAAGCGCGGACAGGACCTCTTGCGCATGATGGGCCTCAACGAGCGCGACCATCACCGGCCCGGCCAGCTCTCGGGTGGCGAGCAACAACGCGTCGCCATCGCCCGGTCGCTGGCCAACAAACCCAAGGTTCTGATCGCCGACGAGCCCACAGGAAACCTCGATCCAAACACCTCAATGGTGGTTTTCCGCAACCTTTTCGACATAGCGCGGCACGAGGGGGTAGCGGTTCTGGTGGCCACCCATAATCTGGAGCTAACGACCTACATGGATCGGGTGCTGACCCTGCATGAGGGCCGGCTGTCCCCCCCACCCCCGCGCGGCGCCGGCGACTCGGTCTAGGGTTCGCACAGGTTATCTTGAGGCAACCGGCATGACGGCGGAAACGCCCCGTTTCATCCACCTGCGCGTGCGCACCGCGCTGTCGCTGCTGCAGAGCATGATCCGCCCCAAGGATCTGGCGAAGTGGGCTGCCGAGACGAAAGCGCCTGCCGTGGGCGTCACCGACGACAATCTGTTCGCCGCTTTGGAACTCTCCGAGGCGCTGGTGGAGCGGGGCATCCAACCGATCACAGGACTAATGGTCGACGTGGTCGAACCGGGCGTCACAGGCGAGAGTGGGACTCTCGCCCTGCTGGCCCAGAATGAGACCGGCTACCGAAACCTAATGGAACTGTCCTCGTCAGCCTTTCTCATGCCTGCCAAGGAGGGCAAGCACGTCGCGTTCGCCACCCTGCTGCAGCACGCCGAAGGTTTGATCTGCCTCACGGGCGGCCACGGCGGAATGTTTAACCGGCGCGCCGCGGCCGGCCGCGCGGACGAAGTCCGAGCGGGCCTCAGCAAACTCTCCAAGACTTTCGGCGACCGCCTCTATGTCGAACTCCAGCGGCACGGCCGGCCCGAAGAAACTGCGGCCGAAGGCGTGCTGGTCGATCTTGCCTACGAGCTTGGGCTTCCACTGGTCGCCACCAATGACGCCCGTTTCCAGCGACCGGACCAGCACGGCGTGCACGACGTTCTCATGTGCATTGCCAATTCGGCCTATGTCAGCCAGTCCGATCGGCCGAAAGCCTCGCCTCAGCAGTACCTCAAGTCTCCAGAAGAGATGGCCTCCACGTTCGCTGACCTACCCGAAGCACTCGCGTCTACGGTGGAGATCGCTCGGCGCTGCGCCTATCGCCCCACCAAGCGCAGATCCATCCTTCCGCCCTTCGATACCAAGCGCGGCCGCGACGAAGCCGCAGAGCTGGCTGCCCAGGCCAAAGCTGGGCTCAAGGAACGGCTCAAGGGAGTCACGCCGGCCGCCGAGTTGAAGACCTACGAGGATCGCCTCGCCTATGAGCTGAGCGTCATAGAGAAGATGGGTTTTCCGGGCTACTTCCTCATCGTCGCCGACTTCATCAAGTGGGCCAAGTCGCACGACATTCCGGTGGGGCCGGGCAGGGGTTCGGGCGCCGGTTCGGTCGTCGCCTGGTCGCTGACGATCACCGACCTCGACCCCATCCGATTCGGACTGCTGTTCGAACGTTTTCTCAACCCCGAACGAGTTTCGATGCCCGACTTCGACGTTGATTTCTGCCAGGAACGCCGCGGCGAAGTAATCGAATACGTACGCGAGAAGTATGGCGCCGATCGTGTCGCGCAGATCATTACCTTCGGCACGCTGCAAGCCCGCGCCGTGCTCCGCGATGTCGGTCGCGTCTTGCAACTGCCCTTCGGCCAGGTCGACAAGCTGGCCAAGCTCGTCCCCTTCAATCCCGCAAACCCGCCGACACTCGCCGAAGCCCTGGAGATGGAGCCCAAACTCGAAGAGGCGATCGAGGCTGAGGAAGAAGTCGCCAATCTGTTCGAGACGGCGCAGCAGCTCGAAGGCCTCTACCGCAACGCCTCGACCCACGCCGCTGGCATCGTCATTGGCGACCGTCCGTTGGTCGAACTGGTGGCGCTCTACCGTGATCCGAAATCGGACATCCCTGCGACCCAGTTCAACATGAAATGGGCAGAGGCAGCGGGCCTTGTGAAGTTCGATTTTCTCGGCCTCAAGACGCTCACCGTCATCGACCGCGCGATCAAACTCTGCCGTGACAAGGGTGTGGAGATCGACCTGCAGAAATTGCCGCTGGATGACAAGAAAACCTATGAAATGCTCCGGAGGGGCGATGTCGTAGGCGTCTTCCAGGTGGAAAGTCAGGGCATGCGGCGCGCTCTGGTCGACATGGTGCCCGACCGGTTCGAGGACCTGATTGTTCTTGTCGCGCTCTATCGTCCCGGACCCATGGCCAACATCCCGACCTACTGCAATCGAAAAAAGCGACTGGAAGAAACCGACTATTTCACGGATGCACTCACACCGTGGCTGAAGCCGATCCTGGAGCCGACATTCGGCATCATTACCTATCAGGAGCAGGTGATGCAGATCGCGCGGGAGCTTGCCGGGTACTCTTTTGGTGAAGCCGATCTGCTGCGCCGCGCCATGGGCAAGAAGATCCGCGCCGAGATGGACAAGCAGCGCGTCCGGTTCATGCAGGGCGCACTGGAAAAGGGCATCACCGAAGCCGACGCTCACATGACGTTTGAGGCTTGCGCCAAGTTCGCCGACTACGGGTTCAACAAGTCCCACTCCGCTCCTTATGCGCTGCTGACGTATCAAACGGCCTGGCTCAAGGCGAACCACCCCGTGGAATTCCTGACGGCATCGATGTCCCTGGACGCCGGCAACACCGACAAGCTCGCCGTGTTCTTCCAGGAAGCACGGCGCATGGACGTGAAAGTCCTGCTACCGGACATCAACAGGTCTGGCGCTGACTTCACGGTAGAGGACGGCGCCGTCCGTTACGCGCTTGGGGCCATAAAGGGCGTTGGCAAGCCGGCCATGCTTTCCGTGGAAGCAGCACGCGTTCAGGGCGAGTTCTCGGACCTGCAGGATTTTTCGGAACGCATCGACGCTCGTCTCGTGAACCGCCGCTGCTTCGAGGCCCTCGCCAAGGCTGGCGCCTTTCAGTCGGTGGAACCCAACCGCGCGCGCGCCTTCGCTGCCGCTCCGATGCTGTCCGCGGTCGCCGCTTCGGCTGAGGAACAGCGCAAGTCGAACCAGTCGGGTCTGTTCGACGACGAGCCGGTCCCGAAGGTCCGATTGCCAGATGTCTCCGCCTGGGGCGAATCCGACCGCCTGGACCACGAACTTGCCAGCGTTGGCTTTTTCCTCTCTGGTCACCCGCTGGACGACCTTTTGACCGGTGATATGCGGAAGCGGATTACTCTCGCGGCCGAGCGTGAAGAGGTTGGCAGGCTGCAGCAGGCGCTCGACATGATCGGAGTCGTCCGCGCGCGCGTGGAAAAACCTGCGAAAGCTGGCGGCAAGTTCGCGATCGTGACCTTGTCGGACCCGTCCGGCGAATACGAGCTTTTCGTCAACGATGACTTGCTACAGAACTCCCGTGACATCCTCGAGGTTGGTGAACGCGTCATGGTCCGAGTTCGGGTCCGGCGCGTCGATGAAGAACTCCGCTTCTCGATGGACGGCGTGAAAAAGCTTTCGCAGGCCTCCATCGGCGCCCACGAAACCCTGCTGGTCCGGCTCAGCGCGGATGCGCCGCTTGATCGCATCGCCAGCGTGGCCCAGGGCCTCAGGAAAAGCCCCTCCAAGAATGCGCTTGGGGCGATCCACATCGAGATCCCGGTTGAGGGCGACAAGGTCGTCACGATCGCGCTGGATGGCCGCTATCCGGTGGATTTCGTCGCGATGCAGGCTTTCAAGTCGGTTCCAGGGGTCAATCAGGTGCGTCCCACGGCGACTTGAGCCCTGATTCTACAGGAAATGCGTTCCCGCCCCATGCCTTGCGCCGCGTGAAAAACCACGTATAACCCGCGCCATTCCGACACGCGGACCCATTCCGGTGCGGGCGAAAGCTCGTTCTGTCCGCGGCGGCCAACCGGATTAGGAGAACTACGTGGCGCTACCCGATTTTTCTATGCGTCAGCTCTTGGAAGCTGGCGTGCATTTCGGACACCAAGTCCATCGTTGGAACCCGAAGATGAAAGGGTTCATCTTCGGCGAACGGTCCGGAATTCACATCCTCGATCTCTCGCAAACTGTTCCATTGCTCCACGCCGCACTCGTGAAAGTGCGCGACACGGCAGGCAAGGGCGGTCGCGTGCTCTTCGTCGGCACCAAGCGTCAGGCGGCGGAAGCCATCGCCGAGTCCGCGGGTCGCTGCGCGCAGTACTACATGAATGACCGCTGGCTGGGCGGCACGCTCACCAACTGGGCCACCGTCTCGAATTCGATCAAGCGTCTGCGCGAACTCGACGAGACTCTGGAGGCCGGAGACTCGACCGGTCTTACCAAGAAGGAACTGTTGCGCCTCCAGCGCGAGCAGGTGAAGCTCCAGCGCGTTCTTGGCGGCATCCGCAACATGGGCGGCCTGCCGGATCTGATGTTTGTGATCGACACCAACAAGGAAGCGATCGCCGTCAAGGAAGCCCGCAAGCTGGGCATCCCCGTTGTCGCAATCATCGACACCAACTGTGATCCGCAGGAAGTCGATTTTCCGATCCCGGGAAATGACGACGCCGCGCGCGCGATCCAGCTCTATTGCAACTTGATTGCCGATGCAGTTCTCGATGGGCTCTCCGAGTCCTCTATGGCTGCCGGCCAAGACCTCGGCGCATCCGAAACGGTGCGTGAACCTGCACTGGCTGATACGGCGACGGCCGAGGCCCAAGCCTAGTACAGCCATTGCGGGTGGCCCGGCGGATACCCATCTGTCGGGCGCCCGGCTAGGTCGGGAATCTGTTACAACCGGCCCGCTGTGTCTGGGGGACAAGCTTCCCGGGCCACAGCGGGTCGCCAAGTTCAGGAGAAGGAACATGGCCGAGATCAGTGCTGCACTTGTCAAAGAGCTGCGCGAGAAGACCGGCGCGGGAATGATGGACTGCAAGAAGGCCCTTGCGGAGAACAACGGCGACCTCGACGCTTCGGCCGACTGGCTGCGTGAGAAGGGGATACTCAAGGCTGCCAAGAAGGCTGACCGCGTTGCTGCGGAAGGTCTCGTTGGCATTGCGACGAGGGGCAATGCTGCGGCGTTGGTCGAAGTCAATTCGGAAACCGATTTCGTCGCCCGGAATGAAGGCTTCCAGAAAGCCGTGCGCGGGATTGCGGATGTTGCGCTCAAGAGCAATGGCGACGTGACGAAAGTCGCGCACGCCGCCTCGCCCGATGGCGAGGGAACGGTCAACGAGATGCTGCAGCGTCTCGTCGCCACCATCGGCGAGAACTTGACGTTGCGCCGCGCCGCCGCGCTTTCGGTTCCTGAAGGCGTAGTCGCAACGTACATACACAACGCGGCTAGTGACGGACTTGGCAAGATCGGCGTTCTGGTTGCGCTCGAGTCCCCAGGTGACAAGTCGCGGCTGAACGACCTCGGCCGCAAGGTTGCGATGCACGTTGCTTCGATGAAACCCCTCGCGGCCACGACAGCGGAACTCGACCCGAAAGTCGTCGAGAAAGAAAAGGCCATTCTGACTGCGCAGGCCGCTGAGTCGGGCAAGCCCGCCAACGTCATCGAAAAGATGGTCGAGGGCCGTATCCGCAAGTTCTACCAGGAGTCCGTCCTGGTCGAGCAGGCGTTTGTGATGGATCCTGATGTCACGGTCGGCAAGTTCATCGAAGCCGCCGCCAAGAACATGGGCGCTCCAGTGAAGCTGAAGGGCTTCGTCAAGTTCGAGGTGGGCGAAGGGATCGAGAAGGCGGCGACCGACTTCGCGGCCGAAGTCGCCTCCTTCGCCAAGCCCAAGGAATAGGCTGAAAAAGCCGAATCCGAAGGTGTAAAGGCTTTGCGAACCCTACGGATTCGCGGCTAGACTTTGGCGGCTTGGGGCGTCCTGCTCCGGGCCGCCAAAATGTGCAGAGGATGGCGTCATGGCGGCTAATGCGGCCCTCAAATACAAGCGCGTCCTCCTCAAGATATCCGGCGAAGCGTTGATGGGAGAACAGGGCTACGGCATCGATGTCGGAGCCTGCACCAAGTACGCCGAGGAAGTGAAATCCGCTATCGCTCTAGGCTGCCAGATCTGCCTCGTCATCGGCGGCGGCAACATCTGGCGCGGCAAGTGGGGCGTCGATGCCGGGATGGAGCGCGCCCAAGCCGATCACATGGGCATGCTGGCCACAGTGATGAACGCGCTGGTGATGCAGAACTCTCTCGAGAATGTTGGCGTGGCGACGCGCGTGCAGTCGGGCGTCTCGATGCACACGATCTGCGAACCTTTCATCCGCCGCCGCGCCATGCGCCACATGGAGAAGGGCCGCGTCGTTATCTTCGCGGCTGGCACCGGCAATCCGTTCTTCACCACCGACACCGGCGCCGCCCTGCGCGCCGCGGAAATGAACTGCGATGCCATGCTGAAAGGCACCCAGGTCGATGGCGTCTATTCGGCCGACCCGAAGCTGGAGCCGGCTGCCACCCGGTTCGACACGCTCGACTACATGGAAGTACTTTCGAAGGAGCTGAAGGTGATGGACGCCACCGCCATCAGCCTCCTCAAGGAAAACCGGATCCCTATTGTCGTGTTTCGTATTCGCGACCCAGGCGGCCTCGCCAAGGTGCTGACCGGCCAGGGCCCGAGCACGACGATTGGCGGCCGGCGCTAGAGTAGGAACAGCAGGGGAAACGCAATGCCCGAGTCATTCGACCTCAAGGCGCTCGAAAAGCGCATGGACGGCGCCCTCAACTCGCTCAAGACCGAGTTCAGCGGTCTGCGCACCGGCCGCGCCTCCGTCCATTTGCTGGATACGATACATGTACCGGCCTACGGCTCGTCGATGCCGCTGAACCAGGTGGCCTCCGTCAGCGCCACGGATGCCCGCATGCTCAGCGTCAGCGTGTGGGACAAGAGCCAGGTCGGCGCCGTCGATCGCGCGATCCGCGAAGCGCCGCTTGGCCTCAACCCGATCACCGACGGACAGACCCTTCGCATCCCGATCCCGCCGCTCTCCGAGGAGCGCCGCAAGGACCTGCAGAAGCTTGCCGGCCAGTTCGCCGAAAGCGCCCGCGTGGCTATCCGCAATGTCCGTCGCGACGGCATGGACCTGCTTAAGCGCCTCGAAAAGGCGCACGAGTTGAGCGAAGACCAGGTCAAGGGCCGCTCGAACGACGTGCAGAAAGCCACCGACAAGCACATAGCCATGGTCGATGACCTGCTGAAGCACAAAGCCGAAGAGATCATGCAGGTGTGAGCGAGCCGAAGACATCCGTAACGGACGCGGGGCTCGCCACTCTCCGGCATCCACCCCGTCACGTCGCCATCATCATGGATGGCAATGGCCGCTGGGCGAAAGCCCGCGGCCTTCCGCGCGCCATGGGCCACAAGGAGGGCGTGGAGGCCCTGCGCCGCGCCGTGGAGGCGAGCCGAGATCTCGGCCTCAGCGATCTGACGGTGTTTTCGTTCTCGACAGAGAACTGGAACCGCCCGCAGTCGGAGATCGATGCGCTGTTCGACCTGTTGCGCCTGTTCGTGCGCCGAGATCTCGCCCGCCTGCACAAGGACGGCGTGCGCATACGCATCATCGGGCAGCGCGAGGGCTTGAAGCCCGACATCCTCGAACTCATCGACGAGGCCGTGAATCTCACCCGGGGCAACACCCGCCTCAACCTCAACATCGCGTTCAACTATGGCGGACGGGGAGAGATCGTCGCGGCAACGAAGGAGATCGCTCGTCGCGTAGCAACGGGGCAGATCAGGCCTGACGATGTCGATGAGGCGATGATTTCCAAACTGATGTGGACGGCTGAATTGCCGGATCCAGATCTGGTTATCCGCACTAGCGGCGAACTCCGGCTCAGCAACTTCCTGCTGTGGAGTGGCGCCTATGCCGAGCTGATGTTCATGGATTTGTGGTGGCCCGACTTCAACAAGGAAAGCCTCGAAAAGGCGATCGATGCGTTCAGACGCCGTGACAGACGATTCGGCGGCCTTGGCTCCTGACGCTCCGGCTCAGGAGCCGCCCAAGGTTGGCGGCGGACGACGCGAGATCATTCTCCGCGTCGTTTCTGCAGCTATTCTCGCGCCGCTGGGCGCGTGGGCCTGCTGGGTCGGCGGTTTGCCGCTGACCATGGCGACTGGCGCGTGCGCTGTCGTGGCCTCTGCCGAATGGACCCGCATGGCTTCGCAGGCCGAGCAGGAGTGGACGCGTGTTGCCTTGCTGGTCGCCATGGCCGTAGGCGCCACGGCTGCTGTCTTCCTCGCCTCAAAAGGGATCGAGTGGGTGGCGCTGACCTCGCTGATGACAGCGGCTGTGGTCGCGGGCGTGTCGTGGGTAGGCAAGGGCTCGGTCAGCTCCATGGCGTTTGGTGCAATCTATACAACCTTGCCATTTGGCGCTTTCGTGTGGGTCCGCGAGCTGACGCCCAACGGGCAACTTACTCTGGTAGCCATCCTCGCCATCGTGTGGGCGACCGATATTGCAGCATATTTCGCGGGCCGGGGTTTCGGCGGACCATTGCTTAGCCCCAAGGACAGCCCCAACAAGACGTGGACCGGCGCGATCGGCGCCCTGGTTTGCGCCGGTCTCGCCGGCGGCGCCGTGGCGCGCGCGGCCGGGGGGGATTTCACCCACTGGCTGTTCGCCAGTCTCATCCTCTCCGTGGTGGCGCAGGCAGGAGACTTGCTGGAATCCCGCTTCAAACGGCTCTACGGCGTCAAGGACACATCCGGCATTGTTCCAGGCCATGGCGGTGTGCTCGACCGGCTTGATGCGCTGATGGCCGCCTCCGTATTTGCAGCGCTCATACTGCGGTTCTTCCCTGCGATCGCGCCAGGCTTCACGTCGGCAGGTGCGGGATGAGTGACCGCGTACGAGTATCCGTCCTCGGCGCTACGGGCTCTGTTGGCGTCTCCACGCTTGACGTGATTTCCGGCAAAGCGCCGGGCGCGCCGGATTTCGAAGTCGTCGCGCTTACCGCTAATCGCAATGTCGACGCGCTGGCGAAGGCAGCCATCGCCTCGCGCGCTCAGCTCGCAGTGATCGCGGATCCGGCGCTTTACGAAAACCTCAAGTCGCTACTCGCCAACACAGGCATCGAAGTGGCCGCCGGATCAAACGCAGTCGTGGAAGCCGCCTCGCGCCCTGCAGACCGGTTGGTGGCTGCGATCGTCGGCATAGCAGGCCTGCGCTCCACGCTCGCCGCCGTACGCGCCGGAACGAGCGTTGCACTCGCTAACAAGGAAAGCCTGGTATGCGCCGGACCGTTGCTCCGGGAGGAGGCGCGCAAGTCAGGCGCCCGCCTCCTGCCGATCGACTCCGAGCACAACGCCATTTTTCAGGTACTGGGCCTGCCCGACCGGGTCGAGAAATTGATACTCACCGCTTCAGGTGGTCCGTTCCGCTCCACGCCCCTAGGCGAAATGGCCGCAGTAACCCCCGAACAGGCTTGCGCCCACCCGAACTGGGAAATGGGGGCCAAGATCTCCGTCGACTCAGCGACCATGATGAACAAGGGGCTGGAGTTGATCGAGGCGGCCTATCTTTTTGATATTCCTCCAGACCGCATCGACGTGCTGATCCACCCCCAGCAGATCATCCATAGTTTGGTGTCCTATGACGATGGTTCTGTGTTGGCCCAGTTGGGTATGCCAGACATGCGAACCCCCATTTCGTATGCATTAGCCTGGCCAAATCGCATGCCCCTGCCGGGGCTGGAGCGCCTTGATCTCGCCAAGATCGGAAGGCTGGATTTCCTGCCTCCCGACCCCCAGCGGTTTCCTGCGCTGGAGGTCGCGCGGGCGGCGGTATCCGCAGGGGGCGGCGCGCCAATTGTGCTGAACGGGGCAAACGAGGTTGCCGTGGCGGCCTTTTTGCAGCGCCGTATTGGGTTTTTGACCATTGCGCAGGTGGCAGGCGAAGTGCTCGACGAGTTCCTTAACAGCCGCTCCGCCTCGGTCGCTCCAGCAAGCTTCGAAGCCGTATTCGAAATCGATCGCCTTGTGCGCGAGCGCACGGTCGAAAAACTTCGCCTTGCTGCATGAGCGGGCAAGTTGAGACCATGAGAGGCGCCGCGTGATGGACAAGGTTTTTTCCGTACTGGCGTCGCCGCTGTCATTCATCGTGCTGATCTCGGTGATCATCACGGTCCACGAATTGGGCCACTACTGGGTTGGACGAATCTTCAATGCTGCAGCGGAATCCTTCGCCATTGGTTTCGGCAAGCCGATCTTTGAAGTGCGCGACAAGCGCGGCACACGCTGGCGCCTGAACTGGCTGCCGCTCGGCGGCTTCGTGAAGTTCGTCGGCGAGATCCAGGCCCCGACGGACACGCGTGAGCAGCGGCCGGATACGCCTCCGGGCGTCGATATCACCGAGATCGAGGAAGATGGCAAACCGCCGATCAGGCTCATTGGCAAGCCCTATACCGAACTCGGCCCGTGGAAGCGCATGGCCGTTTCGCTGGGCGGGCCATTCGCGAATTTCATCTTCGCCATAGTCGTCTTCGCCGTCATGGCTATGGGGTTCGGCGTCGCGACGTCGAAGGAAGTGCTGGTTACAGGTGTGGACGCTGGCGGCCCCGCAGCGGCCGCGGGCTTCAAGCCGGGCGACTTGGTGATCGAGGCTGGCGGCAAACCTGTCGTTACGTCAAACGACATCGAGAGGGCAACCGTCCTGATGTCCGGTGAGGAAGTGCACTATACCGTGCTGCGCGCGGGTCAGAAGGTCGACCTTGTCGCCACGCCGAAGTCGCAAACCGACTACAACGAACAGCTCAAGGTCCGCGAAAATCTCGGCCGCATAGGCCTCAAGCTCGCCCAGCGCGACACGGCGATCCGCAAGCTGAATCCAATTGAAGCGATTGGCTACGGAGTCACGTCTACGGGCGACGCCATCGAAAGTACGATCACCGTGCTGCGCCGTTTGGTCACCGGCAGGGATGGGCTGGACAAGCTTTCTGGACCGCTCGGCATCTTCAACCTCGCTGACAACGTCACCGATATGCATATGAAGCAGGAAGGCGTTAGCCTCGATAAGAAGCTGACCGGCCTGCTGTACAGTTTCGTCAACCTGGCGGCGCTCCTGTCCATCGGGGTTGGCTTCTTCAACCTGCTGCCGATTCCCGTCCTGGATGGTGGCGCTGTTGTAATGTGTGTCGCGGAAGCCATTACCGGCAAGGAAGTGCCTGAAAAGGTACAGCAAGTGGGGCTGACAATCGGCCTTGCATGTCTCGTCAGCTTTGCTCTGGTGATCACGTGGCAGGACATCGGCCGCCTTGTGCCCGGGTGGCCGGGCGCGCCTTGAAACCACCGCAGTCAACCGCTTGAGCTTTCCAGCGGCATGTTGTTGTAAGACGGCCTAAAGAGACCGCGCCAGGCGGTCCGTAGTGTGTGAGGGGTAGGTTAGATGCGGTCATGGTTCGCGAGCGCGCTGGCGCTGACTGCGTCTGCCGGCGCGTTGGTCGCCGCTCAGGATGCGGCCAGGGCAAACCAGGCCTGGGCGCAACAGCCCCAGCAGCCCAGCGTCATTTCCCGCATCGTCGTCGAGGGCAACACCCGCATCGAGGCGCGCACGATCCAGTCCTACCTGCTGCTTCGTCCAGGTGACGCATTCGACGAGGACCGGATCAACCTCTCCCTGCGCGCTCTGCAGGCGACCGGACTTTTCGCCGACCTCCAGATCCTCCAGCGCGGATCCGAACTCGTCGTCCGCGTGATCGAGGCGCCCGTCATCAACCGCATCATCTTCGAAGGCAACAACGCCGTTACCACGGAACGTCTCGAAGAAGAAACCGAGGCCGAGCCCCGGCAGACCTTCACACTCTCGCGTGTCGAACAGGACGTGCAGCGCATTCTCGAAGTCTACCGCCGCGCTGGCCGCTTCGCCGCCACCGTGACGCCGCAATACAAGGTACTGCCGCAGAACCGCGCCGACCTGATCTTCGTGATCGAGGAAGGCCCGTCCACCGGCGTCAACTCGATCAACTTCATCGGCAACGACCGCTACACCGACAGCCGCCTGCGCCGCGAGATCACCACGCGTCAGTCGCGCTGGTGGCGGTTCTTCGAGAAGGCGGACAACTACAACCCCGGCCAGATCGAGTACGACCAGGAACAGCTCCGGAAATTCTACACCAACCAGGGCTACGCGGATTTCCGCGTCGTCTCGGCCGTCGCCGAGCTCACGCCCGATCGCCGCGACTTCTACATCACCTATACGCTCGACGAGGGCGCGACCTACAATTTCGGCGACTTGAAAGTCGAAACCCAGCTTGAGAAACTCTCTGGCGACCGCCTTGCGCTCGTCCTCCCGATGCACGAAGGCGACCTTTTCCGTTCTGACCAGGTCAGTAAGGCGATCGAGACGCTGACCTTCGCCGCCGGCGTCTCCGGCTACGCCAACGTGAATGTACGGCCGGTCGAGAAGCGCGATCCTGTAACCCACAAGGTCAGCTACACCTTCGTGGTAGACGAAGGCCCGCGCGTATACATCGAGCGCATCGACATCCAGGGCAACACCCAGACGTTGGACCGCGTCATCCGCCGCGAGGTTCGCGTGGCCGAAGGCGACACCTATAATCCGGCGCTGCTTGAAAACGCCAAGAGCCGCATCCGCGCCCTCGGCTTCTTCGACGAAAAGACCGTCGACATCACCGAAGAGGATGGCTCCACCAACGACCGCACCGTCGTCAAGGTGAAGGTCGAGGAACAGGCCACTGGCGAGCTCGCCTTCTCGGCGGGGTTCTCCTCCGCCGACGCGTTCCTGTTCTCGGTGAGCGCACAGCAGCGCAATTTCCGCGGACGCGGCCAATACCTTTCCGCCCGCATCCAGGCGACCTCGCGCCAGCAGGACATCGAGTTCCGTTTCACCGAGCCGAAATTTCAGGACCGCAACCTTGCCGTTGGCCTCGACCTGTTCCTGACGCAGTCCGACTTCTTCGCGGAAGCAGGCTTCCAGAACTCCGTTATCGGGGCCGGTGGCCGCTTGCTGTTCCCGCTGTCCGACTCCGAGCAGATTGGCCTGCGCTATAACCTGCGCAGCGACGACCTGCAGCTCGATCCGACTCTGACCGACTGTTCTACCACAGCATTCTTCCGATCCTCGCTCTGTGACCAGCAGGGCAGCCGCATCACCTCTGCTTTTGGCTACACGCTCACCGTCAACCGTCTGAACGACTATCTCGAACCCACGCGCGGCTATCAGATCGACTTCAGCCAGGACATCGCGGGCCTCGGCGGCGATGTGAACTATCTACGGAACGAGATTCGCGCATCGACCTATCGCGGCCTGTTGCCAGGCATCGTCGCCAGCGCCCGCCTCGAGGCCGGCTATATCGAAAGCTGGGGCGACGAGGGCATCCGCATCAACAACCGCTTCTTCAAGGGCGGCAATTCGTTCCGCGGCTTCGACGTAGCCGGCCTCGGCCCGCGCGAGGTTCAGTATTTCTACAACACCGAAACCATCGCCGTCGATGTGGGCGTTCCCCCGCGCGATTTCTCGGTGCCCCTGCTCAACGACGACGGAACCCAGCAGATCAACTCGACCGGCCAACTGCTTTACACCTCCGCCACGCGCGATGCCGGCGGCAACATAAATCCCGCCGAGATCAGGGCGTTCAATGCCCTGGGCGGCAAGGCATATGCGATTGGGTCCTTGGAATTGTCCTTCCCAATCCCGTATGCTCCCGAGGAACTTGGGATCGATGGGGCATTGTTCGCGGAATTCGGCACTCTCGGGTTGCTCGATGATGAGGACCGGGATCGCCAGGCCAATGATTCGTTCAATGCCTTCCGGGTCGATGACAGCGCTAGCCTGCGGGCCAGTGCTGGCGTGTCGATTTTCTGGGACTCGCCGTTCGGTCCGATACGCTTCGACTTCTCGCAGATCCTTGCGAAGGAAGAATACGACCGGACTGAGACTTTCCGCTTCAGCACAAACGCACGCTTCTAGTAGGGTAGGGTATTCAGCATGAAATTCCGCAACATCGCATTGGCCGCCGCTGTTGCTGTCGGCCTCGCCAACATGGTGGGCGCGGCAGTCGCGCAGACCAAGATATATGTCGTCAACGAAGAGCGCGTCCGTCGCGAGACCAAGGTTGGCAAGGAGATGTCGGCCACCCTGGGCGGCATCCGCAATCAGGGCGCCGAGAAACTGGGCCTGAAGACGCTCGGCGATCAGATCAAGACCGAGACGGACGTGCTCAAGCCGCAGACGCAGTCGCTGACGCCTGAGGCCATCAACTCGAACCCCACTCTGAAGGGCAAGGTTGAGGCGCTCAACAAGAAGACCAGCGAATACCTGCAGAAGGCAGAGTATTTGAATCAGAACCTGGAGCAGCAGAACAACGGCCTCAACATGGCCTTCACTCAGGTGATGGAACCAGCGGTGTCACATGTCGCCAAGGAAGTCGGCGCCGACGTGGTGCTGAGCTACTCCTCGACATGGTACGTCAAGGATGCGATCGACTTGTCGGCCAGGGTGATCGCGCGGCTCGATGCAACAGTGCCGACGATGGTGGCCCTGCAGGCGGCCATTCAGCCGGCGGGCGGAGCGCCGGCGCCGGCCGCGGCCGCTGCGAAACCTCCGGGCGGCAACTAGCGGAAACAGGCGGGGGCGGTGATCGATCCACGTTTCTACCAGGTCACCGGACCCTTGAAGGCATCCGAGATCGCCGCCGTGATGGGGGCAAGCCTGGCGCGGGGCGATCCGGAGCGGCTCATCTCCTCCGTTGCGGCTGCTGCGCAGGCATCAAAATCAGACCTTACCTTCATTGAAACGCCGCACGGCGCTGCAGCGCTCGGCGGGGCGGGCGCGATCATTGCGGCGCCGGATGCCGTGGGGTCCCTCCCAGATGGACCAGTGGTCATCGAGAGCAGGCATGCGCGCTCAAGCTTTGCACGGGCGGCCGAGACGCTAGTGCGTGTCCGCGAGCTTGAGCCTGGCCAGTCTGCGATTCATCCCGAAGCCCGTGTCTCGGCTTCGGCGCAGCTAGAGCCCGGTTGCGTCATTGGCCGTGGCGCAGCCATCGGCCCGGACGTCCGCATCGGCGCCAATGCCGTCATTGGTCCTGGCGTGCAGGTCGGCAAGGGTACACGCATCGGTGCGGGCGCCTCGGTCCGCTGTGCCCTGCTGGGAGATGACGTGCGCATATTCCCCGGCGCCGTGGTCGGTGAAACTGGATTCGGGCTGGCCGCAGGCGGAGTTGGGGCGTCGCTTGCCCCGCACTTTGGCCGCGTCATCATGCAGAACAACGTCACGCTGGGCGCGAACTCCTGCGTTGACCGGGGCTTGTTCGACGACACCGTGATCGGCGAGGGATCACACATCGATAATCTCTGTCACATCGGTCACAACTGCCGCATCGGCAGTCATGTCGTCATGGCGGCCTTCGCTGGCGTCTCGGGCACCAGCACGGTGGGCGACGGCGTCCAGTTTGGCGGCCGCGTCGGTCTCAAGGACCACGTCCATGTTGGTATCGGGGCAAGGATAGCGGCCGGAGCTGCTGTGCTTTCCGATGTGCCGGCGGGCGAGACGTGGGCGGGATATCCTGCCAAGCCAATTCGAACCTGGATGCGCGAGCTTGCATGGCTGTCGCGGGCGGCGCAAAAGCGGTCGGCCAAGATCGAATAGCCGGGATCCCTCCGGCAAGGCGGAGCCGGAATGGTCGCGAAAATACACCCGTCGTCGATCGTGGAGTTGGGCGCAGAAATTGCCGCCGGCGCCGAAATCGGCCCGTTCTGCACGATTGGGGCGAAGGTCCGCCTGGGTGAAAACGTCCGCCTGATCAGCCACGTCACCGTCGCCGGCAACACCAGCGTCGGCCCGCGCACGATCGTCTATCCGGGCGCCGCGCTGGGACAGCCGCCGCAGGACCTGAAGTTTAAGGGCGAAGATACGCGCCTCATCATTGGCGCCGACAACGTCATCCGCGAAGGCGCGACCTTTCATCTGGGAACTGTCACAGGGCGCCAGCAGACCGTGGTTGGTGACAAGGGGTTCTATATGGCGTGCTGCCATGTCGGGCACGACTGCATCGTCGGCAACGGTGTCGTCATGGGAAACAACACGCCGCTGGGGGGGCTGGCCGAAGTGGCAGACTTCGTGATCCTCGGCGGCAATGCCGCGATCCATCAGTTCGGTCGAGTCGGCAAATACGCCTTCATAGGCGGCGGCGCGCCTGTCGTCGGCGATGTCATCCCGTTTGGCATGGTCGATAATCATGGGCGCCTTCACGGACTCAACTTGATCGGCCTGAAGCGCCGAGGGTTCAGCCGCGAGATCATCAACGATCTGCGCGCAGCCTACCGGGAGCTGTTCCATGGACAGGGGCATTTCGAGGACCGGTTCGCCTCGATTTCGAAAACATATGCCGGCTCGGCCGAGGTCGGGATGATCATCGATTTCATCAACGCTGGAAAGCTGCGGGGGCTCTGCCTGCCGGAGCGGAGCTAATGGCGAGGCTAGGCATCATCGCCGGGGGCGGTGAACTGCCGCGCAGGCTGGCGCAGCACGCGACCGGAGACCGCCGCGATGTCTTCGTTCTGAGCCTGCGCGGCTTTGCGGATCTCGCACTTGCATCAGAGTATCCGGGCGCCGAAATCGCTATGGGTGAGATCGGTCGCGGCATCAGCCTGCTCAGGGGCGCCGGGTGTGACGAGTTGGTCTTCGCCGGCACGGTGAAGCGGCCGGATCTCTCCGCCCTCAAGTTCGACATGAAGGGCGCGATCCTGCTGCCTGAACTGATCACCGCGGCAGGCAAGGGTGACGATGCTGTGTTGCGCGTGGTGCTCGGCGCTTTCGAGAGTGCGGGATTCAAGGTGCTTGGTGCAGATGATGTGCTTGGCTCGCTGCTCGCGCCGGCAGGGCCCATCGGCGCCGTGACGCCGACTGACAAGGACTGGATCGATATCCGCGGGGCGGCGGAGGCTGCGCTCGAGATCGGACGCCAAGACATCGGCCAGGGCGCGGTGGCGCGCGACGGGGTCGTCCTCGTGACCGAAACCGAGACGGGCACAGACCGGATGCTTGGCGACATCTTCAGCCAGGATTCGGGGGGGCGGCTATCCGGCGTGCTGGTGAAGCGGCCGAAGCCACAGCAGGAGCGGCGGATCGACTTGCCGGTCATCGGCGAGATCACGGTGCGCAACGCATTCAAGGCGGGGCTGGCGGGCATTGCGGTCGAAGCAGGTGGGGCGCTCGTGATCGATCGCGAACGTGTTCAGAAGGCCGCCGACCAGTTCCACATTTTCGTCTACGGCTTCACGGTGGCGGAACTCGCGTGAGTAACATCTTCTTCGTTGCGGCAGAGGACTCGGGCGACGCTCTGGGGGCGGACGTGATCGACGCCCTGCGCGCTGCAGAGCCGGACGTGCAGGTGTCCGGCGTCGGCGGAGCGAAGATGCGGGAGCGTGGCGTCGCAGCGAATGTCGACATGTCGGGGCTTGCGGTGTTGGGTCTGGTAGATGGGCTGAGGGCGTTTGGGCGTGTGAAAAAGGCGGTGGAGGCGGCGGGTCAGGCGATCGTCAAGGCGGACCCGGACGCGGTGGTGCTGATCGACAGTTGGGGCTTCATGTGGCGACTGGCGCGCTGGCTGAAGGAACACGGGCATCGGGCGAAGCGCATCAAGCTGATAGGGCCGCAGGTCTGGGCGACCCGTTCCGGGCGAGCGCGGGTGCTGGCGCAATGGTGCGACCACCTCCTCTGCATCCACGCTTTCGAGCAGCCCTTCTATGAAAAATGGGGGCTGGCAACGACGGTGATCGGCAACCCGGCGCTGCATCGCATGGCGAAGGGCGATGCGGCCGCGTTGCGCAAGGCACACGGCATCGGAGAGGACAAGCGGATCATAGGCCTGCTGCCAGGGAGCCGGCCGTCTGAAATCCGCCGTGTCGCGCCGGCGCTGGTCGCGGCCTGCGGTCTGGTGTGCGACGGGCGCGCCGATCGTGTTGTCGTCTGCGTGGCCGCCGAGAGTGTCGAGGCGACGGTGCGGGAGATATCGAAAGACTGGACTTTCCCCCACGTGCTGGCAGCCGGAGAGGAGGCGAAGGCCGATGCGTTCGCGTCGATGGATATCGCGCTTGCCTGCTCCGGCACTGTGACGACCGAACTGGCGGCGCAAGGTGCGGCGATCATTGTGGGATACAAGCTGGGGTGGGTAACGTGGGCGATTGCGCGTGTGTTCCTGATGCGCTCGCGGTTCATCACCCTGCTCAACGTGGCGGCCGGTCGCGAGATCGCGCCTGAATTTGTGCAGACGCGGCTAACGCCCGCGAATCTCTGGGCGGCGGCGGAGCGACTGCTTTCGGATGCCTCGGCGCTTGAGGCGCAGCGCAAGGGACAGGCGGCGGCGCTCAAGTCGATGGCGAGTCCGGGGCGGCCGTCGGCCGACATTGCGGCGGACCGGATATTGAGGCTGGCCGGGACCCGGCAGGTCGTGAGCGCGCCAGTTTGAGCATGGGAGCGCGAGTGCGGGCCTGGCCGTGTTCTGCGACCGACGCCTATTTCCGGTCACCCATCGGAACGTAGTTGCGTTCCGGGGCGCCGGTGTAGATCTGGCGCGGGCGGCCGATGCGCTGAGTGGGATCAGTGGTCATTTCTTCCCACTGGGCGATCCAGCCCACGGTTCTCGCCAGGGCAAAGAGCACGGTGAACATCGAAGTCGGGAAGCCCATCGCCTTGAGCGTGATCCCCGAATAGAAATCGATGTTCGGATAGAGCTTGCGCTGAATGAAGTATTCGTCCGACAGCGCCACGCGCTCCAGTTCCATCGCCACCGGCAGCAGCGGATCGGATTCGGCGCCAACTTCCTTGAGGACCTCGTAGCAGGTCTTCTGCATGACCTTGGCGCGCGGATCGTAGTTCTTGTAGACGCGGTGGCCGAAGCCCATCAGGCGGAAGCCCGAATTGGAATCCTTCGCCTTGGCGACCATCTTCGGCACATTCTCGACCGTGCCAATTTCCTGCAGCATCTGCAGCGCCGCTTCGTTGGCGCCGCCATGGGCGGGTCCCCAGAGGCAGGCGATGCCGGCCGCGATGCACGCAAACGGGTTGGCCCCGGACGAGCCGGCAAGGCGGACGGTTGAGGTCGAGGCGTTCTGCTCGTGATCGGCGTGAAGGATGAAGATGCGGTCCATCGCACGGGCGAGGACGGGGTTGATCTTGAAGTCCTCGGCCGGCACGGCGAAACACATGCGCAGGAAGTTCGAAGCATAGTCGAGTTCGTTGCGCGGGCTGACGAAGGGCTGGCCCATTGAATATTTGAAGGCGCGCGCCGCGATCGTCGGCATCTTCGCGATCATGCGATGCTGGGCGACTTTCCGCTGCACGGGATCATCGACGTTGGTGATGTCATGATAGAAAGCAGACAGCGCGCCGACCGTGCCGCACATGATCGCCATCGGGTGCGCGTCGCGGCGGAACCCCTCGAAGAAACGGTCGAACTGCGCGTGCAGCATGGTGTGCCGCGTGATCGTGGCGGTGAAATCCTTGTACTGGCCATGGTTCGGCAGCTCGCCATGGAGCAGCAGGTAGCAGACTTCCAGGAAGGTGGATTTCTCGGCGAGCTGGTCGATCGGGTAGCCGCGGTGCAGCAGCACGCCCTTGTCGCCGTCGATGTAGGTGATCTGGCTTTCGCACGAGGCGGTGGACGTGAAGCCCGGGTCCAGCGTGAACATGCCGGTCTGGGCGTACATCTTGCCGATGTCGATGACGTCGGGGCCCACGGTTCCTGAATAGACCGGAAGGTCGACGGTTTTTCCGCCAGCGGTGAGCGATGCCTTGCCGTTCGGCTTGACCTTGTTTTCCATCGACCCTCTCCAACAATCCGAGCGGCTATAGCCGCTTTTCAGCCCCCGGCAGCATGATCCTTCATGCGTGCGAGGCCTTCATTACGGCCTAGCAAAGCGAGCACAAGAGCAATATCGGGCGCGGCCGCGCCGCCAGTAAGAACCGCCCGCAAAACAGGGCCGATTTTTCCCAGGCCGATGCCGATTTGGGCGCAAAACCCCGCCAGATCTTCCTTGATGGCCGCCTCGGTCCAGTCGGCAAACCCCTCCCATCGCTTGACGAGCATGCCGAGCCGTTCCCTTGCCTCGCCATTGACCTGGTCCGCTGCCTTTCCCGTCAGGTCTATTGGGCGGATGTCGGTGAGAAATCTGGCCTGTTCCGTCAAGTACGACGAGGTTGGGCGCGCGGATCTTGAGATGGGGCATGGCGGCTCGGATGCGAGCCTTCTCGTTGTCGTTGAAGGTGCTTCGCTTCCGGGCGGTCCAGCAGCAGCGCGAAGAGCCGCTGGTCGTCAGCCTGGGCCATGTAGTGGGCATTGGTGGCGTCGAGCTTCTTCATGTCGAGCCTGGCGGGCGCCTTGTTGAGGCCGTCGAGGTCGAACCAGCCGATCGCCTGTTGCTCGGAGATGATCTCGTCGTCGCCATGGCTCCAGCCGAGGCGGAGCAGGTAGTTCTTGAGACCTTCCGGAAGATAGCCCAACTCATCGCGGTAGGCGTCCACGCCAGTGGCGCCGTGGCGCTTGGAGAGCTTCTTGCCATCCGACCCGTGGATCATGGGAACATGAGCGTGCTCAGGCGGCGTCCAGCCCATGCCAAGATAGATCGGCAGTTGGCGGAAAGTATTGGTCAGATGGTCATCGCCCCGGATGACGTGTGTTACGCCGCTGTCGTGATCATCGACGACGACGGCCAGCAGGTATGTCGGCGTGCCGTCGGAGCGGAGCAGGATCAGATCATCCAGTTCACGGTATTTCTGGGTGACGGCACCCTGCACCCGATCGTGGACGGTGAGGTCGCCCTTGTCAGGCATGCGGAGGCGGACCACGGTGGGCTTGCCCTCCGGCAGCGGTTTCGCAGGATCACGCCAGGGGGAGCGAAAGGGTCGCATCAGATCCTCGCGCTCGGCCTGTTTCTGGGCGCGCATCTGGGCCGGCATGTCCAGGGCAGCGTCGAGTCTCGGCTTTCAGCTCTTCGGCGCGGGTGCGCCGGGCGGTGAGTTCCTCTGACGTGACGGGACAACGATAGGCCGCTCCGCGCCTGACCAGCTCATTGGCGACCTCGGCGTGGCGGGCGGCGCGCTGGCTCTGGAAGACGGGCGGCTCGTCGCCGGAAAGGCCGAGCCAGGTGAGGCCATCCAGCAGGGCATCGACGGCGGCCTGGGTCGAGCGCTCGCTTGTCGGTGTCCTCGATCCTCAAGAGGAACTTGCCGCCCATGTGGCGGGCGTATAGCCAGCAGAATAGGGCTGTGCGGGCGCCTCCGATATGGAGGTAGCCCGTAGGGGAAGGGGCGAAGCGCGTGACGACCGTCATCCGGTTCCAGTCTGCAGACAGGCGGCTCCCCGGCGAGGATGGGCGGGAGCGCGGGCCCTGAAGACCACATCCGCCCCCGCCGATGCAATACCTGAAGCCGGAGGCGCGGCTGGGGCCTCTGGCGCGCCTGTTCGGGTGGGTTTGGCGGTGGGGTTGGGGCGGTTTCTGCGGGGCGCGGCGAATGACCAGGCGCTGCGTTGGCCTCTGCTGTTGCCGCTGGCGCTGGTGCTAGGCGCGGCGCTCTACATGACCGTGCCGTTCGAGCCGGACTGGCGCGTGTTGGCCGCATGGACGATGACGACGACGGGGGTGTGGGCCGTGCTGCGGCGGAGGGGTGGCAGCAATTTTGCGCTGGCCGCTGCGCTGCTGGCGTGCGTCGGGCTGGGCGGCATTGCGGGGGAAGTGCGCACGCGACTGATGGCTGCGCCGGTGCTGCGGCAGGAGATCGGCCCAGTCCGCATCGAGGGCGTTATCGCGGAGATCGACGCGAGCGAACGCAGCCGGCGCATCCGCATCGACGTCCGGGCGATCGAGGGGCTGAGCCCGGAGCAGACGCCGCGCTATGTCCGGTTCAGCTACAAGGGCGACATCCCGTTCAGCCCGGGGCGGGCGGTAGCGTGCAGCGCGATCCTGTCGCCGCCGCCGCGGCCGGTTGTGCCGGGCGACTACGTTTTCCACCGCGACGCCTATTTCCAGCAATTGGGGGCGGTCGGATTCTCAACCGGCAAGTGCGAGCCGTTGCCTTCGCCGCCTCCGGCGACGGTGCTCGACCGGGTGTCGTACTGGATCGGGGCGGTGCGGCGGGCGATGGCGACACATGTCTACGAAGAGGCCGGGGAACGTGGCGGCGGCATGTCGGCGGCGATGGTGTCTGGCGACCGCAGCTTCATCACGCCGGATGACTCGGAGGCACTGAGACTCTCTGGGCTGGCGCACCTGCTTTCGATTTCGGGCGTGCACATGGTGCTCGCGGGCGGGATCGTCTTCTTCCTGATCCGCTTTACCTGGCCATTCATCGAGCCGCTTGCGCTGCGCGTGCCTGCGGTGAAGGCGGGAGCGCTCGGGGCGATTGTTGCCTGCACGCTGTACTTCATCGTTTCGGGGATGGAAGTGGCGACGCAGCGGGCGTTCGTTATGGCGCTCATCGCGTTCGGCGCGAAGCTGTTTGACCGGCCCGCATTGTCCCTGAGATCCGTGGCGGTGGCGCTGTTCGTGGTAGTCCTGCTGCAGCCGGAATCAGTGGTGACGCCGGGCTTCCAGATGTCGTTTGCGGCTTCGGCGGCGCTGATTGCACTCTACGAGATCTGGCCGAAGCTCGACCGGCCTGATCAGCCGGGCATGTTCGCCAGGATCGGCGGGTGGACGATCGGCGCCGTGGCGACATCGCTGACGGCGTCCCTCGCGACGATGCCGTTCGCGCTTCACCATTTCGACCGGGCGGCGCTGTTCAGCGTGATCGCCAACATCATCTCGACACCTGTCATCACGCTGTGGACGACGCCGGCGGCGGCTGCGGCGGCGCTGGCGGCGCCGTTCGGGCTTGACGAGCCGTTCCTGTGGCTGATGGGCAAGAGCCTGGAGGTCGTGCTCGACATCGCCCGCTGGTCGGTGGACATGTCGCCGGAAGTGGATCTGCCGCGACTGGGCTCGGCCGGGCTGGCCTGGGCGGCTCTGGCGATCGTGGTGTTCTGTATCGCCAGCCGGCGGGGACGGGCGCTGGCGGCGATCCCGGGCGTTCTGGCGGGGGCAATGTGGCTGTCGGCGCCCCAGGCAGTCGGCTATGTGGCCAACGACGGATCGGTGTTCCTGAAGGACGGGAAGGGCTGGATCGAGCTCATCGACTGGCGCGCCGACAATGGCCTCAACCCCCTGATCATCGGTGACGACGTGCGGAAGGGTCCGTGCGCGGGGAAGGGGGCGGGGTGCGTGGTGGAGGTGGGGTTCGGGAGGGTGGAGGTTATGGCGGGTGCGCAGGCGGCGGCGAGTGCGTGTCCAAGCGCGGCGACGCTGCAGGTGACGCCGAGGGGCGCTGCGGCGGCGCTGGTGGTGCAGCCGTGCGACCATGCGGGTAGGGGCGGTGCGGTGATCGAGGGCGGCGGCAGGTCGGTGCAGGTGCGGACAGCCAAAATGCAAAGCGGCCGGGCATGGACCCTGCCGCTCTACGAAAGGCCGCCGAAAGCGGCCAAGTCAAAACAGTCTCAGTGATACTTCCGGACCAGCGCGACCAGCTTGCCCTGGATGCGGACACGGTCGGGCCCGAAGATCTGGGTGCCGAAGGCGGGGTTGGCGGCTTCGAGGGCGATGGAGCCGCCCTTCTTGCGGAAGCGCTTGAGCGTCGCGGTTTCCTCGTTGATCAGGGCCACGACGATGTCTCCGGACTGGGCGTGGTCGGTTTTCTTGAGGATGACCGTGTCGCCGTCGAGAATGCCCGCGTTGATCATGCTCTCGCCCGAGACCTCGAGCGCAAAATGCGTATCCGGGTCGAAATCGTCGTCCGGAGCAGCGACGCGGGTGGTTTCGTGTTCGATGGCCTCGATCGCGGTACCGGCGGCGATGCGCCCCATGACGGGGATCATCGAGGGGCCGCGAGAGGTGGGAGCCGAAGACGAACGGCCCCCTCGGCCTTCGACGACGCTGGGACGGAAACCGCGGGCGCTGTTGCCCTGCGGCACGGCGCTTTCAGGAAGCTTCAGGACTTCGAGGGCGCGGGCGCGGTGGGCCAAGCGGCGGAGGAAGCCACGCTCCTCCAAAGCCGTGATAAGGCGATGGATGCCGGACTTGGACGCCAAGTCCAACGCCTCCTTCATTTCATCGAAACTGGGGGAGACCCCGGTTTCCTTGATCCTGTCATTAATGAACAGGAGGAGTTCGCGCTGTTTCTTCGTAAGCATAGGCCTTCGGGGCCTCCACAACTGATGAGTTGCGGATAGTTCTACTATCGTTCACGTTATGGGTCAAATCCACAGTTGGATCGTTTACCGTGCCCGGGCCAGCAAGCGCACGGATTCTGCCGGGTTTTCCGACCGCATCAGGCTTTCGCCGACGAGGAATCCCCGGGCGCCGCAAGCGCGCAGGCGGGCGATGTCGACAGCGGCGCGTATGCCGCTTTCGGAGATCAGCAGCCGCCCATCTGGCATCATGTCGGCGAGGCGTTCGGTGACGCCGAGATCGGTGGTGAAGGTACGCAGATCGCGGTTGTTCACACCCATCAGGGCCGACGGCAGGCCAAGCGCACGGACGAATTCCGCCTCGTCATGGGCTTCGAGGAGGACAGACATGCCGTAGTCGTCGGCAACGCTATGGAGTTCGGCGGCGAGCGCGTCGTCCATGGCGCCCATGATGATGAGGATCGCGTCGGCGCCGGCAGCGCGGGCTTCGACGATCTGGATGGGATCAATCATGAAGTCTTTCCGCAGGACCGGCAGGTCGACGGCGGCCCGGACAGTCCTCATGTCGTCCAGCGATCCACCGAAGCTCGGGCCATCGGTGAGCACGGAGATGCAGGCCGCGCCCCCGGTCTCATAAGCCATAGCGGCGACTTCTGGCGGGCGACCGTTGTTGATTTCGCCGGCGGACGGGCTTTTGCGCTTCACTTCGCAGATGAGAGCATTGCCGTCGGCGCTCGCGACACGGAGCAAGGCGTCGGCGAAGCCGCGAGGCTTGGAGGCGTGCTTCGCGTCGGCTTCGAGCGAGGCCAGTGTGCGCTGCTTCTTGAGGGCGGCCACCTCGTCCCTTTTGTAGTTGAGGATGGCCCTCAGCTTATCGGGGATGATGCTAGCCATTGGAGGCTCGCTTCAGGGCTTCGAGTGCGGCCAAGGCCTTGCCGGTCGAGATGGAGGCGCGGGCGCGTTCCACGCCATCGGTCCAGTCGGCCGCGGCGCCGGAGACCAGCAGTGCGGCGGCGGCGTTGGCCGCCACGAGATCGGCAAATGGGCCGGGTTTGCCTTCGAGCACTGCGAGCAGGGACTGGGCGTTCGCGGCTGCCGTGCCGCCGCGCAGGTCATCGAGGTCCGCGCGACGAATGCCGAGGTGTTCGGGCGTGATCTGGTAGGTGCGAATCGCGCCGTTGGCGAGATGTGCGACATGCGTGGGCGCGGTAGGTCGAGATCTCATCCATGCCGTCGGCGCCGTGGACGACAAGCGCCTGCTCTGCGCCCAGATCACGCAGCGACCGGGCGAAGGGTTCGAGCCATGCGATGTCGAACACGCCGAGGACCTGGCGCTTGACGCCGGCAGGGTTTGCGAGGGGGCCGAGGAAGTTGAAGATGGTGCGGATGCCGAGCGCCGCGCGCACGGGGGCGACATGCTTCATAGCGGAATGGTGGCTGGGCGCGAACATGAAGGCGAGGCCCGCGTCTCGGAACGAGGCTTCAAGTTGGGCGTCGCTGGGGGCGAGGTTGACGCCAAGAGCTTCGAGTACATCGCCGGAGCCGGCCTTGCTCTTGGAGCGGTTGCCGTGCTTGGCGACGATGGCGCCCGCGCCAGCAGCGACAAAGGCGGAGGCGGTGGACGTGTTCAGCGAGGTCCAGCTAAGGCCGCCGGTGCCGCACGTGTCGATGGCGCCCGCAGGGGCTTTCACCGGACGGACGTTGGCGCGCAGGACGCGAGCGCCGGCGACGATGTCGTCAGCCGTTTCGCCTCGTGTACGCAGGCCCATCAGGAAAGCAGCGATCAGCGCAGGTTCGGCCTTTCCCGCGAGAATGTCTTCGAAGGCGGCGCTGATTTCGCTCTGGGTCGGGCGCTCGTTTGCGGCAAGCTTTCCGACGGCGATGCGGACAGGGTCGATCACGACTTCTTCCTGGCGTGCTTGAGGAAGTTGGCCAGCATGACCTTGCCGTACTGGCTGCCGATGGATTCCGGATGGAACTGCACGCCGAAAACCGGGCGGGTAGCGTGGTGCACGGCCATGACTTCGCCGTCCGCGGTTTCGGCATCGACCATGAGCACGTCTGGCATGCCTTTGCGGCGCACTGCGAGCGAGTGATAGCGCACCGCCTCGAAATGCTCGGGAACGCCTTCGAACAGATCGCCGCCGAGGACTTTCACATCCCACGCCTTGCCGTGGACGATGTCCTTGGCGCCCTCGACCACGCCGCCCATGGCTTGCCCGATCGCCTGATGACCGAGGCAGACGCCGAGGATGGGCAGGTCGTCGGGGGCGAGCTTGATCAGTTCAAGACAGATGCCCGCCTCGTTGGGCGTGCAGGGGCCGGGCGAGAGCACGATGGCGTCGGCGCCCTTCGCCAGCACCTGCTGGGCAGTGAGCGCATCGTTGCGCAAGACTTCAACGTCTGCGCCAATGTCCTGCAAGTAGTGGACGAGGTTGTAGGTGAAGCTGTCGTAGTTGTCGACGATGAGGACCTTGGGGTTTCCGCTCATCTGTTCCCCCGGTCATAGCGGGCGGCTTCCTCGGCGGCGCGGAACAAAGCGCCGGCCTTGTGGTGCGTTTCCTCGAACTCGGATTCCGGATTTGAGTCGTAGACGACTCCGCCGCCAGCCTGCACGTTGATGCGGCCATCCTTGAAGGTGGCGGTACGCAATGCGATGCAGGTGTCCATGTCGCCGCCGGCGCCGAAATAGCCGACCCCGCCGGCATAGACGCCGCGTGCGTGGGGTTCGAGTTCGGTGATGATTTCCATGGCGCGGATCTTTGGCGCGCCGGATGTGGTGCCGGCCGGGAAGCCTGCGGCGAGGGCCGAGACCATGTCCTCGCCTTCTTTCAGCACGCCCTGCACGTTGGAGACGATGTGCATCACGTGGCTGTAGCGCTCGACGGTGAAGCTCTCGGTAACTTCGACCGTGCTGCGGGCGGCGACGCGGCCCACATCGTTCCGGCCGAGATCGAGCAGCATCAGATGTTCGGCGCGCTCCTTCGGATCCGCGAGGAGCTTGAGTTCGTTTTCGAGGTCTTGCTCGGGCGTCTTGCCGCGCGGCAGGGTGCCGGCGATGGGGCGGACGGTGACGACGCCGTCGCGGACTCGCACGAGGATTTCCGGACTGGAGCCTGAAATCTGGAACTCGCCGAAGTTCACGTAGAACATGAAGGGCGATGGGTTCAGGCGGCGCAGGGCGCGGTAGAAGGCGAAGGGCGAGCGCTCGAACGGGGCCGAAAAGCGCTGGCTAGGGACAACCTGGAAGATGTCGCCGGCCTTCACGTAGGCCTTCGCCTGCTCGACCATTTCGAGATAGCGCAACTTGGTGGTGTTGGAAGCAAACGAGATCTTCTCGACGGGCGCGTCGTTGGGCCGGGAAGGCGGCATGGGCTGGTCGAGCTTTTCCTCGACCGCATCGAGGCGGGCGAGGGTTGCGGCTTCGCTCTCTCTCTCGGGGGCGGCGAGGATGATCTCCTGTTTCACGCCATCGAAGATCAGCACGACGCCCGGGCGCATCAGCATCGCTTCGGGCACGCCGGTAGGGTCGGGCTTCGTCTCCGGCAGTTTCTCGACATAACGGACCATGTCGTAGCCGAGATAGCCAAAGGCCCCGGCAGCCATGGGCGGCAGACCATCCATGCCACTCACTTTGCAGGCGTCGACGAACTCGCGCAGCGAGGTCATCGGGTCGCCCGAAGTCGAGAGGATTTTCCTGAAGTCCTGCGTCGAGGATGTCTCGGCTTTGCCGCGGCGCACGCGCCACCACAGGTCGGGCGCCATGCCGATGAAAGAGTAGCGGCCGCGGGTTTCGCCGCCCGTTACGCTTTCGAACAGCACCAGGCCCGGCTGCATCGGGTTCAGCTTCAACATCGCCGAGACCGGCGACTCCGTGTCGTCGACCCGCCGCCTGACTATAAGCCGGGGAAGGTCAACACTCATTGCGCCTGGTCTTTGGTGAGGTCGTCGAAATACTTTGTGATGGCCGCTTCGTTCGGCTTCACCTTGGCTGCGGTCTGCACGCCGCGAACAAAGATTTCCTGGACGTCGTTACGAACGCCCTGGGTGATGTTCTGGGCGACTTGCTGGCGGATTGCAGCAGCGGCTTCGACGCTGACGGGCTCGACCTTGTCGACCTTCACAACCCAGGGCTCGCCGTTCTCGTTCTTCACCACGCCGACATCGCCAACCTTGAGGTTGAAGGCGCCAGTGGCGACTGCCTGGCTGATTGGAGGCTGCTGCGCGCGGTTGATGGTCAGCGAGGGGAGAGCGGCCATGCGGTGCAGCGTGGCGGCCTGCGCAAAGGCCTGTCCGCCCTTCACAGAGGCGACCATGTCATTGGCCAGCTTGTCGGCTGCTTCCTGGACACGCTGCGCCATCATGATCTTTTTGAGATCGCCTTCGACTTCCTCGTAGCTGAGCGTATACGCCGGCACGATCTCATCGACGCGAAAGATCGAGCGCTCGTTGTCGCCCTCGATCACATCCGTCACCTGGCCCACAGGCAGGGCGAAAAGCGATTTCATCGCGTCCTCATGGGTTGCGAGGATCGTGTTGCGGTGGCGGTCACGGGTCTGCGCGCCAGCGTCGACGGGCTGGAGCACGAGCACGGGTGCGCCGATCTGCTTGCTGATGTCTTCCAGTGTGGCGCCGCCGGCCATGTCATAGAAGCCTTCCTCGGACTGCTGGAACAGACGCACAGCATCGGACTTACGCAGGCCGGCGCTGATCTGCTCGCTGACCTGCTCGATCGGAGTGGGGATGCCGGGTGTTATCTTGAGGACCTGCACGGCGTAGAACGCTTCCTGGACCTGGAATGGTCCCTGGAGCTGGCCCACAGGCAGGGCGAAGACCAGATCGCTGTACTGTTTCTCAGTGAGGTCGGCAGGCTTGACCGTGAGATCGACGCGCGTCACTCCAGCGGTCTTCTGCATCGCTTCATCGGCCGTCGTTCCTGCTTTTACGGCATCGACAAAGGCTTGAATCGTATTGCGGTCCGGCGCGGCGTACTGTGCGATGTCGCGCGTCTCGGGGGAAGAAAATTCCTTGATGCGCTTGTCGTACTCCGCCTTGATCTGGTCGGGCGTGAGCTGGACCTTGTCGATGAAGTCGTCCGCCGAATAGGTCAGCACCGAGATGCGGCGGCGCTCCGGCTGGGCAAAGCGGGCTGTGTTCTTGGTGTAGAAATCCCTGAGTTCGGCAGGCGTCGGCGCCGCAGGCTCCGCGATGCTCTTGTCGGTCATGCGCGCGATGGACAGCGTGCGCTGCTCTCCGAAGAAGCTGAGCAACGGCTTTATCAGCACTTCGGGCGTCGTGACGCCGCCAAAGGCCGCGTCTGCGACATAGCCGATGGTCATCTGGTCTTCGGATGTCGTCCTGCAGTTGTGCGAGCGACAGCTTCTGTTCCTGGGCGTAGCGGGCCAGGGCATCCTTATTCAGACGGCCTAGCGAATCCTTGAACCGCGGCGCATTGGTCAGGAGGTTGGTGACGGCCGACATGCTGGCCTTTACGCCGATCTGGTCTGCGAACTCCAGGATCGAGGCCCGCTGGATGAGTTCCTGGAATATCTGGTTCGTGATGCCGCGCTGGGCAGCATCACGTGGCGAGAGGATTTCTCCGGACTGCTGCCGCATTTGTTCCAGCCGGTTTTCGACCTCGCGGTTGAGGTCGCGGGGGTGAATTTCATGGCTGCCGACCTTTACGAAGCCACCGCCCATGACGCCGCTGAAGGGGTCGCGGAAGAAGACCCCGAAGCTTATAATGAGAAGGACAAAGAGGGCGAACCCTACCTTGGACTTCACGAACTTGCGGAACCAGCCAAGCATTGGCGGGACCTCCCTGAACACTGGCGGCGGTCCCCTGTCCGGGGTATCCGCTGGAACACGGCTTGCTAGAGCATTTTGCGGCCAAGTGGAAACCGCCTTGCCGCAGGAAATTGCGGTTGGGCCGTGATTTGGAACAGGTTTCCGCGCGGCCAGGCCATGAACATCGGGGAACAGGGACGGAATGAGCGGTCGTGGGAAACTTGTTGCTGGCAACTGGAAGATGAATGGCCAGAAGGCCGCGCTTGCCGAAATTCGGTCCATGATCGAGGGCGCGGCGTCCCTGCCGGCCTCGGTAGAGCTGGTGGTGTGTCCCCCCGCGACACTGGTCGGCGAGGCCGCCAAAACGCTAGAGGGGTCGAAGATCGAGTTGGGCGGGCAGGACTGCCACGCCGAGAAGTCCGGGGCCTTCACCGGCGATGTGAGCGCCGAGATGTGGGCCGACGTCGGCGCCAAATACGTGATCGTGGGCCATTCCGAACGCCGCGCCATGCATGGCGAGACGGACGCGGCCGTATCTGCCAAAGCCGCCGCAGCGATCCGGGCGGGCCTTACCCCCATCATCTGCCTTGGCGAAAGCCTGGCTGAACGAGACGCGGGACAAACCCTTGGCGTTGTCGGCCGCCAACTGGCCGGGTCGGTCCCCGAAACTGCTGCAAACGTCACCTTTGTGATCGCCTATGAGCCCATCTGGGCCATCGGGACGGGCCGGACGCCCACGACCGCGCAAGTCGCCGAGGTTCACGCCGCCCTGCGCCAAGGGCTGTGCCAGCGCTTCGGGGCTAGGGCGAACGGCGTCCGGCTTCTTTATGGCGGCTCCGTAAAGCCCGATAACGCCCGCGAACTCATGCAGGTACCCGATGTCGACGGGGCTCTGGTGGGCGGGGCGAGCCTGAAATCCGCGGATTTCCTGGCCATCGCGAAGGCCTGCGCTTAGGGGCGGGGCAAGGGATCGCAGGCCTCACAACCCCATGAAATGGCTGCCAGGGGCTTGGCCGCGCCCCTTCGACGTGCTTTGACGCGGCCTAATCCGTCATCGAGGCCCATCTTCCATGCAGAACGTTCTGCTCGTCGTCCACCTGATCGCCTGCATCGCGCTGGTGATTGCAGTCATGCTGCAGCGGTCCGAAGGCGGCGCACTTGGGATGGGCGGTGGCGGAACAGGTGGGGTGATTTCCGGGCGCGGCGCAGCCAACGTGCTGGTCCGCACCACCATGATCCTTGCCGCCGTCTTCTTTGTAACCAGCATCGTGATGACGCGCCTCAATGCCGAGGAAGCTCGCGCGCCTACGGACTTGGACCGCCAGCTTCAGCAGCAGCAGAATATTGACCCACTGGCGCCGGGGGCGCCGGTTGTGGCGGCGCCGCCGGTGGTTACTGCGCCTACCATCACCGCGCCAGACCCGCTCGCGCCGGCAATCGCGCCTCCCGCACCAGCGCCCGCACCCGCCCCGGTTGTCACCACACCACAGCCCGACCCACTCGCCCCGGCGACCACCACACCCGCCACCACACTGCCCACCACACCGCCCACCACACCTGACCCGACGCCGAACCCGTAATCCACAGCGAATCGATTTGCCGGCCGGCGCTGCCCTTCCGCAGCCCGGTTCGGGAATAACCCGCGCGGCTGCGGCCCTTTTGCGGGGTGACTCGACCTTCCCCGAAACCGGCGCTAGAGCGGTTATCCGTCATGAAGCGATTTATCTTCATTACGGGAGGCGTCGTGTCCTCCCTCGGGAAGGGCATTGCCTCGGCAGCGCTTGGCGCCCTGCTGCAGGCGCGCGGCTACCGCGTGCGCCTGCGCAAGCTGGACCCCTATCTCAACGTCGACCCCGGCACGATGTCGCCGACACAGCACGGCGAAGTCTTCGTAACCGATGACGGCGCCGAGACCGACCTCGACCTGGGACATTACGAACGTTTCACCGGCGTCTCCGCCCGCAAGACCGACAACACGACGACCGGCCGCATCTACAAGGCGATCCTCGAGAAGGAGCGCAAGGGCGACTATCTCGGCGCCACGCTGCAGGTGATCCCGCACGTCACCGACGCCATCAAGGAATTCGTGAAGGCCGACACGGACGACGTCGATTTCGTGCTTGTCGAGGTCGGAGGAACCGTTGGCGACATCGAGGGCCTGCCGTTCTTCGAGGCCATCCGCCAGCTCAGCCAGGAACTCGGCCCCGAGCAGAGCGTGTTCATCCACCTGACGCTGCTGCCCTACATCGCCACCGCCGGCGAGATGAAGACCAAGCCGACGCAGCACTCGGTGAAGGAGTTGCGCTCCATCGGCATCCAGCCCGACATCCTGCTGTGCCGCGCGCCCATGCCGATCCCGCCGGAAGAGCGCCGCAAGATCGCTCTGTTCTGCAATGTGCGGCCAGAGGCCGTGATCGAAGCGCTCGACGCCCAGCATATCTACGAAGTGCCGCTGGAATACCATGCGCGCGGGCTCGACCGGGAAGTGCTGCGCCATTTCGGGCTCGACAAGGAGACCACGCCGGACCTGAAGCACTGGGTGCAGACTTCGCAGACCCTGCGCAATCCCGACGGCGAAGTCCGCATCGCCATCGTCGGCAAGTATGTGGCGCTGCACGACGCGTACAAGTCCGTGGTCGAGGCGCTGGGCCATGGCGGCCTCGCCAACAAGGTGAAGGTGAACCTCACCTGGATTCCGTCGGACCGGTATGATGACCCTGGCGCCGACCTCTCGGAACTCGACACGGTCGACGGCGTGCTGTTGCCCGGCGGCTTCGGCGAGCGAGGGGCGATCGGCAAGATGCGGGCGGCAGGCTATGCGCGGCGCCACAAGCTGCCATGCTTCGGCATCTGCTATGGCATGCAGCTCGCGGTGATCGAACTGGCGCGCAATCTCGCGGGCATTTCAGGGGCAGGGACAACCGAGTTCGGAAATCCGGACTATCCTGCGGTTGGCCTGATGGGCGAATGGATCCGCGGCAATGTGCGCGAGACGCGCGAGGCGGGCGGCGACCTTGGCGGCACGATGCGGCTGGGCGCCTACCCGGCCGATCTCGCCAAGGGCAGCAAGGTCGCCGGCATCTACGGCTCGACGCACATCTCGGAGCGCCATCGCCACCGCTACGAGGTGAACACCGACATCATCGCCAGGCTGGCCCCGCACGGCGTCGTGTTCTCCGGCATGTCGCCGGACGGAAAGCTGCCCGAGATCCTGGAGCTGACGGACCATCCCTGGTTCATCGGCGTGCAGTTCCACCCGGAACTGAAGTCGCGGCCGTTCGACCCGCACCCGCTGTTCGCGAGCTTCATCGCCGCGGCGCGGGACAAGAGCAGGCTGGTGTAGTTCGCTTCGGCGCCGGTTTGTGGTAAGGAGTTGGAATGGCTAGCGAACTCGCCCGGATCACCTTCAATCCCGAACAGTGCGGCGGGCGTCCCTGCATCCGCAACTATCGGCTGCGGGTGAAGGATGTTCTGGACATGCTCGCGAGCGGCGCCACGCATGCCGAGATTCTGGCCGACTATGCGTTCCTCGAGGAAGGCGATATCCGGGCGTGTCTCGAATATGCGGCAGCGCAGGTCGATCATCCAGTTCTGGTCAGCGCGAAGTAGCGCGCGGTGAAGTTCCTTCTGGATACGAATGTTCCAAAGGGTCTTCTGCGCTGGCTCGTTTCCAAGGGGCACGAAGCTGAGCACGTTCTCGATATTGGTCTTGCTCAGGCAATTGATCCTGACATCTGGAAGAGGGCCGACAGCACAAGCGCAATCATCATCAGCAAGGACGAAGACTTTGCGGATCTCGTGCGTAGCGCCATTGCCGGACCAGCCGTTGTTTGGCTCCGAACAGGAAACGGTACGACGAGCAGCCTGCTAGCCCTTCTCGGGCCGTTGTGGCCGTCCGTGGAAAAGCGCCTCGATGCTGGCGACAGGTTGGTCGAGATCAGGTGATCTGCCGGTTGACGAAACTTCTGGAGCTGACAACACCCTTGGTTGGCCGGCGTGCTAATTCCATCCGGAACTCAAGTCACGACCGTTCGACCCGCATCCGCTGTTCGCGAGCTTCATCGCCGCGGCGCGGGACAAGAGCAGGCTGGTGTAGGGCTGGGCGCTTTGGATGGATGCGGCCTGACATCAGCCGCTTGCGCTCGCGAATCTGAACGGCGGGAAATTCGCCGAAAGGCGACGGGTGCTGATCGATCCGCGAAAGCCGGAGAAGTCGGGAGCCCGGCACAATGAGCGCGCCCGGCGCGATCGTTGAATTTGCGCCAATCTAGGCGCGCCGGCGCTCCCCCGCGGACGCATCTCCCGGTATTCCTTAGTGCTTCACCGGCGGGTGCGCTTGCCCGGCGTGGACTTCTTGGCCGCTTTCATTACCTTTGGCGGCTTCACGAGTTCGTAGCTCTCGAGGATGAGCTCCTTGACCTCGCTCCAGCTCTTCACTTTCGCCGCGTCGAGGACGACGCCGCGTTTATCCCTGGAGTACGGCTTGAAGCGAGGGTCATTTTCAAGGAGCGCCGCTGCGTGGTCCGGCTCGAGCCCAAACGTGATCTCGCAGACGCCATGCTTTGCTCCGCAGGTCGCGAAGAGCTTGCCCCGCACGTAGAATGCGGTCTCCCCGAAGTGATCGCCTTCGCGGGTATCGGGTAAGGAGAGGCAGATCTCCCGCATCTTATCGAGCGCTTTCTCGTGGGTGGCCATTGTCTTGCTCCTCCTCCCGCCGCCGAACGACCAAGCTCAGCAGCCGGCGGGGCTGAGTGAACCACGAACTACGGAACGCTCCCAACTCACTGGCAGCTCTGGGCCCCGGTCCTGCCCTGGCCGCACAAGTCTGCGACCGGCAGGGTCGCCCATGACCCGCCATTCGCGCCCACCGGCGCGAGCCGGCTGGACGTCGCCGTAATAGGTCAATCGACGTCCGTTGCGAACGCTATACTTTTCTGAGCCTCCAGGGCGGCAAGCCTTTCAACAAGCGCCGCGCGGATCGACGTGAATGCACTGCTGCCGAGCACCAGCCGCTTCGGAGCGGGGCTGCAGTCGACAGAGTCTATCATTGCCTGGACCATCTTGGCTGCATCGCCCCTCACCGGAAAAGCGCCCGCGGCAAGAGCGCGGCGCATCTCGCCGGCGGGCGTGTTGTTGTAAACGGCCATCGGCTCTGGTCTGACCATCCCTCGGCCAAAGCCCGTTCGAGCTGGCCCCGGTTCGACGATGGTGAAGGCGATATTGAACGGCGCGACTTCCTGAGCAACGGCCTCTACGAATCCTTCGATCGCCCATTTCGACGCGTGATAGAGGCTGAAATTGGGATAAGCGATCTGCCCGCCCTCCGACGACACTTGAAGGATGCGACCACCGCCCTGCGCCCGCATATGTGGCAGCGCGGCTCGAATGACTTGAACGGACCCAACAAGATTGGTGTCAATCAGATGCCTGATTTGCTCGTCACTTACCTCTTCCGCGGCGCCGAATAGGCCATAGGCCGCGTTACTCACGACGACATCGATACGGCCCATGCCGAACGCGCGACCGACAACCTCGCGAATTGCGCCTGTATCTGTGACGTCGAGCTGCGCTACCCAAAGACTCTCGCCATGTCGTGTCTTTAAGTCGTCTAGGGCGCTGACTTTACGCAGCGTTGCTGCCACGTGATCGCCTCGGGCCAAGAGGTTCTCAGTCAGCAGCCGTCCGAAGCCCGACGAGGCGCCGGTAATGAACCAGCGTTTTGACATTGGGGGGGCCTTTCGGGAGCATAGCGCGAACACGATTCAAATATCGGTCAGCGGGCATGTCCGCAATGGGCCAGAATCGTCCGTCCGCGATTGACATGGCAGATGACTGGATTCGGCTGGTACCGGACAGCGTGAGACGAGAACGGTTGGGAGGTCAGCGCTCGTCCTCCGCTACGCAGTGGGAGGTCGGCGCGCAGGGCAGTGACCTTCGATGGTCCGGCGGCTGCCCCCTCCGTCACGCGACGAAGCCGTCGCGCGCCACCTCCCCCGTCCGCTTCGCGAACGAGGGAGGAAATTCCCGCGACCACCTCAAACCGCATTCGTTGCACCGATCTCCTCCCTCGACTGAAAGGCGAGGGAGGAGATCGGGACGCGGTTGCATGCCGAACGTGGCGGGTCGCAAAGGGGCCTGCGTTGGCGTAGCCTGAGCAGCGGCGCGGCTAAGGGAGACTTCCGCTCATGGCGCTTGTTTCAAAGACCTATGGCAAGGGCCGCGTGCGGGTCATGCGCGTCTACCGCGCGGGTGACCGTCAGGAGGTGCGTGAGCTGACCGTGCAGGTGATGCTGGAGGGCGATTTCGACCGCGCGTTCACCCATGCCGACAATTCCACCTCGCTGTGCACCGATACGATGAAGAACGTGGTCAATATCGTCGCCCGCGAGGAGCTGACCGCCGGGCCGGAGGATTTCGGAGCGGCCGTCGCGAAACGCCTGCTGCAGCGCTACGACAGCGTCGCGAAGGCGACTGTGACGGCGCGCGAAACTGTCTGGAAGCGACTGGAGATCGACGGCGCCGAGCATCCGCACGCCTTCACGCTGGACGCCAATGGCAAGCCGTTCGCCCGGGTGGCGATGACGGAGGGCGCCACGACTGTGGAGTCGGGCCTGTCGGGCTTCACCTTCCTCAAGTCCACGCAGTCCGGTTGGGCCAACTACATCAAGGAGCCCTACACAACGCTCGCCGAGACCGACGACCGCATCGCCGCCACGGCCATGGAGGCAAGCTGGCGCTGGAACGCCAGGCCCGCCGACTACGCCGCGAGCAACAAACGCATCCTCGATGCGATGTTGAAGGAGTTCGCCACCACCTTCAGTCACAGCATTCAGGACAGCCTCTACCGGATGGGGATGGCGGCTCTCGGGGCCGCGCCGGAGATTGCGGAGATATCCCTGGCGTGTCCGAACAGGCATTACCTGCCGGCCAACCTGGGGCCGTTCGGCAAAGACAATCCAAACCATGTCTTCGTGGCGACCGACGAGCCTCACGGCCAGATCGAGTGTACCATCGGCCGGGACCGATGAAGCCGCGTGAGCTGATAGCGACGGCGAAGACGCCTGGAGGCGCGGAGTTGCGGCTGATCCGGCATGATGGCGACTACGTCATCATGGCTGACAACTACGAGTTGATGAGCAGCCGCGTGGGCGGATCCGAAGAAGCGCTCGCGGTGATGACGTTCGAGCGGCTGGGCAGGCGGGCCGATCCGCACCTGCTCGTCGGCGGGTACGGGATGGGCTTCACCCTGCGCGCCGCTCTGGCTGTGCTGGGCAGGGGCGCCAAGGTGACCGTGGCCGAGCTTGTGCCGGAGATCATCGACTGGGCGCGGGGGCCGATGGCGGCGCTGACGGCGGGGTGTCTCGACGACCCGCGCGTCCGCCTGGTGGCGGGAGACGTGGCGGCGGAAATAGGCGCCGGGGCCAGTCGCTTCGACGCAATCCTGCTCGATGTCGACAATGGCCCTTCGGGGCTGACACGCGCCGCCAATGACGGGCTCTATTCGATGCGCGGCCTCGCGCTGGCGAAGGCTGCGCTCAGGCCGGGCGGCATACTGGCGATCTGGTCGGCGGCGCCGGACGCGGCCTTCTCGCGGCGCCTGAAGGACGCCGCTTTCAAGGTCGAAGAGGTCACCGTGCGTGCGCGAAACAACGGCAAGGGGCCGCGCCATGTTATCTGGTTCGCAGGGCTGCGCTGACTTTGCCCGCCCTTCAGGGGATTCGGCCGCCCGGCCAGCGATGCGACCGGCGTGCGTCTTGCTGCAGTACATGCAGTCGGCTAGTCAGGGGTCCTTCACGGGAATCACATTCGAGATTGCTAAGCGCTTGCCGCTACCGAAAAACAGTATCCGCGTCCTGCTGCTTGAAGGCATCCATGACAGCGCCGCAGCCTGCTTCGAGCAGGCCGGATTCACGCAGGTGGTCCGCGAGCGGCGGGCGCTCGACAACCGGGCGCTGGTCGACGCCATCCGGGACACGCACATTCTGGGCATACGCAGCCGGACGCAGCTGACCGGTGCGGCGCTGGCCGCGGCGGACCAGGCGCTGGCGGTCGGCTGCTTTTGTATCGGCACGAACCAGGTGGATCTCAAGGCCGCCCGCGCTGCCGGCCTGCCGGTCTTCAACGCCCCTTTCAGCAACACGCGCAGCGTCGCCGAACTGACGCTCGCCGAGATCATCCTGCTGATGCGCAGCATTCCGGCGAAAAGCGAGGCTGCGCACCGCGGCGTCTGGGACAAGAGCGCGGCAAACAGCACGGAGGCGCGCGGCAAGACGCTCGGCATCGTCGGTTACGGAAATATCGGCAGCCAGCTTTCGGTCCTGGCCGAGGCGATCGGCATGCGCGTGATCTATCACGACGTGCTCGACAAGCTTCCCCACGGTAACGCCAACAAGGCCGCCAGCCTGCAGGAGCTGCTGCTCGCCAGCGATGTCGTAAGCCTGCATGTGCCCGAGACGCTGCAGACCCAGGGCATGATCGGCGCCGGCGAGTTGCGTGCGATCAAGCCGGGCGGCATCGTGATCAACAACAGCCGTGGCAGTGTGCTGGACATAGATGCGCTCGCCGCCGTCCTGCGCGAAGGGCATCTGCTCGGCGCCGCCGTCGACGTCTTTCCGGTCGAGCCCAGCTCCAACTCGGACGTGTTCAGCACTCCGCTTCAGAACCTCCCGAATGTGATCCTCACTCCGCACGTCGGAGGATCGACTGCAGAGGCGCAGGAGCGTATCGGGTTGGAGGTGGCGCGGAAGCTGATCGACTATTGCGACACCGGGACCACGCTGGGCGCCGTGAATTTCCCACAGGTGCAGCTGCCGCCGCGAGCCAATGGCAGGCGCTACATCCATGTGCATCGCAACACGCCGGGGGTGCTGCGCCACGTCGACAACGTGTTCGCCGACCGGGATCTGAATATCACAGCGCAGTTCCTGCAGACGGATGGCGATATCGGCTATGTCGTGGTCGATGCCGACAGCGGGCCCAACGAGCAAAACGTGCTTGAAGCGCTGCAGACAATTCCTGGCACCATCCGGGCCCGCCTCCTCTAGGAATCAGGCGACCTGAGGTTCGCGCTCCTAACGGGCGTTCTTTCCGGCGGAGTATTTCTGGATCTCGGCGCGGCTGACGACCATGTGGTGAACCTCGTCCGGCCCGTCTGCGAAGCGGAGGTGGCGCACGTCGGCGTAGAGTTCGGCAAGCGGCGTCCACTGCGAGATGCCGGTTGCGCCGTGAACCTGGATCGCCTCATCGATGATGCGGCAGGTGATTTCCGGGATCATGGACTTCACCATGGACACCCAGACGCGCGCTTCCTTGTTGCCCAGCACATCCATCGCCTTGGCGGCTTTCAGCACCATCAGGCGCATCTGTTCGATGTCGTAGCGGGCGCGGCTGACGACTTCCGGGTTCTTGCCGAGCTTGATCAGCGGCTGGCCAAAGGCTTCGCGCGAGAGGCCGCGCTTGATCATCATTTCGAGCGCGGCTTCCGCCTTTCCGATGGTGCGCATGCAGTGGTGGATGCGGCCAGGTCCAAGGCGAACCTGGGAGATCTCGAAGCCGCGGCCTTCGCCGAGCAGGATGTTTTCCTTCGGCACGCGGACATTCTCGAACTTGATATGCATGTGGCCACGCGGGGCGTGGTCGTCGCCAAAGACATGCATTGGTCCGAGCACCTGCACGCCGGGCGTCTCCATCGGAACGAGGATTTGCGATTGCTGGAGGTGGCTCGGCGCGTCGGGGCTGGTCTTGACCATGGTGATCATGATCTTGCAGCGCGGGTCGCCAGCGTTGGAAATATAGTACTTCTCGCCGTTGATCACCCACTCATTGCCCTGGAGCACGGCGCTGGTGGAGATGTTCTTGGCGTCGGAGGAGGCGACGTTCGGCTCCGTCATCGCGTAGGCCGAACGGATCTCGCCGTTCAGCAGCGGCTCGAGCCATTTTTTCTTCTGCGCGGGCGTGCCAACGCGCTCAAGGACTTCCATGTTGCCGGTGTCGGGCGCGGAGCAGTTCAGCGTCTCGGACGCCAGCGGCTGCTTGCCGAGTTCGGCGGCGATGTAGGCGTAGTCGAGGTTGCTAAGGCCTTCGCCGGTCTCGGCGTTGGGCAGGAAGAAGTTCCACAGGCCGGCCGCCTTGGCCTTCTTCTTCGCGCCATCGAGAAGTTCGAGCTGACCGGGCGCCCAGCTCCAGCGATCCTTGCGGCCATGGCCGAGGCGCTCGAACTCTTCCGCGATAGGCGCCACGTTTTGGGCAATGTGCCGCTTGACCGCCTCGAACAGCGGCCGCCCCTTGTCGGACATCCGAAGGTCGTTGAGTTCGTTCTCGCGTTCGGCTTCGGTCATCGGATGGTCCTTTCAGGTGTCGGTTCAGGTCGCATCGCACGGCGAGCATGGTCATGGCCAGCGCGTTCATACGGCCAGCGGCAGGGCGACGCCACCAGTGGCCTTCCCAGCGCTGAAGGCCGTTCCGGGCGAACTATGATGAACGCGACGAGCGACCCCACGAGAGCCCACCCCGGCGCATTTCAAAGGCGGCAGGCGCCTGGCTCGCGACAGTCTTTGCGACCGGCCTACTGTCCACCCTTTGCCGGCTTGGCGCCGGGTTTCGCGGTCGCCTTGGCCTTCTCTGCCTCAGCGGCGGCGGCCTTGGCTTCCTGGACGCGCGCGCCACTGAGGATGCCGTGCATGGCGTAATTGCCTTCGTGGCAGGCATATTCGTACATCTGGCCGTTCAGCGCGACGAACTCGTACTCGCCGCCCCAGGGCGCGTCCCACAACGTCGGGTCCTCGATCGTGAAGCCGTAGTAGAGCCGGTCGTCGGCGACGCGCTTGAACCGCTCGGTCACCTTGAGGTCCTTCCACGCACCCATGAATTGCTGGGCCTGCGGAATGTTGGTGGTTTCCACCACCAGCGTATCGCCATCGAACCAGCCGATCGAGTCGCCGAAGTACGGACGCAGGCCGTCCGTGCGATGTTTCGAATTCAAACGAACGATACGCGCGTCGTGCACCATCTCGGTGACGATCATCACCGCGTTGGGTGACTGCACGAGCTGGTAGCTGTTGTTGTAGAATCCATTCGCGAACATCGGTGGTCCGCCATTGCGGCCGAACGCAGTGATGCAACGCTCGGCGCCGCGCGATTCCGGATTGTCGAACGAACCGCCGCGCGGCGTCGGGCTGGCGCCCAGCAGCTTCACGAAGGACGGCTGCTCCGGCGCAGGCGCAGTCGCTGCACCGGTCTTGCGCGCCGGCGGCTGTCCGTTCGGCGTGGTGAAGATCGACGAGCGCGGTTGGCCGTTGACCCGCATCACGTGGTTGCCGGGATCGATCCAGAATTGGTTGTAGCCGCCCGTAGCGCCCCCGCCGGCCAGGTATTCGGGCTTGATGTTCTTCGGGATGACATACTCGGCCGGCGCATCCTTTGCGGTCGGCGCCTGGCCTTCCTCGATCTCCTGAACCATCTCCCGCTCGAGCTTGGCGACTTCCTCCTCGGTATAGACGAGGCTTGTCACGCCGGCCGGCCGCGTCATCTTCGTCAGCGTCACATTGGTCCAGAAACCCTGAAGGTCCGGCTGGCCGATCTTGAGCTTCGGCGCAGAGTAGACCGGATAGGGCTTGGTCGGATCATACTTGGCCGCAGCGGGTTGAGCCGCCGGCTTTGCCGGTGTCTGGGCCAACGCCGCGAAGGCGCCGACAGACAGGGCGGTTCCGAGAGAGAGGATGAGGGCGAAGCGCACGCGAAGCCTCCTGCAGCATGAGACGCATCCAACTGCCTTATGTCTACGACTGTCAGCGCCGCGAGGCAATCTGCGGAGTTTGCGATCGGGACCAGAACTCAGATGTGCTGCCGGGATTGATGCCCCAGCGGACCGCATTCAGTCAGCTTCCGGCCGCTAAGGATAGGGCAGGTTGGGTCGAAATGCGGCGCTCCCCAACCGCGCCATGAAGGAAATGGCGGAGGCCGCCGGCGGAAGGCGCCTAACTCACCTTCTGGCCGGGCCAGCCCATGTCGATCGGCAAGGCCGGGTTGGCGGTGAGCTTGAGGTCGGCGCAGTGATGGTAGGTGAAATCGCCGTCCTTGTTGAGGCCGTGCTCTTCCATGAACTGGATGATCTGGACCGTGCACTTGTCGCAGTTGATGTTGGGCAGCTTCACGTCGGTTTCCCATTCCGTCTGCGGACGAGCGTTGTGAATGAACAGGCCATCGACGAGCACGGGCGGCTTGGGGGCAGGGTCGATCTTGCCAGACACCGAGATCGGACCGCGCGGGCTTTCGCGCGTCGTGGCCTCGGGGTCCGCGGGCAATTCCTTGCGGTCAAGCACCGCCAGCGCAACGCGGTAGTGGCCCGGGTGGTAGATCGTCTCCTTGACCTTGATGTGCAGCATGTCGCCGCCGCGCATGGCGGTGACCTTGCCGGTCGGCGTGCCTGGGTCAGCGGATGTGCCGCCGCAGGGGCCGGCCTTCTGCGGGTCGCCCAGCACGTTCTCGACGAGCCATGAGTCGGGCGAGACCAGGATGAAGTGCGCTGAGGCGGGACCCGCGGCCAGCACCATCGCTGAGACGCAGACAAGGGCGGACATGCGAGGGTTCATCGGACTACCTGTGTGATACCTGGGAGGGAGGGAGCATGTACTCACTGGGCATGCGATTGGCGAACGGTCCGGGCCAACACGGGCCATAAACTCCTCGTGTGCCTTGCACGTCAATGATCGGCCTGTTTCGGGTGAGGACGTCCGGCCTTGCCCCCCGGCGCCAATTTGCCTATACCGCGCCCTCCTAAGGACGGGGATGAGCCGTCCTGTACCTGTTTTCCTGCCGATTTCCGAGGCATTCATGGCCGTCCCAAAGCGCAAGACATCCCCCTCCAAGCGCGGCATGCGCCGCAGCCACGACGCGCTGAAGGGCGCGACCTATGTCGAGGACAAGGAATCCGGAGAACTGCGCCGTCCGCACCATGTCGACCCGAAAACCGGCATGTATCGCGGCAAGCAGATCCTGAAGGCCAAGGACGAGGAATAGCCTCGTTTCCAGCCCCGGCTGGCCGCTCGATTGCATGCGGCCACGGTTCAATTCATAGCAGGCGTATGATCGCGTGGGCGGGGAATCCGTGCGCGCGATTTCGCGCATGTCAGCCAGGTAAAGAGGGGCCATCGTGACCGAGATCGTGGACGTCTATGCGCGGGAAATCCTGGACAGCCGGGGCAACCCGACGGTCGAGGCGGAAGTCACGCTGGAAGACGGCTCGATGGGGCGCGCAGCAGTTCCCTCGGGAGCATCCACGGGCGCACACGAGGCGGTAGAACTGCGCGATGGCGACACGTCGCGTTATGGCGGCAAGGGCGTGCAGAAGGCGGTCGCGGCGGTCAACGAAGAGATCTTCGATGCGCTGATCGGCATGGAAGCAGAAGACCAGCGGGCGATTGACGCGGCGCTGAACGAACTCGACGGCACGCCCAACAAGAGCCGGCTGGGCGCCAACGCCATTCTTGGCGTGTCGATGGCGACGGCCAAGGCGGCGGCGGATGCGGCGGGGCTGCCGCTCTATCGCTATGTCGGCGGGGCCAATGCGCACGTGCTGCCGACGCCGATGATGAACATCATCAATGGCGGAGCGCACGCGGACAACCCGATCGACATCCAGGAATTCATGATCATGCCGGTGGGCGCGGAAACCTTCGCCGACGCCCTGCGCTGCGGCGCGGAAATCTTCCACACGCTCAAGAAGGGCCTGTCTGCCGCCGGCCACAACACCAGCGTCGGCGACGAGGGCGGCTTCGCGCCGAACCTGAAGTCCACCGACGACGCGCTGGGCTTCATCATGAAGTCCATCGAAGCGGCCGGCTACCAGCCTGGAGAAGACGTCGTCCTCGCCCTCGATGCGGCCGCCACCGAGTTCTACAGACACGGCAAGTATGAGCTGGAAGGCGAGGGCAAGTCGCTGTCGTCAGACCAGATGGCCGCCTACTGGGGCAGCCTCGTCAGCCGCTTCCCGATCGTCTCGATCGAAGACGGCATGTCGGAAGACGACTGGGATGGCTGGCTCGCGCTCACCAAGCTCATCGGCGACAAGTGCCAACTCGTCGGCGACGATCTTTTCGTCACCAACACCGCGCGTCTCGCTGAAGGCATCGAGAAGGGCGCGGCCAACGCCATCCTCGTGAAGGTCAACCAGATCGGCTCGCTCACCGAGACGCTGGAGGCCGTGCAGATGGCGCAGATGAACCGCTATGGCGCGGTTATGTCCCACCGTTCGGGCGAGACGGAAGACTCGACGATCGCTGACCTCGCGGTGGCGACGAACTGCGGTCAGATCAAGACGGGCTCTCTGGCGCGCTCGGACCGGCTGGCGAAGTACAACCAGCTGCTGCGCATCGAGGACGAGCTGGGCTCGGCGGCGCGGTATCTCGGGCGAGCGTCGATCCGGGCGTAAGGCCCGCATTCCGGTTCTTGTTTCTGGACGGGTCCTCGTCGATTGAGCCCGGTCCCGGCGTCACGAGCCTGGTAGGATCGACGGCGACGAGCGCGGCACGGAGCGCGCTGCGTCTTCGTATCGACGCTCTCCAATTAAGGCTCGAATCGCGCACTGATGTCTCAAGGCTCATATGTCAGTCCGGTGCGTCGGTCTGGCAGAGGAGGCCGACGGGCAGTTCGGGCGGCGGTTCGCGTCCGGAGGCGAAGTTGATGACGATGTGGCCGACATGCTGAGGCGAAGGCCGGAGGTCATAGCTGAAGGGCTGAGCGCCGCCGGCGTGGGATACGCAAGCTGGATGGCATCGAGCCCATCACATTCCTCAGTGGGAAGCCCCTCCGGTCGATTATGGACACGATGAATTCGGGTACAGGCGCCGCCTTGTCGCCAGTGTTCGTGACGACGCCTGTGATCTGCAGGAAGAAGCCGCGATCGTCCTGGCGCTCGGCCGCCTGGAGATTGGCGACATCGATATCCTTGATCTTCGTTTCCTTCGGGACGCCGAGGCCCCAGCCTGCCTTGCGCCGTTGCATGGCCTTTATGTCGAGTTCGACCCAGCTGATTGTTTGGCTTCCGCCGCGCATGCGGAGGTCGCCGTAATCGGCGATGGCGGCTTGCGTCTCCATCAGTTTGAGGCGCTCCTTTTCGAGCGCGTTGACAGCTTTTTGCCGTGCGATCTCCAGCTTCTCGACTGTGGCCTTGTTGTTGGCGCCCTGCGCTGCGGCCCGGCGCGAGTCCTCGGCGGCGTCGGTTGCAACGAGCGCCTTGCCAGCGAGCTGTGAAACGCGCGTGGCCCGGCTTTTCTCGTCTCGATAGAGGCCCTGCAGGCGCGGCAGGTTGGTTGGCGTGCGATCGAGGGCGGCCATGGCGCTCATTCGAGCGGACGTCGAGATGTCCTGGACGCTGTCCTTGCAGGCGGCAGAGCGGCCGGCCGTGCGCCCGTCGATGGTTGCAGTCACGGCATCGCGCTGGGCGGCCGTGGCGATCAGTTTGATTTCCTGTGGTGAGTGATAGGGCGCGCCTTGGCCGACATCGGGCGGCGGGATCATGCCCGTAATGACGACGACGTCGGGCTTCTCCTGCTGAACCGATGGTACAGGCGCCTGCTGGGCGGCAGCACTAAACGTGAGCCCGCTGATGAAGGCGGCGCGGACACCAAACCTCACTACCTGCTCGAACATGAGGCCATCCTAGACGGGGTGTTAGCTGTCGCCACCCGCATAAGCCACCGCCGTCACAATCCTTACCGCGACGTTTACCAAAAAGTCTGCGCGTCGATCTTGCGTGAGAACAAAAAGGGAATATAACAGGCGAACAGAACGGAGCATGAACATGAACGGGGCGGCGAACTTCACTGGATCCAGCGGGATCTCCTACCAATTCGAGCGTATGGGCATGGATCAGGACTGGGCGCGCATTGCCGGCGTCGTTCTGTTCGCGGCGCCTGACGGCAAAGCCTGGCGCGTCATCCGTGTCGGCGACCAAGGCGGTGTCACTGGCGACGTGAACGCGTTCTGGCGCTGGCGTGAGGCCCGACGCTATGGAGCGACGGCCGTGTTCATCCGGCGCAATGCCGACTTCGCCAAGCGTCGTGTCGAGGCGGCAGACCTGGAGCAGGGGCTGGACCCTGTCTTCTCATCCGGCAGCGAACTCGACCGCTTGGCAGCTTAGAAACAGAACCTCGTCCTCCGGACGCCGGCCGGCTGTTATCTCCTTGGCAGCCAGGCGCGGTCTCCAGACGGGAAGCGGGCCCGCGGATCTCTCCGCGGGCCCGATCTGTTTTTTGAGGTCGGCCAGAGCTACTGCCCGACGCCGCCGAAGCCGGGGGACTTCAGCGCCTCCTGCGTCGCGGCGGTCTTGGCCTGACGGGCGAGCTGGACGAACTCGGCGCGGTAGCCGAACGCGTCGTCGCCTTTTGCGCCGTTCGCCAAGTCGATGACCGCGTCCCAGTCGAATGATTTATCGAGATAGGGGTCGCCGCGCAGCTTCGACCCATACGCGGCCACGGCCGTGGCGAAGCGGGTGGATTCCGGCGCCTGCGAGATGTTCGCGAGCGCGTCCTTTTCAGTGATCGGACGGTCGACGAGTTTCGACGTGTCCTCGCCCGGCGTCTTGTAGCGCAGTTTCAGGAACGCATACTCGTTGGCGCTGGATGTCTTGTCGGACGTTTTCTGTGCTTGATAGCGGCTGGGATCGACCAGTGCGGCGCTGGAGCCGACCGGCGTCAGTTCGTAGATCGCGGTGACCGACGCGCCTGCGCCGATCTCTCCGGCGTCGACCTTGTCGTTGTTGAAGTCCTCGCGGTTGAGGATGCGCGTCTCGTAGCCGATGAGACGGTATTCGGCGACCCTGGCAGGGTTGAACTCCACCTGGATCTTCACGTCATTGGCGATCGAGAACATCGAGCCGGCGAGGTCGTCGCTCAGAACCTTCCGCGCTTCGTTCAGCGTGTCGATGTAGGTCGCCATGCCGTTGCCGTTCTGGGCGAGCTTCTGCATCAAGAGATCGTTGTAGTTTCCCGCACCGAAGCCGAGCACGGAGAGGTAGACGCCGCTCTCGCGTTCGCGGCTGACGAAGTCTTCGAGCTGCTGCGGGTTGTTGATGCCGACGTTGAAGTCGCCGTCAGTGAGCAACATCACGCGGTTGACGCTCTTCTTGTCGAAGTTTTCCTTGGCGAGCGTGTAGGCAAGGCGAAGGCCTTCGCCGCCAGCCGTCGATCCGCCGGCGCTGAGCTTGTCGAGCGCGGCGTTAATCTTGGCCTTGTCTGCGCCGCTGGTGGGCTCAAGCACCGTGCCCGCCGCTCCCGCATATACGGCAATCGAGATGTGGTCCCTGGCGGTCATCTGGTCGACCAGCATCTTCAGCGACTTGATCGCCAGCGGCAGCTTGTCGGCCGAACTCATCGAGCCGGAGACGTCGATTAGCAGGGTGAGGTTGATGGGCGGGCGGCTATCACGGCTGATGTCGTAGCCCTGCACGCCGATGTGCATCAGCTGGCGCCCCTGGCCCACGGGGCGGGAATGATCCTGACGGTTGTCTCGAATGGTTGCGCCTTCGATTTTGGCAGGTCGTAGTCATAGTCGAAATAGTTGATCAGCTCTTCGATCCGCACGGCATCCCTGGGCGGCAGGTGGCCCTGGTTGAGCATGCGGCGCACGTTGGAATAGCTCGCCGTATCGACATCGATCGAGAAGGTGGAGACCGGTTCTTCATGGGTCAACTTCAGCGCATTGATCTTGTTGTGTTCGTAATTCTCGCGGTTCACGTCGCCGGGGAATGGCTGCGGCGCGGTTTGCGCGGCCGTGGCATGGCCACCCGCATTGGCGAGCCGTCCGTCAGCCCGCATCATCGGCGCAGCAGCGATTGAAGGCGGCGGAGGCGGCGGCACAACGTATGCTTCTCCCGGAGCGCGCTTGGGCTCCGACGTCGGCCCGACCCGAGAACCTGTGGCTATCGAGAGGTCAGCCTCGGCCTTCTCGTCTTGGGCGATCTGCGTGGTTCCCTTCCTGCCGCGTTCGTCCTGAACAACGTCCGTCGCGGACGTCGAGCAAGCAGCGACGATCAGCGCGAGCACCGCCGCGCCGGCATAGAGTTGTATCCGTGTCATGATGAGTCCCCAAACGTGGAGCGCAGGCGTTGGTCCGCGCCGACCTGCGCATGGCGCGCCCAGATTGGGGCCGGTTTGCGTCGCGGCCGAGTTGGCCCGATGTTATTGTGCGGGCTTGGGTGGGGCGGCGACGCGGCGCGAGGCAATCCAGTCGGCGATGTCGGCCTCGACGACCGGCAGCGGCCGCGCTCCGGGCTGCAGGAGAGCATCGTGAAACAGCTTCAGGTCGAAGCGGACGCCGAGCGCCTGCGCGGCGGTGCGGCGGAGGCGGCGAATTGTTTCGCGGCCGGACATGTAGGCGCAGGCCTGCCCCGGCCAGATGACATAACGGTCGACCTCATTTTCCATTGCTGCCTGCGGAAGACCAGTGGTGTCGACCAGGTATTTGACGGCGTCTTCGTGAGTCCAGCGCTCCGCATGAATGCCGGTGTCAACGACCAGGCGCGCGGCGCGGAACAGCAGCGATTGAAAATAGCCGAGCCTTGCCAGCTTGTCGGTTTCGTATGCGCCAAGTTCGTCGGCGAGGTCTTCGGCGTAAACGGCCCAGCCCTCCGAGAAAGCCGGGCTGGAGGTGAGGAGGTTGACCATCGGCTGGTCAGGTTTCTCGCGGGCGAGGCCGGCCTGCAGATGATGGCCGGGGACAGCCTCGTGGTAAGTCAGCGTCGGGATCTGCCATTTGGGGAAGTCCGCCGTTGACCGGAGGTTGATGCTGTAGGTCGCCGGCCGCGATCCGTTGAGGGCGGCGGCGCGGTAGTACGCGCCCGGAGCCGTCTCCTGCGACACTGGCGGGGCCTGTCGCAGCTCAACCTTGCCTTTGGGCCCGACGTTCACGAGTTGGGCGAGGCGGGTCTCGCCCCATTTCACTTGGGCGTCGATCGCGGCCATCATCTCGGCGCGGCCTTCGGGCGTTTCGGGATAGAGGTTCACAGGATCAAGGCTGAGCGCCCGCAGCCGTTGCCCGACCGTGCCGTCCTCCTGGCCCAGCTCCAGAAGCAGCTTGTCGATGTCGGTAGAGATGTCCGCGACCAGCTTTACACCAGCGGCGTGAAGTTCTTCAGGCGTGATGTCGGTCGTTGTGTAGAGGCGCAGCGCATCGCGGTAATAGTCCTCACCGCCCTTCAGCCGCCACACGCCCGGAGCATCGGGCGCCTTGGTGATGGATTTTTCCAGCAGCGTTCCGAGCGCGCGATACTCCTTCGTGATGTCGCCGCCGACCTGCCGGGTTGCGCGGTCAACAAGCTTGGCGATATCGGCTTCCGGAAGATCTGGAATCTGGGCCAGGGCTTCGACGAAGAAGACGGTCAGCGCGTGCTCGCGCGCGGTGTTGGGCGTGAGCGAGCGAACGCGCGCGAGCGTGCGCTGCAGGATCGCTTTCGGTGGTCCACCTCCCGCTTCCAGATCGACCTCGAAGCGCCTGCGCTCATCGCGCAAGGCATCGTCCACCTGGTCGAGACGCGCCAGCCACGATTCAGACTCGGCGCGTGTCCGCACTGGCGAGTGGACGGTCATGAACTTGATCAGGTCGGTATACGCGCCGTCCTGCGGGTTGATCAGGTAGGGGCTCGCCCAGCCCAGACGGGTGTAGCCATATCCGTGGCGGTCGACCGCAACGGCAGCGCGAAACACGAACAGCTCCGAATCGAGCGTGCGCTGCGCGTCGCGGGTGAGTGCTGAACGGTCGATAGCTTCCAGATCGTCGAGGAAGCTGAGCCGCGCCGCACGGGTACGCTCGCTGGACGCCGAGGATCGGTCATCGAGCAACGCGCCAAAGGGCCGGCCGAAGGCTTCGGACGACAGGCCCATCATGTCGGCTTCTTCCGGCGCCCGGGCGATTTCAGCCTGGCTGATGCGCTGGATCAAGGTCGCCAGCTCTGGATCGGCGATTGGCCTGGGAGGTGAACAAGCTGCAATGCCCGATACAGCGACAGCCGCAGCGGCGAGACAGGTTCTGAGGGGCAGCATCCGGTCCCGCATGAGCATATGATTCGGCTTGGTTGAGGCGTCTGAGGTTTTCCGATAATGACCGGCCAGCATCAAGTTAGGAGCGAGTAAATGAGCACTCCCGCAGGAGGCCAGCCCGAGCTGACCGGCCAGGTCATGTTCTACAAGAAACCTGAGCCGCTTTCGCTCGAAAGGCACCGAAATCTGGGGGTGAAGCAGATTCCGGCCCCATTCTCGTTCCTTAAGGGCTCCCACGCGGTTCCGGTGACAGTCAGTGAGTTCGGCGTCGTCGCCACCTGCTTTCCGATCATCTTCGTCGGCAAAGACAAGACCCCTGTGGCCGTAATGGGCGTCCGCCAGAACGAGAACGAGTATGTCGACGCCTCGGGCAATCCGGACCCGGATAGCTACATCCCGGCTTTCGTGCGCCGCTATCCGTTTGTGTTCGCGTCGGATCCCAAGAGCGACAAGCTGCTGCTCTGCGTCGACACCGAAGCCGCGATGGTATCCAGCCAGCCAGACGTTCCCTTCTTCGAAGGCGAGAAAGCCTCCAAATTCACCGAGGACGCGATCGAGTTTTGCAAGGAGTTCGAACGCCAGCGCCGCGCGACGGTCGAGTTCGTCGAGATGCTCGACAAGGCGGCGTTGTTCGAACAGAAGTCCGTCGCCTTTACTCCCCGCGACAACCAGGGGAATGCCGGCGAGACTCAGAAGATCGCCGACTACTGGGCGATCTCCGAGGAAGGACTTAACGCTCTGCCGGAAGGCAAATTCCAGGATATCCGCAACACGGGCGCCCTCGCGGCGATCTACGCCCACATGGTGTCGCTGATGAACTGGCAGCGCGTGATCCAGCGCACTATGCGCCGACTCGCGGCGCAGCCGCCGGTTAACTGACGCCGTTCCGTAACCGGCATTGCGGTCACAACGTATTGCTGCGTTATCAGGCGTCACGTTCCGGGGAGGGGGATAGACCTCTTCCGGGGGCATGACATTACTTCGTGTCCAACTGGTCGGACGCGCTGATTGCTGCTGCCAACGCAGTCCGGTGTGTCGACGCTTGGGGACATGGATATCGAGGTAGGCGCGTGCGTGGACTGCTATCGCGGGCATTGAGGCTTCTGCCGGCCTTCGGCGTGACGCTCGCGCTTGTGGGCGCGGCGTCGGCGCAGGGCATGGAGAAGCGGGCTGAGCCGAGCCTGATTGCCGAGCGCGCTGCGGTATCGCCCGGCGACACGTTCTTTGGAGCGTTGCGCCTCCAGCTCGATGACACCTGGCATGTTTACTGGAAGAACCCCGGAGACAGCGGCCTGCCGCCGACAGCGAACTGGAAGGTTTCGGATGGCGTAACAATCGGCAGCTTTCAATGGCCCGCGCCGCACGCCATCCGGCTCGCGACGCTGATGAACTTCGGGTACGAGCGCGAACTCGTCCTGCCATTCGAAGTGAAAATTCCCGCGAGCGCCAAGCCAGGCGACACGGTGAGCATCGGCGGCGCGTTCGACTGGCTGATCTGCCAGGACGTGTGCATTCCCGAAAATGCTGATCTGATTTTGTCGCTGCCAGTTGAAGCCGCTCAGCGGGCGGATGATGCCTCCAGTGCGCTCATCGGCCCGTCGCTGATGACCGCGCCAGTACCGCTGACAGGCGCCGCGACGGTCGAGCGCCAAGGCGACGGTTTCAAAGTTGCGGCAGTCGATGATGATCTCGCCGAAGCCGCCAAGTCTGCAACCGACATTCGCTTCTTCCCTGACGGCCCGGAGATCATCAACATCGCGCCGCAGGTTGTTCGCCGCGGCGAGCAGGGCGTCTCCGTCGAACTGAAAGCGTCAGAGTATGCGAAGCCGGGCGATCAAGCTCTTGGGGGCATCATTGTCACGACCGCGGCCGACGGCGCACTGAGATCGTGGGCTGTGCCAGCCGCACCGGGCGGCATTCCGGCCGGCGTCGCAGACACTGCCGTGAAAACCGTGTCAGCCGGCAAGTCATCGGGCGGCGAGCCGTTCACACTGATCGGACTCCTGCTGGCGCTAGGCGCTGGCTTTGTTGGCGGCATGGTGCTGAACCTGATGCCCTGCGTGCTGCCGGTGCTGGCGGTGAAGGCAGCCGGGCTCGCCATGACGGCTCACAATCCGAAGGAGTCGCGCGCGCACGGGCTTGCCTATCTCGGCGGTGTGCTCATCTGCTTTGCGGTGCTGGGCGGCGTCGTCGTCGCCTTGCAGGCGGGCGGCCAGTTCGTGGGCTTCGGATTCCAGCTTCAGTATGCGCCGGTTGTCGCCTTCTTCACCCTCGTGATTTTTGCGCTGGGCCTCAACCTTCTAGGCGTGTTTGAGATAGGCGGGTCGCTGATGGGCGTCGGCCAGAACCTTGCGAGTAAGGAAGGAACACAAGGCGCATTCTTCTCGGGCGTGCTCGCGGCCTTTGTCGGCGCGCCGTGCATTGGGCCGTTCATGGCAGGCGCGGCAGGGTGGGCGCTGCAGCAAAACCCTGCGGTCATTGTGGCAATGTTCCTGGCCATCGGGCTCGGGCTTGCCGCGCCGTTCGTGGCGCTGAGCTTTACGCCTGCGGTCGCCAAGGTGATCCCCAAGCCGGGCAGGTGGATGGCGACGTTCCGCCAGGTGCTGGCCTTCCCGATGTTCCTGACCATGCTCTGGCTGCTCTGGACCATTGCCGGGCAGACGGGCGCGGACGGCGTACTGGTTGTCCTCGGCGGCGCCATCGCGGTCGGTTTCGGCATCTGGCTCGCGACCAAATGGGGCGGCTCGGTTCCCGGCCGCATCATCGCCGGCGGACTGATCGTGGCGGCGTTCCTCGTCCCGTCGATCGCCACGGCCTCGATCAAGGCCCCAACGGGTGGCGAAAGCCTCGCAGCCGCGGCGGGCGGCAAGGACTGGTCGGCCGAGGCGGTGGCGCAGGCGCAGTCGGAGGGCAGGGTGGTATTCGTGGACTTCACCGCTCGCTGGTGCGTGACCTGCCAGATCAACAAGCAGGTCGCCCTGGATAGCCAGAAGGTCCGCAAGGCGTTCGACCAGTACAATGTCGAATTCCTGGTCGCTGACTGGACAAATCGCGACAGTGTGATTGCCGCCGCACTTGCCGAACACGGCCGCGCCGGGGTTCCACTCTATCTGGTCTATCCGGCCTCAGGCGGCGACCCCGTTGTCCTGCCACAGGTCCTGACGCCGGCCATGGTCGAGAAAGCGGTCAAAGAAGCCGCCGGAACGCTGTAGCTTCAAGCGCATTCGAAACTGGTTTTGACACCGGAGAACGAAATGGTCTTCCTCAACCGCGATCGGCTCACTCTGGCGGCCGCCGCTGGCGCCGCCGCAATCCTGTCTGCCGCTGCCCTTCTCGCATCCACCGCCAACGCAGCGCCCGTGGGGCAAAGCGCCCCGGCTTTCAAAGAGATGAGCGCTGCCGGAAAGGAGGTCCAGCTCTCGGACTTCGCCGGCAAGACCATCGTGCTCGAATGGACCAATGACGGCTGCCCCTTCGTGCAGAAGCACTACAATTCGAAGAACATGCAGACGACGCAGGATGCGGCGGCCAAGCAGGGTGTTGTATGGATCTCTGTGCTGTCATCAAAGGCAGGCGCACAGGGCCATGCCGACGCCGCACGCGCCAACAGGCTGACCGCCGATCGCGGCGCACACCCCACCCATGTGCTGCTCGATGCCGATGGCTCGATGGGCCGCGCCTATGGCGCCAAGACGACGCCCCACATGTTCGTCATCACGCCCGACGGCAGGGTCGCCTACAATGGCGCGATCGACTCCATCAAATCGAACAGTGTCGCCGATGTGCCGAAGGCGACCAACTACGTGCTCGCCGCGCTGACGGCGCTCAAGGCCGGCAAGCAGCCCGACCCGTCGCTGACGGTGCCGTATGGCTGTGACGTGAAGTACTAATCTGACGCTTGAGGCTATCGCCGTTCGGCTATGGCAGGAGAAAGGCGTGAGGGCGGACGCCTCGATGCTGTCGCGCTTCTTTGCGGCCGCAGGGATCAGCGTCAAAAAAAAGCGTGCACGCCAGCGAGCAGGAGCGGCCGGACGTGGCCGAGGCGCGCGCGCAATGGCGACGCGCGCAGCCTGATCTCACAGGCCGGCTGATCTTCCTCGATGAAACCGGCGCTCGCACCGACATGACGCGCCGCCATGCATGGTCGGACGTTGGCACGCGCGCCCTTGGCCGCGCGCCGGGCGGACACTGGAAAACAACCACCTTCCTTGCGGGGCTCACCGCCGAGGGGCTGATCGCGCCCTTCGTGCTCGATGGCCCGATGGATCGCGCCGCCTTCACCGAATATGTCCGCCAGGTGCTCGTCCCCGAGCTTCGGACAGGCGATGTGGTCATCCTCGACAACCTGCCGGGCCACAAAGGTCATGTAGGCTGCCGAACTGGTCGAGGCGTGAATATATAATCCAGGCTCGAAGCGGGGCACGAACCTACTGCCGCCGCCTTCGAGGTTGTGGTGGTTTTCGTTGGCGCTGCGCCTGCGCCGACGGCAGGCGCGATCTCGACTGCATCCTTCAGCATGTGTGAGATGCGCGACAGCGCGGCCGCCTGCTGAGATCCGGTTGTGGCCTTGGAAGCTGCGTTCAACTGCTTGTCCGTTTCCTCGACCATGCCACGGAAGATGCAGCGCAGGTCCGGCGGACCGCCGCGCATCTGGATTTCAAGCGACAGGCGGCTTGCCGTCATGCCAAAGCGCTGCAGGTCGCCAACCAGGGCCGGCGCCAGCGGCCGGGGGGCCAGCGCAGGGCGCGACGCCGCCGCCGTCTTTGCAGCATCCACCTGAACAAGCAGGCGCGCGGCTTCAGACTTCACCTGCTGCGGCAGTGTGTCGGCAAAGGCCGCAGTCGTGCCAATCACGAGCAGGGAGAGGGAAAAGGCGAAACGCTTCATGGCAGCATGGTCGCCAATGGCCGTTAATGCTTCGCGAAGGCGTGGCCCGCAGTTAGGCCCTATTGCCCTTCGGACACGTCCACGCCCGGGAACATCTCGCGGATCGGCTGGCGCGGCCGGCCGTCGCGCTCCATCTGCCGCGCGCCCGTCAGGATGCCGGTCAGCGCATAGTTTCCCTCGTGGCATGCATACTCATAGGGCGGCTTGGCCGAGGCATTGAGCGCGATCTCGCCGCGCCAGACGCTGGTGTAGAGCGCCGGGTCCTCCACTGTGAATTCGTACAAGATCTGGCCATTGGACCAGCGCGTGAGCCGCTCCGTCAGCTTGCCGGAGGATGAGATCAGCGAGCGCTGGCCGGGATGCGGATTCACCGTCTCGACCACCAGCGTCTCGCCTTCATAGCGGCCAACAGAATCCCCACCCCATTTCGGAATGGCCTTCGGTCCATGCTCCGCGCCGATCGGGATGATCCGAACGTCATGGATCATCTCGGTGAGGATCATCACTGACGTTGGCGTTTGCACGATCTGATAGGTGTTGTTGTAGAGCCCGTTGGTCAGGATCGGCCCGGCGCCGCCAGTGAAACTCATCAGGCAGCGTTCCGATTGCGGACGCGCCTCGGGACCGTCGAACGCGCGCATCGGCATGGATGCGCGGCGCCCTGCCTCGTTCCAGGGAATAAGCCCGTTGGCTGGGTTCGTGATCCATGACGTGCGGTATTCGCCTTTCACGCGCGCATAGCTCGCGCCTGGGTCCATCCAGAACTGGTTGTAGGCTCGCGATGTGTTCTTGTCGGCTAGCAGCCGGTCGGAGGCTTCGTCCGCAACGCTTGCCTGCCGCGCATCGCCCGACGCTGCTCGGGTGAGGACGTGAGCGCGGCCGAGCCTTGCCGCTTCCTCGTCGGTAACCACGAGGCGGTCAGCGCCTTCGGGTCGTTCCATCGTCGTGAGGGACGTGTTGGTCCAGTAGCCCTGCAGGTCGGGCGCCCCCCAACTCGTCCGGGGGACAGGCGTGGCGGGCTGGTTCTGCGCAAAGCCTCGTTGAGCTGTCAAAGCCGCAGCCAGGGCGAAGGCAAGACGAGGCGCCAAGTGGATCCGCATGGTCCGTTCTCTTGCCCGACCAAGCGAGTGTTTCAGACAGCGGCCCGGGTAGCAACCGGCGCCCAAAGCAGGTTGCCGCCGCGGCTCCCTTGCGCTATCCCCGCGCCCATGCCGGATGGACATCATGTCAACGGACGAAACACAGCGGCGCCCAGAGGCCCGCAAGCCCCGGGGATTTCCGGATCGGACGGCCGCCATCATCGCCGCCGAACGGCGGCTCGTTGACTCGATAAGCGCGGTTTACGCGCGCTGGGGCTTCGAGGCACTGGACACCGGCCCCTTCGAGTATGTCGATGTGCTGGGCAAGTTCCTGCCTGACACCGACCGTCCCAATGCCGGCGTGTTCGCCTTGCAGGACGATGACGAACAGTGGATCGCCCTCCGCTACGATCATACCGCGCCGCTTGCCCGCTATGTGGCCGAGAACTGGGAGCGCATACCCAAGCCCTTCCGCCGATATTCGGCCGGTCCCGTCTGGCGCAACGAGAAGCCGGGCCCGTTCCGCTACCGCGAGTTCATCCAGTGCGACGCGGACTCGGTCGGCGTGGCCGGCCCGAGCGCGGACGCGGAAATGATCGCCATCGCCGCCGAGGCCATGGAGGCCGCCGGCGCTGCGAAAGGCGACTACGTCATCCGCGTGAACAGCCGCCAACTTCTCGACGGCATCATGGAAACCGCCGGCGTCATCGATCCCGCCCAGCGCGGTACGGTGCTTCGTGCGCTCGACAAGTTCGACAAGTTCGGCGTCGAAGGTGTGAGGCTTCTGCTCGGCGCTGGCCGCAAGGACGAGTCTGGAGATTTCACTAGGGGTGCGGGCCTCGTCGCCTACCAGATCGACACGCTGCTGGAGTTCACCACGGCGGGCTCCGTCACCCGCGCCGAAACCATTCGCAAGCTTGCCAACTCCGTCGGCATGACGGCGTCGGGCATGCAGGGCGTGCGGGACCTTGGCGAGATCGACTCGATCCTTAGTGCGCTCGGCGTCGGTGAGGAGTCCGTGTCGTTCGACCCGCAGATTGTCCGTGGCCTCGAATATTATACCGGCCCGGTCTTCGAGGCGGAATTCCTGCGTGAGTTTCGCGATACAGATGGCGCCCCGGTGCGCTTTGGCTCGGTCGGCGGCGGCGGTCGCTATGATGGTCTGGTCGCCCGCTTCCGTGGGGAGCCTGCGCCTGCGACGGGCTTTTCTGTCGGCGTCAGCCGTCTCGCCGCCGCCACGGCTGTCAGTGAAGGCGCCAAGGCCGATGGCCCCGTTCTCGTGCTGGTGCTGGACAAGGATCAGGTCGGCGACTACTTCGCGATCGCCAACGACCTGCGCAAGGCCGGCATCCGCGCCGAGGCTTATCTAGGCGCCTCCGGCATGAAGGCGCAGATGAAATACGCCGACCGTCGCGGCTCGCCTGCCGTCGTGATCGTCGGCGGCAACGAGCGGGAAAAGGGCGTCGTAACCATCAAGGATCTCAGTGCCGGGGCCGCCGCCGCCAAGGGCATGACGGACAACGAGGCCTGGCGATCGGAGCGACCGGGCCAGTTCGAATGCCCGCGCGCGGAGATGGTCGAGCGCATCCGCCGCATCGTGGGCCAGCCGTGACAGCGTCTGATCCATCGGCGGCGCTGGCTCGTATCGCCGCAGTCAGCGGTCAGCGGGCCGAGCCGCCCACGTTGATGCCTGCCGAGATCATTCTCGAGCTTTCCGGCGAGGCGGTGCGCTCGCGCCTCTGCTCGTTCACCGATCCGAGCGGCAAGGAGCATGGTCTTCGACCCGACCTGACCACGCCGATCGCCCAGCTTGTCGCCGAAGGCGCGCTGCCGGTGGCGCGCTATCATGCCTCTGGCCCGGTCTATCGCCTGCCGCCGCGCGGATCGCATGATCCGGTTGAGCACATGCAGTTGGGCTTTGAATGGTTCGGCGCCTGCGGATCTCCTGCGGAGGACGCCGAGGCGCTGGCCGTCGCGCTGGAAGCCGCGAAGGCTGGCGGCGCAACGGGCGCCAGGGTGCGTTTTGGCGATGTTGCGATCTTCCACGCGATGATTGCGGCGCTGCCATTCTCGCCGCAATGGCGCGACCGGCTGCGGCGCGGGTTTTCTCGCCGCAAAGGGCCGCGCGAGCTTCTTGAAGGCGCTGCAAATGGCCAGACCGGCATTCCGGCGCTGACGGCCAGCATCGGCGCGCTGTCGAAGGATCAGGCCGTGCTTGCGGTGGAGCAGATGCTGGGCGACATGGGGTTGCAGCCCGTGGGCCGCAGCGCCGAGGAGATCGCCGAGCGCCTGCGCGACAAGGCGGCCGACCGGACGCCGGATGCGGCTTCATCCGCCGCACTGATCGGTTATCTTCAGCTTTCCGGCCCTGTCGCGAAAAGCGCCGCCATGCTCGATGCATTCGCTGCGGACGCGGGTGTCGCGATCACGCCTGCGCTGGACGCCTTCCGCGATCGGCTCGACCGGATCGACGCGCTGAAGCCGCCCTTCTGGGAGACGGCGGTGTTCAGCGCCGAAGCCGGGCGGCGGTTCGAATACTATGACGGGTTCGTCTTCGAACTCGCTCGCGATGCCGGGTTCGACCGCCCCATCGTCTCCGGCGGCCGCTATGATGGCCTGATTTCCCAGATGAGCGGCGGCGCACTTTGGGCCAGCGCCATCGGCGCCGCCCTGCGGGTCGACCGGCTGGGCCGGGAGAACGGGCCATGACCGTACTCAAGCTCGCCATTCCCTCGAAAGGCCGACTCAAGGAGCAGACCGAGGCGTTCTTCGCGCGTGCGGGTCTGGTGGTCGAACCGGTGGGCGGTGCGCGTGGCTATGTGGCGCGCGTGGTGGGGATGGAGGAGGTGGAGGTGCGGTTGCTGTCGGCGGGGGAGATCGCCGAGGGCGTGATTGCGGGCGAGATCCACGCGGGTGTGAGCGGCGAGGACCTGCTGCGCGAGCAGGTGGGCGATCTGGAGAGTGTGGCGCACCTGGTGGCGGCGCTGGGGTTTGGGCGTGCGGATCTGGTGGTGGCGGCGCCGAAGAGTTGGCTGGATGTCGAGACGATGGCGGACGTTGACGATGTGGGCGCGAGGCTGGAGGCGAAGACAGGGCGGAAGCTGCGCGTCGCGACGAAGTATGTGCGCTCGACGCGGCGCTACTTCACTGCGGAGGGTGTGGGGCACTACCGCATAGTGGAGAGTGCGGGGGCGACGGAGGGCGCGCCAGCGTCAGGTGTGGCGGATCTGATCGTCGATATCACCACCACGGGTGCGACGCTGGAGAGCAACGGGCTCCGCGTCCTGCTCGATGGGGTGATCCTGCGAAGCCAGGCGCAACTCGTGGCCAGCCTAGGCGCGGCGTGGACGCCGGAAGCGCTCGGCGCGCTCAAGACGATTGTCACAGCGATCGAGGAGGGGCAGGAAAGCTGGAAGCTTGCGCGGTTCGTTTCGTCGACGGCCCTGAACGAAACGGCGGCGTGATCTGCAGTTGATGGCGGCGCGTGCTACCAGACAGTAGAGGGTGCGCCCTTGCCAAGTCGGACCATGGGTCGATGATTCTATCCTCAACCAGTAGGCGTTTGCCTTCGATATGGGCCGATCATTGCGTGAAGCGCCTAACACAACCGTAAGTGGAGGCTTGACTCCACGCGACGTTCGCGAGAATGTTTAATTCGAACTGCTTCGGCGGTTTGGCGTTTCGGGGAGGAAACGCTCGTATCAGACCCTTTCAGTGGCGGCGCTTTAACGAGCGCCGCCCTTTTTCTTGTCCGGTCGCCCATTTGTTCTAAATCCATGATCCGCGCGTCCGCAGCGTCTGTCCACAGGAGCACTTCGGGCAATCGGGATTTACGACCCGGCGCCGCCGGATTTGGCAGATCAGGCTTGCCGGAGCCAAAAAGAAGTCGGGGCGGCCGATTGCCCGGTCGCCCCTCTAGATCGGCATTCTGAAGCTCTATGGATTTGGCTCGCCCGGGGTCAGGATGGGCCGCCAGGTGAACTTCTCGAAAAACAATAATTGGATATCGATTACCGCTCAATCCCCTTAGGCAAATTACATAGCGGAATATTCAGATACATGATCTAGGCAGAACGTGCCTGGATATGTCGAGTTGTCGAAAGGTCTTGTCCCAAGGTCCAGTCAGGAGTGATCCCAATTCCACCAGATGCTTCGCTTTTTCGATTCTGGCGCCCTTCGCGACCTTTGGGGGCGGATCTGCAGGGACAGGTTTGTCAATCACGAAACGAAAGAGGCGGCCCAGTAGGACCGCCTCTCATCTTCAGTCGACCGACTCTCAGGTCGGACTAGAAGTCCATGCCGCCCATGTCGGGCATGCCGCCGCCGCCATGGCCATGGCCGCCGCCAGCGTCTTTCTTCGGAGCTTCCGCGATCGCGGCTTCCGTCGTGATCAGCAGGCCCGCCACGGAAGCGGCGTTCTGCAGCGCAACGCGAACCACTTTCGCCGGGTCGATGATGCCCATCTCGACCAGGTCGCCGTACTCTTCCGTCTGGGCGTTGAAGCCGAAGTTCTTGTTCGCCTTCTCGGCCTTGATGCGGCCGACGACGATCGAGCCTTCGACGCCGGAGTTTTCCGCGATCTGGCGGATCGGGGATTCGAGCGCCTTGCGGACGATGTCGATGCCCGCTTGCTGGTCCTCGTTGTCGCCTTCGATCTTGATCGCCCAGGCCGCACGCAGCAGAGCCGCGCCGCCGCCTGAGACGATGCCTTCTTCCACGGCCGCGCGGGTCGCGTTGAGGGCGTCGTCAACGCGGTCCTTGCGTTCCTTCACTTCCACTTCCGTTGCGCCGCCCACCTTGATCACCGCAACTCCGCCTGCGAGCTTGGCGAGACGTTCCTGCAGCTTTTCCTTGTCGTAGTCGGAAGTGGTCTCGTCGATCTGCTTCCGGATCTGCGAGATGCGGCCTTCGATCTCCTTCTTCTTGCCGCCGCCGTCCACGATCGTGGTGTTTTCTTTCGTGATCTGCACGCGCTTGGCCTTGCCGAGCATGTCGATGGTGACGTTCTCGAGCTTGATGCCGAGGTCCTCGGAGATCACCGTGCCGCCCGTGAGGATGGCGATGTCTTCCAGCATGGCTTTGCGGCGATCGCCGAAGCCTGGCGCCTTCACCGCAGCGACCTTGAGGCCGCCACGCAGCTTGTTGACCACGAGGGTCGCGAGCGCTTCGCCTTCAACGTCTTCCGAGATGATGAGCAGCGGACGGGCCGTCTGGACAACCGATTCCAGCACTGGGAGCAGGGGCTGGAGTGAAGCCAGCTTCTTCTCATGGAGCAGGATGAGGGCGTCGTCGAGCGTCGCCTCCATCTTGTCGGCGTTGGTAATGAAGTAGGCCGAAAGATAGCCGCGGTCGAACTGCATGCCCTCGACGACTTCGAGTTCGGTTTCGAGGGACTTGGCTTCCTCGACCGTGATCACGCCTTCATTGCCGACTTTTTCCATCGCCTGGGCGATCATGTTGCCGATTTCGGCTTCGCCGTTGGCGGAGATGGTGCCGACCTGGGCGATCTCCTGGTTGGTGGAGACCTTCTTCGACTGCTTCTTAAGGTTTTCGACGACTTCGAGAACGGCCTTCTCGACGCCGCGCTTGAGGTCCATCGGGTTCATGCCGGCTGCAACGCGCTTAAGGCCCTCGCGGACGATCGCGGCGGCGAGCACGGTGGCGGTGGTGGTGCCGTCGCCCGCGACGTCGTTCGCCTTGGAGGCGACTTCGCGGATCATCTGGGCGCCCATGTTCTCGAACTTGTCGGCCAGTTCGATTTCCTTGGCGACGGTGACGCCGTCCTTGGTGGAGCGGGGCGCGCCGAAGGATTTCTCGATAATCACGTTGCGGCCCTTCGGCCCCAGCGTGACCTTCACGGCGTTGGCAAGGATATCGACGCCGCGCATCATGCGCTCACGCGCCTCGGCGGAGAATTGAACGTGTTTGGCTGCCATGTGGCTTGTCTCTATGACTGAGTGATGGGGATTGGCGGGGCCGGCTTACTTGGCCTTGGCCATGACCTTGTCGACGATGCCGAGGATGTCGCTCTCCTTCATGATGATGAGCTCCTCGCCGTCGATGGTGACCTCTGTGCCGGACCACTTGCCGAACAGGATGCGGTCGCCGGCTTTGACGTCGAGCGGGGTGACTTTGCCGTCCTCGCTGCGCGTGCCGGAGCCCACGGCGATGATTTTGCCTTCCTGGGGCTTCTCCTTGACGGTGTCGGGGATGATGATCCCGCCCTTGGACTTCTCTTCTTCCTTCACGCGGCGAACCAGCACGCGGTCATGAAGCGGTCGAAAGCTCATGTTTTCCCTCTATTTTCAAGTGTTTGCGGGACGCCAAGGCCCCCGCGGGTTGGTCGCTAGCAGTCACCCTTGGTGAGTGCCAACGCTGCGGGGGAGATAGGGGTGCGCGCAGGGTTGCGTCAAGCGGGGCAGGCCGAAAAAGGTTGCTCCGATAGGGCGGAGGCCAGAGGCTTCGAGCCTACTCGCGCGCCTTGAAACTCTCGACCGGCCGGATGGCCTTCCAGGAGAGGATTTTGGCGGCAGTCTTTCCGTTGGGCAGCCGCCATTCGGCTTCGACATAACCAGTGGTTTTCGAGCGGTTGACGACCTTCGCCTCAATCTCGATTTCGGACCCGGAAACGGGTCGGAAGATCTTCACCTGCAGGTCCTGAGTGGTGAAGCCTTCTCCTTCCTCAAGGGCCGTGGCCATGCACATCGATACAACGTTATCGGAAAGCGCGGCGATCCAGCCCCCAAAGACGCGGCCATCGTTGATGTCGCGCGACCCGTCATTTGGCCAACGGAAGAGCACGCGGCCGACTTCCGCCTCCTTGCACCACAGGTCGGGCCGAATCCCCATGTTGCGATGGGCCGGTGGCAGGTCTCCGCCCATGAAGCGCGAAATGCGTGCGTTCACATGCGGCGGCAGGTTCGGGAAACCGGCGAAGGTCATCGGGAGGGGTCCGTGCAGCGAGTCTGGTTAGGTCGCTACAGAAGTTCTCCTGTCCCTGAAAGAGGGCGCACCGTTCTGGCTTTCAGCCCGCCTCGAAATTGAGCGCCACTCCGTTGATGCAGTAGCGCAGGCCGGTGGGCGGCGGGCCGTCGGGGAAGACATGGCCAAGGTGGCTGCCGCAGTTGGAGCAGTGGACCTCGGTGCGGATCATGCCGTGGCTCTGATCGATGGTTTCCTGCACCGCGCCCTTGATCGGCACGGTGAAGCTGGGCCAGCCAGTGCCGCTTTCGAACTTGAGCTTGGACTCGAAGAGAGGCTGGTCGCAGCCGGCGCAGGAGAAGGTCCCGGCGCGCTTTTCATGGAGGAGGGCGCAGGAGTTCGGCATCTCTGTGCCGTGGCGGCGCATGATCGCGTACTGCTCGGCCGTCAGCTTGTCGCGCCATTGCTGGTCGGTCAGGACAAAGGGGAAGGCGTGGGGGGCCATGAGCGTCTCCAGGGTAAGAACGGCGGGAACAACCAGCCCTCCATATATGGCTCCAGTCCGCCCGTGATTAGACCGCTGTTACACCGCCATCCACGACGATGTTCTGGCCCGTCAGCCAGGCGCCGGCGCGGGAGGCGAGCATGACGGCGGCGCCGGCGATGTCGTCGGGCACGCCGATGCGGCGGAGCGGGGTTTCTTCCTCGCGCTGTTCCTTGATCGCCGGATCTTCCCACAGTGCCTTGGCGAAGTCGGTTTTCACAAGGCCGGGAGAAATGCAGTTGACGCGGATTCCGCTCGGTCCGAGTTCGGCGGCGAGGTTGCGAGCCAGTTGGACGTCGGCGGCCTTGGAGACGCAGTAGGCGCCAATGACGGTCGATGCGCGCAGTCCGCCGATGGAAGAGATAATGATGACTGCGCCATCCTTCCGCTTCGCCATCTGAGGCGCGACGAGGGTGGTGAGCGTGTTGTTGGAAATGATGTTGTTCGAGAGAATCTTGACGAAGGCCTCGTCGGTGATGCCGGACATCGGTCCGTAGTAGGGGTTCGAGGCCGCATTGCAGACCAGGATATCGACCTTGCCGAAGGCGGTGTTCGTTTCATCGACCAGACGCTTGAGGTCGTCCTTTGATGAGATGTTGGCCGGGCAGGCAATCGCCGTGCCGTCGCCATGCTTCTTGTTGATCGCGGCGGCGACCTCCTCGCAGGGGCCGGGCTTGCGCGACGAGATCGTGACCCGGGCGCCGTGCTCGGCGAACTGTTCGGCGATGGCCTTGCCGATGCCCTTGGTGGATCCAGTGATGATGGCGGACTTGCCGGTAAGGTCGAACAGGGTGCCAGGGGCGGGCATGAGACATTCCTTCCATCGGGGCGTTCGCCCCGGTTTTCTGACGCACTAGTCTTGTGTTCATAGCGCCGGTGACGCGGAATGGAAGCTGCTGACATTTCCGGTCCGTGGGCCAGGTATCGTTTTGTCGATCTCGTTCGTGCCTGGTTCCGTGAATCTGCAAAGGAAGTGATGCCGATGTCCGAAGATCTTGTTCTCTACACCTCACCGATGTCGCGTGGGCGAACCGTCCGATGGATGCTGGAGGAGGTGGGGCAACCCTACCGCGCCGAAATCCTCGAGGGCACAGACATGAAGAAGCCCGCCTACCTGGCAATCAACCCGATGGGTAAAGTGCCGGCTCTGCGCCACGGCAATACCGTCGTGACTGAGGCCGCCGCGATCTGCGCTTACCTTGCCGACGCCTTTCCGGGAGCCGGGCTGGCGCCACCGCCGGGCAATGCACTGCGCGGACCCTATTACCGTTGGCTTTTCTTTGCCTCGGGGCCGATCGAGCAGGCTACGACCATGAAGTCCTTCGGCTGGTCGGAGCCGCCGGAACGCCGCGGCATGATCGGCTGCGGGCCGATTGGCGACGTGTTGAACGCGATCGAGGGCGGTCTCAAGGGGCGCGATTACCTCGTGGGCGACGGCTTCACAGCGGCCGACCTCTATCTTGGCGCCCAGATCAGCTGGGGCATGATGACGGGCTCCATTGAGAAGCGACCAGTCTTCGAAGCCTATGTCGGCCGAATCCGTCAGCGTCCGGCGGCGATAAAGGCGGCGGCTATAGACGACGCACTGCTGGCGGCGAAGAGGCCGGCCTGAGATCGCGGGCCTTGACCGCTTCTCCGGCCAAGCGTCCGCTGGGCTCGTGGAAAATGGGAGAAGCTCATGGCGGGCAGGCTTGCAGGCAGGCGGGCGATTGTCACCGGCGCGGCGTCGGGCATCGGGAAGGCGTCGGCAGCGCTCTTTGCTTCGGAAGGTGCGGCCGTGCTGGCCGTGGACCTGCCGGGCAAGAGCCTTGAGGCGCCCAACGCCGGCGCCGCCCTGGAGATCGACATCACCGGGCAGGACGCGCCGGAGCGGATCGTTGCGGAGGCGGAGAAACGGCTCGGGGGGCTCGACGTGCTGTTCAACAATGCGGGCGTGAGCGGCCGTTGGAAGATCGAGGAGATGACGGACGAGGCATGGGACAAGGTGCATGCGGTGAACGTGCGCGCGCCGATGCGGATCGTGCGTGCGGCGCTGGCGCAGCTGAAGCAGTCGAAGGCGGGGCGGATCATCAACACTGCGTCGGTGATGGCGGAGGCGACCGACATAGGCCTCGCCGCCTATTGCGCGTCGAAGGCAGGCGTAGCGGGCCTCACCCGGACGCTGGCGCTGGAACTGGGCCGGTACGCGATCACGGCGAACTACATCATGCCGGGCGCCATCAGGACCGGGATGACCATGCCGCTGTGGGACGAACGGCCTGACATAGCGGAGATCTGGGCGAAGAAATCGCCGCTGCGGCGGCTCGGCGAACCGGAGGACATGGCCCGGGTGGCGCTGTTCCTCGCCAGCGACGACGCGGCGTTTGTGACCGGCCACGGCATGGCGGCAGACGGCGGGCTGACGTTGAGGTGCTGAGACGACACGCCGGATGCTCTGACGGCCATGCAATCGGTTTCGAAGGCGGCCGCCTCGATACGGGGCGGCCGTCTTTTGTTCTGGAGGCGCTATCGATCGGCGCCGGGATTCAAAGGCGCCGCCTTGTACGGGTTTTTCTTCACCCACCGTGAGCGGTCGAAGATCACGTAGACAAAGACAAGCCAGCTCACAGCCAGTACGCCGAAGCCCGCCATCAACGCCCAGGACGGGGCTTCGGTCGGACTGAGACGCGCCCACACAACCAGGCATGCCCCGAGGATGATGCCGGCGAAACCGAGCATCCGCTTGTTCCGATGCATGGCGCGCACCTTGGTGAGCCACGCCATGCGGCTGTCGTGTTCGGGATCAGCCGTTGGAGGCGAGGTCATGCCGGGTGGCTTGTGTTCGGAAGGGTTGATCATGTTGGCGGGTCCAAGCTGGGCGTTCCGCCGTGGACGGCAAACACGCGTTGCAGTCGCCGTGGCGACAGGCACAAGTTCGGCTGGCGGGGCGCGCAAGAGGACCTGCGAGCCCTGCCTTCATTATTTCGCCGGATTGGTCAGCGCGTCATAGACGACCTTGTAGGACATCGCCCGCGTCGGCGGCGTGCCACCCGTGGGCGTCGAGCCGTTGAGGTTCTGGATCATGCCGACGAAGACAACATCGTTGGTTGGATCGATCCAGAACCAGGTGCCGAAGGCGCCGCCCCAATAGAAGCTGTTCTTGCCCTGCTTGGTGTTGGCGGCGTTGGGGTCCATCACGATCGCAAAGTCCATCCCGAAGCCGATGCCTTCCTGGCTCGGTCCGTAGAGATCGACCTTCACGCCCGGTTGCAGCACGTTGGTGCGCATCAGCTTGACGGTGTCGGCTTTGATGACGCGCTTGCCGTTGAGTTCGCCGCCATTGCCGATCGCCTGGGCGAAGCGCCAGTAATCCTTAGTGGTCGACATCAGCCCGCCTGAGCCTGAGACGAAGGCAGGAAGCGCGGTGCGCACATTCTGCGTCGGTTGCGCCATGATCTTGCCGGCGGCGTCATAAGTGTGGACTGCGACGACGCGCCCGGCCTTGGACTCCGGCATCCAGAATCCGGTGTCGACCATGCCAAGGGGCTCGAACAGATGCTTGGCCATGTACTGGTCAAGCGGCTCGCCCGAGAGTTTCTGGACGACATAACCTTGAATGTCGACGCTGGGGCCGTAGCGCCAGTCCGTGCCTGGCTGGTAGGCAAGCGGCATCGTCTTCAGTTTGTCGATCATTCCCTGCAGGTTGGTCGCCTGCAGGCCCGCGCTCTGGTAGCCCGCGCTGACATCGAAGCCGGCCGAGTGGCTCATCAGCTGGGCCATGGTCGGCTTGGTCTTGAGCGGCTCCGTCCCGCCGTTTGCCGTCTTCACCTGGAGGTTGGCGAATTCGGGGATGAACTTCTCGACAGGATCTTCCAGCTTCCATTTGCCCTGTTCCCAGAGCTGCATCATCGCGACGCCGATGGTCGGCTTGGTCATCGAGGCGATGCGGAAGATGCTGTCGGGGCGGAGTTCATCGCCCGTGGCGGCGTTGGCTTTGCCGTAGGTATCGAAATAAACGATCTTGCCGTGGCGCGCGATCAGCGTGGTGACGCCGGCCAGCTTCTGCTGGTCGACGAGGTCGCGGAACGTCTTCTTCACGGCATCGAGCCCGGCAGTGGAGAAGCCCTGCGACTCCGGAGCAGCGGTCGGCATGCCGAGCGTGTTGGCGGGAGCCGAATAGGCCGACACGGCATAGTCGCCGCCGCCCATCATCGAACAGCCGGCCGTGACCAGCGTCGCACCGAGCGCGGTCGCGGCAAGCACCTTGATGGCAAGTCTGGTCATGAAATTCTCCCCGAAAGTCGGCCATGGGGCCGTTGGTTGTTGCGAGGTAAGATGATGCTGCGCCGGGCGGCGCGTCAACGCACGGGCGCGAGAGTAGGGGTAAGGGCGATTACGCAGGGCCTTACAGGCTCCAGTCCTTCACCAGATGCGCAATCAGGTCATCGCGCCGTGTGCGCACGTCGTCGGGCGTCCAGCTGGTGCGGCCCCTGAGGTCGGCGGAGAGGGCGAATGAGGGCCGGCCGGTGCGGAAGTAGATCGCCAGCTTCTCCAGGAAGCCCTTGCGGTCGGCTTCCTGGTTTTCGGCGTGAGTCAGCAGCGTGAAGTTGCCAATGCACTCAGTGAGTTCGTCGCGGTCCTTGGCGCGCGACCATTCCTCATACCACTCCGAGCCTTTCGAGGGCGTGCGTGGAAGGACGTGTTCGACCGTGCAGTCTGTTTCGGGAGTAAGAGCGGCGCCGCCCGGCGTCGCTGCGCTGATGCGCATCAACAGGGCGCGGCGCTGTTTGAAGTTGGGGAAGCGTCCGTGGAGGCGCTCTGCGAACTCGGCCTTTTCCTTGGCGCTGAGATCGAGCGGACTTTCGGGATCGAAGATCTCGCCACCCGGGCGTTCCATCGCGTCGAGCACCCGGCGATAGCGGCGCTGGCGGAACTCGCGGTCCTTGATCGAGTACTGCATAGTGTAGGCGAGGCGGTCCAGCGCCCAGAAGAAGCGGTCGGCGGTTTCCGGGTCCTTGGGGTCATGCGGATTATCGACGAGGAAGAGGATCGCCGGCGCGCGCCAGCTCTCGTGATGGATCGAGCGGAGATAGCAGATGCGCTTGAGCGCTTCGGGCCCGAGCTTGATGTGTTTGGTATTGCCGTTGACCACGGCGTCGTAGGCGTCGACGAAGCGCGGCAGTTTTTCGTTGAGGAAGACGCTGATCGGCATGCGCTGCATGATCGACTGCAGCAGGCCGTCGACGAGTTCGCCGACCTGGTTGCGATCATAGATCGAGCGGACCTGCTTCAGCATGTCGCCGAAGCCCTTGTCGGACAGGCGGTTGGTGTAGGTGTTCCACCGCACTGACTGCTCGATCGCTTCGTCAGGCGTGAACCCGGCACGCTCGAACAGGGCGGACTTCAGGATATCGTGGTCGGAGAGCGGCTTGCCACGGTGGTTGAGCGACTGGAAGACCTTGTAGGCGACAGAGTATTCTGAGACGCGCACGCGCACGATCGAAACTTCGTCGAGCAGCCATTGAGCGAAGCGATAGCGCTCTTCGTCCGACATGTCGGAGAGTTCGTCATAGACGAGCGTGATGGCGGCGGCGAGGCGCGCCTGGCTTTCGGAGCGGCTATCGCGCGCGGCCCAGCGGATCTTGTCCTGGTCCCTGGTGGCGCCCCGGCCCTGCACGTGCTGGCGGAAGAACGGCGTGTCGAGTGTGTTGAGCGTCAGGCGCCAGCGAAGGCCGCCGCCGAACATCATGCCCATCGTCTCGTGGCCGATCATCGTGTGGAGCAGGGCTTGCTCGTCCGTCGATGGCGACAGGTCGCGTAGCACGGCAAGGATGACGGTAAGACAGGTGAGACGCTGCTGGCCGTCGACAACGTCGGATGGCCCGCGCCCCTTCGGGCGCATTACCACCATCGCGCCGAGGAAGTAGATGACCGATGTGCGAAACGCGTCTAGCAGGTCCTTGATCAGGACCCCGGTTTCCTCGTCGCCCCAGGCGAAGGAACGCTGGAAGGGCGGGACGCGGATGTCGTTGGCCGCGCTGAAGACGTCGCGAATTCGCAAGACTTCGGCATTGATCGCCATGACGAACGCATCCCAACTCTGAACTGATCGTACCTAGCCGGGCGCGCCGGCCGGGTCCAATGTCACGACAACTATTTGACGGGGTGTGTCGTATGAAACTGTGCTGCTTCGAAGGGCCGGACGGGGCGGGGCTTGGCCTCGTTCTGGGCGAGGAAATCGCCGATATCCGTAGGGTCGCGCCGCATCTGTCGCCCAATCCTGTGGATATCCTGGCGGCTGGGCCGGCGGGTCGGGAGGCGGTGGAGATGGCCGCGAAGACTGCGCCGCGGCTTGCCAGAGACAAGGTCGTGCTGAGGAGGCCGGTGCCGGTTCGTCCCGGAAAGATCCTCGGGATTGGGCTGAACTACCATGACCACGCAAAGGAAACAGGCAGGGAAGCTCCCAGCACTCAGATGTGGTTCAACAAGCAGGCTTCGTGCATTCACGACCCCTTTGCTCCAGTGCTGATGCCATCCGTCTCGAAGGCCCTCGATTACGAGGTAGAGCTGGTCGTGTTGATCGCGAAACGGGGGCGCCACGTCCCGAAGGAACGCGCACACGAGATTATCGGCGGCTACATGACCGGATGTGACTATTCGGTACGCGATTGGCAGCGCGCCACCCAGACCATGATCATGGGCAAGGGCTTCGACACGCACGGGCCGGTCGGCCCCTGGATCACGACGCCGGACGAGGCAGGCGACATCAAATCCCTCAAGCTGAAATGCTGGGTCAATGGCGAGCTGCGCCAGGACTCGACCGCGGGCGACATGATCTTCGACGTGCCCGCGCAGATCGAGCACCTCACCAAGGCATTCGCCCTTGAGCCGGGCGACCTCCTGTTCACCGGGACGCCCGCGGGCGTGGGCGCAGGGTACACTCCGCCGAAATACCTGTCGGTCGGCGACCATGTGAAGGTGGAGATCGACCGGCTGGGCGCGATCGAGAGCGTGATCGCCCAGGAGGTCGCAGAGACGCGGATCGGATAGCCGGGATGGCAAGGTTCAGCGTGAAGCCTGGCCTGGTGGTCGCTGTGGTGGGCGGTCTGGTGCTGGCTGTAGTGGCGGTTGTGATGCTTGCAGTGGTCCCTCTGGATGGTGGACTGGGCGGCTATGAGCGCGCTGCCAAGGCGCGCTGGATGGAGGCGCGCGCGAAGCCTGCACCGGCGCATGCGTTCCGCGCGACGGTGTGTGCGCCTGCGTGCGTGCTGGTGGAGGCGGGCGGGTTGGCGTTCGTGGTGGGCGCAGGCGAGGGCGCTGCGGAAGGGTTGGCGTCGCGTGGCCTGCTGCGGCGCGATCTGGATGGCGTGCTGTTGATGGATCTGAGGTTTGCGTCGACGCGGGGGCTGGCGGCGCTGGGCGAGGCGGTGCTGGCGGCGGGGCGGACGGATCCGCTGACGGTCTACGGGCCGGAGGGGTCGCTGACGGTGGTGGATGGGGCGAACCTGATGCTGTCGGGGAGCGGCAATGCGCGGGTGCGGTTGGCGGTCGGCGTGGAGGGAGAGGATCAGGGGCTGTCGGGCGAGGTGGTCTATGACTCGGGGGTGGTGACGATCGTCGCGTTCGAGACGAGCGGCGACGCGAAGGCGCGCGTCTACAGGGTCGATGTTCCGGGGCGGTCGTTGATTCTGGCGGGGTGCTCTGCGCAGGCGGAGGATGTGGTCGCTGCGGCGCGCGGCGCGCGGCAAGCTGCGGCGGTGATCGGCGCGGGGTCGGTGAAGCTGCAGGAGATCGAGCGGAACGCGGCGATGGAAGCCGGACTCCCCCAACCCCCCGTGACGGGCTGTATGAGCATGGAAGAGGCGTTCAAAGCCGGCACAGACGCCCGCCTTTCCGCGGTCATGGTCTTGCCGCTCGCGCCGGAACCGGAGAGCGCCGATTCCCTTGGGGTCTGGAGCGCGTCTGCCACAATTCCAAAGGGGGCGGTGATGGCGATTGCGGGGCCAGGAGCAATGCTCGATCTGACCGGCGAAGAGCCAACAATCCGCCAAGCAAACTAGAGAAAAAGCCGTTTTGATCCAAGGAGTCCGGCCTCAAAAAGCAGGCGGGGTTCTAGCCCTCGCCAGAACCCCGCGCTCCCCGGTCGCCCCCGTTGCCGGCCCGTGAGCTGATCAGCTCTCCCCCAAGCCGGCACGTTCGAATTGTGGCGAGTTAGAGGCATCTTCCTCTCCACTGTCCATAAGCTTTGACGGCGCAACTGCGCGTCCCGCGGCAGGCGTGACCTAAAGTCCACATCAAACGTGCGCCAGCCGAAACAAGAAATCCGCAATACCAGCGCCAAACCACTCGAAAGCTCCCGGATTCAGGGTCAGCATGGCCCGTCGCTGCACTGCGGCGTGTTCGTGTCTTGTCATTAACGCCGGATACCAACACAACCGGAGCGCTGGGACGAATTTTGAGTCCACACCCGAGGGGCTGCTCAGGGTCATCATGCCGGTTGTTGCGCACATCATGCTGGCGCTGGTCTACGTTACTGCGTCGGTATTCGGCGCCGTCACGCTGTACCGGTTTTACGGCTTCGACCCCATCATGGCGGGGCTGATCGGCGCTTCGGCGGCGTTGGCGTCCGTGCAGATCCACATGGCCGTTTCGCGGCTAAATGGCGGGGACGCGGAGAAGCAGTTCTTCGAGCTGCGCCAAGAGATTCGCAAGCTCACGGCGCGCCTGGCCCAGAACGAGCAGCACACCAGCGAGCTGAAATCTTCCTTCGAGAAAGAGGTCGCGGCGCGGCGCGAGACCATCGTCAACGAGATGCGCGGCCTTGAGGACATGATCTCGAAGTTGGGCAAGAAGTTTGAATCGCGTCTGCAGGTGGTGCGTGCAGCGACAACCGACCCGACGATGGACGGCGCGTCGGCCCTGGACGCAGTGAAGGACGCGCTCCGCGAGAACCGCGTTGACCTTCACCTCCAGCCAATCGTGAACCTGCCGCAGCGCCGGGTTTGCTTCTATGAAGGCTTCACGCGCCTACGCCGGGCCGATGGCAAGGTGATCATGCCGAACGAGTTCCTGGGCGCAGCAGAGCGCGCAAATCTACTGGGCGTCATCGACAACATGCTGCTGTTCCGCTGCGTACAGATCGTGCGGCGCCTGTCGGAGCGTGACCGGCGTGTAGGCGTGTTCTGCAACATCTCGATGGCGTCTCTGGAGGACGAGCAGTTTTTTCCTTCCTTCCTCGAGTTCATCCGCGAGAACCGCGATCTCGCCAGCGCCCTGATCTTCGAGATCGGCGTGCGAGCATTCAGGCAGCGTTCTGAAACTGCAGCGCGGAACATGGGTCGGCTGAAGGAACTCGGCTTCCGCTTCTCGCTGGACAAGGGTGACGGGCTCAACTTCGATCTGGCGGAGCTGCAGGCGTCAGGTGTGAAGTTTGTGAAGGTGCAAGGAGAGCGCTTGCTGGAAGAGCTGACGCCAGGCGGCGAGCGCCCGACGTCAAACCTGACTCGCGATATCGCGCCGGAAGATGTCCCTGCCGTCTTTGTGCGCTACGGCATCGACCTGATCGCGGAAAAGGTCGAGAGCGAGAAGTCGGTGATTGAGATCCTCGAGTTCGAGATTCCCTATGGTCAGGGCCACGTGTTCGGCGCGCCGCGTCCGATCAAAGGTTCTTTGCTAGAAGAAACCGCGCCACCGCCGGATTTTGTACGCCGCGTTTCCGCGCAGGCGATGTAGGGCGTGGCCCTTCAACTGCTTTCAGGCTTATCGAAGGTTGCGTCGGATTACGACGCGGTACTCTGCGACGTGTGGGGCGTGATCCACAATGGCCGCGAAGCGTTTGGCAATGCATGCGTGGCGTTGCGTGAGTTTCGCCGGTCCAGGGGACCTGTGGTGCTGATCACCAATGCGCCGGTTCCGAAGGCACGAGTTACGCGGCTGTTTCCGGGCCTTGGCGTTCCCGATGACTGTTTTGACGATGTGATCTCTTCGGGTGATGCTACGCGCGAAGAGCTGAAGCGCGTGGCGCCCGGTCCGGTTTACCGCATCGAATACAAAGAGGACAGAGGCCTCTACGAAGGGTTGCCGCTAGAGTTCAGTGACGATCCAGCGGTTGCTAAGGTGATCAGTTGCACCAGTCTGCGGGAATATCCAAACGGCACGCCGGAGCCTTACCGCGAAGAACTGAGGCGGCTGGCGGCGCGTGGATTGCCGATGATCTGCGCCAATCCCGATGTGCAGTTCCGGCAGGGCGACAGGCTGATTTGGTCGGCGGGAGCGCTGGCGGCGATCTATGAATCCGAGGGCGGCAAAGTGGTGAGACCCGGCAAGCCGGACGACCCGATCTATCGCCTGGCGATCGAGCGCGTGGCGGCGATTGCTGAAAGCCACGTGCCGCCTGGGCGAATGCTGGCCATCGGCGATGGGCCAGCGACGGATGTCCTGGGCGCCATGCGGCAAGGGATGGATTCGCTGTTCATCGGCGGCGGCATTCACGGCCACGCGATGGGTAAGGGCGATGCTTTCCTAGCGTCCGCGGCAAGCATAATGGCGGCCGAAGGCGTGACCGCCAAGTATGCAATGCCTGAGTTGGCCTGGTAGCTACGAGGCTGGCTGGCCGAAGAAAAACATCGCCCACATGAAGACCAACACGAAGTTCGACGCCGCAAAGACGATGAGGCGAATGAGCACGATGTTGAAGGTCAGATGGACCAGGCTGTGCGCCGCACGAAGACCAACATAGGCCCAGGCGAAGTAGAGAACCTGTAGCGTCACGCGCTCCGAGACAAATAACATCAGGCACAGGACATAGAACAGGATCGGCAGTTCAAGCAGGTTCATCAGGTTGCGATTGGGAATCGAGACGTCGGGCGGAACGTTTGCCGACTCCCCGTACTTGAAATCATCGCGTTTGACCTTGCCGGCAAACGCCGCTGCAAAGCGCCGAATTGGGACATTGATCAGCACCAGGAAAGTGAGCGCGGCGAGCGCGCCCATGGGTTGGAAGACAGCGGACTGGTCCATGAGACGCCCCGGTTCGTTGGCTTCCACCCAAGGTCTGGACAGTGTCAAGCAATGTCAATTACCGTGTGGAAGAAACGGTAGAGCGGGTACGCCATTTCCTTCTGGATGCGCGGCTTGCCGTTCTGTGGACGGCCTCCGCCAAATAGTTGGTGAACGTAGAACCGGCTTGCCCTATGCGTTCGCCGCTAATATCGGCCGACAGGGGCTGGATTCGGTATTGCTGAAGGACTGGCCATGAAAAAGGGCAAGACGTTCGCGGACTTGGCGGTCGGGATGACGGTTTCCACGCAGAACGCGGTGACCGAGCAGGACGTGATCGACTTCGCCCGGGTTTCCGGCGACCATAACCCGCTTCACATGGATGAGGCCTACGCCAAGACCACGCAGTTCGGCGGCCGCATCGCCCATGGCGCGCTGACTGCGTCGTACATCTCCGCAATCCTGGGCAACGACCTGCCGGGGCCAGGCGCGGTGTTCATGGAGCTCAACCTCAGGTTCCTGCGGCCTGTGCGGATCGGCGACACCGTCAACTCCAGCGCGGAAGTGGTGGAGATGATCGAGCGGGGTTATCGCGTGACGTTGTCGGTCAAAGGCGAAGTCGGAGGCAAGACTGTCCTTCGGGGTGAGGCCAAGGTGATGGTGCCCTCAGGCAAGCCCGCGTGAAATGACCAAGGGCGCAGCGATCGCGCTGGGCAATTTCGACGGACTGCATGCGGGGCATCGGGCCGTGATCGAGAGCGCGCGCGAGGCGGCGAAGCGCCTCAAGGCGCCTCTGGGCGTGGCGACGTTCGAGCCGCCGCCCCGCAGATACTTCCAGCCAGATGCGCCCCCTTTTCGCCTCATGACGCCGGTGCGGCGCGAGATCGCACTTGAGGCGCTGGGCGTCGACCAAATCCACTTGATGAAATTCGATGCGGCGATGGCGGCGATGACGGACCGGGAGTTCTGCGAGCGCATGCTGCAGAGCCAGGTCGGCTCTTTGGCCGTAAGCGTCGGGTTCGATTTCAGGTTCGGGAGGAACCGGATGGGGGATTCGGAAAGCCTCAAGCGTCACGGCAAAGACCTCGGCTTCGAGGTGGAGGTCGTTGAAGAAGTCTCAAGCGAAGGCGAGAAGGTGTCGTCCTCGCGCATCCGAGAGGCAATTGAGCTCGGGGCGGTTGACGAAGCCGGCAAGGCGCTGGGCGGGTACTGGATCACCGATGCGATCGTCGATCATGGCGAGAAGCGGGGGCGGACGCTGGGCTTTCCCACGGCCAACATGCAGCTCGGCGAAATCGTGCACCCTGCGCACGGTGTCTATGCGGTGTGGGCGCGCGAGGACTCGGAAAAGAGCTGGCGGCCGGGCGTCGCCAATTTCGGGCGGACACCAACAACGGGCCTGCGTGATCCGCTGCTGGAAGTGGTGATGTTCGACTTCGACGGCGACCTATACGGCAAACGCGTGCACACGGCGTTTGTGAAGCACCTGCGGTCAGAGCAGAAGTTCGACGGGCTTGATCCGCTGGTGGCGGCGATGAAGCTGGATGCGGCGAACGCGCGGGAGATGCTCGCAAAGCTGAAGCCGCCGGGCCCCTAGATCGCGCTTTCCAGCGCTGCGCTGGGTCGCAAGGTTGCCAAGGCTTGCCGAATGCAGTCAGTGGCCTCCATGAGAATGATGATCTGGTCTGCCGGTTTGGCCCTGGCGCTTGGCGCGTGTGTGAGTGCACCGGGCGGGACGCCCACGGCCGGAGAAGCTTTGGGTGCAGCGTCACGTGGACTGATCGACCGGTATGACGAGGCGGCGCTCAAGGCGGTCGTCAAGGAGCTGGGCTATGCGGTGGTCGAGAGCTCGATCACGTCCAGCGGCAAACCCTTCATGACGGTCGAGGCGCCCGGCGAGGCGCAGTTTCGCGTGATGGGGGAAAGCTGCGAGGGCGCCGGCAAGGAACAGGTGTGCTGGGGCGTCCAGCTCTCTACCCAGTTCGGCGATACCGGCGGAGATTTGGACGTCCTGATGTCCACCGCCAACCGAACGCTGCGGCCGGCTAAGCTGTTCCGGGTGGAGGCGGGCGCCGCCTATGAGCGCTACCTGATCATGGACGGCGGGGTCAGCCGCGAGAATCTCAAGTCCAACATCTCTGTTTATGTTGAGATTCTTGATGCGCTGTTGAAGCAACTCTAGGTTCAAGCCCCTTGGCGACGGGGTCGCGGCGCTGCTATGCAGCGGCTCATGACTCGGGTTGCGATCCTTCGAATTATGGGCCCGGCGCGCGCTGTTTGAGCGCTTCGCCGGGAAAGTCGTATCCGCCGACAAACGCAACAACTCGAAGCGACTCCCATAATCATGAGCAAGTCAGACAAGTCCGATTCAATGAAAGACGACGCGGCAAATCCCTACAAGGACACGCTGTTCCTCCCGAAGACCGACTTCCCTATGCGCGCCGGCCTGCCTCAGCAGGAACCTGTGCGTCTCGCGAAGTGGGAAAAGGAGAAGCTCTACGAGCAGCTTCGCAAGGACGCACGCGAGCGCAATGCGAAACCGTTCATGCTGCACGACGGCCCGCCCTATGCGAACGGGCACATCCACATCGGCACGTCGATGAACAAGATCCTGAAGGACCTTGTGGTGCGCACGCGGCAGATGACCGGCTTCGACGCCGACTACATCCCGGGGTGGGACTGTCACGGCCTGCCGATCGAGTGGAAGGTCGAGGAGGAATACCGCGCTGCGGGCAAGCAGAAGCGCGACGTGCCGATGGCGGAGTTCCGCAAAGCCTGCCGCGACTATGCGCAGAAGTGGATCGACATCCAGCGCACCGAGTTCAAGCGGCTGGGCGGGGCGGGGAACTGGAACGATCCCTATCTGACGATGGCGTATTCGTCGGAAGCGGCGACGGTGAAGGAGTTCCTGAAGGTCGCGATGAGCGGGCAGCTCAAGCGCGGCGCGCAAGCCGGTGATGTGGTCGCCGGTCGAGCAGACGGCGCTGGCCGAGGCGGAGATCGAGTACGCGGACCGCAAGGCGACGATGATCTGGGTGAAGTTTCCGGTTGCAGAGGTCGCGGGCTGTCGACAGAGCACGCAGGAGCTACGGCGAAGCTCGATGGAGTAGTCGGTCGTCATCTGGACGACCACGCCTTGGACGATCCCGGCGAACCGAGCGTGTCGTTCAACCCGGACGATCGCGTATGGACTCTACGAAGTGCGAGACGCTTGAGCAAGGCCTGGCTTCGTAGCCTTGGGCAAGCAGCTGGCGAGCAAGACTGATCGTCGCGGACAAGCTTGGCTCGAGACGGTCTTTGACGTGCAGCCAAGGTCGCGAAGCTATCAAGCTGCGTCGAAGATGTGCTTCACCAGCGAGCTGCATAAGCTGTAGCCGACCCGCTCCACATTGGCGCTGACCAATTCGCGCATGGGACTGTCGGCTATCAGTACGCCGTGCCGATGCTGGCAGGTAGCGCATGTGATCCGACGAGACCGGCACCGGCTTCGTCCACACCGCGCCGAGCCATGGTGAGGACGACTACGAAGTCTGGATGGCGAATGCGCAGCGCTGCAGCGCGCGGCATCGACGTGTCGATCCCGAACACCGTCGACGAGTTCGGGCGATACACGAAAGAGTGCCCGGGCTTCGAGGGGCTGGAGATCATCACGCTCGAAGGCAAGAAGCGCGGGCAGGATGGGCCGGCCAACAAGGCGGTCATGGACAAGCTGATCGAGGCGGGGGCGCTGCTGGCGCGGGGCATGACCACGCTGCGCGATGCGCACTCGTGGCGCTCCAAGGCGCCTGTGATCCGGCGGGGAACGCCGCAATGGTTCATCGCGATGGACCAGCCGCTGACGCCGGCAGTGCCGCATGCCAACGGGCAAGACGCTGCGCGAGCTGTGCCTTGCCGCAATCGATGCCACGGCGTTCACGCCAGAGCGCGGGCGCGAGCGCCTTCGTTCCATGGTGGCGGAGCGGCCGGACTGGCTGATCTCGCGCCAGCGCGCCTGGGGCGTGCCGCTGACGCTGTTCGTCGATCGCGAGACCGGCCAGATCCTGCAAGGACGAGGCCGTGAACAAGCGGATCGTCGACGCCGTCGAGAAGGGCGGCGCGGATGCCTGGTTCGGTGGCGAGGCGGCGAGCTTCCTCGGCAATACCTATGACGCGTCGAAGTACGAGAAGGTCAATGACATTCTCGACGTGTGGTTTGACTCTGGCACCACGCACGCGTTCACGCTGGAGGACCGCAAGCTGAAATGGCCGGCGGACGTTTATCTCGAAGGCTCAGACCAGCATCGCGGCTGGTTCCAGTCGTCGCTGTTGGAGAGCTGCGCGACGCGCGGGCGGGCGCCTTACGACGCCATCGTCACGCACGGCTTCGTCCAGGCCGAGGACGGCGAGAAGATGTCCAAGTCTCTAGGCAATACGATCTCGCCGATGGAGGTGTGCGACAAGTTCGGCGCCGATATCCTGCGCATCTGGGTGGCCTCGTCGGATTACTGGGACGATCCGAGCTTCGGCTGGAACCTGTTCAACGCGAACAGCGACATCTACCGCAAACTACGCAACACGATGCGCTACTTGCTCGGCGCGCTCAGCGACTTCGAGGACAAGGAGCGTGTTGAGCGGAACGACATGCCGGGGCTTGAGCGTTGGGTCCTGCACCGGCTGGCCGAGCTGGATAAGGTCGTGACCGAGGCTTACCACGCCTATGATTTCAAGGTGGCGTTCCACGCGCTGGTGAACTTCTGCGTGGTGGACCTATCGGCCGTGTACTTCGATATCCGGAAAGACAGCCTCTATTGCGACGCCCCGTCGTCGCTCCGCCGGCGTGCATGTCGGACGGTGATGGACGAGGTGTTCACGCGCCTCACGATCTGGTTCGCGCCCGTGATGGTATTCACCTGCGAAGAGGCTTGGGAACTGCGCTATCCCGGCAAAGGGTCCGTCCATCTCCAGCAATTCCCGAGAACGCCTGCGGGGTGGCTCGATCCGGGCGTGACTGCCAAGTGGGATGCGGTCTTCAAGCTGCGCAAGGCGGTCACCGAAGCCCTCGAAGTCGAGCGACGCGAGAAGCGGATCGGGTCTTCGCTTGAGGCTTCCGTTTCCGTCTCGGCGCCCGCAGACCTGCTTCAGGCATTCGACGGCGAGGATGCGGCCGAGATATTCATCACTTCGGGCGCTTCATTGTCCAAGGGCTCGGGAGAGGGCATTGCTGTAACAAGCTCGCGCGCCGCGGGAGTGAAATGCGCCCGTTCGTGGAAGTACTTCGATCCGAAGACTGCCGACCCGCAGTTTCCGGACATCACGCCGCGAGACGCCGCGGCTGTCCGCGAATATCGTGGACTATAAATAGAGGACGCGCCGGATGGCGGAGACCATGCAACTGATCTCTCGGGAGAAGATGACGAAGGAGTGGCGCTGGGGTCTGCCGCTCATCTTCGCGCTCATCGCGCTCGACCAGCTTGTCAAAGCCTGGATTCTGAACACTGAAGCGTTCAACGCCATGAACTGCCTGCCGGACACCTCTCAGTGCGGCAAGATCGAGGTGTCGAGCGTGTTCGACCTCACCATGACGTGGAACCGGGGCGTCAGCTTCGGCGCCTTCCAGGCCGAGGGGTTGGCGCGCTGGGGGCTGTTTGTGATGATCGGGGTGATCGCCATCGGCTTCACCCTGTGGCTACTACGGGCCGAGCGCTGGATGACGGCGCTGGCTCTGTCCATGGTTGTGGGCGGCGCAGTGGGCAACCTGATCGATCGCGCCCGTTTTGGGGCGGTTGTGGACTTTCTGGACTTCTCGGGCATGTATTTCCCGTGGATTTTCAACGTCGCGGATGCCTCCATCTCGCTAGGAGCTGCGGCATTGCTGCTGGATCAGCTTCTGGCAGGCCGCAAACAGCCGGGCTAGGATGCCCCTAGGACTCGGCAGAGCGAGCGCTCGCCAACAGGAGAGTTTGAGTGAAAGCCAACACAGCCCTTTGGGCGATCGCCGTTCTTGCCGCGCTTGGCGCAGCAGCCTGCAGCAGCACGGCGCCGGACGAATTCAGGGTCGTGCGCAAGGCGCCGCTGACGGTGCCGCCTGACTTCAACCTGCGCCCGCCGGCGCCGGGCGAGGCCCGTCCGCAGGAATTGCTCCCCGACGCGCAGGCGCGTGTCGCAGTTTTCGGTACGGATATCGGCGGAGACGCCAGCCAGGGCGAGAAGCTGTTCGTCGCAAAGGCTGGCGGCGACGCCACCGACCGCGCCGTGCGCAACCAGGTCGACTATGACAGCGCGCAGATCCTGCGAAAGAACAAGAGCTTTGCCGACTCCATCCTGAACTTCGGCAAAAAGCCTGGCGCAGAACCCGTAGTTGATGCTGCCGCAGAGACTGAGCGTCTTCGTGCTGAGGCGGAGTCGACCAAGGAAGTCACCGGCGGCGGCACGGTTCTGATCCGTCAGAAGAACACCAGCAAGCTACCCGGACTCTGATCCGCACCGTGCGAGTTGTGTTCCAGGCAATTGCCGTCGCGGCGCTGCTCGTCGCGCCTGCATTGGCGCAGACGCCGACCAAACCCCTTGCAAGGCACGCCCAAGAGTGGAAGCCGGAATTGTTTGAACTCGCAAACGGAATGAAAGCGGTGATCTTGCCAGATCATCGTGCGCCGGTCGTCACGCACATGCTTTGGTATCGGGTCGGGTCGGCGGACGAAGCCAAGGGCAAGTCGGGCCTCGCCCACTTCCTCGAACACCTGATGTTCAAGGCGACCGACAAGATTCCGGCGGGTGAGTATTCCAAGATCGTCGCGCGCAATGGCGGGCAGGACAACGCCTCAACCTTCTATGACTACACCAATTACTTCTTCCGCATCGCCAAGGATCGTCTTCCGCAGATGATGCAGATGGAGGCGGACCGCATGGTCGGCCTCAAGCTGGACGAGGCCGAAGTCTTTTCCGAATTGCAGGTGGTGAAGGAAGAGCGCCGTCAGAACGTCGACAGCGAGCCGGGCTCGCTGCTCAACGAAAAAGTCTTCGCGGCAATGTATCCCGGCCATCCCTACAGCGTGCCAGTGATCGGACACATGGAGGAAGTGGCGAAGCTCTCCCAGAGTGACGCAGCCGACTGGTATCGCCGCTGGTACGGACCCGAGCACGCCATCCTGGTCATCGCCGGCGACATCACGGCGGCCGAGTTGAAGCCGATAGCGGAAGAGATCTACGGCAAAATTCCGAAACGCGACGACCTGACCAGCCGTTCTTGGCCCGACGGTGAAGCCGATCGCCAAGTCGCTGAAGCTCTCTCACGCCGATCCCAAGGTGCGCCAGCCGGACTGGTCGCGAAACTGGCTCGGCGTGAGGTTGGGGGACCCGGATTCCGAAGCGCTTCAGGTTGGCCTGCAGGTGTTGGGCGGTGGGCGCACGAGCCGCCTCTATCGTGAATTGGTGGAGAAGGGCGTTGCCGTCTCCGCCTATGCCTATTCGATGGAGATGACGGCCCCGGGGATCATCACCGTCTCCGCCTCGCCCAACCGCGGCGTTACGCTGGCTCAGGTCGAGACGGCTGCTATGGCCGTTACCGATGCATTCCTGAAGAGCGGCCCGACCCCTGAAGAATTAACGCGCGCCAAGCGCATGATTGCCGCCTCGCAGATCTTCGCCCGCGACAGCCAGATGGGCATGGCCAACTGGTATGGCTCGATGCTCGTGGCTGGCGAAAGCCTCGACTACATCGGCGGGTGGGCCGACCGCATCAACGCTGTCACGACTGAGCAGGCGATGGCGGCGCTCAGGAAGCACATGACCGGCGTCAATCACATCGACGCCACGCTGCTGCCGGAGGCGAAATGATGCGCGTCGCCAGTCTCCTTCTGGCGACTGCCCTGGCGCTCGGCGCTTGCGGGAAGAAGCCCGACGCCAACCAGCCGGCGGGCAAGGATACCTCCGCGCTCGCCGACATCCAGGTCGTGACGTCCCCCGGCGGCGTGACCGCGTGGCTGGTTTCCGAAAGCTTCGTTCCCATCGTGGCCATGCAGATGTCCTGGCGCGGCGGCACGGCAGTCGAACCCCGGGGCAAGGACGGCGCGGGCTGGGTGCTAGGCTATATGATGAATGAAGGGGCAGGCGACCTCGACACATCCGCGTACGGCGCCCGGATGGAAGACCTCAACATGTCGTTCGGCTGCCAGGCTTGGGCCGAGTGGACGAACTGCAGTTTGACCACGCTGCGCGACACGATGGACGACAGTTTCGACATGCTGCGCCTCGCGCTCTCCCAGCCGCGCTTCGACGAGGAGCCGATCCGCCGCGCCAAGGAAGAACTGGGCATCAGCCTGCTGCAGGAAGAGACCAGTCCCGGCGCCATCGCCGACCGGGCGATGATGGCCGCGCTGGCGCCAGGCCATCCTTACAGTCGCTATCCGACGCAGGAGACAGTGGGCAACCTCACCCGCGACGACATCGTCGCGCTCAAGTCCAACCTCATGACCAGGGACCGGCTGATCGTGGTCGTCGTCGGCGACATCTCGGCGGACGAACTCAAGCCCAAGCTGGACCAGGCGTTTGGCGGCTTACCCGCGACCTCGACCATCGTGGATGTCGCGGACGTGCCGGCCATGCCCGCGCTGTCCCAGCCCATCGTCAAGGCGCTGCCCATTCCGCAGACGCTGGTGGCGTTCTCCGGCCCCGGCCTCAAGCGCTCGGACCCGGACTTCTATGCAGCCTATGTGCTCAACTACATCCTCGGCGGGGGCGGATTTTCCTCGCGCCTGCAGGATGATATCCGCGAGCAGAAAGGCCTGACCTACGGCATCGGCACCAATCTCTCGGTTCAGAAACACTTCTGGCGCTGGGCGGGATCGAGCTCCACCAAGAACGAAACGGCCAGCGAGGTTGTACGACTGGTGAAGGAGCATATCGGCAAGCTCGGCGCCGAGGGGCCAACCCAGAAGGAGCTGGATGACGCCAAGGCCTACCTGACCGGCGCCTTCCCGCTGAACTTCGACTCCAATGCGAAGATCGCCAAGAACCTGATGGGCTTCTGGCAGGACGATCTCGGCATCGACTACGTCGCCGCCCGCAACGACCTTATCAACGCGGTGACCATGGACGACGTGAAGCGGGTCGCTGCCGCCTACCTGAAGCCGGAAAACTTCACCTTCGTGATGGTCGGCCAACCGAAATAGCTGCGCAAACCGGCAGCAACTCACGACTTTTCGGCCCTGTTTCCGTCGCCGAGGCCGCGCCGGACGCCTAAAGTGCCTCCATGGCCGAATCGACCCTCAAGCCGCCTGAAGGACGCATCCGCCGCCTGCCGCCGGAGGCGGTGAACCGCATCGCCGCGGGAGAGGTGGTGGAGCGTCCGGCCGCCGCCGCCAAGGAGCTGATCGAGAACGCGCTGGACGCCGGCGCCTGCTCCATCCGCGTGCGCATCGAAGGCGGTGGTCTCTCGCGCCTGATGGTGGAGGATGACGGCCAGGGCATGTCGGCGGACGAACTCCCGCTAGCCATTGAGCGCCACGCCACCTCCAAGCTCTCGGCAGATGCCGACGGCCATATTGACCTGCTCGACATCCGCACCATGGGCTTCCGCGGCGAGGCGCTGCCGAGCATCGGCTCGGTGTCGCGGCTGGCGATCCTGTCGCGCGCCCGCGGCGCCGACGCAGCCTTCGAAATCGGCGTCGATGCGGGCCGGATGGACGGCCCGAAGCCGGCGGCCTGGAGCGGCCTCGCTTCCAACGGCACGCGCGTCGACGTGCGCGACCTGTTCTACGCGACCCCGGCGCGCCTCAAATTCATGAAGACTGAGCGTGCCGAGGCGCAGGCTATCGCCGACGCCGTGCGGCGCCTCGCTCTTGCGCGGCCCGACGTCGCCTTTCATCTCGAGACCGACGAGCGCGCCGTCATAAAGCTGCCGGCCGAGCAGGGCGAGGCGGCAGACGCGCGCCTCAAGCGCCTCGGCGCAGTCCTTGGCAAGGATTTCCGCGAGAACGCCGTAGCGATAGATGCCGAGCGGGAAGGCGTGCGCGTCTCGGGGTTCGCCGGCCTGCCCACTTTCAACCGCGGCAGCGCCCAGCACCAGTATCTCTTCGTCAACGGCCGCCCGGTGAAGGACCGCCTGATGGTCGGCGTCATCCGCGCCGCCTACCAGGATTTCCTCGCGCGCGACCGCCATCCGATGGCCGTGCTGTTCCTCGACCTCGATCCGATGCTGGTCGACGTCAACGTCCATCCCGCCAAGACCGAGGTACGCTTCCGCGACGCCGCGAACGTGCGCGGCTTGATGATCGGCGCCCTGCGCCACGCGCTCGCCGCAGCTGGCCATCGCGCCAGCACAAGCGTCGCCAGCGCGGCGCTCGGCGCGGCGACTCCCCACATCGCACCGGTCCTGCCATGGGGCGCAGGGCGGCCGTCCTGGACGCCCGCCCGCCCGGTTGGCGCCCCGCCAGACTACGACAGGACACAGTACGACAGGCCCGGCTACGGCGTCTCCGAGCCGACCCCTGCGCCATTCGAAACGCTCGCCTCTGTCCGCATCGAGCCGGCGCCCGAAAACCAGTCCGAATTCCTCGCCGCTGGGCGTCGCCCGCGCGCAGGTGCACGAAACCTACATCATCGCCCAGACCGCCGACGGCATGGTCATCGTCGACCAGCACGCCGCCCACGAGCGCCTCGTCTACGAGCGCATGAAAGCCGACATGGCGGGCGCCGGCGTGAAGCGCCAGGCGCTGCTGATCCCCGAGATCGTCGAACTGAGCGAGGAAGAAGCCACTAGCGTCCTTGCGCGCGCCGATGAACTGATGAACCTCGGCCTCGAGATCGAGCCCTTCGGGCGAGGCGCCGTCGCCGTGCGCGCCACGCCCGCCCTTTTCGGACCTATGGACGTGAAGGGCCTGATCCGTGATCTCGCCGACGACTTCGTAGAATACGAGGCCGGTTTGTCGCTGAAGGAAAAGATGGAAGAGGTCATGGGCAACATGGCCTGCCGCGGCTCGGTGAGAGCAGGGCGCCGCCTCAACGCCGAGGAGATGAACGCGCTTCTCCGACAGATGGAATCCACCCCCCACTCCGGTCAATGCAACCACGGCCGCCCGACCTATGTGGAGCTGAAGCTGGCGGACATCGAAAAGCTGTTCGGTCGGCGCTGAACCAGCCCTGGACCGCCAAAGATATAGTCGCGCTGTTGACTTGCTCTATGTTAGCGGTGCGCTAAACATTAACGTTCTGTTTGCTGACTTACTGGGGGTTTGAGGGGGTGTCCATGTCGTTCAAAGTATTCGCGTTGCCGGCTTCCGTCCTCGCGTTGACGCCGCTGGCCCATGCGCAGAACACACTTGAGCCGGCGACGGTGCGCATCGAAAGCGTGATGGACCGGACAAAGGCGATCAATGTCGAGCAATCGACCACTAGCGCCGTGTCGCCGGCCGGCGCGGGATTCCTTAGCGCAAAATGGATCCTGGAGCCGATCCAGAGCTCCGAGTATTTCCGCATGCAGAGCGGCTGGCGCTCGGGCCTCTATCTGAACATCGAGAGGGGCTACCCTGAGGTCTCAAAGGCCGGGACGGGGTGGTACAGCGCCCAGTGGACGCTCAAGGAGCAGTCCGCCAGGTCATTCAGCGACAAGACATGGCTTATCTACAACCGCTGGAAGCAGGTGTGCCTCGGCGCGACAGCAACAGCGAGCGGCAGGATGGACCTCGTTCCCGCCGCGCAGGCGGCCGCCGCCGGTGATGCCACGGCGGCCTGACCTGTATGCAACTGGAGCTGGCGGATTTCTGGAAGCTGTTTGGGCGGCCCATTCCATATTACCCGCGCAAGCGGGGCAGGCGGGGGATGCGGCCGCAGCAAGTCCGTTTCCGGAACCGACGGGGGAAGTCCTGCCCAGCCGAAAATGGAGAAGGTGGATCGCTCGCTCTTGTGACTGAGCCGGAAGGGGCTGCCCGCCGCAGGCGAGCGGATATATGCGTCATCCGCCTTCCACGATGCAGCATCGCGTAGGAAAAAAGGGGCTTAGCCGTCAACGCATCACCTGCCGCGCCTGCCAAGCCTTCTGCACTGGCGCGAAGCTCCTCCGATGCACCGGGCTTGGCCCCAACAGTTTCAGAGCCTGCAGGTGCGCAGCCACCCCATAGCCCTTGTGCTTTGCGAAGCCGTAGCCGGGATATTGGGCGCAGAGATCGACCATGTGGGCATCGCGGGCAGTCTTGGCGAGGATCGAGGCGGCGGAGATGCAGGCCTCCAACGCGTCGCCCCCGACGATGCACGTGATCCTGCAGTCGAGCGGCGGTGGGTCGTTGCCGTCGACCAGCGCGTGGGTCGGGCGCACGCCCAGCGTTTCGACGGCGCGGCGCATGGCGAGGAAATTGGCCTGGCGGATATTGTAGGTGTCGATCTCCTCGACACTGGCCCAGCCCAAGCCCCATGCGATTGCGCGCTGCTTGATGCGGACGGCGAGGATATCGCGCCGCTCTTCGGTCAACTGCTTGCTGTCATTGAGACCGTTGATCCGGCGTTGCGGGTCGAGGATGACTGCTGCGGCGACGACAGGCCCGGCCAGCGGGCCGCGGCCTGCCTCGTCTACCCCGCAGATGATCTCGCCGGTCTGCATGTTACCGGTTAGACATGAGTCCGGTCCGGTCCGGCAACCTTGCGAGGCAAGCATGTCCACAGCAGACGTCATCCGCATCCACAAACATGGCGGGCCGGAGGAAATGCGTTTCGAATCCATGGATTTGCCTCCTCCCGGGCCCGGCCAGGTGCGGCTGAGGCAGACCGCCATCGGCCTCAATTTCATCGACGTCTACACGCGGACGGGACTGTATGCGGGTCCGGTGCCTGCTGTGCTGGGTGTAGAGGCGGCGGGAGTGGTGGAGGGAGTGGGGGATGGTGTGGCGGGTGTGAGGGTGGGGCAGAGGGTGGTCTATAACGGGCAGGCGGGAGCGTATGCGACGCATCGGAATGTGGCGGCGGACAGGGTGGTGCAGATACCGGATGCGGTGAAGGACGAGGATGCGGCGGCGGTGTTCCTGAAGGGGTTGACGGTGTGGATGCTGATCTTCGAGATCAGGAGGGTGCAGCCGGGCGAGACGGTGCTGGTGTGGGCGGCGGCGGGGGGAGTGGGCTCGATCCTGGTGCCGTGGGCGAATGCGCTGGGCGCGCGCGTGATCGGCGTGGTGTCGACGCCGGAGAAGGCCGAGCTGGCGAAGGCCTATGGCTGCGACGCGACCATCCTTGCAAGCGAGGACGTGCCGACGCGGGTGAAGGAGCTGAACGGCGGCAAGGGCGTCCCGGTGGTTTATGACAGCGTCGGCAAGACGTCGGCGGAAGCGAGCCTGAAGTCGCTGTGTCCGCGCGGCTGGTTCATCACCTATGGGAACGCGTCCGGGCCAGCTGATCCTATTGCGCCGGCGCGGCTTAACCAGGGCGGGTCGCTGATCATGACCCGGCCCGGCCTCTTCCATTTCACGCACAAGCGGGAAGAGCTTGAACGCGGGTCGGCGGCGCTGTGGGGCGCCATGCGATCCGGGGCGGTGAGGGCTGACGTGCGCCAGCGCTATGCGCTGAAGGATGCGGCGGACGCTCACCGGGCGCTGGAGGCCCGCAAGACCAGCGGCGCAACCGTCCTAACCCCATGACTGACGCCGTCGAAGAAATGTCTTCGGCAGCGGAAACGCCTGTGCGTTTCCCGTTCGATCACTGGGTGGATTCGGCACGGGCCAAGCCTCAGGCGTGGCGCACGGTTGTAGGTGTCATCATCGTGCTAGCCGTCTGGATCCTGTGGACGTTGGCGACAGCGATCATCTACTCGATCGCGCTTCTCACAAGCGATCGGTCGCTCTCGCCGGAAGACGTGATCAACTCGCTGGCGGGAGGCGAGTCCGTGCTTGCGACCCTGACACTGCTGGCGGGCTTCTGGGGCCTGTGGCTCGGCGTCTGGCTCGCCGCGCGGCTGATGCACGATCAGGCGTTCTGGACCGTCGTGTCGCCGGAAAGACAGCTGCGTTGGAGAGAGTTCGTCACGGGCATTACAATCATCGCCGGCTATCTGGCCGGAAGCTCGATCGTCACAATGGGACTCGACATCGAGATGTAGCGAAGCGAACTGTCGCTGAGCGACTGGGCGGTTATCGCGGCGCCGATCTGTCTGATGGTCTTCCTCCAGTCATCGGGCGAGGAATTGTTGTTCCGGGGCTACATCACCCAGCATCTGGCCGCGCGGTTCCGCAATCCGGCTGGTGTGGGGGCTCATCCCCTCTGCGGTGTTCGGACTGATACACTACTTGAACGGCAGCTTTCCTGAATACAGCTATTACTACGTAACCTCGACGACGCTGTTCGCATTCGCAGCGACGGTCACGGTCTGGCGTACGGGCAGCCTTTCCATGGCGATGGGTATGCACACGGCCAACAATATGGTCGGCTTCCTGCTGGTCGGCGCTAGCGACACCATGAATTCGACGCAGCTCTGGATCGTCGATGTCAACGACATGATGCGCAGTGCGCCCTACGATCTCGCAATGCTTGCACTACTGCTTGTGTTCGTGCTCTCGCCCTGGGCGCCGATGCCGAGGCGTCAGGTGTTTGCGCGCAGAAAGGAAATGCGCGCGGCGCCGTAGAGGCGTTCGTCGAGCATCTCCCAGCCGAAATTGACCGGCAACTGTTCATCCGAAGATGTTTCGGCGACGGCAAGCGCTCCGGGTGTAATCCAGGCGCCACGAACGAGCTGATCAAGCGCCTTGGGAACGAGGTTGTAAGCGTAGGGCGGATCCAGAAAGACGAGGTCGAAGGGCTGGCCGAGGCCGGAAGGCCTGTTTCCGAGATCAGTGGCCGAGCGGCGGTGTATACGGGTGATCCCGAAAAGCTGGAAGGCCTCGATATTGTCGCGGATGCAGCCGCGCGCCGCGCTCTCGGTTTCGACGAACAGGCAGAAGACCGCGCCGCGAGACACGGCTTCGAGTCCAAGAGCGCCGGAGCCCGCGAAGGCGTCGATCACGCGGGCGCCGTGCAATGGCGGCGCCCAGGGAGCGTGGGCCAGCACGTTGAAGATCGACTCGCGGGCCCGGTCGGACGTGGGGCGCGTTCCGCGGCCTTCTGGCGCGCGGATGGCCCGGCCCCTGAGATTTCCTCCGACGATGCGCATTGGCAGCCGTCTAGCATCGGCAAGCGAACATGCTAAGGGGCGACATGGGCGACGAAACCACCCTTGCCGACTTTGACCTGCGGATGATGACGCGTGCGATGGAGCTGGCGCGGCAGGCGGCGAGCGCCGGCGAGGCGCCGATCGGGGCAGTGATCGCGAACCAAGCGACAGGCGAGATCCTCGCCGCGGCGCACAACAGTCCGATAGGGTTTAGCGACCCCACGGCGCATGCCGAAATCCTCGCGCTGCGGGCGGCAGCAATGAAGTTCCGCAACTACCGGCTGCCGGGCCTGACGCTCTATGTGACGCTGGAGCCGTGCACGATGTGCGCAGGCGCGATTTCTCACGCCCGCATCTCGCGGCTGGTCTATGGCGCCCCGGACGAGAAGGGCGGAGCCGTGAACAGCGGTGTGCGCTTTTTCGACCAGCCGACCTGTCATTCGAAACCACAGGTAGAGCGCGGGACTGATGGCGGAGGCCTCGTCTGACCTTCTGAAGGCGTTCTTCCGGGCGCGGCGCTAGTTCTGCTTCAGCGGCGGCGCCTTGCCGGCGAACAGTAGCTTGAACTCAGGCTTCAGGTCTTCGGCGAAAACCTCTTGCTGGATCGCGAACTCGTACGAGCCTTCCACGTAGGGACCAACCTCGTACGCCTGGAAATAGACATTCAGGCCGCCAAACTTGTTCGCCTGGTTCGATGGCGCCAATGCAATCAGCGCTTGGTCAAGCTTCACGTTTGTCTTCGGCCCTGCACAGACGATCGGATCGTCGAAAATCGTGGGCGAGCCGATCCTGTCCTGCTTCGCCGATTTCAGCCCTTCGCAGATGGCGACGACCATGGCTGGCGAAGGTGAACGTTTGAGCGTGAGCATATCGTCCAGCTTCAACTTTTCACCGGTCTCGCGAGCGATCAGGGTGTCGAACTTCGTCATCGGATGGGCGCCGCCCTGGTATTCCGATGACGTGCCGAGCAGGCTGACGACTCCGCCAGCTTTCGCGGTGTAGGCCCACTGGATGGAGACGTCCCAACCAGGTGCATCCTTGATGCCAGCCTTCTTGCGCTCGTTGAAGGCGGCGCGCGCGTCGATTTTCATCTTTGCGAGGTAGGCTTCACCGTCCTGGCGCAGGAGCGCGATCACAGGATCATCGGGAGGCGCCGCTGGAAGCTCGGCGGCAAAGGTCAACGTCTCGTCCTCGAATTCGATCTTTGAGGCGAGCTGCGTGGAAGCTTGCTGGTGGGGAGCGGAAGCGGGCGAAACCGCCGGGTCGTTCTGTGTTGCGTCGCCCGGCGCGGTCTGAGCGGCCAGCGTGGCAGGTTGTTCTTCGTCTTTCTTTCCGTTTGAAAGGAGGACGACAAAGAGCGATGCGCCAATGGCCACGGCCGGGCCGATGAGGGCCAGCGGATGAATCTTCCTCTTTGGAGTTTCTGCGGAAGGCTCGTCGGACATTGTGTTGTCCCCGGATTCGGATGGATCACTATCCGCTAGAATGCGATGGCAATGAAGCCCCAGCCCGCGAAGAGAAGCAGTCCGGCGTCCCGGTTTGCGCGAAAGAGGCGCAGTGCGAGGTTTCCGTCAGCTGGTTCGAGGCGGATCGCTTGCTGCAAAAGGTGAAGCGCGAAGGGAAGTGTTGCAGCGGCGGCGATCCAGCCGACTGCGAGATAACCTGCAAGGGCCGCAAGCGCGATGCAGATGGCGTAGATCAAAGATACCGCCGACTTGATCTGATCGCCAAAGCGGCGGGCAGTGGAGCGAACGCCGATCAGCGCGTCGTCTTCTCGGTCCTGGATGGCGTAGATAGTGTCGTAGCCGAGCGTCCAGAACACCAGCGCGATGTAGAGGATCATGGCAGCGACCGAGACCGCGCCTTCCGCCGCGGCGACGGCGACCAAAACGCCCCAGTTGAAGGTGAGGCCGAGCCAGACCTGCGGCCACCAAGTGATGCGCTTCATCAGCGGGTAAAGCGCGATCATGGGAATCGAACCTAACGCGATGAGCTTGGCGAAATCCGGCAGCGTGAGGAGCACGCCAAGTCCGATAAGGCACTGGACGAGTAGCCAGAGCCACGCCTGTCTGAGCGTCACCAAGCCGGAGGGAAGCGGGCGCAGGGCAGTTCGCGCGACCTTGGCGTCGATGGCGCGATCCAGGATGTCATTGTAGGTGCAGCCCGCGCCACGCATGGCAACGGCGCCAAATATGAACAGGATTCCAAGCAGTGCGTCTGAGGCGACGAAGGCTGAAGAAGCGCGGGCGAGCGCCAGGCCGATCAGGCAGGGCAAGCCGAGAAGCCAGAAACCAGCGGGCCGATCGTAGCGAGAGAGCTGGAGGTAGGGCCGAGCGAAGGCCGGCGCGCGCGCAACCCAACTGCCGCGTACAGCGTCGGCAGGGGCGGCGGGGAGGGCGGGGGCGTTCGGCCAAGTGGACTCCTTGGCGCCGGCCTTTGCAGAACGGGCGCGCGCCCGATATAGCGCAGAGCCATGAGCGCGACACCCCGTCTGTATGTCGCCCCCGATCTCGTCGAGGGGGCCGAGATCAACGTCGATGGCGACCAAGCACACTACCTGACCCGCGTGATGCGGCTGGGCATTGGCGCCCCTGTGCGGGTTTTCAACGGGCGGGATGGAGAGTTTGATGCCGCGTTGGCTGCAGTCGCCAAGGCATCCGCACGCATGCAGATCAAAGGCCGGGTGCGTCTTCAGCAGGGCGTTCCCGATCTGTGGCTGCTGTTTGCGCCGCTGAAGAAGGCACAGACAGATTTCCTGGTTGAAAAGGCCGTAGAGTTGGGCGTGGCGGAGCTTCGGCCCGTCATCACCGAGCGGAGCAATGCAGACGTTGTGCGCGTCGACCGGCTGCACCGCATCGCGGTCGAAGCAGCCGAGCAGACAGAGCGACTGGACGTTCCGCCTGTGCGCGAGGCCGAGAAGCTGGCGGCAGCGTTGTCCCACTGGGATCCGGCGCGAGTGCTGATTTATGCCGACGAGTCCGGCGATGAAGGCGAGAAGCCCTGGGGAGGCTCCGCCGGACGGGCGAGTCCGATGGCCGATGTCCTCAAGACAATCGGACAGTCGCAGGTGGCGATTCTCATCGGGCCAGAGGGGGGATTTTCTCCCGCCGAGCGCAATCGTCTTCGTGAATTGCCCTATGTTCGCCCCGCCGGTCTCGGTCCTCGAATCCTTCGGGCGGAGACTGCCGCCGTCGCGGCGCTTGCCCTCTATCAAGCAATGATAGGCGACTGGCAGGGCCAAGCCCTTCTCCACCCAATAGAAATCCTCCACAAACCGAACATTTGACGCCGCACGCTGGCGCTCCTACGTGGGCATACCTATCTGGCTGGTGAGGACCAGACCCCCGGGCGGATTCGCATGACCACACCCACTCGCGACATCGACGAGTCCGCGCCGCGTATCCGCGACAAGCGCGAACTGGTCGAACGGCTGGAGTCTGGGATGCAAACCCGCAACCGAATGGCGGATCGGCACCGAGCACGAGAAATTCGGCTTCATCGAGAAGACGCTGCGACCCGTTGCCCTATGACGGGCCGGCATCGGTGCGAAAGCTTTTGGAGGGGATGTCAAAGCAATTTGGCTGGGATCCGATCCACGAAGGCGACCATATTATCGGCGGCAAGAAGGACGGCGCGAGCCTGAGCCTGGAGCCTGGCGGACAGTTCGAACTCTCAGGCGCACCACTGGAAACAATCCACGAAACGTGTAGCGAGATTACGCAGCACCTTAAGGAAACCCGCGCGGTCGCCGAACCGATGGGCGTGGAGTTTCTTGGGCTGGGCTTCTCGCCAATCTGGTCGCTGGACGAAACGCCGATGATGCCGAAGGGCCGCTACGGCATTATGAAGGCGTATATGGAGAAAGTCGGCCGCCTGGGCCGGCAGATGATGTTCCGGTCATGCACCGTCCAGTCCAACCTCGACTTCGGCTCCGAGGCGGACATGGTGAAGAAGATGCGGGTGAGCCTCGCCCTGCAACCAATCGCAACAGCGCTATTCGCCAACTCGCCTTTTGCCGAAGGACGGACAAACGGGTTCCTCTCCTATCGCTCGCACGTGTGGACCGACACCGACCCCGACCGTTCAGGCATGCTGCCCTTCGCCTTCGAGGAGGGCTTCGGGTTCGAGCAGTATGTGGACTATGCGCTCGACGTGCCGATGTATTTCGTGCGGCGTGAGGGTAAGTACATCGACAGCTCGGGGCAGTCGTTCCGGGACTTCATGGTGGGCAAGCTTCCTGCCCTGCCGGGCGAGAAGCCGGCGATGGATGATTTTGACGACCATCTTTCGACGATTTTCCCGGAGGTCCGACTGAAGACGTTTCTCGAAATGCGCGGGGCCGATGCGGGGCCGCAACCATGGCTGTGTGCGCTGTCGGCGTTCTGGGCCGGCATTCTCTACGACCCCAAGTCACTCGATGGAGCTTGGGAGCTGGTGAAGGGCTGGACTGCGGCTGAGCGCCAGGCCCTGCGATCCGCGGTTCCGTTTCAGGGACTGAAGGCGCCGATCCGCAACACCACGGCGCAGAAGATTGCAGTCGAGGCGGTTGCGCTGGCGAAGGCAGGGCTGGGGCGGCGCAAGAGGCTGAATGCGGCGGGCAAGGACGAGACAGTCTTTCCTCGGCGAGATCGAGGACGTCGCAGCGACCGGAATCAATCCGGCTGAGCGGCTTCTGCAGAAGTATCATGGGCCGTGGAAACGTGACCTTCGACTGCGCCTTCAGGGATCGTACGTTTCTAGAACTTTCCCGTGACGCGGATGTAGGGCTGGACGCCGTTGGTCGACCAGTTCCGTTCGGCTCGACTGAGGGGGCCGCTGCGGTTCGGCGCGTAGATCAGGCGATTGCGAGAGAAGTCCGCTGGCAGAATGTCATCCACGCCCAGCCGGATTTTGAGCCCAAGAAAATGAGAGGTCTCGACGAACACGCTGGCGTCGGCATCGTCGCGCGAGCGCCGGGATTCCTCGTTGAAGCGATAGGCGGTGGCGGACCCGCCATCGCTCCAGCGGAACCCAAAGCTGAGCTTGTATTCAGGCACGTCCTGGCGGAACGCGATCGACCAGTTGCCTTTGAACTCATCGGAGAACTCGCGGGTCTGGCCGGTGACCGGATCGGTGACTTTTGTTCCACCGTCGGAGAGGCTTGCATCGATGCGCGCGCCTTTCCAGCCGAGATTGTCTAGGGGCACCGCGGCGCGAAAGCCGAGCGTCCAGCGTGTGCCATCACCGATATTGCCAGGCCCGTCGCCGGCGCCGATCGGCACGAAATCCTGGACATCCTCGACCTGATCGTAGGCGCCAAACAGCGTGAGCACGCCGCCCTTCCAGAATTGCTGCTCCAATTCAGCGTTGAACGCCCAGGTACGTTCAGGCACGAGTTGGTCGTTGCCGGTGGTTGTCTGGTTCGCGATGAAGTCAGCGAACGAGACAAAATCGCTGAAGGAGAGCTGCGCGACTTCCTGCTTATAGCTGAGGCGTAGCTGCCGGCCCTCATGGATGCGCCACGTCGCAGTCACAGATGGTTTGGGGTAGCTGAAGTCGCGCTGGATATGGCGGTCGGGCCGGACGGTAAGGGGGTCGACGTCGGTGTCGTCCGGATAGTTGATGTTCTGGTCGATCGTGGATGTCTCGAATTTGAAGCCTGGTTCGATCGTGAGGGAAGGCGATATCGTCCAGACATCCGAAACCTGGTACTCGCTGCGCAACTCCTCAACCTTGGTGTCGGATCCATCGACAAAGAACGATGTCGAGCCGGTCGGCGTTTCGCGAATGAAGCCAGTGATATTCTCGATGAAGTTATAAGCGCTCTCGGCGGCGATCTCGATTGAATGACTGTCTGACAGTTTCCAGTTCATCTGGCCGCGGAGAATGCTTTCGCCCGCCTTTGATTGCGGTTCGCTCGTGGTCGCCACGATCAGCGCGCCCGACGCCGTGAAAGTGGCAAAGCGCGAGCTGTTGTTGTTGCGTTCGCGCCGATTGTAGGTGATCAGCTTGAGGTCGATGTCGCCAAATCGACGCTCTATGTCGCCGCCAAGAGCGATGGCTTCCTGAAAATTGCGGACTTCGTTGGTTTCGATGCCGGTGAAGGGGCCTCCCGCGTTGGGCGTGAAGACTTCCCAGAACCGATCATTGTCTGAGTCGATGCCGCCCCATGCGCCGTTGAGGCGCAGATCGAACAGGCTGAAGTCCCGCTCGAACTCGAAGTTCATCTGCCGGACGACCTGTTCCTGCTGGGTGATGCCTTCTGCGAATTCCGTCTGCGCGCCACCAGCGTTGTACCGGACCCGGCCCCCTTCCACATAGGTTCCTCCACCGGGGCCGCTGTTGTTCAGCGTGTTGAGGACGCCAGTGACATTGAGTGCGCCGCCGAGCAGTGCACGACGAGTGGACAGCTGGAGCTGTGGCGTGAGGCGTCCATCGTGTGTGTAGCGGATCGTGGAGTCGAAACTGACGGGCTCAGTAAGAGCGTCCTCGCGCACAACTACGTTGACGACTTTTGTCTGGCCGCGCATGTCGAGCGTCGCTGAGGCGCCCGTGATAAGTTCGATGCGGATCACGCTGGCGACTTGGATGCGGGTAAGCAGGCCCGACAGTGACGATTTCGTCGACGGGCGCTCGCCATTGATCAGCACGTTGCCAGCGGCGCCGCCGAACCCACGAACGGCGTCGCCTTCCTGTACAGAGAAGCCAGGCACCTGCTGGATCATGTCCAGCGCGCTGCTCGGGCTGTATCTGGCGAAGTGCCCTGGCTGGAATACCTGAACCTCGCCTTGTGGCGCCGCAGCGGCGTGCTGCGCAGGCGGCGGCGACTGCTGCGCGAAAGCATGCCCGGAAAGGAGCGCGGCAAGGCTTGCGGCGCCGCTCAAGCGTCGGAACATCGTTTGGTCATCTCTCCCGCGTCAGTGGGGAGTAAGACGGGAATTTCTGCCCCTTTTCAATTAACGCGACTGCTGCATGACGGCTTTGTGTTTCTGAAGACACACGGAAAGATCATCGACTTCGGTGGACACACGAGCAGCGACGGCAATCAAGCGTTGTGCGCCAGGACGAACGGTTTGGACGGGTAGGTCCTTGCTCAATGCCAGCAATTACAGGGCTTGAGCCGCCGGCGGCCCCGTGATGATCATGGCGGCGACAAGACTTCCCGCGCAGAGCGGATCGGGGCGAGAACTGAATGGATATCGTTGTCGTTATTGGCATCGTGATTACCCTGATCACGGGCGTCCCCGTCATCCTGCAGCTTCGCAAGCATCCGAAGGGGATGCACATCATCTTCTTCACCGAAATGTGGGAACGCTTCTCCTACTACGGCATGCGGACGATCCTGTTCGCTTACATGACCCAGCACTTCCTGTTCGGGGACAAGGCCGCCTCGGGGCAGTATGGCGCCTACACTTCGCTGGTCTATCTCCTGCCGCTGATCGGCGGAATGCTGGCGGACCGTTGGCTGGGCACCAAGAAGGCGGTCGCCTACGGCGCGCTGCTGCTGGTCGCAGGCCACCTCACGATGGCGATCGAGCAGGCGCCGGCGCGCAACGTGATGATGTTCCAGGGCCAGCAATATCAAGTCGACGCCGAGGGCCGTCAGGATCAGCGACGTGCGTGGGTTGTGGTGGACGGTCAGCGCTATGAATTCGGGCCGGCCGAGAACGGAATGGAGATCAAGGGCCTGCCGGCGAACTCGCCGCTTCCCAGCATCGTTCCTGTCGACGATCCCGAAACGACGGTCGTCGAAGGATATCAGATGACGGTGGAGGGCCAGCAGCCATTCTACCTGAACGTCTTCTTCCTGGCGCTGTCGTTGATCATCATGGGCGTCGGCTTCCTCAAGGCGAACCTCGCCACGCAGGTCGGCCAGCTTTACACCAAGGATGATCCGCGGCGGGATGGCGGGTTCTCGCTCTACTACTACGGCATCAACCTGGGCGCCTTCTGGGCGCAGGTGCTGTGCGCTCTCGTCGGCGCGAGCGTTGGCTGGTGGGCGGGTTTCGGCCTTGCCGGCATCGGCATGCTGTTCGGCTGGATCGTGTTCGTCCGCGGCCGGCTCCTGTTCTTCACGCCCGGCCCGAAGCAGCTGCCGGACGAGCTGGGGGCGCCGCCGAACATCGAGATCCTGAAGAAGCCGGTGCTCGGCCCTCTCAACCGGGAATGGCTGATCTACATCGGCGGCCTGCTCGGCGTCGGGGTCGTCTGGTACCTCGTGCAGCGCGAGCAGGTGGTCAACTGGTCGCTGCTGGTTGCATCGCTTGCCGTGTTGGGGTTCTTCATTTTCTACATGGTCACGAAGTGCACCCTGGCGGAGACGGGCAAGCTGATCCTCGCACTGATCCTTGTGCTCGGGTCGGTGGTGTTCTTCACGCTGTTCGAGCTCGCGGGGTCGGCGCTCGCGCAATTCTCCGAGCGTTCTTCGCAGCTGGAGATGGGCGGCTTCAACATCACATCCGGACAGACGCAGAGCTTCAACGGCGCCTTCATTCTCATCTTCGCACCGATATTCGCGGCGATGTGGACGTGGCTGGGGCGGCACAAGAAGGACCCGGGAGACGCGTTCAAGTTTGCGCTTGGCATTGCGCAGGTGGGCGCAGGCTTCCTCGTGATCGTCTGGGGCGCGCAGTATGCGGACGCCAACTTCAAGGTTCCGCTGGTTTTCCTCGTGTTGCTCTACCTGCTGCACACGACGGGAGAGCTGTTCCTGTCGCCTGTCGGACTTTCGGCGATGACCAAGCTGGCGCCGGTATCGATCGCGGCAACGATGATGGCGACCTGGTATCTCGGCTCCTCCGCCGCACAGGCGCTCTCGGCACAGATCTCCGCGATGACTGCGCAGGAGACCGTGGGCGGGCAGGTGCTGAACCCGGAACTCGCGCTCAAGACCTATGTCGATGTGTTCTCGACCATCGGCTGGTGGGGCGTGGGCATCGGCGCGGCGCTGGGCGTAGCCAGCCCCTTCCTAAATAAGTTGGCGCACATCAGGGAAAAGCCGTCAGGCGGCGATGCGGAACCCACGCCGCAGGCGGCTGAGTAGCTTCCGTATGCTCCAACATTAATTTGAGGCTGCGCGGCCACGCGGGCACAGGGCCGACACGGAATCGTCCAATTCCGCCGCGAACGGTGGCGATCGACGGTCGCAGAGACACAACAGGCCGCCGCAGGGGCAGGATAGACGGAATGAGCGGGGCCAAGGGGCGCCTAACAGGCATCGTCATGTTTGCATCTGCGGCGGTCGTGGCGGCTGGCATTGCCTCGGCTCAGCAGACGTCCGAGCAGACGACAGCCCAGCCGGCTGACGCCGCCTCCAATGTTACTCCCTACAAGCCCGCCTTTTTCAGCCAGTTTCGGCCCAACACAGCCATGGACATGATCGGGCGCATCCCCGGGTTTTCTTTCGATAGCGGATCTGACGCGCGCGGATTTTCCGGCACCGGAGGCAATGTACTGATTGACGGAGAGCGCCCGCCGTCTCGTGACGATAGCTTGCAGTCGATCATATCTCGCATTCCCGCGAGCGGCGTGGAGCGGATCGATGTCATCCGGGGCGGCGCCGATGGCATCGATATGCAGGGCCGAGCGATCATGGCTAATGTCATCCGCAAAAAGGACGCAGGCTTGAGTGGATCTGTTGCCGCCAACCTGAACGTGAATGCCTTCGGCGGCGCGTCGCCCAACACGCAGATTCAAGTCCGGAACCAGTCCGGCGGACAATTGCTGGACGGATCCATCGGGCTCCTACGCAACCAGGGCAATGGCGCCAACAGAAGTTGGCGCGTGAGCCCAGCCGGCAACCTCCTGCGCCTGGCGTTTGCCGGATCGGACAACCTGTTCCAGAGCGCAGAGGCCACGGGCGCCTGGGAGACGGTGTGGCTGGGAGGCAAGCTGCGCGTCAACGGTCAGGCGTCCATAGAACAATTCGATGGCTACTTTCGAGACATCCTGTTCGTACCAGGTGGAGAACAGATCAACGACGTCGCGGACAGGACAGGGTCAGGTGAGGCCGGGGTGCGCTACAGCCGCACCTTTGGCGGTGGGTTGCAGTTCGAGCTGGTCGGATTCCAGTCGCTGAAGATCAACGAGTTTGCCAACACCTTCAGCACCCCCACCTTCCTTTCGGGCGAGATCCGCGACAGTGAAGCAGGGGAGAGCATCGCCCGCGCGTCCATGCGCTTTCCGCCGGCCGGCGACTGGATTTTCGATGGCGGCCTCGAAGTCGTTTTCAATTTCAAGGAATCCAGCGCAGCCCGGTCGCTGAACGGGTTGCCGTTCGACCTGGCGGGCGACGACAACCGCGGGGAGGAACTACGCGGCGAGCTGTTCGGAACGGCGACCTGGGCGCCGTCCAACACGCTCAGCATCGAGACGGGCCTGCGCTACGAATGGTCCCATATCAGTGCGGAGAACGAGCTTACAACATCGGAAAAGACGCTGAGCTATGTCAAGCCGCGCTTCAACGTCTCATGGTCTCCGCAGAAAGGACATCAATGGGGGCTGGAAGTCGAACGCGTAGTCGACCAGCTCGACTTCGACAGTTTTGCATCTTCTGCTGCGTTCGAGACGGAAGTGTTCGGGGTCGGAAATACCGACATAGAACCGCAGAAGAATTGGGTTATCGGCGCAAGGTATGAACGCCAGTTCGGCGGCCAGAACTCGATAGTAGTGAAACTGAGCCATGCGACGATCGAGGATTTCATCGCTCGCGCGGTTGTCGTTGTTGCGGGCTCGGGCACGTCGCTGGAGACAAACCAGAATGTCGGAACAGCAACGCGGGATTCTGTGAGCGTGGACTCTCAGCTTTGAATTAGACCGCTTCGGCATGCCCGGCGGCATTTTCGTGCTTGGAGCGGACCTCCGCGCGTCGCATATGAAGGATCCGGTGACGGGCGAGGATCGCATGTTGTCGAATGACGAGCCTTGGTCGTGGAATGTGTCGCTGCAACAGACGTTGGCAAACGGAGACTTCCGCTGGGCGATCTATGTGGAAGACGATGGCGACACCGAATCCTGGCAGCCGCGATCCTACACGTATAGTCACGCGGGTACGTTCCTCGGCGCGAACGTGAGCTGGAAGCCCGCGCCGAACTGGACGCTTGGCGGCGGGATCAACGGCATTATCGCAGAGGACAACTCGAACTATTCGCTGTTCTATTCCGGACCGCGCAACGTCGGCGGTCTGCTCTATCGGCAGGACCAGACCTTCGAAGCGCGGAGGCAGGTTTTTGTTAATGCGAGGGTGAACTTCTAACCGGCGCCGCCGACGGTGATCGAGTCTATGCGGATCGAAGGCTGGCCGACGCCGACGGGAACTGACTGGCCGCTTTTGCCGCAGGTCCCGACTCCGTCATCCATCGCGAAATCGTTACCAATCATGGAAATGGCGTTCATCACAGTGGGTCCGTGACCGATGAGCGTGGCGTTCTTGACCGGAGCGCCAACCTTGCCGTTCTCCACCATGTAGGCCTCGGTGCACTGGAAAACAAACTGGCCGTTGGTGATGTCGACCTGGCCGCCGCCGAAATCGACGGCCCAAATGCCCTTCTTTATCGAGCGGACGATCTCGTCGGGCTCATGCGTTCCAGCCATCATGAACGTATTGGTCATGCGCGGCATGGGTGCGTTGGCGTAGCTTTCGCGGCGGCCATTGCCGGTAGCGGGAACGCCCATCAGGCGCGCGTTCAACCGATCCTGCATGTAGCCGACGAGGCGGCCGTCCTCGACCAGCACGTTGCGCTGGGTCTGCGTGCCTTCATCGTCGAACGACAGCGACCCGCGCCTGTCGGCGATTGCGCCATCGTCGATGATGGTGACCCCCTTGGCCATGACCTGCTCGCCGATCTTGCCGGAATAGACGGAAGAGCCCTTGCGGTTGAAGTCGCCCTCAAGGCCGTGCCCGACTGCTTCGTGCAGGAGCACTCCGGTCCAACCTGGCCCGAGCGCAACTTCCATCTCGCCAGCAGGGGCAGGGACGGCGTCGAGGTTGATTTCGGCCTTGCGCACCGCGCGCTCGGCGAGGGCCTTCCAGCGGTCAGGCTGGATCCATTCATCGTAGGCGGCGCGCCCGCCTGCGCCGGCAGAACCGGTTTCGCGGCGGCCATCCTTCTCCATCGTGACCGCGACATTGATGCGCACCAACGGCCGCGCCTCGGCGACGCTGGCGCCGCCGGCGCGGATGATCTCGACGCCGATGCGCGAGCCGGCGAGCGACACCGATACCTGCACCACACGCGGATCGCGGGCGCGGCACCAGGCGTCGATCTCTGCAAGGAGGCCGGTCTTGGTCACGAAGTCCGGCGAGGCCGTGGGGTCGACATCAGCATAGAGGCGGCGGTTGACCGGGGTTGGCCCGACGGCGAGCACACCAGACCGTCCGCGCTTGGCCGCGGAGGCGGCGGTGGCGGCGCGCCTGAGGGCAGCCTCGGAAACTTCACTGGCGTGAGCGTATCCGGTCGTCTCGCCAGAGATGACACGAAGGCCAAACCCCTGGCCTGAATCGTAGGAGGCAGACTTCAACCGGCCGTCATCGAACAGGAAGCTCTCGGAGCGCACCGACTGAACGTAGATTTCGCCGTCGTCGGCGCCAGCCAACGCCTCGTCCAGGATGCCAGCGGCCGTGGAGACACCTACGCCGGCTTCCTCGATCAGGCTCTTCTCGGTCATGTCGCTGCCTCGGCTGGTCGCATTGGGGCGGGGCGCAGACGCCCGCTGGGGCCTAGATAGGCCGAAGCGGGCCGGAATGACAGTTCCTGCCTAAAGCGATGGCAGTTGGACGATAACAGTTTCCGTCTGCCCTCAGCCTGGGATTGTGACGACCTGGAAACGCTCAAGCTGCTTGGCTGCTAGGCCGAAGTCCGGCTTGGCCAGAAGGGCCGCGCGGAAGTCGTTATAGGCGGACTGGACGTCGCCCAGCTTTTCGAAGCACAGCGCCCGGTTATAGTAACCCGTAGCTCGCGCATTCGCTGAGTCGGTAGCGATGCCTTCGTTCAGCATTTTCATGGCTTCGGGATAGCGTTTCAGGTTGTACAGGGCGGCTCCGAGGTTGACCTTGGTCTCGAGCAAGTCAGGCTGGAGCAACAGCGCCTTCTGGTAATCCAGCAGCGCCCGCTGATGGCGACCGTCTCTCATGTGGATGATACCGCGATTGGTATAGGTGGCGGCCCTGTCACGCCTGCTCATGCGCTCCTGCTCGATGGCCAGATCGCAGACTTCGAGCGCCTTGCTGGGAGGAACACGACTGAATTCCACAGCCTGGTAACACTCGCGTCCAAGCCCTCCGCCGATCACAGTGACGGCTGCGTGTGACGGCGCTGCGATGCTCGCCGCGACTGTTAGAACTATGGCCGAAATCCCCAATCGAAACCGGGTGCTCATCTTCCCAACTCCTTGGCGCTCTGATAGCGACCGCAAGCCTAACCAACCGAATCGATCGCCTGCGACACTATGCTCTTGGGCGGGCGAGACGGAGTGGTGGCGGTCGGGAGCATATCACGGTAAAGCCCCGATTTCACGCACTAAGCGGAGGAATTACGCGGCATGCGCGGAGGGGCCTGGAAACACGGTTTGCTCGGGTTGACCAGCCTTGCGGCAGTCGCCCCTGCATTTGCGGCGCCCACTCCCGGAGGCATAGACTTTCAGCGGCCCGTGACAGCCGTCGCCAGGGAGGTTCAGGCATTCCACGTTGAGGTGCTGGTCATCATCACGGTGATCACCGTGTTCGTGGTGGCGCTGCTGCTTTGGGTCATCGTTCGCTACAACAAGCGGGCGAACCCGACGCCGAAGAAATTCAGCCATAACACGCTTGTGGAAATCCTCTGGACTGTAGTTCCGGTCATCATTCTGGTCTTCATCGCGGCCAAGTCATTCCCGCTGCTCTACGAGCAGGATGTGATGCCGGACGTGAAGGAAGAGGAAGTTGTCGATATCAAGATCTACGGCCGCCAGTGGTTCTGGAGCTACATCTACGGTGAGGGCGATACTGCCGTGGAATACGACTCCAACATGATCCCGGACGAGAACATCGATCCCGCCAAGGGCCAGATCAAACGGCTGTCCGTCGACAACCCGATGGTGGCGCCGGTCAACCGCTATGTCCGCCTGTCGATCTCGGCTTCCGATGTCATCCATGCCTGGGCGATGCCGCAGTTCGCCATCAAGGTTGACGCCGTTCCGGGCCGCCTCAATCAGTTGTGGTTCAAGTCGGACGAGACGGGCGCGTTTTATGGGCAGTGCTCGGAGCTGTGCGGCGACCGCCATTCCGGCATGCCAATCGAACTGCGTGTCCTGTCGCAGGACCAATATGACGAGTGGCTGCGCCGTGCGGCGACGTCACTCTCCGACGCCCGAGCGTATCTCGACCAGGTTCAGCCGCCCACGGCCCAGGTCGCTTCGGCGCACTAGAACTTCAGGGAGCCTGTTAGATGGCCGACGCCAAGACCGCTCACGATCACGGGCATGACCATGCGCATGATCATGCGCACGACGATCACGGACACCACGATCCCAAATGGTACAGCCCGGCGCGCTGGCTGTTCTCGACCAACCACAAGGACATCGGCACGCTCTATCTGATCTTCGCGATGACTGCGGGCGTCGTCGGCTTCATTTTCTCGGGCGTCATGCGCTACGAGCTGGCCGAGCCGGGCCTGCAATTGTTCGACGGCAAGTCGTTCGGCGGCTTCTTCGGCACCGAGCACAACTACAACGTCATCACGACCATGCACGGCCTGATCATGATCTTCTTCATGGTCATGCCCGCCCTGATCGGCGGTTTCGGCAACTGGTTCGTCCCCCTGATGATAGGCGCGCCAGATATGGCGATGCCGCGCATGAACAACATTTCGTTCTGGCTGCTGCCAGTGGCATTCACGCTGCTGATCCTGTCGATGTTCGTGCCGGCGCAGGCGACGGGCAGTGCGACGGGCTTCGGCGGGGGATGGGTGCTTTATCCTCCACTTTCGGGCACTGCCGGGCACTCCGGCCTGGCGATGGACCTCGTGATCTTCTCGCTGCACGTAGCGGGTCTGTCGTCTATTCTCGGAGCCATCAACTTCATCGTCACCATCCTCAACATGCGCGCGCCGGGCATGACGCTGCATAAGATGCCGCTGTTCGCCTGGTCGGTCCTGGTTACTGCGTTCCTGCTGGTTCTCGCACTCCCGGTTCTCGCCGGTGCGCTGACCATGCTGCTGACCGACCGCAACTTCGGTTCGAAGTTCTTCGTGCCGGCCGGCGGCGGCGACCCGATCATGTTCCAGCACCTGTTCTGGTTCTTCGGGCACCCCGAGGTCTACATTATGATTTTGCCGGGCTTCGGCATTGTCAGCCACGTGATCTCGACGTTCTCGAAGAAGCCCATTTTCGGCTATCTCGGCATGGCCTACGCCATGGTCTCCATCGGCCTGATCGGCTTCATCGTGTGGGCGCACCACATGTACACCGTCGGTATGAACGTGAACCTCAAGGCGTACTTCATCGCCGCCACGATGGTCATCGCGGTTCCGACAGGCATCAAGATCTTCAGCTGGATCGCAACGATGTGGGGCGGTTCGCTGGACTTTAAGGTGCCCATGCTCTGGGCGATCGGCTTCATCTTCCTGTTCACGCTCGGCGGCGTGACCGGCGTCGTGCTCGCCAATGCAGGCGTCGACCACGCCCTGCACGACACCTACTATGTGGTCGCGCACTTCCACTATGTGCTGTCGCTCGGTGCAGTGTTCACGCTGTTTTGCGGCTGGTACTACTGGTTCGAGAAGATGTGGGGCGTGAAGTACAACGGCTTCCTGGGAGGCCTGCACTTCTGGCTGATGTTCATCGGCTCCAACCTTATTTTCTTCCCACAGCACTTCCTCGGCCTCAACGGTATGCCGCGCCGCTATGTCGACTACACGCCGGCGTTCCGCGAATGGCATCACCTCTCGACCATCGGCTACTACGTCGCCGCGGCCGCAACGATCGTCTTCTTCATCGGTATCGTCGAAGCGATAATCCGCCGTCGCAAGGCCGAAGCGAACCCGTGGGGCGAGGGCGCCACGACGCTGGAGTGGACGCTGTCCTCTCCGCCGCCGTTCCACCAGTACAACGACCTCCCGAGGGTCAGGTAACAGGGCCCGCTGGCTCCGGCCGCTTCAAGCCGGAGCGGCAGGACTAGAGGCAGATGTCGGACGCAACGACCGCCACGCAACCCGCGACGATCACCGCCTCGGCGAGTGCGATGGACTATGTGCGGCTGATGAAGCCGCGTGTGATGTCGCTGGTCGTGTTCACTGCGCTGGCAGGGCTAGTCGCGGCGCCGGTATCGATCGATGCTTTCTCGGCAGCCATCGCCATTCTCGCTGTGGCTCTGGGCTCAGGCGCAGCCGGCGCACTCAACATGTGGTATGATGCGGACATCGATGCGCTGATGGCGCGTACGGCGCTGCGTCCGGTCCCTGCCGGCCTGGTGGCCCCGTCGGAAGCTTTGGCGTTTGGCCTCATTATGTCTGCGCTGTCGGTGACGCTGATGGCTCTGGCGGCGACGCCGCTCGCCGCGCTGCTGCTGGCGTTCTCGATCTTCTTCTATGCGGTCGTCTACACGATGTGGCTGAAGCGCTCGACAGCGCAGAACATCGTCATCGGCGGTGCGGCCGGGGCCTTCCCGCCAGTGATCGGCTGGGCGGCCGCGACGGGCAATGTGCCGCTCGATGCCTGGATCCTGTTCGGCCTGATCTTCCTCTGGACGCCGCCGCATTTCTGGGCGCTCTCGCTGTGGACCTCAAAGGAATACGCGCGGGCAGGCGTTCCGATGCTGCCCGTAACCAGGGGGGCAGCGGAAACCCGCCTCCAAATTCTGCTTTACACACTAGCAGTCGCGCCGTTCGGCCTCGCGCCGGTTGCCACCGGGCTTGGCGGGATGATCTATTTCGCCGTCGCCTCGCTGGGCGGGGCCGCATTCCTCTGGGGCGCGATCCGCGTGTTCACGAGCCGGGCAGGCGATGCGGATGCGCGGGCCGATCTCAAGCGAGCGCACGTTCTATTCGGCATTTCGATCCTGTACCTGTTCGCGCTGTTCGCGGCCCTGCTGGTCGAGCATGCGCTTCCGCTGCACTTCACCGTTCCGCTTCCCTGGGACGGAGGCGCATGATGCTGGACGAAGAGCAGATCAAGCACTGGGACGATGACCAGCGAAAGCCGGCCAAGACAAATGAGTCAGCCCAGCCGCCCAAGCAGGCGGCGCCTGAACAAAAAGCGCCCGAACCCGTCATGGCCGAACCCAAAGCAGATCCGCCGCAGAGACCCTACGGCGAAGCCTTGCCGACAGGCGAGCACGTGACGCTGACGCCGGAGCAGACCAAGGCGCGCAACCGCCGCGGCCAATGGATTGCCATCGGCCTGTTTGCTGTCGTGATCGTCATCTTCCTGCTGACCATGACCAAGATGGGCGCTAACATCATGGTGCGCGACCTGTGAACAAGCGCGCCAAACTTACAGCCTGGATCATTGCTGGCGCTTCCCTCAGCATGCTGGGCCTGAGCTTTGCCGCGGAACCGCTGTATTCCACGTTCTGCAGGCTGACCGGCTTCGGCGGCACGCCGCAGGTAGCGATCGCCCCTTCGCGTCGCGTGCTTGACCAGACCGTTCGCGTGCGCTTCGACGCCAACACCGATCCCGACGCGCCGCTAAGGTTCGTCGCCAGCCAGCCCTACATGGACGTAAAGCTGGGCGAGACAGTGATGGCGTTCTACGAGGTCACCAACACGTCCGATAAGCCGCTGCGTGCGATTGCAGCGTTTAACGTGGCGCCGGACAAGGCGGGCAGGTACTTCAAGAAACTTGAATGCTTCTGCTTCAAGGAAAAGATCTTCGAGGCCGGGGCCAGCGAGCGGCTGCCCGTGGTTTTCTTCGTCGATCCTAGTCTTGCCGACAGTCCGATGGACAAGGACCTGAAGGGAATCACGCTTTCGTACACGTATTACCGGGCTGGGGCGCTCAAGGCCTCCGCGCGGCTTGAGGACGCATCCGCGGTCAACTAGACCCGGGTTAGGAAGCAGCAGACTCGCAAGGGGCCTAAACCCCTCGCAAAACCAAAGGGCTGGACCCCATGGCCGACGCGCACGCCGTCAACCACGACTACCACCTGGTAAAGCCCAGTCCGTGGCCGATCCTCGGCTCGCTGGCGATTCTTGCCATGTTCCTCGGCGCGGCCGGGTACATGAAGGGCCTCTGGTTCATCGAGAAGGGCACCTGGTACGCGCTCCTTCCCGGCTTTGTAGCGTTGGTGTTTGTACTGATCGGCTGGTGGGGCGACGTTCTCAAGGAAAGCCGTGGCGGCGACCACAAAGAGGTCGTCCAGATCTCGCTGCGTTACGGCATGGTCCTGTTCATCGCCTCTGAGGTGATGTTCTTTGTAGCGTGGTTCTGGGGCTTCTTCGAGGCCGCGATTTTCCACGAGCTGAGAGCCAACCCGGCGCACGCCGATCTTGCCAATCCCGACCTCGAGAACCTCAGGGGCTGGGCGAGCTGGCCGATCACTGAAATCGTCAAGGGCGAGGGCGGGGCGCAGGAGTTCATCCAGACGCGCCCCTTCGATCCATTCCATCTGCCCCTGGTCAACACGCTGATCCTGCTTCTCTCTGGCACCACGGTCACTTGGGCGCACCACGCCCTGCAGACCGGCGACCGCACAGGCGCGAAGTGGGGCTTGTTTCTAACCATCCTGCTTGGCCTGTCTTTCACGGCCTTCCAAGTCGTTGAGTACTCCGAAGCCGGCTTCTCCTATGATGGCTCGACCTATGGCTCGGCCTTCTTCATGGCGACTGGCTTCCACGGCGCGCACGTGGTGATCGGAACGCTGTTCCTGATCGTCTGCCTGCTGCGACTGATGTCAGGCGGCATGAAACCGAACAAACATCTCGGGTTCGAGTTTGCCGCCTGGTATTGGCACTTCGTCGATGTGGTGTGGCTGTTCCTCTTTGCCTTCGTTTATGTGGCGCCCCACCTTGTTTGGGGCTCCGGCCCGCCGGGCGGACACGAGTAGTCAGGCGCGAGCAAATCGGAAAAAGCATGCGCGGGAAGGCGGCGTTCATCGGCTTCCTGGCTATTCAGGCGATCGTCGTCGTCATTTACGTGACGGCGCTGATGCCACTGGCAGGTCCCAGCGGCGTCCCGTTCATCGCGCAGGATGTGCAGATCTGGAGCGGCGCGGTCTTCTCCGACCTCTCGACCAATTTCCGCTCGCGCAGCACGGCCGTCACGGCGGCGACCTTCAACGCCTTTGGAGGCCTGCTCTGGTCAGCGCTGCTGATGACGGCCTCGGCGGTCGCTGCCTACGTCGCCTCGTTCACCTTCCGGGGCGGGCGTGTCTGGCTGGCTGCCGGACTAGCAGGAGCGGCGCTGGCGCTGGGCGCAGGGGCCGCCTTCTTCATCGTCGAGCAGTGGTCAGGCGACACCTCCTTTCCGCCCGCGTCGGTCAACTCGGTCTGGCTTTACATGATCACGCGCAGCTTCCTGATCCAGCTTGTGATTGGCTTCGCCCTTATCGCCGCCGCGACCGTGCTGGCGATCGCCGGGTTCGCAACGGCGAAGAATCCGTTGGGCTTCGGCTGGATTGCGTTCAACTGGATCATCGCTGCCGCCGTTTGGGTGGCAGTCTATGTGGGCCTTTACGTTCTGCCGTTACTCAATACCCCGGCTACCTGATGGCCGTTTCAGCGATCTCCGCGGGGCTGCGCTGCCGCTGCCCCAATTGCGGCGAGGGACAGGTGTTCCGCGGTTACCTGACGTTTGAGGAAAAATGCGACGCCTGCGAGGCCGACCTTACGATCGCAGATGCGGGCGACGGCCCGGCCTTCTTCGTCATGTTCGCCTGCCTCATCGTCGTCGCGCCAACCGCCATGATCTTCGAGTTGGCGGTGAGGCCGCCGCACTGGGTTCACTTCGTCCTTTGGCCGCCTGTCATCGTCATCTTCTGCATGTGGCTGCTTCGACCGTTCAAGGCCACCTTGTTCGCACTGCAATGGAAGCACCAGGCTGGCCAGGCGAAGCTGGATGATTAGTGCGTCCATGGCGCTGCAGGCGTAGACCCGTCGGATGATGTTCCGCCCATATCCTGTTCTCAGCGTCATCGCCGTTCCGGCGCTTCTGGCTCTCGTCGCGCTGGGCATCTGGCAGGTACAGCGCGCCCAGTGGAAGGCGGGCCTGATCGCGGATTTCGAGCGTTTGTCCGCGGACAAGCCAACGAGCCTGGACGTCGCTTTGTGTGGCGAAGACCCGATCGGCAAGGTGGTCAAGATCATCGAGGCGCGCGGGCTGCAGCTTCGGGTATTCGGACACAACGCGGCGGGCGATGCAGGTTGGCGGCTGTTCCAGTCAGTGAAGCCGGGCTGCTCTGGCCCATCCGGCGGCTTCCTTGCTGAAACGGGCTTTGAGCCATTGAAGATCGGTGGCGAAATCGGTGGCGTGTCGCAAACTGCACCGGCCACACCCGCTGGCCTTGCGGAGAAGTTCATCGTCGAGACCTTTCCGGCCCGGCAGTTTATGGCCAACACCAACTCGCCACAAAGCAACGAATGGTACTGGTTCGATGCGCCCGCCATGGCCACATTCCTCGGCGATGGCGCGATCGACCAGCGCTATGTCCTAACCAGGCTTGAGGACATGCCTGACTACCTCAGCCGCACCCCGCCGTCGGGACACATAGGCTATGCCGTCACCTGGTTTGGGATGGCGATTGCGTTTGTGGTGATATACGCCCTGTTCCATGCGCGGGCAGGCCGCTTGCGTTTCCGCCGACAGGACCCGCCGGACTCATGAACTATGTCTCCACACGCGGCGCCACCCAGCCTGTCGATTTCGTGTCGGCGAGCCTGATGGGCCTTGCGCCGGACGGCGGCCTATTCAGTCCTGAGACCTTCCCACAGATCGAACGGCCCAGCCCCTCCGCAACCTATGTCGAAACGGCTACCCGCATTCTCTCGGCCTTTGCGGGCAACAGCCTGCCGCAGAAGGCGATCCGCGGCATGGCCGAGCGCGCCTACGCGCCATTTGCACACCAATCGGTCGCGCCACTTGTTGAGGTAGGCCCCGGCCGCTGGATTCTGGAACTGCATCATGGCCCGACGCTCGCCTTCAAGGACATTGCGATGCGCCTGATCGCCCAGCTTTACGACCACATACTCGGCGCGCGCGGCGAGCGCATGACGATCCTCTGCGCCACCTCCGGCGATACAGGCGGGGCGGCCGCGTCGGCCTTCGCGGGATCCAGGAATGTCGACATGGTGATCCTGCACCCCCACAACCGCGTGTCGCCGACGCAGCGGCTGTTCATGACGGCAACGGGCGCGGACAACATCCACAACCTCGCGCTCGACGGCGATTTCGACGGGACGCAGGCGATCCTGAAACAGCTTCTCGCCGACGAACGGTTTCGGCGCCGCACGAACCTGGCCGCGGTTAATTCGATCAACTGGACGCGGGTAGCCGCTCAGAGTGTCTATTTTGCGCAGGCGCAGGCCCAGCTAGGCGGCGACCGACCGATTCGCTTTGTAGTGCCGACCGGCAATTTTGGAGATGCGCTGGCTGGCTATGTGGCGTCGCGCTGCGGGTTGCTGAATCGTTTCGAGATCGTCGTTGCAGTCAACGCCAACGACGCTATGGCGCGCCTACTTTCGGGCATGCCGCTGATGAGGGGCGCTACGGCCCACACGCTCAGCCCTGCAATGGATATCCAGTTACCTAGCAATTTTGAGCGGTTACTGTTCGAAGCCTCGGGCCGTGATGGGGCGGCGGTCGCCTCGGCTTACTCGATTCTCGCCAGCCAGGGCGAAGCTCCATTGCCTAAGTGCGCTGCCGAGCAGCTGGGGAGCATGGGGCTTTCAGCAGAGCGCGTCAGTGACGACGAAACCAAAGACGAGATGAAGCGCACGCATGCTGAAACTGGCTGGATTGTCTGCCCACATACTGCGGTGGGCCTTGCCGCCGCACGCCGAAACCTAGTCGGGGACGGCCCGGTGGTGACACTGGCCACAGCGCATGCCGCGAAGTTCCCGGACACGGTGGAGCAGGTGCTAGACGTCAAAGTGGATCTCCCGGATCGCGCGGCTGAGTTCGTTTCTCGCAAGGAGGCATTCGAAACAGGGCCGATGAGCGCCGACTTCGTCCGCAAGCGGATTGAAACCATCGTGGGCGGCCCGGCCTGATGACCGAGTCTCGTGAAGTCATCACGCTGGCCAACGGCGCACGCATCGTGTTTGACGCGATGCCTGGCCTGCGCACGGCGTCTGTGGGCGTCTATCTCGGCGCCGGAGCGCGGCACGAGGCGGCCGAACGCAATGGTCTTGCTCACTTCCTCGAGCACATGGCCTTCAAGGGTGCTGGCGGCAAGTCGGCTCGCGAAATCGCGGAAGCTGTCGAAGCGCGTGGCGCGTCGATGAATGCCGCCACTGACTATGAGCGCACCAGTTATTTCGTCCGCTGCCTTTCGACGGATGCTCCCGAGATGCTGGAGATAGCGCTATCGCTGGTGTTCGCAACCGACCTGCCGCCGGAGGAGATCGAGCGCGAAAAGTTCGTCGTGCTGCAGGAGATCGGAGAGGCGGCCGACCAGCCAGACGATCTTGTCATGGAACTGGCGCAGGCCGCGAGCTTTCCCGATCATCCGCTCGGCCGCCCGATCCTCGGCGTCGAGTCCGACGCTGAAGTCGATCCAGCGCCACGATCTCCGCAGCTTCTCCCGGAACTATGCGCCGCACCGCACAGTGGTTTCCGTGGCGGGCGCCTTTGATCGCGCCGCGATCGAATCTGCCGCCCGCCGCTGGCTCGAACCGCTCCCAACCCAGCCGCACCGGATATTTCCGGCGCCAGGTCCGCCGATGGCGAAAGCCGAGACGATGTCTCGAAAGCTTGAGCAGACACATCTGGTGTTGGCGCATCCAGGACCATCGGCGATGTCCGAAGATCGCTTCGCCGCCAGAATCTTTGCCGAAATCTTTGGCGGGGGAATGGCCTCTCGGCTGTTCCAGGAGATTCGCGAGACCCGAGGTCTCGCCTACACGATTGATGCATCCGCGGAACAATACAGCGATGCCGGCCGCATTTCCGTGTTCGCAGGATGCGCTCCCGCCGATGCGGCGGAAGTGGTGAAGGTTACACAGGGCATCTGGCGCGATCTCGCTTCGGTTGGGCCAACCGAGGCTGAACTGGCGCGCGCACGCGCGGTGGCGGCGGCCAGTTACGCGATGGCCGCGGAGGCGCCGGCCATGCGGGCGGGGTCGGCGGCATACGAATTGCTGGCGTTCGACAGGCTGATCCGGATTGAGGACGTGCTGCATCGGATTGACTCCGTGACTGCGGATGACGTCCGCCGCATTGCCGCCGCAGCGCTTGCCGGCCCCGCTATTGCGGCCGCCGTCGGCCCCAAAGCTGGACTTGCCGCCGCCGAAGCGTTTGTCTCGGCGCGGACCTGATCCTGGGGCACATGACCCAACTCTCCGCAGACACCGCAATCAATGCCGCCCGCGCCGCGGTGTGGACATGGTCCGCAGCGGAAGCTGCGCTGTCGATCCGCGCCGAGGCGGGAGGGCCGCTGTCGTCGCTCGACGGCCGCTGGACGCTCGACGCGTTTCTCGGTCAGGTCGACGGGCTGGCGCGCGGGATGATCGCGTCGCGCCTGAGAGAGGGCCGGCCCGGCGATCCGGTCGATGTGCAGGCTCACACTGATCGACGGACGTCCCGCACACCTGGTCGGCACCTTCCATGATCTTGGCGTTGCCCGGGGGCTTCTTGTTTCGGCCGATGCAAACGCACGTATTGTCCACGGCGAGACCAACGTCGAACCGGTGTTTCAGGCGATCCGCCGCCTGGACGATCTCTCCGTTGCCGGCTTCGAAGCGCTTGCCCGCTTCCGCGCGCCAGACGGGCTGTTGGTCGGCCCCGACACGCTCGCCGGCAAGGGCGGCGAGACGGACTGGACGGTGATCGCGCCGGTGATGTTGCTGAAGTCTGCGCAGGTCCTGGCGGAATTGCGCGGGCAGGGCCACGACGTGTTCATGCAGGTGAACCTCTCTGCCGCCGAGATCGCACGCCCAATACTGGTCGAGGAAGTCGCCGCCATCGTTCGGGAGGCCGGACTGCCGCACGGGGTGCTCCGCATCGAACTCACCGAACAAGCTGCGATGCGCGATTTCGACGGCGCGCTGGGCGCACTCGCCGCTTTCCGTGCTGCGGGGGCGGGAATCGTGCTCGACGATTTCGGCGCCGGGCATTCCTCGTTCGCGTGGCTGGCGGAGCTGCCTGCGGATGGGGTGAAGCTTGACCCCAAGCTGTCGCGCATGATCCGCCACCCGCGCGCCTGCCGTATCGTGACGGCTCTGACCGGCCTGATCCGCGGGCTCGGCATGACGGTGACTGCCGAAGGTATCGAGGACGCAGACGTTGCGGGCGAACTGCACGCTATCGGATGCGATTATGTCCAGGGGTTTGCCTACGACCTGCCGCTCCGGACGCCTGATGTGGCTGTGGCCTTCGACCCGCTTCCCGCGGGCGCCGAACGCCGCTAGAAGGGCGCTTCACCGAATTTCGAGGAGCTCATGGCTACGCGCATGCCCTATCTGATTTCTGGCCGGACCGGCGACTGGGAAGTCGTCATGGGGCTGGAAGTTCATGCGCAGGTCGCGAGCAGTTCCAAGCTGTTCTCAGGAGCCGCCACAGCGTTTGGCAACGATCCCAACACCAATGTCTCGCTGGTCGATGCCGCCATGCCGGGCATGCTGCCGGTGATCAACAAGTTCTGCGTCGAGCAGGCCGTGAAGACCGGCCTTGGCCTCAATGCGCAGATCAATCTCTGGTCGCGGTTTGACCGGAAGAACTATTTCTATCCCGACCTGCCGCAGGGCTATCAGATCTCGCAGTTCAAGTCGCCCATCGTCGGCGAAGGCCAGATCGAGGTCGAAGCCGACGATGGCTACAGCTTTACGGTGGGTATCGAACGGCTGCACCTTGAGCAGGACGCGGGCAAGTCCATCCACGATCTTGATCCGAACGCGACCTATGTCGACCTCAACCGGTCGGGCGTGGCGTTGATGGAGATTGTGTCGAAGCCGGACATCCGCTCACCGGCGGAAGCGGCGGCGTATGTCAAGAAGCTGCGTTCGATCCTGATCGCGCTGGGCACGTGCGATGGCGACATGGAGAAGGGAAACCTGCGCGCCGACGTCAACGTCTCGATCTGCAAGCCAGGCGCCTATGAGCGATTCAAGGAAACAGGTGACTTCAAGCATCTGGGCACGCGCTGCGAAATCAAGAACGTCAACTCGTTCCGCTTCATTCAGATGGCTGCCGAATTCGAAGCCCGCCGCCAGATCGATATCATCGAGGATGGCGGCAAGATCGATCAGGAGACGCGGCTCTACAATGCCGAGAAGAACGTCACGCGGTCCATGCGTTCCAAGGAAGACGCGCACGATTACCGTTATTTCCCGGACCCGGACCTGCTGCCGCTCGAACTTTCAGGCGAGTATGTTTCGAGCATCAAGGCGAAACTGCCGGAACTGCCCGACCAGAAGCGCGCACGGTTCGTGAAGGACTACGGGCTGAAGGACTATGATGCAGGCGTCATCGCCAGCGATGCGGAGAAGTCAGCCTACTTCGAGGCAGTGGCCAGGGGTCGCGACGCTAGGCTTGCGGCCAACTGGGTGACGCAGGATCTGTTCGGTTATCTCAACAGGGAAGGGCTGGAGCTGTCGGCCTCGCCAGTGAAGGCTGCTCAACTTGGAGGGCTAGTCGACCTTATCGCGAACAACACGATCTCGGGAAAGATCGCCAAGGACGTGTTCCAGAAAATGATCGCAAGCGGCGACACAGCGGCGACGATCGTGGAGCGCGAGGGTTTGACGCAGGTTACCGACACCGGTGCGATCGAGAAGGTGGTCGACGAAGTGATCGCGGCGAACCCGAGGCAAGTCGAAGAAGTGAAGGCCCAGCGTGCGGCGGGACACGAAAAGCCCAAGACTCTGGGCTGGTTCGTCGGCCAGATCATGAAAGCTAGCGGCGGCAAGGCGAACCCGGCCGCCGTGAACGAGATTCTGCTCAAGAAGCTGGGGCTGTAGTTCTGCGGAGCGCCGGGCGCCCGCCCTACAAAGACAGTGCGACAGATTCCAGGGAAATCGATGAAAGATTCGGCCCTCCGGGTTCCCCGGCGTTTCACTAATTCGGCGGCGGTGGCGCGACCGGCGCGACCTGATTGTCGATCGGCGAATTCACCTTGTCCGGCCAATCGTCATCTGTGCCGACACAGTCGCGCTTGAAGGCGCCATCGACGCTGTCGACCATACCCTTGTCGGCGGTGCTGGCGATTTCCCAGTCCATCTGGCAGGCGCGCGTCGCGAAACTGCGGGAACAGACGGCCATCGGGTCGGGATAGGTTTCGTGAGCCTCGCCGTAGATACATTCGAAGCCGGCATCCGTGATCGCCTTGATCGCATCGGGGCGGCTGAGCTTGCCGAGAACGGCCTTGGCGCTTGCGTCGAAGGCGGCGTTCAGCTTGTCGCCCGGTTCATGCTGCCAGTCATGCGCAGATTCGAGGCCAGCAAGAGTGGTTGGCCCCACGGCGATGGGGGCTTGCGGCGAACACCCGGCCAAGGCGGCAGCGACACATCCGGCCAGCAAGAGCTTGGTACGCATCATTGTGGGGTCCTCACGCGCTTACGATACCGCAAATCGCGGCAGCGCTATGGCAGGCTGGCGCCGGAGGGCGTTCCCGGGTATCGCGCACGGAATGCCGGATTGCCCATGAAACTGTCGGACTTCAATTTCGATCTGCCAGAAGAGCTGATTGCATTGCGACCGGCCTCTCCAAGGGATTCCGCGCGGCTGCTTGTGGTGCGGGGAAAGGAAGGGCGGCTGGAGGATCGGTCGGTGCGGGATCTGCCGTCGCTGCTGAACCGGGGCGACATCCTGGTCGCCAATGATACCCGCGTGATCCGGGCGGCGCTGCTGGGACGTCGCGCTTCGCGAGTCGGCGGGGCAGAGATCGAGATCGAGTTGAACCTGAATTCACGGCTGTCGGCGTCTGGGTGGTCAGCGTTTGCGCGTCCCGGAAAGCGGCTGAAAGAGGGAGATGTGATCCGCTTCGAGGGCGGGCTGGAGGCGCGCGTGGCCTCCAAATTGGAGGCGGAAGTTCGGCTGGCTTTCAACCGCGAAGGTGCGGCACTTGATGAAGCGGTGGATGCGATCGGCGCGATGCCGATCCCGCCCTACATCGCCTCCAAGCGTGCAGCGGACGCACAGGACGCGAGCGACTACCAGACGCTGTTTGCACGTGAATCCGGGTCGGTCGCGGCGCCTACTGCAGGACTACACTTTACTCCGGCGCTTCTGGAGCAGATCGCGGCGTCTGGCATCGGCAGAGCCAATGTGACACTGCACGTGAATGCCGGAACATTCCTGCCGGTGAAGAGCGAAGACATTTCATCGCATCGCATGCATGCGGAACACGCCGAGCTCTCGGCCGCCGCCGCCGCCGCCATCGCGAGTACGCGTTCGGCAGGCGGGCGCTGCATTCCAATCGGAACAACCGCCTTGCGGACGCTTGAGAGTGCAGCAGCCTCGGGGGAACTCAGGGCGCTTCAGCGCAGAGACGTCGATCTTCATCACCCCGGGATATCGCTTTCGGGTCGTCGGATGGACTGATGACCAATTTTCACTTGCCGAAGTCGACGCTCTTCATGCTGGTGAGCGCCATGATGGGTCTCGACGCGATGAAGCGCGCCTATGCGCATGCGGTGAAGGAGCGGTATCGCTTTTTTTCGTATGGCGACGCCTGCCTGTTGCTGCCTCATGGCTGAGTTCCCGTTCCACATCAGCGCCACGGACGGTGATGCCCGCACGGGGCGGCTGTCGACGCCACGCGGGGACATCGCAACACCGGCTTTCATGCCTGTGGGCACGGCGGGAACCGTGAAAGCGCTCTATCTCGACCAGGTGCGCGGCGCCGGCACGGACATCATTCTGGGCAACACCTATCACCTGATGCTGCGGCCGAGCGCTGAGCGGGTGCATCGGCTTGGCGGACTACACCGCTTCATGGGCTGGACGCATCCCATCCTAACCGACAGCGGCGGCTTCCAGGTGTTCTCCCTCTCCGAACTGCGCAAGATGAAGGAAGAGGGCGTGGAGTTCCGCAGCCACATTGACGGATCGATGCATTTCCTGTCGCCGGAACGCTCGATCGAAATCCAGGCGGACCTGCTGGGATCTGATATTGCAATGCAGCTCGACGAGTGCGTCGCCAACCCGTGTGAGTACGAACCGGCGGCGAAAGCCATGCGACTGTCGGCGCGATGGGGCGAGCGGTCCAAGGCCTACTTTGGCGCGCGCGACCGGCAGGCGTTGTTCGGGATCGTTCAGGGTTCGACCTACTCGGACCTGCGCAAGGAAAGCGCCCAGCGCGTGGTGGAGACCGGCTTCGACGGCTACGCCATCGGCGGCCTTGCCGTAGGCGAAGGCCACGAGGCGATGTGCGATACGATCAGCCTGACTGCGCCGTTGCTGCCGCGAGATCGCCCCCGCTACCTGATGGGCGTGGGCAAGCCGATCGACATCGTCGAGGCGGTGGCGCGCGGGATCGACATGTTCGACTGCGTGCTACCCACGCGTTCCGGCCGGCACGGACAAGCGTGGACGTGGGATGGGCCGATCAATCTCAAGAACGCAAAATTCGCGGAAGACGACCAACCGATTGATGCACACTCATTGTGTCCGGCCAGCCGCGACTATTCCAAGGCCTACCTGCACCACCTGTTCAAGGCGGGGGAGTATCTCGCCGCGATGCTGCTCTCCTGGCACAACGTCGCGTTTTTCCAGGCGCTGATGGCGGCAATGCGCAGCGCCATTGCTGAGCGGCGTTTTACGGCGTGGCGCAGCGAGATGCGCTCGCGCTGGCTCGTCAGTTCGGTGGAAGAACCGTGAAGCCGGAACCAGGTTGCGGCGCCGCTGGAGGCGCACAGCCCTTGGCCGCCCCGACTCCCTTCAGGTAAGAGCGGCGGTTGACGCCCCGCTCATAGGCGGCCTTGAGGCGGCGCTCATGTGCGGAAGCGCCCGTGGCCTCGCGCACGGCGGAGCGGAATGGGATGAAATCGCTCATTGTGCTGGAGAGCGTGCCAAGGAATAGCGCCGCGGCGCCGTCCCCGAGGGCCTGGTCCGTGCTGACCACCTTGCCCTCGGCGTCGATGTCGGGCCCGAGGATGTTGGTGAGTTCGGCGACCTCGCGGCCGATGGTGCGGCAGTCGGCGGTGCGGAGGGGAGCGTAGGGGGAGGCGAGGGCGGCGAGGCGTGGGGGAACCTCGGTGCGCGTGATGTTGAGGTCCGTGAGCGGCGCCGTCACCGCTCCCCCAAAACCGGCGGAAGTCTTGTTGACCGCGCGGCTCATTCCGTCGTCGTTGGTTGAGGCGCATCCCGCCACAGCCAAGCCTGCCAGAAGACCTGGAATGACCCACCGCATGTCCGCTCCGATCCCTTGTGGAAACAGCAGGCTAGCATAAACCAGAGAATAGCCGGCGAGCCTCCTGAAATTTGCCTGTGGTGCGGCCAAAACAGCCGCGTTTCCGGCGTTGACCGGGGCGGAATCGGCCACTAGGTTCCGCCGCTCTTGAGAGAGCCCGTAGCTCAGTCGGTAGAGCAGCTGACTTTTAATCAGCGGGTCGCAAGTTCGATTCTTGCCGGGCTCACCAAGTTTCTCAAACCCCGAAAATCACGGCTCCCGTCCCACCGGATAGAGCAGATACCTTGCGTCGTAGAATGGGCTGCGTTCGTAGAAAAATTGCAGGCGGCGAAGGGGTGATCCGGCGAAAGCGACATCGTCCTTGAGGCGCTTGTCGAATTCGGCCCTGAGCTTCGGGTCGCTTGCGAGCATGCGTTCGGCCATGGGGGCGATGGCATAGGGCTCCATGTATTCCACGCGTTGTAGGATGCCGATGAAGAAGCCCCATGCGAAGAAGGAATCCTCGCACTCCGGCTCGAGCAAGGTGGCGACGAGCGCGCCGAGGGGCTGATCCGTGGAGATGCGGACGGAGCCCGGCGGGTAGGCCTGCTTCTGTGTGACATGCACAATGCCCGTGGCGGCGACGGGAATGCGGCCTTCACTCGGTGCGGCAGTCTTGAAACCGGCAAAGCGGATCATGTCGACCTCGACCTCGGTCGCCTTCTTAATCATATCCATGACGACGCCATGCGCCTTCAGACGTGCGATGACATCCGGGTAGGTCGAGGGAACCCAATATGCCTTTGCGACCGGGAGCTGGATGCCCGGCTCGGAACCGTAGACCGGCGTTTTCACGGATGGCCCCGGCTTGCCGTTCCAGCGGGTTACCCTTCCGCCGGAGGCCAAGCTGTCGACCTGCTCGGACTGGATCGTCAAGAAGTCCCACACGGCGATGGGCGTCTCCTTCTCCTTCCAGTTGGCATCGATCGTCTTCGGGCGAAGAGCGCGGTCCTTCGCGATGGCTGCCTTCAACGCTGTCCCGTCAGAGGCGAGCGCCTTGAGGGTCGCTTCGAGCAAGACATATGTGCCGAGCACGCGCTGACGGTAAGGCTTCAACGAGTGGTTCTCGACCAGCACGGTTGGCATCCGGCGCAGGTCTCCATAAGACTGGCTGAAACGCGGGCCGAAGGCGTTGAAGTCGATCCCCTTGCTCATGTCGGCTTCGTCGCGCGCGAAGATCAGATAGCCGGGGATGTGGCCGGCGGCTTTGAGTGCAGAATCTGCCTTCGGGCGATAGGTCTTGTCGAGCCATTGGCCGATAGCTGGGCTGTGGGCGTAAAGGCCGTCCCATCCGTCGAAGCCGTAGGTAATGTCGTACTGATAGTCCATGCCGTCAGTCACGTGCAGGTCGATGTAGAAGCTGGGGTCATACTTGGTGATCAGGCTAAGGAGACCGATCATCTCCGGCGCATCGGTCTTCATGTAGTCGCGGTTGAGATTGAGATTCTGCGCTGTGTTGCGCCAGCCCATGTTCAAGGGGCCGCGCTGGTTTGGGCGGCCATAAGGCGTCGAGCGCTCATGGCCGTCAGCGTTGAACACGGGCACGAAGACGATGTTGACCTTGTCGATAAGGCTGTCCTTGCCGCCGAAGCAAATATCGCGCAGCAACATCAGGCCTGCGTCTTTGCCGTCGATCTCGCCGGAATGAATGCCTGCCTGGATGAGGAAGACGGGCTTAGCCTTGTTGAGCGTTGTGCCGTCCTTGCTAACAATCGCGGCTACGAGCTTCCGACCCTGTGGCGTGGTGGCGAAAGTTTCAAGGCGCATCAGAGCGGATGCCTTGTCGATCCTCTTCAGGAAGGCGACGGTTTCATCAAAGGTCGGGGTGGATGTGAGGCCGGTCTTCTCACTGGGCGTGATCCACGGATTGGTCTCGGGAACGACAAGCTGCTCGCTCGCGCCGCTCCAGGCGACGGCGGGCGGCAAGAAGGATTCCGGATCGAGAGATGGTGGCGTCTGTGCAATTGCCATGAGGCTTGCTCCGAACAGGAAGGTTGCAGCGAGCATGCCCGGCAAACGCTTCGTTATGAACATTTACGATGATACCCCGGCCATGGACTTGAAGGCGGTTCTACCACCAGCCTAGCATCCGCGCGCAGCGGCGGAATACCGGTCAGAGGATTGGCGGCTATGAAAAGTGTATTTGTGGGAGTGACGCTGGCCGCCCTTGCCGCGTGTGCGGCCAGTAACGGGCTCACGAACCCGGTCGCGACGGGTCGTCCGCCGGCTGCTTTGGCGTCGGCCCTGTCGTCGATTGCGTCGGAAGTGAGTGAGACGAACCAGCGGGCCTACATCGAAAAAATGGTGAGTTTCGGGACGCGCTCGACCATTTCGGACCAGACTTCCAACACTCGCGGCATCGGGGCTGCCCGGCGATGGGTAGAGTCCGAATTCCGCGCCATGAGCGCAGCGTGTGGAAGGTGTCTCGAGATCGCGTTGCCGGAGGACACGGTGACCGGCCAGCGCTATCCGCTGCCCACCAAAGTGGTTGATGTGGTGGCGATCCAGCGAGGCGTGAACGATCCCAACCGCGTTATCATCATCCAGGGCCACCTCGACAGCAGAAACTCCACCAACGAGAACGTCATCGACGATGCACCAGGGGCAAATGATGATGCGTCCGGCGTGGCGGCCGTGATGGAATCGGCTCGCATCCTGTCGAAGCGGAAGTTTGCGGGCACGATCGTCTACGCGGCGCTGAGCGGGGAAGAACAGGGCCTTTCCGGCGGAACGATTCTCGCCGCTTACGCAAAGGCGCAGGGCTGGCAGGTTGAAGCGGTGCTGAACAACGACATCATCGGGAATTCCAAAGGCCTTAACGGCAAGATCGACGACAAGACGGTGCGCGTGTTCTCCGAAGGCGTGCGGGCCACCGAAACGGCGCAGATGGCGAACGCACGCAAGACCAATGGCGGCGAAGTCGATAGCCCCTCGCGCAATCTCGCGCGCTACATCGCGGAGATTGCCCGGCAGCATCTCAAGGGCTTCAGCGTGCGGATGATCTATCGACGCGACCGCTATGGCCGAGGCGGCGACCAGACACCGTTCCAGGACGCTGGCTATCCGGCGGTGCGCATTACCGAGGGCGCCGAGAACTGGAACCACCAACACCAGAATGTTCGTACTGAGAATGGCGTCTTCTTCGGCGATACGATTGACTACGTGGACTTCGCCTATCTCGCGCGCGTGACGCGGCTGAACGCCATGGCGCTGGCGAGCCTTGCCTCAGCGCCGCCGCCGCCACTAGACGTCAGTGTCCAGGGCGCATTGTCCGACGACACGACGGTCAAGTGGACCGCAACGCCTGGCGCATCGATGTACAGGATCTGGTGGCGAGACACGATCTCGCCCGTGTGGCAGCACAGCGTCGACGTTCCGGCTGGCACAACGGAGTTCGTCGTGAAGGACGTTGTGCTTGACGATCATTTTTTCGGCGTTGCTGCAGTTTCGGCCGATGGCTATGCCAGCCCAACGCAGTACGCTGGCATCGTCGGTGCGTTCTTCCCACCGCCACCCGCGCAGCCGCCGACGGGAGCGAATTGAATCTCTATTTCGGCGTGTAGATCGGCGTAATGTGATCGGGCTTCCCGGTGATGCGCTCTAGTCGCGGGTATTTGTGGCCGCCCCTGTAGTCGAGCCTGATGGTTTTGAAGCTTTCCCCGAAACGGATGAGGAGGTCGATCTGCGTTCCATTTTTTGACGCACCGACAGCTTCTCTCAACTTGTCGGCGGAGAAGGCTGATCCGTTGACGCCGGTGATAGTCGAGGCTGTGGTCAGGCCAGCCTTGAAGGCGGGGCTGTCCCACTGCACCTGCTGGATCTTGCCGGTCATGTCGACCTGAAGGCCGACTGAATAGAGCAGGTTGGCGCCGCGGGTGCGAACCTCGCCGTTCTTCCACACCTCGTTGGGCGCATCGCCGTAGACTAGCCGGTAACCGCCGCGTTCGAGACCTGCAAGAGGCGCTTTCGAAGCCACGGAATCCACCCGGTCCTGAAAGAACCTCTCCCAGTCGTGCGACTCGATCCTGTTCAGCGCGGAGACAAGATCCTTGCGCGTGTAGGTGAGCGTTCCCCAATCACCGTCATTTACGCCGAAGAAGGCCTTGGCGAAATCATCAAGCGACCGTTTGCCGGCTGACCTGTCGCGAATGAGTGTGTCCACATCAAGCCAGATGAGTTGACCTTCAGAATAGTAATCCTCGCTCCGCTGCCAGTTGCCCCACGGCAGCGAACGCCGCGCGGCGATGACGGGATCCAGCGTCGTGTCGGCCAACGGCCGCCAATCGCGGCCGGTGCGCATATCGTAGATCGCAGCCGTGTTTGCCAGGAGGTCGAGCGCTTCCTGCCGGTTCACGAATCCGGCGCGGGCAGCGAGTACGTTGCCCCAGTATTGCGTCTGTCCCTCATAGACCCAGAGCAGGCTGTTGCGCATTGGCACGTTGAAGTTCGGCGTCCACAAGTCGGCAGGGCGGCGATACTTGCCGTTCCATGAGTGAGTATACTCGTGCGCAAGCAGGTCTTTCGAGATGAAGGCTGTGTCCCAGTTCTTGAAATATCCGCTGGCGACGCCGTTGTCGGACGAGCGCTGGTGCTCGATGCCGGCAGTGGCGAGCTTGTCGCTGACAGAGAGCAGAAGATCGTAGTGATCAAAATGGCGCGCGCCGAAAAGCTTGTCGGCCTGCCTCACTAGGTTCTTCATCACCTCGATGACTTCCGGCCCCGGGCTCACGTGGCTTGCTTCGTCTCCCATCGCGTTGAGAGTGACGCGCGAGCGGCCGCCGGGATCGAGATCGAACTTGCGCATGTATTTGCCGGCAAGAAGCGGCGAATCGATCACCGTTTCCCACGACGCCGTCTTGAATTTCACCGTGCCATTGCTGCTGGAAGCCGTGTCGAGCGCGGTGGCGTAGTCCCAGCCCGGCGGCAGCTTCACGGTGACGTCGAAATTCACCTTGCGAGCGTAGTGACCAGCCGGATAAAGCGCGGCGATGTACCAGTTGAGACGCAGCATCTCTGGCGTCATCATGATCGGGCCCTGCGCCGCCTCGATCGCCGACAGGAACTGCGCCTCCACGTCGAGCGACTTTGCGCCGGCCGGCACATCGACATGGAAAGCGTAGACATCAGCCGGATCGCGCGTCCACTGCACAGGCTTGCCGTTGGCCATGATTCGCAGACCGGAGTAGTTGTAGATCGGCCCGCGCGGAGCATGATTGCCCATGATCCACTGCGAGTAGAGCAGCGTCAGCGGCCCCGGCTTCACCGGTATGCTCTGCCGGATGCGGAAGATGCGGCGGTCGAGATCCGTGGCGTCGACGTTGAGCGTGAGGGTCCCCGGGTAGGCCGCGTCGCGCGGCGCCGGAATGGACGATGCTACGGAAGCTGGCTGGGGCTCGGAGCGGATACTTGGGGCTGGGGCTTGGGCCGTGGCCGCCGCACCGGCAAGGACGAGGGCAAGGAGAGGCGCGGCGAGGAGGGCGTGTTTCACTGGCGATCCCGTCTGTTGGCTTCAGAGAGGAGTTAGACCGACCCTTCCAAGGATTTCAACGGCAGCTCTGAAGCCAAGGCTGTCGGCTCACGAACGCGTGTGACAGATGGCCTCCCGCACTGGCGGCGCGGCGCAATCTGGGGCAATCGTCAGGAGAATTTGTGGGGCGAGGAACACCCGATGGAATCGACCGCCGAGGCCGCGTCAAAGACGCACGCCACACCCATGCGCACGGTGGTGGTCGCCTCGTCCGCCGGGACCGCTTTTGAGTGGTACGACTTTTTCGTCTATGGCTCGCTGACCTCGATCATCTCGCGCAAGTTCTTCGGCAACCTGGACGAGACCACAGGCACGCTGGCGGCGCTTGCCCTGTTCGCGGCGGGGTTGCTGTTCCGACCCGTGGGCGCCCTGGTCTTCGGGCGTATCGGTGACAGGTTCGGCCGCAAGGGCGCGTTCCTGATGACCGTGATCCTCATGGGCGGCGCGACGTTCGCAATTGGCCTGCTGCCGGACAACAATCTCGTCGGTGGGGCGAGCACGATCGCTCTCATCGTGCTGCGCTGCCTGCAGGGCATGGCGGTGGGGGGGAGTATGGCGGCGCGGCGATCTACGTCGCCGAGCACGCCGAACCGCACAATCGCGGGTTGATGACCGGCTGGATCCAGTCGTCGGCAGCCTATGGTCTGGTCGGCGCGCTGGGCATCGTGCTCCTGACGCGGACGCTGATCGGCGAGCAGGCGATGTTTGACTGGGGCTGGCGTGTGCCGTTCCTTGCCTCGGCCATCCTGCTGGGCATCTCGATCTACATGCGCCTCAAACTGAAGGAGAGCCCCGAGTTCGAACGGATGAAGCGCGAGGGCCGGATCAGCAAGGCGCCTTACGCCGAGGTCTTCCTGAAGTGGAAGAACATGAAGCTTGTGCTGATCTCGATCTTCTCGCTGTTCATCTCGCAGGGACCGATCTGGTATTGCGCGTTCTTCTATTCGCAGATCTTCCTCGAGACATTCGCCAAGGTGCCCGGCGTCTGGGCCAACCTGATCATGATTGGCGCAACCATTGCCTCGATCCCCTGTTACGTCTTCTTTGCCTGGCTGTCGGACAAGGTAGGGCGCAAGCCAGTGCTGCTCACCGGCATGGCCCTGTCGGTGATCGCGATTTTCCCGGCCTTCACTTCGTTCGCGCACGGCGCCAACAGCGCACTGTTCGCTGCGCAGGACAAATCGCCGGTCAGCGTGGCTGCTGCGCCGGGCACATGCTCGTTCCAGTTCGACCTGCTGGGCCGCAACAAGTACGAAACAGGCTGCGACATCGCACGGAACATCCTAACCAGGGCGGGCGTCTCGTACACTTCGGCCACGACAGCAGTTGGCGCTCCGACGGTGATCCACATCGGCGGCGTCGAAGTGGCGGCGCCCGATGCAGCTGACCTGGCGCCTGCGGACCTTGCAACCCATACCGCAGACATCGACAAGCGCCTCAAGGCTGCGCTGAAGGACGCCGGCTATCCTGTGGCGGCAGACCCGGCGCTGTTCAACTGGCCAATGATCGTGCTGCCCTTCGTGGTTCTGGTGCTGGCGGCGACTGCGCTGTACGGACCGATGGCTGCTACGTTGGTCGAGTTGTTCCCGACAAACGTGCGTTACACCGCGCTATCTGTCCCCTATCACCTGGGTATCGGCGTAGTCGGCGGATTGATGCCGATGATGGCGTTCGCCATCGCCACGGCTTCCGGCAACATCTTTGCCGGCCTCTGGTATCCAGTTCTGTTCGGCGGCTTCGCCGTGATCTTCACGTTCTTCTTCTTCCCGGAGACACGAGGCAGGCCGCTCAGCTAGTCTCCAGTGGCGGCGCCGTCCGGGCGGCAAGGGGCAGGTGAATGGTTACGGCCAGGCCCCGCGTCGCGCAGTTCTCCAACGTTAGGGAACCGCCATGGGCCTTGGAAATCGCACTGGCGAGGGTGAGGCCAAGGCCGGCGCCGCCGGAAGCGCGGTTGCGGGATTCATCGCCCCGGTAGAAGGGGTCCGTCGCCGACTTTAGCGCATCTTCCGACATGCCCGGGCCGTCATCCTCGATCCGCACCAGTACTTCGGTCCCGGACTTGGACACGCTGAGACGGGCGCGAGCGCCGTAGGCGATCGCGTTGTCGATCAGGTTGCGCAGGGCGCGGCGGAAAAGCACAGGTCGGACGGCGGCAGGGGATTTTTCGGAGGACGTCAATGTAACGGGCGCGCCGGTTTCCGAATAGTCCTCGGCTATGTCCTCGACGAGCACGGAGAGATCAATCGTCTGAACTGGCTCGCTTGATCGGCCTTGGCGGGCGAGCTCGAGAATGTCCTCGAGAAGCTGACTTGCTTCCTCGATGGTCTTCACCGCCTTCTGGCGTTCGGAGTCGGGTTCCATGGTCTCGATGCGGATGCGCAGGGAGGCCAGGGGCGTGCGCAGGTCGTGGCCCAGCGCGCCCAGCATCACGTCCTTCTCGCCAAGCAGCTGACTGACGCGCCGGCTCATGGCGTTGAAGGCCTCCAGCGTCTGACGCACGTCGCCCGGGCCGCGAACGGCAACCTCTTCCGGATTGGTTGCGGCGCCCACGCGTGATGCGGCGCGCGTAAGATCGTTTAGCGGGCGAGAAAGCCGGCTAGCGACCCAGAGGGCGGCAGCCAGGACGAAAGCGAAGGTGATGAACGTACTGGCGGCGAGGCGCACCAAGTCATCGCCTGGCGGCTGGGGCGAGAAGTTGGTGCCGGTGAACCAGCGGCCGTCATCCAGTTGCGCGGCAAGAATGATCTCGCGCGCCTGCCGAGGGCGCATGCCGTCCGGCGGCGGGCCAGGGCCGCCTCCGAAGCCATCAGGCGGACCAAATCCGCCCGGCCCTGGGGGAGGGCGGGGGGCGCCTGGATCGTCTCCGCGCTGGCGGAAGGACGGCCCGCCATTCGGCGGCGCCTGTTGCTGCCGGTTGCGGTCGAACCTCTCAGGACGTTCGGGCCGCTCGACGATGCGCGTCGAGGCCCGGATCTCGCTCGCAGTTACGCCGGCTTCTTCAAGTGCGCGGTGCAGTCGCTGCTCAAGTCGCAAGTCGCGCTTGAGTCCGCGCTGGTCGATCGGGTTGACGCGCATAAGGAGGTAACGGCCGCCCTGGCCACGACCGACGCCTAGCGGACCGTTGTCCGGCGGAGGCGCCGAGAAGACAGTCGCGGCGTTGTCGACGAAGCGGCCGATGAAAGGTCCGCTCTGTTCGTTGATGCCGGCCCGGTATCGCTCGCCCATCAGGATTGCGAAATTTATGGCGCTCGCGATCAGCAGCGCTACCGCCATCACCAGCGCGATCTGGACGGAGAGCGAGCGCGCAAAGAAGCGGGTTACGCTCACAGAATCCGCACCTCGGCCGAGAACGTGTAACCGCCGCCCCACACGGTCTTGATGTAGCGGGGATTCTTCGGATCTTCCTCGATCTTGCGCCGCAGGCGGCTGATCTGGTTGTCGATCGAACGATCGAACACGCTGGCCTCACGGCCTTGGGTGAGGTCAAGCAACTGGTCGCGCGTGAGCACCAGCTTCGGCCGCTCGAGCAGCGCCAGAAGCAGCGCATATTCGCCCGACGACAGCGGCACGTTGAGCCCGTCCGTCCCCGCGAGTTCACGCTCGCCAGTCTTCAGGACCCAGTCGCCGAAGGAATAGCGAGCAGTTTCCGGCGTCGCCTGCTTCGGCGGCAGGCTGTTGGCCCGCCGCAACACCGCTTTGACACGAGCCAGCAGCTCGCGCGGGCTGAACGGCTTGGAGACATAGTCGTCGGCGCCAACTTCCAGGCCAAGGATGCGGTCAAGTTCTTCGGTGCGGGCAGTAAGCAGGATCACCGGCAGATTGCTGGTCGAGCGGATGTGTCGGCAAAGGCTGAGACCGTCCTCACCCGGCATCATGATGTCCGAGATGACCAGGTCGAAGGCATGGGCCGACAGAAGCGTACGTGCTTCGCCCGCGTTCGGCGCGCCCTTCACGCGGAACTGGTTGTTCTCGAAGTACCGGACCAGTGGTTCCCGGATGGAGGCCTCGTCCTCGACGATGAGCAGGCTCTGCGACATTCGCTCAATCTCGTCCTTCCTAAACGCCGGCAGCCTGCTGCATCAGGTCACCCTGATGCAACAGGCCCGCGGGGGCCGACAGGATGCGCGCCGCTCTGGGGGAGAAGGAAGCGCGCAGGGGCGGCCAGCAGCTAGCGATTTCCGCCGAACTGCGTCTGCAGTTCGGCAATTGTTACAGTTCCGTCCTTGTTGGTGTCGGCGCGGGTAAACGCTTCGCTTGTCCGGCCGGTGAATTCGGCGAACGTCAGCTTGCCGTCACCGTCTTGATCTGCGGGTCCAGCGCGCATCGGCCGGTCAGTTGGCGCAGCGTCCCGTGCATTCTGTTGCGGAGGGCCGGCTTGGGCATTGGGGCCACCGCGGCCACGCGGGCCGTCCCGGTCACCCCTTGGCCGGCGAGGACCGTCGAAGCGCATGCCGCCGCCGTAAGGGCCGCCGAGGCCGCGCAAGGAGCGGCCGGCATCGCCGCCGCGATCATCTATGCCGGCGAGAAATTCAGCCTGACTAAGCTGACTGTTCTTGTCCTTGTCCAACTCCGTGAAACGGAACTTCAGGGCAGTTTCACGTGCGGCCTTGGCCTGAACCTCGGCATTGGCGCGAATCTCGTCAGGTGTAGCGCTGCCATCCTTGTTGGCGTCGATCTCACCGAATTGCCTTCGTTGGGCGGCGTCGAATTCGGCCCTGGTGAGCTTACCGTCAGAATTGGTGTCGTATTGCAGCAGGGCGAACCCGGCGGGTCCGCGCATGCCCATGGCTGCTCGCATCATGCCAGGGCCGCCGGGAGGCCCCCCAGGTCCGGGAACCTGGGCGGAGGCGCCGGCCGCGAAGGCCAGCAGGGTGGAAAGGGCGATCAGACGTTTCATGAGGAGGGCGTCTCCGGGGCACTCGATTTGGCCCCATGACGCTCACAATGCCCGCGCGCTGTCGCAGGAGTTCACCCGGCTGCAGCCCGTTTGTCGCAATTTGTAGGGGGTCTTTGGCGGATTAGCCGCCAAATCCAAGGCTTTTCATGAGCCAGGCGATGAACTCGGGCAAGTTCTGGATGAACAACCAGGTCACGGCTGTAACTGCGACTGTGGCCACGATTGAAGCCACCAGACCAATGAGAACAATAACCCCGTCACGCTCCGCCAGACCCATGCCAAGAACGGCGCAAGCAAGCGCCGGTGGAAAGTTCCCGCCAGGGGGAAGTGGAAGGATCAGGACAACCGCCATCACAAGAACCACAATCCCCACCAGCACCGTCCCCGCCTTCCCGGTAAGAAACAACAGTCGAGGCCTTGCAATACGCTCCACAGCGCGAAGGCGTGGAGCAAACCATTCCATCGCGCCTACCATTGAAGCGCGCGGAAAACTGTGACGCGCCATAAAACGCGGCAGCCAAAGCTCATGCCGACCGAGGACCATCTGGATCGAGACAATCAATAGGGCGACTCCCACCACCGTCGGAACACCCGGAGGCATTGGCACGATGGAAGGAAGGGAAAAGATCAGTGTAGCCAAGCCGAAAGCCCGCGCATCCAGCGCATCGGCGATATCACCGACGCTAATGCGCTCGCCCTCCCCACGTACGGCTTGCAACAGCAGGCTAGAGGTTCCCTCGCCTGGATCGGTGTCTGGGTGGGCCTCGGACACAGACGTCATGAACCCCTAATGCCCCATCCGGCCGATGGTTGGGACTGATCGCTTTAACAGGCTGTATTGGAGAGCCCCAAGCTTCGACAATTCATGCTGGGAGACACCCAAGTCCATATGCGGCTTCAGAAATTTTTTTATTGGCGCTTTTCGGCCTCAACTGCTAGCCGGAGAGCCCTCTGGCGACCGCAGGGCCGAACCAAGACGCCAAAACCGAGGTAGAACACCGCCATGTGGTGGGACAAACCCAAGACCGACTGGACTGCCCAGAAGGAAAAGGAACCGCTGCCCTTCATGAAGTGGCGCTGGTTCGGCTTTCTGGTCAGCACAATCGTGATCGTGGGGACGGCGGTCTCACTCTATGTTCAGGGCCTTAACATGGGCCTCGACTTCACCGGCGGCGTCCAGATCACCGCGACCCGCGCGCAACGTTTCGACGACCAGACCGTGCGGGAACAGGTCAAGGCGGCGGGCTTCGAGGAATACCTCGTCTCCACGGCCAACGGCGGCACCACCGTCATCATCCGCCTGCCGATCATCGAGGACGCAAGTCAGCTCGATCAAGTGACCGACAAGGTCAAGCAAGCGCTGGGTCCCGGCGTTACCATTGGCGAGTCGACCGCGGTCGGCGCCAAGGTCTCAGGCGAACTGTTCCAGGGCGGCGTTATTGCTTCTGTTCTCGCGCTGGTGGCGATTGCGCTCTACATCTGGTTTCGCTTCGAGCGAAAATTCGGATTGGCTGCGTTGATCACGACGTTCCACGACGTTTTTGCAATCGTCGGGCTGTTCTCGATCACGCGACTACCCTTCGACCTCACCATCGTCGCCGGCGTGCTGACCCTCGCCGGCTATTCGATTAACGACAAGGTCGTCGTCTTCGATCGCATTCGGGAGATGCTGAAGAAGTACAAGAAGATCCCGCTGCCCAGGATCATCGACATCTCGATCACGGCGACCTTGTCGCGTACGCTGATCACTTCGCTGGCGACAATGATGGCGGGCGGCGCGATGCTCTTCTTGGGTGGGCCCGTGCTGTTTGGCTTTGCAGTGTCGATCTGCTTCGGCATCATCATCGGCACCTATTCGTCGATCTTCGTGGCGGCGCCGCTGCTGATCCACCTGCCAGGCCGTATTCCAGGTCAACGCTGGGCCGGCGAAGAAGCCGAGGCGCGTGCTGGGGCCGGAGCGTAATTTCCATCGCCGACCGGCGTGAGCAGGGGAGGGCAGGGGGTGGCGCACCCGGCCAAGTCCCTATTACTGTGAAAAAAACGAGACAGATTCCGTCGCCGATAAGTGGCTGCGGGGCTTTCGGGGCGGAGGACTTTCATGGCGGTAGTCGATGTGCCGACTGACGCTAAGCCACGCAAGAAGGGCCCGTTCTTCACGCAACTCTACTTCCAGGTTCTGTTCGCGATCGTCGCTGGCGGCATGATCGGTCATTTCTACCGCGGCGAGCCCTGGATTGCGGAATACCTCAATCCCCTCGGCCTGGCGTTCGTGAAACTGGTGAAGATGATCATCGCCCCGGTGATCTTCCTGACCATCGTGGTGGGCATCGCGAGCATGCGCGACATGGGCAAGCTGGGCCGTGTCGCATTCAAGGCCTTCGCCTACTTTCTGTTCTTCTCGACGCTGGCGCTGATCGTCGGTCTCGTCGTCGGCAACGTGTTCCAGCCCGGCGCAGGGATGAATGTCGACATCGCGACTCTTGACCCGGGCCAGGTCGAGCGCGTCCAGGGATACGAAAAGCAGTCACACGACATGACAGTCGTCGGGTTCTTGACTGACATCATTCCAGCCACGTTCGTGGGCGCCTTCACGGGCGCCAGCATTCTTCCGGTTCTCTTTCTCGCCATCGTGTTCGGCGTCTCTCTCGCGCTGGTCGGCAGCCGCGCGCAGCTGGCCATCGACGTACTCAGTGCGTTCAGCATCGCCGTCTTCAAGATGGTCGCTATCCTTATGCGTGCGGCTCCAATCGGCGCGTTCGGCGCGTTCGCCTTCCTGATCTCCAGCCAGGGGATCGACGCAATCGTGGATCTCCTGAAGCTGATCGCAGCCGTCTGGCTCACCTCGCTGGTCTTTGTCATCGTGGTGCTCGGCGCCGTCGGCCTGTGGGCCGGCTTCAACATCTTCCGCCTCTTGCGGTACCTGAAAGAGGAACTCTTTCTCGTTCTCGGGACATCTTCGTCGGAGTCTGCACTTCCCGCACTGATGGAGAAACTGGAGAGGGCAGGGTGCGCGCGGCCGGTGGTTGGCCTCGTGATCCCGACCGGCTACTCCTTCAATCTAGACGGCACCAACATCTACATGACGATGGCGGCGCTATTCATCGCGCAGGCTACCAACACGCCGCTGGGCCTCGGCGACCAGATCATCCTGCTGCTGGTTGCGATGCTGAGTTCGAAGGGAGCAGCGGGCGTCACTGGCGCGGGATTCATTACGCTTGCGGCGACACTGGCGGTCCTTCCGTCCATACCGCTGGCGGGGATGGCAATCATTCTGGGTGTCGATCGGTTCCTCTCGGAGTGTCGGGCGCTCACCAACTTCATTGGCAACGCGGTGGCGACTGTGGTGGTCAGCCGGTGGGAGGGCGCGCTCGACAAGGATCGCCTGAAAGCCGCGCTCCATGGTCGGCCCATGCACGCGATCGCGACGCCGGTGGAACAGGACCCCGACTGAAGTGACTCAGGCAATCGACCGAAATCGCGCGCCTGCCTCAGCCACCCAGTCGTTGTTGGCGGTTTGTGCGTCCGGAACCCGACACTGACGATCCGAAACACCGGCATCCGAACAGGTCGCAGACCTTCAACAGGCCGAAACCGTTCAGCAGGATCTCCGATCCAGGCGAATCCTGACACCGGCTTGGCCTAACGAGAATCACGCGACCGGGTGATTGCGCTGCTTGAGCGGCCAAACGGGATTGATCAACCTTGGTTGAGAACAATCACGGAATATGCAGCTATTGGTGAGGTGATAGCGCCGACGCTGCGGTAATTGGAAGACTGTGCCCCGAAACAGTCGTTTTCTTGTTTCTGAAATGTCACAGCACGATTTCAATTGAGGCGCGATTGGGGCGTTCCCGTTGAAGTGCGTGAACCCGGCGTGTGAGATGACCTGCGCCTGAGTCAGGACGGGCGGTTTTCCTTAAATCGGCATTCTGGGGTCAAAACAAAATGTCTAAATCTCGCGCGTATCTGCGCGACGCTGTGCTTGGCAGCGTTGCGATCGGCGCCCTCTGCATGGGTCACGCAGCAGCCTGGGCTCAGGTTGCACCGGCAGCGCCTTCGGCGCCCGAAACCACCACAGCCCCTCAGGCGGCCGAAAAAGGCGAGGGCGATGTCATCATCGTTACCGGCTCCCGCCTTCGTCAGGAGAACTTCGACAGCCCGAACCCGACCATCGAAGTCGGCGCGCAAGAGATCGACGACCGGCAGGTTTCCAACGCCGTGGATGTTATCGAAGACCTTCCGCTCGTAGGCATCGGCACCAACAACCGCGGTACGCAGGTCCAGAACGGCGACTCGTTCGCGTTCCCCGACGTGCTCGACCTCGGCACCCAGCGTACGCTGACCCTGCTCAACGGCCGCCGCGTCGTGGCGACGAACCCCGGCTCGGTGTTCGTGCCCGGTAACGCTTCGGGTTCGCAGGTGGACCTGTCGGTGTTTAGCCCGCAGATCATCCAGCGCGTTGACGTTCTGGCCGGAACCGGTGGCGCCATCTACGGCGCGGACGCGGTCGGCGGCGTGGTCAACCTGATCACCAAGGACAATTTCGAAGGCTTGGATCTCCGCGCCCAATACGGGCAGACCGAAATCGGCGACGGCCAGCAGTACCGGCTGTCCGGCACGTGGGGTTCCGACCTGCTCGACGGTCAAGCCCACCTGATGGTGTCGGCCGATTACTTCAAGCAGGATCGGATCGGCGCGACGGCAGACCGGGAAGTCCGCTATGGCGGCACCGGTATCGCCAACGCTCTCGAAGGGTCGGTACGCAATCCGGCAGCCTTCAGCGCCGCAAGCGCGGTCACCACGCTGCTCGGCAACGGCACGCTGCCGACCTCGTTCCTCCCCCAGGCGTCTGACGGCAGGGGAGCGACGTTCTTTGGCCCAATGTCCCTGCAGAACCCGCTTGTTTCCAAAGGCGGCAGCCTTGTGACCGCCGGCATCTACGGCGCCGGCTTCTCAGGCAACACGAACCTTGTTCCGGCAACGCCTGTTGCGGCCGCGCTCTCGCGGCCAGGCGCCGGCCCTGGTGGCCTGCCGTTCTTCGCGCCAACGACCTTGACGGGCCTTGGCGTTACGTCGGCGACCGTAATCAGCACGCTGGCGCCTGGAACCGCCACCACCGGCCTGACAGCTACTCAGATCGACACGCTGGCCTTGCAGCTTCTGCAGCGGAATCGCCCGACACCGTATGAGTACTTCCAGGCCAACCCGACGCTGAACCCGCTGCTTTTCGCGGGCACATTCGGAACGTTCAATCCGGGGACAGGAGCGGTCAACGCGACCAACGGCGGTTTCCCGACAATTCTCAACACCGACCCGGCCACCAGCGCGATCTTCCCGCGCGTTGCTGTTCCGCTGGCTTTCGATGCGAGCGGCAACCTCTCGCCGCTCAGCTTGGGCAATCTGGTTCCGGCCAGCCAAGGGCGCCTTGGCTCCACCTTTGGCGGCGGCGGCTATGATTCCTTCTCCGAGGGCCACACGCAGTTGCAGGCGGGTACCGAGCGCATCGCTCTCGCCGCGATCGGACACTACGACATCACCGACTCGCTGCGGTGGAAATCGCAGTTGATGTATACAAACGCTGAGTTCGCTCAGACAGCGGGCGCCGTGACCCAATCACCTGGCGGTAGCGCACAGGCTGGCGGTTTGGCAGTTCCGATCTACCTCGACCAGAACCCGTATGTGACCGCTGCTTCGCTCTCGCAGGTCAACGCATTGGGAGCAGCTGGCACGGGCTTCACCGTACCGACCATCGGCGGCCAGCGCGTCATGTATCTCGGTCGCGCGATGACGGACATCACCGGCGGCGGCGTTGAATCGACGCTGAAGGTTGAGAACTTCATGATCACGGAGATTCTGGAGGGCGACTTTTCCTTCGGCCCGGCCGACTTCTACTGGGACGTTGCCGGCGGCTGGGGCCGTTCGGACCAGAGATCCGCGCGACCCGACTTCCTCGACACCGAGTTTGCCCTGGCGGTCGACGTCGTCAACGGACCTAACGGTCCGGTGTGCCGTCAGCAGACACTTGCCACCCGCGAAGCGATCACGGTTCGCAACCCGAACACGGCCGGCATCGTGCAGACCGTCGGCCTCGTGCCAACGGCCGCGCAGGTGGCCGCGTGCAAGCCGCTCAACCTTCTGGGCAGCGGCAGACCGTCCCAGGATGCGATCAACTATGTCCTGGGTAATGCCGACGTGCACGGCCTCAACTCACTGATGTATTACTCCGGCTCGCTGGGTGGCGACATCTGGCAACTTCCCGGCGGCATGCTGCAGGTGGGTGTGCAGGCGGAACACCGTGAAGAGTCGGCCGAGTTCGAACCCAGCCGCGTCACTCAATCGGGTCTTGGCCGCACCGCGCCGCAGGGACGTGGCTCGGGCACGATCAAGCTCAACGAGTATGGTTACGAAGTACAAGTGCCGGTCTTCGGCGAGGACTTCCAGCTCCCGCTCATGAAGGAGCTCGGCTTCAGCTACGCCCTGCGCATGGTGGAACGCGAGCAGGAATCCACCACGGTCCTTTTCACCGGCACCGGCACGAAGGATGACACCTTCAACTACAGCGTGCGCTGGAAACCGATCGACGACTTCACGTTCCGCGCGGCCCGGTCTCGTACCGTCCGCTCGGCGTCTCTGGTCGAACTGGTTGGCCCGTTCACAGTGGCGTTCACGGCGCTGGCCGCAGGCGACAATCCGTGCACAACCTCGTCGATCACGCAGGGCCCAAACCCCGCCGTTCGCCGCGCCAATTGCATCGCGGCCGTCCAGTCCCTGGGCGTCGCCGCAAACGCGACCGATGCGGCGACCTTCCTGTCGACGTTTACCGGCACCGCGGCTACCCGTCCTGCCAACGCCGGCGGCAACCCAGGCCTTTCGAACGAAGAGGGCAACACCTATACGATCGGCTTCACCTACGAGCCGTCCTTCGTGCCGAACCTCGTTCTCGCGGCCGACTTCTTCTCGGTCGACCTGACTAACGAAATCGGACTGGTGGGACCGGGCACGATGGTCCCAGGCTGCTTTGACTCGACGGCCTACCCGAACTCGGTGCTTGGCGGCGCGCCCGCGTGCGAACTCTTCCTCTTCGGTACGCCGACTGGCCCGGGCGGTCAGTTCGTCATCCCGACGAACAACGCCATCACCGGCAACGCTGGCGGCGCCGGGGTTCTCGCGGGCTCTCCCGCAGCTGTCCAGACACCGTTCGAACTCGCCTTCGCGGCGTTCTCGAACCTCAACCTGGGCAAGCGCGAGATGCGCGGCATGAACTTCGAAGCCCGCTACAATTTCGCTCTTGGCGACGTGCCGTTGATCGGCGGTGTGATGGGCAACTGGGGAGACATCTTCCTCCGCTCGTCCTACTTCCAGACGCAGCGTTACGACATCTATGGCGATGGCGTGAACCTGACAGACCGTCTGGCGGGCGAGCACACCAACCCGGAGCACGAGGTTCGCACGGACTTCCGTCACCGGATCGGGCCGTTCGATCATACGCTGCAATGGTTCTGGAACAGCGCGACGGTGACGAACGTTTTGACCGCGAAAGCCAACATCCCGGAACAAACCCCCTCGTTCCCGGCAGACGCTTTCAACTTCTTCAACTACGCGGCGTCCTACCAGGTGAACGACATCTTCTCGGTCAAGTTGGCGATCAACAACCTGTTCGACACGCAGGATCCGCGCGGCATCTACGGCCTCACCAACCAGTACGATGGTGGTATCGGCCGCGAGTGGATCTTCGGCGTCAACGCCAGGTTCTGATGCGTAGGACTACCGGCGGCGCTCACCGCGCCGCCGGCCCCTCTTCGACTGAAGGGGCGCACCATGGTGCGCCCTTTTCTTTTGGGCCGAGGTCCGCGAGTCAGATGCTCCGCGTGCGGCCCTTCCAGTACGGCGCGCGGACCTGGGCTCGCAGCACCTTGCCGGCGGCGTTGCGGGGCAGGGCATCGACGAAATCGACCGTGCGTGGTCTCTGGAAGCCCGGGAGCCTTTCTTTCGCGAAGTCGAGAATGGATTGCGCCGTTTCCGGCGTCGGGTTCCAGCCTGGCTTTAGTTCCACCACGGCCTTGATCTCCTCGCCCCAGTCCTCGTTCGGCACGCCCACGACAGCGGCGTCCGCGATGCCGTCATGCCGGATCAGCACCTCGTCGATCTCCACGGGGTAGATGTTGACCCCGCCGGATATGATCAGTTCGGCGGTGCGGCCGGTGAGGAAAAGATCGCCATCCTCATCCAGCCGGCCCATGTCGCCGAGCGTGAACCAGTCGTCGCGATAGCTGGATTCCGTCTTGGCCGGCTCCTTGTAGTACTCGAAGCGGCCGCTCTCCGGCGCCTTCACGTAGATGAGGCCTTCCTGGCCCTGGGGCACGACGTTGCCGTCCGTATCCAGCAACTTGATCTCGACGCCGGGAACAGCCTTGCCGACCGTGCCTGGCTTCCTGAGCCAGTCCTGCGGGCCAACATAAACGCCGCCGCCTTCGGTCGATGAGTAGTATTCGTGAATGACGGGCCCAAACCAGTCCATCATCGCCGACTTGACATGCGCCGGGCAGGGCGCCGCGCCGTGCATGATCCAGCGCATGGAGCTGATGTCGTATCTCTTGCGCGCGGTTTGGGGCAACTGAAGCATGCGGTGCATCATGGTGGGCACGACGTGCGTGTGCGTCGCCCTGTGCTTTTCGATGAGCCGCAGCGTGTCCTCGGCATCCCATTTGTCCTGCAGCAGCACCGGAACGCCAGCGTTCAGCGGGATCACCATGTTTATGCCCAGCGGAGCGGCGTGATAGAGAGGGCCGGTGACGAGCGCGAGATCTTCTCCGGGCTTCCATTGCGCAGTTTCATTGACCCGGGTGGTGAGCTGTGAAGCCAGGGGCGTCCGCCGGTAAACGCCCTTGGGCCGCCCGGTCGTCCCCGATGTGTAGAGCATCGTCGTCCCCGCCATCGGATGGTCAATCATGCCCGGCGACTGGCTGGCCAGCGTGGCTTCATAGTCCTCGAAGCCCTCGATGACGCCAGCATACGCCAGCTTGACGATGAGCTTGTCTGAAAGCTTCGCCGCCTCGATCGCTCCTGCCGCAAAGCGCGCGCTGGCGACAAGCGCGCGGGCGTCGCAATTGTCGACGACGTAGGCGATCAGCTCCGGCGACTGGTGCCAGTTCACAGCCGTCAATCGGAAGCCCGAGCGCTGCACGGCCGCCCAGACTTCGACGAACTCCGGCCCGTTGTGGGCGAGCAAGGCGACGCCATCGCCGGGCTGCAGCCCGCGAGCGCGAAGGACGCGGACAATGCGGTTCGCTCGCTCGTCGAGCTGGCGCCAGGTGATATCGCCATTGGGCGACATGACGGCGAGCCGGTCGGGCATGTTCCGCGCGTGGATATGCACGGTCATGCCGCTGGCCTTGAGGTCTTCATCCGTCGGTATCCGCGCCTGGTCCATAAGCACGTTTCCTCGATCTGTTCGGGCCTCGTGGACCCGTTTTGACGGAACAATAGGGTGCGGGGCAGGTGAGGGGCAATGCGCTCGCCCGGCTCAAATGGCGCCGCGCAGCGCGCCCCTTGCTGGCTGGACAACAACCACAGGCTCTCCCAAGCCATTCGCCGAAGCCAGTCAGGCCGGTTTGAAGTCATCCCGCAACTGGCGCTTCAATACCTTGCCGATCGAGGAACGAGGCAGAGCCGGCACAATTGCTGCGTAAGTCAGTCTCTGGGTCTTGCCGACCCGGCCATTAAGCCACTGGCGCAGGGCTTCGGCGTCCGTCGTCTGGCCCTCGCGCAAAACGATGAAGGCTGCCGGCGTCTCGCCCCACTCGCGAGACGGGATGCCGACAACGGCGGCCTCGGCGACAGCCGGGTGCTTGGCCAATTCCGCTTCAATATCGCTCGGATAGACGTTGAAGCCGCCAGTGATGATCATGTCCTTCTTGCGGTCGCCGAGCACCAGGAAGCCGTCCTCGTCAAATCGGCCGACATCGCCGGTGCGGATGAAGCGCTGGCCGTCGGGGCTGAACCACTCGGCCTCGGCAGTCTTTTTCGGTTGGTTGTGGTACCCGCTCATGATCGACATCGACTTGCCGACGACTTCGCCCGTTTCGCCGCGTGGGACCTCCTCGCCGTCCTCGCCGATGATGCGAATGTCATGACCCGGCGCAGGCTGGCCGACCGTGTGCAGCTTGTTCGGGAACTCATGCGCGCGCAGCAGGCAGGATCCGCCGCCTTCTGTCATGCCGTAGATCTCGACCAGTCCGCCTGGCCAGCGCTTCAGGACCTCGGCTTTCAGGTCGGCGGCGAACGGAGCGCTGGTGCACGTCTTCATCTGGTAGCTCGAGAGATCGAAAGCGCCGAAGTCCGCAAAGTCCATCAGACGGCGGTACTGAACCGGAACAAGCATGGCGTGCGTGGCGTGATGCCTCTGCGAGAGTTCGAGAAAGCCCCGCGCATCAAACTTGCGCATCAGCACCGCCGTGCCGCCCCGCACAACGGTTGGGATCAGACTCACGAGGGTGGTGTTGGAGTAGAGCGGGGTGGACACGACCGTGATCGATTTTGGTCCATAGCCCAGGGCTTCGGCGCGGCGAACATGGCCCCAGCGCATCCTGTGCGGCTGGACAATGCCCTTGGGCGTGCCAGTCGTTCCCGACGAATAGATGATGTTGAACGGCTGCTCGGGGTTGATCTGGATGGATTTCGGCTTCGATCCCTCGGGTGCGAGCCAGGACGCAAACGATGGATTGGCGATGCCTTCCAGAGCAATGCGCTTCACTGTGAGTTTCTCTGCGACGCCATCAAGCGCCGCGGAAGCGCTGTCATCGATGAACAGCAATTCGGCAGCGCAATCGCGAACCATCGCAGCGAGTTGCTCATTCGTTGAGGATGGCGCCAAGGGGCAGGCTGCGGCGCCGACGCGCAGTGCGGCGATGAACGTCGTGACGTATTCGATCGAGGACGAGCTGCAGATGGCGACGGCGCCGCGATTGCCGACGCCGTCTCTCTGCATGGCGCTGGCTGCCAGGTCGATCAGCGCATCGAACTCGGCAAACGTCACGACGCGGTCGCCATCGATGATTGCGCGGTGGCCAGGCCGCTCCTTGGCATGGGCCTGGATCATGTCCGACATCGTCGAGAAGTCGCGTTCGAGAAGCTCGGCGGCGGTGGTCATCGTCTTCCTCGGCTATCGTCCGGTGAATTTCGGACTGCGCTTGTCGTGGAAAGCGGCTCGGCCTTCCTTGTAGTCAGCGCTGTCAAAGCAGGTGTCGATCGCGGCCTGCGCCGGGGCCTTGAGCGCCGGGTCGGCGGCCGCACGACTCGCAAGCTTGGCGGCGGCATAGCTCAACGGCGCATTTCGCATAATCAGTCCGACCATATCGCGGGCAGTGGACTCCAGCTCGGCCGGCGCCACGACGCGATTGATGAAGCCTGCCTGCAGCGCCTCTTCAGCCGTAAAATGCCGTGCCGTGGCCAGCATCTCCAATGCGATACCCTTGCCGACGATCGTCTGTAGCCGTGCAAAATTGTCGAGCTCGTAGCCTAGGCCAAGCCTGCCAGCGGGCACGCCGAACTTCGACCCCGCCGCGCAGATCCGGATGTCGCAAGCGCTGGCAATCACCATGCCGCCGCCGATGCAGAATCCGTTGATCATGGCGATCACAGGTTTGGGACACTCCATCAGCGACGCGGTCGCCCTACTCACCGCAGAGGTGAATTTCCGGTTGGAGGACGTGTCAAACCGCAGTGCGTCAAACTCGGCGATATCGGCGCCGGAGATGAAGGCCTTGTCGCCCGCGCCACGCACGACGATCGCACGGACCGCTGCGTCATCGGCCAGGCTTGCAACGGCAGCCGGCAAGCCTTGCCACATGTCCAGCCGAACAGCGTTGAGCCTCTCCGGCTGGTTGAATGTCAGCCAACCGATCGGCCCCTGGGGTTGCACATTCAACCGTCCGCGGGCGAACTCCATCGGCCTTGCTCCAGCCATTCGCCCAGCTTGCCGAATTGACCCCCGGGGCCAAGCTGGCTACGAAATCAGCAAGGAAGCGCTATGGCGATGCCGTTACCGAGGCAAGGGGGGAGGCAAGGGTCAGGCGCGGGCGGACGCTAGAACAGACGAAAGGTCGCGGCTGTTATGGCCGGGACCGTCCGCTGGGGAGATTGTCGTGTCGGGTGCAGCCCGTTCTGGCGCAACAGAGGCGTCCGCCATAGAGCTTGGCGGCGTGGACGAGCACATCCTTCCTCCTGGCCTCAGCGGCGATCTCGACGTGCTGGCATTCGCCGAGACCGAGTTGTCGGCCGGCCGGCCTGCGGCGCTTGCAACAATTATCGGACTGGACGGGCCTTTCTCGCGGCCGTTGGGCGCGCAGCTCGCGGTCGCCAGTGATCGCCGGTTTGCCGGCAGCATATCCGGCGGCTGCCTCGAACGGGCGCTGACTGAGGAAGCCCATATCGCCATGAAAGAGGGCACAAACCGCACGCTTCGGTATGGCGCCGGGTCGCCTTACCATGACGTACGTTTGCCATGCGGCGGAGGCATCGACCTCTACGTCGATGTGAGTCCCGACCACGCGCTACTGCAACGCGCGATTGCGCTTGGGCGGGCCCGCAAGACATTCTCTCTGGTGTTCGATCGCGGGTCGAAACGTTCGACGCTGCGCATCGAGGAAGGCGAAGGCGACGTTCAGCCCGGCGAATTCGTTCGCAGGTTCGAACCCAGGCTTCGGATCGTGCTGGCGGGGCGCGGATGGGAGATCGTGGCGATGAGCCAGCTTGCCCGTACTGCGGACGCAGAGATCGTTGTCGCCAGCCAGGAAGCAGCGACACTCGAATTCTGCCGGCCGTATGCGCATGAGCTCATCCAGCTCCGTACGCCGACACAGATTCCCAAACTGCCGCTCGACGCACACACTGCCGTCGCGTGCCTGTTCCACGAGCATGAATGGGAAGCGCCCTTGCTGCTCGACGCACTGCGCAGCCCCGCCTTCTATGTGGGCGCGCTTGGCTCGCGGCAGACGCATGAGCGTCGCCTTGAGACGCTGGAAGCGCTCGGCGCAGGGCAGGACGACGTCGCGCGGCTCAAGGGGCCTATCGGCCTGTTCCCGTCTCGCGATCCGCGTTCCCTGGCCGTCTCGGCACTGGCCGAGATTCTGGCGGTCCACCTGTCGGTGAACGCTGGCCGGGAGCTGGCGCCATGACCATTGCAATGAGCCGCACGGCCATCGTGATGCTCGCCTCGGGCCTGTCTCGTCGCTACGGGCGCAAGGACAAGATGCTGGCCGAGCTCGGCGGCCGGCCCCTGATCGAACACGCAGCCGGCGTAGTCGCCGGCGTAAATGCGCTGGTGCGTGTCGCCGTCTGCCCGGCCGACCGAAAGGAGATCGGCGAGCGCCTGATCGACCGTTTCGTCATCGCCGTGAACAAGAAGCCGAAAATGGGCCTCGGGCACTCGATTGCGGTGGGGGTGCAGGTGGCGCTGCAGTTCAAGCCGGATGCAGTGCTGCTGGTGATGGGCGATATGCCGTTCGTCGAGGAGTGGCTGCTGCGTGATCTGGTGAGCGGTCTGGGGGTGGGTGGTGCGGAGGTGGTGCACGCAGGTGCGAGCGACGGAGTGCGTCCGCCGACGGCGTTCGGTGCGGTGTGCTTCGGGGCGCTCGCGAAGCTGGATGGCGATGACGGCGCGCGGCAGGTGGTGAAGAGCGGCGCGTTCAAAGTAACCGCCATCGCCGCCCCGCTGCCGTTGCTCGTCGACGTCGATACGAAGAACGACATCGAGATTGCGCGTGAGCAGCTCCGCATCCGCGAGCAGCACCGGGAATTAGCCTCAGCGCGCGCGACACACGAGCGGCCCACAGTCGCGCCCATTTCGCTGAGTCAGTATCGGGCAGGGTTGAGCGAGCAGGTCGTGCGTCGTACGAGCTGATGCTATCTGGAAGCCCGCGTCGCGCGCTCGGCCGCTTTGACGGCCGTCCACAGGGCTTCCTGCTCGTCCAAAGAAAGCTTGGCGAAGTCTAGGCCACGCTGCCGCGCCAATGCTTCCATACCCGAAAATCGTTTCTGGAACTTTGCGTTCGCCGAGCGAAGCGCCTCCTCTGGGTCGACTTCGAGCTTGCGACAGAGGTTGGCGACCACGAACAGGATGTCGCCCAGCTCCTCAGCCACGTGCGCCTTGTCGGGCTGTGGCTCGCCAATCGCCTCCTTCAGCTCGCAGATCTCTTCCTGCAGCTTGTCCAGAACCGGTTCCGGGGTCGGCCAATCGAAACCCACCCGGCCGGCCCGTTTGGTAAGCTTCTCGGCCCGCATCAAAGCTGGCAACGCCAGGGCGACTCCGTCCAGCGCGCTCTCAGGCCCATTCTTGACCTTCCGGGCCCGCTCAGCCGCCTTCATGACCTCCCATGCCCCGGTCTGGGCCTCGGCGCTGTCCACGGCAGCCGACCCGAACACATGCGGGTGCCGATCCACCATCTTGTCCACGAGTCCGCGTACCACATCGTAGATATCGAAATGTCCGGCTTCCTCAGCCATCCGGGCATGGAACAGGGACTGGAACAGCAGGTCGCCCAACTCGGATTTCAGCTCGCCCATATCGCCTCGCTGGATGGCGTCGGCGACCTCATAGGCCTCCTCGATGGTGTACGGCGCGATCGTCTCGAACGTCTGCTCGACGTCCCACGGGCATCCAGTCCCGGGCGTCCTCAGCCGAGCCATCAGCGCCACGAGGTCCCGGAAGGGCTCGGCTGAGCGGGGGAGGGAACGGTCGTCAGCTGCCGCCGACGAGCCTCCCGACTTCTTCGCGGTCAGGTCCGCCATCCTCTCATCCCCATACAGGCCAGTCGCATAATCAACATTATGCGCAATTGAATATCCAATATGATCAGATCTTTAGGCCAATTTCGAGTTCCTGGCCGTCATACGCCGGTTCGACGCCCGGCGGCAGCTCTGCCCGCAGCTTCGCATAGTCGAGATCAACATGCAGGTTCGTCAGAAGCGCACGCCGCGGCTTCAGCCGCTCGATCCACACCAATGCCTGTTCGACGTTGGCGTGCGTCGGATGCGGCTTGTAGCGCAGCGCGTCGATCACCAGCGTGTCTAGCCCGCCTAGACGTTCTAGCGTCTCCTCGGGAAGCCGGACGACATCGTTGCAATAAGCAAAGGTTCCGATCCGGAAGCCCAGCGATGGCTGACCCTGGCCATGGTCCTGGGCCAGCGACAGGACGTCGAGGTCGCCTCCGGGACCACCGATCCGGATCGCCTGCCCGTCCTTGAGGTCAACTACTCCGTCCAGGATCGCCGGGTAGCCGCCTTTGCCGTCAAAGCAGTAGTCGAACCGGCGCATGACCAGTTCGGCCGTGTAGGCGTCCATGTGGACCGGCATGCGGCGCCGATCCCGGATCACAATGGCCCTGAGGTCGTCGATGCCATGGCACTGGTCGGCGTGCTCATGAGTCAGCAGCACGGCGTCCAGCCGGTCGATCCTAGCCGCCAGGAGCTGCTCACGCATGTCGGGCGCCGTGTCCACCAGCAACAGGGTTGGCTGGGCTGCACCCGGGCCCCAACGGCGGATTAGGATCGAGCACCGAGATCGCCGGTTCCGGGGCTCGCTGGGGTCACAGACGCCCCAGTCATTGCCCACCCGCGGCACTCCGCCGGACGAGCCGCAGCCTAGGATCCTGACCTGCAGCCTGCCCGTCATGCCACTCTCCGGAAGAGCCCTATGGCGTTCGCAGTCGTAAGGCGGGCGGCTTCCTCGAAACTCATGCCCCGATGTTCTGCGAAGGCGCGGCAGACGTCCACCAGATACGCCGGCTCGTTGCGGCGGCCGCGATGCGGTACCGGCGCGAGATACGGGCAGTCGGTTTCGAGGATGATCCGGTCGAGCGGGACGTTGGCCATGACGTCCCTGACGTCTTGAGCCGCCTTGAAGGACAGGATACCCGACACCGAGAACCGCGCTCCAAGATCGAGCGCGCGCTCCGCCAGCCGCGCGCCGCCCGTATAGCAATGCATCAGGATACGAAAGGCGCCGCGCTTGTATTCACGCTCAAGGATGTCGCCGGCGAGATCGTCGGCCTCGCGCATGTGGACGACGAGTGTCAGGCCTGTCTCGCGCGCCGCGTGGATGTGCTCGACGAAACTGCGCTCCTGCAGGACGATGTCGCTGTAGCCATAGTGCTGGTCGAGCCCGGTCTCACCGATGCCGACGACTTTCGGATCGCGCGCCTCCTCGACGAGCTGGGCCGCTTGCAGCGACCAGAAGTCCTTGGCGTAGTGCGGATGCACGCCGACGGTGCATGTGATGTCGTCATTGGCGTGCGCGATAGCCATCACGGCGGGATACCTGTCGAGCCGGTCGCAGATCGTCACCATGCGCGTGACGCCTGCGGCACGGGCCCGCGCCAACACGTCCGGCAGGTCGGCGGCGAACTGTTCGGCGTGCAGGTTCACATGCGTGTCGAACAGCATCACGCGCCCGATCGCATCGCGCGGCTCACACGCGCAAGCGCCGCAGCAATCGTCTGAGCGCGGTCCTGGTTCAGCGCCTGCGCTTCGGCGTCGATGCGCATCACGTCGAGCGCAGCCGACGCCCAGTCGCCCGCGACAACCGGATCACTCTCTTGCGCCGCCTTCTTCTGCAGGCTCGACCGCAGCGTCTCCATCGCCGCAGCCAGCGACACGTCAGACTTCGCGGCCGCGCTCAGAGCCGCATGCAGGCTACGCGCATCGCTGCCACCGAGACTGCGCACTGCAATCAGCACGGCCTCCGACCCGGCGGACGCGTCCCCGCCTTCCAGGTCCATCGCTCGCCCGGGACGGCCCGGCGCCAGCTTCGCCACGTCTTCGGCCCGCGAAGCCGGGAGTCCGGACATCGCCAAAGCCTGCAGCGTATCGTGCTCGCTGAGGGCCTCGCAGCGCAGCACGCGGCAACGACTGCGAACGGTCGGCAGCACCATCTGCTCGCCGTGCGAGAGCAGAAACAGCACGGCCCGCGCCGGCGGCTCCTCCAGCGTCTTGAGGATCGCGTTGGCGCCGAAGCGGTTGAGCTCATCCAACGCGTCGATGATCGCGACACGCCAGCCGCCCATCGCAGGGCGCAGCGAGAAGAATTCAGAAAGCTCGCGGACGCTGTCGACCGGAATCTCCGACTTGCGCTTGCCCTTCTCGTCTACCGGCCGCTGGATGATGCGCACGTCCGGATGGCTGCCGGCTGCGATCAGCCGGCCGACCGGCGTCTCCGCCGACATCGACAGGTCGTCGCCGGCGCCAAGCAGATGCCCGGCGAACTGGATCGCCAGCCGCGCCTTGCCGACGCCGCGCGGCCCGCGCAGCAACCAGCCGTGATGCAGCTTCGCCGATGACACCGCAGCTAGAAATTCGCGCTTCGCCGCCGCGTGACCCACGACCGGTCCAAGTTCACTGGCCGTAGTCTCCATCAGCGGCCTCCAAGGCGCTGATCGATGGCGCGCATGGCGTTGCTGGCGATGAGGTCCGGTGAGACGGACCCATCGAGCACGACGCAGCGTTGCGGATCTGCGCGAGCAATGTCGAGGAAAGCCCTTCGGACGCGCTCATGGTATTCTGGGCCACGAGACTCGATGGCGTCATCCTTGCTGGCGCGCGCTGTCATCCGCTCGCGCGCAACGGACAAGGGCAGGTCGAGGACCAGTGTGAGATCAGGGCCGTTGGCGCCCACGACCATACGCTCCAGCGTCTCGATCTCGTCACGCATCACGCCGCCCGCGGCTGCCTGATAGGCGCGCGTCGAATCCGAAAAACGGTCGCAGATCACCCAGCTTCCGGCGTCCAGTGCAGGGCGGATCAGCTTGTCGAGATGGTCGCGCCGCGCCGCATAGAACATCAGCGCTTCGGTGAGTGGCCCCCAGGCGTCCAGTTCCGGCGGCGGCGTCAGTATCAACTTCCGCAGCGCCTCTGCGCCGGGCGATCCGCCTGGCTCCCGCGTGCGAACTGTTTTAAGTCCGCGACTTTCAAGACGCGAAGCAAGCGTCGCCGCCAAGGTTGACTTGCCGGCGCCCTCGCCTCCTTCCAGCGTGATGAACCGGCCTTTCTCCGCCAACCTAATCGCCCTTCAGACCCGCCATCGCGCGGCCAATCAGGCCGAGCTTCTTCACCGATTTTCCGGCTGCCACAGGGATCTTGATGTCAGGCGCCCCGGGCGCGGAGATCGTGAGTTCGCCCACGATATCGCCTTCCTTGACCGGCGCCGACAGCGGAGCTTTGAAAACAACAGTGGATTTGATCTGTTTCAGCGCGCTTACGTGCAGTCCCGCGCTGGCGTCCGCGGTCGCCACAAGCGGGACCGATTTTTCTTCGCCCAGCCACACCTGCGCGCTGGCAACCTGCGCGCCCTTGTCGACCAGCTTCGTCGATGTGAAATCCACGAACGCCGCGCGCATGACGCGTGGAGCCTCCTTGCGGCGCTCCCCCTCGCTGGACAAGCCCTGCAGCACAATGATGCGGCGCTTGCCATCACGTACCGCCGATCCGACCAGACCAAAGCCGGAAACTTCCAGGTGGCCTGTCTTCACACCGTCAGATCCCTGAAGCTCCTTCAGCAATGGATTCCGGTTGGGCTGGGTGATCTTGTTGAAGGTGAAGGATGGCTGCGAAAAGAGCCCGTAGTGCTCGGGGAAGTCTTTGATAATGCGGTAGGCGATCGTCGCGATGTCGTGCGAGCTCATCCGCTGGCCAGGATCGTCCAGGCCTGTCGCGTTGGAGAACTGGGAGTGCATCATTCCCATCTCCTGCGCCTTCGCCGTGGCCTCGCGCGCATAGGCTTCCTCACTGCCGAATATGCCCTCGGCGAGCACGATGCAGGCGTCATTGCCCGAGACAATGATGGCGCCATGCAGAAGGTCATCGACCGTTACCTTGGAGTTCAGCGGCAGGAACATGGTCGAGCCATCTGTACCAGCGCCACCCGTGCGCCACGCATGCTCGCTAACGGTGAACTCGTCTTCCAGCTTCAGCCGGCCCGCCTTGATGCGCTCGAACACGAGATAGTACAGCATCAGCTTCGACATGGAAGCCGGGACCATCGCCTCGTCGCCGCGCTTAGAATAAAGGGATAGACCCGTATCGCCATCAAGGATGTAGGCGAAAGTCGCATTGGTGTTGAGCGGATCAGAGGCGAGCATCGCCGCGGCGTCGGGCGCCGGTGCGGGCGTCGTCGGCTGGGGCGTCTGCGCCAGCGCCGCCGAGGCGGCGAGCGACAGCACGAGCAAGGATCCGGCGATAGGGCGCATAACTGGACTCCAGTGAATTCTTGCCCACAGAACGGCGCTTCGGCCATGCCCGTCAACAGCAGCAGTGTTGCGCAACATGCGGCGACTTTGACGTGCTGGAGAGTATGCCAAACTACCGGGCCGACAGGAGTTCACAATGGGCATGAAAAGACTGGGGAATCACTGGCTCCGCCGCCTCGCAATGGGACTTGCGTCGCTGGCGGCCGGGGCCTGCGCAGCGTCTGGCGGATTTTCGCACGGCATCACGTCCAGCCCCATGCCCTGGACGAGCCAGCGGTTCGACGACGCGCCGGGCGCCTTTTCCTTCGCCGTGGTGACCGACTTGGAGTTCTGGCTACCGGCCCGGCGTGTTCGAGGTCGCAGCGGCTCAGCTCGCGCTGATGCGGCCGGCTTTCGTCCTGACGGTCGGCGACATGATCGAGGGCGGGACCGAAGATCAGGCCCAGCTCACCCGCGAGTGGGACGAATTTGACAAGCGCCTCGACGTGCTGCACGCGCCATTTTTCCACGTTGCTGGCAATCACGACCTCACCAACCTGGTGCAGCGCAAGGTCTGGGAGACGCGCTATGGCCCGCGCTACTACCATTTTCGCTATCGCGACGTTCTGTTCCTGGTCCTCGACACCGAGGACTATTCAGATGCCGAGATGACGGAAATCTACGACCAGCGCGCTGCCTATCTGGAAGCGCGGCGCACCAACCCGGCGTCCGCGCAATCGCTGCCGTATGCTTCAAGGCTTGAGGCCAGACTTGGAGAGATCGGCCCGGATCAGAGCGCCTATTTCGAAAAGGCGATTGCGAACAACAAGGATGCCCGCTGGACCTTCGTGCTGTTCCACAAGCCGGTTTACCAACGGAACGACGAATTTGGACTCAAGCGTATCGAGTCAGCGCTGAAGGGCAGGAACTTCACCGTGCTGAACGGACACCTCCATCGGTACAGTTATGTCCAGCGCGAGGGACACGACTATATCATGCTCGGAACGACCGGCGGCGAGCGCGGGTTTGATGGCTCGGAAGGCGCTATCGATCATTTCATGTGGGTGACGATGACAAGTGAAGGCCCCTCGATAGCAAATCTGCGGCTTGATGGCGTACTCGACAAGACCGGGCATCTTCCGGCAAACGGCGCGAAACTCTGTCTGAGCTACGGCGCTCCGCCATGCCCGCAACCATTGGTGCGCTGATCCGCCTGCCCTCCCCCGGCGTTTGCCGCCGCTGGGATCTAGTCTAGCTTTGCGACAACGATCGGCTTCATGCCGGCTTCGGCCAGGTCGCGCTGCACGCGTTCGGCTTCGAGACGCGATGTCCAGGGTCCAACCATCACGCGGTAGAATTCCGTGCCGCCGACCTGCACCGCCGTGACGGTCACCGGCCCGAACAGCTGCAGTTTCTGGCGCAGCGTCTGGGCATTGCCGAGGTCGGCAAACGAGCCCGCTTGAAGGAAATAGCCGCGTTGGGCGACTGCTTGAGCCAGCTGAGCCGGCGCCGGGGCGGCGGCCCGCTCTAGCTGCTGCGGAATGTGCGAGACTTCAGATGGCGGCAAGTGCTGGATGCGCGGCGTAACGAGGGCGTAGGCTTGCATGGGCTGGCTCGGCTGGACGGCGGGCAACGAGTTCAACGTGGCCGGGGCAGGCCCAACATATTGCACGCGCACCTTGGCGGTGCCCTGGCCGTGCAGGTCGAGCGCCTGGCCAGCTTTTTTCGATAGGTCGATGATGCGGTCGTCGACGAACGGGCCGCGATCGTTCAAGCGGACAATCACCTGCTTGCCGTTCTCGAGGTTGGTGACGCGCACCAGCGAGGGAATTGGCAATGTCGGATGCGCCGCAGTCATCGCGTTCTCGTCGAACACTTCGCCGGAAGCCGACGCCTTGCCGTGAAAGGTGGGACCGTACCATGAAGCGATTCCGACCTCGTCGTAGTTCGGCTCGTATGTCGGCACATACCACTTGCCTTCGACCTGATAGGGGGGGCCGGCATAGGGCTCGGCTAGCGCAGCAGTTTGCGCCGGCGCCGAGAGTGGTCGCGCAGGTTGATCAAGGCGCGAGGCCGACGGGAGTGCCGGGCCATAGCTGATTTTCGCAGGGTTGACCTTCACCGGCATGCCTGGGCGAGTCAGATCGATCGGGGCGGCTTCGTCATACGAATGCGATGCCGCGGCGCTGGAAGCGGGAAGGGAGTCGACCCTGTTGCTGAATCGCAAGTCGGCAGGCGAGAGACTGGCAGTCTGCATGGCGCCGCGGGCATAGACGATCGGCGCGTTTTGCCCAGATGCATGCTGACCGCCGCCGGCGAGAAACATCACCGCGACAATCGCCGCCACTGTGGTCGTGCGCGCGTCAAAGCGTGCGTGCACCGTTGCGATGCCTGCCATCACACCCTCATCACCCGGTTCGGGCCGGTCTGGTTGCCGGCGTATGGGGACCTTACCGGGAGAGGGTCGTTGCTTGGTAAAGCTGCAAGCGTCGATTTTTATCAATCTGGCTGAACCGCCGGTCATGGTTAGCGGAACGACCGGATTTACCCGGGAATCGGCCATGCGCCGACGCGATCTGCCAACAAAACAGCGGTCGCTTGATCGGACCGGCCAGTCCTGCCCCACATAGGCACAGGCGCCGTTAAACCATTTTCTTTCTCGGTTGCTGCGCTTAGACGTGTGCGCCTCGGAGAGATGGCCGAGTGGTTTAAGGCACCGGTCTTGAAAACCGGCGTGGGGGAAACTCCACCGTGGGTTCGAATCCCACTCTCTCCGCCACCCTGCGCTCCTTCGGAGATTCAGGTGACAGACCACGTTTGGGGACGGAATGCTCGAAAACCTCGCCGCATTCATCGAGCTGGGATTCCGGCACATATTGCCGCTGGGGCTGGACCATATCCTGTTCATCATTGCGATCTTCCTCAACGCACGTGGCTGGGCGTCCCTGCTGCTGCAGGCGACCACGTTCACGCTTGCGCACACAATCACGCTAGGCTTGGCGGCTGCGGGCCTGATCCATGCGCCGGCGAGCCTTGTCGAGCCGCTGATCGCCCTCTCCATCGCCGTTCTGGCCCTCGAGGCCATGCTCTTCGAGAAGGCCAATGTCTGGCGCCTGCCAGTCATCTTCTGTTTCGGCCTGTTTCACGGCCTGGGCTTCGGCGAGATCATGAAGGCCTATCTCACCAACGCTGATTTCGCCGGTGGCCTGGGCGGCTTCACGATCGGCGTGGAGCTCGGCCAACTCGCCGTATTGGCCGGCGCTTTTGCAGTCTCGCTTGCCGCCCGCACCGCCCTGAACGCTACGGGCAAGCCAGAGCTTTACCGGCGCGCCTTCATCCAACCCGTCGCGGCGGTTATCGCGCTCGTCGGCCTCTTCTGGGTGCTTCAGCGAACCGGCGTTATCCCCGGCGGCGAATAAGGCTTGCGCCCCACCAGCTCCCGCAACCGCAGGCAGGCCGCCAGCACCAGGCATCCGAACAGCACAACCAGCACCGCAGCCATCCCGGTCAGGTACCAAGGATACCCAGCATCATTCAGCCGCCGCACGGCGACCAGCACATTGCCCACGCCGAACAGGGCGAACGCCGTCCAGAACAGCAAGATCATCTGCCGCTTCATCCCGCCATGTTGCCTCGGCGAGGTAAACCACCCGTGGCGGCAAATTTTCAAATTGTCAGAGAAGAAGGACTGGTGCCCAGGGCCGGAATTGAACCAGCGACACGCGGATTTTCAATCCGCTGCTCTACCAACTGAGCTACCTGGGCAGACCGTCGTGACGAAGAGGCGCGATGTATAGGGAAACAGCTATTCCCTGTCCATGGCCTAATCCGGGCCGTCCAGCGGCCCTTTTTCGCCAGACTTTTGAACAGGTTGGGCCTCGTCTTCGCTCTCCTCCCCTGCCGGCTTGCCCGGGATGGCGTAGCCGCCGCGCAGCCAGCGCGAGAGATCCACGTCAGCGCAGCGCCTTGAACAGAATGGCGCAAATTTCTTCTCGGCGGGCTTGGAGCAGATCGGGCATTTGGCTGTGGTCATTGGCTCTTGCTCGACACGCTAGGCCGGCCGGGCGGCCGGTCTTCGACGATGAACTGCAGCCGGGCGCCTGTGCGGTCGGCCAGCGCCTTCTTCCACCCGATCAAGTCGGCGTCCAGCCAGGCGCCGGTCTGGCGAGACACCTTTGCCTCGATCCAGAAGCCCCCCGGCTCGCTCTCGATCAACCGCAGGGCCTCCAGCGCCTCGCGCTCGGCGGGCGACGCCGCCGCCAGCGGCCTGGCGCGCCGGGCGATGGAGGCCTCGCACAGCCCAAGCGCCGAAATCTCCAGTACCTTGCTGGTCCGCCCCAATCGCTCAGCGAGCTGCATGCGAAAGCGCTCAACCACGGCTGTACGGCGCTGCCCGGCCGCCATCGAAACGAAATCGATCACCACTAGACCGCCAATGCCGCGCAACGCGATCTGTCGCGCCGCTTCGTCTGCGGCCGCAAGATTGAGGGCAAAGTCCAGGTCGGGGCTAGCCGCGCCTTGCCGTCCAGCGGAATCAACATCGATGGCCGTCAACGCCCGCGCAATATCGATGGTGAGGCGCCCGCCGCCCGCAATGTCGACGCCGCCTGCGCTCGCCTCCTCTACCGCATGATCAATCGACTGCCGCGCCTGCTTCCCCGTCAGTGTCGCCACGATATCCACCCCGGCGAAGAGCCAGTCGTCCGGCGCCTCCGACTGACGGCCCGGCCTGTCGGGGCGCGCTACAGACTGGGACATGTCGGCAAGGCTCAGCGTCGGCCCCTTGTCGCTCCACGCCTCGGATTTCACGCGCACGGGGATCATCGCGCCTTCGGTGATGGTTGCCTTCGTCTCCAGCACGCCATCCTGCCCGAGCCCGAGATCGACGAACCAGCCGCGCCCGGCCATCCTGCCCTGCGCCCGACCCCACCAGACCTCATCGAGCCTTGCCCGCTTGCCGCGCTCACTCCAGCGCTCGGTCTCAAGGCGAAAGGGCCGCTCGTTCGCATCCAGCAGCAGGCGGCGATATTCGCCCACTGCATCATCAATGCAGAGCGTCGCCTTCATTTCCTGGCGCCCCAACGGCGGCCAACCGGATAGCCGAGGCCTTCCAGTAGGTTCACCGTCTCGTAGAGCGGCAGGCCCATGACCGACGGATAGGATCCGGCAATGTCCCGCACGAACGCACCAGCATGTCCCTGTATGCCATAGCCGCCCGCCTTGCCGCGCCACTCCCCGCTGGCGATGTAGCCTTCGGTCTCGGCAAGCGTGAGCCGCTTGAAGGTCACCCGCGTCTCGACAACGCGCGACGCCTCGCGCCCATCCGGCGCCAGCACCGCCACACCGGTCAGCACGTCATGCCCACGGCCAGACAGCAGCCTGAGGCAATCCCGCACCTGCTGTTCGATCTCAGCCTTGGGAAGGATGCGTCGACCGCAGGCGACCACCGTATCCGCGCTGAGAATGTATCCATCCGGCTGCTTCGCTTTCGCCGCGCGTCCCTTCTCGACGGCAAGCCGCAAGGCGAGCTGGCGCGGCCGTTCGTCCTTCAGCTCGCTTTCGTCGATTTCGGCAGGCGCGACCAGGTCGGGCCTGAGCCCGATCAGCTCCAGCAGGGCAAGCCGGCGCGGGCTGGCGCTGGCCAGCACGAGGCGTGGCCGCCCGGCCTCAGTGGAGGTCACTTGAACCTGTCCATGGCGGCGCCGTTACTTGAAGCGGTATGTGATGCGCCCCTTGGTCAGGTCGTAGGGCGTCATCTCGACGAGCACCTTGTCGCCTGTGAGGACGCGGATGCGGTTTTTCCGCATCTTGCCTGCCGTGTGCGCAATGATTTCATGATCGTTGGACAACTTCACCCGGAACGTAGCGTTGGGCAGAAGTTCCACAATCGTGCCTTCAAACTCGATAAGTTCTTCCTTCGCCATGCAGCTCCTCTTGCGGCGTATGTCTCGCGGGGCGGTCTATACACGCATTCCCGGGGAATAGTCGATTCCGCATGATTCTCGGCTTTTCAGCCCCTGGCATGCAGCGCGCACACCAGCGTGAACAACCTGCGGGCCGTGTCGTGGTCCACTTCCACCTTCTCCGCCAGCTTTTCGGAGAGAATCTGGGAGCCTTCATTGTGGAGACCTCGCCGGCCCATGTCGATCGCCTCGATTTGTGACGGCGTCGAACTCCGGATGGCGTCGTAATAGCTGTCGCAGATCATGAAGTAGTCTTTGATCACGCGCCGCAGCGTAGTGAGCGACAGCAGCAACTTCCGCACCGGTGCGCCACTCTCCTCCGCAACATCGAACACCAGCCGGTTGTCGGCCAGCGACAGCACCACGTTGTAGGGCCCGCCATCGTGGCCATTCACCTTGAAGATGTTGCCTTCAATCAGGTCGAAGATCGCGACCTTACGCTCATGCTCTGCATCCGGCCCGGCGGGCGCCAGGCTCTTCTCGTCGATCTCGATCGAGGCGATGCGAGCCCTGGAAGCGGCAGCGTCCGTCATGCCCCACCTCTTCGAATGGAGACAGACAGGCCGTGCGCCGGCAGCCCTTCGCTCGCCGCCAGCGTCTCGGCCGCCGGCGCCAGCGCATGGAATCCTCGCTCGGAGATACGCTGGACCGACGTGCGCTTCATAAAATCGAGCACGCTCAGCCCCGACGCAAACCGTGCGGCGCCGGACGTCGGCAACACATGGTTGGAGCCTGTGACGTAGTCGCCCAGCGCCTCCGGCGCCCAACGGCCGAGGAAGATCGCACCGCAGTGCCGGATGTCATTCGCGATCATATCGGGATCGTCAGTTGCGATCTCGACATGCTCGGGCGCAATAACATTGACGATCGCCGCAGCATCCTTCATCGGCGCGATGACCGCCGCAGCGTAGGTGCGCCATGCCTCCAGCGCCGTCGGCGATAGCTTTGAGAGCATCTCCTGTGCCGCGTCGAACACGGCTTTTGCAAACGCGTACTCGTCGGTGATCAGGATTGATTGCGCCATGGGATCATGCTCGGCCTGGCTCAGCAGGTCAGCGGCAATCCAGCCAGGGTTATTCTTGTTGTCGGCGACGACGGTGATTTCGGAAGGCCCTGCGATCGTGTCGATGCCGACATCGCCGAACACGATGCGCTTGGCGGCCGCCACGTAAGCGTTGCCAGGACCCACAATCTTGTTGACCGGCTTCAGCCTGCCGGCGCCATAGGCTAGCGCCGCCACTGCCTGCGCCCCGCCGATCGGATGAAACTCCGTGACGCCCGCCCGGACGGCTGCATAAGCCACCGCTGGATTGAGCTCCCCGCCCGGAACCGGCGCCACCATGGCGAGACGCGACACGCCGGCCGCCTTTGCCGGAATGGCGTTCATCAGCACGGAGCTGGGATAGCTTGCACGACCGCCCGGAACATACAGCCCGACCGCATCGATGGCGGTCCAGCGCCAGCCCAGCTCCAGCCCCTCGGCATCCACAAACGAATGGTCGACGGGCTTCTGGTGCTGGTGATAAGCCTCGATCCGCTTTGCCGCGAAATCCAGGGCCTCGCGCACGTCTGTCGGGCAGCGCTCGGCCGCCTCCAGCAGATCGATGCCCTTGGCTGTCAGCGTGTCGGGGTCGAGCGTCACGCGATCGAACTTCGCCGTATAATCGACGACCGCCTGCCCTCCCCTGCTCCGCACATCCTTTACGATAGCTTGCGCCGCCGCGAATACGTCCTCCGACCCCAGGGCCCGACGTAGGCCGAGAAACGTCGCGAACTCCTCCGCAAAGCCGGGCTTGCCGAAATCGAACCGCCGAAAGGTCATGATGGCTTGCCGTGGTCAGGCTTGCGCGGCGTCGGCCAGGAGGCGCCCGTGTCCATCAGCGTAACGTCGATGCACTCGACATCGAGTTGCACCCGCGCGCCATTGGCGAACATCAGCGTGATGGCCCCGCCAGGCGGCTCGTCCGCAGGCTTGAACCCCACATCCAGCAACCCCAGAACGTCATCAACGCCGTTGGGCATCTTCTGCTGCTTCGCCGCCAGCACGCCGGCAAACGCCAGCACCGCCCGCGAACGAAAATAGGGCGAGCGACTGCCGGCCGTCTCCCACTGGAACCGATTGATCTCCAATCCGAAAATTCGTGTGCGCTTGTCGAACTTGATGTCCTGCGGCTTCACTAGACCGTCCTGGACAGCCGCCGCGATGATCGCGAGGCCCTCGGCATCTTCCGCCAGGAGCTTGAGAACACTCGCCTCCATACGCCTTGCCGCTCCGTGACCACAAACTCGGGATCGTGGAAAAACCGCGTTCTCCCTAGACCAGATCGGGGCGAGTCTCCAGCGGGACCGGACGGCGCCCGCCTGCTAGGCGGAATTGCCCTGCCGGGTGATCTTGGCTCCGCAGCGGCCCAGCTTTTCTTCCAGCCGCTCGAAGCCCCGGTCGAGGTGGTAGATGCGGTTCACAGTCGTCTCGCCGTCCGCCACCAGGGCTGCGATGACGAGGCTGACCGACGCACGCAGGTCGGTCGCCATCACCTGGGCGCCGTGCAGCCGCGGTACGCCGCGTACGATGGCCTCGCTGCCCCGCACCGTGATGTCCGCACCGAGGCGGTTCAGCTCTGGCGCATGCATGAAGCGGTTCTCGAAGATGGTTTCCTTGATTGTGCTGGTTCCCTCGGCCACCGCCATCAGCGCCATGAATTGGGCCTGCAGGTCGGTCGGAAAGCCGGGGTGCGGTCGGGTTTCGACGTCCACGGCCTGGAGTTTCTCGTCGCTACGCCGGATGCGAATGCCCTTTGCCTCGACATCGACCGCCACACCTGCCCGCTGCAGGCAGTCGATCAGGGCGCCAAGGTCATGGGCCCGCGCGCCTTCTAGCAGGACATTGCCGCCCGTCGCCGCAGCTGCAATCGCGAACGTGCCGGCCTCGATCCGGTCGGAGATCACGTCATGCCGTGCGCCAGTGAGCCTGGGCACGCCGGTAATGTGGATGATGGGCGTGCCGTAACCACGGATTTTCGCGCCGCAGGCATTGAGGCATATGGCGAGATCGCCGATCTCCGGCTCGCACGCCGCATTTTCCAGGATGGTCTCGCCATGGGCCAGCGTCGCCGCCAGCATCGCATGCTCCGTGGCGCCCACCGACACGAACGGGAACACGATATGCGCGCCCTTGAGTCCGCGAAGCGCCGCAGCCTTCACATAGCCTTCCTCGATGACGATGTCGGCGCCCATGGCTTCGAACGCCTTGAGGTGCAGATCCACCGGCCGCGCACCGATGGCGCATCCGCCCGGCAGCGACACAGTAGCGTGGCCCACGCGCGCCAGCAGCGGCCCGAGAACGTTGAACGTCGCCCGCATCTTCCGCACGAGATCATACGGCGCGATGGTCGAGGAGATGTTCTCGGCATGCATCCGGCACAGGCTCTCGCCTGTCGGCCATTCCACCACCACGCCCAGGCTCTGCAGCAGCTTCTGCATGAAACGCGTGTCGGCAAGGTTCGGCATGCTGGTCAGCACTAGCGGTTGCTCGCACAGCAGCGACGCCGCCATGAGCTTTAGCGCCGAATTCTTGGCGCCTGAAATTGGAATCGTTCCGTTGAGGCCGCCGTTTCCAAGAATTGAAAGCTTGTCCATCAGCGACGTTATGGCCCCGAATTCGGCGCGGGCAAGGCGCGAGCGGGCCTACTCCTTGTCGGGTCCGGCCTTTTCGGAGGGTTTATCGCCCGCATTCCGCCCGACCGCTTTCCGGCGCTTAAGATTTGCCCGCAGCGCTTCGGCCAGGCGCGCCTCCCTGCGCTCCGCTTCGGAACCCGGTTGAGACGGCTTTTTCGGGGGTTTCTGCGGCATTCTCTCCTGTCCCGGTCTTCCCCATCCCATGGGCCTTCCCACGGCAGGGCGTTTCCGTTATGCGGAGCGCCTTCGCTGAAGGGCGAAACGCTGCCGTAGCTCAGTGGTAGAGCGCATCCTTGGTAAGGCTGAGGTCGGGAGTTCAATCCTCCCCGGCAGCACCAGTTTCTCTCAAACGGTCACCGCTGCGTCCGGCGACATCGCCTTGAATCGCGCCACGTCCTCGTCCGTCATGAAGACTTCCAGGTTGTAGTCGCTTTCACCCGACAAGTGTTCAGAGGCCACCTCGCAGTTCTTGTGCAGCCAGGCGTGCAGGCGCCCGTCCGCCGCTGGAATGGTGACGTGGCGCATGCGCCGATTGCGGAACAGCGCCGCCTCGACGGCAAAGAGCAACTCGTCCGTCCCCTGCCCTGTCAGCGCCGAAACCATCAGCGCCGGCGGATTGTGGCTTGCCGCCCGCTTGGCAAGAACCTCGCCGGTCGTACCATCCAGCGCATCCGCCTTGTTCCACACCTCGATCACAGGTGGACGGTCTAAGTTAGTCTCCTCGGAGAGCTGATCCAGGATGCCGTAGACGTCGTGGGACTGATACTCCGTGTCGGGATGGGCAATATCCCGCACATGCACGAGCAGGTCCGCCTCCATCGCCTCTTCTAGCGTGGCGCGGAAGGCGGCGACCAGCGTCGTCGGCAGGTCGGTGATGAACCCAACCGTGTCGACCAGGGCGATCCGCCTTCCCGACGCAGCTACGATCTCCCGCACCGTAGGATCCAGCGTGGCGAACGGCATGTCCGCCGCCAGCACGTCGGATGACGTCAGCCGGTTGAACAGCGTCGACTTGCCCGAATTGGTATAGCCGACGATCGCCGCCACCGGCGCGCCGCGCTTTATCCGTCCTTCACGCTGCAGCCGCCGCGTACGCCGCACGTCGTCGAGCTCGCGCTTGAACCCGATAATGCGCTTGTCGAGAAGCCGCCTGTCCGTCTCGAGCTGGGATTCACCGGGACCACCGAGGAAGCCGAAGCCGCCCCGTTGCCGTTCAAGGTGCGTCCATGTCCGCACGAGACGCGAGCGCTCATAGAGCGACCGCGCCATCTCTACCTGCAGCCGGCCCTCCGCCGTGCGCGCACGCAGGCCGAAAATCTCGAGGATCAATCCGGTGCGATCGATGACCTTGAGCTGAAGTTCGGTCTCGAGATTGCGCTGCTGCACCGGTGTGAGCGCGCCATCAACGATGAACAGCGTGACGCCGTCTTCCCTGAAGCGCTTCGACAGCGCATCCAGCTGGCCTGACCCGAACAGCCGCGCAGGATGCGGTTCGCGCACGTTGAGCTGGTCTGCGAATGCGAGCTTGACCTCCAGCGCCTCCGCCAGCCCCTGGCTCTCTTCGAGCCGCGAACGGGCGATCTCGGACGGGCCGACGATCGGCAGCACGATCGCTGCGACATCCTCTGGAGGGCGGCGATCGATCAGGTCCCTTGGCAATCAGTCCTCGCCGTCTTCGTTCTCGAACAGGTTCACCGGCGCATTGGGCGCGATCGTCGAGATAGCGTGCTTGTAAACGAGCTGGGGCGGACGTCCCTCGCCCTTGAGCAGCACGCAGAAATTGTCGAACCAGGTCACGATGCCCTGGAGCTTGACGCCGTTCACAAGGAAAACCGTGAGGGGAGTTTTCCCCTTACGTACGGCGTTGAGGAAAATGTCTTGCAGGTTCTGTTTCTTGTCCGACGACATGTCTGTTCTTGAGCCTTCTTTTGCTGGGGCCTTGCCTGAGGTTTAACGCTTCCAGCGTGCAGTGAGCAATGCCCTGCGAACCCGGTCGGGGTTGACCCCGGGCTTCGCACCAATCGGCGTCAGGCCGTCCCGGCAGCGCCCGAAGGCGTGGCGCCGCACTGAAACCGTCAGGAGCCAGTCAGCTCTGCGGCTCCTTCTGGCCGAGATTGGTTTCAACCCCGAGCGCCTTCAGCTTCCGGTGCAGGGCCGAGCGCTCCATTCCGATGAACTGGGCGGTGCGAGAGACATTGCCGCCGAACCGCGTGATCTGCATCGCCAGATACTCACGCTCGAAGTGTTCCCGCGCATCCCTCAGGGACATGGAAATCATCTGCATCGAGCCCGCTGCAGACGCACCGCCGGCCTTCTCGTCGCCCGGCAGGTGCTGGGCGGTGATCGGCCCGGGCGGCTCGCCATTGGTAAGGATCAGCAATCGCTCAACCACATTCCGGAGTTGGCGGACGTTGCCCGGCCATTCGCTCGCCTGGAGCACCGCAACCGCGTCATCGCTGAACGCGCGAGGCTGGAGACCGGTGGCGTCTGCAACGCGGCGGACGAAGTAGCCCACCATATCCGGAATATCTTCTCGTCGCCGGTCCAGCGCCGGCACGTCCACAGGCACAACGTTGAGCCGGTAGTAGAGATCTTCGCGGAACCGCCCCGAAGAAATCTCTGCCTTGAGGTCGCGCGCCGAAGTCGAGATCACCCGCACATCCACGGTCACGTCGTCGCGCCCGTTGCGACGCTTGAAGCGCTGGTCGACCAGAACGCGCAAGATCCGGCTCTGCGCCGCCAGCGGCATGTCGGCAATCTCGTCCAGCAGCAGCGTTCCCGTGTGCGCCTGTTCAAAGAGCCCGATCTTCGGCGCCTTGCCGTCGCCGGCCTCTTCGCCGAACAACTCGACCTCCATGCGTTCCGGATCAAGCGCCGCGGCGCTCAGGACGACGAATGGCCCGCGTGCGCGGTTGGAGTGTTCGTGGATCAGCCGCGCCACCAGCTCCTTGCCCGAGCCCGGCGGACCTGAGATCAGGATGCGACTGTTGGTCGGCGCGACCTTCTCGATCGATCCGGCGAGCTGCGCCATCACGCTCGACTTGCCGACCAGCTCGCTTGACGCCGCGGACCGGGCCCGCAGCTGCGAATTCTCTCGCTTGAGCGCTGCGTTCTCCAGCGCACGCTGCACGGTGAGGATCAGCTTGTCGGCCTGGAAGGGCTTTTCGATATAGTCATAGGCCCCGCGGCGGATCGCGGTCACCGCTGTCTCGACCGTGCCATGGCCCGAAATGACCACCACAGGCAGCAGCGGGTCCATTTCCTTGAGGATCGTCAGGATTTCAAGACCGTCGAGATCCGAGCCCTTGAGCCAGACGTCCAGCACGACCAGGCGAGGCGCCCTCACCCGTACTGCGGCGAGCGCGTCGGCGGAGTTCCCCGCCGTCCGGACAGTGTAACCTTCATCCTGCAGGATTCCGCCCACGAGTTCGCGAATGTCAGACTCGTCATCGACTACCAGGATTTCTGCCGCCATCACGCTGCTCCTTCACCTGCGTACGCCACAAGATCTTCTGAAAGTGTGGGCTGAACCGGCATGCGGATATCGACCCGCGCGCCTGTCGCCGAATGTTCGTTGTCGCCGAGCCAGATCCGCCCGCCATGGTCCTCGACGATGCGCGACACGATGGCGAGGCCGAGCCCCACCCCGTTCTTGCGCGTCGTCACGTAGGGTTCGAGCACCCGGTCGCGATCCTGCACAGGAAAGCCCGGACCATTGTCTCGCACCGTCACCTGCACTTCGTCCCCATCCTGCATCACTTCAATGCCGACCGAGCCGCTGTTCAGTTCGCCGCCCTCGATCTTGCGTTCCACCGCCTCTGCGGCATTCTTGACGATGTTGGTCAGCGCTTGCGCGAGCATGCGCTCGTCGCCCATCATCTTCACGTCTGCAGGCGTGTGCACCGTCACCGCGATGCCCGGTGTCGCCATGCGCTGAGAGAACGCCACCGCTTGCGCCATGTCGGCAAGATTGAACGGCCCGAACGTCGGCTTGGGCATGCGAGCAAAGCCGGAGAACTCTTCCACCATGCGGCCCAAATCCGCGACCTGGCGCGTGATCGTGTCGGTACAGCGCTCAAACGTCTCGCGGTCGGTCGTGATCTGGCTGGTGAACCGCCGCTTGAGCCGCTCGGCCGAAAGCTGGATCGGCGTCAGCGGGTTGCGGATTTCGTGGGCGATGCGCCGGGCGACGTCTCGCCACGCCGCCTGCCGCTGCCCAAGCACCAGCCGCGTCGTATCGTGGAAAGTGATCACCGCCCCGCCCGCCCCCTCTTCTGGCGAGACCCGGATCTGGAAATGCATGACGCCGCTCTCGGTCGACCGCTTCGACACCGCATCAACCGCCTGCCCGGTCTCGATCGAGCGCCGCGCCGCGTTCAGGAATTCCGGTGCGATCGCCGAAAGGTCCGCCGCCTCGGAGGGACGGTAGATGAAGTCCAGCAGCATCTGCGCCGAGGAGTTGGCGATGGTCACCTTGAGATTGGAATCGACCCGGATGACGCCTGCCTCCACGCCCGCCAACACGGTCTCGATGAAGGCCGAGCGCGTCTCGGCGTCGATCCGCGCACGGTCGAGCGCATGCGTCTGGCGCGACAGCCGATCCGTCATCTCGTTGAAGGCGTCGGCAAGATCGGCGATCTCGTCGCGCACCTTGGGCTTCAGCAGGCGCACCGACAGATCGCCATCGCGCACAGCACGCGCCGCACCCGCCAGCGCGCCAACCGGCATGGCGATCCGCTCCGCCGCCGTCATTCCCAGCCACGCCGTGCCCAGCAGCATCAGCAGCGCCGCCTCGACATAGGAGAGGGTCAGCACCAGCGACAACCGCTCGCGCCTTTGCCGCGCCGCCTGGAACTCGCGATTGGACTGGTCCGCCTGCACCAGCCGTTCAGCGACCGCCGTGGGAATGGTGCGCGCCACCCAGATATAGACATCGTCAAAGCCGGGCGCCTTGAACAGGATGCGCACCGCGCCGTTCAGATAGTTCTGGCCGGTGATGGTCTTGCCCTGGTTGAGCTGCTGGAAATACTCCGTCGGAGGCGCCATCGCCGGCGCAGCGCCGTCCGCAACCAGGTCGTCGAACAGCACCTGCCCGGTTCCGGAATACGCCTCGATCCGGCGAAAGAGGCCGCCAACTTCGCTGCGGTCCTTCAGGCAGCCCTTCAATGCAGCGATCGACGACTGACAGACCGCTGCGTTCTCGCCTCGGCCGAAGTCCGCCATCATCAGCCCGACTTCGTTGGTCGCTTCCTTGCTGAGGTCGTCGATCGTGGCCTTCGCCGCCGCGGTACCCTGATCGACGATCCGCGTCACCGGCTCGCTGAACCAGCTATCGACCGTGCGGTTGATACCGACGGCAAGAAAGCCCGCGATGATCACTGTCGGCACCGCTGCGGCGAGTGAGAACAGGAACACGATCCGCAGCCTTAACCGCGCGCCGCCATTCGTCTCGCGGTTCTCGTGGATCAATTGCATCACGCGCGAGCCCAGCACGAATGCCAGGCCGGCGATGATGATGAGGTTGGCGATCAGCAGCCAGAACAGGCTTGGCTGTCCTGCCGCTCCGGGGCTGTTTTCGGTAATGGCGAGATAGGTGGCGCCGGTCCCGATGACGGCGGCCAGCGCAAAGAGGATCTTGAATGCGTTCGAGGTGGCTCTTCCGAGCCCCGTCTTCGCCTCTGCGGCGGCTTGTTCAGCCATGCACTCTACCCGCTGGACCGCAGGCGGCGCTTCCCTCCCCTACCCGTTTCCAACAAGGGGGCGGCGTCCCACAGCGATTCTCATCACCCGGCGCCGCCGCCCGCCCCCACCCTGCGGCGGACGTGCAACACCTGTGACAAGCAAAGCACACTCTGATGCGCGGAAGCAACAGGAAGAGTCACACGAAAGTCACGGCTCGCCTGAAGGGCGAAATCGCGAGTGGACCGTCAGTCGGCCGGGCCCACGCCCAGCCCATTGATTTTCGAGCGCAGTGTATTCCGATTTAGCCCCAGCAGCGCCGCGGCGCGCACCTTGTTCCCGTTGGTGGCCGCCAGGGCGAGCTTGATTAGCGGGCGCTCCACCTGCTCGATCACCGTCTGGTAAATTTGTCCGGCTTCGGGGTCCTTGTCCGGGTCCGCCGACAGCGCCGAAATGAAATGGCGCGACAGCAGCGCCTCGATCTCGGCCTCGAACTCCCGCTCGCCTGCCGCTGCCCGCGTGGTCGAACGCAGTTCGCGCTCAACCTCCCGCGCCGAAATGATCGGCTCAGGGCTCAGCGCTGAAAGACGCCGAATGACGTTCTCCAGCTCCCGCACATTGCCGGGCCAGTCATACGCCACGAGAAGATCGTAGGCCGACTTGTCGAGCTGCTTCTCTGGCAACCCTTCCTTCTTCGCCCGCACCAGGAAGGCTGATGCGAGATCGGGAATGTCTTCCTTGCGCTCACGCAGCGGCGGCAACTGCAGAGCAACGACGTTGAGGCGATAGTAGAGATCCTCGCGGAACAGCCCCTGATCGACCAGAGAGCGCAGGTCATGCTTGGTCGATGCGACGATGCGTATGTCCAGATCGTCGTCCGAAGACTGGAACCGCCCGTCCTGCAGGAAGCGCACGAGACGCGTCTGCGCCTCCAGCGGCATGTCGCCGACCTCGTCAAGGAACAGCGTGCCGCCATCCGCATCGCGAACGCGCCCTCGCCGCTTGCCGCTCTCATCCTTGGCTGTGCCGAAGAGTTCTTCTTCCACCTGCTCGCGCTGGATCGCGGCGAGCGACACCGCCACGAACGGTCCCGCCTTGCGCTTGCCGAGCTGGTGGATCGCCCGCGCCGCCAGGTCCTTGCCCGTGCCGCTTTCGCCCTCGATCAGAACGGTGAGATCGTTGTTCATTACCCGCGCGATAACGCGATAGACCGACTGCATCGGCTTGGAGCGCCCGATCAGCGGCAGCGCCTCGTCCTTCTCGGCGCGCCGGCCGGTGGACTCCATCGCCCGCACCGGCTTCTTCTGCAGGGCCCGTCGCACGGTCTCCGCCAGCTTGTCGATGTCGAACGGCTTCGGCAGGTAATCATACGCCCCATGGTCGGACGCCATCGCCGCCGTCAGCACCGTCGACTGCGCCGAGATCACGATCACCGGCAGGTCCGGGCGCGACCTCCGGATTTGCGGCAGAAGGTCGAAGATCGACTCGTCCGGCATGTAGACATCGGTGATCAGCAGGTCGCCCTCGCCTGCCTGGATCCAGCGCCACAACGCCGACATCGTGTTGGTGGACCTGACGTGATAGCCCTCCTGCGCCAGCGTCTGGCTGATCACCAGCCTCACGCTTGCGTCGTCGTCGGCAACCAGAATGGTGGGACCGCTCATGCGGCGCCTCCTTTTTTGCGCGCGATTGGGAAGAGAAGGCGCAGGGAGGCGCCGGTCGCGCTGTTATCCAGGACGACGAAGCCGCCATGCGCCTGCATGATCTCGGCGACGACAGCGAGCCCGATGCCCGCCCCGCCTGCCTTCGTCGTGAAAAAGGGTTCGAACACGCGAGCGACGGATGCCTCCGGCACGCCCGACCCGTTGTCCGTAATTGAAACCTCGAGAGCGCCTCTTGCCCGGGGCGCATCGCGCCCGCCGAACCGGAAGCCAGCGCGATAGCGTGTCGCGATCGAAACCCGCGCCTGCCGCGCGCCTGTGCTCGCCGCCTCGACTGCGTTCTTGACCAGGTTGAGCGCCGCCTCATGAAGGTGATCCGGATCGACCTCGATTTCCGGCAGGGAGGGATCGTACTGCAGGTCGAAGCGCGTATTGGCGCCGAAACTTGCGCGGGCCAGCTCGATCACGCTGTCGAGCACGATATGCACGTTGGTCATCCGCGTACGCGGGCTGAAGAACGTCTCGAACGCCACGAAACGGTCGACGATGCGCTGGATGCGCGCGCCCTCCTCGCGGATGAGCGACAGCAGGGGCTGCTGCTCATCCCGCGCCTTCCTGGCCAGCAACTGCGCGGCGCCGACGATCCCCGCCAGCGGGTTTTTCACCTCGTGTCCCAGCATTCGCGCCACCTGCGCGAAGGCGGTCACCTCGGCGTTTGTCTCTTCCTGCGCCGTCCGTGTGGTCGGCAGGAAGGTCAGCACCAGCCCGCCATCCTCGCCGTCCGGAGACGCCGACACGTCCAGATCGACCGGCGCGATATGCGGACTCGCCACGCGCACAGAGCGCGCCGACATGATTCCGCCCTCGCGCCGCGCTCGCCCGATGAAATCAAGCAGTGGCGCGTCTCCCGGCAGTATGTCGGTCAGCGGCCGTCCGCGCAGCAGGGGCGCGCTCCGCGCCAGCAGCGTCTCCGCAGCCGGATTCACGAACGTCACCGCATCCCGCCGCGACAGCCCGATTACAGCGAGCGGCATCGCATCTAGAATACGTCCCGCAATCGCACTGGGATCGTTTGCCGTGGTGATCATGCGGCAGCCCTCCATCCGGAGAGAGCTGCAACCAGCTCGTCCGCCAACATGGCCGACCCATCGATGCGGCAAAGCGCAACACGCGCTTCCGTCATCGGCGCAAGACCATGATCCTCACACCAGGCATCCACGAATGCGGCGACATGCTTGCGCACCACCCGCACGCCTAGCCGTTCGCCATAAAGCGCAACTGACCCGGCGATCTGCTCCAGGATCGAATAGAGCTTGGCCTCAGGCGCCGGCTCGCTGTACGGCGTGCCGAACAGCTCCGACGAAATCTGGGCCGGCCGCCACGGACGCCCTTCGGCGCCGCGCCCGATCATCACGCCCGCTGCGCCCGACCTTGCCAGCGCCTCGCGCGCTGAGGCTTCATCCTCGATATCACCATTGGCGATCACCGGCAGGCCGATCGCCTCGACCACCGCCGCGATGCGCGCCCAGTTGGCTTCGCCCGTGTAGAATTGCTGGCGCGTGCGCCCGTGCACGGTCACCATCTTCGCGCCCTCGCCCTCGGCGATCCGCGCGATCTCTGGCGCATTCAGCGAGCTGTCGTCCCAGCCCAGCCGCATCTTCACCGTCACCGGCCGCTTTGTACCCTTGACCGTCGCCGCGATCAGCTCGCGCGCCAGCCCAGGCTCGCGCATCAGCGCGCAACCCGATTGCCCCCCCGTGACCTTCTTGGCGGGGCAGCCCATGTTGATATCGATGATGTCGGCGCCGGCCGCTTCCGCGAGTTCGGCCCCCACGCTCATCCACTGCGGCTCGCGCCCCGCGAGCTGGACGATGAAGGGACCAGATCCATTGTGCGGTGCAGCGCGTCGGATGAATTCCTCGGTCTCGGCGGCCAGTTCGGCGCCCGCGACCATCTCGGTCACGACCGCCGGCGCCCCGAACCTGTCGGCTTCCCGGCGGAAAGGCGCGTCCGTGACGCCAGACATGGGCGCCAGGAATACAGGCGCAACGATCTGGACATCTCCGACAAGGAACACGAACAAGTCTCCGGCCCACCGACCAATATGCCTAATTCTTAGGCAAAATCGACCATACACTTAGACCCCGTCCGCGGAAAGACGTCAAGAATGCACAATCAGCAGGCGTTTCCCCGCAGCAACAGCGGGGCAGTGGTTGTGGCTGCCGGGTCGGGTTTGCGCATGGGCGTTGCCGTGCCGAAGCAATTTCAGCTCCTGGGAGGCAAGGCCGTGCTCTGCTGGAGCGTGGAAGCTTTGCTGCAGTGCGATGAAATCGACGCAATAGCCGTCGTCATTTCCCCGTCCGAGCGCGCCCGAGCGGCAGCCCTGCTGCCAAAAGACGACAGGATCGTGCTCGTCGACGGTGGATCTGAACGCACCGACTCGGTCCGAAATGGCCTCAAGGCGCTCGAAGGTCGCGGGATCACAAAGGTCCTCATCCACGACGCCGCGCGCCCCGGCCTCTCCCAGGCGGTGATCCGCGAGCTTCTCGCCGCCCTCGACACGGCCGACGCTGCCTGCCCCGCCCTGCCCATCGCGGACGCCCTGAAGGACACGCGCGATGGCCTGCACTCCGTCAGCCGCGACACCCTCGTGCGCGTGCAGACCCCGCAGGCCTTCCGCTTCGACGTCATCGCCAAAGCCATCGCCAGCGCCTCAGGCGCCGTCGATGATCTCGCCTTGGTCGAGGCCACCGGGGCGCGCGTGGTGCTGACGCCTGGCCGGCAGGAGCTTATGAAGATCACCCATCCGGAGGACTTCGCGATCGCCGAGAAACTGCTCTCAGGACCCGGCATGCGCGTAGGCACGGGCTTTGACGTCCACGGCTTTGTCGCCGGCGATGGAGTCACGCTCTGCGGGATCCGCATTCCGCATTCAAAGTCGCTCGAAGGCCATTCTGACGCCGATGTGGGCTGGCACGCCCTGACCGACGCTATCCTCGGTGCGGCGGCGTTGGGCGATATCGGCGACCACTTCCCGCCCTCCGACCCGAAGTGGAAGGGCGCGAACTCGCTCGTCTTCCTCCGCCACTCCGCCAAGCTGGCCTCGGAGCGCGGCTTCCGGATCGTCAACGCCGACATCACCCTCATGTGCGAGAAGCCGAAGATCAGCCCCTACCGCGAAGCCATGCGCCAGGCCACAGCCGAGGCGCTCTCCATGTCCCTCGATGCTGTCAGCGTCAAAGCCACCACAACAGAAAAACTCGGCTTCCTTGGCCGCGAGGAAGGCATTGCGGCGCAGGCCGTGGTGCTGTTGTCGCGATGAGCTTCGCCGGCGCATTGTCCCTGGAGTTACGCAAGAGGCCCGCCCATGTTCGACGAACAACTCCTGATGCTCGCCCGCCTGACGCTCGATGAAGCGCAGCAGCGCCGCCTCAAGATCGCCACCGCCGAAAGTTGCACGGGCGGGCTCATCGCCGGGCTGCTGACTGAAATCCCCGGCTCGTCCGCCACTGTCGAGCGTGGCTTCATCGTCTATTCCAACCGCGCCAAGGAAGAGATGCTCGGCGTACCCGGCGATCTCATCGCCGACGCCGGCGCCGTCTCCGAGCCGGTCGCGCGTGCGTTGGCCGAGGGCGCGCTCAGGGAGTCCCGCGCCAACCTCGCTGTCGCCGTCACCGGCGTCGCCGGCCCCGGCGGCGGCACGCCGCTGAAGCCTGTCGGCCTCGTGCACCTCGCCGTCGCGCGCGAGAACAAGCCGATCTACCATCAGGTGATGCGCTACGGCGACATCGGCCGCGACAGGATCCGCCGCGAGACCATCATCACCGCGCTCGAGATGGTTCGAAAAATGATCTCCTGATCGGCGCCGGAACATCGCCGGCGCGAAACGATCTGCGACTCCGACAGGGCTGGCGCGAGAGTCCGCGCCAGGCGATAGTCAACTCGCTGAGGGGCGAGTCAGCCGTCGGAGCACCGACACATCTAACCGCGATGTAACCCGGAATTGGCAGACGACGCACGGTCAGCCTTGCAGCGTCATGACTGCGCCAATCCTCCAACATCGCTGCGCCGTTATCCGGCCATGAACGAATTCGACGTCTCACGCGTTGTTAAGGGCATCCGCCCTATGGAGATTCGATGCGCGCCCTCGCCATCATACCTGCACTCTTCATTCCCATTTTCGCGGGCATCGGCTCGTGCGCCAATGACATGCAGGCTGCGGCCTCCGCGCCTGCCTCCGTCGAGGTTTCAGGCAATGACTGCGCTGTCCTCGGCGCCATCGCCAGGGATCACTACAAGTTCGGCCCCGACAATACGCCGCCTCCGCTCAAGGGCCTCGGCGAAGCCGGCTGGCGTCCTCAATGCGACTGGTCGAAACAGGGCCTCGCGTTCAGCGACTACAACGACGTTCCGGCCAACGCCGAACCTCGCGAACGCCTGAAATGGGTTGAGTTCCAGCAGCCCAGATATGACGGCCGGGGCGCCACCGTCCTAACCTCCATCATGCACGGCCCCCTCGCCGGCATGGGCTATGAATGCCACGTCCGCTCCGGGATTGCCGGCTGGACGGTTTCCGAGTGCAAGACGGCGTGGGTTTCCTGACGCACTTCGTGCTAGGGAATCGCGATCTTGGGGTCGGTAGGGCCGTTTAGGCCCAATGGCCCAAGGCCACAGGGCTAGGCTAAGGATTGCGTCATGAAACGTCTGGCTCTCGTTCTCGGGCTCGCCGTCGCCATTGCTGGCTGCGTGGCCCAGGAAAAGGTCATTCCGCCGAAGTCCGCCCTGTTCGTCACCAACGACTGCCCGCTCGTCGGCGCCGTAGGCCATGACTACTACAAGCTCACTCGCGATGACCCGCCCCTTCGCCTGCGCATGAATGGCGAGGACGCTCCCTGGCGCCCCGGCTGCGACTGGCAGTCCCTCGGTTTCAACCTCGTCGAAGTCAGCGGCCCCGAAGGCGCCGCCGCCACCCAGGGCATGGGCGAGATCACCTTCAACCGTCCACGCTACGACAAGGATGGCGCCGAGGTGCGCACCACGCTCAAGCGCGGCCCGGACGCGCCCGTCAAGGCGCTGTGTCGTCTGGTGCGCACCGGCGAAGCCTGGACTGTCGGCTCCTGCGGACCAGACCCCAAGGACACCCAGCCCCGTGAGGCTGCGCCAAGCCCGGCCGACGCAACGCCAGACAGCACAAACCCGATCCGCCCCGCCGAGGGTCGCGCCCCCACCGCGCGCGAACTCACCACTGGCGCCGCCGACCCAGGCGCATCCCGGCAATAGTCCAGCGTCAGCAGGCCCCATCGACTGGACCAACCGTCTGTACAGCGCAGCCGCGCCTCCGTGCCTCAGGTCGGCGTCCGCACCCTCTCGTATCGCCGCCCGGCCTCGGCGATGAAAGCGTCGATCACGCGCTGGATTGCGTAGGTCTTGTTGGCGTCGGCAAGCGCCTGCAGCACGAAATTGCGGAACTCGAACTGGATAAAGAAGTCCACGCGCGCACCGGTCGCAATCGGAGCAAAACGCCAGGAGTTGGACAGCTTGCGGAACGGCCCCCTTACGAGCGTCACATCGATGGCCAGCTCGCCGCGACGCGCATCCACGTCGGTGACAAAGGTCTCTGCAAAACCCTTGAATCCCACGCTCGCCTCGGCGCGGCAACGCACCCTGCTCTCGCCCTCGCGCCGGTCCGTTACCTTGAGCGAGCGCATCCATCGAATGAATTCTGGATACCTGCCGACATCTGCGGCGAGATCGAACAGGTCTTCAGGCCTGTAAGGCAGATCAAGCGTCTGGCGGTGGCTGGTCATTCAGCGGCGGTATAGCCGCAGCTGCGTCAGCGTTGAACCCAGAACCTGTAGTGGCTGCGCCGGCTCAGGAAACGGCGTGGTACTGCGCCGGTTCACGATGCCGCGTCTTCCTCGAACACATACGCAGGCCCCAGCGTTTCCCGGATCTCCTTGCAGTACAGCTCGATGAAATTCCTGGTTCTGGCCGACGGAAACGACCGCTCCGCATGTATGCTTCTTGCGGCGCCTGCGCGACGCCTTGGCCGCCATGAGCTTCCAGAAGTCGGCGTCGGCTGCCGCCGCCGCCTGCGCCTGCCCGCGAAGCACCTCAAGCGCCTGCTGCTCCCTCACCATGATGAGGTAGTTGCGCCAGTTCGTCAGGTTCTGAGGTTCTTTTTCTCGTCGCGCCCTTGCGAATAGGCCCTGCAGCCCTGTTCCGGGCTGCACCCTGTCCATTCCCACTCTACCCTCCACCCCTTGTCCGGTTTTCCGGAACTAACTCGGGACAAGCCTAAACTCGCGGGCGGCGCGCAGGCGAGCGAAATCCTCGTCAGCGTGGTAAGAAGACCGTGTCAGTGGACTCGCGGACACAAGCAAAAACCCCTTCGCACGTGCGATAACCTCAAGCGCGGCGAATTCTTCCGGCGTCCAGAATCTATCCACCGCTGCATGTTTTCGCGTCGGTTGCAGGTACTGTCCGATGGTCAGGAAGTCGACGCTGGCGGACCGCATGTCGTCCATCACCTGCATGACTTCTTCCTTGGTCTCCCCCAGTCCCACCATCAATCCGGACTTGGTGAACTGCGAAGGATCGCGCTCCTTCACCCGCTCCAGCAGCCGCAGCGAATGATAGTAGCGCGAGCCCGGGCGGATGGTCAGGTAGAGCCGCGGCACGGTCTCGAGATTGTGGTTGAACACGTCTGGCCTGGCGTCGATCACGATCTCCGCCGCATTGCCCTTGCGCAGAAAGTCCGGCGTCAGGATTTCGATCGTGGTGTTCGGCGTCGCCACGCGGATCGCCTTCACGACTTCCGCGAAATGCGACGCTCCGCCATCGGCAAGATCATCCCGGTCCACCGACGTGATGACGACATGGCCGAGGCCCATCGCCTTCACCGCCTCAGCTACGCGCCGCGGCTCGTCCGCATCCAAAGCGCCTGGCATGCCCGTCTTCACGTTGCAGAACGCGCAGGCGCGCGTGCAGGTGTCGCCCATGATCATCATGGTCGCGTGCTTCTTGCTCCAGCACTCGCCGATGTTGGGGCAACCGGCCTCTTCGCACACCGTGGTCAGCCGGCCCTCGCGCACGATCCGCTGCGTTTCCAGATAGCCCTCGGAAGTCGGCGCCTTCACGCGGATCCAGCTCGGCTTCCTCTGCAGCGGCGTATCCGGCCGGCCCTGCTTTTCTGGATGCCGCGCCGCGCGCGAGTCGACGACTTCGCCTTCCGGCGCGCGGTCCGGGCTGCCTGCGTTGTCGATCAGAGTGGGCATAGGCCCCATTATCCTGAATTACGCCCCCGCGAAATCGCCCGAATAGCGAGCGGAGTCTAAGATTTGTGCTTTGGCGTCGAGCGGGTATATTAACTCCACGACATAAGTGGGCGCCCCGGTAGTCGCAGCCAATAGCGGCATCTGGGCATGGGCAGGCTCAAGGGAGGATTTCCGATGGCGTCTTTGCGCTCCGCCTACGACCCCCGCAATGCGGAAATCGCCGTCTTCCCGGCGCTCCTCAACGCCAGGAAGCAATACGGGGGCAAGAAGATCGCCCTCCACGACGCCGACGACCGCAAGCTGTCCTATGACGACATCATCCGCGCCGCCTTCGCCCTGGGCCATGCCCTCAAGAAGGGCAGCAAGCGCGGCGAGGCCATCGGCGTCATGCTGCCCACCGGCGCCGGAGCAGTCATCACCTTCTTCGCCCTCAACGCCTACGGGCGCGTCCCCGCGATGCTCAACTTCACGGCTGGCGCCCGCAACCTCAAGGCGGCGCTCAAGGCGGCGAACGTCAAGCGCATCATCACCGCCCACGCGTTCATCGAGAAGGCAGAACTCCAGCCCCTCATCGACGAGCTCGATGACGCCGCCGAATTCACCTACCTCGAAGACGTCCGCAAGGAACTCGGCACAGGCGACAAGGCCGCCGGCGCGCTTGGCCCCGTAGCGCCCTGGATGTTCGCCAAGCACATCAATCACAGGGACCCGGCGGTGATCCTCTTCACCTCTGGCACTGAAGGCGATCCCAAGGGTGTCGTGCTCTCGCACTTCAACATCGTCGCCAACATCCACCAGATCCTCGCCCACGTGCCTCAGGCGCTGACGCCGGATGACGTTCTCTTCAACCCGTTGCCGACCTTCCACTGTTTCGGCCTCACTGCCGGCGCGCTGCTGCCGCTCCTCGGCGGCATGAAGTCCGTGCTGCATCCCTCGCCCCTGCAGACAAAAATCATCCCACGCCGTGTGCAGGACACCGGCGCCACCATCCTCTTTGCGACCGACACCTTCCTCAACCAGTACATTCGCGCCTGCGCGGGCAATGAGCTCGGCAAGCTGCGCTTCGCCGTCTGCGGCGCTGAGCGCGTGCGCGACGAGACCCGGCAACTGGTCCAGAAGCGCTTCGCTGTCGAACTCCTCGAAGGATATGGGGCCACCGAGGCCGCCCCCGTGATCGCGGTCAACCAGCCTGGCTACAACCGGCCCGGCACTGTCGGGCGTCCGCTGCCGGGCATGGAGCTGAAGTTCGAGCCCGTTCCCGGCATCGACAATGGCGGCCGCATGCTCGTGCGCGGCCCAAATGTGATGCAGGGCTATCTGTCGGCGTCCAAGCCCGGCCAACTCCAGAAGCTCGAAGAAGGCTGGCACGACACCGGCGACGTGGTCAGCCAGGACGATTTCGGCGCCCTCACCATCCGCGGCCGCCTCAAGCGCTTCGCCAAGATCGGCGGCGAGATGGTCTCCCTCGCCGTCGCCGAGAACTGCGCCTCCACCCTCTGGCGCGAGCACGACCACGCCGCCGCTGTGATCCCAGATAAGCGCAAGGGCGAGCAGATCGTCCTCCTCACCACCCACCCGAAAGCCGACCGCAGCGACCTGCAACGCTGGGCCCAGGATCACGGCGTCAACGAACTCAGCCTGCCGCGCAAGATCTTCCAGGTTTCCGCGATCCCCGTGCTCGGCACCGGCAAGATGGACATCGGCGCCGTCCAGAAGCTCGCCGCCGAACTCGTGGCGAGAGGCGACAGCGGCGTCCAGGCCGCGGAATAGCCCGCTTTCCTAAGGGCCATTAGGAATAGGCTCCTTTCCTAAGCTTCCTTAGGAATGGTCCCGTTTCCTAGGGTCGATTAACGACTGCCCGCCAAACCCACGAAAGCATCGACCGGCGCCGCTTCGCACGCGCGCCGCGATGACGCCTTCCGCTGCTCGGGCATCTCCTGCGGCGCTTCACCGCTCTGACCGTGGCCTGAATCGCGCCCAACCCTGCGGGACAAGTCACGGGTCTGGGCCCGACTTCAGCGCCGGAATCCCTGCTTTTGCTGCACAGGGTTTACTTCGCCGGTGTTGGGGAAGATTTATTCTCCACCCCATGCCTCTGGGCGCCCGCATACTGGGGCCATGAAGTTTCGCGGACCCCCCTTCTGGCTGTTCTGCGACGTGATCTGCTGGATCGGCGTTCTGGCCTCGTATTGTGGCTTTGCACGCTCGGTGGCCGCCGCAACTGGCCGCATGCTGGCGGGCAAGCGCCGCAGCCTCGAGCCTGACGAATTCGGCATCCTGGCCGGCCTCCTGTCGATCGCCGAGGCCTGGGCCGTCTTCGCCCTGACCCGGCGCGCCTTCCGCATGGCCGGCCTCGACGCCTGGACGGTCCGCTTCCCCGATTTCAGCCCGCCGCAAACCAGCGGCCGTTCCTCGCCCGCATGCGCATCCTGCAGCGGCGCATGACCCGCCTCGACGCCACCAGCCGCCGCATGGCCGCACGCATCGTGCGCCTCGGCAGCAATACCCACGCGCAGAAAAGCCCGCCTTCATCCTGCCCCTGGGCACACGCATCCACGCCTCGCCGATCCGCATCAGTGGCGGCCACGCCCACCATCCGGCGCGCCTTCGCACGCGGCCCGCCGCTGCAACCGCAACGTTCCGAAACAAACCGCCCTCCGCCCTGCAGCTCCCGCTGCGAGGCCGCACCCGCATGCGCGTCTACTCGACGATCTTCCACGTGAAGAACTTCGACTGCCCCAGCAGTCCTGCCACCTGCCCGCCCAGGTCGGATATCTCCGGCATCACGAGATCGACCACACGAGCCCGCCCAGCGACCGCCTCGACCTCCAGCGCCTTGCTCTTGGTGTAATCGATCCGCGCCACCAGTTCGCGCCGCCCCGGCTGCACCATCAGGTCGACGGTTCCGCCATTGCCTACCTCGCCGGCCTTCTCGCCATCGACCAGGATCGCGATGTTCCGCGCCGACGCCGCCATCGCCGAATGCCGGTGCACGCGGATCACCGCGCCCTGCCCCGCCTGAACCAGCGGCGGCGTGCACAACAAACTGCACTGGCGGCGCCTGCATCGCCACCCGCGTCCCGCCCAACATCGCAATCACCGGCGCCAGGGCCGACGGCCCATGGCTATGCCACTCCACCCACTGCGGCAGGTTGAGGTAGTAGGCCAGCCCATCCGACGGCTCGACCGGCTCGATCCGGATCGGCACGATGCGCTTGCCGGCGCCGTCCGCCAGGCCGACCTCGCGCGCCACATGTTTCGACGCATTCGCCGCCCGCGACACCAGGATCGCGAGAGCATCGCTCGTGCGGACCCCAGCAACGATCGCTTCGTTGTAAGCCTCGCCCGGCCGGATCGAATCCGGCGCGATCCATACGCCGACGCCAGCAGCCCGCAACGCATCCGCTACCTGCCGCGCAATCGCGGCGTCCTCGGTCGAATGCGATACGAAAACCTGCGTCATGGGCGGCCCGACTCAGATGTGCAGCGGCCGACCATACGCCGACAGCACGCTCTCATGCATCATCTCGCTGAGCGTCGGGTGCGGGAAGATGGTTTCCATCAATTCCGCCTCAGTCAGCTCGCCCTGCCGTGCAATCGCAAAGCCCTGGATCAGTTCGGTCACGCCCTCGCCCGCCATATGGGCGCCGAGCAGCTCGCCGGTGTCCGCATCGAAGATCGTCTTGACGATGCCTTCCGGCTCTCCCAGCGCGATCGCCTTGCCGTTGCCGATGAAGGGGAACTTGCCAACCTTGAGCTTCTTGCCCGTCTTCTTCGCTGCATCCTCGGTCATTCCAACCGACGCCACCTGCGGATGCGAATAGGTGCAGCCCGGCACGTTCCACGGATCGAACTTGTGGCTTGGCGCCTTGCCCGACAACCCCTCGACCACCACGACGCCCTCGTGCATCGCCTTGTGCGCCAGCCAGGGCGGACCCGTGACATCGCCGATGGCATAGAGCCCCGGCACATTGGTCTTGCCGAACCCGTCCACCACGATGTGCGTCTTCTCGACCTTGACGCCGAGCGCCTCCAGCCCAAGATTTTCAACGTTGCCGACGATGCCCACGGCCAGGATGACCTTGTCTGCCTCGATCGTCTGTACGGCGTCCTTCGTCGCCACCTCCGCCTTCGCCTTGCCGCCCGCCAACTTGAGCGACTTCACACTCGCCGACGTGTGAAACTTGATCCCCTGCTTGCCGAGCTGTTTCAGCATGAACGCGGAAATTTCAGCATCCTCCACCGGCAGGATGCGGTCCAGCGCCTCCACCACGGTCACCTCGACACCAAGTGTGCGATAGAAGCTCGCGAACTCGATTCCGATGGCGCCCGACCCAATCACCAGCAGGGACTTCGGCATCTCCTCCGGAACCATTGCCTCGCGGTAGGCCCACACCGTCTTGCCGTCGACCTTCAACCCCGCCTCTGGAATCTCTCGCGCGCGAGCCCCGGTGGCGAGCATCACGAATTTCGCCGCGTACGCCCCCTCGCCCTTGCCCTTCTCGACGATCACCTTGGGCGCGGGCGATCCTTTCTCCAGCCGCGCCGTCCCTTCAAGCACATCGATCTTGTGCTTCTTCATCAGGAACGTGACGCCGTTCGACAACTGCTTCGCCACACCCCGGCTGCGCTTCACGATCGCATCCAGCATCACCTTGGGATTCTCCACCGAGAACCCGTAATCCTTTGCATGTGTGATGAGGTGATAGACCTCGGAGGATCGCAGCAGCGCTTTCGTCGGAATGCACCCCCAGTTGAGGCAGATCCCGCCCAGCTCCGCCCGCTCCACGATCGCAGTCTTCATGCCCAGCTGCGACGCCCGTATCGCGGCGACATACCCGCCGGGGCCTGAGCCAATGACGATGAGGTCGTAGTTCTTTGCGTCACCCATGCGCGCAGGATAGGGGCGCCGCCGAAAAAGTCATGCTGGAAACGACATCGGCCCCGGTTTTGGCCGGGGCCGACTCGGATACATCGGTAACTGACTCAGCCGATCTTGTAGACCAGCGAGACCTTGGTCGCCGTATCCGTCGCCTTGAAGCCGAGCGGCGGGTTCGATTCATTGCGGATGTCATAGCTGAAACGGGCCTGCAGGTTGCCCATCAGGTCGACCGTAAGCGCCGTGACGTTGCGCGTCTGGGTCGATGCATCAGAGTACAGCACGTCGGTGTCGTTGGTCAGCGAGACCTTGTCGTTGATCTTGTACTTGAAGCGCGATGCGGCTTGCGCGGCGATCGATTCTTCCGTGGAAGCCGGAATCGTCACGGTCGGCGAGACGACGCGAGCCTGCACTTCATCGACCTTATAGCCCGGTCCGCCGCCGATCGACCATTCCATGTTCGACGACTTGATGACCTGGTAGGTCGCGCCAAGGCCGACGAAGTAGCGGTTGTCGAATCCCGAGAATTCGTCATGCTCCACGCTGGCGCGGCCATAGGCCGACCACCTGTCGTTGAGGATGCGATCGACTTGTCCGGCCGCGAAGACCCGGTTCTTCGTCTCTGCGCCATTGGTCTTGCCATAGTCGGCGGACAGCTCGCCGGACTGCGACCACTGGCCGAAGGTGTGCTTCAACCGGAGCCCGGCGCCGAGGTCGCTGGTGCGCGTGTTGCCCTGCGTGACGCCGGCATTGAATGCGCCCTCGCCAGTCCACTCCTTCGGTGCGTCCTGCGCGAAGGCAGGAGCGATGCAGATCGCGCCAAGCGCGACCGCAGCAATCAGATTCTTCATTGAAGCCACATCCCAAAAGCGGCGCACCTTCGCGACGCCGGGCTGAGCTACCGTATCTGCTTCGCGCCTCAAGATGGGATCGCAGTCACTCGCCTGTCAGGGGTGCACATCACTACCGGGTGTGTCCGGAATGGCGCAGATGGCCACGCTGTGACGTTGGGTTTAAGCCCTGGTCGTCGTGTTTCGGCGTGCAGCCGCGGATTTGGCGTCATCGGCGCGCTGCCGGAGTGTTGCCCACGCGATATATGCCACCCCTACACCCAGCAGGAAGACTGCAACGATCGCGCGTCCCGACCTCGGCGGCGCACCTATCGCCTGGAACAGAGGATCGCCAACCACCGCGAGCAGAGCAAACCCGATTGCCAGCACGCCGATGACGATCCGTGTCCGCAGCGAGATCACAGCAGCATCGCCTCTGGCGTCTCGACGAACTGCTTGAAGTGCTGCAGCCATTTGGCCCCGGTCGCGCCGTCCACCACGCGATGATCGCAGGTCAGCGTCACCGTCATCATCGTGGCGACCTCGACCTTGTCGTTCCGCACGACTGGCCGCTTCGAGCCTTCTCCCACCGACAGGATCATCCCCTCCGGCTGGTTGATGATCGAGGCGAAGGACTTGACGCCAAACATTCCGAGATTCGAAATCGAGAACGTGCCGCCCATGTATTCCTGAGGCTTCAGTTTGCGGTCGCGCGCCCGCGCCGCGAGGTCCTTCATCTCCGCAGCGATTTGCGCCAGCCCCTTGGTCTGCGCATCGCGCACCACCGGCGTGATCAGCCCGCCCGGGATCGCCACCGCTACCGACACATGCGCCGACTTGTGCAGCGCCACGCCCTTGTCGGTGTAACTCGCATTTGCATCCGGCTGCGCCATCAGCGCCATGGCGCAGGCCTTGATCAGCATGTCGTTGACCGACACCTTGACGCCTGCCGCAGCTCCCGCCTCGTTGATCCGCACCCGCGCCGAGAGCAGGTGATCGATCTCGAGATCGATGGTCAGCGGGAAGTGCGGCACCTGCATGAAGCTCTGAGTCAGCCGCTTCGCCGTCACCTTGCGCACGCCATCAAGCGGGATCAGCTCGAATGTCTCCGGCAGATAAACGCGCTCATCGATCGTCGCCGGCTCGATCAGACTGCCCGGCGCCATCGGCGCTCCAGGCTTCGCAACCGCTCCGCCCCTCGGCGCCTTCTGTACATCAGACTTGACGATCCGCCCGTACGGCCCCGAGCCCTTGAGTGCGAGTAGATCGACGCCCTCTGTCTTCGCCAGCCGCCTCGCCAGCGGCGAGGCCTTGATGCGCTGTGCGCCCTTGCCCATCGAAACGGGTGCATCGGGCGTCCGCCCGGCACTCGTCAGCGCAACAGCCGCCGCCGGCGCAGGTTGAGGAGAAGCCGGGCGGGGCCCCGCAGCTCCCTTGTCAGCCTTCGCGGCAACAGGCTCAGGCTGCTTGGCCGCCCCGCCATTCCCCTTCGCAGGCGCCTCGCCCTCCCCGCTCAGTTCGGCGATCACGGCGTTGACCTTCACGCCCTGCGCGCCCTCGGCGACGAGCAGCTTGGACACCACGCCTTCGTCGACCGCCTCGACTTCCATCGTCGCCTTGTCGGTCTCGATCTCGGCGATGATGTCGCCGGGCTTGACCTTGTCGCCGACCTTCACATGCCACTTGGCGAGGTTTCCCTCCTCCATCGTCGGCGACAGCGCAGGCATGGTGATCGGGATGGTCATTGCTCTCTCACCTTCTCCACCCGCAGGTGGGAGCCCTTGCGCCAACCATTCCAGAAGGTGAGCACCACCAGGGCCCCGTAGAACGCCAGGCCGACGCCGACGAGGGCAAGGCGAATCCAGTCGTCCACGCCGCTGCGAGCGTTGGCCAGCGCTGCCTTGCCAGCCGGCGACAGATCCGCCTCGATGGCCTTCAGCGCATCGACCAGTCCCATCTGGAACTTTGCCGAGCCATAGAAGAACGTCGCGAGGAAGACGATCACCAGCGTCAGGAAGGCGCAGGCGAAGAACTTGAGCGCGAAGCCTGCCTCATCAAGAAAAGCATAGAGCGCCACGAGATAGGCCGATACCAGCGTGACGAAGATCGACACGCCAAACAGCAGCACATTCTGGAATTCGACCAGCTGCTCGATGATGTCTGCTTCAGTCATGCACTCCCCCTTGTCCTCATCGTCCGCGACAGCGCGGGGAATGGTGAACGGGATGGTCGATCGGTCCCTTCGGTTCGCGATCCTTCAGATAGCCGCCAAGTCACGCTTCGCCAACCGTCATTAGCCCTTCCGGCGCGATGGCCCGCCTTGTGCAGACCACAACCCTGGCGGGGAACGGATTGTAACAATGAAGGCCAAAGCGCCCCGATTCCTCTTGCTGGACGCCATGCGCGGCGTTGCAGCACTCGCTGTCGTCTTCGGACACATGGGCGATGCCTGGGGCCATCCCGTCGGCCAGCTCTACATCCTCGCCGTCGATTTCTTCTTCATCCTGAGCGGATTCGTCATTGCCCACGCCTACAAGACGAAGCTTGCCACAACGATGTCCACGCCCCTTTTCTGGCGTGTCCGGGTCATCCGGCTCTATCCTCTGCTGATGGTGGGGGCCTTGGCCGGCGCGGCCGCCATGTTCCTTCTCCACGGCGACGAATCTGGAAGCGACGCCTGGCGCATCGCCGGGTCGACCGTGTTCGCCATGCTCGCCCTGCCGACCCTGCTGTTCCCAGCCTCGGCCATGGCGTTTCCGGTCAATGGTCCTGCATGGTCGTTGTTTTTCGAACTGCTGGCGAACGTCGTCTATGCCCCCCTCAGCCGCCTCCTTACCCGCAATCGGCTGATTGTCTTGACCATCATCGCGGCAGGCCTGCTGGCGCTTGACTCCTTCCATCGCGGAACCATCGAAAGCGGCTGGTCGAAATATGAACTGCTCGGCGGGCTCCTGCGCGTGTTCTTCGGAATCTCCTGCGGCCTGCTGATCTACGAGATCCGCCCCCGCTGGAAGCTGCGCCCGCTCCATGCGTCGGCCCTGATGGCGTTGCTCGCCGGAGTGCTTCTTGTCCCTCTGAACCTCAACGCAGGCGGCCAGCTCGTCATCGCGCTCGGCGTGATGCCCCTGATCGTCTGGGCCGGCAGCGCCATCGAAATGGTCGGCGCCGCGGCGGAGATCGGGGCGTTCCTTGGGATGCTGTCCTACCCCATCTACATCCTGCACAAGCCGATGCTTGAGGTAACTGTCGCGCTCTTCCGCAAGATCGATCCAGGCGAAACGCTGATCCTCCTGTGGGCGCCGCTGCAGTTTGCGATCTTCATCGGCCTTGCCTGGCTCGCCCTCAAGATCATCGACGAACCCGTCCGCCGCTGGCTCGCAGGGCTCTTCAAGCCCCGCGCCGCACCCAGACAGGCCACACTGGTTCACGCCGAATAGCAGACCTTCTTCGCCGCCTCGACGATGTCGGCGGCGTTGGGCAGCGAGAGCTTCTCCAGGTTCGCCGCATAGGGCAGCGGCACGTCCTTCTGCGCGATACGCATCGGCGGCGCGTCGAGATAGTCGAATGCGTGTTCGGTCACCGCCGCAGCAATCTCCGCGCCGACGCCGAAGAAGCGCCAACCCTCCTCGCAGCAGACAATGCGGTTGGTCTTCTTGACGCTTTCGATCACCGTTTCAGTGTCGAGCGGACGCAAGCTGCGCAGGTCGATCACCTCCGCCTCGATGCCCTCGCCGGCCAACCTCTCCGCCGCCTCCAGCGCAAACTTGACCATCCGGGAATGCGCCACCAGCGTCACATCCGTCCCTTCGCGGCGGATGCGCGCCTTGCCGATGGGCAGGACGAAATCCTCCACCTGCGGCACGTCGAACTCGACGCCATACATCAGTTCATGCTCGAGAAAGACGACCGGGTTCGGATCGCGGATCGCCGCCTTCAGCAGGCCCTTCGCGTCCGCCGCATCATACGGCGCGAGCACCTTCAGCCCCGGCACGTGGCCGTACCACGCCGAATAGTCCTGGCTGTGCTGCGCGCCCACGCGGCTGGCCGCGCCGTTTGGTCCGCGGAACACGATGGGGCAGCCCATCTGTCCACCCGACATGTAGAGCGTCTTGGCCGCCGAGTTGATGATGTGGTCGATGGCCTGCATGGCGAAGTTGAACGTCATGAATTCGACGATCGGCTTCAACCCGCCAAACGCCGCGCCCACGCCAAGGCCCGCAAAGCCGTATTCCGTGATCGGGGTGTCGATCACCCGCCGGTCGCCGAATTCCTCCAGCAGGCCGCGCGAGACCTTGTAGGCGCCCTGGTACTGACCGACCTCCTCGCCCATCAGGAAGACGGTGGGATCACGCCGCATCTCTTCGGCGATGGCGTCGCGCAGCGCATCCCGCACGGACGTCTTGGCGTAGGTCACCCCCTCCGGCAGCGTCGGATCGTGCAGCCCCTCGGCCGCCGCCGAAGGCTTCTCCGGCGCCCGCAGCCTGTGCCCGTCATTGCGGGCCTTCTGTTCGGGAGCGGCAGCCGGCATGGGCAGCAGCCGAACCCTGCCCGCCATTCGCCTTGTTCGGCGCCGGCCGCGCCCGCATCTCCGCCGATCTGCGCGATGACGGCGTTGACCTTCACGCCTTCGGTTCCCGCCGGAATCATCAGCTTCGAGATCACGCCCTCGTCGACGGCCTCGACCTCCATCGTCGCCTTGTCCGTCTCGATCTCGGCGATCACGTCGCCGGGCTTTACGGTGTCGCCCTCCTTCACCAGCCACTTGGCCAGCTTGCCCTCCTCCATGGTGGGCGACAGCGCGGGCATGAGGATGTCGGTCATCTCAGTGCGACTCCACCAGCACATCCGTCCACAGCTCGTCCGGATCCGGCTCCGGGCTGTCCTGCGCGAACTGCGCCGAGTCGTTCACGACCTCGCGGACCTCGGCCTCAAGCTTCTTGAGGTCGTCCTCGGTCGCGTGCTTGCCCTCGATCAGCTTCTTCTTGAGCAGCTCGATCGGGTCGTGGTGCTCGCGCATTTCCTGCACTTCCTCGCGCGTGCGATACTTTGCGGGATCGGACATCGAGTGGCCGCGATACCGGTACGTCTTCATTTCGAGGATGGTCGGCCCCTCTCCCTCGCGCGCCCGCTCCACGGCCTTCGCCGCCGCCTTGCGAACGGCGAGCACGTCCATGCCATCGACTTCCTCGCCGGGGATCTCGAACGATATGCCGCGCTTGTAGAGCTCCGTCTCGGCCGACGATCGCGCGATCGACGTGCCCATCGCGTATTGATTGTTCTCGACCACATAGACGACCGGCAGCTTCCACAGGCTCGCCATGTTGAAGGCTTCGTAGACCTGCCCCTGGTTCGAAGCCCCGTCGCCGAAATAGGCGATGCAGACTGCGTCCGATCCCTTGTAGCGGTTCGAGAACGCCAGCCCCGTGCCGATCGGAACCTGCGCGCCGACAATGCCGTGGCCGCCGTAGAAGTTCTTCTCGCGGCTGAACATGTGCATCGAGCCACCCTTGCCGCGGGAATAGCCGCCCTCGCGCCCGGTCAACTCCGCCATCACGCCGCGCGCCGTCATGCCGGTCGCCAGCATGTGGCCATGGTCGCGGTATCCCGTGATCACCTGGTCGTCAGGGTCGAGCACCGACTGCACGCCCACCACGACGGCCTCCTGGCCGATGTAGAGATGGCAGAAGCCGGCGATCAGCCCCATGCCGTAAAGCTGCCCCGCCTTCTCCTCGAAGCGCCGGATCAGCAGCATGTCGCGGTAATAACCGATCAGTTCGGCCTTTACCGGTTCACCTGGCTTCTTGCGGGTCTTGGTCGCGGCCTTCTTGGCTGCCATGAGGCGAATCCTTCCTGTCCCTGCCGTGACGGGGGATCAGGTCGCCTGTTTCACACCTTTTAGGCGAAAGGTTCAACGCACCGCGACGAGAACTTCGTCCGGTCGCACGTAGGACAGCTTCGTGCGCGCGATTTCCTCGACATAGTCGAGGTCCAGCGTCCCATCACGCAGGCGCACAAGGGACGCTTCCAGCACGTCCCGCTCGGCCCTTAGCTCGACCAGCTTGGCTTCAAGCTGTTCCTGGTCGCCCTGCAGCCTGGTCCAGCGCGCCAGGCCCTGGTCGCCCGCCAGCGCCCAATACGAGAAATAGAGGATGAGAGCGCCGATGGCGCCCGGGAGAAGTATGGCTTTTGCAGCCTTAACCATCCCAGTTCCCGCGTCTCCGCGGTCCTTCTCCAACGCCCTTCAGCTCCGATCGGAAGTGAAGCCCTCGTGGTTAACGAGGCATGAATCGATTTGCCCAGGAAAGCCAGATCAAGCGTTCGGCCGGCGCGGCCCCCGGTTTGCAGTTCCCCAGCCAAGCGAACTCAAATCGCTCGCCGAGGAGTCCGATATGACACATCCGGTTGAATCGAAGGTTGCCACGCCCCCGGCCCCTGTCGCCGTCGAGCATGGCGTCCCTACCTATCTGGCTTCCGACGAAGCGTTGATCCACCTCCTGAATCGCTACCCTGCCGACCTGTTCGACATCAACGCCTATGAATTCGACGCGAACGGACAGGTTTCTCTCGAAACGGGCGACCGGGGTCATGCCGACGGCGCAACGGTCCTGAAAGCGATCAAGGCCGGCAAGTTGTGGGTAAATCTCCGCGGCATCGAACACGCCCACCCCGGCCTCTGGGCCGAAATCCAGGCGTCGTTCGCCAAGCTTAATCCGCATGTGAAGCCGCGGAAGATGACCGGCCAGCTCATCCTGTCCTCGCCCACCACCCGCGTGCCCTATCATTTCGACCCCGCCCACGTGGTGCTGTTCCACCTGCGCGGCGTGAAGCGCATCTGGATCTACCCCAACACCGGCGCCTTCCTTCCACAGGATGCGATGGAACGCGTGATCATGCGCACCACGACCGAAGAACTCCCGTATTCGCGCATCTATGACGGCGCCGCCTACCGGTTCGACCTCGTCCCCGGCGAAGCCCTCGCCTGGCCGCTCTACGCTCCCCATCGCGTGGAAAACCAGGAAGGCTTCTGCGTCTCGCTTTCCATGGACTATCAGACCTGGGGCTCGCGCATCACCACGGGCGCCCACCGCGCCAATGGCGTGCTGCGCCGCTGGGGCTGGAAAATACAGGAAATGTCGAAGATTTCGGAGGCAGTGCGCGCCCTGCTATGGGCCGCCTCGCTCGCCTTCGAGCGCCTCGGCCTCGTCGAGAACCGCATCAAGGACTTCAAACGCTCGTTCGATATCGCGGAGCCTGCCTCCCTCCCTTTTGAAGAGGCGCGGCGCGCCGCGGCATAGACGCTAGCAATGAAAAGCAAAACGCCCAGTCCAACAAAGGACCGGGCGCCGCAAACTCGTCTTTGACTTGAGAGAGACGACTAGATCGACTCTTTCAGCTCTTTGGAGGCGCGGAAGGCCACCTTCTTCGAGGCCTTGATCTGGACAGGCTCGCCCGTCGCCGGGTTGCGGCCCATGCGGGCGGCACGCTTGCGCACAACCAGCACGCCGAGACCGACAAGGCGAATACGGTCGCCTTTCTTGAGGTGCTTGGTCAGCATCGTGATCAGATCGTTGAGAATGGCTTCGGCGTTCTTCTTGGGCATGTCGTGGCTCTCAGCGAGAGCCGCCGCGAGATGCTTCAGGCTGACGGTGTTCTGTTTGGCTTTTGCGGCGGTGGCCATGTCGTTGAGACTCCCTTTTGAAGTTGTCGCCTGATTACACGGAAAATCGCGATTCCCAAGCGTTTTGCTATGAAAAACGGGGGTTTTCGCACAGGTCTTCCGGGCGCGACACACGCCCCAAACGTAGGATTCGTGCGCAGAGTTTAGGGTTGGCTTCGGGCCACGGCCGCAGCAGTCAGAGCAGATTTTGCGCGGTCTTTCCGGTTCGACCAGCGTATCCAGTACGCTGTTTCTACGCGAATTTCATAGGCCCCACCGAGATACTCCGCATACAGACCCTTCAACCTCGACGCGGTGTCCGGCTCCATGAAAATCCTGGGGGCCATGACGTGGTCGGCGTCCGCGAACAGCAAGCTCGCCTCTGGGGCGACTGAATTGCTGATCGTTCTCCCATCGTCGAAAGTGATCCAGTACCCCTTCGCCGGCCGAGAATCAGTGAGGAAGGACAACGGGCTTGAGAAGTCCATCACGACCACGGATTCGCCCCTGGCCATCACCGGCTTCAACTCGCTCATCCCCTGCATCAGTGTCGTCATGTACTCGCCCGAGCGCAGAAATTGGCGGCGACCAAAGAGCGACGTCTTGCGGAATGCGCTCAGGCGCTTCTCTTCCGTATCAGCCGCACTGAAATCGGCGAGCACGCTCTCATGCTCCTGCGCGTAGACCCCCTTCAGCGCTGGAATGCCGGCCCACGCCGCCGGCGGCCGCGCCTCTTCCCTCCGAGCCAGAACGGCCTGTCCCAGCAGGCCTGCGCTGCGATCGAGAACGTAGCCACAGGCCGGCACAGCCAGCGCAAAAAGCGCGATCATGCGCACCGCCCGATTGTCTTCGTCCTTCAACCGCCAGACCGCATAGACCGCGACCATCAGCAGCGTCGGCACGCCGGACGACTGCGCGTTCTGGTTGATGATGAACAGCGTGCCCAACACGATCAGCGCGGTCACCCATATGTCTACCGGCTTCAACCTGCGCATGGCTCCCATGGCGATGATCGGCGAGCACGCGATCAGGAAGTCCTGCAGGTTGTCTTTCACCAGCAGCATCAGGCCGGCGACCCGCGTTCCGCTCACCTTTGCCGCTGTGATGATGTCGCCGACATAGGCGACGAAGTTCCCGGTGATCAGCCCGACCACGAGTATGCCGCCGGCCGCCACCCCTGCCCCGATGCCCAGTGTGCGCCACGGGCGCGCCCCAAGAAATGCATAGAGCGCCGCGGCAGCGCCGCCGACGACAAAGTAGGATAGTTTCAGCCAGAAAAGGAAAACCAGCATCAGGCTGAGCGTGACGATCTCTGCAACTGGCGTCTTCTCATCTCCGCGCGGCGTCAGGAACGCGAACATTGCGATCAGCGCGCCCCAGCCCCATCGGTTATAGAACATCGCCAGAGCGAACTCGTCGCTGATGTTGAGAAGCTCGCCACCCTCCATCGTCGCGCTGTCCGGCGCGTTGTAGCCTTCGAGCAGCGCCGGCACGGTCATCAGGAAGATCACCGCCATCAGCAGGGCCGAGACCGCACGCCCCATGTCGCCGGCTGCACGCCAATGCGCACGCAAGGCACAGCGGCAGCGCCACGATGGCCGACGAGATCTCAACCGCCCCGGCATATCCGCCGGCAATCTTGGATCCCAGCCACGGCAGGTAAAGCATCGCCGCGCCCAGCGGCGTCGGAAAGTCTGTTGATGGTCGCTGCCCGGCATCAATGCGGTGGATCGCGTCGAAGAAGATGAAAGCGTCGTGCATCATCAGCGAGATCGCAGTCGTCGGCGTCCACACGAACACCGCATAGCCCACGCACAGGGCCAGCGCATACGCCGCCGCCATGCCGAACCGCGCCGCCGTGGCGCGCAACATGTCCGGCGCCACGCCCGCAATCCGCACATGCGCCAGCGCCAGCGCCAGGATCAGCCCGGCCAGCGACGCCCACTGCACCGACCCTGCGACACGCGCCAGCGGCGCCGGCTCCAGCCTCGCCCGCAGCCACTCCTGCACCACCCCCGCAGAGCCGTCATGCGCGCCCATCAGCAGCGGCCGCAGCCCGAACGCGATCACCAGCCAGAGCAGCATCACCAGCCCCAGGCGGTCCGTTAAAAGGAAGCGCACACCTGCACCCAGGCTCCCCAGAGGGCCCGTTGACCGTGCTGCAACCGCCTGTTCCGACATGGACGCGCCCCTGCTGGCCTGCGCACGAAGATGGCGGCCAAACTGGCCAGAATACGGTTAATGATTCCTGCAAAAGCGCCGCCTCATACCTGTCGCGCCCCTGATTTGCCTTGGGCTTCAGGCCTTGTGCGGCGGGTTCAGGCAGCCGACATTGCAGGCATGTCCCAAGGCCACCCGCACTCCCACCTCGCTTGCGCCCCCGTTGCGCTGGGCGAGTCGTTGCGCGAGGCGGAAGCGCTGTGCGAACAGCGCGGCGGCAAGCTCACGCCCCTGCGCCGGAAAGTCCTCACCCTGCTGCTCGAATCCGAAGGCCCGTCGAAGGCCTACGACCTGCTCCAGCAACTCGGCGATGACGGCGCTGCCAAGCCGCCGACCGTCTACCGCTCGCTGGATTTCCTGCTCGAAATGGGCCTCGCCCACCGCATCGAAAGCCTCAATGCCTTTGTCGCCTGCGGCCACTGGAAGCACGGCCATGCGGCAGTGTTTCTAATCTGTGATAGCTGCGGCTCGGCTGGCGAACTCCACGCTGGCGACAGCGTCAAAAAGCTCGGCCAGGAGGCCGAGGGCGTGAAATTCAAGATGCGCAGCGCCATCATCGAGATTCGCGGCCTCTGCGCAGGCTGCGCGTGATCCGGGCGCCACGATGATCGAAGTCTATCGCGGCAGCATCAACACCTGGGAATGCGACGAGATGGGGCACATGAACGTGCGCTTCTACGTCGCGAAAATGATGGAGGGCCTCGCCGAGTTCGCCCACGTCGCCGGTCTCTCCCAGGCTTTCCGCCCGCGCGCCCGCTCGACCCTCATCCCTCGCGACCAGCACATCCGCTTCATCAAGGAAGCCCACGCCGGCAAACCCTTCATGATGAAGGCCTGCGTGATAGAGGTGACCGACAAGTCGGTCCTTCTCTACCAGCAGATCGACCACGCCGCCGGCGAGCCCTGCGCCGCCTATCGCACCTGGATCGACCATGTCGATGTCGACAGCCGCGTAGCCTTCCCTTGGTCGGATGCAACCCGCGCCGCGTTCGAAACCCTCAAGGACGCGCCGCCTCCCGAAACCGCCCCGCGCTCGCTCGACCTCTCCGTTGTTCCGCGCACGTCGGCGAAGATGAGCGATGCCGACGCCATCGGCGCGCCCGTCATCGGCCGCGGCGTCGTGCAGTCCGATCATTGCGACCTGACTGGCCGCATGCTGCCCGAAATGTTCCTCGGCCGCATCTCGGACTCCATCGCCCACCTCCTGCGTCCCTGGCGAGAACAGGTCGGCGTAGCCGCCGCCGTACGCGGCGAAACCGTGCGTATGGGCGGCGCCGTCCTGGAGTATCGCCTGATCTATCGCCGCTGGCCGCGCCCCGGCGACCGCTTCGTCATTCGCTCGGGCCGCGGCTTCCAGAAGGAGAAGGTGCACTCTTTCGTCCATTGGGTGGTCGATCCCGATTCGGGAGAGGCATGGGCTACGACCGAAGCTGTCGCCGTCGCCCTCAACCTCGAAACCCGAAAGATCCTGTCAGCCACGCCGGACCTGATGGACTCTCTCGCGAAGATCGCGCCAGCGGGGTTGACGGTCTAAACTCTGTCGACCTGCAAGATAGCGTCACCCTCCCTGTCGCATCTCGACAGCCGAAGGGCTTTGCGACAGCCTCCCTTCCAACGATAGGGCCGCCAGACAGGCGTCCGGTTCAAGGGACAACACAGTGACATCGCTCATCAGCAGGATCGTGCTTACCGCAGCCCTCGGCCTTGCGGCGCCCGGCGCGCTCGCCCAGACGCCAACGGCCCCCGCCGCCACGCCAGCCTCTGACGTGAAGACTGAAACCGGAGAGATCGCAGGCGCAAAATTCCGGATCGACGTTCCAGCGAACTGGAACAAGGGCCTGGTCGTCATGAACCACGGCTATTCGCCCGAGCCTCGCGTGCCGGCCGGCGGCCCGCCCTCGTCTCGATTGCGCGTCTTCCTCGATCGCGGCTTTGCCGTCGTCCAGTCCAGCTACTCCAAGGGCGGCTGGGCCATCGAGCAGGCGATGACCGACAACGAGGCCCTGCGGAAATACTTCGTGAAGAAGTACGGCAAGACCAGTTCCGTCATTGCCACAGGCGGCGCCATGGGCGCCAGCGTCACCACAGCGTCGGTCGAGATGTACCCCGAGACTTACGACGCCGGTCTCGTCACCTGCTGTTCCGGGCTCGAGTCGCGCCTTGAGAACATGAACTGGAATTTCGAGATGCTGGCGCTTTTCGAATACTACTTCCCGGGCGTCCAGCCGCCCATCGTCGGCCCGCTCAACGGCTACGCGTATTCCATCGGCCAGTCCGACACGAGCAGGAAAATCCAGGCCGTGCTCGACGCCAATCCAGAGAAGGCCGAAATCTTCCGCCGCGCCTGGGGCCGCAAGAAGGAAGACGTCGCGACAACGGTCGCCTTCCACACCTACCTGATCCACGAGGCGCAAGAGCGTTCAGGCGGCAACCCGTTCTCGAACCTCACCACCATCTACAATGTCGATGACGACCACGCAAAGGTGAACGAAGGCGTGAAGCGCTATGCAGCGGAGCCCGGCAAGGACGCCTACCTCAAGAAATGGTACACGGCGACGGGCAACCTCAAAAAGCCACTCGTCATCATGTCGCCGGTATACGATCCTATCGTGCCGGCCGACACCACCGAAGCTTATGTGTCGATCGTGCGCCGCGCCGGCCATGCCGACAAGGTCGTCTTCCAGATCTTCGACCATTACGGCCATGGCTCGGTGACGACGCCCGAGGTTGCAGCCAGCTTCGACGCTCTGCTCGCCTGGATGAAAGGCGGCCCACAGCCGCCTTCCGGCCGCGGCGTCACGATCAACGAGCCGCGCGCCGCCAGGGCGCCCACGGCAGCCGCTGGACAGTAGAAACGGCGAAAGCCGATCTCAGCTAACGCAGCTGACCTTCACCGTCAGCCTGGTTTCACGGACATCGCGGTGCATCACGTATTTTTCGGGCTGCATGGGCACGGAGTTGGGACCGCGGGACACAACCACTGAATCCGGGAACTGGAAGAGCACTCCGCCAAGGGCCGGCACGTCGAGTGCGATCTCCTTGCCTCAGTCTCAGAGGGGCGAGCACCGTGCTCCGCCCGCTGCTTGCCGGCGATCACTTCAGCCACGCTCAGCGCGCCGTGACACCCGGCCATTTCTTGCTGATGTTGACGACGCCGGCCTTAATGAGCTTTTCAAGGACGGCGAGATCGATGTCATCGAGCTTGTTGACGTAGATGCAGCCGCCATTGCCGGTCTTGTGCTTGCCGAACGATTTCAAGAGGCCGGCCGCGTCCTCGGGGCCCAGGCCGCAGTAGAGCGACAGGCTTGCCGCGCGCGGGCTGAATCCGACCACCGGCGCCTCTCCCGAATGTCCGCTGTCATAGGTGTACTTGTAGCGACCGAATCCTACGATCGTCGGCCCCCACATCTGAGCCTTCCAGCCGGTGAGCTTTTCGAACAGCTTCAGAAGCGCCTGCGCATCCTTGCGCCGGGTCTCGTTCGGCGTCTTTGCGATGAAATCCTTGACGCTGACTTTGGTCGCCTTGGTCTTCGTTTCCGCCATGTCCCTGCCCCTCTATGGAGCGGACACAATCGGCTGTCGAAGCCCCATCATCAAGACCGGATCGAGCCAGATGTCCGTGCCCCGGTCATCCGACGTGACATTCCGGTACTTGATCGCCCAGTGCAGGTGCGGCCCCGTCACCCTTCCGGAGGCGCCGGAAAGACCCAGCACCTGGCCCTGCTCGACCGTGTCGCCGGCCTTCACGTCGATCTTGCTCATGTGCATCGTCACCGACACCAGCCCGCGGCCAAGGTCGAGGAAGATGCAGCCGCCCTCATAAAACAGGTCCGGGTCGGCGAGGATCACCGTGCCCGCCATCGGCGCGCGGATTTCCGTACCCGTGGGAATGGCGATGTCCGTCCCGTTGTGGACGCTGGTCGAGCCCTTGCACTCCTCGGTTTTCGGCACATAGGTCCGCGTCGCTCCGAACGAACTCGACATCGGCCCATCCGCCGGCTTCGACAGGCCGACCGGCGCAAGCGGCGCGCTGAACGTCTTCAGCGCCCTGTCTTTCTTCACCCACGAGATCTCGGCCTTCCTCTGGTCAGCCTTCGACTGCGGCGCGAGCTTCGTGCACTCCATCGTCAGCTTCGAGACGGCATCCTTGCGCGGCAGCACTTCGACGCGGGCGACCAGCGCCGGCGTGTCCGAGTTCTGCAGAACCGGCTTCATGCCGACCACGGCCGGCGAAGGCTGGCTGCGCGAAAGCCCGATCACGACAACGCCCTGGGCATCCGCGACCGCCACGAGTTTGCCATTGAGCGTCACCGCAGCGAGCGGGTCCGTCTTGCAAAGGATCGCCCCGCCCTGGGTCGCCGGACTCGCGCACGCGAGCGCTGGAGGCGCGGCGCCGGCCTGTTGCGGCTCTGCGGACGCATTCAAACAGGCGGCGAGGATCAGCAACACCCCCGCCATCCTGCAGCGCATCACTCTCTTCCGGAAAGCTGCTTCCATCGCTTCAGCGCCACCTCGGCGTCGAAATAGGCTTCCTGCATCTCGACATTCCAGTAGCGGAGGTCTTCCAGCGCGATCTTGCGGCGCGTGACGGCGCACACGACGAACCGGCCGGGCTTGAGAACCTCGAAATCTGCGTCGAGATACCGAAGCTTGGCCTCGCCAGGCTGGGAACCGGGTGTGAAAGCATCCATGGCGGATATATGCACCGGGCCGATGGCGAAGTTAAGACCGGTTCCACGGCCTCAGCCCACGACCGGTTCTTCGATGTCGATCTGGTTCCGGCCCCGGGATTTGGCCCGGTAGAGCGCTTCGTCCGCCCGTTTCAGCATCGAATCCAGCGTGTCATCCGGAGGCGACACCGTGGCCACCCCACCGCTCATGGTGACGCGCAGGGCGTCCCCGCGGTTGATGATGAACGGCTCGTCCTCGATAAGATGGCGGATGCGCTCGGCGGCGGATTGGGCCAGCTCCTTCGGCGTTTCCGGCATGATCACCACGAACTCTTCCCCGCCATAACGGCAGGCGAGGTCGATCGGGCGTATGTTCTCGCGCAGGCGGCGGCCAAATTCCTTCAGAACTTCGTCGCCGGCGCTGTGGCCGTGGATGTCGTTGACCTTCTTGAAGTGGTCGATGTCGGCCAGCAGGATCGACACCGGCTTGCCGCCCATGTCCGACCGTTTCACCAGCGCCTCGAGCTGCACGCGCATATAGCGCCGGTTGTGCAGGCCCGTCAGCTGGTCGGTGACCGCCAGCTCCATCGACTGGTCTAGCCGGGCCCGCAGCGCATCAAGGTACCGCTTCTTGCGTACCTGCGTCTTCACGCGTGCGTTGAGTTCTTCCGAGTCGATCGGCTTGATCACGATGTCCGACGCGCCAAGCTCCAGCGCGCGCACCGCCCGCTTTTCATCGTCTGGCTCGGCCACAACCAGGATCGGCAGGTCGCGCGTGGATTCCACCGAGCGGAAATATGCGCACAGGCGCAACCCATCCAGTTTCTCGTTGGAAAGAGACACGATCATCAGGTCGACCATCGATCCGGAAATGCCGAGCTGCGTCGCTTCCGAATGCGAGATCGGCCGGTGCAGGCCTTCCAGATAGCGGCAGATGCGGCGCGCCTGCCGCTCGTTCTCGTCGACGACCAGAATACGCGCTGGCTCGGACGCCCGCCCCTGCGCCACAAAATCCACGGCGCCGATACGCTTGCCGGAAGCCTCGCGCTTGCGCAGCTCGTCGGCGACCATCTTGTACTTCGTCAGCGCCCGCACGCGCGACAGCAGGTGCAGGTCATTAACTGGCTTGGTGAGGAAGTCGTCCGCCCCGGCGCCCAGACCGCGCAGCCGGTCCTCGCGCTCGTTCAGCGCCGTCACCAGCACGATGGGGATGTGCTCGGTCTGCGGATCCATCTTCAGCACGCGGCACGCATCGACGCCGTTCATCTTCGGCATCATCACGTCCATCAGGATCACATCCGGCTCTTCGGCGCGCGCCCGCTGGATCGCGTCCTCCCCGTCCACCGCCGTGATGACGTGGAAGTACTCGTTCTTCAACTTGTCCTGCAGAAGCTTGCGGTTGGCTTCGTTGTCATCGACGACCAGGACGCGCGCACTCACCTCGCCGCCCTCCGGGCAGTCGGCGGCGGCGACCGCGGCGGCGGCATGCGCGGGCTGGTGAGCTTCTTCACCGTGTCGATGAACGGCATCATCTGGATCGGCTTGGACATGTAGGCTTCGCAGCCCGCCTCGCGCACCAGTCGCTCGTCCTGCCGCATGGCAAAAGCGGTCACCGCCATGATCGGGATGGCATTGATTGTGGTGTCATCCTTGATCCAGCGCGTGAGGTCGAGCCCCGACACGTCAGGCAACTGGATGTCCATGATGATCAGGTCGGGCTTGTGCTCGCGCGCAAGGTCTACAGCCTTCAGGCCGTCGCGGCTTTCCACGGTCTGGAAGCCGAACGCGTCCAACAGGTCGCAGAAGAGCTTCATGTTGAGCTCATTGTCTTCTACGACGAGGACTTTCTTTGGTGGCGCAGTCGCCATCAGCCAATCACGTTAGAACGGCGCGGGTTGATTCCCGCCTCAGCGTTCATTCTGTGACCTGAGAGTATTAACTCCGCTTTGACAACAGAGGATCGCAGGCCTGTAACTGCACAATGGCCAGGCTCAAAACTGTCCATCTTACAGGCTGTTCGGGCCCAACCTTCATTCAGCGCCGCGAGATGGCTGAAAGCAAAGACTTTTCCACGGCCTGCCGGGATTGCCTGAGCCGCGTCTCCGGCAAGCCGGCCAAATGCCGGACCTGCGGGTCTGTCCGCCTCGTCTCGCACCCCAGACTGTTCGAGCTTTCCGTCGCACACGTCGACTGCGATGCGTTCTACGCGGCCATTGAGAAGCGGGACAACCCGTCCCTGGCCGGCCTCCCGGTCATCGTTGGCGGCGGCAAGCGAGGCGTCGTTTCCACCTGCTGCTATATCGCCCGAACCTATGGCGTCCGCTCCGCCATGCCGATGTTCAAGGCGCTGAAAGCCTGCCCCAACGCCGTCGTGGTGAAGGGCCGGATGGACGTCTATGTCGCTGAAGGCCGCAAGATCCGCGAGATGATGCGCACCCTCACGCCGCTCGTGGAGCCCGTCTCCATCGACGAGGCCTATCTCGACCTCTCCGGCACCGAAGCCCTGCACGGCGCCCCGCCGGCCATCAGCATGATGAAGCTGCAGAAGCGGATCGAGGCGGAGATGAACCTCACCGTCTCCGTCGGCCTCGCCAGCAACAAATTCCTCGCCAAGACCGCTTCGGAAGCCGACAAGCCACGCGGCTTCTTCGCGCTCTCGATCGACGAGGCGCCGGAATATCTGGCGCCGAAATCCGTGCGCGTCATCGGTGGCGTCGGTACGCAGTTCCAGAAGAAGCTGGCCAGCGACGGTATCCAGACCGTAGGCGATATCCAGAAGACCGACGTGAAGGCGCTGGTCCGGCGCTATGGCGAGACCGGCCTCTGGCTGCACAATTGCGCCTTCGGCCGTCACGACCGAAAGGTCGACCCCGCCGGGGAACGCAAGAGCGTTTCTTCCGAAACCACGTTCATGGAGGACATTTCCGACCCTCGCATCCTCGAAGACATTCTTTGGCGCCAGTGCCAGCGCGTTGCAGATCGCGCCAAACATGGCGGCGTCGAGGGCCGCGTCATCACGCTCAAGCTGAAAACCGCCGACTTCCGCATCCTCACCCGCCGCGTTTCCCTTGGCGAAGCGACGCAACTGGCGCAGGTCCTTTTCCGAACGGGGAAATCCATGCTGTCCCGCGAGGCCAACGGCACGAGCTTCCGCCTGCTCGGCATCGGCATTTCCGAACTCGTCGATGCCCGCGCCGACGCTGTCGATCTCGCTGATCCCAAGGCTCTCAAACGCGCCAAGGCTGAACGCGCCTCAGACAAGGCCCGCGACCGCTTTGGCGATAACGCCGTGATGACCGGCCGCGGCGCGCGCATTCAGAAAGAACGCGAAGAGTGATCCTGTTTGGGCATACACGCCCCTCACTTTTGCGCCCCGCTGTGCGCTCCATGCAACGCCCGCTGTTGGATAACTCGCGCCTGAAGCGGCCTGCTGCACATCGAGAACCCCTGTGTTTGCTGCACAGGGTTCATCCCGGCGCTGTTGGGGCAAATATTCCCCTCGCCCCAGCCCTTCCGCACGCTCTGGCATCGTCCCCACATCTGTCCTGTCGCTTCCTGCGAAGGGCAGGTCCGGACCGGCCGGGTTGGGGAGCGATGCGGTGATCCGCCGATGCGCGGGGGGAGGTAACGGTCCCCAGGCGGCGGCGGGAGGCTGAGCGGGTTCGGACGCCAAAGCGGCCGATCACTGTTCCCGTAAAAGGGAAGCCCTGGTCTCATGCATTGCCGCGCGGGGCGCGTCCGACATGGGCCGCCTTTTCCACGCCGGAACGACCGGCTTTTCGGCCTGAAGACGCGCCCCGCGCCCTTCATGTCCAGGTAGAGTGCAGCATCCCTCCAGGCCTCGCGGCAGTGGAGCTGTTGGCGTTTGCCGGGCGCAGGCTTACCCACGACGCAGGGCTTGGCTACAACGCCGGCAAAGGAGTCTCTCCAATGTCCGTCCTCGAACGTCTGAAAGCCGCCGGCGTCAATCTCCCCGAGCCCCGTGCCCCTGTCGCCAACTACGTGCCCTTCGTGATCGCCGGCAACCTGCTCTTCATCTCGGGCCAGGTCAGCGCCGGACCAGACGGCCTGATCAGGGGCCGTCTGGGCGAGGATATGACGCTCGAACAGGGCCAGGCCGCCGCACGCATCTGCGCCATCAACCTGATCGCGCAGGCCAAAGCCGCGCTCGGCGACCTCGATCGCGTCACGCGCATTGTGAAGCTCGGCGGCTTCGTCAACGCGGCCAAGGACTTCGTCGATATTCCGAAAGTCGTCAACGGCTGCTCGGATCTGATGGTCGAGGCCTTCGGCGACAAGGGCCGTCACGCCCGCTCCGCCGTCGCTTGCCCGGTCCTGCCCATGGGCGCCGCCGTGGAGGTCGACGCCGTCATCGAGTTCGCATGAGCAGGCGCTTCTCGAATGTCGCAGCCTTCGCCTACGCCCACCGGGGCCTCTGGGGCGGACCAGTTCCGGAAAATTCCATCGCCGCCTTCCGCGCCGCTTCAGCGGCTGGCGTCGGTTGCGAACTGGACGTTCGGATGACGCGCGACGGTGAGTTGGTCGTTTTCCACGACGCCGACCTGAAGCGCATGTGCGCCGATCCGGGCCGCATCGCGGAACTCCGCTTCGTCGAATTGCGCGCCCACCGCCTGCCTGACGGCTCGCGCATCCCGACATTGCGCGAAGCCTTCGAAGCCATGAACGGCCTGCCCACCCTGATCGAAGTGAAGATCGACCCGCCCGATCGGCAGATTCTCCCGCCCCTGATCGAATATCTCCAGAATTCCAAAGCCCCCGCCACGGTGATGAGCTTCGACGAGCCCAGCGTCTGGCGGCTGGCCTCGCTCCTGTCCGACCATTCTGTCGGCCAGTTGATCGAACCGCTGGAGCAGTTCGAGGATGGCGGCGCCGAGGACAAGGCGTGGCGGGCGAAGGAATCCGGCTGCGCCTATCTCTGTCCACACCACACATCGCTTGAAGCCGTCGGGGACGACCTGCCGCTGGTCACCTGGACCGTGCGCACGCCGCTCGAACTCGTTCGAGCCCGAAAACACGGCGCCGCGCCCATATTTGAAGGCTTCAGCGCAGACCTCGCAAAGCCGTCGCAAACACCGATATAGGTAGGGGAAGCCAGACCGCTGGAGAGACTTTGGCCGACGATTCCGCAGACCGGATCGAACTCACCTTGTCCATTGCCGATGGCATGGCGCAGATCGATCGCGCCACCTGGAATGCCCTCGCCAATCCGCCGGGGTTTCCCTACGACCCTTTTCTCGACTGGGACTTTCTGGAAGCCGCCGAGTCCTCGGGCTGCGCCCAACCCAATACCGGCTGGTCGCCACGCCACATGCTGGCCCACGACAGAGCGGGCATGCTCGTCGGCGCCGCGCCGCTCTATCTGAAATCGCATTCACGCGGCGAATTCGTCTTCGATCACTCCTGGGCCGACGCCCTGCATCGCGCTGGCGGACGATACTATCCCAAGATTCTCTGCGCCGTCCCCTTCACTCCCGTCACCGGCCGCCGCCTTCTCAGCACCGGCCCCCACGCATCCTCCATTCGTCGCGCCCTCGCCGGCGCCATCGTCGAAACGACGGCCAACGCAAAAGTCTCCTCCGCCCACTTCAATTTCCTCGACGAGGAAACCTGGCGCGCACTCGGTGATGAAGGCTTGCTTTTGCGTGAGGACCAGCAGTTCCACTGGTTGAACCGCGGCTACAAGACGTTCGACGAATTTCTCGACGCCCTCGCGTCGCGCAAGCGCAAGATGATCCGCCGTGAGCGCCGCGAGGCTCTTGAAGGCCTCACGATCGAGCGCGTCAGCGGCGCCGATCTCACGAACAGGCATTGGGATGCGTTCTTCAAATTCTACATGGACACAGGCGGCCGCAAATGGGGCTCGCCCTATCTCAACCGCGAGTTCTTCGCCCTGCTGAATGAGCGCATGGCCGACAGATGCCTGCTCATCCTCGCCTATAGCGGCAAGCGGCCCATCGCCGGCGCGCTCAACATGATCGGCTCGGACACGCTCTATGGCCGATACTGGGGCCGAATGATCGACAAGCCCTTCCTGCATTTCGAGATCTGCTACTATCAGGCCATCGAATTTGCCATCGAGCGCGGCCTCGCACGCGTGGAGGCAGGCGCCCAGGGCGAGCACAAGCTTGCCCGCGGCTACGAGCCCTCGCTCACCCGCTCCGCCCACTGGATCGGCCATTCTGGTTTGCGCGACGCCGTAGCGAAATATCTCGACAGGGAGCGAGAGGCGGTCGAGGAAGGCATCGACGAGCTGGCGGCGTTTTCACCCTTCCGGAAGGGCGAGCGTCCTGCGGAAACGGAACACGACGAGGAGGGTTTCTGATGAGCCTTGTTGGAGACTACGACAGCGCCAACATCTTCGCGAAAATCCTGCGCGGCGAGGCGCCCTGCATCAAGATTTTCGAGGACAATGACGTCCTCGCCTTCATGGACATCTTCCCGCAGAGCCAGGGCCACTGCCTCGTCATCCCGAAGAACACCTCCGCCCGCAACCTCACCGACTTCCCGCCCGAACGGCTGGGACCCTACTTCGCCGCCGTACAGAAACTCACCAGGGCCTGCATCAAGGCGCTGACACCCGACGGCGTCATCGTCACGCAGTTCAACGGCGCGCCCGCCGGACAGACGGTGTTCCATCTCCACGTGCATGTGATTCCGCGCTACGCCAACCTGCCGCTCGAACGTCACCATGGCGGCAAGCCGGCGGACATGGAGGTGTTGAGAGGGCAAGCCGCGAAGATCGCGGCGGCGCTGTGACCCATCCTCGAGTCATTCTCGGGCAGGCGAAGCGCGACCCGAGAATTTCTGTGCCGCATCAGCAAACGCCAGCGCTTGTCGCCCAAGGATTCTCGGCCGAACGCTGAGAATGACTCGCTTAGAGAACCCAGGCCTACGCTACTTTTGACGCCTTGATCTGCTCGATCGACAGCTTCCCGCGTACGAGCTGGCTGTAGTCGTCCGCCAGCGAGCCGGTAATGTTGCCGGGCCGGTATGCCACGCCCGCCATCTCCGCCACTGGCGTCACTTCCGCCGCCGATCCGGTGATGAAGCATTCCGAGAAGGTCGGCAGTTCTTCGGGCGTGATGTGCCGCTCGATCACCTCGAAGCCTCGCGCACGCGCCAGCTCGATCACGGTCTGGCGAGTGAGCCCGTTCAGGAAGCAGTCCGGCGTCGGCGTGTGGATGGCGCCGTCCCGGATCAGGAACACGTTCGCTCCTGTCAGCTCCGCCACATATCCGCGATAGTCGAGCATCAGCGCGTCAGCATAACCCTCGGCCTCGGCCTTGTGCTTCGACATCGTGCAGATCATGTAGAGTCCAGCCGCCTTGGCGGCAGATGGAATCGTCTCCGGCGACGGGCGCTTCCACTCCGACATCGTCACGCGGATGCCTTTGTTCTTATCTGCGAAATAGTTGCCCCATTCCCACACTGCCACACAGGTGCGGATGGAAGCCTGCTGGGCCGCCACGCCCATCATCTCCGACCCCCGCCACGAGAAGGCGCGGACATAGCAGTTGGCCAGGCCGTTCTTCTCCATCAGCTCCAGCTTGACCTTGTCCAGCTCGGCCACAGGCACGGGACATTTGTAGCCCACCAGCTCGGCCGACTTGTGCAGTCGTTTCGAGTGATCATTGCTACGGAATACTACGCCCTCGTAGGCGCGCTCGCCCTCGAACACGCACGATCCGTAGTGCAGGCTGTGGGTCAATACGTGGATCTTTGCGTCCCGCCACGGCGTCATCTTGCCGTCGAGCCAGATCCAGCCATCGCGGTCGTCATAGGGAATAAAGTTCGCAGAAGGGGCAGCCATACCTTACGTCCTCGGGAAACGCTGTCTGTGGGTTGATGCTTGAGTTTCGCGTCTCACTCTCCCATTGTCCGCCCATGGCCATGCCTGTCAACCGACCCCAGCCGGCGCCTGCGCCGGCAGGCGCCCCATCTGCGGGGCCACCGTCCGCGGGAGATGGCCGGCTGTACCTGCGCGACCAGGACCTCAACGAAAGCGCCGCCGTGATCCGGGCCGCTGCACGCCGCCTGGACCAGCTCGTCGAGTCGGCCGGCGCGCCTGCCAGCCTCTCGGGGCCGGAGATCGAGATCCTGCAGGAAATCTTTGACCGAGGCGCCATGGATGTCGGCGACCTGCGCAGCCGCCTGGCGGCCCCCAAGCAGTCGCTCGCTCGCAACCTCAACCAGCTCGAAGCGCGCAATCTTGTGAAACGCGAGACCGACACGCGCGACAAGCGCCGCCGCCTCGTCACGCTCACCGCCGAAGGCATGAGCTTCACCCGCGACGCCACCGAACGCCGCCGCAACGCCCTGCGCCAGGCCTTCCTCTCGGCCGGCCCCGAAGCCGTGGCGTCAGCGCGCCGCGTGCTGTCGGATATCCTGCGGCTCCGAGGCGACTCGTGAGCCAGCACAAGAGCCACGTCCTCGTCGTCGATGACGACGACCGGCTGCGCGACCTGTTGCGCCGTTTCCTCTCGCGCGAAGGCCACGACGTCACCGTGGCGAAGGACTCGGCTCACGCCCGCCGCCTGATGCAAACCATGTCGTTCGACCTCATGGTGCTCGACGTCATGATGCCCGGCGAGGACGGGCTCTCCCTTCTGAAGGGCATCCGCGAGACCAGCGATACGCCCGTCATCCTGCTCACAGCACGAGGCCAGCCCGCCGAGCGCATCGAAGGCTTGAAGCTTGGCGCCGATGACTACCTGCCCAAGCCCTTCGAGCCGGAAGAACTCGTCCTCCGCATCGGCTCCATTCTCAAGCGCGCGGCGCCCGAAGCGCCTGTCGAGGAGATCCACCTGTCGGGCATGGTGTTCCATGTGAACAAGGGAGAGTTGCGCCGCGATGGCAGGCTCGTGCGCCTCACCGAAAGCGAAACGCAGCTTCTCTCTATCCTCGCCGCCCGTGCGGGCGCCGCCATCTCCCGACAGGAACTCGCGGCCCTCACGGCCGCCGGCGTCGAGCGTTCCGTCGATGTCCAGGTCACGCGTCTGCGCCGCAAGATCGAACGCGATCCCCGCGAGCCTGTGCATCTGCAAACCGTGCGCGGCGTCGGCTACCGCCTCACGGGGGACTGAGCGCCATGACCGCCGACGTCCCGCCCTTCGGTAGCTATCATCCCACGCCCTTCGCCTCGGCCTTGCTGGCGCTCTCCCAGCGCACCGTCCTCGGCCGTGGTCATGCGCGCAAGGCCATCGGAAACCTGCTGCGCAAGCATTCCTCGACCCCGCTGGATGTGCGCCTCTGGGGCCGCAACGCCCGCGTGCATCTGGAATCCAACTACTCGGAAATGAAGGCGGTGCTGAACCCCGCGACCTACAGCCGTCCGGAATTCGACTTCGTCCGCCGCCACCTGCAGCCAACTGGAACCTTCGTCGATATCGGCGCCAATGCCGGCATGTTCTCGTTGTTCGCAAGCTCCCTCCTTCAGCGTGGCGGCGCCGTGATCTCTATCGAACCCCAGCCGGAAGTCTTCGCGCGACTCCGCTTCAACATGGAATCCGCCAATGATCTCGCTGCCGAAGGCGTGCGCACCGTGCTCGTCGAGGCGGCTCTCGGTCCCGAAGCAGGCATGGCCAACCTCGCCATCCCGGACGAACTCGGCCAGGCCTCGCTGCGGACGGGAGTCGGCGGCAAACACGTCAGCGTGCCCATGCTGCCGCTGGGCGACCTCCTGCGACGGGAGAATGTCACTCGCGTCGAGGTCATGAAGATCGATGTTGAAGGCTTCGAGGACGCGGTCCTTCAGACTTTCTACGAGAACGAGGCCCGATCGCTCTTCCCTCGAGCCGTGCTGATCGAGCATTGCAATTCGTCACGGTGGCGGTGGGACTGCATCGCGCACATGCGCCAATTCGGCTATGCCGAGGCGCATCGCGACAAGGCCAACGTGTTCCTGACACTTCGGGACTAACCCATGGTCAGGCTGCGCGACTATACGCCCCGCGGATACAATGCCCGCCACATCCTCATCTTGATCGTGCCGATGATGGTGTTCGTCATCGCCATGACGCTCTTCTTCTTCAATACCCACGTGGGCCAGGTCAACACAAAGCTGTCGCGCTCGTTCGCACAGGAACTCACCGTCGCCGCAAGGTATCGCGTGCTCCATCCGGAGCAGTGGGCCGACTACGCCGACGCAATCAATCGATCCGGCCTCATGCAGATCTCCTATTCGGAGGATGCGTCGCTCCGCCAGCCGGCGCCCGGCCAGAAATGCTGCGAAGAACTAGCGCGCGAACTCGCGGCCGCAGCAGCAGGCAGCACGATGTCTTACGCCTTCTACCCCGCCGCCGATACCGTCGAAGTCCGCCTCGGTGTCGACGAAGGCACGCTGGTTGCGCGCCTCGATCGCAAGCGCGTCGACATCACCATCGCCTCTGCGCCCCAGTTTATTGGCTGGTCGCTCGGTTTCTCGGTCCTGCTTCTGCTAACCTCCTACTTGTTCCTGCGCAATCAGGTGCGTTCGATCCTGCAGCTCTCCTGGGCCGCTGACGCGTTCGGCCGCGGCGAAGACGCGCCAGACTTCCGTCCCTCCGGCGCCCTCGAAGTCCGCCGCGCAGCGCGCTCCTTGATACAGATGCGCAATCGCATCCGGCGCTACGCCGACCAGCGCACCGCCATGCTCGCCGGCGTCAGCCACGACCTGCGCACGCCGCTTGCCCGCCTCAAGCTCGAACTCGCTCTCCTGCCCAAGGAGCACGACGCCAACGCCGCCAAGGCCGACATCGTCGAGATGGAGCGCATGCTCGACGGCTACCTCGCCTTCGCGCGTGGCGAGGAAGGCGAGCAGCCCGAGGAAATCAACCTCGCCGCCCTCGCCCAGGACGCCAGCAACCACATCGCCTTGCGCTCTGCCTACCAGTTCGTCGGGCCGACGCCGGTCACTATGCGTGTGCGCGCCCTCGCCATGAAACGCGCAATTGCCAACCTCGCCAACAACGCCGCCGACTACGGGAAAAAGGTGCGTGTGAGCGTACTGCGCGAAGCCGGCGAAGCCGTTGTGACCGTGGAAGACGACGGCCCTGGCATCCCCGCCAACATGTATGAAGACGCCTTCCGCCCCTTCAGCCGCCTCGACGCTTCGCGTAACCAGAACGTCTCCGGCGTCGGCCTCGGCCTCACCATCGCCCGCGATACCGCCCGCGCCCATGGCGGCGACGTCACGCTCGGCAAGTCCGACCTCGGGGGCCTCAAGGCCACCCTCCGCCTCCCCTTCGACGTCGACCTCAAGGGCCGCAAGCGCGAGCAGGACGACGACGACATCGACGACTGACTACGGCTTCTTCTGCGCCTCCTGCGCCAACACCGCGCCGCGCTGCGCCGCGGCTTCCACCGCGCGCCGCATCAGCTCGTGCAGCGCGCCGTGCTCCATCAGCACCTCCAGCGCCGCCGCCGTCGTGCCGCCCGGCGACGTCACCGCCACCCGCAGCTCCGCGGGCGACTGCGCCGACTGCGCCAGCAGCGCGCCCGCCCCCACCACCGTCTCGCGCGCCAACGCATGCGCCTCCGCATCACCCAACCCCACCGCACGCCCTGCCGCCACCAGAGCCTCCACCATGAGGAACACATAGGCGGGGCCCGAACCGGATACCGCCGTCACCGCATCCATTTGCGATTCAGCCAGCGGCCCGACCACGAGCCCGAGAGGCGCGAGCAATTGCGATGTAGCGAGGGTCTCGGCATCGCTGCACGCCGCCGACAATGAAATCCCTGTAACGCCCTTGCCGATAGCGCCTGGCGTGTTGGGCATTGCGCGGGCAACCCTTGGCGAACCCAACGCGCCGGCAATCCTGTCAATGGTCACGCCAGCCATGATCGATACGACCAGCGTCCCTGGCCCGACCCAGGCCTTGAGGTCCGCAGCCGCCGCGCCGAACCCCTGCGGCTTGACCGCCAGCACGACAATGTCCGCAGGCGCCGGCGCCGGATTGAGCGTGACCAGCTTGTTCGCCGCTGCCGCCTGGACGTCGACGTCCGGCTGCGGCTCCACGATGATCAGGCCGGAAAGCCCTGCCGCCTTCAGGTCGCGCAGCCAGCCGCGCGCCATCGCGCCGCCCATACGTCCTGCGCCGATGAGTACCGCCTGCTTCAATGCGCCGGCGGCAGACATGAGACTAAGCCTCGCCGGAAGTCTCGAACACCACGGCCGCGACAGCTTCCTCGGCCGACTTGCCGGCCCAGACCACGAAGTTGAACGCGGGCAGGAACTGGTCAGCAGCATCGAGCGCGGCAGCCAGCACGGCGGCAATCTCGCCCGGATCGGGCGCGATGCGATCAAGCATCGGGATGGTGTGACGGAACACTGCGACGCCCTCGTCGCTCCAGTAGTCGAAGTGGCCGAGCCACAGCCGCTCGTTGATCTTGCGCAGCAGTTCGGAGATTGCATGCTGCTTCGCGCTTGGCGCACGCAGGTCCAGGGTCAGCGAGAAATTCAGCGAGGCCGGCTCCGCCCGCCACACGAACATGCCGCCGAACTCACCCCACTTGGTCATCGCGGCGCAGTGGATCACGCCTTCCTCGGAACGCTCGCACGCCCAATCCGCGGCGAGCAGCGTCTGTTCAATGACATCCATCGACCGGTCGGAGAAGTCGTGGGCGTGAGAGTCGAGAGCCGACATCCGGGCCTCCAAGAATCGTAGGGCAGTTGGCCCTAGTGTTTCGACGCTTACAGAGCGCCGCAAGGTTTCACAATTGCAGGTTGGTTAACCGTTTGGCAGGACGAATCGCGTGGTTCAGCCCTTGCCGCCCAGCTTCGCTTCGAGCTCCGCGACGCGCCTTTCCAGCGCTTCCGCCCGCTCCATGGCCGTGCGCGCGAGTGTTTTCAGCGCTTCCACCTCCTCGCGCTTGGCGAGGTCCATGTCTGCGACAAGACGCTCCACAGCCGACCGGAACAGCGCTTTGGCCTCGTCATTGGCGGCCTGCGCCATGCCCGCAGCACCCTGCATGATACGGGAAAAATCCTCTGCGAACGGGTTTCTCGTCTGCATGTGACGCGCCTCTGGTATGGACCCCGGTAACGGAGCCAGTATCTATATGGCGCGGATCGCCCGGGATTTCAAAGCAGGCCCAACACATGCCCTTTCGGTTTGAAATCCCCTTTCCGCGGATCGACCCCGCGGCATTCACCATTCCTTTGCCGGACATGGACCTGGGACCGATCCATCTCGGCCCCTTCCCGATCCGCTGGTACGCGCTGGGCTACATCTTCGGTCTGCTGCTCGGCTGGTGGTACGCCACGAAGATCGTTTCGCGCCCGCAGCTCTTCGGCCAAAGCGAAAAGTCTCCGGTTAGCAAGGCAGACATCGACGACTTTGCCTTCTGGGCGATGATCGGAATTCTGCTCGGGGGCCGGATCGGTTACATCCTGTTCTACACCCTGCCCTACGAACCGCAGAAGCTGACCAGTGATCCGGCGTTCATCCTGCGCATGTGGGAAGGCGGCATGTCGTTCCACGGCGGCCTGATCGGCGCGACGCTTGCCGTTGTCTACACCTCTTATGCGCGGAAGATCTCGCTGATCCGGCTTGGCGACATCGCCTGCGCCGCGGCGCCGATCGGCATCTTTCTCGTTCGCATTGCCAATTTCATAAATGCCGAACTCTATGGCCGCCCGACCGATGCGCCTTGGGGCATGCGCTTTCCAACCTATGACTGGACAACGCGGCAGTGGGGCTCGGTCGAAGGATTGCAGACCGTCCACCCCAGCCAGCTCTATGAAGCCGCTCTCGAAGGCGCGTTACTTTTCGCCGTGTGCGCGATCGCGGTATGGCGCTTCAAGGCGCTGGCCAAGCCCGGCCTTGTCGGCGGCATTTTCCTGGTCGGATACGCCCTCTGCCGAACCTTCGTCGAGAACTTCCGCGAACCCGACAACTTCACGCAAGGCCGCATGCCAGAATGGTTCACCATGGGCATGCTGCTGTCGATCCCGATGCTGATCGGCGGAGCGTGGCTGATCTGGCGGGCGCAGCGCGGCGCGACGGCCTCGACGCCTCCGGCGAGTCCTGCGTGAGCGACCTGCGGGCCCGGATCGCGGACATGATCCGCGTCAACGGCCCCATGCCCGTGTCCCTCTACATGCTTACATGCCTGCACGATCCACGTGAGGGCTATTACGCCACGCGACCCGGCTTCAACGAAGACTTCACCACGGCGCCCGAGATCAGCCAGGTGTTCGGCGAACTGCTCGGCCTGTGGGCCGCCCATGAGTGGATCCGGATGGGGTCGCCCAAGCCATTCTGGTTGATCGAACTTGGCCCCGGCCGCGGCACGATGATGGCGGACATGCTGCGCGCAGCGGATTCCGTCACCGGCTTCAGCGACGCGGCCAAGGTAGCCCTCGTCGAAGCAAGCCCGACTCTGCGCAGCATGCAGATCGACACGCTTGCCCCGAGGCGCGTCGAGCATTTCGACGGCCTGGACAAAACTCCGACGGGCCCTTCGATCATCATCGCCAACGAATTCCTCGACTGCATGGCGATCCGCCAGTTCGTGCGCGACGGCAATGGCTGGCGCGAACGGCAGGTCGGTGTCGACGTATTCGGCGAACTCGACTTCGGCCTCGGCCCCCATACGGCCCAGCTGCCGCAGGGCGTCATTCCCGTTGGCGAGGGGGTCGAGTTTGCGCCTGCGCTGGGAACCCTGGTCAACGGCATCGCGGAACGCTTCCGCCAGCATCCCGGCCGCGCGCTGCTCATCGACTATGGCCCCGACGACCGCTCTCCAGATGACACGCTGCGCTCATACCGGCTCGGCAAGCAGGTCGATCCGCTGGCAGACCCGGGCCGCAGCGATCTTACCGCCGATGTCGACTTTCCCGCGTCTCAGGAACCTAGCCGAGGCCGAGGGGCTCGCCGTGCACGGCCCGATCCAGCAGGGCTATTTCCTCAAGCGCCTCGGCGCGCGCGAACGCGAGCTGTCTCTGGCGCAGGCCAACCCCGGCAAGGCCGACGAAGTGCGCGCCGCCATGCGCAAGCTGATGGCGCCAGAGGAGATGGGCGCGCGCTTCAAGGCGATCTGCCTCGCTCCCAAAGCGCCAGCCGAAGACGCCGCCACGCCGCCGCCCGGCTTCTAGTCCAGTGGAGTGAGCACCTGATGAGCGACATCCCGCCCAGTGAGGAAGTCCCCGCCATCAAACGGTACTCGATGCACGTGCGCCATGGCTTCTTCGGCCGGCGCGGCGGTGTGTCGAGCGGCGTCTACAAGTCGCTGAACTGCGGACCGGGATCAGGCGACGAGCCAGAGAAAGTCATCGAGAACCGCAAGCGGATCTGCGTGGCGCTCGGCGGAAAGCCAGACAGGCTGGCCTCGCCGCGCCAGATCCATTCCGCCAAGGCCGTCGCCACGGATGTCGCATTCGCTCCCATGGATCGGCCTGAGTGCGATGCACTGGTCACCAAGCGCCCGGGTCTGATCCTCGGCGTGCTCGCGGCGGACTGCGCGCCGATCCTGCTGTGCGATCCGCACAACGGCGTCATCGCCGCGATCCACGCCGGTTGGCGCGGCGCAGTGAGCGGCGTGATCGAAAGCACGGTCGAAGTGATGGGCCAGCTCGGCGCCGATCCGGCAAAGACAGTGGCAGGCGTTGGCCCATGCCTGTCGCAAGCTTCCTTCGAGGTCGGACCAGACCTGATCGAGGACGTCCTCAAGATCACGCCGTGGGCGGAGATCCTGTTCGAGCCCGGGTCTGGCGACCGCCAGTTCTTCGATCTCAAGCGCTACGCCCAGGCGCGTCTCGCGCGACTTGGAGTCAGTCACATCGATGCGCTGGCGGACGACACGCTGACCGCGCCCGACCTCTATTTCAGCCATCGCCGTGCCGTTAAAGCAGGCGACCGGGATTGCGGGCGCAACATGTCGGCAATCATGCTGATCGCCTGACGGGTGCTTTGCTCTCCACAGGCGAAATCCGCGAAAACCCAGCAGGCTGAGCTCCGGTGTTGCGGCATGGACGCCATACGCAGGAATAAGCCTTCTGCCCGATTGCCCGCGCCACGATTCTGCGACAGAAGCGTGACGCCGATGCGACCCCTCACCCGGGGCGGCGATATGGGAGAGCGCGTCAGATGAAACTGATTTCGTGCAATTCCAACCGCCCGCTCGCAGGCCGCATCGCAACCTATCTCGACATGCGGCTGACCGACGCCGAAGTGCGCACTTTCAAGGACCGCGAAGTCTTCGTGAAGGTGAACGAGAATGTCCGCGGCCAGGACGTCTATGTGATCCAGTCGACTTCCGCCCCGGCCAACGACCACTTGATGGAATTGCTGATCACGATGGACGCGCTGGTGCGCGCCAGCGCCCGTCGCATCACAGCCGTGATCCCCTATTTTGGCTATGCCCGGCAGGATCAGGAAGACGGACGGCCGCACGCCGATCTCCGCCAAGCTGGTCGCCAATCTTATCACCAAGGCGGGCTGCGATCGCGTCGTTACAGTCGATCTACACGCGGCGCAGATCCAGGGCTTCTTCGACAAGCCGACCGACAACCTGTTCGCCCAGCCCGAAATGGCCGACGACATCCTCAAGAAATACGGCGCCAAGGACTTGATGGTCATCTCGCCGGACGTCGGCGGCGTGGTGCGGGCGCGGGCGCTGGCCAAGCGGCTCGAGGTCGATCTCGCCATCGTCGATAAGCGCCGCGAGAAGGCGGGCGAGTCCGAGGTCATGAACATCATCGGCGACGTCGAGGGCCGAACCTGCATCCTGATCGACGACATGACGGATTCGGGCGGCACGCTGATCAACGCAGCCGATGCGCTGCTGAAGAAGGGCGCCAAGGAAGTCGCGGCTTATGTCACGCACGGCGTACTGTCGAACGGCGCATCGGGGAATATCGACAAAAGCCAGCTCAAGGAGCTCGTGATCACCGATACGATCAACCCGTCCGAGCAGGTCACCAAGTCGAAGAAGATCCGCACACTGTCGATGGCGCCCATGATCGGTGAAGCCATCCGCCGTATCGCCAACGATGAGTCGATCTCCAAGATGTTCGACTAGCAGGCCGCTTTCGGCCTGCCGCCACCCGTGTCAGGCGACCTGGCGGCCGCTCGGGCATCCCGGCGCGGGATTGGCGCCACAGGCATGGGCCAAACATGGGATGTCGATGCCCGCCGCTCCTTGATCGCGCTGCCGGGGAAGCTATCATGCAGCGGCACAAGACGGGCGGACCTTGGGATGAAGTCTGCATGGCTTGGCTGCGGCCTGAAATTGGGTAGGACGAGGGGCTGACTGTCTTTGCCGCGCGTGTCCACCATCATCGTGTCCTACAACCGGCTCGCCCTGCTGCGCCGGGCGATCGACAGTGCGCTGGCGCAGACTTTCACCGACCAGGAAATCATCGTCGTCGACAACTGCTCCGACTTTGATGCGGCGGGTGAGCTGTCGTCCTATGGCGACGCTGTCCGCGTCGTCCGCAACCGTGCAAATCTAGGATGCGGTGACGCCCGCAACTATGGGGCATCCCTTGCCCGGGGTGAATTCGTCGCCTTCCTGGACGATGACGACTACTGGAAGCCCAACAAGCTGCAGCGCCAGATCGACACCATAGGCGCGTGCATGGTCTCGCTGTGCGGACAGGAGTTCGTTCCGCATCGCGTCTACAATGTGCGCAAGACGCTTCGTCGCCTGAAACCGCATATGCTCTTGCTCGGCAACCCAATCTGCGGGCCTAGCGGCTTCCTCTGCCGGCGCGAGCTGTTCGACAAGATCTCGTTCGACACAACGCTCCGGTACGCCGAAGACTGGGACTTCCTGATCCGCACGTTCAAGCACGGTGAGATCGGCTATGTACCCGAACCGCTGTTCTACTACACCTTCGACACCAGCGGTTCATCGATGACCAGCGCCGGCGTCCGGCAGACGTGGGCCGACATCCAGTATCGCTTCGTCGCCGCCGACAAGCACCGGGACTTTCTGGGTGACTTCAACTACCGCCGCCGCGTCGCCAAGATCACGCTTGCGCACCTGCTGACGCGCACAAACAAGGCGGACTTTGTCGCCCACTCGCTGCGCAAGGCCGGCCTTGTTGCAACTGGCATCGCCGCCACTCACGCAGCGATCGGCAAACTTGGCGCCGCCGTGCACAGGAAGCGGTTCTGATTCCTACTTGGCCTCGGCATACCCTGCGCGAATGGCGCCGCCCAGCCTGCCCTTGTCCGGATACTGCGCCGACATCTCGTCGGTGACGATCTGCACGGCTTGATCCTGGTCTTGCCGGACTTTAACTAACATTCGCCATGCCTCGCCCCGCTCAGACCGAAATACGCCTGCGCCTCGTCATCGAAGGCCCCGTCCCCGGCGTCCTCCACAGCCTGCAGGACAAGGACGGCAAGCCGGTCGACGCCAAGGCGTCCAAAGGCACAGCGCTCACATTCGACTTTCCCATCCGCATTGCCGGCGGCCCGAAATTCTATGGCGACCACGTTCGCAGCGAGGGGCCAGAGCGGCGCTTCGTCTACATCGGGGTTGGTGAGCACGCGGGTCAGAAAGACTCGCCCTGGAGCCGCAGGATGAAGATCAACATTCACGATATCCCCGCCGCCCTGCTCGACAAGGCGAAGGCCGGCAAGGTGATCGAGGGCATCGTCGCGGGAACGGGAAGAGACGGGTCGCCTGCTTGCGCAAGCGTTCCACTTCTGAGGGCCTGGCGCGCCGTTTAGGGGCCAGAGCGGCCCTCAGAGACGCCCCTGCACCCCCTCCTGTAGCGCCCGTTCCCGAGGCATTTCCTGTCGATAGCTTCGCCGAACATGTGGCCTGCCGCCAATCGTCCGCCTAATCATTGGGCAACGCTGCGGAGTCGGCGAAACCTGGTGAGGACCCCATGACCATCCTGAAAACCGGCCGCAAGGCGGCCGCCCTGGCTCTTTGCGCGCTCAGCCTGGCCCCCGCGGCGTTCGCCGAAACAAACTCCGGAGACACCGCCTGGGTGCTCACGGCCACGGCCCTGGTCCTGATGATGACCCTGCCAGCGCTCGCGCTGTTTTATGGCGGTCTCGTCCAGTCGAAGAACGTGCTCTCCGTCCTTAGCCAGTGCGTCGTCATCGCCTGCCTGATGTCGGTGCTCTGGTTCGCCGCTGGCTATTCGATCGCTTTCGGCGATGGCGGCGGAAGCACGGCGGTCTGGGGCGGCCTCGGCAAGGCCTTTCTGAATGGCGTGGACGCATCGAGCGAGTCCGGCACGGTGCCCGAGACTGTCTTCATCATGTTCCAGATGACGTTTGCGATCATCACCCCGGCCCTCATCGTCGGCGCCTATCCTGAGCGCACGACCTTCGCGTCGGTCCTGATTTTCTCCGCCGCCTGGATGCTGCTGGTCTATGCGCCGGTCTGCCACTGGGTCTGGTCGCCCGGCGGCTGGCTCTACGAGCAAGGCGTGCGGGATTTCGCCGGCGGTCTCGTCGTCCACGCCACCGCGGGCTCGTCCGCCCTCGTCTTCGCCCTGCTGGTCGGCAAGAGGAAGCACTTCCCGCATGAGATGCGGCCGCCGCATAGCCCGGTTCTTGTGATGATTGGCGCGGGCATGCTTTGGGTTGGCTGGTATGGTTTTAATGCAGGCTCGGCGGTTTCGGCGGGACAGGCTGCTGGGAACGCAATGCTGGTCACACATCTTTCGGCATCCACAGCCGCTCTTGTATGGATGGCAATTGAGTGGGTTAAGTTTGGGCGTCCGGGGCTTGTGGGGACGGTTACGGGGCTGGTTGCGGGGCTTGCTACAATCACGCCAGCAGCGGGCTCAGTGGGTCCAGTTGGGGCTGTTATTATCGGCGCAGTCGCGTCTCTGGTCTGCTACTACGCTGTCGGCCTCGTCCGCTCGACCTTGAAGATCGACGACAGCCTGGACGTCTTCGCCGTCCACGGCGTCGGAGGCGTCCTGGGGACGCTCATCATCCCGTTCCTGGCGACCGTCGGCCCGCTCGCCCCGGGCCTCGGCGAGGTCCCCATGGCCCATCAGGCCTGGGTCCAGCTCCAGGGCGTCGCCGCCGTGCTCGCCTGGTCGGTCGGCGTCACGCTGGTGCTGGTGAAGGCCACAGGCCTCATCGTCCGCATCCGGGTCAAGCCAGAGGCCGAATCCGAAGGCCTCGACATGCACGCCCATGGCGAGCGCGCCTATCACTCGACCTGACAAAAAGAAGCGCCGGCTGTTAAGCCGGCGCAGATCCAGGGGCGGGAGCACCGCCCTTAGAGATCGAATAGTCTAGAAGTGGAACTGCAGTTCCGCGCCCCATGTCAGAGGCGGACGATAGGTTTCAAAGATAGTGAGGCAGTCGTTCTGAAGGGTACCCAGCGCAGACGCGGCGGATCCGTTCGGAAGCAGCCCGGTGTGAAGGACCGTTGTCGCCGCGCTCGCGCCGCACAACTCCAGCCCCGCCGGGTTGCGGTTGACGTTGCCGATCCGGCGGCCGCCGCCGCGGCTGTCGTACACGACTTCGTCGAGCAGGTTGCGGACGTAGCCGATCAGGGTGAAGGCGCCGTCGCTGCTGGTCCAGGACAGGCGTGCGTCCGTCTGGTCCCATGACGGGATTTTCGTCGCCCAGCGGTTGAAGACAGAGCTGTACGAAATGTCCTGCCAGAAATAGCTGAGCGTTGCGTCGAGCTTCGATCCATCCTCGTTGTTGAAGGTGTAGGTGCCGATCACCGCCGCCTTGTTCTTCGGGCTGAACGGCAGGATGTTGCCGCTCAGGTTCTGGCCGCGCTGCCCGTTCGACAGCGCCGTGCCGATCGGTTGTGCGTCGGGGTCCCTCGCGAAGGGGTCGAGCGCGTGGATCAGCGACGGAGAGTCGCCGATTTCCGGGTTGGTGAAGCCGTAGTTGATCAGGAACCGCAGGTTCTCGGTCGGATACCAGATCGTCTCCAGCTCGAAGCCCGTCGTCTTGGTGGTCGGCAGGTTCACGTAGGCGACGTAGGCCGGCGGACGGAAGCCTGTCGAATCCGGCTCAGGCACGATCGTGTTCGAAACCTGATAGCCCTGGTAGTCGTAGTAATAGAGCACCGCGTTGGTGGTCAGGTTCCAGTCGCGCCATTCCTTCTTGTAGCCAAGTTCGAAGGCATCGACGAGTTCCTTGTCCGTGTAGGGCGTCACGGTGAGGTTGCAGTTGGTGTCCGAGCAACCCAAGCCGCCAGGTTTGTACCCGCGGTTGTACTTGCCGTAGATCAGCGTGTCTGCATCAGGCGTCCAGTCGAGACCCACCATGCCGGTGACCTCTGACCAGGACGCAGCCAGACCGCGCGTTGCGACCCCCGTCGTGGGATCGACATTGATGCCGTAGCGGCGGAGGTCCGAAGACCTGCCTCCCGGACATTGGGCCGCCAGCGAGTTGGCAGCCGTGATGGTGGAGCCGATCACGCCCTTGCCCGCAAAGCCGCAAGGATTTGCTGTTGAGATTGTAGTGGGGTCGGGGCCGCCGAAGAATGCCGTGGTGCCATCAACCCGCGGTGCGCCGAGTGCGTAGTGCGAGATGTAGCGCACCTGATCGGCACCGTTCATGACGTCCTTCGACCAACGGATGCCGGCGGTCAATTTCAACTCGTCAGTGAACGAGTAATCTGTCTGCACAAAGGCGCCGTAGGCGTGGTTGAGGCCCTTGTTGTTGGAGAAATACCAGAGGTCGCCGCCGAGCGGAGAGCCGGAGCGCTCGTTGCGGCCAGTGAAGTCCGGCAGGTCCACGACAGTCGAGAAGTCGGGGAAGCGGAACACCGTCCCACCGATTCCCGGAGTCGATGTGACGTAGATCGGCTGGGTGTAGTTCTCCGAATACTGGTAGATGCCTGTCACCCACTGCAGCGGGCCGTCGTGGGTCGAGATCACGTTGACTTCGTTCGAGTACCAGGCGCGGTTTTCGTTGTAGTCGGTGATGCGCCCCGTCGACAGCGGCGTGTTGGCCGGAACGCCGGCCGACAGCGCGAACGGCACCGAGAATCGGCTCACCGGGCCGCCGTCGTTATCGATCTGCAGATTATAGTGATACCAGACATAGCCGCCGAGATACTTCACGTCGAAATTGTCGAAGCTGTAGACCATTTCGAGCGCCCCTTCCGTGGTCGGATAGAGGTCGGTGAACTGGGTGAAGTCTGCGTTGAAGCGTTCCTGCTGGCTCTGTCCGATGTTGGGGTTGGTTCTCTGGTTGCCGAGCTGCACGACGTTCTGCGCGAAGGGGCTGAATCCGAAGAAGCTGTTGATGTTGGCGCCGCCCGGCGCGCCGAACAGACGCGTGTCGTAGGGCGCGCTGTCGCCGGCGGCCGTGCGTCCGCCCGGCGCTCCAACGCGATGCCAGCTCAGCGATGCGAGACGGGTCCACCAGGTGAACCGGTCGCCGATATCGCCTTCGAGCTGCCCTTCGATGTAGAAGTCGTCCTTGCGGCCCGCTTCGGTTTCGAGGCCCGACATGTTGGTCAGGTAGCCTTCGCCCTGGAAGCTGCGAGTCGCGCCGACGCGATAGCGCAGCCAGTCGGTGATCGGACCGGCAACTGTCATCTCCACCTTTGTCGAGTCGTAGCTGCCGAAGCCCATGTTGAACTGGCCTTCGAAGGCCTCGGTCGGGCGCTTGGTGATGACGTTGAGAGCGCCGCCGATGGAGTCGCGGCCGTAGAGGGTTCCCTGCGGGCCCCGGACGACTTCGACGCGGTCGATGAAGATTGGTTCGCGGCTGGCGGGAATGGCGGACGAGAAGTAGACGCCGTCGACATAGTTCGAGATGCCGGAGCGGATGCCGAAGTTGTTTGACGTACGCGTCACGCCCCTCATCCCGAGGCGGTCGCTGGCGGTCGAGTAGCTGAGGCCGGGAGCAAAGTTGGTGTAGTCCTGCACGGTCGTGAGGCCGATCTCGTCGCGCAGCTCGCTGGAGATGGCGGTAACGGCAACAGCGATGTCCTGGACGGTTTCTTCGCGCTTGTTGGCCGTGACGACGACGATGTCGCGTTCTCGCTCATCCGGCGGCTGCGAGTCCGGCGCCGTCTGCGGCACGGGCTGCGCGGTCGTGGTTTGCGCCAGTGCTGGCAAAGCGATGCTCAGCGCCAGGGCGCTCACAGCGGAAAAGCGATAAACTCGATTCATAGAATCCCTCCCGACAACATTCAGACCGACGGCCGACCGTGCCCGCTTTTGCGGTGCATTTGCGATGCCGGGGGAGGTGACGGCTCGCGTGTTCGTGAACCTGACCCGAAAACCCAGCAGGTCAACCATGACGTTACGGAAGGTATCTGCTATTTCGGCTCGAAGTGGCGACAAAGCTATTGCTCTATGAGGATTGGTCGGCACACAGACCGCGGAAATGTTCAGTGCGCCCCTACGTCATGCATGTGGCCCGGCATTTCCCTTCGCGGCAACGCCCTGTCATTTGGCGCCCCGTTCCAGCCCCAGGACGGCAGATACATCCGGCTACGCAGTATTGTCAGGCAAGATCAACCTGCACTCTTGAGTACTCGCGCAGTCTTGCGCCTTGAATCTGTTCGCACACGCAGCAAAGAACGAAGCACTCGCACAAACACCGATTCCGCGCGCAGGTGATTCACCCAACTCCTGGCTACGCTCTTTCATCGTTGTAGCGCCGAAGACCTGCCGCCCGGAATCTCGCTATCCGGCGAGGGACCGATCACCGACCAAATACCTGATTTTGCGTGATTGTTTTCGGCTCGACGGCGATCGCTTGCCCTCCCCTCACCTCGCCCCTATAAGCCCCGCTTCCCGAAAGGCGGCGATTGTCGCTGCCTGTGTAGCCAGGGTGAGCTGGTTTCCAGCGACCATCAGGGCGAAACGGAGAGCAAAATGGCAAAGCCAGAAATCGTTCTGAATGTCGACGTGCGCGAGCGCACGGGCCGCGGTGGTGCGCGCGAGGCGCGCCGCGCCGGCAAGGTGCCGGGCATCCTCTATGGCGGCGAGCGCGGGCCCGTTCCCATCTCGATGGACAAGAAGACCATCGTCCAGGCGCTGAAGTCGGGAAAGTTCATCTCCCACACCGTCACGCTGGAACACAAAGGCGAGCGCCAGCTCGTGTTCGCCCAGGACATCCATTTTCATCCGGTCACGGACGAACCGACCCATCTCGATCTCTATCGCGTCGAGAAGGGCCAGATCATCCGCGTGGCCGTGCACGTTCGCTTCACCGGCCAGGGCGTCTCGCCCGGCATCAAGCGCGGCGGCGCGCTCAACATCGTGCGCCACGAAGTCTGGCTGCTCGCGCCGGCTGACAACATTCCCGAAGAACTGGTGTGCGATGTCTCCGAGCTCGATATCGGCGACGCCGTGAAGATCTCCGCGATCAAGCTGCCGGAAGGCACGCGCCCGACCATTCTCGACCGTGACTTCACGGTTGCGACCATTGCCGGCCGCTCGGCCAAGGACGAGGTGGTCGACGAGAAACCGGTTGCAGCCGCCGCCGAAGGCGACGCCGCTGCCGCCGCCGCTGGCGCAGAGGGCGGGGCTGCAGGCGCGGCGCCCGCCGCGGGCGCTGCTCCGGCGAAGGGCGCCGCCGCTCCCGCCAAGGGCGCTGCTCCGGCCAAGCCCGCAGGCGACAAGAAGAAGTAGGACTGAAGCCGGCGCATCAACGATGATGCGCCGGCGGCCTGCTCGGGATTTTTCCCATGCTGCTCATCGTGGGCCTAGGAAATCCGGGTCCTCAGTACGAGGGCAACCGGCACAATATCGGCTTCCGGGTTGTCGATGAGATCGCAGCCGCCCGCCGGTTCTCGCCGTGGCAGATGCAGTCGAAATTCGAGGCCCATGTCTGCGAGGGCCAGCTCCAGGCGCCGGATGGTTCAACCGTGAAGGCCATGCTCGCCAAGCCGCAGACCTACATGAACGAAAGCGGCCGCAGCGTCGGCGCCATCATGCGCAAGCACTATCTCGCTCCGTCCGATGTCGTGGTTTTTCACGACGAGATCGACATGGCGCTCGGCCGCTTCCGCATGGCCGTGGGCCGCAGCGCCGCCGGCCATAACGGCATCCGCTCGATCTATGCGCTGGCCTCTACCGAGGTGCGCCGCGGGCGAATGGGCGTGGGGCATCCCGGAGACAAGGGCGCGGTGAAGAACTCGGTGCTCGGCGACTTCCACCCGTCCGAGCGCCCGGCGGTCGATGCGCTGCTCAAGGCCTGCATCGACGCCCTGCCCTTCCTCGCGGGCGGCGCCGACGAACGCTACCAGACCGAAGTGATGCGCCTCGCGCCAGCGCCCAAGGGCGACCCGCGCAAGCCGCAAGGCGACAAGGATAGAGACTGATGGGCTTCAAGGCCGGAATCGTGGGTCTGCCGAATGTCGGCAAGTCGACCCTGTTCAATGCGCTGACCCGCACGGCGGCGGCGCAGGCGGCGAACTATCCGTTCTGCACCATCGAGCCGAATGTCGGCGACGTCGCCATGCCCGAGCCGCGGCTGGACGTGCTGGCGAAAATTGCCGGCTCGAAGGAGATCATCCCCACCCGCATGAACTTCGTCGACATTGCCGGGCTGGTGAAGGGCGCCAGCAAGGGCGAAGGCCTCGGCAACCAGTTCCTCGCCACCATCCGGGAAGTCGACGCCGTCGCCTATGTGCTGCGCTGCTTCATCGACGACGACATCACGCACGTGTCGGGCAAGATCGATCCGCTCGCCGACTTCGAAGTGGTCGAGACCGAACTGATGCTTGCCGACATGGAGTCGCTGGAAAAGCGCCGCCTCAACCTGGAGAAGAAAGCCAAGGGCGGCGACAAGGAAGCGATCCAGACGCTCGAGCTGCTAAAAGTGGCGCTCGACCAGCTCAATGCAGGCAAGCCCGCACGTCGCGCGAAGATTGCGGCCGAGGACCAGAAGGCGTGGAAGATGCTCCAGCTCCTCACCTCCAAGCCGGTCTTCTACATCTGCAATGTCGACGAGGCCTCCGCCGGAACCGGCAACAGTTTCTCCGATGCCGTGGTCGCGCACGCTCGACAAGAAGGCTCGGCCGCCGTCGTCATCTCCGCCAAGATTGAAAGCGAGATCGCCGTCATGGCCGACGACGAGCAGAAGGAATTCCTCGAAAGCCTCGGCCTCGAAGAGCCCGGCCTCAATCGCGTCATCCGCGCCGGCTACGACCTGCTCGGCCTCATGACCTACTTCACCGTCGGCCCCAAGGAAGCCCGCGCCTGGACCATCAAGAAGGGCACGACGGCCCCGCAGGCGGCCGGCGTCATCCATGGCGATTTCGAGAAGGGCTTCATCAAGGCCGAGACGATCGCCTACGACGACTATGTGAAGTTCAACGGCGAGTCCGGCGCCAAGGAAGCCGGCAAGGCTCGCCAGGAGGGCAAGGAGTACGTCGTCCAGGACGGCGACGTCATGCACTTCCGGTTCAACGTCTGAGCCGCGCTGCGACTGCGTCGCCTACTTCTCCCAATAGTACTTCGCCCGCTTCCTCGCACCCGTGACGATCTCGTCCATCGTCGCGGCGTCGTACATCCGGCCGTTGACCATGACGCTGTCGATCTTGTCCGAGTTGCGGATGTTCTCCAGCGGATTGGCGTCGAGCACCACCAGGTCAGCAAGCTTGCCCACTTCCAGCGACCCGATGTCCTTCTCGAACCCCAGCTTGCGCGCCGGCGCCATCGTCGCGGCCCTCAGCGCCTCAAGCGGCGTGAAGCCGCCGCGCACGAACGACCACATCTCCCAGTGCGCCGCCAACCCCTCTTCCTGTCCATGCCCGCCAATGGTCACGTTGACGCCGCGGTCCATCAACCTCTTGGCTTGCCTGGCCGAATACTGGTCGGCGTAGTCCTCTTCCGGCGCCTTGGTCCGGCGCACGCTGCTCGGCTGCAGGACGTGCGGCGGAACATGCTTCGACAGGATCGGATGGCGCCAGACGTCGGTCGCATAGCGCCAGTACTCGTCGCCAGAAAGGCCGCCGAAGGTGACGACCAGCGTCGGCGTGTAGGACACTTTGGTCTGCGCGAAATAGCTGAGCACGTCCTCATACAGCGCCATCTGCGGGATATTGTGTTCCAGCGCCGTATCGCCGTCGGCGAGATGCGTCATGTCGAGCGGAAACAGCGCGCCGCCCTCCGCCACCACATTCATGCCCTCCGCCATCGAAGCCGCGATCACCTGCTGGCGCTGGTTCCTGCGCGGCTGGATGTAGTTCTTGATGCCCGCCGCGCCCTGCGCCTTCAGCCGACGAACATGCGCCAGCGCGTCGTCATAGCTCTTGATGTCGCTGAACCCGCCCGGGCTGCGCGCGCCATAGACCACCTCGCCTGTGGAGAATATGCGTGACGACAGGATCAGGCCCGCCCGCTGCATCTCCCCGGCGACGAACGCCTCGCTGGCCTGGTTCGACGGGTCAAACACCGTGGTGACCCCCAGAGCCAAATGCGCGATCGCGCTCCAGTTCTGGTTGGGGATGATGTCATTGTCGCCCTGAGGTCCGTGTGCGTGCGCGTCGATCATGCCCGGGATAATGGTCTTGCCGGCAACATCGGCGATGCGCGCCCCGCGCGGGATCTGCACCTGCGCGCGGGGGCCCACCGCCGTGATGCGGTTGCCGGTGATGACGATGACGCCATCCTCGATTACGCCGCCCGAAGCATTCGACATGGTGACGATCCGCGCGCCGGTCAGCGCCGTCACGCCCGTGGGCTTGGCCGCCGTCACCTGGATTGAAAGGTCAACGCCCGTCTCTGGCGGCTTGAACTTGGCCGCATCGTCCTTGTCGTCTGGCGGCGCCAGCGGCAGCATCGCATCGACACTCGCCGAGAACAGCGTCGGCCCGAGGCTCCACGTCATCTGCGCGCCATTGCCCGACCAGCCGAGATAGGTCGCGCCGCCTGCGCTCGCCTTCACCACCGGCAGGGCTGACCCGCCCTTGCCAGAGTCCACATCCTGCGGCCCCTGCGCCAGCGGCATCACATAGGCCGCAAAGTTGTCGCGGAAGCCGACATTCCGGCTGTCGGGCGAGACCTCATAGCTCTCAACCAGGTCGGCCGATGCATGCTGGCGCAGCGCCTGGCCATTGAGATCGGTCGACACCAGCTCGCCCTTGTCCCCGTCCGTGCGCGTCATGAAGATGCGCTCGTTCGACGCGCCGAAGTGCGGCGAGGCGCCATCATCCGTCACCTTGGTCATCACGCCGCCCGCCGCGGCAATGCGATAGACGCCGGGATCGTCCGACCACAGCTGTGACAGCAGGTTTCCGCCCCGACCCTTTTCGAACACGATGGTCTTGCCGTCGGGAGAAAAGCGCGGCCGGCGATAATGTCCCGGCGTCGGCGTCACGTCCTTCGCCCCGCCGCCACCCGCTGGCATGGTGCGGATGCGTCCCAGACCGTCATCTGTCCACTGCACGAACACCATCGTCTTGCCGTCGCGCGACCAGGACGGGAACAGCTCCAGCACGCCCTCCGGCGTATTGGTCAGCCGCGCCGGCGCGCCACCGGGCAACGCTTTCGAGTAGAGCTTGCCGAGGCTCTCGAACACGACGCGCTTGCCATCTGGCGCGACAGCCACGTGGCGCGGCATCTTGGTGCGGAAACTGTCGGGCGCGACGTCTGTCTTCGGCTGAGGCGGATCGATCACGATGCGCGTGTCGCTCACCCCGAACGGAATCACAGAGGACGCGCCACCGAGGTCCACGCGGCGGATTTTTCCGCCCGCCCAGAACACGATGCTTTTCGAGTCCGGCGTCCAGTCCATGCCCGGATAGAGACCGTTGACGGCCCACGTCTCTTGCAGGTCCTGGTCCAGCGCATCGTAGAGCTTGGTCAGCGCCCCCGAAGTCAGATCCTTCACATACAGCTTCGACAGGTTCCTCTCGCGCCGGACGAAGGCGAGCAGCTTTCCGTCCGGCGAAGGCGTCGGCCGCGTCGCGCCGCCCGCTCCTCTCACGACGGTCGATGTCTCGCCGGTCTCGAAATCATAGCGATCGATCTCGAACAGGCTGCCATTGGAATCCTGCGCGTATTCAAACGTGTTCCCCGGCGAGGCATTGCGCGTGTAGTAGATGCCCTTGCCGTCCGGCGCATAGGCAGGCTCGCCCAGCTCCTTCTGCAACGCCTCGTTCTTGCGCTTCACCGCGACATACCCGTCGCCGCCCCCGACGTGATAGATCCAGACCTCGCCCGTGCCGAGCGAGCGCTGCGTGGTGAAATGCTTTCGCGCCGCCACGAACCGGCCATCCGGACTCCAGCTCGGCTCGTTCAGAAGGCGGAATTCTTCCTTCGTCACCTGCCGCTTGTCTGAACCGTCGGCATTCATCACCCAGATATTGTCGCCGCCGCCCCGGTCGCTGGTGAAGGCGATGCGCTTTCCGTCGGGCGAGAATTGCGGCTGCATCTCGTAGGGCAGGCCTTCGGCGATCCGCGTCGCCTGCCCGCCTGTGATCGGCATGATGTAGATATCGCCGATGAGGTCGAATGCGACCGTCTTGCCGTCCGGGCTGACGTCAACATCCATCCACGTGCCTTCACTCGTGATGATGTTCACCTGCCGCGTCGCCATGTTCGGCGGCGCCGCCACATCCCATTTCGGCTTGCTGTCCTTCTTGTCACCCGCCGGCGCTTCCTGCGCGAATGCATAGGCAGCCGCCGCAACAGCCACGGCCGCGCCAGCCAACAGACGAACCAACATGAAATCCCCTCCGCACGAGCCGCAAAGCATAGCCTTGCCTGCAGACGCCCCGGAAGGTCTGGATATGTCCTGCCAGGGGAAACCCGCGAAAGAATGTCGCCTCCTTGCATCTATTCGGCGGAGGAAAACCCCGCTAAACCCCCCGCTCGTTTCCAACCGCGAGCGCTCATCCTTGCCCCCCGACTCCACCCAACAGTCGGCGCCAAAAGTCATTCGGCCGCTCGCGCTGCCGGAATTCGTGGCGATGACGGCAATGCTCATGGCGCTGAATGCGCTCGCCATCGACATCATGCTGCCCGCCCTGCCGCAAATGGGCGCAGACTTCGCGGTCCGCACCGAGAACGACCGCCAGCTCATCATCGTCGCCTACATGATGGGCTTCGGCATCTCGCAGCTCTTCTACGGCCCGCTGACCGACCGCTTCGGCCGGCGCAGCGTGCTGTTCATCTCGCTGGCCTTCTATGTGATCGCCGCGATCCTCTGCATCTACGCGCCGAACTTCGACCTGCTGATTGCTGCGCGCATCTTCATGGGCGCCAGCGCCGGTGGGTCCCGCGTCATCGCCGTTTCCGCCGCGCGCGACCTCTATGTCGGCCGCCAGATGGCGAAGGTGATGTCGCTGGTGATGATCGTCTTCATGTCGGCGCCGATCCTCGCGCCCTTCTTCGGCCAGATGATGCTGAAGGTGATGAACTGGCGCGGCATCTTCTGGGCGCTCGCCGTGTTCGGCCTTGTCATGTTCGCCTGGGTGCTCGCCCGCCTGCCCGAGACGCTGCCGCCGGAGCGCCGCGTGCCGCTCAACCTGCCGACCATGTTCCGCAACTACTGGAAGGTGATCAGGACGCGCGAGTCGCTGGGCTACACCATCGCCTCGGGCCTACTGTTCGGCGGCCTGATGAGCTATATCTCGGCGTCCGAGCAGCTCTATCACGAGGTCTACGACACCGGGGAGATGTTCGCCCTCTGGTTCGCCGGCGCCGCCGTGGCGATGAGCATCTCCAACCTGATCAACTCCCGCCTCGTCGAACGGCTGGGCATGCGCTTCATTTCTCACGGCGCGCTGATCGCCTTTGTCCTCATCAGCGCGGTCCACGCCGTCATCGCGCTGATGGGCCCGGTGCCGTTCCCGCTGTTCTACACCCTGGTGATCCTCGCCTTTTTCGCGATCGGCTTCCAGGGTCCGAACTACAACGCCATCGCCATGGAGCCACTTGGCGCACTTGCCGGCTCGGGCGCCGCTCTCATCGGCTTTGCGTCGAGCTTCGTTTCCGCCTCCATCGGCGGACTCGTCGCGCGCCAGTTCGACGGCACCATCACGCCGATCTTCATCGGCCATTTCGTGGTCAGCTCTCTCGCCCTCCTCACCATCTTCATCACCGAGCGAGGCAGGCTGATGCAGCCGCACCAGCAGCCGCCGTCCGCGCGCTAAGGCAGGCTCAGGGCCACGATTTCCGCCGCTGCGCGCCCGTCGCCGACCGACATCACGATGTACTGCCTGCCGCCCCACACATAGGTCATCGGCAAGCCGACCTGCGTTCCCGGCAGCGCGATCTCCGCAAGGATCGCGCCCGTCGCCTTGTCGTGCGCCCGCAAGACCGCCGAGCCACCCTCGCCTTCGCCAGCAAACAGCAGCGTCTTCGTCGCCAACAGCCCCGCGCGCGACGCGATGCCGGTGCGGCCCACATCGACGCCGCGCAGCGTGGGATTGTCCTTCACCGCCTTTGGCGTGTCCGCATTCGCGATCATCCACGCATGCTGGCCGCTCGTCATGTCGATCGCCGTGATCCGCCCCCAGGGCGGTTTCACCACCGGCAGCCCCATAGCAGTTGGCGTGGCGCCCGCACCGCCCGACCCGTATGCCACGCCTGATCCTTGCGGCAGCGGAGTCAGCGCGATCGGCTGCACCTGCGTCATCGAACCGACATACAGCATGCCCGTTTCGGGATCGTAGGCGCCGCCCTCCCAATTGCCGCCGCCGAGCGAGTGCGGCAGCCGCAGGATTCCGCGCGTCCCATCCGCAGCGTTCGCCAGCGATGGCGGCGTATAGAGCTCCGGCAGCCGCCACGGTTTTACCGCCTCGATCGCCGCTGCGCGCAGCGCCGGGGTAAAATCGAGCAGGTCATCGACCGTGATCCCTTGTCGGTCAAACGGCGCAGGCAGCGTCGGATAAGGCTGCGTCGGCCACGCCTCCTCGCCCGGCACATCGGATTTCGGCACGGGCCGTTCCTCGATGGGCCACAGCGGCTCACCCGTATTGCGGTCGAATGCAAAGACAAATGCCTGCTTGGTTATCTGCAGTACCGCCTTCCTTGTCCCGCCTGCCATCGGAATGTCCGCGAGGATCGGAATCGCCGGCACGTCGAAATCCCAGATATCATGGTGCACAAGCTGGCGCTCCCAGCGGACCCTGCCGGTCTTCGCATCAAGGCTGACGAGGCTGCTGGTATGTGCGTTCGACCCGAGGCGAGACCCGCCATAGAGGTCCGACGTCCCCGCCTCCACGGGCAGGAAGATCGCGCCTGTCTCCGGGTCCGCCGAGATCGGCGCCCACACGCCGCCATTCCCGGTCGTCTCCGCCGCGCCCTTGGCCCATGTCTCGTAGCCCTTCTCGCCCGCCGCCGGGATCGTATGGAAGGTCCACAGCAGCTTGCCGGTGCGCGCATCGAATCCCCGCACGTCGCCCTTCACATTGTTGCCCGTCCGCGGCCGAAAGCTCAGCGCATGCGCCGGCCCCACCACCACGACATTCCCCAGCACCAGCGGAGGCGACTGCGATCCCACATCGGGAATTCCTGTCCTCGGCGCCGACCGCAGCCCCTTCATCAGGTCGACGACGCCGCCAACGCCAAACCCCGCCACCGGCCGCCCGGTCTTCGCGTCCAGCGCCGCCAGGTTGAACCCGGGCGTCACCGTGAAGATGCGCGCCGACTTGCCATCGCTCCAGTACGACACCCCGCGGCCCGCCCCCTTGCGCGGAGCATTCTCCAACCGGGCCGGATCCTCCTGCGGCCGCCACAGCCACAGCGTCTCGCCCCTGGCGGCGTCGATCGCCACGACGTTCCGCGCATTTCCTGCGGTCGCGTAGAGCACGCCCCCCACCATCAGCGGCGTAGTGATGTTGCGCGCTTCCGGCTGCGGCCCGAAATTCGCCCCGCTCCACCGCCAAGCCACGCGCAGCCGCTTCACATTGGTCCGGTCGATCAGGTCCGCCGGCGAATATCCAAGCCCCCGCGTGTCGCCACGATAGGCCGTCCATTCCATCACCGGCTTCGCGGGCGCAATCGCCGCCTGCCCATCCGGCCGCGCCGACCGTATCGGCGGGGGCGCAACCTGCGCCTCCCGCCACGCCGCATCGGCATGGACGGCGTCGGCAGCGCCGAATGCCACGAGGTTCAGCCCGGACAAGTGCGCCATGATGTCGAGATAGCCCTGCGCATCCGGCTTCGCGGTGCTCTGCGGCGGCATGATCTGCGACAGCTTCGTGTAGTAGTCTCCCAGCTTCTGCCCTGCTGCCGCGCTCCGCCATCAACTGCGCTGCCTGCGCCTCGCTGTGGCAGGTTGCGCAATGAGCGGAAAACTGCTCCCGGCCCCTTGCCGCCTGCCCGCGCGAGAACGGGCCCGGCGCCTGCCCGGCGGCCTCGCCCACGACAAGCGCGCACAGGATGGCCGTAACGACAAACCGCATCAGCATCCTCTCCGGCCGCCTCCGGCCGCCTCCGGACTCATGGCTATCAGCGACCACCCGCGGCCGAAAGCATCCCCCGATGCATTCCCACGGCAAGTTGACTTCCGCCGGCATTTTGGCGCTCCTCCCTGCGGGAATCCGGGAGGGCTCATGATCACCGTTCACCACCTCAACAACTCGCGCTCCCAGCGCGTGTTGTGGCTGCTTGAGGAGCTGCACGTCCCGTACGAGATCACGCGCTATTTTCGCGACGCCAAGACCATGCTCGCCCCGCCCGCGCTCAAGCAGGTCCACCCGCTCGGCAAGTCGCCGGTAATCTCCGACAACGGCAAGACCATCGCCGAAACCGGCGCGATCATCGAATACATCCTCGAACGCCATGGCGGCGGGCGCCTCATCCCGCCTCCGGGCACGGATGAGCGCCTGCGTTTCACTTACTGGCTGCACTATGCCGAAGGCTCGGCAATGACGCCCCTCTTGCTGAAGCTGATCTTCCAGCGCCTCCCCGCCAACGCGCCGATGCTGGTGCGTGGCGTCGTCAACGGCATCGCAAAGACAGCGCAGGGCCGCCTGGTTGATCCGCAACTGCGGATGCACATCGACTATTGGGACACCGAGCTTGCGAAGGAGGAATGGTTCGCCGGCACGCAGTTCACCGCCGCCGACATCATGATGAGCTTCCCCCTTGAAGCCGCCGCCATGCGAGCCAACGCCAAGTCCCGCCCCATGGTGAAGACGTTCCTCGACAAGATCCACGCGCGGCCCGCCTACCAGGCCGCGCTGAAAAAAGGCGGCCCCTACGACTACTCCAGCTGACCAGCCTCATGGACCCCGGTTTCGCAAGCTTCCTGCTGGCCGCGATCCTGATGGAGCTGACGCCGGGTCCGAACATGACCTGGCTTGCCCTTCTGGCGGCGCGCGAGGGCCGGGGCGCCGGGCTGCGCGCTGTCGCCGGAATCCTGCTCGGGCTCGCGATCCTGGCCATTGCCGCCGCAGCCGGCGTCACCGCCCTCCTGACCACTTATCCTGCGCTCGCCCATGCCCTGCGCTGGGCCGGTGTCGCCTTCCTGCTCTACCTCGCTGTCGAAGCGTGGATCGGCGAGAAGGCCGATCCCGAAGCGATCGACAAGAACCGGCCGTTCCGGCGCGGCCTGATCGTCAACCTGCTCAACCCGAAGGCGGCGACTGTCTTTGTCGTGCTGATCCCGAAATTTGCCGGCGATGTCGCCGCCCCGCACATCGCCATCTTCGACGCCGTCTACCTGGTGATCGCAACGCTGGCCCACATCTTGATCGTTCTTTTCGCGTCGACCTTCCAGAAGGCGCTTGCACAGCCTCGCCTCGAAGAACTCGTCCGCCGGATCTTCTCCATCGCCCTTGCCGGCGTGGCCGTCTGGTTCGCCTTCACGAGCTGACGATCAATCCTCACGAAATCTTGCACACCGACGGCCTGAATCGCGCCCAACCCTGCGGGACAAGTCGCGGGTCTGGCCCCGTCTTCAGCGCCGGAATCCCCGCTTTTGCTGCACAGGGTTCACTTCGCCGCTGTGGGGAAAGATTTATTCTCCACCCCATGCCTCTGGGCGCCCGCATACTGGGGCCATGAAATTTCGCGGACCCCCCTTCTGGCTGTTCTGCGACGTGATCTGCTGGATCGGCGTCCTGGCCTCGTATTGTGGCTTTGCACGCTCGGTGGCCGCCGCAACCGGCCGCATGCTGGCGGGCAAGCGCCGCAGCCTCGAGCCTGACGAATTCGGCATCCTCGCCGGTCTCCTGTCGATCGCCGAGGCCTGGGCCGTCTTCGCCCTGACCCGGCGCGCCTTCCGCATGGCCGGCCTCGACGCCTGGACGGTCCGCTTCCCCGATTTCAGCCCGCCGCAGACACAGCCGGCCTTCCTCGCGCGCATGCGCATCCTGCAGCGGCGCATGACCCGCCTCGACGCCACCAGCCGCCGCATGGCCGCACGCATCGTGCGTCTCGGCGGCAATGCCCCCGCGCAGGAAAACCCCCTCCATCCTGCCCCTGGGCACGCGCAATCCACGCCTGCGCCGGTCCGCATCATGGCGGCCGCACCCACCATCCGGCGCGCCTCCGCACGCGGCCCGCCGCTGCACCCAATTTTCCGGAACTCAACCTCCCTTCGCCCCAGAAGCCCCGCTTCCGAGGCCGCACCCGCGTGCGCTATGCGTCCCGCGCCGCATCCAGCCGCCAGCCTGCGCCGACCGGCGCCTCATCCGGCGTCTGGTCCATCAGGTTCGAAAGCCACGGCATCACCATCCGCAACCTGTCCGCAACCCCGAACGGCGGATTGGCGATCACCACCCCTGCCGCCGTCAGCGGCCCCGGCGCGATCGGCTTCACCCACAGATCCGCCACCAGAATCTTGTCCGGCGCTATCCCGCCCTCGTCGACGAGCACCGCCGCCAACTCCGCATCGAACGCCTCGACCGCCGCCACATCCTTCACCGGCCGCCAGAAGATGTACGTCCCCTGCGGCCACCGCTTCACGCCCTGCCGCGCCGCCTGCACCATCCGCTCGAAGTCGAGCTTCTTCGCGCTCGTCCCCTCCTCGAACGGCGGATCGACCAGCACCACGCCCCTCCGCTCCGGCGGCGGCAGGAACGCAGGCAGCGCCTCATACCCGTCACGCTCCTCGATCTTCACGCGCCTGTCGCGCCCCATCGCCGCACGCAGCGCCGCGCCGCTCTCCGCATGCAGCTCGCACAGCCGCAACGCGTCGTTCGCACGCATCAGCCTCTGCGCGATCACCGGCGATCCCGGATACGCAACCAGCTTCCCGCCCGCATTCATCCCGCGCACCACGCCCATCCACGGCGCGAGCGCCGCCCGCACCTCCGCGCTCGCCCCCCGCTCCGCCTCCCACACACGCGCCACACCATCCCGCCACTCAGGACTGCGCACAGCCGCATCACCCGTCAGGTCGTACGATCCGACGCCGGCGTGCGTGTCGATATAGCGATAGGGCGCCTGTTTCGCATTCAGCCGGTCGAGGCAGAGCGCCAGCGCCACATGCTTCAGCACATCGGCAAAATTTCCGGCATGGAAGGCGTGGCGATAGTTCATGCGGCCGGTCTAGCCGCCGCGCAGCCGCAGCACCAGATGCACGGTGGCGCCGTCAGTTACGCTGTAGTCCGCCAGCGCGCGCCCGTCCTCCAGCGTCTTGCCGGCGTAGATGATCCGCTGCTGGTCGGGCGGGATGCCTTCCTTGTCCTGAACTTGCTGCTTCACGCTCGCGACCGTGTCGGTCAGCTTGACCTCGATCTCGATCGTCTTTCCGGTCAGCGTCTTGACCAGCAGCTTCTCGGCAAAAGCCGGCCCAGCGAGCGCCAGCGACACAAGCCCTGCAAGCAGCAAACGGTTCAGCATATCATCCTCCTGCCTTGCGCGAGACTAATCACCAAAGCCCGGATCCACGAAGTCCGGCTTCTGCGGCAGGCGGCCGACAAGGTCGTGAATGCCCTGCAGGCCGCCAGCACCCGACGCCATCGGCGACTTCCCGCCAAACGAGCGCGTGCCGTTGGTCGAAATCCATTCCTTCCTGTCGCATCCGACCTTCCATTCGCAATCCGGGATGAAGGCGTCATAGTAGCGGTCGAGTTCCTTGGCCGTCGGCGACTGCCAGGCGTCCGCCTGCGCGAAGCGGTGCAGCGACCCATTGCAATCCTTCAACTTCAGCCCCGCCTTCTTGCAAGGATCGGTTTCGAGAAGACCCGCCAGCCCCGCCGGCGGACCCGGCAGAAGCGGCGACGGACCGAGATAGACCCCGCCGTCGCTGGGCAACGTCGCACCCGTGGCCGGCGCAGCAGTCGCCTCCTGCCTGCGCGCCGGCGCTCGCGGCTTCTCCGGCGGCGCCTCCGCCTTCGGATCAGGACGAACCGGCGGCGCCTTGGGCCGTGGAACCGGCGCTGCGACCTCGCGCGGCGGTGGCGGCGTTTCGGCGAGCAGCGTGATCTCCAGCATGCGCGGCAGCGCTGGCTCTGCCTTTGTCGATGCAGCAATCAATCCCGCGATCGCGGCGCCAATCACGAAATGCGCGCCCACGGAACCGGCGGCGGGACTGTAGCGGCGCCAGCCTTCCCAGGTCCGGATGCGGTCCCACTCGATCATCGCCTAGTCGCCAAAGCCCCGGTCGTGGAAGTCGGGTTTCTGCGGCAGGCGTCCGACCATGTCATGCGGCCCGCCGAGCCCTGCAGGACCAGACGCCATCGGCGTGCCGCGCAGCAATCCGCCATCACCCTTGCGCTCCACGCTGCGCGTGCCGGCAGGCGAGAACCATTCCTTCTCCTCGCATCCGACGAACCACTGGCAATCGGGAACGAACTCGCCGTAGAAGCGCTCGGCGTCGTCCTTCGACATCGTCTTCCAGATTTCGCCTTCCTTGAACCCAGGCGCCTTGAACCCCGGATACATTTCCGCAAGCCGCGCGAAGGATGGCCGGATCGAAGGATCGCCCTTCGCCATCCGGTCCGCCCAGTTGACCGAACAGTCGCCGCGCTTCGATCCCGTCTTGGGATTGCACGGATCGCTTTCCAGCAAGCTCTGCAAGCCCAGCGGCACGCCGGAGCGATCCGCCGTCGCATCGCCCAGATAGACGCCGCCGTCCTCCGCAGGCGCACCGCCAGTGATCGCCTTCGACGCCGTCGCTGGCTGCTGGCGCTTCTCGGGCTTGCGAGATGGCCTCGTCGCTTCCGGCTTGTCCGGCAGCGGTATCGTCTTCTCATCAGGCGGGGGACGCCTCGCCTGTGGCGGCGTCGGCCGCATGCCCGGCGGAGGCGGCGCCTCGGCCTCCGCGACCAGCGTCACCTCAAGCATGCGCGCCGGAGGCTCGTCGGGCCGGGACTTCGAAGCGGCGGCCAGCAGGCTCGCAAGCGCGACGCCGATCACCACGTGCGTCGCCACAGAACCGGCAGCCGGCGCCATGCGCCGCCAGCCGGACCAGCCCGCCCAACGCGCGATGGCCGCCTCGTGCTTCATAATGGCGTATTATGCACGCGCGTTGGCGCGTGGCGAAACCACTCAAATCTATGGGCGTCAGACGATTTCTTTGTGGGAAGTCACAATCTTGCCCACAAGACCGTAGTCCAGGGCTTCCTTCGCCGTCATCCAGTGGTCGCGGTCAGTGTCCTTCTTGATCCGCTCAAGGGTCTGGCCCGTCGCCTCGGAGAAGATCTTGTTCAGCCGCTCGCGCATCTTGATGATCTCGCGCGCCTGGATCTCGACGTCGGACGCCTGCCCGCCCACGCCGCCGCGGGGTTCGTGCAGCAGGAAGCGGGTGTTCGGCAGCGCAAAGCGCCGCTCGCGCGTGCCAGCCGCATAGATCAGCGCGCCTGCGGAAGCGCACCAGCCCGTGCCGAGGATGTTCACCGGCGCCTTCACGAACTTGATCATGTCATGGATCATGTCGCCGCTCTCGACGTGACCGCCGGGCGAGGACACGACCAGCAGGATCGGCTTGTCGTTCACCGCCGAGTAGGCGAGCAGCTGCGCCGAAACCGAGCGCGCCAGCTTGTCATTGACTTCACCGGTCAAAAGGATCGTGCGCGCCTCGTAGAGCGCCTTCTCCATGAAGGACGAGGTAGGGTCCTGCGCCTTCTCCGGGGTCTCCTCGTCATCCTCGTCGTCGAAGCGAACGTAGTCCGGGCGAATCGTCATGGAAGCTCCAGTGAGGTCTGTCGGGCAATAGGTGGCGGTCCCGGCGCCCTGGGTCAATGGCCAGGGAATCCACCTGTCCATCAGGGAGTTAACGCGCCCCTACGGCCCGAATGTGGAAATCGCCCGCACTTTCCACGCCGGATCGTTTTCGGCCGTGGTGACCAGGTAGAGCGCGTCATAGCTGGCCTGCACGAGACCATCCGCGCCCAACCGGTCATAGACCAGCGTGAAACTGACCCCGTTGATCGAGATGCCGACGTCCCGGATGTTGCGCAGCCGCGTGCCTGCCCAGGCTCTCGCGCGGCCCGGTTCTGGACCTGCGAGATAGGCCGCCTTCGTCGTCCACCATTCCAGCCGCCCGTCGCCGTGGCGCACATGCGGATAGTGAACGGCCGTCGCGAGCCGCTCCGGATCCTGGCTGTCGAATGCCGCCGTGTAGGCATCGAGCGCCGCGCGGGCGGAGACAAGATTTCTGGCCTGCTCCTCCGGCGTCACCTGGTCGGTGCGGCCCGTGGCGAAGCGCGATTGGATGCGCCAGTCGCCATCGGGCCGGCCATTCGTCGGCACGATGATGTAGCAGATCTGGCTGGTCGCCAGCGTCGAGCCATCCTCGCGATAGCGCCGCCACCAGCCGGCGGCGTGGACCTTCTTCAACCCAGTCTGCAGGACCTGCCGCTTGTCCCACCGGGTATAGCGCCAGCCCTGCGCCAGCACGGCATCGAAATTCTGCGCCGCCACGTACTGCTGCTCGTCAAGGAACACCTCGAACCCGCCAGCGCCCGGCCGCACGTGCGGAAACGCAATCGACGTCGCCCAGCGTTTCGGATCACGCGTGTTCCAGGTCTCAAGATACCGGTCGAGCGCCTGTAGCGCGAAGTCCTCACGCAGTGCGTTTTCCGGCGGAGAGAGAAACACGCTCGCAGCGCGAGGCGCGCCGACAAGCCCTGATGTCGACTGGCACGCCCCCAGCGCAGAGACGCCTGCAACGCCCGTGATCCATTCTCGCCGGTTCATCATCGGCACAGCATAGCTGCAAGCATGGCCGCTTCAATGCCCCGCGAACCACACAAGGTACGAGACCTCCACCCCTGCGGCCGCAAGCTTGCTGTCGCCCTGCAGTTCGGGAAGGCAGACGAGAAAGGCGGCGCCGGCGATCTTGGCGCCAGCCTTGCGGAGGAGTTTCAGGGCCGCCATCGCCGTGCCGCCGGTGGCGATGAGATCATCAACGAGCAGCACGCGCTCGCCGGGTACGATGGCGTCGGTGTGCATCTGCATCTCGTCGGCGCCGTATTCGAGCTCGTAGCTTTCGGTGATCACGTGGTGAGGTAGCTTGCCTTTCTTTCGCAGCGGCACGAAGCCGGCGGAAAGCTGGTGCGCCACTGCGCCGCCGAGGATAAAGCCGCGCGCCTCGATGCCCGCCACCTTGTCGATCTTGGCGCCGGCGAAGGGCTGCACCAGTTCATCCACGGCCTGGCGGAAGGCGCGTGGATTGCCCATCAGGGTCGTCACATCGCGGAACATGATGCCGGGCCGGGGAAAGTCCGGGATCGTGCGGATGGCGTCTTTCAGTTCCATGTTGGCAGGTCCATTGGGCGCGCCCTTGTCGCGTTGCGCGCCAGCTTTGCGGGAAGTCTGTGACTAGGCAATGTCAGAGCGGGGAAGTTGACGGGTTTCCTTGTTCGCCGCCGCAATCCACGCCGCCAGGTGCGGCTCGACAAGCATGCCCGAGATGTAGGCCTCCGCCGCATCCGAACGCGGGATCGCATAGGTGACGAAGCGCGTGACGACGGGCGCATACATCGCATCCGCCACCGAATACTGGCCGAACAGGAAGGGCCCGCCGGAGAGTGCCAAGCCACTCGCGCCACAGCTCGTCGACCCTGGCCGCGTCGGCCCGGCCATCAGGCGTCATGCGGCTGGCGTCGGTGCGGCGGCGGATGTTCATGGGCGCGTCGTTGCGCAGGTGGGGAAAGCCGGAATGCATGATCGCGGCGGCAGAGCGCGCCAGCGCACGCAGCCTGGCGTCGCGCGGCCACAGCGTGGGCTGCTGCTCGGCCGCCCATTCGCAGATGGCGAGACTCTCGGCGATGACGACGCCGTCCCAATCCAGCGCCGGCACGCGGGCATTGGGAGAGATCGCGCCGAAAGCGGGCTTGCCGTCGCCCATTTCCGGCAGCGCATGCAGGACCTCTTCGAACGCGATGCCGCCATGGCGCAGCGCCAGCCAGGGCCGCATCGACCAGGACGAGTAGTTCCGGTCGCCGATATGGAGGCGCGGCAGCGGCATGGACGGGATCCTCCCTCAGATCCGGTGAGATAGCGCAACCACCAGGGCAAGTCCCATGAAAATGACGCCCATGCCGCGCTCGAACCATGCCCGGATGTCCGGCTGGCCGAGGAAGCGTGACAGGGCGCCGCCCGCATAGACGTAGAGCCACTGCACGCCCACATCGATGATCGTGCCGACGACGGCGATCACCATCGTCTGGGCGAAGACGTCCCCGGCCTTGTTGATGAACTGCGGCAGCAGCGTCAGGAACCAGATGATCGTCTTGGGATTGCCCATCCCGATCATCAGCCCGTCGAGAAATGCGCCATGGCTCGAGCGCACCGCCGGCACTTCTGTGACCGGCGACGGCGGCGCCTTCTGGAACGATCGCGCAAAGGCGAGAACGCCGATGATCGCGAGATAGAGAGCGCCCGCCCATTTCAGGATGTCGAACACGAATTCCGACGCCGCGATCAGGCCGGCCAGGCCAAAAGCGATCAGCAGGAAGTAGAAGACGTTCGACACCTCGATGCCGAGGCCCGCCATGATGCCGGCGCGCCGGCCGCGCAGGGCCGCCTGCGACATGACGAACATGGTGTTCGCGCCGGGGGCCAGGCTCACAAGCGTCGTGATCCCGATGAAGGCGATAAAGTTGTCGGGAAACATGGCGCTCCGTCAGGCGTGTAGCGCTTACCTGAGCACGCGCCCGGCCACCGCGTCCAGCCTTGGCACAAGGTCGCTCATTCGATGGAGACCGGACCCGTCAGCGACGCCGAGATCCCGCGCGTGGAGAACCTACCCGAACCGCTTGCGCATTGTCGTGGGCGGTGGCGTCAGCGGATTCACCGTGCGCATCTGCACGTCGCCGGCTAACCGGTAGCCCAGCGAGGACCAGAATGCGATCAGCCGCGGCTGGTCGCGCCGCACGCCAATCTGGGCGCCGGCATAGCCGCGAGACTTGGCTTCGGCCTCCAGCGCAGCAACCAGCGGCGCCCCGAGGCCAAGCTTGCGATGGGACTTCAGCACACCCACCCGCTTGATCTCGACCCATTCGCGGGCGTCTCCCGCAGGTCCGGACACAGGATGGAAACGGCCCTGGCCGATCGGGGTCTGGCCCTCGACCACGATCACGGCGCCGCCGCAGGCGAGCTGCTGGCCGATGCTGCCGACGGTCTCCCGATAGGCGCTGGAATTGGCGGCGACCGTTCCGGTCCAGCAGCGCAGCATGATGTCGAGGAGCAGGCCGGCTTCGTCCGGGCGCGCGGCGCGCAGGCTGAAGCCGGTCGGAAGGTTCATGGCTTGCTGCTTCGGAGGTTCGTTTCGCTGTCGAAGCGTAATCCGGGATCCGCGCGACCGACAGCCCCGACGGCCAGCAGCGGATCCCGGCATACGCCTTGCGGCGTATCGGCATGACTGGGGCTATAACGCGGGATACGCAACCGAACCGCCGCGCGATTTCGCACAGCGCGATGACGCGACGCTTTCGTGCAACACTGAGCCTAGTGTTCGACGTTCCGCCAGATCGCGCGGTACGAGATGTAGGCCAGCAGCGCCAGGATCACGAGATAGGCGAGCACCGAAAAGCCCATCTGCTTGCGCGTCTGCATCTTGGGATCGCCAGCCCATTGCAGGAACACGGAGACGTCCTTGGCCATCTGCGCCTTGGTCGATGGGGTGTCGTCGTCGAAGGTGACGAGGCCGTCCTGCGTCAGCGGCGGGGACATGGCGAGGAAGCCGCCCGGCGGCTTGTGCCGGGGATCGCCGCTCCACTGAGAGGCCGTGTCGCCGGCGAAGTAGGCATTGTAGTGCTGGCCATTGGCGACGCGCAGGCCTTCCGGAGGCGCGACGAAGCCGAGCAACAGCGAGTAAACGTACCCCGCCTCGCCATGCCGCGCCTTGGTGATGACGGAAAAATCTGGCGGCAGCGCGCCGTTGTTCAGCGCACGTCCCGCAGCCTCATTGGCGTAGGGTCCAGGCATGCGGTCGGCCGGGATGCCCGGACGGGTGGAAGCATCGCCAGTTTCCGGGTCGAAGTTGACGATATTGTATTCCGCAGCGATCGCCTTGACCTTCGGGTTGTCGTTGGGGTTCGGGAACTCTTCCATGAAGAAAGGCCCGCCCTTCTCGCCGAGGTTGCGGAACGACAGCAGCTTCATGCTGTGGCAAGCCGCGCAGACCTCGCGATAGACTTTGAAGCCGCGCTGCAGCGCGTTCTGGTCGTAGGTTCCGAAATAGCCGTCATGCTTCCAGCCGCCTGCAGGCTCTAGCAGGTGGTGGCCGCCCGCAGCGTGTTCTTCAGCGCCACCCGCAGCGGCGGCATGTTCTTGGCCCGTCGCAGGCATCGCGAAGAGGCCGGCGGCAAGCGTGGCGATCAGGGCGAGCTTGGTAAGACGCATCTGTCTTTCTCCCCTATTCCGCCGCCTGAGGCGCGGCGCCGACCGGCGACGCAGCGGTTTTGCCGTGCTTCTTGCGCACGCTGTCGGCGATGGACACCGGGCGCGGCTTTGGCTTCTCGATCACGCCAAGGACCGGCAGGATGAAGAGGAAATAGAGGAAGTAGTAGGCGCCAAGAATTTGGGCCAGCCACACCCACTTGAATCCCGACGACGAAATCTCAAGCGAGGCGCCTGCGGTCGGCGGCAGCGACGCCTGCTTTGCGCGCGCCTGGGCGAAATCGTCATACAGCTCGCTGACGGCCTTGCCGGTGGTGTCCGTATAGGTCACGGCCAGCTTGTCTTCCCTGAATTTGAACATCAGGTCTTCCGGATTGTTTGCGCCGCAGAAGCCCAGGCCGATGCAGGCTGCGACGAAGACGACGAACAGCTGCTGGGCAAATGGACGGTAGCGCATCGAGCGCACCTTCGAGGTGTCCAGCCAGGGCAGCACGAACAGAACGAGGATTGAGGCAAACATGGCGATGACGCCGATCAGCTTGGCTTCGATCGGTCCGATGTCGAACGTCACTGCGCGCAGGATCGCGTAGAAAGGCAGCAGGTACCATTCCGGCACGATGTGCGTCGGGGTCACCAGCGGGTTGGCCTCAATGGAATTGTCGGCATGGCCGAGCGCGTTCGGATAGTAGAAGACGAACACCGCGAAGACGATCAGGAAGAGGACGATCGCGAAGCCGTCCTTCACCGTGTAGTACGGGTGGAACGGCACAGTGTCCTTCTTCACGTCCTTGACGGAAACGCCGGTCGGGTTGCCGTTGCCGGGCACGTGCAACGCCCAGATGTGCAGGATCACAACGCCCGCGATGACGAACGGCAGCAGGTAATGCAGCGAGAAGAACCGGTTCAGCGTCGGGTCGCCGATCGCCGGGCCGCCCATCAGGTAGGTCTTGATCGTCGGGCCCACCAGCGGGATGGCGCCGAGGATGTTGGTGATCACACTCGCGCCATGGAACGACATCTGGCCCCAGGGCAGGACATAGCCCATGAACGCCGTCGCCATCATCAGCGCGTAGATCACCACGCCGAGGATCCAGAGAATTTCGCGCGGCTGCTTGTATGAGCCGTAATAGAGCCCGCGGAACATGTGGACATAGACCGCCAAGAAGAACATCGACGCGCCGGTCGCGTGGATGTTTCGGATCAGCCAGCCGAACTCGATGTCGCGCATGATGCGCTCGACCGAGCCGAACGCCATCGAGGTGTTGGCCACATAGTGCATCGCCAGCACGATGCCGGTGACGATCTGGATGACCAGGCAGACGGCGAGGATGCCGCCGAACGCCCACCAGTAGTTGAGGTTCTTCGGCGTCGGAAAGTCGACGAAGCTGTCATAGGCCAGCCGGACAACCGGGAGGCGCGCATCCAGCCATTTGGTGAAGCCGGTCTTGGGTTCGTAGGTCGACGGTCCGCTCACGTCCCTCTTCCCCCTTACAGCGAAATCTTGATGATGGTGTCGTTCACGTAGACATAGTTCGGTATCGCTAGGTTTGTCGGCGCCGGACCCTTACGGATGCGGCCCGAGGTGTCGTATTGCGAACCGTGGCAGGGGCAGAACCAGCCGCCATATTCCCCCACCGTGCCCTGCGAAGGGCCAACCGGCACGCAGCCGAGGTGCGTGCAGACGCCCGACGTCACCAGGATCTTCGGGTTCAGCTTGCCATCGACCATCGGCTTCAGGCGCTGGTCGTCGGTCTGCTTGTCGCGCAGCGTGGAGATGTCGACATTGCGCGCCGACTGAATCTCCGCCTCGGTGCGGTGACGAATGAAGAACGGCAGGCCGCCGATCAGCACGCGGACCTCGCCGCCTTCGGGAACCTTGGAGACATCGACTTCGGCGCTCGACAGCGCACGCGTGTCGGCGGCAGGCGCAAGTTGCTGGACGAAGGGCCAGGCGACGGCGGCGACCCCGCCTGCCGCAACCGTGGCGGCTGCGATGTGGATGAAATCCCGTCGTGTCTCACCGGCGTGGGTAGTGTCGGCTGCAGCCGCGCTTGAACCCTGTTCCGACACGCGAGTCTCCCATGGTATTCGGGGCTTTGGACGCCTTATTACCGGCCATTGGGGAACCCCCCACGTGGCGCGATGTCGCAAGAAAGCCCCTCAAGTGACGGACCCGTCTAAAGTGCGACTCGCGCTGTATCAACCGGACATCCCCCAGAATCTCGGGGCAAGTCTCCGTTTGGCGGCGTGCCTTGATGTCGCGGTAGAAATTATCGAGCCGTGCGGCTTCCCGTTAACGGATAAGGCCCTGCGCCGGACAGCGATGGACTACGGCAAGCGCGTCGATATTGCCCGGCGCGCGGGATGGGCCGATTTCCTCGATTCTCATGCCAAACGGGGCGGCCGGCTCGTTCTCATGACCACGACCGGCGCCGAGCGTCTCGACGCCTTCCGGTTCGAACGAGGCGATTGCCTGATAATGGGACGCGAGTCCGCCGGTGTGCCCGACTTCGTCCATACCGCAGTCGCAGCGCGAGTGGTCATTCCTCTGGCGCCTGGAGTGCGCTCGTTGAACGTAGCTATGGCTGCCGCGATCGCACTGTGGGCAGCCCTCGACCAGACCGGAGACCTGCCGAGTTCCTAGTTGGCCACAATATAGGCGTCAGCTCCGCAGCTTCGGGCGATCTCGCGCATTGCCTGGCCGAAGCGCGCCTTGCGGTCCGGCGCGAGGTCGTTGATGAGTTTCTCGCTGGCGGCTTCTTCTCCGCGTGCGCCGGCAACCACGATCGGGAACAAGTCGCCTTCAAGCTTGTCGGCAGACGTATCGGCGAGGCATTTGCAAATCTCGGGGGATTCTCCCCCGGCAATGCAGCGGGAGTTGATCGCCTCACGCCCTGGCCCGTTCTGGCTGCAGGCAGCCAGTCCCAGGCCGACAATGATGGCGAACGCCCGACGGCGCATGACGGCTACCAGCCCTTCCGGAACCCGATGGGGCTTCGCGGGGGTTAGCCCGCAGAAGCCCTCCGATCAAGCTTGCCCGCGCATGAGATTGACAGGTCGCCTAGCTTGGCGTCGCCCCTCCTGGGCCGACCGCGCATTTCATCATCGCGCCCATGGCAGCCGTAGCCATGCTCATCTGCTTGTCGGCGGGCAGCGCGTTGACGATTTTGTCCGCTTCCTCGCCCTTGCCTGACGCCTGCAGCGCCATGGCGTGGAAGATGTTCTTGTCGAGGCTCTTCTCGAACTCTGCGCCGACGCACTCGCAGGTCTTTTGGGTCTCGCCTTCCTTGACGCAGCCGGCGATGAAAGCGGCCTTGTCGCCGCCAGCGCCGCTGCACGCAGACGCCAACAGAGCGGCCCCCGCCGCTGCCATCATGATCCTGAACATGGTGAGTTTCCCAAGTAGGTTCCGCGCCAGCGGGATTGCAGGCTCCGGGCCGTCCGTCCGTCGCGGGCAGCCTAGGCCGGTTTTTCCAGCCTTGGAAAGCGATTTGTCCCCATCGATGTCGGTCAAGTAACGTAGCGCCTGCTGGACGCCCGCTCGCACCTGTTGTTAGCAGGGCGCATGGCCCAGCCTCTGCCTGCACGCGCACCGGAACTGATCGAGGCCCGCAAGGCCCGCGCGAAGGCGTGGTTCGAAAGGCTGCAGGCTGACCTGATTGCGCGATTCGAAGCGCTGGAGGATGTCGCCTCGCCTCCCCTCTACAGGGGGGCGGCAGGCCGATTTGAAAAAACACCGTGGACCCGCGGCGACGGAAGCCAGGATCTGGGCGGCGGCGTCATGGCTGTGATGCGCGGGCGGCTGTTCGAGAAGGTTGGCGTGCACGTGTCATGTGTCCATGGAGAATTTGCACCCGAGTTCGCAAAGACCATCCCGGGCGCAGACGAGTCGGGCGGCAGGTTCTGGGCGTCGGGCATTTCCCTTATCGCGCACATGCATTCGCCGCGCGTTCCAGCCGTACACATGAACACGCGCATGCTCGTGACATCGCAGGCCTGGTTTGGCGGCGGCGCCGATCTCACGCCGCTCCTCGCCTGCCAGAGGCAACAGGACTTCCCCGACGCTATCCAGTTCCACAACGCCATGCGCGATGCATGCGCGATGCCCGGAGCAGACTATGCCGCTTTCAAGAAGCACTGTGACGAGTATTTCCACTTGGCGCACCGGGACGAGCCGCGCGGCATCGGCGGCATCTTCTACGACCGCCACGACACCGGCGACTGGGAAGCCGATTTCGCCTTCACTCAAAGCGTGGGAATTCATTTCGCGGACGTCTATCCGCTGATCGTGCAACGGCGGATGGCCGAGAGCTGGTCAGCCGCCGAGCGCGAGGAGCAGCTCGTGCGCCGCGGCCGGTACGTGGAATTCAACCTGCTCTACGACCGAGGCACCACATTCGGTCTCAAGACCGGCGGCAATGTCGCGAGCATCCTTTCGTCCATGCCGCCCGTGGTGAAGTGGCCCTGACGGCCACTGGTCGAAGGACGGCAGCCGACCGCACCGCAGGCAACCGGCAACGTGCGCGTCCGCTCTAACGCAGGCTCGCGACGGGCAACCTGATCGCAGTCCGGATTTCCCGGGGCATTTGTCTCTTGCAGGCTTGGCCCTAGATTTCCGAGAGAAGCAGCAGTGAAGAGCAATGCCGTGAGCGATCCGTCCACCTCGTCCGCCCCCGCCTCAAACGAACCGCGCCCGGAACAGCCTGTCGAGGCGACCGTCCTCGCCTTCATTGCAATCATCGCGACTACCGCGTTGGTCGCGGCTCTCGGTGGTCTTGTATCTGCCGGCCAGTCTGATCCCTGGTACCAGACGCTCGACAAGGCGCCGGGAACCCCGCCGGGGTTTGTCTTCGGCACGGTCTGGCCGATCCTCTATACGCTGATGGCGATCGGAGCGTGCATCGTGTGGCGCGCGGCCGGCAGCTGGAAACGAGCGGATGGCGCGCTGGGCCTATTCTTCCTGCAGCTCCTGCCGAACCTCGGCTGGACGTTTCTCTTCTTCCACTACCATCTCGCGCTGCTGGCGCTGCTCGACATCCTGATCCTTTGGATCCTGGTCGCAATGATGATCAGGCGCTTCCATGGCCTCAGCAAAGTCGCGGCGCAGTTGCAGTATCCGTATCTCGCCTGGCTGACATTCGCGACGTATCTGAATGCCTGGGTCGTGTTCGCGAACTAGCCGCGCTTGATACGGCCCAGCAACTCATCCCGCGTCAGCGTGAAGTCGCTTTCGATCCACGCCGTCTCAAGCTTTCGAAGGCCGGCGCCGATGGGCGGGCCTTCGGCAATGCCGCGAGCAATCAGGTCCTCTCCCGTGACAGGGAAGACCGGGCGCTGCCACACCGCGACAGAGGCAAGGAGTTCGCGCCACGCATCTGAAGCCCCCGTATCCTGCGCCCATTGCAGCAGCACGCGGTCCCGAAATACTGGAACGCCGCTCTTGTAAAGCGCGCCGCGAATATCGGCCGGTGTCATGCCGGCGCGGATCGGCGCATCGTTCTGCACTGTCCACTTTAGGCGCAGGCTTTCCTCGTTGGACATCTTCAGCGCGCCAGACGCGGCCACTACCGCCTTTGCGTCTTTCCAGAACAGGGCAAGGAAACGCAGCATCGGGTCGGGCTTGAACCCCGCCGAACGCTCAAGGTCAACGAGCTGGCGCAACAGGGCCAGTCCCTTGGATTGCGGAAAAAGCTGGCGAAGAACGCCGCTGGCCTCCATCGCGTCCATCGAGGGAACGGGATCGGGCGCAGACAAAAGCTTCTTCGTCTCCATCCAGACCCGTTCAACAGAGATGCCGGACAGTCCTTCCTTCAGCTTGCCGCAAGCATCGAGACCGGCGGCGTCGGGAGCGCCATGGCCGTACCAGGCGTAGAAGCGGAAGAAGCGGAGGATGCGCAGATAGTCCTCACGCAGCCGTGTCTCTGGATCACCGACGAATACGATGCGGCGAAAGTGGATGTCATCGAGCCCGCCACCGGTTGGATCGAACACCTCGCCGTCGGGAGCAGCATAGAGCGCATTCATGCGAAAATCGCGGCGTTGGGCGTCCTCGGCCCAATCTTCGGTGAAGGCCACGACAGCGCGGCGGCCATCGGTTTCCACATCCTTGCGGAGTGTCGTGACCTCGAAAGGGTGATGGTCGGCAACAACCGTCAGCGTGCCGTGCTCGATGCCCGTGGGATGCGCCGCGATGCCGGCGGCCAGCATCACCTGCTCCACCCTGTCCGGCGTAAGTTGCGTTGCAATATCTATGTCGGCGACCGGCTCATCAAGCAGCGCATTCCGTACGCATCCTCCGACGAACCGCGCGCACCCGGGCTTTGCACGTTCAAGCGTGTCCATCACCCGTTGCGCGGATGACATCCAGGGCTGCGGGGCAAGGCGCATGATCAGTTACCCTGATCCCTCGGCGCGACGGGGGCACGAGGCGGAGGCGTGGTGGCAGTCGACTGCTTCTCGGCCTGGCCTGGTTGCGTTGCCTGCTCGCAGGGCACTTCCTTGGCCGGGACCGTCTTGCCGTCGATGTACTGGGCGGCCTGATAGCACTTGTTGCTTTCCGACGGTTCGAGCAGAGGCGTGACGATCAGGGCTGCAATGGCGAGTCCGGCGCCAATCAGCACAAGAGTGGTCAGCGGCCAGCGATCCTTGATCATCATGTCGCGCGAGGCGGCGCGATAGACCAGGAACACCAGGAACGGCGTCAGGAAGAGCAGAAGCTCGACAAAGATGCGCTGGGCCATTCTTCAACCTTCCCGGGGACCATACAGCCGGTCGTAGAGCGACTTTATCATGCCGGCTGTCGCGCCCCAGATGTAGTGTCCGTTGTGGGGCATGGCGTAATAGGCGCGCAAGGCCCCTTTGTACTCGCGCTCGTGGCGCTGGTGGTTGGCGGGATTCATCAGGAAGGACAGCGGCGTCTCGAATACCGCCGCGACCTCCCTGGGATGCGCCACAGGCGAGAAGCCCGCCGCCAGCACGCCAACGAAGGGAGAGATCGCGAACCCTGTGCCGGTCAGGTACGGGTCCGACTGCCCGAGTACGGTCACACTTTCGGGATCGACGCCGACTTCCTCGTAGGCCTCGCGAAGCGCCGCGGCGAGCGGAGTTGCGTCTGCCGGATCAATCCGCCCGCCCGGAAAGGCCACCTGCCCCGCATGGTTGGTCATCGTCTCGGGGCGCAACGTCAGCAGCACCCCGTAATCGTCACCCCGGTCGATTAGGCCGACCAGCACGGCGGCCTTCCGGTACTGCATCTCGGCGACCGGCCGCCACTCGGGATTGAGGTCGTAGTCGGTGCGCACAACATCGTCGAACACCGCGTCCACGGCCGCCAGCCGCGTCGCAACCCTCTGGTCGAAATCGTCGCGTGTGGTGAACGGCATGGCGCTCAGGCCAACTCGCCGATGGGGAATTTCATGCCTGAAGACGTGACACTCATGGTCTTTCGTCCTCCTCCGTCAGCTTCGGCCCAGCCGACCATCTCATACCAGGGCGGCCGCGCCAGCCGCGCCTCGAGGCCGCCCCGGACTCTCACATAAGTAGCCGGCTCCCCGGTGCGTGGATCGAGAACGACACGCAAGGGGTGGTCGGCATCCAGCGCCACGACATCGCCCACATTGGTGGTGACCAATATGACTGGCTGCCCGCCCGAACTCATGGCGATCCGCCCGGACCCCCACGAACGGGGCGTCCTCGACCTGCACCACCACTTTTTCGTGAGGGGTGACAAGATAATAGCCGTCGGAATCCCTCCGCAGTATCGTTGAAAACAGGCGAACAAGCTTGTCCCTGCTGAACCGCACCCCGTTTTGCCACCAGGATCCGTCCTTTCGGATCTGGAGCCCGATATCACCGCAGTGTGTGGGGTTCCACAAATGTACGGGGGGAAGCGAACGGGGCTTTTCCAACCCCGCTTGCAATTGCAGGGTGGTAATCAGGTCGGAAAGCGACGTAGCTTTCGGCTCTTCAGGGATCGACATGGGCGGCTCGGCAGGCGGGCATGCCCCAGACATAGGTAAATGGTCAGCATGAGTGAAGCCGCAATCGCCAACAGCCCGACCGCCGACATCGTGAAAGATGCCGACAAGGCTGTGGAAGTCCTCGCCAAGGTCCGCGCCGAGATCGGCAAGGCCGTGTTCGGCCAGGACCGTGTGGTGGAGCTTACGCTCGCCGCGATCCTTGCCGGCGGACACGCGCTTCTGATCGGCGCTCCGGGACTCGCCAAGACCAAGCTCGTCGAAACCGCGGCGCGCGCGCTCGGCCTTGACTGGGGCCGCGTGCAGTTCACCCCCGACCTCATGCCCTCCGACATCCTGGGCTCGGAAATCCTAGATGAGAGCGCCTCTGGACGCTCGTTCCGCTTCGTAAAGGGGCCGATCTTCACCAGCCTGCTGATGGCCGACGAGATCAACCGCGCCTCGCCGCGCACCCAGTCTGCCCTGCTGCAGGCGATGCAGGAGCGGCACGTGACAATCGCGGGCGCGAGCTATGATCTACCCAAGCCGTTTCATGTGCTCGCAACGCAGAACCCGATCGAGCAGGAAGGAACCTACCCGCTGCCAGAAGCGCAGCTCGACCGCTTCCTTCTCAAGGTCGACGTCACCTATCCCGACCTCGACACGGAGCGTCGCATCCTCGTCGAGACCACCGGAATGGCGGACACGACCATCAAGCCCGTGCTCGACGCTGAGCGCCTCATCGCGATCCAGAACCTCGTGCGCCGCATGCCGGTGCCCGAACAGGTTCTCGAAGCCATCATCCGTCTGGTACGCTCAGCTCGCCCGGAACAGTCGGATCACCCGCAGGTCAAGAAGCGCGTCGACTGGGGTCCGTCTCCTCGCGCCGGCCAGGCGCTCATGCTGGCTGCGCGCGCGCGCGCGCTGCTGCGCGGACGTCTCGCTCCTTCTCTCGACGACATCGAGGCGCTGGCCGAACCCGCACTCGGTCACCGCATGGCGCTCGCCTATGACCCAACAGGGCAAGGCGGGTCGTTGGCCTCACTGATCCAGGAACTCGCATCCAAAGCCGCCTAAGGGCCTCGCTCCCAAGGACCTATCCGTGCCACAGGCGCCGCTATCGCAGTTAAAGGCCGAGGCTTCCGCACTCGCGGGCGATCTCGGAACGCTGACCACGCGCGCCCGCGCGGCGAGCGCGGCTCACCTGGGCTCGGCAGGTCGTCGTCGCTCGGGCTCTGGCGAGAATTTCTGGCAGTACCGCAGGCACACTCAGGAAGATGGCGCCGAACGCATCGACTGGCGCCGGTCGGCGCGCGAGGAACACCTGTTCGTGCGGGAAACCGAGCTGGAAACTGCGCGCACCTTTCTATTCTGGGTGGATCCCAGCCCGGGGTTTAGCTGGGCGAGCGATCCGAAGCACGCCCAGAAAGCGGACCGCGCGCTGGTCTTGTCGATGGCCCTCGCAGGCGCTCTTTCGCGGTCTGGCGAGCGGTGTGGCGCCCTCGGCGGCGGACGAGGCGCGGTGACCGGCGCTCGCGCGCCCGCCCGCGTGGGAGAAGATGTACGCGAGTTCACCAAGGACTCGCCCTTCCCTCCTCCGCCACGCGATACTGCAGCGGCCGTGATCTGCTCTGACTTCTATTCGCCCCTCGATACCTGGCGGCAGCGCCTGACGCCGCTTGCCGCCAAGTGCCGCGATGGCGCGCTGCTTCAGGTGTGTGATCCGATCGAAGAAGCCTATCCCTTCGATGGCCGGGTGCGCTTCTTCCGACCTGGGGAGGACCGCGAGCGGCTGATTGGCCGCGCGGAGTCGATCCGCCAAGGATATCTCGACAAGTTCGCGCAACGCCGGAAGGACATGACCGACCTCGCCGCCGAACTCGGATGGCGCTTCCTCAGTCACGTCACTTCCGAAGAGCCACGCACGCCCTTAGGCAATCTCGCCTATGGCTTCACCACAAGCGGAGCTCCGGCGTGAACATCGGCCCGATCCTTTTTCTCCAGCCGCTCGCTCTTCTTGGGCTGCTGGCGTTGCCGATCCTTTACTGGCTGCTGCGCGCAACGCCGCCAGAACCGAAGCGTTTCGCCCTGCCCTCGCTTGCCTTGCTCGACGATCTCAAGCCAGACGAGGAAACGCCAGCGCGCACGCCGTGGTGGCTGCTGCTCCTGCGCATGGTCGCGCTGGCGCTGGCAATTCTTGGCTTCGCCCGTCCGACATGGGCGCCCAACGCACAGGTCAACACGTCCGGCGGCACGCTGATTGTGGTCGACGATGGCTGGACCAGCGCCGAACGCTGGCGCGACATCGTGCGTACCGCGACGGCTGCGGTCGATGAAAGCGCGCAGATGAAGGGCCCTCTGCATGTCATGTTCACATCGCCCCGCGAAGTCACGCGTGACCCTTCTGAGGCTCTCGATGCAGAATCCGCGCGCCAGCTCCTACGCAACACCCGCCCGGTTCCTTGGCTTCCCGATCGCGTTGCAGCCCTGAAAAGGCTCGACGAGACCAAGATGCGTCCGGGGCGCATTGTGTGGGCGGCCGACGGCTTTGACCACGACACTGCAGCACAGTTTGCGCGCGGGCTGGCGGCCAAGGGCTCGACAGAGGTCCGCGTCACGCGACCCAAAAACGCCTTCGCCATCACATCCGCAGACTCATCCGCCGAAGGCGCACGCGTCGCCGTGGTCCGCACCCAAGGCGTTCCGCCGGGCACGGCGGATATCATCGCGGAGACGGCAGAAGGCGCTTCGATCGCGTCAACGCGACTGTCCTTCGCGACCGGCGCAACAACGGCCGAAGCCCTCTTCGCCATCCCTGCCGCAGCGCTCAACCGCGTCGCGCGCTTCCGAATCGCCGGCTCACCCTCCGCCGGCGCTGTCTGGCTGTGGGACGACACGGCCCGCCGGCCGCATGTGGGTCTGGCGGATACTCGCGACGAAGCCCAGCCGCTGCTCTCGGAACATTACTATGTCCGCAAGGCCCTGCAGCCCTACGCACAACTCACCGAGAAGAAGCTGTCCGACCTGCTCGAGTCGCCGATCGACGCCATCATCATGGGCGACCGCGGGTCGATCTCGGAAGGCGATGCCGACAAGCTGAGCCAGTGGATCGACAAGGGCGGTGTGCTAATCCGCTTCGCCGGCCCGCGCCTTGCAGCCCAGAATGATCCGCTGACGCCCGTAGCCCTCCGCCCGACATCACGCGCGCTTGGGTCGTCCCTGTCATGGGAAACACCACAACGAGTCATGGAGTTCGCCTCCAGCTCTCCGTTCTTCGGCATTCCGCGACCGACGGACGCCGTCGTTCGCCAGCAGGTGCTGGCCCAGCCTTCAGCCGAGCTCGACAGCCTTACCTGGGCGCGCCTCGATGACGGCACGCCGCTGGTCACCGCCAAGCGCATGGGCCGCGGCGAATTAGTTCTGTTTCACGTCACCGCGGATCCGGACTGGTCCGACCTCCCTTACACGGGCGCCTTTGTAGAGATGCTGCGCCGCTCCGTCGTTTCGGGCGGTGAGCGTACGCGCAATACAGGCGCCACCGAAGGCGCGCTTACGCCGCTGCGCACGCTCGACGGGTTCGGCGTGCTGGGAGCACCGCCATCGAATGCCGTTCCGATCGCAGCGACGGATTTCATCAAAACACGCCCAGGCCCCACAACGCTGCCAGGTCTCTATTCCGGACCCGGCGGCGAACGCGCCCTCAATGCGGGCGCCCGGCGCCGCAGGTCTTCGAGAACTGGCCGATAGAGGTTCAGGTGACAGAACAGGCAAACATCATGGAACGCCGCGGCCTTGGGGGCTGGCTGATCGGCGTCGCCCTGTCGATCGTGGCGATTGACCTGATGATTGCGCTCGCCTTCGCCGGCAGGTTCAGCCGCTTCGGTCGCGCCGCCGGCATGTTCGCGATGTTCTTCGTGGCTGCAGCAATGCTGCACCAGCAGCCAGCATCAGCGCAGACCTCTGACCAACTTGCGCGGGACGCCGCCGCCCACCTGCGCTTTGCCTATGTGAAGACAGCAGACAGGCGGCTCGACGACATCACACGCGCCGGCCTCTGGGGTCTCAGCTATCAGCTCGGCGAGCGCACTTCGGTCGAACCAGAAGCGCCGCACGGCGTCGATCTCGCCCGCGACGAACTCGAACTCTACCCAATGATCTATTACTCTGTGCCCCGCGAGGCGAAGGCGCTGCCGGCGGCCGCGGTTGCCAAGGTGAACCAGTACCTCCGCAATGGCGGCGCATTCGTCGTCGACACGCGCGATGCGGCTCCGGGCCGCGACGTATCGCAGAACTTGCAGACGCTCCTGGCCGGCATCGACGCGCCGCCGCTTCAGCCCGCGCCATCCAATCACGTGCTGACCAAGAGCTACTACCTGATCAAGAGCTTCCCGGGCCGCCTCAATGGCCGGCTGTGGATCGAGAGCGGCGCTGCCGATCGCGACACGCGACGCGGCGACGGTGTTTCTGGCCTGTTCATCGGCGGATCGGACTGGACGGGCGCCTGGGCGATCGATCAGAACGGGAAGCCAATGTTGTCGATGGATGGCGGCGAGAACTCGCGTGAGATCGCCTACCGCTTCGGCATCAACCTCGTGATGTACATTCTCACGGGCAACTACAAGGAAGACCAGGTCCACGCGCAGGAACTGCTCGACCGTATTGGGGCAGAGCGAGAACCGGGGTCGACCGACTAGCCATGTTCGAAGCCTCCCGCCTTGCGTTCGATCCTCTTATCCCCTGGGCCCTGCTTTGGACCCTGGTCGCCGGCTCAGCCGTGCTGTGGGCCGTCTATCTCTATCTGCGCGGCAAGGCTTGGCTTTTCCGCGCGCTAGCCCTTTCGGTCCTCGCCCTCGCCCTCGCCAATCCGCTCTGGATCGAGGAACAGCGCGAGCCCCTGAAGGACATCGTCGCGCTGGTAATGGATCGCTCGGAGAGCATGAACTTCCGCGGGCGCACCGAAACAGCGCAGGCTGCATACGAAGCGCTGAAGGCGCAGATCGACGCCGACGAGACCTTGGAGCTTCGGGTCGCCGAAACCGACCCGGGGGCCGACGGTACTGAGATGTACATGGCGCTCCAGTCCGTCCTGTCGGATGCCCCGCGCGAGCGCATCGCAGGCGCTGTCATGATCACCGACGGCCAGATCCACGACATGCCGCAGGACGCCAAGGATGCGGCGCAGATCGGCCCGATCCATTCCCTGGTCGTCGGAGGCGACGACGAAATCGACCGCAACGTGGAAATCCAGTCCGCCCCTTCCTTCGCCATCCTCGACCAGAAGGTCGAGATGCGGATCCAGGTGAACGACCCCAAGGAAAAGATCGTTGATGTTGGCGTCAGCATCAACGGCGATCCCCAGCCGTCGCAGCGCGTCAAGGTCGGCGAGCCGGTCACGGTCAACTTCACGCTCAAGCGCCGGGGCGACAACCTCATCGTCCTGTCCGTTGATGGCATCCCGAACGAACTGACACTCGCGAACAACCTCGCCTCGGCTACCATATCCGGAGTGCAGGACCGGCTGCGCGTGCTGCTTGTCACGGGCGAGCCGCATGCGGGCGCCCGGGTGTGGCGTGACCTCCTGAAATCCGATCCCGCCGTGGACCTCGTCCACTTCACCATCCTTCGTCCGCCGAGCAAGACCGACAACGTTCCGACCGAAGAACTGGCTCTCATCCAGTTCCCGAAGGCGCAGCTTTTCCGCGAAATGCTCGACCAGTTCGACCTCGTGATCTTCGACCACGAACTGCGCCCGGCCGTTTTGGAAGAACGCTATCTCGACCGGGTGGCCCGTTATGTCGAAAACGGTGGCGCGCTGCTGATTGCCGCCGGTCCGCCTTATCCGGGCGCCTACATTCTCTACAACACCCCGCTTGGCGGCGTGCTGCCCGGCCGCGTCACCGGTCAGGTTGTCGACGGGAAATTCGTTCCTCAGCTCACCAATCTCGGCAAGCGCCACTCCGTCACGGCCACGCTTCCAACCGAAGGCTGGGGGCCTTGGATGCGCTACATGGGCATGGAACAAGGCGCCGAATCCGAAGCGGTGCTGCAGACGCCCGATGGACACCCGCTGCTGTTGCTCAACCGTGTGGGTGAAGGCCGAGTGGCGTCGGTCATGTCCGACCAGCTCTGGCTGTGGGCGCGCGGCTTCGAAGGCGGCGGTCCCTATGCAGAGCTGATACGCCGCACAGCCCATTGGCTGATGAAAGAACCGGAGCTCGAAGAAGAGCTGCTGACGCTGGAAGCCGGCGCAGAGCCCGAAGTCACTGCTCACCTCCGCACACTTTCGGACAGTCCCGAGCCCCTGATGATCAAGGGGCCAGACGGCACGTCCCAGAAAGCGGAATGGTCGCTGGTTTCGCCCGGCAGCTACAAGTCAGTCCTCCCCGCAAAGGATCTCGGCCTCTATGTCGCGACCAGCGGCAAGCTCAAGGGGGTCACGCTCCGCGGACCAACGCATCCGCGCGAATATCTCGACTTGAGGGCGACAACCGAGAAGGTCCAGCCGCTCGCGGCGGCCACGCTCGGCGCGGTGTTCAAGCTCGGCGCCGACGGTTCGCCGGAGATGCCGCAGCTCCGGCGTGTTGGCGAACGTGGCAACGCGGCCGGCTCCAACTGGCTCGGTCTGCGCCAGCGCGGCGCCTACGCGGTGCGCGCGACAGACTCGACCACCCTGCTGCCTGGCGTGGTGGGTATGATCCTGGCCGCGCTGTTCATGATGCTCGCCTGGCGGCGCGAAGGCCGGTGATCTTCAGCTTTTCGGCTTCGGAACGCTCAGCTCACCGGCCAGCTTGTCGGCGCCTTTCGACAGGTCGCGGATCAGGATGCGGTGTTGGTCCACCGGCCCTGGAAGCAGGAAGCGCCCAGCGCCCGCCTGCTTGAAGCCGAAGCGGTCGTAATAGTCCTGGTCGCCCACGAGGATCACGGCCGCATAGCCTTGCTCCCGGCAAACGCCGATCGCGCGCTCCATCAGCTTGAAGGCGACACCATTGCCGCGGCGGCGCTCAGCCACGGCGATCGGCCCGAGGAAGGCTGCTTTGCCCTTCTCGCCCACCTTCACCGGCCAGACTCGCACGACGCCAGTTACGCCCTCGCCGTCCACGGCGACGAGGCTGGCTTCCGGGATCTTGGTGTTGCGCTCGCGCAAGCGCTCCGCCGTCTTGGCGAAGCGGCCTGGGCCGAATACGTCGTCGTACAGCGCCTCGATGGCGTCGGAATGCTCCGGCGCATCGCAAACGATATCGTAGGCAGGAATGGCGACAGTGTTCACGGGGCTCAGGCTCCGAAGACAAGAGTGACGAACCAACGACCGCAGCTTCGGCTTTTCTCGCCTCAGCCCAGGTCAGTGCATCACCGCTGGTCGCCGTCTTCCTCCGCCTCAATTTGCGGGGCCCTTCGCGCAGCCGGTACTAGGGCGATGCAGATAGGAAGACTCGACCCCTGACGCAAGGAGAAATGTGTCGCGACCCCGGCAACCGTCTTCCCTGAACCTCAGCTCTGTGCTTCTGAAAGTCCCGTAAGGAATTTCGGAGGAGACAGTCATGGGCGTTCTAGACGGCAAGGTCGTTCTCATCACTGGCGGCGGCAACGGCATCGGCAAAGAAACTGCCCTGCTGCTTGGCCGCGAGGGCGCGAAAGTAGTCGTCAACGATCTTGGCGGCGCGCTCACCGGCGGCGACGAGGGCTCCGCGGGCCCGGCCGAGCAGGTCGCCCAGCAGATCAAGGCGGCAGGCGGGCAGGCCGTCTCCAACTCCGAGAGCGTCGCCGACTACAAGGCCGTCCAACGCATGGTGGAGCAGGCGAAGGACACCTTTGGCGGGCTCCATGCCATAGTGAACCCGGCCGGAATCCTGCGCGATGGCATGTTCCACAAGATGTCCGAGGCCGATTGGGACGCAGTCATCGCCGTCCACCTGCGCGGCTCCTTCAACGTCACACGAGCCTCGGTCGAGCTCTTTCGCGAGCAGGAAGACGGCGCCTACGTGCTGTTCACTTCAACCTCCGGCCTGATTGGAAATCTGGGCCAGGCCAACTATGCGGCTGCAAAGATGGGCATTGCCGGACTTTCCCGGATCGTCGCTATGGAAGGCGCGCGCAAGAACGTCCGCTCAAACATCATCGCCCCGTTCGCCTGGACACGCATGATCGAGTCGATCCCGGTGAAGGACGAGGAAAGCGCCAAGCGCGTAGGCCGGATGAAGGACGCCATGCGCGCCGACCAGGTGGCCCAGCTCGCCGTGGCGCTCTGTGCTCCTGGCGCAAAAAACGTCTCGGGCCAGATCTTCGGGGTCCGCGGCAACGAGATCATCCTGTTCGACCAGCCTCGCCCGATCCGGCAGCTTGCGGACCTGTCCGGCTGGAATCCCCAGAAAATCCTCGACAACTGCCTGCCGGCGATGGCCAACGACTTCTTCGACCTCGGCGCTTCGGCCGATGTGTTCCCCTACGATCCGGTCTGACCGCCAGAAGCGGACGTTTCGCGACCTCGGGTCGATGGCTTCTTTTCCGCAGGAATGGCTGGCTTTTTGGTCGTCGGGCTCGGAGATTTATGGTTTAGAAAGCGTTCCGGCCGCAGATCGTGGCTGGAGAGGTTTTCCCGCTTGTTCATCCCAGAATCCCAGTCGATTTCCATTGCCCGGCGCTGCCCCGGCGGCTTCCGGCTGGCCGCCCTGGGGCGCGACTGATGGGAGATTCAGGCGGGACGCTGTGGACCACGAAAAAATCGCGCCAGCCCTGGTGGGCGTCGCTCGCCGACGACGAACTCCTGCAAATGCGCATCAAGGACCTCAACGTGTCCGTGGAAGGCACATGGCTGCAGGGGTGCGTGAAGCAGTTGAATGGTGAACTTCGCCGTCGCGGCCTGGTCGAAGCGCACACCTGGATCTCCGAAGAATGGTTCAGCCCGGACAACACGCCCGGCATTGCCATTCCCTTCTATCTCGCCCATCCCCGGCTGGCCCGGCTCGAGCGCAAGATGTTCCTGGACGTCGAGGGCGGGGCAAAGCGCGAATGCATGCAGATCATGCGGCACGAAGCCGGCCATATCATCCAGCATGCTTACCAGCTCAATCGCCGCCGCCGCTGGCAGGAACTGTTCGGCCGTTCGTCCACCAAATACCCCACCTTCTACCGTCCCAATCCCGCCTCGAAGAACTACGTCCTCCACCTCCCGCGCTGGTATGCCCAGAGCCACCCAGACGAGGACTTTGCCGAGACTTTCGCCGTGTGGCTCACGCCCCGCTCCAACTGGCGCACGCGCTACGCAGAATGGCCGGCGCTGCAGAAACTCATGTATGTCGATGAGTTGATGCGCGAGATCGCGCGCGAAAACCCCGTCCTTACCCGGCGCACCGAAGTCGATCCTGCGCACCGCCTGACGAAGACGCTGGGCGACTATTACGAGCAGAAGCTGAACCACTACGAGACTGACATCGACACGCGCTACGATGCCGACCTGATTCGCATCTTCTCGGACCAGCCGCGTCACCGGAATTCGAAGGCGGCCTCTTCGTTCATCCGCTCGAACCGGCAGGCGATCCGTGAAGCGGCGTCGCGCTGGACCGGCGGCTATCAGGTCGCGCTCGACAATATTCTCGACCAGCTGATCGACCGCAGCCGGGCGCTGAAGCTTCGCGCGCCGGGCTCGCCGCGAGAACTGCGCCTTGCGTTAATCCGCCTTCTGTCACGAAAGATCGCCCCCTCGATCTTCCGGGCCCAGCGCAGACAATGGTTTGCCCTTTGAAGAGCAAGCGTGTTCTCGCGCTCGCCCATCCGGACCTGATCCCGCCTGAAAATCTCGAAGGGGTCTCCGAAGCGGAAAGCTATGTCTGGAAAACGGAGTATGACGTTGCCTCGACGCTGCGCGCGTCCGGCCACGAAGTAAAAATGCTCGGCGTCCAGACCGAACTGACGCCGATCCGCGACGAGATCGCGAACTGGAAGCCCGATATCGTCTTCAACCTGCTCGAAGAATTCCACGGCGAGACGCTCTACGCCCAGAACGTCGTCAGCCTACTCGAACTGCTGCAAATCCCCTACACTGGCTGCAACCCGCGCGGCCTGATGCTGGCGCGCGGCAAGGACCTGTCGAAAAAGCTTCTGAAGTACCACCGCATTCCAGTGCCCGCCTTCGCCGTCTTTCCGAAGGGCGCGAAGAAGGTGAAGCGACCACGCGGCCTGCCCTACCCGGTTATCGTGAAGAGCCTCAGCGAGGACGCCTCGCGCGGGATCGCACAAGCCTCCGTCGTCGACTCGGACGAGAAGTTGGCCGAGCGCGTGGCGTTCGTGCACGAACGGATCAAGACGCCTGCGATCGCCGAGCAATACATCGAAGGCCGCGAAATCTACGTCGGCGTTCTTGGCAACGAGAAAATCCAGGTCCTGCCCGTGTGGGAGCTGCAGTTTTCCAACCTGGCCGACGGCGCGCTGCCGATCGCCACGGAGAAGGTGAAGCACGACCCTGTCTACCAGGAAAAGCGCGGCATCGTGCAGGGACCAGCCGCAGGTCTCGACCCTGCCACCGAGTCTCGCATCCGGTCATTCGCCAAGCGTATCTGCGAAGCACTGGAGCTGGACGGCTATTGCCGCATCGACTTCCGTCTCGCCGCCGACGGAACGCCATATTTCATTGAGGCGAACCCCAACCCCGAGATTTCCGCGCGCGAGGAATTCGCCCAGGCCGCCCTTCACGCCGGCACCAGCTATTCGGACCTCCTGAACAAGATTCTCTCGCTCGGGCTCGCACGCGCCGGAATGGACGCGGATTAGCCCGACGGATCGTCGTCAACCAGCTCCTGCTTACGCACCAGAACCTTGTCGACGCGCCGGCCATCCATGTCGATCACTTCAAAGGTCAGCGGTGGGCTTTCCGCTTTGTCGCCCTCTGTCGGAACGGCCCGCAGCAAGTGCATCACCAAGCCCGCGACCGTTGAATAACCCTCGTCCTCATCGAGGCCCTTCACGCCCACCAGTTGCTGGAATTCATCGACAGGCGTCATCCCGTCCACAAGCCAGCTTCCGTCGTCCCGCAGGATGGGCGGCGATAAGGCCTCGCTCTCGCTTAGCGCCGCATCCCCCACAATGGACTCCAGAAGGTCCGCCGCCGTCACCATGCCCAGCACGGCCCCGTATTCGTCCGAGACGAACACCATCCGCACCTCCCAGCCGCGCATCGCTTCCAGCAGCTTCAGCACTGGCATCGTCTCTGGCACGAAGTTGGGCGGGTGCATCACCGCTTTGAGATCGATGCCGCCCGTCTTGGCGAGGTGAGCTAGCAACTCCTTGGTCTGAACCACACCTACGATCCGGTCTGCATCGCCTTCGGCCACGGGGAAGCGAGAGTGGCCGCTTTCGGTGATCTCCCGCAACAACTCGTCACGGCTCTGGTTCGTGTCGAGCCATACCATCTCGGTGCGCGGGGTCATGATCGCCTTCACGGTGCGATCGCCAAGGCGCATCACGCCCTGGATCATCTCGCGCTCTTCCTCCTCGATGACCCCTGCCTTCTCGCCCTCGACGATCAGCGACTGCAGTTCTTCCTCGGTCACATCCTCCTGCCGCGTGCGGTGCAAGCCCAGCAGGCGCACGACTCCTTCAGTCACTGTCTTCAGGAACCACACGACCGGCGTGGCGGCTGTCTCGATCATGGCCATTGGCGGCGCCATTAGGGCGGCCAGCGTCTCGGGAGCGGACAACGCGATGCGCTTGGGAATGAGCTCGCCTACCACCAGCGACAGGAACGTCGTCAGCACGATCACGATGCCGAAGGCGATGCTGGAGGCATACTCGGCGATAGCGGGAAACGTCGCGGCGACCCACGGCCCGAAATCATCCGACAGGGAGGTAGCGCCATACGCCCCGGCGATGACGCCGATGGCCGTGATGCCGGTCTGGACCGTCGAGAGCAGCCGCGAAGGGTCGTCGACGAGCCTCAACGCGATCTTCGCGCCGCGACTGCCGCGATCCGCCATGGCCTTCAGCCGCGGCTTGCGCGAGGAAACAATCGCCATCTCCGACAGCGCAAACACGCCGTTGAGAAGGATGAGCAGGACGAGGAAAAGGAAATCCATCTATTCCGCAGCACCGCGGAGCTCCGAAACGCCGGGGCCCCGGCAGGGAGATACCTTCTGCGATAGCCGGGGGAAGCGTTCAACGCGAGCAGGCAATGAAATTGGAGTGGAAAGCTGTGTGCTCGGGCGTCCTGCTGTCCCAGTTCGCCAAATTGACTACGCGACCAGTTGCTTATAGGACTATCGTCCTATAATAGGAACGGACGTACGGGCCGGAGCCAGCATGCGTCACACAGATATCTGGAAGGCGGTTGATTCCCTGGCCGCGCGGAACGGCCTCTCACCTTCGGGTCTCGCCAAGCGCGCCGGGCTGGATCCGACAGCCTTCAACAAGTCGAAGCGTATCCAGTCGGATGGCTCGCCTCGCTGGCTGTCTACCGAAAGCCTGGCGCTGGTTCTGGAATCGGTTGGGACCTCGCTAGAGGACTTCGCCGCGTTGGCCGAGGGGCGGCAGGGACATACCGCTCCCCTGCTCGGCTTCGCCAAGGCGGGCAGCGACGGTTATTTCGACGACGCTGGCTTTCCGGCAGGCGATGGCTGGGAAGAGGTCAAGTTTCCCGGCCTTGAGACTGAGAATGTCTATGCGCTGGAAATCACCGGCGACTCCATGGAGCCAGTCTATCGGCGTGGAGACCGCATTGTCGTGGCGCCCGGGATGGCTATTCGCCGCGGCGACCGCGTCGTGGCCCGAACGAAGGAAGGCGAAGTGCTCGCCAAGGTTCTGGGCCGCCAGACTGAGCGCATGGTCGAACTCCTGTCGCTCAACCCTGCCTATGGTCCCCGCGAGCTCGCCCGCAACGACCTCGCCTGGATGGCTCGCATCCTGTGGGCAAGCCAGTAGCTAAAGCTTCAGGGCAAACAGCTTGTCGACGACAAGCTGCAACCTCTCTCCGGGCACAAGCAAGGAGATGTTCACGTTAGCCGCCCAGCGCAAATTTGTCTCGACCTCGTCGCGTGGCGCGCCTCGCATAGGCAGCGCGTGAATCGGCCAGGCGTAGCTGTTGTATTGTCTTCTGGTACGCCGCAGCCGATGGGATCCCGGTCGTCCAGGGTCGCCCGCATGGCTGCGGAGTCCGCCTCCGTATCGCGGCTCAAAGCATGTCCCGCGCAAGCTGCTGTGCCGCCTTGCGGTCGCCCTTCAACGCCTCGGCGAGTCTAACCGCGCGTTCCTGCATCACCCTCTCGACGTGGTCGCTCGCGCTGGCCGCCAGCGCCCGGTCGAGCGCTCTTACCGCCTCATCGCCGTATTCCTTTGCGTCCAGCGCCGCCAGTGCTCGGCCATACTGCCAGTGGATACCAACGTCGTCAGGCGCCAGCTCCATCGCCCTGGCATAGTGCGCCCGGCCAGACTTGATGCTCGCCCCCATGATCCCTGCGCCGAACGAACCTCCTCGCCTCCGCACCTCGACATTCCACACGGCCAGGAAGCCATGGGCATAGTAATTGTCTGGGTCCGACTTCAGCACGTCGTTCGCCAGCTTCCTGCCCTTCTCGCCGTAACCCCTGCTCCAGGCGTCCAGCACATCCAGCGCCCGGCTCTTGAGGGACAGCGCAATGGCGAGCTGGAGCCGGCCTTCCTGATGCGCGGGATCAATCTTCAGGGCGGCTTCGGCGTCCTTCGATGCGCGGTCGACGATGGCCGCATCAGGCTCTGCCGCCCCTGTCATGCACAGCGCGAGAAGGGACCGCGCGGCAAAGGCCAGATCGTCCGCCCCGGCAGCTGTCTCCGCCATGCGCGCGGCTTCCATATACTCGCCCCGCGAGAATCTGGCAGCCTGTTCGGGAGAAGTAGGGTGCGCAACCGCGGGCGCCGCAGTCAGCACGGCGAAAACAAGCTTCAGCAGAGCGCTGGTCATGCCGCGCATCGTCACTCCCTGCGGGAAACATGATGATGAGCGCACATGCCCTCTTGCGCAACGGCTCGAACTGAGCGCGTAACAGTGACACGCAGAGCGAAGTTCATTTACATTGCGCCGAAGGCCCTGCGGCGGGAGTTATCTCCGTGCGTCGACTTGCAGCGTGCGTTTTTCTCATGGGGTTCATGAGCGTACTAGCCGGGTGCGATGCGCCCCAGGGCGCTCCGACCGGCGCTCAGGACCAGTCCGGGGCGGTCCCCGCGAATGACCCCAACACCTTCCGCGCCGGCGTGAACCCGGATACGGCCTATGCTGGCGAATGGGCGCTGGCCCGCAGCCATTGTTCCGACGGCAAGAAGATCTGGACGATCGAGGCGCGCCGCATGGCGATCGTGCCGGCCATGCGGTTCTGCGCCTTTGACAACATCTATGTCAGCCAGGGTCGGGGCGACTCGCCGACCACCTGGTCGGCCAGCGCCAAATGCCTCGCCGAGGGCAAGGAAAGCCACGACTTCCTGTTCTTCCGGGTGAAGGACAACCTCAAGGAAATGCGGGTCACCTTCAACGACTCCAACTCGGTCGATCTGGTGCGGTGTCCACTGAAAAGCTGACACTGCTGAGGTGATTGACTCGGCCGGGCGCCTGCATTCAAGTCATCACTAGTGCGCTTGGGGTGCCACCTGTCCGCGGCAAGGGAGCCTGCTCCCACCCAGTCTATCGGGCTGCCCACAATCAACCCTCTTTCCGGCCGGCGAAGCGGACGCTCGGCACTTTCGGAAGGAAGGACCATGACCCGCGCAAACCGCGATCTCACCCCTAGCACGACGCTCGACAGCCTTCGCAGGATGGCGAAGCGCTGGAAGAGAGCGATCGAAGCTGGAGACGCGCTGCCGCTCGCCCGCTTTCGCGACGTTTATCCCCAAAGCGACGGCAAGCCGACACTACGCGAGGTTCAGCAAGCGCTCAGTCACGAATTCGGTTTTGCGAGCTGGGCAGCGCTGAAGCGGGAGATCCAGGACCGGGCCCGCAGCCATGCCGATCGCGTCGAGCTGTTCCTCGAAAAGGGCGTTCATCGCTACGGGACGGACCCGCGCACTCAGAAGTGGGGCGGATACGAGCGCGATGGCGACCAGCGCGGCGCAATGGCGGCGCGACTTCTGGAGCGACATCCCGAGATAGCGCGCGCAAACATCCATACGGCTGTGCTGGCGCACGACATCGGCCTGGTGCGGGAGTTCCTGGCGAATGATCCGGCACTGGCCAATGACCGGCATCCTTTCGACGGGTGGAGGCCGCTGGCTCGCCTGGCCTACGCGCGCCTGCCCTTCGGCTGCCGTGGCGGCGAACGCCTTGCCGATTGCGACCCTGCTGCTGGATGCAGGGCGCCAGCGCGCAAGGCGGCCGGCGCAGAGGGCCTGAAAGGGTTCACCAACCTCACCGGCGCGATTGGCGGCGGCGAGGCCGGCCAGTCGGCGCATCCGCAGGCCGAGGCACTGGTGCGATTGCTGATCGACCGCGGCGCCGATCCGCTGGACGGGCAGGCGCTGTACAACACCTCGTTGGGCGAGGACGACACTTTCTGGCCCGCGTTGCTGTGGGCCGAGTGCGAAAAGCGCGGAGACGACGTGGCCGCGCGCTGGCACACCGCCATACCTGACGTGATCGGACCGCCACTCGAATACCTGCTCGGCAACGCCGTGCCCAACCACCCCAGACGCGTCGCCTGGCTGCTCGAGCACGGGGCAGACGCCAGCACCAACAACTTCTATTCGAAGCAGCCGATCATCAGGCTCGCGGCATTGGCTGGGCGGCAGGACATTGTCGACCTGCTGGTGCGCCACGGCGCGCGGCCGCCGCAGCTAGGCGAACCCGAACGCTTTCTTGCAGCGGCGACTCAGGGGGATATCGCGACGCTGAAAGGCCTCGCCCGGGCGAATCCTTACTTCCTGAAGATGCATCCGGCGATGTTCTCGGCCATCAACAGCCATCGGCTGGACGTGGCGGAAACGCTGCTCGATCTCGGCATGTCGCCGGATGTGGCCGACGAGAAGGATTTCCGCGCGCTGCACGTGACCACGCATGCCGGCGCGACGGAGATCGCGAAACTGCTCATTGCCCGCGGCGCCGAAGTCGATGCTCTGGAGCGGCGCTACAACTCCACGGCGCTGGGCCACGCCATCTACCAGGTCCGGCCCGACATGGTCGCCCTTCTTGCGCCGCTCAGCCGCGATATCGCGAGCCTGTGCTGGTCAGGCTCGGTAGACCGCCTGCGCGATCTTCTCGTCGAGGACCCGTCGCTCGCGAACAAGCCCGGGCGGTGGGGTGAGCGACCCCTGTTCTGTCTTCCGGACGAAGAGGAGCCAGCCATAGAAGTCGTTGAGGTGCTGCTCGCGTATGGCGCCGACCGGTCGGCGAAGAACGCCGAGGGACTGACGCCGGCGGAGGCTGCACGAAAGCGCGGGTTAGAGGATGCTGCGGCCGTGCTGGAGTGAAACGACCAGGGTTGTGTACGCCTCGAAGTGTGGTTCTATCCCGCCGCGCGGGAGGGACACATGAGTCAGACGGTGCTGGACACGCTTCTTATCATCCACTTCATCGGATTGATGATGGGCGCCGGCGGCGGGCTCGGCAGCACCATCGCGATGCGGCATGCGCTTTCCCTGCCTCTCGAACAGGCGAGTGTTGTCCGCAGCCTTGGGCCGACACTCGCCCGCACGTCGCTCGCTGGCCTGGTGCTGCTGTGGTTTACGGGCATAGCGCTGATTGCCCTGAAGTATGGCGGCTTCGACACGATGAACACGATGTTTTGGCTGAAGATAGCGTTTGTCCTCACGCTGACGCTTGCGGCGATCCTGATCGAGATCACGTACGCGCAAGTGAAGAAGGGCAACACGAAGGCGGCCGCGAACCTGCCGAAGCTCGGGCCGATGGCCGGAATTTCCTCGCTGCTGGCGGTGATTTTCGCGACGTTGGCGTTTCATTAAACCAACAGCGGCACGAGGGGCGAATGGCCAACGTGCTGCTGATCCTTCATGTCATCGGGCTGATGCTCGGGGTTACCGGAAGCCTGGGCGGCGCCGCGACCCTCGCCTATTCGCGCCCGGCGCAGAAGCAGAAGGGCGGCCCTCTGCGCGGGATCGGTCCGGCGTTCGCCCGCATGGCTTCGACAGGTGTTGTGCTGATGTGGCCGACAGGGATTGCACTTGTGGTAATCAACAAGGGCGCCGGCGCGACGGAACCGATGTTCCTTATGAAGATGGTGTTCGTCCTGCTCTTGACGCTCGCCACATTCGGCATCGAGACGATCTACGGTCGTGCGAGACGCGAACCGCAGGTCGCGCGCCTCCTGCCGAGCCTCGGCCCCTTGGCGGTGCTGTCCTACCTGATGGTAGCGATCTTCTCGGTGCTGGCGTTCGGCTAGCGCGTCAGCCGACCTTCCCCGCCAGCGCGTCGCGGATCAGTTGTGCGGTTTCCTTGACGCCGTAGAGCGCGATGAAGCCGCCGAAGCGTGGCCCCTGGCTCTGGCCGAGGCAGACCTCGTAGATCGCGGTGAACCATGCGCGCAGCGGCTCGAATTGGTGTTCCGTCCCCACGGCGAACACCATTGTCTGCAGGCTCTCGCCATCCAGCGCGCCTTGCCATGCCTCCAGCCGCCCAGCCAGGTCATCCAGCGCCGCGCGCTCCTTCTCGTCCGGCGCGCGGTAGGTTTTCGCAGGCTTCACGAAGTCGGCGTAGTACTTCAGCGCATAGCCGACGAGGTGATCCAGCACCGGATCCGTCTCCGGCGAAGCATTCGGCGCCTCTCGGCGGATGAAGCCCCAGAGAACATCCTTGTTCGAGGCGTTGGCGGCGGCGACGAGGTTGAGCAGCATCGCGAACGACACGGGGCTCGACTTCGCAGGTGGGCTGCCGCCGTGGACGTGCCAGACCGGATTTTCGAGTTGCTGTTCCGGCGTCTGCTTGGGATACTGGTCGAGGAAAGTCAGGTATTCGTCCACCGCCTTGGGTATCACGTCGAAATAGAGCTTCTTCGCCGTCTTCGGCTTCTGCCACTGGTAGAGCGACAGGCTCTCGGCGGGCGCATAGGCGAGCCACTGCTCGACCGAAATGCCGTTGCCTTTGGTCTTGGAAATCTTCTCGCCCCTCTCGTCGAGAAAGAGTTCGTAGACGAACTGCTGCGGCGGCTCCGCGCCAAGAATTTTGCATATCTTCGAATAGATCGGTGCGTTGGCCTGGTGGTCCTTGCCGAACATTTCGAAGTCCACGCCAAGCGCCGCCCAGCGCATGCCGAAGTCCGGCTTCCATTGCAGCTTCACGTGGCCGCCGGTCACCGGAACGGTCGTCTCTTGTCCGTTCTCGTCATCGAAAGTGACCGTGCTCGCTTTGGGATCGACCCGCTTCATAGGTACGTAGAGCACGCGGCCGGTCGTGGGCGAGATCGGCAGGAAGGGTGAATAGGTTTCCTGCCGCTCCTCACCGAGGGTCGGCAGCATCACTTTCATGATATCGTCGTACTTCTCCGCCGCACGCTTCAGCATCGCGTCAAAGACGCCCCTCTTGTAGAGCACAGTCGCGGAGGCGAACTCGTACTCGAAACCGAAAGAATCCAGGAACGCCTGCAGCCGGGCGTTCATATGGGCGCCATAGCTCTCATGCGTGCCAAACGGATCTGGCACGGCGGTAAGCGGCTTCTGTATGTAGGCGGCGAGCATCTGATGGTTCGGCAGATTGTCGGGTACCTTGCGCATCCCGTCCATGTCGTCGGAGATACAGATAAGGCGCGTTTTGTACTTGCCATCGGTCAACGCCTCGAAGGCGCGGCGGACCATTGTCGTACGTACGACCTCGCCGAATGTCCCGATGTGCGGCAGGCCCGAGGGGCCATAGCCGGTTTCGAAAACCACCGGGGCGTCCTTGGCCCTTCCCGCTTTCTCCAGCTTGTCGATGCGCGCCTTCAGCTCGCGCGCCTGCTCGAACGGCCAGGCTTTGGCGGTTTGCGCGAGATCGGCAACGGACATGAGGCAACTCCTGCCCGCACCGCCTAGGCGGCACAAGAGGACGGGTCAAGCACGGCGCAAGACGCGTCTGTGATTTACGCGAAGACGGCGCTCTTCAGCCGGTCGGCGAGCCTCAACGACAACGCCACGATCGCCATCGTCGGATTCACGTGGCCGCCGGTCGGGAATACCGAACTGCCGGCGATGTAGATGCCGGGCGCATCATGGATCTGGCATTCGCGATCCACCACTCCGGTCCTGGGATCGGCGGACATACGGGTTGCACCGATCGGGTGCGCCACGTCGATGAACACCGCGTCCTGATCCCTGCCGCTGACCACCCACTCGGGCAGCGTGTAGTGCTTCTGTCCGCGTGCCGCCATTTCCGCAGCAAGGCCACGGCTGAGGCGCCGCATCGTGGCCCGCTCCTCAGCGCTGATGCGCCAATCGACTCTTGGAAGCGCCATGCCAAACCGGTCGTGCTTGTTTCCCAGTGTCACGCGGCTATCGCGATCAGGGACCTGCTCGCACATGCCGGTGAAGTGAACATCATCCGTCTTCACGACGGAGGATTGCCGCATCGCAAAGCGCTGGAAGCTCGCGCCAGCCACTTCTGGAATACCGGAGACGATGGCAGAAATGTCCTTGCCGAGGTTCTTCGACTTGCGGTCGAGCAGGCGCTTGACAGACTCCTTGGCGCTGCCGCCGCGCGGAATGACGTTGAGCCAGGCGGCGGAATTCAGCAGCTTGTCGCGACGCTGCGTGTCAAACGCTACCCCAAGGCCGCGCTGGTAGTCGTAAAGGCGCGAACCCTTCTTTACCCAATAGTGGCCAAACTCCTTCTGGATGCGCCCGGACTTCTTCGGCTCAAGCGTCAGCAGCGTGCAGCGCGGGTGGTCCTGCAGGTAGCGTCCGACATTGTCGTGCTGGTTGCCGAGGCTCTTGCCCTCTCCATCCCGGGACGCCAGCAGCAGGCGCGGATTCTCAATGCCGCCCGCCGCCAGGACGATTGCCTTGGCGCGGATCATCCTCTGGTCACCAGATCCCGAGACGACACGCACCGCGGCAAGCTGGCCCTGCCCATTGGCAGCATCGACACGCGTAACCGTCGCTCCGAGTATGACCCTGACATTGTTCGCCGTCGTTTCGAAGTCGCGGCCGACATGAAGATAGCGGCCACGGGTTGTCGGGCGGCTGAACTGCCAGAACACGTTGCGCATGCCCGACGCCTGCGGCTTGCGCTCGATGCCAGTGTGGTTGAGGACGCGCCACGCGCGCTCATCGAAGAACGCCGGGCCGAGCTTCATCAGCTTGGCTGCGCGATCGAAATAGCCTTCAAGGTCCCGCATGGCCACTGGCCAGTCGGACAGGTTCACCCAGTCACGCCGCTCGAGGTCGATGTCGTCCAGTGGGCCGCAGCGGCCGGTCCAGAGCTGCGACGTGCCGCCGAAAACGCGGGCGCGCAGTCTTTCCTGGTCCATCACGCGAGGAGCGCCGACGCTTTCCATTTCGTTGAGTTCGTCGGCGGCCGGGTCACGCTCTTTTCGGCCGCTCTCGACGATGACGACTCGCGTTTTCGTGTTGGCAAACTGGTGCGCCAGCGTCAGGCCCGCGAAACCGCTGCCGACAATGCAGAGGTCGGTCTCGATATCTTCCGGAAGGCTGGTTTCCAAAGATGGTTCCCCGGCACGCACTGACCGCGAACCCCGGCGGCCTGAACTAACGCAATTCAACTCACGATACCTATTGATGACGTTCTTTGATGCGCGTCAAACCTCGCGCTCAAGAATGGTCGCCTAACGCACGAATTTGCCTTTGGATGAAGCCGCGAGCCGGCGAGCAACCACTTGCGGCTCCTGCCCGCGGTGGCGTTGCTCGCGGTTGGACCGGCGCGAGCCGCATTCCTTTTCGCTCTGATCGCTTCTCAACACCACGAGGCCGGCGATGTGATCGCTGTGTGATTAAGGGCGGTCTTGTTCATCGACCGGGTCGTGGCTCGCTTCGGCTTCAATCGCCCTCCGCCGAACAGTCGTCACACCCGGCTGTCTCGACTGGACGGAAGAAGCGGACGATGCCCGCGACGATAGACACAAGCATCGCAGGGACGTGCACGAGCACGCGGGCCTTGTCAGAGACCACAAGCAGGAAGGGAAACCCGAAAACCTCCGTTCGTGACTGTCCAACAGCGTGTGTCATGCGGGCATTGTGCGGCGCTTTTGGAGGGTGGCGTAGATTTTCGGGACGCCCTTTTGTCACCCTGTAATCATTGGAATATTTTCGTGATCGTCCCAGCGGGTGTCAGGTAGGTCACAGCTGCGACATCCGGTCCACGGCACGACGGTTGCAGCGCGATTGACAATCGTTCGCAATGTAATGCAAATGGGTCGCATGATCATCTGCGTGTGTCGGAGCCTCAATACGACGAAAGTGAACGACGCCATTGCGGCGGGCGCTCGCTCTCCTCGTGCGGTCCACGCGCATCACCAGACTACGATCAATTGCGGAAAATGCTGCGAAACGGTTTGCGGTATGATCAAGAACCAGGGCTGCGAGGACGCGGGTTCGCCAGAACTTATGGTCGCTGCTGAATAATAGGCCGGCTGAGAGCGCGACGTCCTCGCATTCTCAAAAATTCCCAATAAAAACAACTTGAATAGCACTGTGACTCGGGCTCTTTTGCCCCTGCTGCGGGTTAAATGGAATGCCGCCCTGCCCCATCCCCAGCGGCGCGCTGAACTCTAGGAGAATGGCAGATGAAGGGAGACGCCAAGGTCATCGAGTTTCTCAACCAGGCGTTGAAGAATGAGCTGACCGCGATCAACCAGTATTTCCTGCATTCCCGCATGCTCCGTGACTGGGGAGTCAGCGAGTTGGCGCAGAAGGAATACAAGGAATCGATCGAGGAGATGGAGCACGCCGACTGGCTGATCGAGCGGATCCTGTTCCTCGAAGGCCTGCCCAACCTGCAGGACCTGGGCAAGCTGTTCATCGGCGAGAACGTGACCGAAATCCTGGAGTGCGACCTCAAGACCGAGCAACTGGCCGTGCCGGTCCTTCGAGACGGCATCGCCTATTGCGAGACGGTGCGCGACTATGGCTCGCGCGACATCCTCAACAAGATCCTGCACAACGAAGAAGAGCACATCGACTTTCTTGAGACGCAGTTCGATCTCATCGCTCAAGTGGGCATCCAGAACTACATCCAGCTGCAGTCAAAGCCGAACGCCAGCCAGGCGCTGGAGAAGTGAGCGGCGCGTAGCGTCGAGACGGAGGGGGCAGCCTCGAAACCAGGTTCGAGGCAAGACGCAAGCGCCGTGCGCTCAACAAAAGCCGGCGGCTACCTCCATCGTCTCGCGGCTTCGGCGCGATCCACGTCTCCCGTCCTCTTCGCGAACGAGGGAAGAAAAGTGCGCTAGACAATCGGTGCTCGCGCCGCCCTAGTTGCGGGATGATAAAGCGCATCAATCCATCCGGCATGGCGGCGTCGGCGCCGCACTACAGCCAGGGCGTCTCGCTTCCTGCCGGCGCGCGGACGCTGATCACCAGCGGGCAGGTCGGCGTCTCGGCTGACGGAAAGATTCCGGCGGGCTTCGAGGAGCAGCTCGACCTGGTGTGGAGCAACACGGCGGCGATCCTCGCAGCGGGCGGGCTGAAACTCACCGACATCGTCAGTGTGCGCGGGTATCTGGTGAGCAGCGCCGACGTGCCGGCCTATCGCACGAAGTTCAAGACGATGCCGGGAGATACGCGACCGGCTTCGACGCTGGTGGTCGTCGGCGCCCTGGTTTCGCCCCAGCTCAAGGTCGAGATCGAGGTTGTAGCGGCGGAGCAATGACGCTCCTTTTACCGATCTCCACAAAATGCAGATTGGTTCTAATGTTTCTTGTCGCCGGGTGTGGCGACAGCGCGTGACTAAGCATCTAGGGCAGCGTCAGCACTTTCTTCCCGGCCTTATCGACGATGTTGATCTTGGGGTCGTCATCCTGCGCGACAAGCTGGACGTAGGAGAGACCTTTCCCGTCGGTGAAAGAGAAGCCCGAGCCAGTTGTCATGGCGGCGACCTTCACGCTCGGCCGGCCGTCCGGCGTGATGAGGCGCAGCAGAACGGTTTCCGGATAGGTCGATCCGTCTTGCAGCTTTTGAGACGGCAGGATTTCGATGCTGGCGCGCACCTTGCCCCTGTCGTCGGTGATCTGCAGGCCCTTGCCGCGAAGGATGCCGTCATCGCCTGGCGCGGCCCGGGCGGATTGTTGCGAGATGATGTAGCCGAACATGCCTAGGTTGAGCACGGTCAGAGCAAATAGCAGGGGCTGGAGTTTGAGGTTGCGGAGTTTCATGAGGCGTTCCTCCTGGAAACGCTGGCCGCGTGGTGCGCAGCGCACCATCTAGGGTGAACCCGGCGGACAAGAGGAGCAACATGCGCGGACGCATCCATCACCTCGATTTGACGTTAAACGATCCCGAAGCGTCGCGGCCGCTTTACGAGCTGTTTCTGACGCACATGGGCTATCGCGAGGTCGATCGGAAAGCCGATGGCGGAACGGAATGGAACCTGACCGCAGACGGATTCATGTCAGTGGGCATCGTGAAGGCGCGCGGGCCCAATGCCAGGCGGACGCCTGACCGCTATTCGCCCGGGCTGCATCACGCGGCGTGGGCCTCGCCGACCCGTGAGGACGTGGATGCGCTGTTCGAGAAGCTCCAGAAATTCGGCGCGACCATTCTCGACCCGCCGGCGGACTATCCTGAATACAACCAGGGCAAGGGCTACTACGCCGTATTCTTCGCAGACCCCGATGGGCTCAAGCTGGAGTATGTGTGGACGCCAAGTCAGGCCTGATTGCGAACAGGTCCGCGTTCAGCGCTTTTCAACGGTTGCGGCTTAGAGTGCCGCAATGTCTGACATTCCTTCGACCTCGACAAAGATCAGCATGACTGACCGGATCGCCCTGCTGTGGGCGGCGGTGGTGGTGGTGCTGTGCGCGGTGATGGTGTGGGCGGCGGTGCAGGCGGACGATCCGCTGGCCGAATTGATTCACACCGACAAGATGCGGCATGTCATGGCGTTCGGCGCGGTGGGGCTGTGCGCGGCCCTGATGCCAGGCGCGCGGCTAAGGCTGGTGGCGCTGGGCGGTGTGATCGGCTTCGGCATCGCCCTGGAACTGATCCAGATCCCCGTGCCGGACCGCAACGGCTCGCTGGCCGATTTTCTCGCCAGTTGCATCGGCGCGTTCGGCGGCTTCGGCCTGGGCTCGGCTGCAACGATGGCCTGGGATATCGTGCGCGGCCCTAGCCACCGGCCTGGCCCGCCGCGGAAGCTGTAGACCGCTGCGCCGCGAGGCCCTTCAGGAAATCGGAATACATGACCTGCGCCCGCTCGGTGAGTTCCGGGTCGTAGTGCACGCGCAGGTCTTTTGCCGCGGGCTCGTCAAATGCGTGCGTAGCGCCCTCGAGGATCACCACCTCGGCGGGCGTCCTTGGCGTGCGCATCTTTTGCAGTGTCCGTGCGAGGCCCCTGCCGCCAACGATCACATCCGCCGTTCCGACCAGCGCCTTGATCGGAGCATCCCACCGGACGCCGCGCGAGCCGGAGAGCGTGCCGACTCCGACATAGGGATAGACACAGAAGGCGCCGACCAGGCCGGACAAGGGCTCTTCCGGCAGGTCGGTGAGATGCGTGGCGCTGGCCATCTCGGCGCCGGGGATCAGGCTCATGCCATCGAGCGCGGTCCAGCCGCCATGACTCCACCCAGCGACAGCGATGCGCTTGGGATCGGCCCAGGCCTGGCGTCGCGCCCATTCCATCATGGCATACAGGTCGCCTGCCCGCTCGCGGCCCCAGAGATGGAGCCCGGTGCAAACAGTGGCGTAGGCTTGCATCCTCGAGATGTTGCGGAAAGCGTAGCTGTCCACGACGATCACCGCCCATCCCGCATCGCGAGCGACCTTCGCCCAGCCGAACTGGAATGCGCCCTTGCCGCCGCAGCCGTGAAGCTGGATCACGGTCGGGAACGGCCCCCGGCCTTCCGGCAGCAAGAGGTCGGCGCCCGGCAGTAGTGCATCAATGCGCTGCTGAACCGTCTGTTTCGCCGAGGCAGGGACCACAACCATCAGCGATGCCACCAGCATGAGGATGAGCGCCTGCGGCCGGGCGAGCAGCCTGTGCATCGGGCGCCTCTCCTGGTCATTTCGTCTCAACCATGAAGCGTTTGCGCAGTTGAGTCAGTAGCGCCTTGTCGAAGTCGAAGCTGGCAAGATCGTTCCAGCTTCTGATCTCCGCATCCAGCCTGGCCTGCTGCTTCACCGTCTCGAAGTCCGCGCCCGGAATGTATTTCAGCTTGTAGAGATATTGCGGCGAATAGCCGGTCAGCACGAAAGAGTAATGCCACGGGATTTTCGCGACCTTACCCAGCTCGTTGGTGCAGTTGGAGGTGAGCGTGTTGTAGAAGCGCGGCTTGGTGGAGACCGCGATCGTCTGCTGCAGCAGGGCCTTAAGGAAATCGCCCTTCTGCTGTTCCGAAAGCTGGAGCGGATAGACGTAGATGTCCTTCTTCAGATAGACGGCGCGGCGCGTCAGCAACTCCTTCGACGTCGACCAGATGTAGGCAAGTTCGAACTTGTTGAAGAGACCCTGGAAGGCGTCGTACTGCTCCGCCTTCTCCCGGCGGGCCTCGACGGTGAGTCCGATGATGCGGTCTTCGGAGAACTCGAACAGCACGAGCGTGTGCGCGGCATAGCCGCCGCCCGGCTGCGGCTCGACCATGAACCAGACACTCTTGAGATCGGCATAGCTCGCGGCGAAATTGACGGTCGTCTTCTGCACCGGCCCATCGGGATTGTAGGACCAGTCGGTGGCCGGCCCGAGCGAGAATCCAGTCTCCGACATCTGGATCGCCGGCATCATGGCGAGATGCTCTTCCCAGTCCCGGACGAGGCGCGGCGT
>CAVQYJ010000011.1:0-33604 GCA_963718145.1 uncultured Alphaproteobacteria bacterium | reverse complement strand
GAAGCCCGCGACGGCCAGGCACATCAACAGCCATTGCCCGCGCCGCGCGTCGTCGTCGCCCGCGCGAGCCGGATAGAATGGATAGGCCCGATAGCCGAGCCGCTCCAGCGCATCGATGATCCTTGGGGGATGAAGTCCTGCTTCGACGCCCGTGATCGACAGCCGCCTGGTCGTGAAGTTGACGCGGGCCTCCTGCACGCCGGGAAGGTCACCGACTGTCCTTTCGATCCGGCCGATGCAGCCCGCGCAGGCAATGCCTTCGACCGCAAGCGTCAGATGCGCAACGCCGTCCGACGCCGAAACGAAATGCGAGAAATCCCTCGCCGGCAGGCTCTGCGCTTCGCTCATGGCACAATGATCCGGTTCACCGAGCGAAACACCCGTTCGCCGTTGCGCGAAAGCTCGATCGTCAGGCCGCGCCGACCCGAGACCTGCGGCGCCAACGCACGGAACGATCCCGCCGACTGCTCGGACGCAGTCAGGGCAATGTCGCGCCGCTTGTCCGCCGGATGCGTCAGGGTCACGTCGACGGCGAGATGCGGAACCGGCGCGCCGGCGGCGTCGCGGACGACTATATTATCGCCGCCCCCTCGGTGCGCGGATCGATCCGTTCATCGACTTTCCAGCCCAGCGCCTGCTGCGCGGCGGAGGCGCCGCCTCCGCCTTGAAGGCAAGACCTGCCTTGTAGGAGCTCTCGGTCTCGACGCCACCGAAGGTCGTCAACCGCATAGCGAGATCATGATCGCGTTGACGGAGCGCGACGACAAAGAAGCCGATGAAGCAGAGAAGGACGAAGCGTCCCGTTACCTCGAACGGCCCGGGCGTGAGCCAACGGCAATCATTTGTGCGGGTCGCTCCTGAACTCATGTCCCCGACACCGAGGCGACCTCACCCGTCGCTTCATCCCTGATCAGGGGGAAGGTGACCGGGACCCAATACGTAGCCAAGCGGAGCGCCATGCCGCGTGAGCAGAACGCGGAGTTCAAGTGTCCGGTCGGGACCGACTTTTTCCTTGGGATCGCTCGCGGTACCGCGACGCGCCATTGGTCGCGCCGACGATGTCAATGTCGGATGTCCTTGCAGGCCTTCGACCGTCAGCGCGAAGAAGCGTCGCCCTTCGAGCGCCTTGTTGAGCACGCGCACCGTATAGGCATTGCGGGATCGAGCCGTCCTTCAGCGCAGTACAAACAGCGGATTGCGATCGTAGATCACGCTGATCCCCGACAATTCGCGCTCGCGAGCGTAAAGATCATGATGCCGCCGACCAGACGATCATGATGGCCGCGTACAGGATCGTACACGGCCTCGCACCGAGGCTTGTACAACAGAGCGCCTCGCCACACTGGCGCACGGCGCACATTGATATCCGTATCATAGGCGATCAGCCGCGCCGGACAGGTCGATCTTCGCCATCACCGTGTCGCAGGCATCGATGCACAGCCCGCACTGGATGCAGTCGATCTGCAAACCCTTGCGAATATCCACGCCCGTGGGGCACACAGCAACGCATTGGCCGCAGTCGATGCAGTCGCCTGCAGGAAAGAGCCCTGTTCGCGCAGCTCTCTCGTTCCGCTTCAGCGCGCCGCGGGGTTCACCGCGGTCGAAGCGATAGGTGACGTTGAGAGCATGCTCATCGGTGAGTGCGGCCTGAATGCGCGGCCATGGGCACATGTAAATGCAGACCTGCTCGCGCATGAAGCCTGCAAGCGAATAGGTCGTGAACGTCAGGATGCCGATCCATATCCAGGCAACGACAGGCGCGTTGAAGGTCGCGAGGTCCTTCACCAGCGTCGGCGCATCCGCGAAGTAAAGCACCCACGCACCGCCCGTCCACCATGCGATCAACAGCCAGGCCGCATGCTTGGCCGCCTTTCGAGACAACGATCTCGGGCGTCAGCTTTCCCTGCTGCGTTGCGCATCCGCTCGCGCCGGTCGCCCTCAAAGAAGCGCTCGACCGCATCGAACGGGTCGGTCCAGACCGTCTGCGGACAGAGGTAGCCGCACCAGACACGGCCGGCGACGGCATTCATGAAGAACAGCGCGATCGCCGCCAGCACCAGGAGACCGGTCAGATAGTAGATTTCCTGCGGCCAGATCTCGATGAAGAAAAAGTAGAAATCGGCAGCCGGAAAATCGATCAAGACCGCCTGGCCCGGCGCGTTCGGCCCGCGGTCCCAGCGCACGAACGGCAACACGTAATAGATGCCGAGCGTCAGCATTGACCTGCCCGGAACCGAGAGGCGGATGAATCTTCCGCGCGTGTGGGACTTCCTTGCGGCGGGCTACACCGATCATTGTGCCGATACAATGTTTTCCGGCGTCGAGCAGCTCCGCGGTGGAGAATTGCTTCGTCTCGATCTCAGAAACTGGAAGCCCGGAGACGCGCTTCCGGTGAAGCAGTACTACGACGTCCCGCGTCAACCCGGGACCGGAAATTCGGAGGAAGCCGCGGCGGAGCAATTCCGCGAGCTGTTTTTCGACTCCGTCAGGCTCCACCTGCGCTCTGATGTCCGCGTCGGGCTCGTGCCTGTCTGGCGGACTCGACAGCTCCTCCATCGTCTGCGTGATGGACCGCCTGCTCAACAGACAGCAGCGAGCCGATCCATACCGTAAGCGCCTGCTATCCCGACAAGGAAGTCGACGAAAAACCGTTCATGGATATCGTGATCGCGAACTACGCGCACGGTCGCCGCACTTTGTCTATCCGAAAGCCGAGGATGCCTTTGCTCTGGCCGAAAAGATCACCTGGCACCAGGACGAGCCGTACGGGTCGACCAGCATCTATTCGCAATGGTCGCGTGTTCGATGAGGCGCGGCAGCCAGAACATCAAGGTGATGCTGGACGGCCAAGGCGCCGACGAGCAACTTGCGGGCTATCATGGAAGCTTCTGGTACTACGCACAGGCCTGATCAACCAACGGCGGCATGCAACGCTGACACAGCCTGATCTACGATCGATGGCGCAAGCACGGGCGCTGGCCGCCAGACCAGTTGAAATCGATGCTGGGACACCGCGCCCCGCCTGGACCGTCACGGTATCCCGCCAGGTGGCGCCGGTGGACCGGTCGGGAGATGGCTGGATGAGCAGCGATCTCCTCGATACCGCCAAGCCCCTCCGGCGGCGGCATGGCCGAAGTCATGGCGCGGCGACGGCGTGTCGGCGATCGACGACATCGGCGAGCTCTGCGTGGCATTCGTGAAAGGCGCGAGCCTGCCGATGCTGCTGCGCTACGAAGACCGCAACTCCATGGCGCATTCGATCGAAGCGCGCGTTCCCTTCCTCGATCACCGGCTTGTCGAGTTCACGATCTCGCTCTGGGACCGGCACAAGATCGTCGGCGGCGACACCAAGCGCGTTCTGCGATGGGCGATGAACGGAATTCTTCCCGAGACGGTGCGCCAACGCCATGACAAGCTGGGCTTTGCGACGCCAGAGACGGCATGGTTCCGCGGCGCGCTGCGCCAGCTGGTCATCGAGGGCGTCGAGGCTACGCTGGCACGCTATCCGGATCTGCTGAATGCCGCCGAAACGCGCAGCCTGATGAATGCTGTGCTGGATGGCAGGCGCCCGATCGACTTCACGCTGTGGCGGATTGTCAATCTCGGCCTTTGGGGACGGGTGTTCGACGTGTCGCCGTGAGCGGCCGGGTCTTGGCGCACCACGAGACGTTATCGGCGAGCCGCAGGACGGGCGCGCCGCCCGGACGGTCTGCTCCGACCAGATCTTGACCGTGGCCGAGTTGTGCGCGACCACACCCTTGGGTGTCAGGATCTCGGCATGAATCTGATAGATGAAGGGCCGCCAAGCCAGTTCGCCAAGTGCGACCTGCCGTCGAAACCGGCTGCCATTTCTGATTTCTGGCCGGCGCATTGACGACCGCGAGATTTCGGGGGCCTGCCGCTTCTGACTGCGCGGCAATTTTCACTTGCTCGTCGAACAGGACAAGACCGTCATTGCGCTCGATCCAGATCGCGCAGCGACGTGGCCTGCAGCCAGCGCCTTTCAGGCGATCCGCAAGCAGGGCCCGCTCCCCGATTCGAACAAGCTCGCGTGCCGAGCGCCTCCGGAATCAGCGAACGGCGAAACCTTCGATCGAGATCGTCTTCGGCGACTTGGCCCAGGCAGCGCCGCTCGCACCGAATTTCCTCTGCGATTTCCTGCTTCCTCGCGTCTGTGAAGTTCATCGCGATAGGCGCCCGTGACTTCTTTCGCCGGGCCGTCCATGCGGAGCTCCCCGCCCTCGATCCAGATGGCAGCGCGCACATCTGTTCATGGCTAGCGAGACCATGCGACAACGACAGATCACGTGCCTCCCTTGGCAGTCAAGGTCTTCGATAGCGCTCGCGGCCTTCCTGCCGAAGAAAACGTCGCCGACAGTCAGGGCCTCGTCGATCATCAGAATCTCGGGCTCGATGGTGATCAGCGAAGCGAAGCGCAAGCCGCGCCTTCATGCCGGATGAATACGTCCGAACCGGTTGATCGATGAACTCTCCCAGCTCGGCAAACTCGATCATCTCCTGCAATCTCGACCGCCGTCTCTGCATCGTGACCTGCCCCAGAACGGCGCCGTCGAGAAACAGATTTTCGCGGCCCGGTAGCCTCTTCCCGCAGGCCCATTCCCACAGTGAGAATCGCGTGAACCTTCCCGTAGACCTCGCACTCGAACCAGAGGTCGGGTGAGATGACGCCTGGCGATCAGTCTGCAGAAGCGTCGACTTTCCGGCCCCGTTCGGGCCGATGACGCCGACCCGTTCGCCGTCGTCTATCGTGCAGCTCACATCGGCCAAGGCCTGAATATCAGCGATGCCCGACGGCGCCGGGATAAACCTTGGTAACGCCACAGACATCGATGTGCCGGGCGCTCAAAGCACGGCCTCCATCGTATCCGCTTGGCCACGCCGCTGCAGGCCTCGGATGCAGGTTCGCGAGCTGTAGCGGCCAACGGATCGCGCCGGCGGACGTCATCGCCCTCGACCCTGAGGGTCAGATCCTCGCCATATGTCCAGGACCTGACGTCGAGAGGCACGAGGCCCGCCTTGGGTCTGACTTCGAAAGGAAGAGGCAGAGCGAATACTCGCCCGCCTTCAGCGGCAACCGGGGAATTGACAGCGCGACCCTGAATTCGCCAGGGCCGACACCGACCGGCTCGGTTGTCGGCATGCAGCACGTGCTCCCAACCAGAACCGGGCTCGAACATCTCGATTGCGACGCCGAAGTGGAGTCTGCAGCTCTCCGTGCGCTGACACGCCGATCTCGAACTCGAAATCTCAAGCGATCTGCCGTAACGAACCGCGGCGGCCCGGGATCGAAACGCGCCCCGTTCGCCAAAACCTCGGTTGACAGCCCGAGGTATTGCTTGACGACCCGGGGCTCGGCCCACGCGCCATGATCCGGCCTTTCTCGATGATGTGGCTGTCTGGGCAGAGGCGGAGCACGGCGCTCCAGTCGTGCGTAGCGATGATGCCTGAAGCGCCGCCGCTAGCCTTTGCCGAATCCGTCGCCAGCATTTGTTCTGGAAATACTCATCGCCGACCGACAGCACCTCGTCGATAACGTAGATTTTCGACTTCCGCGCCGTGGCGAGCGCGAAGAACAATCTCGCCTTCATGCCCGCCGAATAGGTGCGGATCGGGCGGTCGAACGCTTCCTCGAGCTCAGAGAATTCCTGGACGTCGGCGATCAGCTTCGCGTCGTTTCTCCCGGCGTGACGAGTAGACATCGAACCAGCGATTGGCGAAACCCCTGCCCGGTCAGATGGTCGTTACCCGTAATGCCGAGTTCGTAGAGCGCAGACATGTCGCCGTTGACGATGACGACGCCGCTGTCGGGCGCGTAGACCCCGCCGATGGTCCGCAAGCAACGTGCTCTTGCCCGCGCCATTTCTTCCAAGAACGCCAACGAATTGGCCTTTGGGAGCATCGATGGTGACGTTCTTCAGGGCCTCGAAACCGTTTGCCGACCGCCCGCCGAACAGGATGCGCCATGCCGATTCTTTGTCCTGCAGCAGGAAGGTCTTGCTGACATTGCGGCACTCGAGGGACGTTGACATCGCATGCGGCGAACCGCTATAGACGGCTGTGGAAGTAGGTCTTCACTCGCCGGAACACCGCAGGCCAGTAGCGAGGTCAACAATGACCAAATTCGCGAGATAGACCAGCTGCTGCCGAGGGCGGAAAGCTGTCCCTCTACGATCGGCGGCCGATAGCCGTTGGCGATCACATAGATCGGATTCCACTGCACGATCTCGCGCAGGGGCTCAGGATAGAGCGTGATCGGGTAGAAGATCGGAGACAGGAACAGCAGCATGGTCAGAACGCTCGGCAGCACAAATGTGATATCGCGAACGAAGACGTTGAGCGCGCCCAGCATGAGGCCCAGCCCGGCAACGAAGATCATCTGAACAACCAGAACGACGGCATGATCGCCCAGCCGGGGTTGGGCGCTCGGCCGTCCATGAAGGATTAGCCCGGCCAGGATCGCGACACTGAACCAGCAGCGGAACCAGGCCGAGCGCCGTCGCAGCAATCGGAAGCAGTTCCGTCTTGAAGGCCATGTTCTTGACCAGCGCCGCTTGGCCGGTGACCGACGTCGCCCCCCCCATCAGCCCCTCGTTGATCGCAAGCCATGGGCCGTAGCCGGAGATCATCCAGATTATGAAGGAAAGTTCCGATCTCTCCCTCGATCCCCAGACGGTTCTTGAAAATGATAGGTGAACACAAAGACGAAGACGCCGATGAGCGAGCAGCGGCTGGACGATCGCCCAGAAGAGGCCCAGCCCAGTTCCCAGATACCGGTCACGCAGCATCATGCTCGCGAAGTTGAAGCCGAGACGGCGATCGTTGCGTCAAAGCCCGCTGCGATGCCCATCGCTTGCCCTGATTCCACACCGCACTCGGCCACACACCTGCAGGCCGGTGGCGCGGTTCCCCTAGGGCGCCAACCCATCTCCCCAATCGAACATAGCCTGTCGGGCTTATGACCGCCGCTTCCCGTGCCTATACTTAGCGGCTCAAGGTATGCAACAGTCAGCACATTCCTTTGCAGGCCGCCCGAGCTTTCAAGTGCCGGCAAGTCAAGTTCACGCGAAAAAACAACTGCCCTTCGGCCGCTGAGAAAATCGACTTAGACTGGCTTGTCGCAGTTCTTCCAGGCATGTGGTCTGTCCTTGCGCCACCTGTGTCGACTTGCGATGGTGGCCCTGATCGTCTAGACTTGATTCACTCATTGCAACAGATGGGCGGAGCTGGGGGTCCCGTGAGTGGACAGAATTGGCTTACGAGCGACTTCGATTGCGTCGTCATGCTCACTTGGTCGGATTGGCGGACTGAACCACGATCCAACCGGTATCACTTTGCCACCCGCTTTGCGAAACGCTTCCAGTCTACTTCGTCCAGATCAGCCGAGCCCGGCCCCGATGCGGCTCTAACGGGAAAAGGTTGACGGTCACGACATTACGCTTGTGCACCTAGGCTGGGACTATGGCGCCGCGCAGACTCGGCGGTTGCTGAACGTCATGGATGGGCGCGGTCACAACAAACCGCTCTATTGGATCTACAATCCCAGCTACATGGACGTCTGTCGCCGCCGTCCATCGACGCTGAAGGTCTATCACGCGACAGAGGACTATTTCGGAAATCATAAGGATGCAACGCTCGCGGACGATGCGCTCGTGCGCGACTACGTGACCATGGTCCGCAACATCGACTCTAGTCGGTCGCCGTGACCGACCCCGTCGCCGCAAACATCGAAGACCTCGGCAAATATGCGGGCCACATGCTTGTCCTGAAGAACGGATGCGATGCCGAACACTGGATATCCGCGACAGACGGGCGTGCCCACGCTCCGACGCGCGCATCGGTGATCTATCAGGGCGGGATCAATGGCCGTCTAGATTATTCCTTGATCGAGAAGATCGTCGCTGAGATGCCGGATTGGCGGTTCTGGTTCTGCGGCAATGCGGCCAACGCCGCACAGCCGCAATGGAACAATATCTGCGCTCAAGCCGAATGTGCGCGCGTTTGGACAGATCACACCCGGACATGATTGCAAAGCTCCAGGCTCGGGCGACCGTCGGTATCATTCCATTCCAGCAGTACTCGCTTATGCAGGTCTCGCTGCCGCTCAAAGCATATGAGTACGTAGCCTCCGGCCTGCCCGTTGTGACCACTTCCCGATCCTCGAACTGGATCGCTCGCCGGACCTGTTCCTTACAGCGACAACCAAAGCAGAATTCATCGAGGCCAGATGTGGGCGCGCAGCGACACGCTGGTCCGTCGAAAACCTGGATCGGCGCATGACGGCCGCCCGCGCGGTCAGCTATGACCAGACGTTCCAACAGTTGCTTGAGACAGCCGAGAAGGTCCACTCCGTCAACAGGGCGCGACTCGCGGACGCGAAAGCCCGCCGCTGCGCAAAAGTCAGGGAGATGAATCCTGCCGCTGGAAGCTCGATCTCCGCGCCGGCCACAGCTCCACCGAAGCGCGTCCTGGTCGCCTACTCGGCATCCGGGATACACGTGCAGACCACGGTGGACTACCTAAACAGCCTCAAGCGCTACATCGACGGCGACGTCGAGTTCGTCCACGTTACCAACGGCGCGCAAGCTAGACATCGATCTCGACCGGTACGACGCCGTGTTTCAGAATTACTGCGCGCGCTGGCCCTATGTCGGCATTGTCTGCGAAGACTTCGCCGAGAAGCTAGCCCATTTCCGTGGGCCGAAATTACTGGCAGTCCAGGACGAATACGACAGGACGGCAAATCTTCTCGACGCCATCGAGCGCGTCGGCTTCGATGTCGTCCTGACCTGTGTTCCCCCTGATCAGGTTGAGCGCGTCTACCCCGCGTTCGCGCTTCCCCAATACCGCGTTTGTTCAGATCCTCACTGGGCTATGTTCCTGAAGATCTGGATCAGATTTCCGGAATTCGCAATTCCCCTCCGGCAACGCCCGAATGTCATCGGCTATCGCGGTCGAGATATCGGCCCGCGGTACGGCCGGCTGGGTTTCGACAAGCTCGAGATCGGACGCCGGATGCGCGCCGCATGCGAGGCTCGCGGACTCGTCTCTGACATCAATTGGACCGAAGACAGTCGAATCTACGGTGTGAACTGGTTTCGATTCATGGGTTCGTGCAGAGCCACGCTTGGAACGGAAAGTGGTTCAAACGTTTTCGATTTCGACGAGTCCGTCGAACGCCTATACGCGCAACTGACCGAGCAGAATGGCCGCCCCCCCAGCTACGAAGAGTTCTTGCCGCTCATCCAGGACAAGGACGCTGCAATGGACATGGGGCAGATTTCTCCGAAGTTCTTCGAAGCTGCAGCTCTTCGAACCCCCATGATCCTTTTGCGCGGGCGCTACTCCGACATGTTGGAGGCTCACGAACACTACATCCCCCTCGAGAAGGATTATTCCAACATTGATGAAGTTCTCAATTCACTGGAAGACTTCGACGAGCTCGAGGCCATGGCGGATCGCACCTTTAACCATCTCGTTGCGTCCGGGAAATTCAACTACGACGCTTTTGTGCAGAAGATAGACGAAATCATCGACATCGCGATAGCCGATCTCCGCGCGCGTCCCCGCCCCACCATGCCAGTACCGTTCGTAAGGCGGGAGGAGCATGCCGTCGTCGACGAAGACCTGCCCTATTTGCTTGAGAAGGCGACACCGGTTCCGCACCACACCCTGCATTTCAAGAACCACCAGGCCCGCCTGACGTCCAATCGGTATCTGCGCCACATCAAGTATCTTGAAAGCGTATATCCTCCGGAACTTGAGCGGCTCAACCGGCTATTCTCAGACGAGACAAATCGGCTACACGCTGTCTATGGCGCGGAGATCAAACGGATCAACGGCGCGTACGAAGAACAGGTGCGAAGCCTGAACGCCGAACTTGCTCGACTTCAAAAGTCCCTCGGGCGCCGCCCGGTCGACGCATAGGTGACGCGCAGGGCAGTTAGTGCAGGCTGGAGCGGGAGAGCGCCAGCAGGAACGTCGAAGCGATTCAATGAGGAACCATGTCAGAGTCGAATCCAGATGGTCCGAGCGAGGATTCCATTGCCAAATATTGGACCGAGCACAATGTTTCCCTGCACCGAAAATTCGCGTCGGCGAAAGAGTCACTTGAATACCTGAGCTGGCGGAACGATCAGTATTTGGGCTACTCTGAATTGATGCCCGTGCTGGGTTACTCTGGCGCTTCGATCTTGGACTACGGGTGCGGTCCCGGCCATGACATGGTCGGTTTCAGCCATTTCTCGCGTCCGACACGCCTTGTAGGGCTGGACGTCTCCAGCTCGTCGCTGGCGGAGGCGGCGGAACGTCTGCGGCTGCACAACGGCTTCGTCGAATTTGTGCTGCAACCGCCCAATGCATCCAAAATACCTTTCGACAACAACTCGTTCGACGTTGTGCACAGCTCGGGCGTGCTACATCACATACTGGATCCGCTACCGATCATTTCGGAACTCTACCGCGTGTGCCGACCCGGCGGCCAGGCCCAGATCATGATCTACAACACCGACAGCATCTGGATGCACCTATACGTAGCATATCAGAAAATGGTCATCGAAGGTCAGTTCTCCGCGCTTGACATGAAGGCAGCGTTTGCAAGGTCCACCGACGGCGAAAACTGTCCTGTCGCACGCTGCTATCGGGCCGCCGAGTTCGCAACAATCCTCGAAACCGCCGGCTTCGAAGTGACGGGGATTGGAAGCTCGATCTCGTGCAATCCCGAAATGTACCTGCTGCCAAAACGATACGAAGCGATCCTGGACGAGCGGCTTCCGTCGGAAAGCCGAAAATTTTTGGCTTACCTGACCTTTGACGATCGCGGTCGCCCTATGCATGACGGTCGCGTAGCAGGTATCGGGCTGTGCTTCAGGGCACGCAAGCACTGACGGTCAAAAACAGCCTAAACGTCTATGTGTGACCGAAAGACTCAGCGCGGGTTGTCGGCCAGCAGATGCGAGTTTTTTGCGCTGCGTTCCATGCAGGCAGATTCATGACGAACATCTCGCACGAACTCGATGACGCATTCGACGCGGTGGTGATGTTCACCTGGTCGAACTGGCGAACGGAGCCGCGCTCAAACCGATATCACTACGCCACTCGCTTCGCTCGCCGCTGGCCGGTGATCTTTGTTCAAGCAACGTCTCCACAACCAGGCGTCGGCATTGTCGAGAAGGTGGAGGACCACGACATTCTCATTGTGCATGCCGGCGCCGGCTATGGCCGGACGCAATACGAAATGCTGTCCAACCTGTTCAGGGACAAGGGCATCCGTAGGCCGCTATACTGGATCTATAATCCGCGCTTTGGTCCATTCATCGAAAGTCGCCCGGGGCAGTTGCATGTCCTACACGCCACAGAGGACTATCTCGGCGAACACAACGAACTGGCAATGGTCGACGCCGCCCTCGTCGCGACGTTTCGCAGGCTGTTGACATTCACGGACCTGGTCGTCGCCGTCACCGACTCGGTCGCAGCCAGCGTACGAAAAGGAGGCCGCTATGAAGGCCCCTTGGTCGTTGTGCGGAACGGATGCGATGTCAAACACTGGCAAGCCGCCACGCGAAAGCCGGATCCGGCAAAGAAGATTGCCGTCTATCAAGGCGGCATCAACGCCCGTCTGGATTTTGAAATGCTCAAGGATCTAGCAGACGGGCTGCCGGACTGGCGGTTCTGGTTCTGCGGCAGCGACGCGGACGCAACACTGCCACAGTGGACACACTGACAAGCCGGCCGAACGTAACGTTCCTAGGCGCGCTGGACGCCGACGACTTGCCAGGAATTCAAGCGCAGGCGACTGTCGGCATCATCCCCTTCCGTCAGATTTCATTGATGCGCGCATCCTTGCCTCTGAAGGCATACGAATACATCGCGTCGGGCCTTCCGGTGGTCACTATCCCTATCGTCGAACTGGAGCGCCACCCAGACCTGTTCCGGACAGCCACGAGCGCGGCCGAGTTTGCTCGCGAGATGGAAGACGTGGCGGTCAGACGGGATGAGCCCCAATGGCTTGAGCACTGCGCCAAGGTTGCTGAGAGCGTCTCCTACCAACGCAAGTTTGAAACGGTGATCGAGACGCTGGGCGTCATTGCGGCAGCTCGCGCGAAGTCGAATTGCAAGTACAATGTTGTGGTCCTGTACGACAGCGGCTCCACACACGTTGCAACTATCCGAGAGCATTTGGAGGCACTCGGTCGGTACTCCAAGCACCACATTCACTATTTGCCGGCGACGGGGGCAGCCGCTCCAGACTTGAGCGGTATCGACCTGGACATGTTCGACGTCGCGATCTTGCACTACTCGGTTCGGCTCTCCATCGCCAATCACTTAATCGAACCTGTTGCAAGCGCCCTAGAGCGCTTCAACGGGTTGAAGATCGCCTTCCTCCAGGATGAGTACGACACGGTAAACATCGCGCTGGGCTGGTTACAGCGATTGAGAATTCGACCTTCTCTTCAGCTGCGTGCCGATCCAGGATGCGGACAAGATTTATCCGCTCGCGGATTTTCCATGGATGCGCATCGTTCCCACATTGACCGGGTATATCCCTGACGATGCCGAAATCGAAATATACCAGCGACCGATGCGTGAGCGGAATTTGACGATCGCTTATCGCGGCCGCCGCCTCGCGCACTTCTATGGCGATCTGGGCCAAGAGAAGCTGTGGATCGGTCTTGAAGTTCGCAAGGCGGCAGAGGCCCGAGGCATACCTGTCGACATCGAGGTAGATGAGGATCATCGCATCTACGGTCGTGGCTGGTATGAATTCCTCGCCAACAGCCGCGCCACGCTGGGTACGGAGTCAGGCTCCAACGTTTTCGATTTTGACGGCTCACTCAAGCGCGCTGGCGCCGAACACAGCGAGATGACATACGAGGCGTTTCGCAAACATTTTCTTTCGGGACGCGAAGGTCCAATCCGGATGAACCAAATCTCGCCGAAAGTTTTTGAGGCGATCAGATTGCGGGTCGCGCTGGTCCTCTTCGAAGGCGAATACTCAAGCGTCGTGAAGCCGGATTTGCACTACATTCCTCTCAAGAAGGACCTGTCCAACGTTGACGATGTCTTCGCAAAGCTTGACGACCTGGACTTTCTCGAAAGTCTGACCGACCGTGCGTACCGCGATGTTCTGGGAGACGATCGCTTTTCCTACCGCTCTTTTGCGGAACGCGTCGATGCAGAAATTGCGCTTGGCGCGGGACTGCGGCGTTCACGCGGCACTATTGTCAGTGTTCCGGCGTTCGTGGCGCGGCGCGGCGAACTCGTCAGCTTTCCGGCGTCGTTGGCGACCCAGCCGGCCAACGCCCTGCTGCCCGTTGGATTGAGCAGGGCGGATTTCATGGCGCTGCTGGCGCCCAGGCAGAATGACCCTCCCGTCTCGGTAACATTCGAAGACAGCCAGATCGAAGGAAGTCCGCCGGTGTCGCGCCTCAGCCGCATGCGGCGGCGTATCCTGGCAAACAAAAACACGTGGCCCCCGATGAAGGGACTGACACTGATTTGGGATCGCACCCCCCCAAGCGTCAAAGCCGTTGTGCGGAAAATTCTGCGTTAGAGCGAAGGTCTACTATTCCGCAACCGCGGCGTGCTCGCGCTGGGCTGACTGGAGCATGGTTTTGTACGCGCCCGCCCGGTCGTGGAAATTCTGGTGCCAGAGTTCCAGCGACAGGAGGCCCCACAGCTTGCGCGAGAACGCGCCCATGTCGGAGAGGCCCGCGAGCGCCTTCTTGTTGTCGACATAGCCGCGCGTGCGGGCCGCCTGGCCGAGGACAGGTGTCGTGGACGAAGTCCTTGAGCTCGCCATTGACCCATTCCTTCAGCGGAACGGGGAAGCCCATCTTGTCGCGACGCTCGGTGATCGGCCGCGGCAGCGTGTTGGAGAAGCAGTGCTTCAGCAGGTGCTTGGCCTGGCCGTCCTTGAACTTCACGTCGGCCGGGATGGTCGCCACGAACTCGACCAGCTCCTGGTCGAGCAGCGGCACGCGCGATTCAAGGCCGTGCGCCATGCCCATCCGGTCTTCCACCTGCAGCAGCGCCGGCAGCAGGAACTTGAAATCGAAATGGGTCATCTTGTCGAAATAGGCGTCCTTGCCGACGTTCGACTTGTTGAACTCGCCCTTGAAGGTCTCGAACACGCCCGCCATCGGCAGGCCCGACCAGTCGATCTCGTCGCGCGTGTCGGCCGAGCGGTTGATGAGGCGGAAATAGCGCTCGTCCAGCGGGCCGAACAGGCCGTCCGACCAGAACTGCCGCAGCATCGGCTTGTATTCGCGCAGCACGCCCATGCGCGGGATGATCGATTCCAGCGTCACGACGAAATTGCCGGTCTTGTAGGTGCCGTCGATCGCGGCGCGGATGCACTGTTCGAGATAGGCCACGAGATAGCGGGCATAGCCGCCGAAGATTTCGTCGCCGCCCTGCCCGCCCAGCACGACCTTCACGTGCTTGGCCGCCAGCGCCGAGACCTCGTATTGCGGGAACGAGCCAGGGCCCGCCACCGGGTGATCGAGGTGGTAGATCACCTTCGAGATGTGGTCGCGGAACATGTCCGCGGTGATGTCGACGGTATGGAGTTCGCCGCCCGCCGCATCCGCCGCGCACTGGGCGTAGCCGCTTTCGTCATAGCCGGGGAATTCGGTGAACCGGCCGTGGAAGAACTTGGTTGTTCTCGCCGCTGGCGCTCGCCGACAGGATGGCGATGAGGCTGGAATCGATGCCGCCGGAGACATAGGCGCCGACCGGAACGTCCGAGCGCAGGTGGAGCCTCAGGCTGTCGGCGAGAAGCTCGTGCAGCTTCTCCTCGAAGTATTTGCGGCGTGTGGTTCCAGTCGATGTTGTAGTTCACGTCCCAGTAGCGCTGGACTACGACGCTGCCGTTCTCGATTACCAGCGTGTGCGCCGGGCGGCAGCTGTTTGACATGGTCGAACAGCGTCTGCTCGCCAAGCGTGAACTGGAAGGTCAGGTATTCGGCCAGCGCCTCGCGGTTGGTCGAGATCGCGGGGAGGAACGGAACCAGCGCCTTGATCTCGGAGGCGAAGTACAGAACGTGCGACCGATCACCGCATAATAGAATGGCTTGATCCCGAACCGGTCGCGCGCGGCCACCAGGCGCTGCGTGTTGCTCGTTCCACAGCGCATAGGCATACATGCCGCGGAAATGCTCCGGCGCGCTGTCTCCCCAGCGCGCGTGCGAGGCGAGCACGATCTCGGTGTCCGTGCGGCTCTTGAACGTCCAGCCGGACCTTCAGCTCCTCGCGCAGCTCGATGAAATTGTAGACCTCGCCATTGTGGACGACTGCGGACGCCGTTGTCGGCGACCATCGGTTGGGCGCCGGCGGCGACAGGTCCACGATCGCGAGGCGGCGATGTGCGAAGCCCACCGAGCCTGTCTGGCTGGTCCAAATCCCGTGGCCGTCCGGGCCCCGGTGCTCGATCAGCTTGTTCATGACCTCGAGGCGGGTTCGAAGCCCGGAATCGGCCCGCCGTCCAGATGAACGATCCCGGCAATGCCACACATGACTTTTCCACCCGAACAAAGCATTCAAGTCGCAGAAGACCTGAGGCTTCAGTGCTTTCCCCACCAGTTCATCGAGCGTGCTGGCGAACGGCTCCGACAGGCTCGCCCATTGGGTAGCAGGCTGGCAGGCCCGCCTCTAGCCCTTTTTTCAGCCCGCTTACTTGACGAGTCCGCCGCGATTCCAAGCAGCCTCGTAAAGCGCCAGAACACCCTCGGCATCGGCCTCGAAATGCAGGCGCTTTGAGGCTTGCAGCCCTCGTCGCTTCATTTGCGTCGATCCGGCTTCTGGTCAGACCGTTAACGGTTCTGGCAATGGCGTGTGCCGAGGGTTCCTCGACAAGGACGCCAGCTCCAGACTGGCGAACAATCGCAGCCATCGACGGGAGATCGGAAACGCAGAGCGCGAGGCCCGCCATCATATACTCGAAGACCTTGTTCGGAAGCGCGTAGCTGTTGTGCTGCGAATGGGCCCTGAGAACCATCATGCCGACATCGAACCCGATCGCCTTCGCGACGAGTTCGCTGGCCGGGACCGGCGCCTCAAATCTGACTCGGCTGGACACGCCGTGAGTATTGGCCAGATTTTCTAGCTTCCGCAGATACTCGGCGGGCCCCGGCCCGCGGATCGTGAATGTAAACTCTTCTCGCCAATCCCGGACGCTGACGATCGTCTCCTCAAGCCCACGACCGTAGTAGAGAACCCCGTGATACAAAATCTCGATCTTTTCCGGTGTCGGACGGAACGCGTGTTCGCGGTACGTCGGCATGTTTCGCAGCGTCGCAGTCGGCGCGGCGAGTTGATATCTCTGCTTGAGAGCCTTAGTGATCTCCGGCGAGACGGAGGTCACGACCGCCGCTCCCCTGATGAACCGCTCCTCAATGGTCGCCACGAGCGGACGGTGCAGCAAAGCCCAGTCCAGCCGTTCCGAGTATTCTTGAATAGCAAACTCGTGAGAGTCATACACGTAAAGACCGCCATGACGGTCGACGCATTCCGCCGCAAGCGGTAGCGTAACCCAATCGTTTGCGATCCACATGCCGTAGACGCCATGGGCGTGCGCAGCCGCTCGCATGGCAAGAATAGTCCTATTGTCGTAGACGGTGCTCTCTTCAGACCAAAAGGCGTCCACGGCAGCCTGGCCCTTGCGTCGCGACGCCCTCCAGAGTCTGAGATATCTTGAGGTCACCGGCTTGGCGCGAGCAAGCGACCGGGCGAGAGATCCGAGGGAATTCGACCATGGTCGGTTGAAGGGCCACAGTAAGAAACGAGGCCAGTGCGACTATCACGGCAAGCGCGAACATGATGACGAACCGAGCGACAAGACGGATCGCGCGCTTCAACCCGAGCGCGCCACGTCTCGTCAGATCGTGAACCCTGACGACGACCGCCCAAATCACGCCCTTGGCCAGTGAACCCAAAGACCGGAAATCTTCGCCCCGCAGCCTCCATGGCCGAGTCAGGATCTTCGTCAAGACGGAACGAGCCCGCGGAAGCTTCACGGCGTAAGTCGTGTCAGGCGATACCCCCGGCACGGAAAAAGTCGTGATATTCGCCCGTGCACTCCTTTCGGACAATACCTCTGTCGGAATCGGCTTGCCCGAAACGGCAGTCGGCGCTTCCGCATCGACGATCGTCCAGTCGGGCGGCGCAGACTTCGCCCCAGGCAAGCCCAATCCCGATTACGCGCCAGCCACATGCGTGCAGGTAGTCACCCATTCTGCGCACGCGGGGATCGTCGGGTATGCGAGACATCGACAACAGGATTGCCGTTCGAACTCCCCTTTCTCGTTCTGTCTCCGTCAGATCTGCGGCGGGCATGGCAGGCATCCTCGAGATGGCGCACCTTGGCTGCGGAGGGCATGCGCACAGTTCTCCCGACCGTTGAATTTCGGCAACCCCTCTTTGATCGCGCCATGCCGGTCCATTTTCTTGACTTTCATGGGGCCGGGCGCTACCCGCCGCAGCGCATTCTTCGCAAGCACGATGGGCGGTCTCATGAAAGCGTTGATTACGGGTGGCTGCGGGCAGGTCGGCTCGCATGTGGCCGAGATGCTGCTGGCCCGGGGCGATCAGGTTCTGGCGCTCGACAACCTCACAACCGGCCGGCGTGAGCACCTGCCGGAAAGCGCCAAGGGCCTCACCTATGTTGACGGCAGCATCGCCGACAAGGCGCTGGTCGATCGGCTGTTCTCCGAGTTCAAGCCCGATGTCGTCGTCCACACCGCCGCCTCCTACAAGGATCCGGACGACTGGTATTCGGATGCGCTGACCAACGTCGTCGGCGGCGCCAATCTCGTACAGGCGGCGAAGGCCAACAAGGTCGGCCGCTTCATCTACTTCCAGACCGCGCTCTGCTATGGCGTGAAGCCGCTGGAACAGCCGATCACGCTGCCGCATCCGAAATTCCCGGCCAATTCGAGCTATGCGATCTCGAAGACGGCGGCCGAGGACTATCTGGAAATCTCCGGCCTCGACTATGTCATCTTCCGCCTCGCCAACGTGATCGGCCCGCGCAACGTGTCCGGCCCGCTGCCGATCTTCTTCTCGCGCCTGCGCGACGGCAAGAAGTGCTTCGTCACCGAGGCGCGCCGCGACTTCGTCTATGTCGGCGATCTTGCCCGCACCGTGATCAAGGCGGTCGACGGACTGGGCGCGGGCCCGTACCATTTCTCGACCGGCAAGGACATCGCGATCAAGGAACTCTACGACGCGGTCGTCGGCGGCATGCAGCTCAACGCCTATCCGCAGCCGGAAATCAAGGCCGCTGGGGCCGGACGATGCGCGCACCATCCTTCTCGACCCGTCGAAGACCTTCAAGGATTTCGGCGAGGTGAAGTTCACGCCGCTGGCAACATTCATCCCGGAGGCGATCGAATACTACAAGCAGCACGGCGTGTTCGGCGAATACACGCACCTGCGCTTCGACGACAAGAAGAAGTAGTCGCCCGATGCGGGTCCTGATCACAGGCGGGGCGGGATGCCTGGGCGCCAACATCATCGACCACTGGCGCGACCGCGGCCACCACTATCTGGTCATCGACAACTTCGCGACGTCGTCGGCTGAAGCGCTCTCGGGCGCAGAAAACGCTCGAGCTTGTCGAAGGCGACGTCGCCGACCAAGGGCTGGTCGACGGGCTGTTCGACCGGTTCAAGCCGGAACTGGTCCTGCACTCGGCCGCCGGCTACAAGAACCCCGACGACTGGCGCGGCGATCTGCGCGCCAACGCCGAAGGTTCGATCAACGTCGTCGAAGCCTCCAAGCGCAATCGGCGTGGAGCGGCTCGTCAATTTCCAGACCGCGCTGTGCTATGGCCGGCCGGATGCGACGCCGATCCCGGTCACTGCGCCGACGCGGCCCTTTACCAGCTATGGCGTCTCCAAGACGGCAGGCGAGCACTATGTGCTGATGAGCGGCCTCAACGCCGTCAGCCTGCGCCTCGGCAACATCACCGGCCCGCGCCTCTCGATCGGGCCGATCCCGACCTTCTACACGCGCCTCAAGGCCGGCAAGGGCTGCTTCTGTTCGGACACGACGCGCGACTTCCTCGACATGGAGGACTTCTTCTCCTTCCTCGACCTGGCGGTGAAGCAGACGCGCCGCGCGGCGTCTTCAACGTCTCGACCGGCGAAGGCCGCACCATCAAGGACGTGTTCGACGAGGTGGTGAAGTATCTCGGCGTCAAGCTGGATACGCCGGTGCCGATCGTGCCGCCAGGCGATGATGATGTGCCGTCCGTCGTGCTTGATCCGTCGGAAACGAAGCGCGTGTTCGGCTGGAAGGCGAAGGTCTCCTTCGAGGAAAGCATCCGCCGCATGCTCGCCTGGTACGACGTCAACGGCGTGCAGGCGGTCTACAGCCATGTGAAGAAGCCGGAGGGCCGTCAGTGAGCGCGCAGCCGGCGAACTTCAACGGGGCCAGCCTGCTGGTCGTCGGCGGGGCCGGCTTCGTCGGGTCGAACCTGGTGAAGCAGCTGCTGACGCACGACATCAAGCGGCTCGCCATCGTCGACAACCTGCTCTCCTCCGACATGGTCAACGTGCCGGACGACAAGCGCGTCGTGATGATCCCGCGCTCGATCACCGATGACGGCGTGCTGCAGGCTCTGCCCGAACGATCTCGACTTCGCCTGGCACCTCGCCTGCTTCCACGGCAACCAGTCGTCCATCGCCGATCCGCTGATGGACCATGACAACAACACGCTCACCAGCCTGAAGCTGTTCGAGCGGCTGAAAGACATCAAGACGCTGAAGAAGGTGGTCTATGCCGCCGCCGGATGCGCGGTTGCCGAGAAGACATTCGGCGAAGCGGCGGCGACGCTCGGAGGATGCGCCGGTCTCGCTCTATCACGACAGCCCGTATTCGATCTCGAAGCTGATCGGCGAGTTCTACGGCAACTATTACTTCACCCGGTACAAGCTGCCCTTCGTGAAGGCGCGCTTCCAGAACGTCTATGGCCCGGGCGAGATCCTCGGCGCCGGCCGCTGGCGCGGCACGGTGCACACCGTGTGGCGCAACGTTACGCCGACCTTCATCTTCCGCGCGATGCACGGCGAAGCCCTGCCGCTCGACAATGGCGGCGACGCCAGCCGCGATTTCATCTTCGTCGAGGACATGGCGCGCGGCCTGATGGCGTGCGCCCTGCGCGGCGAGCCGGGCGAGGTCTACAACCTCGCCTCCGGCGTCGAATCCACCATTCTCGACTGGGCGAAGATGATCAACGAGATCACCGGCAACAAGACGCCCTACGATCTCCGCCCCAAGCGGGACTGGGACACATCCGGCAAGCGCTTCGGCGACCCCACCAAGTCGCGCGAGAAGCTCGGCTTCGAGGCGAAGGTCGGCGGACGCGAGGGCCTCGAGAAGACCGTCGCCTGGACGAAGGCGAACCTGCCGACCGTCAAGCGCTGCATGGCGCAGCACGTGCGCTTCGTTCCTGAAGTGAAGCACTACCTGTGAGCAAGCTGCGTCGCCACCGTCGTCGGCGCCCGGCCGCAGTTCGTGAAGGCGGCGGCCGTCAGCCGCGCCTTCGCGCAGGCCGGCATCGAAGAGGCGCTGATCCACACCGGCCAGCACTACGACGCCAACATGTCGGACATCTTCTTCGACGAGTTGGAAATCCCGAAGCCAAAGCTCCACCTCGGCATCGGCGGAGGCGGCCATGGCGCGATGACCGGGGCGATGCTGGCGAAGCTGGAAGAGGCTTTCCTGGCTGAAAAGCCGTCCGCCGTGCTGGTCTATGGCGACACCAACTCCACCATCGCCGGCGCGCTGGCGGCGGCCAAGCTCCACATCCCGGTGATCCATTCCGAGGCGGGCCTGCGCTCGTTCAACCGGCGCATGCCCGAAGAACTCAACCGCATCGTCACCGACCATCTCAGCGCCCTGCTGCTGTGCCCGACGCACACCGCGATCGCCAACCTCAAGACCGAAGGCATCACCAGGGGCGTGCACCATGTCGGCGACGTGATGTTCGATGCGACGCAGTTCGCCATCGAACGCTCGCGCCGCACTTCGGGAATCCTCGACACGCTGGGCCTTGCCGGCAAGCCGTTCGCGGTCTGCACGCTGCATCGCGCCGAGAACACCGACGACCCGCAGCGCCTCGCCGCCCTGCTCGCCTTCCTCGAGACGAGCGCCGAGGGCCGCACGGTCGTCTTCCCGGTCCACCCGCGCACGCGAAAGGTGCTGGCGGCGTCGGGTCTCGCCACGCGCGGGCTGATGATCATCGACCCGCTCGGCTATTTCGACCTGCATCGGCTTCTTGCCGACTGCGACCTGGTGCTGACGGATTCCGGCGGCCTGCAGAAGGAAGCCTATTTCCACCGCAAGCCCTGCATCACCCTGCGCGAGGAAACCGAGTGGGTGGAGACGGTCGACGCCGGCTGGAACCGCCTGTGGACGTCAGCGGACTATGCCTCCCCCCGCAGCGACATCAGCGACTACGGCACGGGCGACGCCGCCGAACGGACAGTGGCGGCGATGCGGGCGCTTCTCTGACCGTGCGCAATTGTCCCGCCGATCTTTCGCTGCTCTCCTGGGCACGCTGGGCAAGTCAATTCTGGTCGTGCCGGCCCCTCCTTGAAACCCTCGGTGCGCCCCTGTGCCGGATCATTCTGGCGCGCTGCTAACCCCGTGCGCCTGCTATCTGGACTGGCCCAGCGCGACGCCCGGTCGGCGCCTGGCCATGTCGCCGCGAAGCGTTTTGCGCGCGCCCGCATGAGATGAACGGCGGCACAACACTCTTTTTGCAGCGATTTTGGCCGGCCGCCCGATCACGATCACAAGGCCTTCCCCAGCGTCTCGCGCGCGGTGTCGCTAGGCGCTCACACGAACGGGAGGTCTGCATCGTAAGTCAGGGCTTCCTGGGGGACTGCCGTAGTCTAGAGTGTCGCCAACGCCTCACTAAGCAGGCGCGCCAGACCGGCACGACAAGCAGGCGTCACAAGCAGGTACGACAAGGGGAGTTCGGCAATGCGCACACAGCGAAGGCTTTGGGTCCAGGCATGTAGCACCCTGCTTGCAGCGGCGTTCGGATCCTGCTCCCTGGCGCCGGCGGCGGACACGGCCCCCGCGACCCCAGAGGCCCTGGTCGCGAAGATGCGCCCGGTATCGGCCGCCATGCTGCGGGATCCAGCGCCGGGCGACTGGCTGCAGTGGGGGCGCACCTATGACGGGCAGAATTTCAGCCCGCTGAAACGCATTACCCGCGAGAACGTGAAGACCCTCGCGCCTTCCTGGCGCACGCCAATCCAGGGCGGGCTCAGCATGCCGACGCCGCTGGTCCACGACGGCGTGATGTTCCTGCAAACGGCGCCCGACACCGTGCTGGCGCTGGATGCCGCAACCGGAGCAGAGCTGTGGCGCCATGCGCATGTGTTGTCGGGTGGCAGTTCAAGCATGAAGATGGGGCTGGCCCTGTCAGGCGGACAGGTGTTCGCGCCGACCTCCGATCTGCACGTGATCGCGCTCGATGCGCGCACAGGCCAGAAGGCGTGGGACCATGCCATCGAACTCAGTGCGCCGGCGACCAATCGCATGGTGTTCAACCTGCGCAGCGCGCCGCTTGTGGCCGGCGACAAGGTGATCCAGGGGGTCACCTCAAGCGCCGGGCCGGGCGGCGGGTTCATCATCGCGCTCGACATCAACACCGGGAAGGAAGTGTGGCGTTTCCACACCCTTGCCCGCCCAGGTGCGCCCGGCGGCAACACCTGGAATGATCTGCCGCTGGAGAAGCGCACAGGAGGCTCGGTCTGGGATCAGGGCACGTACGACAAGGACCTGAACCTCGTCTACTACGGCGCAGGGGCGACCTACGACACGGGTCCTCTGCTGAAGGCATCGTCCGCGTCCGGCGTGACGAATGATGCGCTTTATACCAACTCAACAATGGCCATCGACGCGACCACCGGCCAGTTGAAGTGGCACTACCAGCACCTGCGCAACGATCAGTGGGATCTCGACTGGGCGTTCGAACGAACGCTCGCAACGGTCAGGATCGGCGGCCAGAACCGCAAGGTGGTGATGAATGTCGGCAAGATGGGCATTCTCGAGGGGCTCGATGCGGCGACGGGCGCCTACCTGTTCTCGATCGATGCGGGAATACAGAACATCATCACTGCGATCGATCCCAAGACCGGCGAGAAGACGATCGATCCGCAGCGCCTTCCTGATCCGGCTCGGCCAACCGTCTACTGTCCCAGTCCTTCCGGCGCGCGCGCATGGCCGCCGACATCGTTCAGTCCTGCCACGGGCCAGCTCTACCTGCCGCTGACGGAGTGGTGCACCAAATTCGGCGCGGAGGGCTCGCCGCTGCTAAGCGCGCCGGGCGCGCGGCTGTCCAATGCGGATCACCCGGACGCGCTGTCGGACGGCAAGATGGGCCGGCTACAGGCCATGGATGTCAGCGGCAAGAAACTGGCCTGGCGGCATGACCTAGAGGCGCCGATCTCGACCTCCGCTCTGTCCACAGGAGGCGGCATTGTGTTCATCGGCGATCTCGATCCCGCGCTGAAGGCGTTCGACGATCGGGATGGAAAGCTGCTGTGGCGTGCGCCGCTCGACGCAAACCCGAGTTCCTCTGTCATCACCTACAGCGTCGGCGCCGCGCAGTATGTGGCCGTGGTCACGGGCATGGGGAACTACCACATCGGCGCGATGGCGGGGCGTTATCAGGAGTTCCGCAAGAGCCGCGGCCTTCCCGCCAGCACGCCGACAGGCGCCCCGTCCATTCAGGTGTTCGCTCTGGCCTCGCCAGGTTGATCCAACCGGCTGCATAGGCGAGGAGCGAGGGAGGGAACTGATATGAAAGCGGGAAGACTCTGTCTTAGGATTGGCTGCGCCGTACTCGCGATGGCAATGCAGTCCTGCGCCCTTGGCGGCGCGCCGGCCGCTCCAACAGCTACCGCGACGCCGGAGGCGTTGCTCGGCGGGATGCGCCCTGTCACGCCAGCCATGCTCCGCAGAATCCGGCGCCGGGCGACTGGCTGCAATGGGGGCGCACCTATGACGGGCAGAATTTCAGCCCGCTCACCCGCATCAACCGCGACACCGTGAAATCCCTGGCGCCGGCCTGGCGCACGCCGATCAGGGCCGGACTCGCGATGCCGACCCCGCTGGTCCACGACGGCGCGATGTTCCTGCAGGTCAACCCCGACACCGTGCTGGCGCTGAACGCAGCGACGGGCGAGGAGCTGTGGCGTTACGCGCATACGCTTCCCACCGGCGCGTCCTCGACCATGAAGATGGGCCTTGCCCTGTCCGGCGGCCGCGTCTTCGTGCCGACCTCGGACCTGCATGTGGTCGCGCTCGACTCAAAGACCGGCGCCAAGGTTTGGGACCATCCCATCGAGATCCGGCCGCCGGCGACGCCCGGCCCGACCCTCGGCCTGCGCAGCGCGCCGCTGATCGTGGGGAACAAGGTGATCCAGGGCGTCACCACCAGCTTCGTCGCTGGCGGCGGCTACATCGTCGCGCTCGACTTCGAGACCGGTAACGAAGTGTGGCGCTTCAACACCATTCCGCGGCCGGGCGAGCCCGGCGGGGAAAGCTGGAACGGTCTCCCGATCGAGAAGCGCTTCGGCGGCTCCGTCTGGCACCAGGGCACGTGGGACAAGGGCCTCAAACTCATCTACTATGGCGTCGCGCCGACCTACGACACGGGCCCGATGCTGAAGCCCTCCGGCATCCCAGGCACGACACAGGATGCGCTATACACCAACAGCACCATCGCGCTGAACCCCGAGACTGGAAAGCTGGTCTGGCATTACCAGCACTTCTCCAACGACCAGTGGGACCTCGACTGGGTGTTCGAGCGCACGCTGGCGACCATCAAGGTGGGCGGCCGCGACCGCCGCGTGGTCATGAACGCCGGCAAGATGGCCATCCTGGACGTGCTCGACGCCAAGACCGGCGAATATCTGTTCTCGCTCGACGCCGGCACGCAGAACATCATCACAGCGATCGATCCCAAGACCGGCAAGAAGACGATCGACCCGCAACGCCTTCCCGACCCCGCGCGGCCGACCGTCTATTGCCCCGGCCCCTCCGGCGGCCGCTCCTGGCCCCCGACGTCCCTGAGCAAGAACACCGGCCTGCTCTACATGCCGATCACCGAATGGTGCATGGGCATGGGCGGGAAGGGGGGAAGCCTGTTGTCCGCCCCCGGCTCCATCCTCAGCGCCGCGGATCACCCGGATGCGGCCAAGGACGGCAAGATGGGCCGGCTGCAGGCCATGGACCTCAGCGGCAAGAAGCTCGCCTGGAGCGTCGACCTCGACGGGCCGATTTCCTCCTCCGTGCTGTCGACAGCCGGCGGCCTCGTGTTCGCCGGCGATCTCGATCCGGCGCTGAAGGCGTTCGACGATCGCGATGGAAAACTGCTGTGGAGCGCCCCGCTCGATGGCTATCCCAGCTCCAGCGTCATTACCTACAGCGTCGGCGGCGCGCAGTATGTCGCGGTCGTCGTTGGCGTGACCAACAATCATATCAACGACATGTCGCGGCGCTACCAGGCTTTCCGGAAAGCCCGCGGCGTAACCGCAGATGCGCCGAAGGGCGAGGCTGGCATCGTGGTGTTCGCGCTGGGAAGCCGGGCAGGCGCAAAGGGGCCAGGTTGATCAACCTGCCCGGTATGGCGTGGACAAGGACGAACGCCCTGCTCGTTCCTGCCGGACGATAGGAACACGCTTGTTGCCCGCGCAGTCTGGTCTGCGTCCGGCGCCGGGTCGCTGCGCAAGGTCTGCAGCACCTCGAAAACCTGTGGCAATGCCGGCGCAAACCCGGTACCGGGGCGTCCATGGCCGAGACTGCCCATCCGCGCCCTGCACTGATCCTCCGCCGCCTGCTGAAGGGGTTGCTCGTAGCCGCGCTGATCGCGAGCGCGGCGCAGGCGCCAGCCGGCGCACAGAAGCGGCCCCAGCGCATCGTCTCGATGAATCTCTGCACCGACGAATTGCTGATGCGGCTGGTCGATCCCTCGCGCATCGCCTCGATCAGCTATCTCTCCCGGCAGACGGTAAACGCGCCGCTGGGGCTAGGCGCCATCGCGTCCGGCCTTCGCGTCAATCACGGGCTGGCGGAGGAAGTGCTGCTGCAGAAGCCCGACCTCGTCATCTCGGGCGCGTTCACGACCACGGCGGCGACGGCCCTTTTGCGCAGGCTGGGCCATGACGTTGTGACATTCGAGCCCGAATCCAGCCTCGCCGACATGCGCGCCAATATCCGCAAGATGGGCCAACTGGTCGGAGAACAGGCGCGCGCCGAGCAGCTCATCGCCGAATTCGACTCGCGCCTTGCAACGCTGCAGGCGCTGATACCGCCTGGCGAAAAGCCTCTATTCGCCAACATCGGCGTCAACAACTATGTCGGCGGCGGCGGTACGCTCTATGCCGAGATCATCCATGCCGGAGGCTATCGTACCCTGGGCGAGACGCTGGGCTTTGCCGGGTTTCGCAATGTCTCGCTCGAGCAACTCCTCAAGGTCCGGCCGGCGCTGATCTCGACCGCCACGCCGTGGACATCGCCGCCTTCGATCTCGACCCAGGCCCTGCGCCATCCCGCCCTGCGGCGCCTCATCGACCGCACGCCGCAGATCGTGATCCCGGAACGCTTCACGACGTGCGGCGCGCCCAGCACGCTCGGCGCCGTCGAGCTTTTGGTCACGGCGCGGCGGAAGCTTGCCGGGGCAGCGGCGCAATGAAGGCGCGCCTGCCCTATCCTTTCCTTCTGGCCTTGCTCGCCGGCCTGCTAGCTCTGCTTGGCTTCGCCTCGATGGTGGTCGGGCCGGCGGCGGCAGGTACGTTCGAGCTTCTCCACATGATGACCGGCGGCGAGGCTGACACAGCCTGGATGATCATGCGCGAGGTGCGCCTGCCGCGCACGATGCTCGCCATGATCATCGGCATGTCGCTGGGTCTGGCCGGCGCCACCCTGCAGGGTTTCCTGCGCAATCCGCTGGCCGATCCTGCTGTGGTCGGCGTCTCGTCGGCAGCCTCTCTCGGCGCCGTGGTCGCGCTCTATACCGGCATGTCGATGCTGTTCCCGCTGGCCCTGCCGCTGATGGCGATCGGCGGGGCCGTCGTTTGCGTCCTGCTTCTTCAGGGTCTTGCCGGACGCGGCGGCGTGCTGACGCTGATCCTGGCGGGAGTTGCCGTGTCGAGCCTGAGCGCGGCCTTCATGTCGCTGGCGCTGAACCTGTCGCCCAATCCCTATGCCTCCGCAGAGATCATGTTCTGGCTGATGGGATCGGTCACCGACCGCAGCATGGACCATGTATTCCTCGTGGCGCCGTTCATGGCTGCGGGCTGGCTGATGCTGGCCGCGTCGGCACGGTCCCTGGATGCGCTGAGCCTGGGCGAGGACGCCGCGGCGAGCCTCGGCGTCGACCTCAAGCGGACGCGCCTGCTGGTGATCACCGGGACGGCGGTCAGCGTTGGCGCCGGCACGGCGGTGTCGGGCGGCATCGGCTTCATCGGACTGGTCGTGCCGCACCTGCTGCGGCCGCTGGTCGGACACACGCCGAGCCGGCTCCTACCCGCAAGCGCACTCGCCGGCGGCGCTCTTCTGGTTGCGGCGGACATTCTCGTGCGCCTGATCATGGTGGGCGCGGAGCTCAAGCTCGGCGTTGTCACGGCCCTCGTCGGCGCCCCCTTCTTCCTCTGGCTGATCTTCCGCGCCCGCACGGAGTTCGAGTCATGAAGCTCGAAGCCAAGGGCGTCACCGTCGGGATCAAGGGCTGCAACATTGTTGCGGACGCTTCGCTCAGCGTATCGAGCGGCGAGCTGGTCGGCCTGATCGGGCCGAACGGGGCTGGCAAGTCGACCCTGCTGAAGGCCATCCTCGGCATCCGCGCGCGCGATGCCGGAACCGTGACGCTGGACGGACATGACACTTCGCTCATGCCGCCACGCGAGCGGGCCCGGCGCATCGCCTTCCTGCCGCAGGAACGGCGGGTGGAGTGGCGGCTGTCGGCTCACGACACCGTCATGCTGGGCCGCTATCCGCACCATTCCGGCTTCGGCGGTCCGACGGTGGAGGACGAGGCGGCCGTGGTGCGCGCTCTGCGTGCGGTGGATGCGGAGGGTTTGAGCGCGCGTGCTGTGGCGGTGCTGTCGGGGGGCGAGCGTACGCGGGTGTTGTTGGCGCGTGCGCTTGCGGTGGAGGCGCCGCTGGTGCTCGCGGACGAGCCGACGGGGGCGCTGGATGCGTATCACCAGCTGCATGTGATGGAGATCCTGCAGGCGATGGCGCGGAGGGGCGTGGGCGTGCTCGCGGTGGTTCACGACCTGGCGCTGGCGGTGAGGTTCATGGACCGTGTGGTGCTGATGGCGGGCGGGGAGGTGGTGGCGGAGGGCGACCCTGCGGCGGTGCTGACGCCGCAGAGGTTGGCGCAGGTGTACCGCATCGAAGCGCTGCGCGGCGAGCACGACGCCCGCTCCTGGCTGCTGCCGTGGTCGCGGCGGTCGGGAAGCGACTGAGTTAGGGCAGGAAGATAGCGGCTGTGCGCTCCATGAACCAGAAGGCGGCCGTGCTGCCCACGACATAGACAGGCGCGCGGGAGGCCCAGGCGGAGGTTGGGAGTCTTGTCCGCCGCCAAACAAACAGGGCCGCGAGAATGCCGGCGATGAAAAGAATCTGGCCAGCTTCGACGCCAAGGTTAAAGGAAAGCAGCGCAAGGCCGACTGCGTCATCGGGAATGCCGATCTCCCGCAGAGCGCTGGCAAAACCGAAGCCGTGCAGCAGGCCGAACGCGAACGAGGCGAGCCAGGGGAGCTTTGCCGTCAGACTTTCCTTTCCTGCCCGCACGCGCAGGATCTCAACGGCGACGAACATGATCGAGAGCGCGATCATCGCCTCCACGGGCGCACCGGCGAGGCGGATCCAGCCCAGCGTCGTGCCCGCCAGGGTCAGTGAGTGCGCAATGGTGAAGGCTGTGACGGCGCCGAGGAGACGCCGGGTGTCGCCTAAGAGGATCAGCAGGGCGAGGACGAACATCAGGTGATCGATGCCAAGCAGGATGTGCTCGACTCCCAGGCCGAAATAAGCGGCGCCAACATCCGTCCACGCCTGCCTCGCCGGGATTGCGACAAAGGGCCTGTCAGGCTTCAGCAGGAAGGACCTCGAACCGCCGCCCTGCGGCTCGTAGCGGACGATGGCGTCCGTGAGGGTCTGGGAAAGATTATCGATGGCGAGCGTCTGACCCACGAGCCCGCCGAGACACACCGAACGCCAGGTCTGGATCACAGCGCCGTCGACCATGGCCGTGCGCGGATCGCCAACATTGGCGCAGGCAGGCGGCAGCGTCACATTGAGCGCGAGGCGCATGTCGCCCTGCGCCGGCGTCTTCCAGAGAATGTCGTAGGTGTCGGTGTCGATCTCGCGGATCTGGAGGAAGGCGGGGCGGATTTCGTGAGCCAGCGCCGCCGGCGCAATCGCCAACAGGGTAGCCAGGAAGAGCATGATACGGATGATCACTCGCTGACCTCCGGCGGCGCGGGCTTCGTCTTCGGCGCCGGGTTGGGCGCCTCGGGCAGGCCTCTGTAGGGCTCGGGCCAGTTGATACGGATGGAGTAGCGTTGGCGCATGCGGGCGTGGAATTCGTCGCGGCTCCTGTCGCGGCGGCTTTCAATCACATCAGCGCGGATCTTGTCGCGGATGTCGTCGAGCGCGGCGGAACGCCCGGGCTCCGTGCCGATCACCTGCACGATGTGCTGGCCAAACGGCGAGGCGACGGGTCCAAACCAGCCCTCGCCCGCATGCTCGAACACGGACGCTGCGAATTCCGCTCCGAACAGTCCGGCGGCGCCCTCCTCGGTCGTCAGGGGCATGACGGTGGGGAGCATGGAAGGATCGCCAAGTTTCGCAGGATCTGCCCCGGATTCGAGCCGGGCAAGGAATGCGTGAGCATCCGCGGCCGCCTTTGGTCCGCGCCTGTCGCTGCTGGCCAGCACCTGGCGCATGGCGCGGCGCTCCGGCAGGCGATAGGCGACGGCGTGCTCGGCGAGCCAAGCGGCAAGCTCGGTCTCCGTAGGCTCGGCGCTGGAACTTGCGTCCTCCAGCAAGAACTCCAGCTTCTGGCGCAAACGGCGTCGAATGATGGTGTCGCCGGCGTCGAGTCCCATCGCCACAGCTTCACGATAGGAGATTTCCTCGGTCACATAGTCATCGACCAGCGCCTCAAGCTCCGCCCGGCTCGGTGCGCGGCCCGCAAGAAGCACATAGCTGTCGGCGATCTGGCCGACCTGCCCCTCCGAGATGACGATATCGCCGCCGGTTCTGTCCTGCTGCGGGCCCTGGATCAACGCATTTGCGCCGAAGAGTACAAGGCCGATCAGGAGGAAATGCACCAATGGCTCGCGCAGCGCCCGCTTCAGCAGAACCGCTGCGCAGCTCACGTCACGAAGCTTTCGTCGGGATGAACCAGATCGGCGAGGTATAGGCGCGTTCCTGGATCGTCTTCGGCAGGTGCGGACTGGGCTCGATGCCAGAGCGGATCGCATCCCAGGTTGACCAGCGGCAGGTCGGATTCTCGATCACGCGCGCATAGTAGAATGCGTTCAACTTCGGATCGAATTCCGGATCGGACCAGGACGCCGACAGTTCATTGTCGCCCTTGTCCTGGCTGAACGCGCAGGTCTTCACGTCGACCGACGCGCCGTTGTCGGCGCAGCGCTGGCTCTTGGCGTCGATCTTGCCGCCATCGGCGCAGGCGACGTCGAAGACCTTCTCGTGCGCCTTGCCTTTGGCGTCGAGCCAGCCTTTCACAACCTCGATCCGCTGCAGCGGGGCTGAGTTAGTGTCGCGCATGGCCATGACGAGGAAGTCCGGCTTGCCTTCCGCATTGCCGACCAGGTCGCCACCCATCGGCACGCCGCTGGCATAGGCGGCCTTGACGCCGTCTTCGCTCGTCAGCGCATTGCCGCCAAGGCCGTAGCCGGCGAAGAACCGCACGCGGATGCGCACGCCTGTCGTCGCGAACGTCTCCTTCCGGCGAAGCGCGCCGTAGATTGCTTCGCGCGTATTCTCTTCCGCCCACACGCCGGTGAGACCCGATGCGCCCCAGGTGGAGAAGCGCGCGATCCCGTCCGGCACCTGGTAGTCGCCCCAGGTCTTGCCCTTTGGGGGCGCCGAGCCGCGCAGGTCCGGCGTTGCGTCGCGGATGCCGACCTTGGAGTAGTAGTTGTTCTCTTCGTATGACCCTGCCGCGTTGTGGCTGTCGCTGGCGCCGATCAGGCCATACTTGTAGGGGTTGGCGCCCACCTTGGCCTCAAGCTCCAGCCGTCCTTCAGCGCCTTGCGCACATAGCCGCCGTCGAACTTCGTCACCTTCTTCGCCTGGCCGATATACCACTCCATCACTTCGAAACCGGCGAACTCGTCATTGGGCGAGAGCATCGGGTGCGTTTCCGACGTACCCTTCACCTGGTGATCTCGGCCAGCGGCTCGTTGCGGGCGCGCAGTTCAGCCCATGCCTTGTCGACCGGCTTGCCGTTCCACATCGTGCGCTCGAACATCGTACCGTCCGAGCCGTTGGAGTTGTGGCGGATGGACAGCGCTTCCATGCCATTTGCGCGCTGCTGGTCGAGCCAGCGCCAGAGATCTTCCGGATTCTGCGATTCGAGCGCGGTGAACGGCAGGTCGGGCGCCTTGTCGCCGGAGAAGATCACGTTGCGGTGCAAGTTGCGTCCCGCCGGCCGCCGAGGTGAATTCATAGCCGATCAGCGTCGTGAACTTCCCCGGCTCGTAGTTGCGCTTGGCGCTGTCGATGATGTCGGTCCAGGCCGATTTCACGGTGCGCAGGTCCGAGTACTCGTCCATGCGCTTTCCCTGGTTCAGCGTATCGGCGAAGCGGCGGAAAGCGGCGTTGACGGCCACCTGGTCGGTCGAGAACAGCTCGCTCGCGTAGGGCACGGTCGAATAGGGATCGCCGGGGGTGTTGATGGCCGCAGCACGCCCAGATATTCCGAATGGTCCGTGACCGCGAGAAAGTCGAGCGGGCCCGAATTGAGACGCAGGTCGAAGCCGGCAGCGTGCTTGATCGTGCCGCCCTTGGCGTAGGCGTAGGCGTCGTCCGGCGAGGCGCGAACATTGAAGATGTAGGCGTCGAAGGAATTTCGGGTGTGAAGGTGAAGATCGCCGAAATAGGCGTTCTTCAGCGGGTTCGCCGCAGGACGGTCGGGCGCTGTCGAGGGCGTTTGGATTGTTGCGGCGCGTCCGTCTTCGGCCCGTCGCACGCGACGAGCATTGCCGCAGCACTCACTGCGATCATCAACCGCTTCATGGCCCTCTCCCCGAAGTTCATGTTACCGTGCGGTACACTTTGTACGAGTGTGAGGGTCGCGTCCAGCGGGCGCACATCAAGAGCGGGGAGAGACATGACGGGCGCGCCCTATCGGATCATCGGCGGGCTGGGCTCGCCCTATTCCATGAAGATGCGGGCGATCCTGCGCTACCGCCGCCTGCCCCACATCTGGCAGTCGATGGGACCTGACACGGAGGCCGTTCTCCGCAACGTCAAGGCGCCGGTGATCCCGGTGATCCAGTATCCTTCCGGCGAATGGCGCAATGATTCGACGCCGATGATCTTTGAGCTTGAGCAGCGCCATCCCGAGCGCGGCATCGTCCCGCCCGATCCCGCAGATGCGTTTCTCGCAGCCCTTCTGGAAGACATGGCCGACGAGTGGGCCACGAAGCTGATGTTCCACTATCGCTGGTTCTACGAGGAGGACCAGACAGCTCTCCACCTGGGTGTGGTTCAACCAGCGACGCGGCGGCGGGGCAGCTGCGATCAAGTCGTTCGCCGACCATTTCCGGGCGCGGCAAACCGGCCGCATGGCGCTGGTCGGATGCACGCAGGAGAACAAGCCCTTGATCGAGGCGACCATGCATAGGCTGTGCGCCATCCTGGAGGCGCACGTCGTGAACGTGCAACTTTCTTCTTCGGCTCGCGACCATCCCTGGCCGAGTTTTCGTGGATGGGCCAGTTCTCGCAACTGATCTCGGATCCCACGCCCGGCCGGCTGATGCGCGAGATCGCTCCGCTGACCTTCCGATGGGTGGTCAGGCTGGACGATCTCTCGGGTCTCGACGGCCAGTGGCGCACGCCTGGCAGCGGACGGCTGCCCGTGATCGGCGAGATGCTGGCCTTCGCCGGCGAGGTCTATTTCCCGTTCCTGCTGGCGAACGAGGCGGCCATCACGGCAGGCAAGGAGAATTTCGCGTTCAGTGCGCTCGGCCATCCTTACGAACAGGGCGCGTTCAGATACCAGCTCAAATGCCTCGATGTGTTGCGTGCGAGATACGCGGACTTGCCAGCGGCGGCGAAGGCGGACCTTGAGCCCATGCTCAAACGGACAGGGTGTCTTGGCGCACTGGCCTAGCGCCTGGCGGCGGCCACAAGGTCGGTGGTCAGGCCGCGCTTGTAGCGCTTCAACAGGTCCATGCAGGCCTCGGCCCGCCTGGAGTCGCGCGAAAACATGAGATCAATCGCCAGGCCGCGCATGGCGGCAATGTGCAGCTCCACCATGGTCTCGATCATCGTCCGGTCCGTGATACCGACGGTTTGCGCCTCTTC
>CAVQYJ010000010.1:0-74280 GCA_963718145.1 uncultured Alphaproteobacteria bacterium | reverse complement strand
GATCGGTGTGAAAGACGCCTGCCGCCTGATCTGCGTGCGCAAGTCGTCGCTCTACAAGTTGATTAAAGACGGCGTGCTTCGGCCTTCAAAGATCGGAGCCAAGACGGTCTTTAGTTACGCCGAACTGCGGCGCTACGCCGAAGGCGTTCTAGCGCAGCGCGATCAAGACACCGAAGCGCCCGCCCGCTCCATCGAGGCACGCCGCCGCCGCTCACACCGGCAATCAAATCCTCAACCGCAAACACGCTGGTGAAACATGACGAACTTTGTTGGTGCATACGCCGAAGCTGCTGACACGCTGCGAAACCGTATCGAAGAAATGAGCAACGGCTTGCCCGGTGCATTTGCCGACCGGATTGACAGTACGGTCAGCAACGTTGCGCCGATGATCCGCGCAATCGCCGGTATGATTGACGCGCCTGACCCGTTGATTTCGGATCAGGGCAACTTCAGCAAGGTCAGCGACAAAGCCGATGAAGCCGACCGCCATACAACTGCGGCGCTCAATCGTATGCGCGACGTTGCGGTTGAATGGGACACTGATCTGACGCGGCGAGAGAACGGAACTTGCGGGTTTGATCGCGGGAGCCCCGACGCCGAACGCATCCTGAATAAGTTCTGCGCCAAGGATGCAGCCGCGCAACTTCAAGACATGGCGGCGTGGCTGAAAAGACCCGACGCAGGGATACAAGCTCGGGATTGTCGCGAAGGCAGACCCGTACATCACGAACTTGACACCGGAACTGGTCGCGCGGTTCCGCTCTGACTTCGTGAAGATGCACCAGCCGAAGCTTGCTGCCGAGCGCGAGGCACTGACAAACGTGTGGAGGCCGCTCGCGAAGTTGCCGGGCTCACCAGTCGCGTGAAGCGTTCAATCGCTGACCCGGCCCGGCTCGCTGAAATTCGCAACCGCAAAGCGAAACACAGCGAAGCCGAACGCGACTTCCTCGCGGCGTTCTCTCAGGTGTCCGCATGACACCCGACGAACTCCGCTCACAGCGTTTGCAATACATCGGGACCGTTGGCGTCGTATCGCGACGCTGACGGTGTTCCGCCGCTGTATGTGGCGGGGATCAACGGCGGCAATGACTATTGCACTGGCCTGACAATCAACGACCACACCGTTGAGCGTCTGCCGCGTGAGACATGGGACGCGCTTTCTGCCCGTGTACGTCGCGATGCTGCCACGCGCGGCGATTCCGGCGAACATCGCGAGCAGCAATCTACCCGGGCGTGACCCCAAGCCGTGCATTAAGCGCTAGCCGCAATTTCAGACAAGCGTGTCGAGTGATGGCCGACTACTTCAAAGGCGATCAGTCGTTAGCTCAGCGTATCATGGCAGTATGCGGGCAACGAAGCTGTATGGCTATCATCTGCGCCGTGGCCTGACTCTGACGACTTGAATTGAGTGACACCATGCGCAAAAGCAGCGCAGCCGTGACATCGCGTTCGGCCACATGTTTCGAGCGCCTGCATTCGAGACGCCGCCGCCAACGTTAGTTGCGAAGGGTGCTACACTCTATTTCGAGCTTCTGGCTTTGAAGCCGAGTTGATGTGATCGTGTGGGCGGCGCGACAGCCGGAAGCGAAGGAACGAGGCGGGTTCTTCATGCCGCCGCATGGCTGGATACGCACGAACGTCGGAAACAGGTCGCCCACCTACAGCAGCCGTCAGACACGCGGCACAGCAGGTACGCGCGCTCGCTGCTGATGGTTGGTCGATCGTCGGCATCGCCAACTACATGGGCGTAGCTGTTCATACGCTTGAACGCTGGTTTGAAGACTTCCCCGACATAAAGGCGCAGTTTGACGCCGGGCGAGAAGACGAGCGCCGCGCTCTACACAACATGCTGTTCTGTCGCGCGATGGAAAAGGGCGAGCACCATCGCGGCGCTGTTCTTGTTGAAGGCGCGGCACGGCTACCGCGACAGCGGCGAACAGCCCGACACAAGCAAGCGCCTCAACATCACTTTCAACTTGCCGGGCGCACTTCCGCTGTCGGCGCTTCCTGTGATCGAACAACATGCAGACGCAGACAATCGAACTTTCGCCCTTCCAAGAGCAGGTTCTTCTCACACCTGAAGAACTTGACCTGTTCCTTGGCGGGGGCAGAGGCGGCGGCAAGTCATACACGCTTGCGCTTCTCGCGTTGCGCCATGTCGAGCAATACGCCGCGCGAGCGCGCATCCTTTACATTCGGCAATTGTACAAGGGCCTCGCAGACTTTGAATTGATCTGCCGCGAACTCTTTACCCGCGTGTATGGCACAGGCGTTCGTTACAACGCCGCCGAACACGTTTTTCGCTTTCCGAATGGCGGCATTCTTGAGCTTGGTCAGCTTGAGACGCACAGCGATTACGCCAAGTACCAAGGCCGAAGCTTCACGCTGTTGATGGCTGACGAAATTGGACAATACGCCGTACCGGACTTGCTCGACATTCTGCGGTCCAATTTGCGCGGGCCGAAAGACATTCCAATACGCACGGTATTGACAGGCAACCCCGGCGGCGTGGGTCATTACTGGATCGCGCAACGCTACGTGTTCAAAGCCACGCCGTTCAAGGCGTTCTATGAAGACAAGTCGAAGCGCCAATGGGTGTACTGCCCCTCGACCTTTGCGGGGAACATCTTCCTTGATCGTCAGCAGTACCGCGACCAACTGGAAGCTTCCTGCCCGCACGACCCCGAACTTCTCAAAGCGTGGATTGAAGGAAGTTGGGCAATCGCGAGGGGAGCGTACTTCGGTTCGGTACTGGACGAAGCGCGCAACGCGGTTGATCCGGCGAAGTGGGCAGAGATTCCCGAACATCACGGCTGGCGTTGGGACAACTACCTTGCGCACGACTTCGGCAGTAGCGCGCCAAGCGTAACTTATGTGGTCGCACAATCGCCCGGCGCTATTGGGCCTGACGGCAGGTTCTATCCGCGTGACAGCCTTGTGCTGCTTGATGAATTGGCGACGAACCAACGCGACCGCCTTGCAGTCGGGCTTGGATGGACCGTGCCGATACTCTCAGAGGAAATACGCAGCATGTGTTTGCGTTGGAAGATCGCGCCGCGTGGCGTTGCTGATGACGCGATCTTCGCCGCATCCGGCCACGCGACAGGCTCCATAGCTGACGAGTTTCGGCGTTGCGGCGTGCTGTTCTCACCCGCGAAGAAAGCTGACCGCCTGACCGGATGGACCGTCATGCGCCGACTGCTTGCAGATGCGGGCAAGCCTGACGTGCCGGGCTTGTACATAAGCCGCGCATGTTCGTTCTTTTGGGCGACCGTACCGTACCTGGCCCGCGACGAGCGCCGAACAGAAGATGTTGACACTAAGGGCGTAGATCACGCCGCAGACGCTGCAAGATATTCCTGCTTGCGCTTGCGCGATCAGATGGGCGTGTTCCCGCTGAAGGGGTTCTGACTATTTGCCGGTCTGAACCTTTCCCTTCACAACCTTCACCTTCTTAACGCGCTGCTTGCGGGGGAACTCGGCATGTTCGCCGTATATCAACTCGCCAACGCTTCTTACGAAGGCGACGGGAAGCTTGGGGTTGTTGATACCCGGATCAGCGAACTTCCCGTGCTTCTCCCACTTCTCAAAGTAGGGCTCCAGCTTGTCAGCTTGCACAAGGTAGATGCAGCGAATTTCAATCCCGCTGTACACGCCGAAAAGCCAAGTGGCCTTACGATACTTGGCGAGAATTGCAGCGTTGAGGTGGTGATGGGTTGAGAACCCTTTGACCTTGCCCACGTTGACTGACTTCAATTCGTATTCGTGTCCCGTTGCATCTACCGCGTCATTGCCTTCACGCCCCGGCAAGCCCGTAAGCCCGGTGAGCAAGAGCATCTGAAGAAGCTTGCCGCCGTTGTCTTGGAAAATGTCATCAATGCCGTGCTCTGACGCGAGCGCCTGATACTCCCGAATCGACGGCAGCAACTTGTTCAATTTGTCTAGATCGGGGTGCGACTTCATCCGTCGTTACCCACAAGCAAGCTGGCGGGCGATGCATCCAACGCAACTGCAAGACGCTCAATATTGTCGAGTGAAACATTGCGTTCGGCTCGCTCAATCGAACCTATGTATGTACGATGCAGGCCAGCGAAGTCGGCTAACTCTTCTTGGCTCAACCCCTTCGCCGTGCGACGTGATCGCACGTTATGACCGAATACCGCTCGCAATGAGGGCGCAAATCGCTTTGGCATGACAGCCACACGTTCGACGCTTGATGACTTTAGATCGACAGACTATACGTAGCATTCTGTGTGCAAATCGCCGGGGCTTAGACGCATGATCCGCAAACTCGGCAAGAAGACGCTGACCTACAGCACGGCCATGGGACAGGCGCACGTTGGCAACTCGATGGCACTGCTCGAACAGTTGCCCGATGCGTCAGTCAACCTTGTGATGACAAGCCCGCCGTTCGCGCTTCAGCGCAAAAAGGAATACGGCAATAAAGACCAAACCGAATACGTCGATTGGTTCTTAGGCTTTGCGGAGATTGTGAAGCGCAAGTTGCGCGACGACGGAAGCTTCGTTGTTGACCTCGGGGGGTCTTACGAAAAGGGCGTACCTACGCGCAGCCTCTACAATTTTCGCTTGCTCATTCGCATGGTGGATGACCTCGGCTTCAAGTTGGCGGAAGACTTCTATTGGTTCAACCCATCAAAGCTGCCGTCGCCAATCGAGTGGGTGAACAAGCGGAAGCTGCGGGCGAAGGACTCTATCAACACCGTTTGGTGGTTCAGCAAGACAGATTGGCCGAAGGCTGACGTGAGCAAAGTGCTCGCGCCGTACAGCGATCGCATGAAGAAGCTTCTTGAAGACCCTGACGCTTTTTATACGCCGAAGGGTCGTCCTAGCGGCCACGACATTGGCAAAGGCTTTGGCAAAGACAATGGCGGTTCAATACCGTCCAACCTTCTTCAGATACCAAACTCAGAGAGCAACGGCGCATACATGCGGGGTTGCAAACTTGTTGGCGGCAAGAGCCATCCTGCACGCTTTCCTGCAAAGCTGCCTGAGTTTTTCGTCAAGATGCTGACCGAACCCGGCGACACCGTAGTTGATATTTTCAGTGGCTCGAACACGACGGGACAGGTTTGCGAAGAACTCGAACGCCAGTGGTACGGGTTCGACTTGAGCCGTGAATATGTGGCGGCTTCGGCATTTCGGTTCATGCCGAAGGATGCTCCCGAAGACATGATCCTTGCAGCATATGCGCAGATGATGCGAGGCGAGCCATTGGACGTGACGAAGCTTCATCGTCAGCAGTCGCTATTCGCCCGCGCTGCAAAGACGGCGGCTGAGTAGTCGTTGGTCGCACATTGGCGTGTTTCTTGGGCTGTATCTATTGTGTCCCTAGATCGCCCTGAGCCGCCCCGGCAACGGTGAGGTCCATTCCAGACTGGAAGGGACCGACCATGATTGCCGAGCCGCAGTTTCTCAGCCTCAAGGAAGTCGCCACGACGGCGGCGCTCTGCGAGAAGACCATTCACCGCCTTGTTGCGCGCGGCGTGCTGCGGCCCGCCAGAGAGGGCAGGAAACTGCTGTTCCCGCGCTCTGAAATTGATGCGTGGATCGCTGCAAAACTCGCTGAACGGCCTGCTGCGGAGGCCCATGCGCCTTGACCCAAAAAGAAAACGGGACCGCTGGTGACGGTCCCGTTGAAGGCGCTATGGCAAACACTTCAAGCTTCAAATTTAGCGCGGCATCACCACAGCTTCAAGATTCCTTCGACCGCATCCCGCTGGAATTGCAGGCGTGGCGGCAGTGGGTCGTGTGGCGTTTCGAGCACGCGAAGAACTCAGCGAAGCTCACGAAGGTTCCTTACAACCCGACGACCAAACGTCACGCAAGTAGCACCGACGCGAACACATGGTGCGACTTCGCAACCTGTCGCGATCTGGCGCGCCGTGACAACTGGTCGGGCATTGGCTTTGTGCTGAGCGAACACGACCCGTTTTGCTTCATCGACTTTGACTTGCCGAAAGACGAACACGGCAACCGTATCGACCGCCCCGACATTCTCGCCAGCCATGAAGCGTGGATACGCGCGCTCGCATCGTACACCGAAGTGAGCCCCGGCGGCGGAATGCATGTGATCGTCAAAGGTCGCGTTGCGCAGGGTCGAAAGCGCGAGTTTGTCGAAGTGTACTCAAGCGGTCGCTACATGACGATGACCGGCAATGTGTGGATGCCACAATGAGCGAGATTGCCGAACGTCAGAGCGTCGTTGACCAGCTATGGCAATCGCTCGCCAAGACAGAGCAGCTTGACCAGCGCCCGCTTGCACTGACCGACGCGCCGCAGCAAGTCGAAGATCGCGCGATCTGTGACGCCGCAATGAGCGCAGCGAACGGGCCGAAATTCAACGACCTTTGGAATGGCGATTGGGCGCGTCATTACACGTCGCAGTCAGACGCCGACTCGGCGCTTCTCGACATGCTGATATTCTATTCGCCCAATCACACGCCGAACATTGAACAGGTCAAACGGCTGTTCCTCATGTCGGCGCTGGGCCAGCGGGCGAAGGCCGAGCGCCCCGATTACCTCCCCCGATCAATCGAAAACGCATGGCGAGCGCTTCAAGCCCGGCTAGCCCGTCAGAAGGCCGCTGCGGAGGCCGTACAGCGGCAGTTTGCTTCCGGGCTCCCGACCCCTTCGGCACCCACAGGAACCGCACCACCGCCCGCCATAGGCGCAAGTTTTTCGCCGCTTGTCGCTCAGCCTTTCGCGTTTCGCGACCCGTCATCCATCCCGCCCCGCGATTGGGTCTATGGGCGCACCCTGTTGCGTGGAGCGGTGACGGCGACGGTCGGTCATGGCGGCGGCGGCAAGTCGGCGCTGACCATCGTTGAAGACCTGGCTCTTGTCACAGGCGTTGCCTTGCTTGGCGTTCAACCCACGCGACAAGAAGGCTACCGCGTGTGGGCGATCAACCTTGAAGACCCGACCGTTGAACTTGAACGCCGCTTTAGCGCGGCCATGCTGCATTATCGACTGACGCCGCAGCATTGCAGCGACCGCCTGTACGTGAACGGGCGCGAGACAGAGCTTTGCATTGCTGAGACGACGCAGAACCGCACGACCATTTGCGCGCCTGTCGTTGACGCGGTGAAAGAGAACATTCGCCGCAATGGCATAGACGTTGTGACCATTGACCCGTTCGTGTCGTCGCATCGTGTGAGCGAGAACGACAACATGGCCGTTGATCTGGTCGTGAAGGAATGGGCGAAGATCGCCGCTGAAATGAACGTGGCAATTCAGCTTGTACACCACTCACGCAAGACGAACGGCGGACAGGTCACAGATGAAGACGGGCGCGGCGCGGTCGCGCTGAAAGGCGCAGCGCGGATCATGCGCCAACTGAATGCGATGACCGACCAGCAGGCCAAAGACGCTGACATTGATGACGACGACCGCTTTGATTATTTCCATGTCACGCAGGGCAAGCGGAACATGTCGCGCCGATCCGGCGGGCTGGAATGGTACAAGTTCGTCTCGCACATGCTTGGCAACGGCGGCGCATTCGGCGGCGATGACGTTGGCGTCGTGACGCGCTGGCTATTCCCGAACAACAACGTTGAACTGACACCCGAACAGCTTACCGCCGTGCATGACGCGCTCGCAGACGGTCAGGCGCGCGAGAACAGCCAAGCTGCGCTCTATGTCGGCAAGGTCGTGGCGGCGGCGCTGGGTGTCGAAGTACCGGCGGCAAGGCGGTATGTCGCGCGCTGGCTGGCTGACGGCGCGCTGAAGACAATTCAGGCGGCTGACCAGAAGCGCGAGCAGCGCCTATTCGTGCGGCTGGATGACTGGTCGAAAGCCGTTGCCGCACTTCGCTGAGATAGGTGCGGCAAGGTACGGCAAGGTGCGGCGAATGCTTGCCGCACCCCACCCCCTTATAGGGGTGGGTGCGTGCGGCAGGGCAGATAACGAGGTACGGCAAAGATCAGGGTGCGGCAGAGGGCAGAGGTTGTCTCAGACTGGCTGTTGAGGGTCGCGGGTTGAGGCAGGGGACAGGTTGAGGGTGGTTAGCTGACCATCGCCACGACGCGCGATTTCGTCTTTCTGCCGTTCTTAAAAAGCGACCGCGCCGAAATGCGTAGGCGCGAACCATTCACAAGACATTTGAAGGCTGACTTTCCGCGCTGACTGGCACCTATGTGGAGCCTGCGCAGAGGCGCGAACACGCGCTAACCAGCTAAGTTGTTGAAAGAAATGGTGCTGCCTAGGTGACTTGAACACCTGACCCCCGCATTACGAATGCGGTGCTCTACCAGCTGAGCTAAGGCAGCCTACTCGTGGCGGGCGCTATAACCCGGAGAGGGTTAACAAGGCAAGGTTCAGCTGCTGCAACCCTGTCGAGGCCGCATTTATTCCGGACTCTTGCAGCAATGCCGGTTCTTAGGCCGGTTTGCGAAATCTCAGCGTGTGCCGGTCGCTCTCGCCCACCGCCTTGTATTTTTCCGGGTTGAAGTCGGTCGGGGTCGCCACTCCGGTCTGCGATGTGCGCGAGTTTGGCGGCAGGGTCCACACGCCGAATGGGTGATCCTTCGTGTCCTTCGGGTTGGCGTTGACGTTGGATTCAGCCTCAAGCACCAGTCCCGCCTTTTGCGCCGCCGCGACGATGGTCGCCTTCGATACGTAGCCATCGCTCGCCGTGCGCCCGTTGGCGACCGTCTCCGCCCGCGGGTCAGCGCGGTGCTCCACCACACCCAGCACGCCGCCAGGCTTCAGTACGGCTGCGAAGTCCACCATCGCCTTATCGACCATGCCCGGCTGCCACAGCCAGTTGTGGATGTTGCGGAAGGTGATCACCATGTCCGCGGATGCCGACGCGCCAAGCGGCCCTAAATCCCGGCTGAACGGCACATAGGTCTGCGGACCCCACGCAGCCTGGTCGGACACGATGGCGATCGGGTTGCCGGTAGCGATGTATCTTCCGCCTCCAGATTTCAGATAGGGCGATAGGATCTCGGCATAGTAGCCCGAGCCCGGTGCGATCTCGATCACGGTCATGTTCGGCTTCACGCCGAAAAAGCCGAGCGTCTCCGCAGGATGACGGTGGATGTCGCGCACCCTGTGCGCCTCCTGGCGCTTCGCATTGGCGATGGCGGACGCAAGTTGCGGATCGCCCACGCTGGCGGCCGCCGGCGCCTGCGCGGCGGCCCTCGGCGCCTCGACCGGCGAAATACAGGCAGCCAGCGCGGCGACCGCAAGAAGTGAAAGCGAGATACGGATCACAGTTGTCCTCCAGCAATATGCGACGGACGATAGGGGAAGAGGGTGGCGCGGCAAGACACGTGCGGACACATCCGCGCCAGCGCGATGACGCCAGCGTAAGTAATGACGATTTCGTATTGAGCCTAGCTATCCTGGCCGACACGCAACGGCTCGGCCGACGCGCCGACCAGGCGGCGGTTCAGCGTCTCTAACCTTTCGTCGAGTTCGGCCCGGCGCAGAGCCGCGCTGCGCCACTTGCCGAAGGCCCGCGCTGGCGGACCCGACATGGCGTTGATCGCCTCGACTGCGCCCCGGGCATCGCCCGCATCGAGCGAGCGCCGCGCCTCTGCGATGATGTCGGTGGTGGAGTTTACCGGTCCCCGCATACGCTCCGCCGCTTCCGGCCGAAGCCAGTTCCAGCCATCGTCGGAGCGCTCCGCGGAAATGCGCAGGGCATTGCGGGCCGCATCGCTGAAATCATGCTTCAACTCGTCCAGCGCAGGCGCGCCACGCGCGGCAAGGATCGCAAGATCCGCCACCTGATCATCCTGGGGCAGGAGAGAGGCCAGCACCTGCTGCTGAGGCAGAAATGTTCCCCCGCGCTGCGCCGCAGTCTCGAGCGATGACAGCGCTCGGATGGTGCGCGACTCTTCCGCTGCCTTGACGGGCGCAGGGCCCATCGCCGCGATTGTCGCCGAACGCTGCACGATCCCCAGCGCTTCTCCGAGCCGTTGATCCTGCACCACACGCCCACGCACCACGTCCATGTCATCAGATACAGACTTCAGCCCGGCCTCCAGCGCCGCCAGCGCCTGCTGCCGCTTGTCGAGCGCATCGGCCAGCGTAGCGTTCGCCTCCGCGAGCGTGTCCGACTTGGCCGTCAGGTCTTCGATCGCGCGCTGCATCTGCCGCGTCGTCTGCGGCGCGCTGGCATCGTCGGCGATCACGTTCTCGACCCGGTTGAGGCGTGAGAGCAGCACGCCCAGCGGCGAATTGCTGGCGACCGCCCCTTCGATCGGCGCTCCGGTTCCTGGACCAGCGCCTGAGAGCGCCGAAACCTGTCCCGCCACCGCGGCGATCTCGGAGCGCAGCGCCATCTCGTCAGCATTCTGCCGGTCGAGGCGTTCTGCCTGCGCGTCGAGCCGCGCGCGAATTGCGACCACGTCAGCGCCGGCCTGGTCCGTCTTGATCGCAAGGTCGTCATGCGAGCGGTTCAGCGCATCGATCTCGCGCGCCAGCGTTCCCGTCTCCGCTCCGGAGTTTGCACTGGTCACCACGATCGCCATCACTGCGCCGAGCACCGAGGCGCTTGCGCTCGCAATCAGCAGTTCCGACAGCCCGATGGACTTGGAGCGCATGGGTTGCGGTAGGCCGCGCTTGGACCCGGCTTCGGCGGTCTCGCCGGCAAGCTCGTACTCCGCATCGATCGGTCGTGGGTCGTCCGACACTGCCCCAGTCATCGCCCTGGCACCCTGTTGGCGGTTCGCCGCTGGGCAGGATAGCGGAGCGTTGCCGTCGTCCTCAACCGAAATCGGGAAGTTTTGCGAGTGCGGCGAACAGCCCCGCCTCGTCGGGCGTCGCCGCGACTGCGGCGCGGCGCACCAGCCCGTCCAGGGGCTGGGCCGCTGCACGTGAGATCGCAGCGATATCGACCGGCGCCGCCGCGGAAGCCGCTTTCAGGAATCCAGCCAGAATTGACGCTCCTCGCGGCGAATGGATCAGCACGGCCTTGAAATGCGGCTCGCCTCGCAGGTGAGCCGCGAGAACCGGACCTGGTTTCACGGCCGCGGCTGCCCGATAGGTCGGCACGAACACGGCAGAGATTCCATGCGCCGCCAGCTGTCCGGCGAGGTCGCCGCGGCTGTCTTCGTTTCCCGAGTGCAACAAGTGCTGGCCCGGCGCGAGCTTGTCTGCGATCAGGCGGGACAGCGCCCCGACATCGCCATCCGCCGACTGCACGTCGCCAAAGCCGGCTTCGCGCGCCGCCTCGGCCGTGCGCCTGCCGACGCAGAACACGGGTGCGTCACGCGGCGCGCTGAGCTTAGCGAATGCCCGCACGGCGTTGGCGCTCGTGAACGCGAGGGCATCGAAAGGGGGCGGCGTGGCGGGAATGGCTTCGAGACTGAACAGCGGCTCGACGATTGGCTGATGGCCCAGCCTTGCCAGCCGCCCCGCTGTTTCCGACGCGCCAGGCTCGCTGCGGGTGACGAGGACAAGCGTCATCCCGCGCCGAGGTCCTGGTCACGCCTCGCCGCAACCTGTTCGGCGAGAGACAGGCCCAGCGTCTCGGCCTGCGCTTCGTCCGGCGCGCCTGCAAGCTTGCCTTCGGCCCGCCAGCGCCGGTCGCCCGCGTCGGAAAGAACTTCGCCTGCCATCTCCGCGCCGCCCGGCGTCAGGCGAAAATGCGCCGCGATCGGCGTGCGGCACGACCCGTCGAGCCGCCTCAGGAACGCGCGCTCGGCGATGGCGGCGAGGCGCGCATTGCGGTCGTCAACTTCGCTGCACGCGTCCTGCAGCCAGTCCGGCGCGTCCTTGCGCAGCGTGACCCCGATAATGCCCTGGCCGCCCGAGGGCAGCATGTCCTCGGGCGGGATGATGCCTGCCGCCCGGTCGAGCATGCCCAGCCGCTTGAGACCCGCCGCCGCCAGGATCGTCGCCTGCGCCTCCCCCTCGGCGAGCTTGCGCAGCCGCGTCTGCACATTGCCCCGGAATGTCACGGGCTTGAGATCCGGCCGTATGGCCATCAGCTGCGACTTGCGGCGGATGCTCGACGTGCCGATCACTGCGCCGTACGGCAGGTCCGCGATGCGCGCCCACGGCCCGATCAGGCAGTCGCGCGGATCCTCGCGAGGCAGGAAGGCCGCAAGATAGATGTGCTCAGGCAGGGTGACGGTCACGTCCTTCAGCGAGTGCACCGCCACGTCGATCTCGCTCACTTCCTGCGCGCGATCGAGCTCCTTGGTGAACAGCCCCTTGCCGCCGGCATCCTGCAGCGGCTTGTCGAGGATCTTGTCGCCGGTCGTGGTGAAGGGGTGGATCGAGGTCTCGATGCCTCCCACGGCTTTCAGGAGATCAGCAAAATAGTTCGCCTGCACCAGCGCGAGAGGTGATCCGCGGGCGCCGATGCGGACAAGCTTTGCCTCAGGGCCGGGCGCGTGCGGCATAGGGGTTCCTTCAGCCTCGCTCGCGGCGTACAAGCGCCGCCGCAATGACGCAAGACACGCTTACCGTACTGGGCCTCGAGACGAGCTGCGATGAAACCGCTGCGGCCGTCGTGCGCCTGTCTCCAAACGGCGTCGAAGTCCTCGCCGAGCGCATCGCCAGCCAGACCTCCGACCACGCCCTTTATGGCGGCGTCGTCCCGGAGATCGCAGCCCGCGCCCATGTCGAACGCATCGACGGCCTGATTCGGCTGGTCATGCAGCACGCCGGAGAGACCTGGGGCGGGCTCTCCGGCATCGCAGCGACCGCCGGCCCTGGCCTCATCGGCGGGGTTATGGTCGGCCTTTCAACCGCAAAGGCCATCGCGCTTGCGCGCGGCCTGCCGCTCGTCGCCGTGAACCACCTCGAAGGCCACGCGCTTTCGCCGCGCCTGTCCGAAGACATTCCGTTTCCCTACCTGTTGCTCCTGGTCTCCGGCGGACATTGCCAGTTCGTGTTCGTGGAGGGCGTCGGCCGCTACCAGCGCCTCGGTTCAACCATCGACGATGCAGCAGGCGAAGCGTTCGACAAGACCGCCAAACTCCTCGGCCTTGCTGGCGCCGGCGGGCCCGCCGTCGAGCGCGAAGCCGAGCAGGGCAATCCCTTCGCCATCGATCTGCCGCGCCCGCTGCTCGATCGCCCTGGCCTCGACATGAGCTTCTCTGGCCTCAAGACCGCCGTGCGCCGCGCCGTAGAAGAAGGGCCACTGACCGAGACGCGTTGCGCCGACGTCTGCGCCAGCTTTCAGGCCGCAGTCGCCGACATCCTGGCCGCCCGCTCCGCCCGTGCGATGGAACTGGTCTCGCATCTCTCGGACAGCCACATTTTCGTCGTCGCCGGGGGCGTCGCCGCCAACACGGCCCTGCGCGCCCGTCTCGAAGCCGAGTCCCGCCGCGCTGGCTTCCGTTTCGCTGCGCCGCCACTGAAATGGTGCACCGACAACGCCGCCATGATCGCGCTGGCCGGCGCCGAGCGCCTTCGACTGGGGCTGTCTGACCCGCTGGACACGCCCGCCCGCGCCCGCTGGCCGCTCGACGAAGTCTCCGCCGCCAGCGCGCCTGTTTACGGCGCGGGCAAGAAGGGCGCAAAGGCCTGAACTCTGACGGCGTGAAAGTTGCTCGTCAGGTCCTTGTCACCGGCGCCGCCGGTCGCGGGCTATGTTGTTCGGGATTCTCGGGAAGCTCGCCGTCGCCTTCGCCGATCCGCGCTCCCGGCGTCCTTGTCGCATCCAGCTTCGCCGCATAGCCGTGGTTCACGTCGCGATGCTTGGCCTCGTCGGCGCGCACGGCAATGACGAGATCGCGCAACCGCGCGTCGGGCGCCATCTTCCAGTAGTCGATCGCCAGCTTCGGCGCCGGCACATTCTCGATCCGGCCTTCATCGATCTCGCTCAGGAACTGCGTGTACGAGATCACGGCTTCCTCCTCGAAATACCCGATCGTCCGGTGCGCCGTCCGGGGCGCGAACAGGTATATCAGGAAGTAGATGTTCCAGAACACGCCCTGCGCGATCAGCACCAGCACCCGCTCGAACCAGTTCGGCTTGAACAGCGCCACGAACGCCATCAGGTGCATGCGCTCGTTCTCGGCCTCCTCGAGCAGCTCTTTGATCCAGCCGTCATCATCGCGCATGCGCCGCAGCGACTTCAGATGGTTCATCATGCCGCCGACCATGCCGGGCACGGCTGCCACCGTTTCCAGAACGATGGCGCGATGGCCGTATCTCTTCGCGAAAAACGTGTCGGCGAAGAAGCGCAGGAACCGCGTGATGCCCAGCCCGATGTGGTCGGACATACCATGCGGTGGGTGATGGCGCGCCAGATCCGTCATGAGGCAGATATGATGAAGGCGCCCGAACCTTCCAACAAGCCTTCAAGGCATCGAGAAACAATGCCGCAGGTCAAAACGGCGCGTCCGGCGGCGGCTCATCGGGAGGCAGGTCGTCAGGCAAGCGTTCGGGCTGGACCGGCGCTGAGGTCTCCGGCTGCACCAGCGGCGCGTCACCGGGCTGGCGCTCGTCTGCCGGCAGGCGTGGGGGCAGGGGCGTGGGCTGGTAGGGCGGCGGCGGCTTGCCGTTCACGCTGAGGACCTTCCGCACGGAATAGGCCCCGCCGATTTGCCCCTCGAAATACCCTGTCGCGGCATCCAGCGGATACTCCTGCGCCAACAGGAGCCTGATGCGCGGGTCGAGTTGCTCGCCATGGCAGGCGAGGCACGCCTCGGCCATCACGACTGGCCGCATCCAGCGGAAAACATCCGCATCGCCTTCCCGCCGGATCTCGGCCGCCTCAAGCTCGTTGGGGTCCTTGCCTGCATCGACCATGTAGCTGAACAGCTCCATCTGGCTCGACTCCCAGGCGTCGGACCCAGCGGCCGGATTGCGCGGCGCCAGCGATGTCCGGCTGAACTCGAACTTCACGCTGTCGCTGATCTCCTTGGCCCAGCCCGGTACGTGGTCAGCATAGGCAAGATAGATCGCGACCGGATCCTCGTTGCGGTCCAGCCGGTCGGTGATCTCCAGCTTCATGCGCACGTCAAAAGCGATGGCGGCCTTGCGCGCGGCAGCGATGTCTTCGACGTCAGGCTGCGGGATGCGGGGCGAACAAGCCGCGAGAAGGACAAGCGCCCCTCTGCAGGCCCAGGCCAGATACCGCGTGACCATCCGACTTTCCCGAATATGCCAGCCAATTTGAGCCACATGCGTACCGCAAGGAACCCCAGAGCCAAGCCCCCGTTTCCTACGCGGGTATGGCTGGAACAAGACGATGACGCCTCGCCAAAATCAGGTGACATGTCTCTCGACCGGCCTTGCCGCGTTGCTGGCCCTGGCCGCAGGCGGCATGGCCGCCACCCCGCAAACCGATCCTGTCCGCCTTTCCAACGCCACCGTCTCAGGGCTGGCCGGCTATGCCGTCCACGATTCGGCTGGCGAAAGGGTCGGCCGGGTCGCTTCCGTCGAGGTCGATGACAAGGGCCGCGCCCGCTGGATCACTATCTTGCTCGATGCCGGCGGAGCGGCGCGTATCGCCTCCTTCCGCGCCTGGTTTGATCCGCGCTCAAGGCAGGTCGATGTTGCTCTCGCCGAGGATCTTCTCTCCGCGCGCGCAATTGCGGTCACGCGTATCGTGGCGGCCCCTATTCCACCTTCAGCTTGAACTTGAAGCGCTCGTCATCGGGAGCAGCCTTGTCTTCCCACGGCCGCTTGTTGACGAGCGCGATTTCCGCCTCCCCCTTCGCCATCGCCTCGATCACCGTTACCTGCCAGTGGTTTCCGCCGGCAAAGCCCGGAAGGAACTGCGCCGATGAGGTCGCGCCGCCTGGCCCATCGCTCGCCTTGACGAAGGCTGGCGGACTATCCGCGCTCCACACATACCCGGCCGTCGGAATGCCAGAGAGCGAGACTGAGATCTTCTCTCCGACCTTCATTGTAACCGACGCGCCCGCATCCTGCGCCTTCACGTCTCGAACCACGCCGGGAACAGCGGGAGGCGGCAAAGAGCGCGAGACGAACTTGCAGACCTTGGTTGCTCCGCCCGACGTCATCTGCAGCCCGTCGCCTTCAAAGCTCAGTGTCGCCGAAGCGTCCTTGAACACCATGCCGCTTTGTGCGGCCGGATCGGGCGGGATCTGTTTCGGCGCGCCGCCGTCGATCCGGTAGAGCGCCGTGCGCTCTGCGCCGCTCTCGAACACGATGTCGATCTTGGACCCGCTCTCGCACTCGAAATTAGCCGCGTAGAGGAAGGGATCCGGCGCGCCGGGATCGGCAGGCTTGGTGTCGGCCACAGGCTTGGTCTCCTCCGCGCTGGGCGCCGCGGGCGGCTGGTTGCAGGCTGCGGCAAGAAGGCCAAGCCCGGTTGCCGCGGCGGCGGCGATGAGGTGTATCCGCATGAAAAGCTCTCAATTCTTCAACGAATTGAACGGCACAGTCGGGCTGCCCGCTGTGGAACGCAATCCCCCGCAATCACTCACGCGGCCGCGCGAATCTCTCTAGAGGCTGGAGTAGGGTCGGTAGGTCCGGCGGGGGGCCGGATAAGACGTAAGGGGCGTTCATGCCGGATCTGGCCAGCATCCTCCATGCAACCGCCGCCATGCTTGCGGGCGGCGCTGCTGCGTCCGGATGGACGGCAGCGGTGATCGTCGCCAACACCGCGTTCGATGGGCTCGACCACGGCCGCGCGGACCGCATGCTGCGCAAGGTGCTCTCCGCCACGGCGGGCTTCCAGGCGGCGCTGCTCGGCATCTCGGCAGGCTGTGCGCTGCTCTCTGGCGCGACGGCGTCCGGCATCATCGCCATCGTCGCCGCCCTCGGCTTCCTCTCGAACGTCTGGACGCTGGCGCCACGCCGCGACAAGGCCCCGGAAGGACTGCGGAAGAAGCAGTCGACGATGCGGGTGGTTGCGGTTGCGCTCACTCTTATCATGACAATGGTCGCAGTTGCAGCCGCAGTTATGGCCGTAGTTGCAGTCTAGACCCCACAAGTGGAACGGGGCGTTTCATCTGCGACTACTTGCCGGAACGCCTCGACCAGCGGCGGCCCCAACGCGGAGCTGCACTTGCTCCGGGTCGCCCGGCAAATCAGGCGGATCCCGGCGCTGATGGCGCCTTGTGGCTGCCGCATCTCGCCCGAATATAGAGGGATGCGGAGACGTGCATGAGGTTGCCTGACTGGCTGGTCTATTGCGTGGTCCTGACCATGATTGTCGCCGGCCTGTTCTGGGCCGAGCGCAACGCGAACCGCGTGCCGGTAGGCCCGACCGAAACAGTCCAGACCGTGGACCTCAACCGGGGACCGGTGCTGCCCGATCCCGATCCGTTTGACGAACGGGTCATCGTCCAGGTCGGCGACGCCGAAGACGGCATCGGCACCGCCTTCGCCATCAACCGCTCCGGGGCCTGGCTCACGGCCCGCCACGTGGTCGACGGCTGCTCGCGCGTCGGCCTTTCCGTCGGCGATGGCCGCATGGTGCGCGTGGAGGAAGTGCGCACCTCGGAAGATTCCGATCTCGCCCTCCTGATCACCGACCGCGCGCCGGCCTCCCTCCAGCTCGACCTCGACCGCGACCTGCGCGTTGGCGAAGCCGGCTACCATGTCGGCTTTCCGCAAGGCCGATCGGGCGAAGCCGCCTCGACACTGGAAGCCCGCTCCAAGCTCGTCACCAACGGCCGCTACCACATGGAAGAGCCGGTGCTGACCTGGGCGGAATCCGACCGCTCGGAAGGCATCGAAGGCACGCTCTCGGGCATGAGCGGCGGCCCGGTGTTCGACCGCGACGGCGCCGTCATCGGCGTCACCGTCGCCGAAAGTCCGCGCCGGGGCCGCATCTACACGGCCACGCCGCAATCGATCCGCCGCTTTCTCGACGAGCAAGGCTTCAACGCCTCGGGCGGCGGCGCGCATCCGCTGGCGCCCTCGTCCTACATCCAGGAAGCCGACCGGCTGCGCGACGAACGCGCCGTGGTGAAAGTGCTGTGCCGCGTGGGCGAGCGTTGAAGGCTCCGTTCGCTGACCGGCTGGTGGCCGCGACCCGCAAGCTCGGACCGCTTTGCGTCGGCATCGATCCGCATCCCGCCCTGCTGCCCGCCCTGTTCGGTCCCGCCTCGGCGCAGGCGGCCTCGCTCTGGGGCAGGGCGGTAGTCGCGCAATGCGTCGGCCGCGCCGCCGTGGTGAAGCCGCAGGCCGGCCTGTTCGAGCGCTGGGGCTCTCGGGGCGTCAAGGCGCTCGAGGAAGTCTGCGAGGCCGCCCATGACGCCGGCCTCATCGTCATCCTCGACGCCAAGCGCGGCGACATCGGCACGACGGCGGAAGGCTATGCTGAAGGCTATCTTGGAGCGGCTGTCCGCCTGTCCGAGCGACGCCATCACCGTGAACCCCTATATGGGACTCGACACGCTGGAGCCCTTCGTCTCGGTCGCCGAGCGTGAGGGAAAAGGGGTTGCCGTCCTCTGCCGCACGTCGAATCCCGGCTCGAAGGACTACCAGGCGCAACTGATCGACGGCGAACCGCTCTACATCCGGGTCGCGAAGTCGCTGAAGCCAATGGTCCAGCGCCTCAAGGGTCGGGAGACGGTCTGGTCGGGCCTGATGCTGGTCGCCGGCGCCACCGGCCCCGAGGACGCCGCCCGCATTCGCGCTGCGGCAGGCGATGCGCTCTTCCTCGTTCCCGGCTATGGCGCACAGGGCGCCGGCGCGCGCGAGGCCATGGCGGGCTTCGTCAACGGGGCGCATGGCCTCGAAGGCGGCGTCGTCAACGCGTCACGCTCCGTCTCCATGCCTGACGCCGCCACGTCGGCCGCCACTGCCAGCGACTGGGAGCGCGCCATCGCCCTGGCGATCAAGGCATCCCAGGCGGAACTGGTCGAGGCGTCGGGCGCATAGCCAGCCGTGAGGCGGCGCTCCGCAACTGGACGACGTGCTCGGCGAACGCGATCGCACCGCCCGAGGCTGGGCGCTAATCCCACCACGCGGTTGTCACGCGCATGCCCTTGGGTGGCGTGTAGGGTTCACAGCGTTCTGGCAGGCCGGTGTAGATCTCGTCTGGCCCGAAATTGGCGCCGAGCAAGTCCGCAATCTCGTCTTCGTCCTCCAGCGACGTCACGAACACGACCGTGTCCGAGAACGGCCAGGACCCTTCGCCATCGTATTGCGTGACCATGATCAAGACGTCGTGCACGTCGTCCTGCGCCCTTACGCCCTCCAGCACCTTGCGCACCTCTGCAGGCGATGGCGCATAGGGCAGGTTACACCAGATCGAGCCGCCATCGTCATTCCCGTCGAAGAACTCCTCGAGCGAGACCAGCGGCGCGGGAACATCCGGATCATTCACATCCCCGATCGTCTCGAGCAGCGCTTCAAGTTTCGCCTGGTCCATCGCCGCTCCCTTGTCCTGCGCACAGTCTAGCGACTAACCGAACCTCTCCCAAGCCGCCTGTCGGGAGACGCCCAGCGCCGCGCCGATCTTCGCCCAGCTCACCTCCCGCTTGCGCAACGTGTCGATCTGCTGCTGCAGCACGCCGCGCGCGCCCTCGAAGGCCGCCTGCGAGCGTTCAAGGTTGGACAGGAGAGCGTCATCGCCCAGCTTGTCCCAGTCGGCAAAACCATCCGAAGGCAGCGCATCGAGCATTGTGTTGCAGATCTTCACGCAGTCCCCGCAGATGTGCACGCCCGGGCCGGCGATGAGCGAGGGGACTTCTTTTGTCGTCTTGCGGCAGAACGAACAGAACAGCTTGTCCTTCGACTTTGCCATGATCCTCCTCCAGAAAGTTGTCAGGAATATCCTGACACTCCCGTCTTGTCAAGACATATCCTGACAAGCGCAATCCCTTTGCCAAACGCCCGCAAGAGTGATGAAAAGCCAGTATGTCCGGGTAACAGGACGAATTGCCGGATCTGCATCGTCCGGCCTGAGGGAGGCAATGATGAGGATCGGATCGACCCTGTTTGCGGGCGTGGCTCTGCTGGCCATCGCCTCGTGCGGTGAAAAACCGAAGGCTGCGACGCCGATCACCGCCGCCGAGGTCAGCGGCGCCGCGATCATCGCCGCCGACGAACGGCCTGGCGTCTGGCTTAGCCACGGCCGCACCTATTCCGAGCAGCGCTTCTCGCCGCTGAAGCAGATCACCGCCGCCAACGTCACCGACACGGGCCTCGCCTGGTTCGCCGATCTCGACACCAACCGCGGCATGGAATCGACGCCCCTGGTCGCCGATGGCGTTATGTATGTCACCTCCGCCTGGTCGGTCGTCTATGCGCTCGACGCCAAGACGGGCGCACGCAAATGGACCTACGATCCCAAGGTCGACAAGGCGCGCGGCCAGAAGGCCTGCTGCGATGTCGTCAATCGCGGCGTCGCGCTGTGGGAAGGCAAGGTCTATGTCGGCACGATCGACGGCAGGCTCGTCGCGCTCAACGCCAATGACGGATCGGTCGCATGGGAGAAGCTCACCGTCGACCAGTCCAAGCCCTACACCATCACCGGCGCCCCGCGCGTGTTCAAGGGCAAGGTGATGATCGGCAATGGCGGCGCTGAACTTGGCGTGCGCGGCTACATCTCCGCCTACGACGCCAAGACCGGCGAGATGGCCTGGCGCTTCTTCACCACGCCCAACCCCGCCAAGCAGCCTGACAACGCGGCGTCCGACAAGATCTGGGCCGAGAAGGGCAACGCCACCTGGGATGACAAGGGCGAGTGGACCGAAAGCGGCGGCGGCGGCACCGCCTGGGACGCCATCGTCTATGACCCCGAACTCGACATCATGTATGTCGGCATCGGCAATGGCAGCCCGTGGAACCGGCGCATGCGCTCGCCTTCGGGCGGCGACAACTGGTTCCTCTCCTCCATCGTCGCGCTCAAGCCCGACACGGGCGACTATGTCTGGCACTACCAGACGACGCCTGGCGAGACATGGGACTACACCGCGACGCAGCCGATCATCCTCGCCGACATCAAGATCGGCGGAAAAGCCGAAAAGGTGCTGATGCAGGCGCCGAAGAACGGCTTCTTCTACGTGCTCGACCGCGCGACCGGAAAGCTGCTTTCGGCCGACAAATACCAGCCCGTGAACTGGGCGAGCGGCGTCGATATGGCGACCGGCAAGCCGATCGAGGATCCCAAGGCGCGCTATCTCGAAACGCCATTCCAGGCGATCCCCGGCCCGCTTGGCAGCCACAACTGGCATCCGATGGCGTTCAGCCCGCAGACCGGCCTCGTCTACATTCCGGCGCACACGCTCCCCAGCCTCTATGCCGATGAAGCCGAGCACACATTCCGTCCGGGCTTCTGGAACACCGGCACCGAGTTCGCCGGGGCCGGCCCGACGCCGGCGCTGAACGAACGCCTTGCCGGCCGCGCTGCGCTGAAAGGCCAGCTCGTCGCGTGGGATCCGGTGGCGCGCAAGCCGGCCTGGACGCATGACTATGCGACGCCGTGGAATGGCGGGATCCTCGCCACCGCCGGCGGCCTCGTCTTCCAGGGATCGCTCGACGGCAAGTTCCGCGCCTTCGACGCCGCCAAGGGAACGCCGGTCTGGGAAACCGACGCGCTCTATCCGGTGATGTCGGGTCCGATGAGCTACGAGATCGACGGCGAGCAATATATCGCCGTCACCGCAGGCTGGGGCACCGCCCTGCCGCTCACCGGCGGCGGCGACGCCATCCCAAAGATCGGCTCCGCCGAGATGGGCCGCGTGCTGGTCTACAAGATCGGCGGCAAGGCGGCGCTTCCGGCCTACGAAGTGTTCGAGGTGGATGAGGTTCCGGCCGCAGACGATTTCGGCAGCGCCCAGCAACTCGCCAATGGCCGCGTGCTCTATGACCGCAACTGCATGGTCTGCCACGGCCCGCTGGTCGTCTCGTCCGGCGCGGTGCAGGACCTGCGCTGGGCGCAGGCGCCCGGCGCCAAGCAGGACTTCGCCAGCGTGGTGCTGGAAGGACGGCTCGCCTCGGCGGGCATGGCGAGCTTTGCGGCGACGCTCTCGCCGGCCGACGCCGAATCCGTCCGCGCCTACATCATCAATCGCGCGCATGAGGACGCCGATGCGGCCAAGGCGGCCCCGAAATAGAGGGGTTGCCGGACCGGACGAAAGAGCAGGGCGGGCCTTCGGGTCCGCCCTTTTTCTGTGCGCCTTGCCGGGCCGCTTCTTGACTTGTCATTTCGATATATCTAAATAGTCTATCGAATGACTGGTCGAAAAGGAAAAAATCATGCATCATCATTCGCATTGGGGCGGCCGTAGGGGACACGCGTTCCGCGAAATGCTTGCCGCCCACGCCGAAAGCTTCGCCGCCGGACGCGGCTTTGGCGGCCGCAGGGGCCGGCATGGCCACGATGAAGACGGCGAAGGGTCCGAGGGCTTTGGCCGCTTCGGCCCGCGCGGCGGCCGGCTGCTCGGTCATGGCGACCTGCGCCTGCTTCTGCTTGCCCTGATCGGCGAAAAACCCCGTCATGGCTACGACCTGATCCGCGCCGTGGAGCAACGCTTCGCCGGCGCCTACAGCCCCAGCCCGGGCGCGGTCTATCCGACGCTGACCATGCTGGAGGAACAGGACCTGGTCAGCGCCGAAGCGGCCGAGGGCTCCAAGCGCCTCTACACCATCACCGCCGAGGGTGCGGCGTTCCTGAAAGAGAACGAGGCGATGGTCGAGGGCATCCTTACCCGCATCGACATGGCGGCGTCGGCCTATTCCAGCCGCGTTGCTCCCGACGAGGTGTGGGAAGCGTGGAAGACACTGAAGCAGGCGATGAACATGCCTCGCGCGCCGTGGACGCCGGCCGAGGCCGAGCGTATCCGCGCGATCCTCGCCAGGGCCGCGAAGGACATTGTCGGGTGAGGCGCGGTCCGGGCAGATGAAGAGATCAGCCTGGGCCCAGAGCCTTGCGACTCCGCGCCTCGGCGTCTCTCATGGCGTCAGGATCTATTTCGGATTGCAGAATTCCAGATAGTCCTTGGTCTGCGCGCCGAGGTCCTTCAGCGAAGCGACGTACTTGGCCTGCACCTGCACGCCAGGGTCCTTCACCAGGGCCCACTGCACCTCGCCCTGGTCGGTGAGCACCGAGACCATGTCGAGCCCGCCCATCGTGCGCAACTCGGCCGAACTCAGCGCAAAGACGAAATCCGCATCCGGACTTTTCGGATTGGCCACGAACTTGCCTTCGAGCGATTTGGCTTCCGCACCCAGGCGCAGGCGGTAGGTTGCATCCTGCCCGACGCGGGTCGAGGGCTGTTTGCCCAGCCGCGCCGTGATCGCGCCATTGGCCGGGTTGCAGGTCATGTAGAAGCCGGCCGGCGAATCTACCGAGCCGCCCGCAGCCACCAGGGCGAGAATCGGGTCCTGCGGCATCAGCCGCTCTTCCGCCATCCATTGCGAGGCCCCGGCGATGTTCAGAATCGTGGTCGCGCGCGCCGTCGGCGTCGTGGGCGCCGGGCCTCCCGTGGAGGCGACCGGCCCGGTGGCCGCCGGCGCCGTTGCGCATGCCGCCGCCGCCATCGCCAGCCCCGCCACAAGAGCAATCCGTTTCAACATGGTCCTGTCCCTTTGATCGTTTCCACGCGGCCTGGCCGCAATCGTCAGATCGTGATGACGACTTTCCCCTTCGCCCGGCGCTCCGACAACTCCTTGATCGCATCGGCCGCCCTTGCAAGCGGGTATCTGTTCGAGATGTGTGGCCGGATTGCGCCTTCTTTGTAGAGGCGGAAGAGATCCTGCAGGTTCTCCGCATGTCCCTTGGGGTCGCGCGCGACAAACGCTCCCCAGAAAACCCCGACGATCTGGCAGGATTTCAAAAGCGTAAGGTTGAGCGGCAGCTTCGGTATGCCCGCAGGGAAGCCGATCACCAGGAAACGGCCCTCCCAGTTCAGCGCCCGCACCGCCGGCTCGGCATAATCCCCGCCCACGCTGTCATAGATCACGTCGACGCCGCCGCCGGAGACCTCCTTGATCTGCTCGGAGAACGCCTTCTGCTGGTCGCGGTTGAGAGGATTTTCCGGATAGACGAAGCCCTTGTGCGCGCCTTTCGAGATGCAGAAGTCCACCTTCTCCTGGCTCGACGCTGCAGCGATCACTTCCGCGCCCATCGCCTTGCCGAGCTCGACCGCCGCCAGCCCCACGCCGCCAGCAGCCCCCAGCACCAGCAACTTCTCGCCTGGCTTGATGTGCGCGCGGTCCTTCAGCGCATAGTGCGACGTGCCGTACGTCATGAGGAAGGCGGCGCCTTCCTCGAAGGGCATGAAGTCGGGAAGCCTGTTCATCCGGTTGGCCGCGATGACCACTTCCTCGCGCATCCCGCCCGCGCCGGTCGAGCCGAACACCTTGTCGCCTGGCTTGAACTCTGTGACGCCTTCGCCGATGGACTTCACCACGCCCGCAATCTCCCCGCCCGGAGAGAAGGGCCGCGGCGGCTTGTACTGGTACATGTCCTGGATGATCAGGAAGTCAGGGAAGTTTACCCCCACCGCCTTCACGCTGATCACCACTTCCCCGGCCCTCGCCGTCGGCGAGGGCACATCCTCCAGCACCAGCGTATCCGGCAGGCCCGGCGCCTTGGACAGGATGGCTTTCATGGGATCAATGCTCCGGGTCGTTGGGATGTCTGGATTAGCTGAGCCTGTCCCGGCTGTCATCCCGCCCGCCGTTCGGTATCGCCAACCGCTTGATGTTGCCTGCAAGCTCTGAAACCCTCGCCGCCAGACGCTCTGCGACAGGCGCGCAAGGGAGAGTGACAGATGATCGGCTTCGCAAGGGGAATATCAGTGCGGTTGCTGGCGGGTCTTGTCGCGCTGGCCGGTCTCGTGACGGCAGCCTGCGCCATCCAACCACAGACAACGCCAAGCCCGGTCGAGGGCGTCCACTTCCGCATGATCGAGACCAACGGCATCAAGCTGCGCGTCGCCGAAGCCGGCAGCGGCCCGCTGGTCGTCCTTGTGCATGGCTGGCCCGAGAGCTGGTATTCCTGGCGCCACCAGATCCCTGCCATCGCCGCAGCCGGCTATCACGTGATCGCGCCCGACATGCGCGGCTATGGCAAGTCCGACAAGCCGGCGGCCGTCGAAGACTACGACATCAATCACCTCTCCGGAGACATTGTCGGCCTGCTCGATGCGATGGGCGAGAGGCAAGCCATTCTCATCGGTCACGACTGGGGCGCCGTCGCCACCTGGAATACGGTGCTGATGCACCCCGACCGTTTCTCCGCGATGCTGGCGATGAGCGTGCCCAATGGCGGCCGCGGGACTGCGCCGCCGCTCGCAGCGATGAAGGCCGCCTATGGCGATAATTTCTACTACATCCTCTACCACAACGAGCCGGGCGGCGTGGCGGAGAAGGAGTATGATTCCGATCCGCGCGGGCTGCTGTCGCGCCTCTACGCCTCAACCGACACGCCGCGCGATCCGCCCACCGTCACCGATCCGAAACGCTCGGCCGGCGGATGGATTCCGCGGCTGGGCGCGCCGAAGCAATTGCCGTCCTGGCTCTCGCAGAAGGATCTCGACTACTTCGTCTCCGAATTCCGGGAGGCCGGGTTTCGCGGCGGGGTGAACTACTACCGCAACTTCGATCGCAACTGGCAGATCACGCCGCAGCTCACCGGCGCCAGGATCAAGGTTCCCGTGGCCTTCATCGCCGGCGTGGACGACATCGTGATCCGTGGCGCGAAAGAGGACGCCCTGCGCACGCAGATGACCCGCGTCGCCGACGACTTGCGCAGCGTGAAGCTCGTTCCCGGCGCGGGCCACTGGGTGCAGCAGGAAAAGCCCGCCGAAGTGAACGCCTTCGTGTTGGAGTTCCTTGCGGGGCTGAAGAAGTAGCGCGACAGCTGCAGGGAGCGAGGGACGTTGACACCTTCCTGCCGGGCAGGGTTCATCGCCGCATGAAGCCCCTGCGCGGATATTTCGGCATCGGCGCCGAATCCATCTCCAAGCCCATGAACATGGGCGCGCTGATGCGCACGGCGCACGCCTTCGGCGCAAGCTTCACGTTTTCAGTGGGCGCGGCGCCGGCCATCCGCGTCGCCTACAATTCCGACACGTCGAAATCGGCCAGCCACGTCCCCTACTACCAGTGGGGCGCCCTCTCCGACATGAAACTGCCCAAGGGTTGCAAGCTGGTCGGCATCGAACTCACCGACGACGCCATCGACCTCCCGACCTTCCACCATCCGATGTCGGCGGCCTATATCCTCGGCGGCGAGGCGCGCGATCTTTCCCCGGAAGCCCAGACCCGCTGCACCCACATCGTGAAGATCCCCACGCGCTTCTGCGTCAACCTCGCGCTCGCCGGGGCGCTGGTCATGTATGACCGCACGATCTCGCAGGGCGCCTGGGCCTCACGGCCCGTGGCGCCGGGCGGGCCTGACCGTGAACGCAAGGCCGCTGAAAACAAGTCGAGGAAAGTCTAGCCCCGGTATCTTCAATCCAGATACTTCTAGTCCAGGTACCGGCGGCCGCTTCTGCGCTTCATGCGCATGCCGAGGAAGACGAGACCGACGCCCGCCGTGGCTCCGAGCCCCAGCATGGCCGCCGCTGTCTCGTCGTCCGCCGACATTCCCGTCGCCAGGAAGAACACCAGCGTCAGCCCCAGCGCGATCGCCACGGTGAAGCCGACCGTGCGGATCGCCAGCGACGACGCGTTGACGATCGGCGCCCGCTCGCTCCAGCCGCCATAGACCCAGCGCCCGACGATCATCAGGATTGCGCCGATCAGCGCCGGCGGCGCCGTGGCGATGGCGACTGTCCGCAGCGCGTCGGCCGCGTTCTCCCACTCGACATAGCTGGCGACAATGAAGCTGGCGACCGACGCAATCGAGCAGATCGAGGCGAACCCCGCCACCATCAACACCGCGCCGATTGTGCGACGCCAATTCACGCAGCCTGCTCCCGATTCATCATGCTCCAGCGCCAACCTAGTCCGAGTTGTGTCCATCTCAACCACACACACCCGGCGCGATCATGGATCAGGTTAACGCCGTCTTGTGCGGTGAAAGTTAGGGTGAATATTCGCGCCAGACTGGGTCAGAACCTGTCTCAAACCGCGCGATGCGCGAAATTCGCGGACCCCGGTTAAACTCATTTTCAAGCCTGCGTGCCACTTTGATCCGCAACAGGAAGGCCGCTCAGAGCCCTCCGATTTGGTGATGGTGCGCAAATGGCCAAGACCGTTCTGGTCGTCGATGACGATCCCACCCAGCGTCGCCTGATGCAGGCCGCCGCCGAGAAGCAGGGCTTCCGCGCGCGCCTCGCCGACAATGGCGAGAAGGCCCTGGAAGAAGCTTCCGATCCGCGCAACGGCGTCGACGTCGTGCTCCTCGACCTGGTGATGCCCGGCCTCTCCGGCATGGAGACGCTCGAGCGCCTGATGGAGCGCCGCCCCGATCTCCCCGTCATCGTTTTGACCGCCACCGGCGGCATCGACACCGTCGTCTCGGCCATGCGCGCCGGCGCCGTCGACTTCTTCGTGAAGCCGGCGAGCCCCGAACGCATCGGCATTTCGATCCGCAATGCGCTGAAACTTTCGGACCTGCGCGGCGAAGTGAAACGCCTGACCAAGAAGTCCGGCGGCACGATGGGCTTCGAGGACATGATCGCCGGCGCGCCCTCCATGCGCCAGGTGGTTCGTTTGGGCGAGCGCGCGGCTGCGTCCTCGATCCCGATCCTCGTCCTTGGCGAATCGGGCGTCGGCAAGGAAGTCATCGCCCGCTGCATCCAGGGCGCTTCCGAGCGCTCGGGCAAGCCGTTCATCTCGGTCAACTGCGGCGCCATCCCGGAAAATCTCGTCGAATCGATCCTGTTCGGGCACGAGAAAGGCTCGTTCACCGGCGCGCACGAGAAGAAGCTCGGCAAGTTCGTCGAAGCCGACGGCGGCACGCTGTTCCTCGACGAGGTCGGCGAGCTGCCGCTCGACATGCAGGTCAAACTGCTGCGCGTGCTCCAGGAAAGCGAAGTCGACGCCGTGGGTTCGCGCCGCCCCACCAAGGTCGACGTCCGCATCATCTCGGCCACCAACCGCGACCTCGCCACGCAGGTGAAGGAGGGGCGCTTCCGCGAAGACCTCTATTATCGCCTCAACGTCTTCCCCATCGAGATCCCGAGCCTGAAGGAACGCCGCGAAGACCTGCCGGCCCTGGTCGAGCACTTCGTCCGCCGCTTCAACGCGGAGGAGGGCAAGAGCGTGCCGGGCCTCAGCGCCCGACACGATGGCGATGCTGATGAGCTATGACTGGCCCGGCAACGTCCGCCAGCTCGAGAACGCGGTCTTCCGCGCCATCGTGCTCTCGGACGGCGGCGCGCTCAAGCAGGAAGACTTCCCGCAGATCTCCGGCCTCGTCGCGCCGGCGCCGGGCCTTGTCCTGCCAGGCGCGCATCCCGGCGTCGTCGACATCGCCGAACAGCCTGTCACGATCACGGACTCGACGGGCGAACTGCGCACGCTCGAAGCGATCGAGCGCGATCTCATCCAGTTCGCGATCGACCATTATTCAGGCCACATGTCCGAAGTCGCCCGCCGCCTCGGCATCGGCCGCTCGACGCTCTACCGCAAGGTCCGCGAGTACGACCTGAAAGTCCGCGAGGACGATCTCGAAGACGTGGGGTGAAATCCGGGAATCGGGAGGAGGGAGTCGCGAAGCGCGCCTTGCTGTTCCCCGCTCCCCATACCTTATCCCCTTATCCCGATGTCAGCCAAACCATTCCCGCGCCCGCAATCGCCAGGATGAATCCCGCGCTGCGCAGCTTCGCCGTGAACCTGCGGAAGCCGAGCCGGCCGCGGGTCATGTGCTCGAACGTAACCGGATGCGCCGCCAGCAGCTGCCGCGTCACGCCCCCGGCGAACACCAGGAACAGCAGTCCTTTGGCGACAAGGATCCAGCCCACGACCAGCATGGGCTGACCCTGCACGCGCTGCCGCGCGCCTTCAACGCTGCAATGCAGCTACGCCTCGACCACCCTCATCCCGGAACACGACCACGCCAAAAACGAAAGGCCGGAGACGCCATGCGCCTCCGGCCTTCCAAATCTCGATTTGCCGGTTCGACGCTCTACGTCTTCGGCAGCAGTCCTTCGCGCTGGGCGCGCTTGCGGGCCAGCTTGCGGGCCCGGCGGACGGCTTCGGCCTTCTCGCGCGCCTTGCGCTCCGAAGGCTTCTCGAAATGATTGCGGCGCTTCATCTCGCGAAAGAGACCTTCGCGCTGCATCTTCTTCTTCAGGGCTTTCAGCGCCTGGTCGACATTGTTGTCGCGGACCACGATCTGAACGATTTGAAACTCTCCATCGGCTATCCGGGCCGGCTCCCGGAAATTCAGAAACATCGAAAAGACCGCTATTGCCTCCCTTGCAGGATGCGGCGGCCCGTCCGACGGGTGATTTTTGCAGCCCGCCATGGTCGAGCCATGACGGGCAGGCGCGGGTCCGATATCATAGGAAGCCGGGCCTGCCTACTGCCCAGAGGTTCAAGATCATGACCGCCCCCAGCGACCTGTTCCGCGAGAAAATCCTCGATTCCATGCTGGTCCTGGCCCCCGACACCGGCTGGACCCAGGCCGGGCTCGACCGGGCAGGGGAAAAAGCGGGGCTTACCAGGGGCCAGGTTCTGCTGTCCTGCCCGGGAGGGGTCGCCGATCTGCTGGAAGCCTTGGGTGCACGGGCGGCCAAGGCGGCGCAAACCCGGCTCGCGGCGCCTGATGTGACCGCCATGAAAATCCGCGAGAAAGTCGCCACCGCCGTCCGCGCCTATCTCGCTTACCTTGAACCCCACAAATCAGCGGTGAAACGTGCTGCTGCCTCCCCCGCCAACGTCCTCGCCGGACCAAAAGGCCTATGGACCGGCGCCGACGCCATCTGGGCCGGGCTCGGCGACACGTCGACCGACTACAACTGGTATACCAAGCGCGCCATTCTCTCGGGCGTCCTGGCGTCGACACTGGTGGCGTGGCTGGGCACGGACAAGGCGGAGGAGGTCGACGCTTTCCTCGACCGACGCATCGAGAACGTCATGCAGTTCGAGAAGTTCAAGGGCCAGGTCATCGACGCCGCGAGCAAGATGCCGAACCCCTTTGATCTGATCGGGAAGGGAAAGGCCTAGCGGCGCGGCTTCAGCCGCACCAGATGACCCATCTTGCGGCCATCGGCTGCGCGCCTCTTGCCGTAGAGATGCACCTTCGCGCCCTCGACAAGATGTCTCTCCCAGCCCTCGGCTTCCTCGCCGAGGAGGTTGATCATCTCGCCATCCGAATGACGCGAAGGATCGCCCAGCGGCCAGCCGCAGACGGCGCGGACATGCTGCTCGAACTGGCCGGTGAAACAGGCATCCTGCGTCCAGTGTCCGGAGTTGTGGACGCGCGGCGCAAACTCGTTGGCCAGCAGCTTTCCATCCTTGGTCAGGAACAGCTCAAGCGCCAGGACGCCCACATAGTCGAGAGAATCCGCCAGCGTTCTCGCCAGCCGGACCGCCTCGTCCAGCACGGCTTGCGGCGCGGTCGATGGAAATTTTGACCGCCGCAGGATGCCGCCCGAATGATCATTTTCCGGCGGGTCGTAGGCCACGAATTGTCCGTCCGCGCCTCGGGCCGCGACGACGGAAATCTCCCGGTCGTGCTCGATCCACGCTTCGAGGATCGCGAACGTCGAGCCGATCTCAGCCCAGGCCGGGAAGGGCATGATCTTTCCCTGCAGCCGCACCTGTCCCTTGCCGTCATAGCCGGAGAAACGCGACTTCAGGACGCCGCTGCCGCCCAGCTTTTCCAGCGCAGGCTGGATCTGGTCGGGATGATCGATCTTGGAAAACGGCGCTGGTTCGACACCGATCTCGCGGAAGAACATCTTCTCCGCCAGCCGGTCCTGCGCTGTCGCCAGCGTGCGGCCGTCGGGACGAACGGGCGTGCCTTCATCCTCGATCAGGTCGACGGCGTCCGGAGGGATGTTCTCGAATTCGATGGTCGCAACCTTCACGCTGGCGGCGAACTCGCGCAGCGCCTCCCGGTCGTCGAACGCGGCCTCCCAGGTCTTCTGCGCGACGCGCGAAGCCGGACTGTCGCGCTCGGGCGTGAAGACGTGGACGTCGAGTCCCAAATCCGCCGCCGCCAGGGCCAGCATGCGGCCAAGCTGGCCGCCGCCGAGAATGCCGATCGCATCGCCTGGCCTGGCGAGCACGCCTGTCGCCGACGACCTGGTCATGGGCCGTCTTCCACCGACTCGGCCACCGAATCCGTCTGCTTCTTGCGCCAGGCTTCAAGCCGCTGCGCCAGCGCCTTGTCGTCGCCAGCGAGGATCGACGCCGCCAGCACGCCGGCATTCATCGCCCCGGCTTCGCCGATCGCCAGGGTTCCGACCGGGACGCCGCGCGGCATCTGGACGATGGAAAGGAGGCTATCCAGCCCTGACAGCGCGCTCGACCGCACCGGAACTCCGAGGACGGGAAGGGTGGTCATTGCTGCAATCATGCCCGGCAAATGGGCTGCCCCCCCGGCGCCGGCGATGATGACCTTCAGCCCCCGGCCGCGCGCCTCCTTGGCGTACCTGACCAGCCGGTCGGGCGTGCGGTGGGCCGAAACCACCTTTGTTTCGTGCAGAACGCCTAGGTCCGCGAGAATATTGGCGGCTTCCCGCATGGTCGGCCAATCGGACCGGCTCCCCATCACAATACCTACGAGGGGTGCAGCGGCAGCCATGAGGCGCTCCGGAAGCCCGGGCCAGAAAGCCTCGGGAAAGCGCGGTTCTACAGGGTTCCGGCCCGAATCCGCAACGCTGCGGACACGCGGTATTAACAGGACGCTAACCAGCTTCCGGTGTCATGACGGCAGGAGCCGCCCCGGACACATGAAGTTCTTCTCCATCTTCGCGCCCCGCCCCCGGCAGGTGGAAGCCGCAGCGCCGGAAATCCCGGTGGATGTCGCCCTGCGCGTCGCCCAGATTTTCGGCGTGCCCGAGACTCATCTGACGCCGCAGGTGCGCACGGCGTTCAACGTCCTTATCGGCGAGATCGACTCGCTCCGGCTCGATGTCGACCAGCTCAGGCTGTCGCTCGCCGAAGCCGAAGCCTCCGCTGACCATGATCCGCTGGCGCCTGTCTACAACCGCCGCGCCTTCATGCGCGAAGTCTCGCGCGTGTGCGCCCTGGTCAAGCGCCACGAGGTCGAAGCGAGCCTGATCTATTTCGACCTCAACGGCTTCAAGCAGATCAACGACAATCACGGTCATTCCGCGGGCGATGCGGTCCTGCGCTCGGTTGGCGAAACCCTGATCCGCCAGACGCGCGAGACTGACATTGTCGGCCGCATCGGCGGGGATGAATTCGCCGTCGTCCTCTCCCATGTCACTCCAGACGCTGCACGCGTGAAGGCCGAGGCGCTGGCCGCCGCGATATGCACGGACCGGGTGCTCCACAATGGCGAGGCGCATTTCATCAGCGCGGCCTTCGGCATCACCAACCTCATCAGCGGCGATTCGGCCGAGGGCGTACTCGCCCGCGCCGACGAGGCGATGTACGCCGACAAGGCGCTCCACCGCAGGGCCATGGCCTGATTTTCAATCCTAGCGCGGCGGCCGGAAATTCCCGAAGCCGTTGAAGTTGCGCCCGCGGCCATTGCCGCCGCCCCACACCTGTTCGCCGATGGTGCAGTCGGTCTTGTCGTTCGGCAATTTGAGCTGCACGCGCTTGATGCCCGGCGCCCCTGACGGCGCTGGACTCTCTGCTTCGGCATACTGGACCGGGGCCATGTCGGGCTCAACCTCCAGGCTCGCGATTTCCAGCACAAGCTTCTTGCGGATCGTCGCCGAGAGATGCTTGAGGTCGAACACCGGCGCGATGAAGGCCGAGGCGCCGCCGATCACGCAATGCTTGTAGTACCTGTCGAGGTGATCGATGTCGTAGAATTCCTTCGGCTTGTTCAGCATGATCGGCAGGCCGTTGATGATGATCCCGCGCTTCACCACCTCGTCGCGCACCGGCGCAACATAGGGACCGGCATTGTTGGCGCCATCGCCCGAGACGTCGATGACCTGGCGGTGCGAGGCGATGTTGTTGTCCTCGATCAGCCGGGTCGCGGTGATCAGCGCCGTCGAGATCGACGTGCGCTGTTCGCCATAGATCGGTTCGTCCGCCAGTCGCTGGGCGAAGGCGAGGGCGGATTTCTCGCTGTCGATGATGGTCCAGGGCACGGCCACGGTCGGATCGAAATCCCCTGCCCATTCCATGTAGGTGACGGCGATCTTGCCTTCGGGCCCTGACATGAGAGCGTTGACCACGTCGCGATGGCGGAAGGCGTCGACATAGCCATTGCGCTGGACGGTGTGTTCCTCCTCGTCCATGGACTGGGAAATGTCGACTGCGAGCACGAGCTCCAGATCGACCCGGATCATCTGGCCCTGCTGCGCCGTCACCGGCGCGGAGAGGCCCAGAATGCCTGCCAGGGCAAGGGTTGCGGCCCCCCTTAGACGACCCGAAAGATCCATCATCCGCTCCGAAATACGGCTGGACCTTGCAGGCCAACGCAACGGCAGGCAAGCTCAGCCCCATCACGAACTCACGACCTTGCGGCCTTCTTGGGGCAAGACCGGGCGGGGTTCCTGAGGATCAGGGGAGGAGATCATGCACCGCTTCGCGTGGCTGGCGTCTTGTGTGGTTCTTGCGAGCGCAAGTGCGGGTGCGGCGCTCGCCCAGGAGCGTTACATCCCCCCCATTGCGGCCGACGGCCATCCGGACCTGCAGGGCGCCTGGACCAACGCCTCGCTGACCACGCTAGAGCGCGCCGACCGCTACAAGTCGACCGTGCTCAGGCCTGAGGAGGTGGACAAGGCGACCCAGGCTCACCCGCAGATCGTGCGCAATGTCACCGAGGACATCGCCAACACTCCGGCGACAGGATTGCTGACCGGCCGCGATCTCCTGCAGGGTCGCGGCTACAACGCCTTCTGGATTGATGCCGGTGAGCATTTCGGCGTCGTCCGGGGCGAGACCCGCACGGCGTGGATCATCGATCCGCCGAGCGGAAAGATTCCCTTCACGGCCGAAGGCAGAAAGCGCGCGCAGGCAGGTGAGGCGAAGCTCGGCTATTCCGATCCCGAGGCGCGCCCGCTGGCCGACCGCTGCCTTGCGACCGGCGGACGCACGGGTCCTCCGATGATCAACGGCCTCTACAACAACCACTACCAGATCGTGCAGACGCCAACGCACGTGCTGATCTACACCGAGATGATCTCCCATGCCCGGGTGATCCCGCTGACCAGCCGGCATGAACCCGCGGCGCTGCATCCGCTGTTCGGCGATTCGATCGCGCGCTGGGAAGGCGACAGGCTGGTGATCGAGACCACCAACTTCAGCCCCTACCATGCCTGGCAGGACCATCCGGCCTACCTGACCGAAACCGCCAGGGTGACCGAGCGCTTCAGCCGCGTGGCGAAGGATCAGCTGCTCTACGAATTCACGGTCGATGATCCGGCCTTCTACTCGCAGCCCTGGAAAGGCGAGATCACCTTCTGGAACGACGGCGAGCGGATCTTCGAATACGCCTGCCACGAGGGAAACTACGCGATGGAAGGCATCCTGCAGGGCGCGCGCGTGCTGGAAAGGCAGGGCCGCAAGCTCGATCAGGCGATCGACGAATAGCAAATGCCCGGCAACAACAGGCGAAGGGGCGGAACCAGTCAGGAGAGCGCGAAATCAGCCAGCGCCGCCGCGTGCAACTCCAGCGTGTCATAGCCCGGCAGTCCCGCGTCGGCCGGAGGAAACAACATGCCGATCTCCGTGCATCCGAAGATCACTGAATCCGCTTCATGCTGTTCTGACGACGTGATCATTTCCCGCACCCGCTTGCGTGAGGCATCCGTCACCACGCCTTTGATCAGCTCGTCATAGATGATCGCATGCAAGGCGTCGCGTTCGGCCTTGTCGGGCAGGACGGCGTCGATGCCTTTTGCGGCGAGGTGATCACGCAGGATGGCCGGGTCCTCCATGGTGTAGCGCGTGCCCAGCAGCAGCGGCTTCGACCGTCCATCCTTGCGCAGGCCTGCCGCCAGCGCATCGCCGATATGCATGACCGGCAGGTTCGTCGCCGCCTTCACCTGGCCGACAACCTTGTGCATCGTGTTTGCCGTAATGGCGACGACGTCCGCCCCTGCACGCTCCAGCGCCCCGGCCGCCTTCGCCAGAATCTCGCCGGCATCCCGCCAGCGGCCGTCCGCCTGCATGGTCGCGATCGGCGCGAAGTCGAGCGAGACAAGGATCAGCTCGGCCGAGTGCGCTCCGCCCAGCCGGTCCGCGACCAGCTGGTTGATGCGGTCATAGTAGAGCCTGCTGCTCTGCCAGCTCATGCCGCCGATGAGTCCGATGGTGCGCATGAAACCAGGTGTGTGGCGGCTTCGAGGGAAGGGCAGCCTATGTTGCCTTGGAGCGCCCGCCAAACCGGCCCAGCGAGCTGCGCGCCTTCTCGGTCGCCGCTTGCGCCAGGAACAGCGCGGTTGCCGGGAGGCCGGCCTTGCGCAGCGAATGCCCGATGAATTCAAGCTTGTTGCGGCGGCGGACGATGTTGGCGAGGGTGATCTTGGCGACGCGGCGGCGGTAGAGTGTCTCGCCGAGGAAGGCGCGGTGTTTTTCGGCCGTGGCGAACTGGTACTGGATCTGGTCCCAGGTCTTGTCCTTGCTGGCGCTGGTCATCGACGAGCCGCTGGTGTTGACCGTGTAGTAGATCAGCGCTTCGGGCACATAGTTGATCTCGCCTAGCTTGATCGCCCGGATCAGGAAGTCCCAGTCCTCGGCGTATTTTATGGCGTCGTCGAAGGTGATCCTGTCGAAGAGATCGCGCCGGCAGAAGAAGCCGCTGGGCGGACACACGCCGTTGCCGAAGCGCAGCATTTTCGGCGTCACGCGCTTGAACTTCTCGATGTGGACGCCGGTCTTGATCATGTATTCCTGACCGCTTGCGCTCATGACGCAGGCGCCGATCGTGTCGAGATGGCGCTGCATCATCTGCGGGAACCAGCGATCGTCGTCATCGAGGAAGGCGACGAACTCGCCCTTCGCATGCTTCACCCCGAAATTGCGGGCGTTGCCGCAGCCATTGTTGCCGGTGTTGCGCAGGATGCGGATGCGGTCGCCATAGTCCGCCAGCTCCTTGAACGGATCGAAGCTGTCGGAGCAGTTATCGACAATGATCACCTCCTTGTCGGCGACTGTCTGGGCCAGCGCGCTGTCGATAGCGCGCCTCAGAAGCTGAGGCCGGTTATAGGAAACGATGATTGCGGATACGCGTGGCGTACTCATTGGGACTGTCCTGCCCGGGGCGATCAAAGAGAATTGTCGGCGTCTGCCCGTCCCGACGATTAACTAGGACAATGCCGCCCGCCCGCAAGCCTCCTAACAAGCGAAAACCCCGCCAAACTTGACCTGCTGCAGAGTTGGGCGTAGGGAGGCCGCCTTCCGCGCAGACATCCCGAAATCCGGGTCCTGTGCTTTGACCGGGACGCCCCCATCTCCTGATGGACGAGCCTGGCGAGGTCCCCCGCCCAGCGCGTTGCGCTCAGCGGGGTTTCAGGCGTTTTGCCGCGGAAAAGGAGAGGCTCTTGTTCGACGCGCTGACGGAAAAGCTTGGAAAGGTGTTCGACGGCCTCACCGGCCGCGGCGCGCTTTCGGAGAAGGACGTCAACGAGGCCCTGCGCGAGATCCGCGTGGCGCTACTCGAAGCCGATGTGGCCCTCCCGGTTGTAAAGACATTCATCGACGATGTGCGGCCCAAGGCGGTCGGCGAGAACGTCATCCGCTCGATCAAGCCCGGCCAGCTCGTGGTCAAGATCGTCTACGACGCGCTGGTGGAGACGCTCGGCGGGGACGCCGAACCGGAACGCCTCAGGATCGATAGCCCGCCTGCCGTGATCATGATGGCCGGCCTGCAGGGCTCGGGCAAAACCACCACGACCGGCAAGGTCGCCAAGCGCCTCCGCGAGGTCGAGCGCAAGAAAGTGCTCGTCGCCTCGCTCGACGTGCGCCGCCCGGCCGCCATGGAGCAGCTGCGTATCCTGGCCGAACAGGCCGGCGTCGATGCGCTGCCGATCGTGCAGGGCCAGCTCCCGCCCGACATCGCCCGCCGCGCCATGCAGGCGGCCAAGCTCGGCGGCTATGACGTGCTGATGCTCGACACGGCGGGCCGAACGACGCTCGACGAGCAGATGATGAACGAGGCTGCGGAGATCGCCGCCATCGCGAGCCCACAGGAAACGCTGCTCGTTGCTGACGCGCTCACCGGCCAGGACGCGGTCGAGACCGCCAAGCGCTTCCACGAACGACTCCCGCTCACCGGCCTCGTCCTCACCCGCATGGACGGCGATGGCCGCGGCGGCGCAGCCCTTTCCATGCGCGCCGTGACAGGCCTGCCGATCCGCTTCCTCGGGTCGGGCGAGAAGCTCGACGGTCTCGACGTGTTCGACGCGCGCCGCGTCGCCGGCCGCATTCTCGGGCAGGGCGACATCGTCGCTCTGGTCGAAAAGGCCAAGCTGGACGTCGACCAGGCCGACGCCGAGCGCATGGCCAAGAGGCTGGCCAAGGGCCAGTTCGACCTCGAAGACCTCGCCGGCCAGTTGCGGCAGATGCAGAAGATGGGCGGGCTAGGCGGCCTGATGGACCTGATGCCCGGCGTGCAGAAGGCGAAGGCCCAGATGGCCGCCGCCAACGTCAACGACAAGATGCTGAAACGGCAGGAGGCGATCATCATGTCGATGACCCCGCACGAGCGCCGCAAGCCTGATGTCCTCGCCGCCTCGCGCAAACGCCGCATTGCCGCCGGCGCCGGTGTCGACGTCGCCGAGGTCAACAAGGTGCTGAAGATGCACCGCACCATGGCCGACATGATGAAGAAGCTCGGCAAGGGCGGCATGAAGGGCATGGCGGCCGCCCTCGGCCAGATGGGCGGCGCCGGCATGCAGGGCGGCCCGGGTCCGCAGGTCAACCAGGCGGCGATGCGCAACCTCCAGAACATGGGCGGCGCAAATACGCCCAAACTCCCGGGCCTCGGCGGCGGCTTGCCCGGCCTCGGCGGTCTTCCGGGACTTGGGGGAGACAAGAAGAAATGAGCCACCCGCAAGACGACCTCAAACGCCTGCGCGCCTCGATCGACAATATCGACGCAGCCGTCGTGCACATGCTCGCCGAGCGCTTCAAGGCGACGAAGGCGGTGGGCGAACTCAAGGCCCAGCACGCCATGCCGCCTGCCGACAAGGCGCGCGAGGCCGAGCAGATCGAGCGCCTGCGTCGTCTCGCCCGCGAGGCCGATCTCGATCCCGACTTCGCCGAGAAATTCCTCACCTTCATCGTGACGGAAGTGATCCGCCATCACGAGAGGCTGCAAGGCAAGGGCTGACACCCTCCATCAACTCCAACTCAACGATCCAAACGACCGAAAGCTGAAAGGTAGACCATGTCCCTCAAAATCCGTCTCGCGCGCGGCGGCTCCAAGCACCGCCCCTACTACAACGTCGTCATCGCCGACTCGCGCTTCGCCCGCGACGGCCGCTTCATCGAGAAGATCGGCTCCTACAACCCGCTGCTCGCCAAGACCGACGAGAAGCGCATCCAGATCGACCTCGAGAAGGCCAAGGCCTGGCTCGCCAAGGGCGCACTGCCCACCGACCGCGTCGGCCGCTTTCTCGGCGCCGCCGGCCTCGTGAAATGGGAGCACGGCAATAATCCCGAGCGCGCAATTCCGGGCGAAAAGGCCAAGGCCCGCGTCACCGAGCGCGAAGAGCGTGAAGCCGCCCGCAAGGCCGCTGCCGAAGAAGCCAAGAACGCTCCGGCCGAGGAAGCCGCTCCGGCCGCCGAGTAGGGCGCCTTGCCCGTTACTGTCCGTGATGCGCGCGTTGAGGACGAGGACTTCATCCTCGCCCTCAACGCTGCGTGCAAGCCGGCCGTCTCGGAGATGGGCAGGAAGGACTACCGCGATATCGCCGGTTGGGCGCATCGCGTGCTGATCGCAGACCTGGATGGGGCAAGCTGCGGCTTCCTCATCCTGATCCGCCCGGGGTCCGCCTATCCGAGCGACAACTACGCCTGGTTCGAGACGACGTTCGACCATCATCTCTACATCGACCGCATCGCCATCAGCGATACCGCAAGAGGACGGGGGGCCGGGCGCGCGCTCTATGACGAGGCCGTGCGCATTGCGGCGAGCAATGGCGACCAGCGCCTTACCTGCGAAGTCAATGTCGAGCCGCCCAATCCCGAAAGCATGGCCTTCCACGAGAAGGTCGGCTTCCGCCGCCTCCACACGCGGCCATCGCGCCATAACAAGATCGTGGCCATGTTCGAGCGGCCACTGGATCCGAACCTGTGAGCGGGAAGCGCCTCATCGCCGTCGGCCAGATCGCCGGAGCATTTGGCGTCAAGGGCGAAGCGAGGGTGCGCTCCTTCACCGAGGATCCTGAAGCCTGCTTTTCCTATGGTCCGCTGCTGGATGCCGACGGCGCTGTCCTTCTTTCGCCCGTCCGGCACCGTTCGCTCGGCGGCGATTTCGGCGTGACGGCGAAGGAGAACCGCTCGCGCGAGGACTGGGAGAAGCTGAAGGGCGCGCTGCTCCACGCGTTGCGTGACGCGATGCCCGACACGGAAGCGGACGAGATCTATGTCGCAGACCTGATCGGCATGGCCGTGGTCCACGCCGACGGGCGCCAGCTTGGAACCGTGAAGGCCGCCCACAATTTCGGCGCCGGTGACCTTGTCGAGGTTCAGCCGCCAGGAGGTCCCGCGTTCCTGCTGCCCTTCACCGAAGATGATTTTCCGGAGATCGATCTGCCCGCCCGCCGCCTCGTCGCGTCGCCGAACGAAGCGCTGCTGCCCGAGACGCTTCAGCGGCAGAGTTCCGACGGCGAGACGAACTGAAGGTAGAGCGTCGCCGCCTTGTTGTCCGACATGCGCAGGTTGCGCCGGATCGCATCCTCTGGCCCGACATCATGTGGCGGGGCCTTCAGCTCTTCATCGAGATAGGCCGCCAGGTCCGGCGGCATCACGGTCGCATCGCGCCACACGGCAAGACATGCGCCGTCCGTCCTGGCCGGCGGCAGGGCGGTCAGGGGCAGTGAAGCGTCGATCACCCGGGCATCGGGCAGGGCGGCGCGCAGATTCCCTGTCAGGTGCTTGTCCGCCCCGACGATGGTGCCGTATTCGAAGCCGGCCCGGCGCAACTCGCTCGCCCACTCCTTCATCGGCGCATACGGCCGGCAGCCGCCCTCGCGGCACATCTCGATCTCCAGCCGCCATTCGACGAACCGCCCCGCCATCACCAGCGCCACGAACGCGATCACCACGGCGGCGAAGGCGCGGATGGCGATCGGGAAATCACCCGCGCGCTTGACGTGCGCGAACATCCAGATCGGCGCGCAGAACAAGGCCGGCAGCAGCCAGTAGCCCTTGTAGACCTGGACGCCGAACAGCACGCCGAGCAGGAAGACCAGGCTCGCAAACACGGTGGTGCGCGCCAGCAGCCCGCGCCATGCCGTCTCGTGCGGCTCCTCGTCGGTCGAGCGGCGGGCGAAGACCGGATAGATCACCGGCAGCCACATCGACCAGAACAGCATCAGCCAGAACAGCGACAGCGGCAGGGTGAACTGCAGCATCGTCCGTCCGAACGACAGCGCGCCGTTGCGCACGCGGTCGAGCCAGGCTGAATCGATCTCCCATGATGCTGCGTAGTCCCGCGCCGCATCGCCGATCGAGCCGATGTGCGCCGCGACCCACACGGCATAGGGCCCGTAGATCAGGGCCGCGACCGCCAGCGTGATCGCCAGCCGTCCGATCGACACCGCGTCGCGGAAGAAGGGCGAGAGGAAAATCGCCGCCAGCATGGCCGCCGGGAAGATCACGAAGAGATGGTGGGTCAGCAGGCCGACGCCGATGGTGAGACCGAGATAGACCCAGTCGCGATAGCGCCTCCAGGTGAGGATGCGCGTGAATGCATGCAGCGTTAGCGACAAGGCCGCCATCAGGGCCACCGCGCCCAGCAGGTCTTCCTGCATCCCCCAGCCCGTCTGGAATGTCAGCGCCCAGGCCGCCACCGCCGCCGCCGATACGCCGGGCCGGATCAGCACATTGCGCGCGGCGAGGTAGTAGAAGGACAGCGCCGCGAACATCAGGAGATACTTCAACGCGAACACGACAGGCGCGGAGACGCCCAGGCCCCGGATCGTCAGGGCATGCAGCCACGCCAGCATCGGCGGCTGCCTTGCCTCGTAGCCGATCTGCAGCGACTGCGACATCAGCAGCTGGTCGGATTCCTCGATGGTGAAGACCGGCGCGATGAAGACGCGGATCGCCCAGTGGATCAGGCAGAACATGAAGATGAGGAAGAGGACGGCCGACTTGTCGAGCCGCAGGAAGCTTTCGAACGAGGATTGCCGCTCGCGCGGCGTTGGCAGCCGCCGCTTCTGCGGGAGCTGTTGCCTCGGCTGCCTGCGCTCCTGCCTCAAAGCCATACGTTCGCGAACTTACTCATCGGCCGCCAGAATTACCGCGTTGCTCGCGGGTCTTTCCATTCGGCCGCCACGCCATAGCCCCCCCGCCTCACAAGCCATATCATGCCCAGAAGGTCCACCAATCCGGCGCCGAGTCTTCCCAGGAATCCATACTTCGAAACACCATGGCGCCGTTGCCGATCGGCCACAGGCTCTTCCCGCACATCCCAGCCGGCGCGCTTGACCAGTGCGGGAAGGAAACGGTGCATCGCGGCGAAGAAGGGCAGGTCTTCGAACGCCCGCCGACGAATGAGCTTGAAGCCGCATCCCGTGTCGGTTGCATCGTCGCGCAGGCAGAACCGTCTTATGCCGTTCGCCACCCGCGACTGCACCCATTTGAATCCACTGTCGTTCCGGCTCGTCCGCCGCCCGCAGACAATGCCCAGGGCCGGGTTTTCATCCTTCGCCGCAACGAGATCCCAGATCCTACGCGCATCGGCCGGATCGTTCTGCCCATCCCCGTCCAGCAGCTGCACCCAGTCGCCTCGCGCACTGCGCAGGCCGGTGATCAGGGCGGCCGATTTTCCCCGGCGCTGCACATGGGTGAGGACAACCACACGCCCTGGCCGCGCTTCGGAAGCCGCCTTGAGCTCTTCGGATGTCTTGTCGTCCGAGCAGTCGTTAACGCACACCACCTCGTAATCGACGCCGTCGAGCGCCGCATGGCACTCGTCCAGCAGCGGCTGGATGTTACCAGCCTCATTATAGAAGGGGATCAGCACGGTGAGGGCGCAGCGCGGCTGGGGCGGCACGGGAAGTCCCATGAGCGGAGCGGCGACCCAAGTCGGTAAGCCGGCGGGGAAAGCGGGAAAGGACCTCTATCATATCTGCCGCCGCCCGAAAGTCGCCGGCCTGGACAGGGCTTTTGCTTGGGAAACGGGGCGCGCATGTTGCGCCTGCTTTGAACGAGCGACCTCATAGACGGCCGATTCGCTTTCTGGGCGCCGTCAGGTCTTCGCCAGTCTTGCCGCTAGGACAGGACTGACCTTGACCCACGCGTCTGCTAGACTTTGTCCAGCCGCCAGGCCGACAGGGGCGGCCCAGGTGATGGAGCAGGCGATGGCCGACACTGCAACGGTTGCGACGGCGTCGAAGACAGGCCCGGCGGTCCATTGGGAGAACGGCGTGCCTTTCGGCGGCCCGATCCCGCCCGTCACCGCCCTCGACATGTCGACCTACGACATCACCGACCCGGAAATCTGGCGCCGCGACGCCGAATGGGACCGCCTCGCCTGGATGCGCCAGAACGACCCCGTCCACTACTGCCCCGACAGCCCGTTCGGCCCCTACTGGTCGGTCACGCGCTACCAGGACATCATGACGGTCGACACCAGCCATGGCGTCTTCTCGTCCGACGGCTCGATCTCCATCGTCGATCGCGACCAAGATTTCCAGATGCCGATGTTCATCGCGATGGACCCGCCCAAGCACGACGTGCAGCGCAAGACCATCCAGTCCATCGTCGGCCCCGACAATCTCAAGAGTTTCGAGGCGCTGATCCGTTCGCGCACCTCGCAGATCTTCGACGAGCTCGACGTCTCGAAACCGTTCGACTGGGTCGACAAGGTGTCCATCGAGCTCACCACCATGATGCTGGCGACGCTGTTCGACTTTCCTTTCGAGGACCGCCGCAAGCTCACGCGCTGGTCGGACGTCGCCACGGGCCGCAACAATCCCGAGGTCGTCGCCGGCGAGGAGCAGTGGCGCGCCGAACTCCTCGAATGCCTCGGCTATTTCACGCGACTGTGGAACGAGCGCGTCAACGCTCCGCCGCGCGGAGACCTTGTCTCCATGCTGGCCCATGGCGAGCACACGCGGAACATGGGCCCCCAGGAATATCTCGGCAATCTCATCCTCTTGATCGTCGGCGGCAACGACACCACCCGGAATTCAATGACCGGCGGCGTCTACGCCATGAACAAATGGCCCGACCAGTTCGCCAGGCTGAAGGCCGATCCCTCGCTCATCCCGTCGGCGGTTTCCGAGATCATCCGCTGGCAAACGCCGCTCGCCTACATGCGTCGCACCGCGCTGCAGGACTATGAGCTTGCCGGCAAGCAGATCCGCAAGGGCGACAAGGTGCTGATGTGGTATGTCTCGGGTAATCGCGATGAGGAGCATTTTACGCGGCCCAACGAACTCTGGATCGAGCGCCCGATGGTGCGCCGCCATCTGTCCTTCGGCTTCGGCATCCACCGCTGTGTTGGCAACCGCCTCGCCGAACTCCAGCTCCAGGTGCTCTGGGAAGAAATCCTCAAACGGTTCGAAAAGATCGAAGTTCTTGAAGAGCCAGGCCGCGTGCCGTCCAGCTTCGTGAAGGGCTACACCCGCATGCCGGTGCGCGTGACGCTCAAATAGGCGGCGCGCCCTCGCACACCGGCCCAAGCTGCGCGTCCTTCATCTTGGAGCGCGCCATGTCGAGGATCATCTGCAGGGATGTTCCATAGCCGACGCGCCGGCCCGGGCGCTCTGCGTCCGGTCCGGACTGAATGTGGATCGCGACGACATCGCCCGTGGCAAGATCGAACACCGGTGCTCCGGTCGACACATAGTTGGTCGCGTGCGTGTACTTCACGGCATAGGGATCGGTGCGGTCGAGCAGGTCCGAGATGTTGAGCGTCACCGCACTGGGGCTCGGCCCGCCCTCCGCCGGAACGGCAATGCCGAAACTGGCCACCGTGCGTTGCGCCGGCGTGCGCTCGAACCCCTGGCAGTCGACATCGTCCTTCGCGATCGACCGCGCGCCGCGGGGCAGGGGCGCGGACAACCGCCACAGCTCGAACGGGTAGACGCCGCCCATGTGGTCTGGCGTCGACCAGACAACCTCCTTGCCGGAAATCGGCTCGCCGCCCAGCGTTGGAAACGCCACCGACACGGCTTCGGGCCCGCTATCGACGACATCCGACGTGATCTTGCGCTGGGGTTGCAGCGGCGCATCTGCCGGCAGCGTGTCTGCCGGCGTTCCCGGCGCCGGAACCGGCGGCGGGGTCACGACCGCATCCTGCGGCTCCCTGCCCGCGGGCGCGAGCAGCAGGGCCTCGCCTGCGAACTGCCGATGCACCAGCGCACCGTCGATGACGAAGCCCGAGCTTGCCGTTGGCTTGCGTCCGCCGCCCGTGCGCTCGACCAGCGCCACCGCGCCCGAGAAGTTCGCGGCGACCGGATACCAGCCGGGGTCGATGACGAAATAGCCCGTATCCGAGGGCGCGGTGCGCAGTCCGATCTCCGCATTGAGCCGCAGGTTGGCCGACTGGATGTCCGAGTTGGCTTTCTGAAGCTCGACATTCGTATCGTACGGCCCGTTGCGCGGCGCCATTCGCCACGCGCCACAGCACGAAGGCAAGATCCGGCCAGTCCCGTCATCACAGCCGCGACGGCTGACACGGACACGAGCAGGCCGCGCTTGGCCGCCTTGGCCCGCCGCTCTGCTTCGGCGCGTGCGTCCGACGAGGCCTTGACGAAATCGGCTTGCGCATCGGTGATCGCGGGCGCTCCCGCCGGCTTCCCGTTCCGCCAGGCCATAGCCGCGTCGAGCTCGTCGCCGCGCAGCAGCAAGGCCTCGCTCCTTCCACGCGCGTTCCAGCGCGATGCGAGGTCGGCGAGCCGCGTATGCTCGCGGATCCAGCCGATATCGGCGCGAAGCGCCTGCGCCAGTTCCGCCAGCCCGGCGGCAAAGCTGCGGCCCTCGCCGGTGAAGAAAATATAGTTCAGCCGCTTCAGCTCAGCCGGGGTCGTTGCCTCGTCTACCTCCCGCCACATGACGGGAAGGATGCGCTTGGCGCCGGTGAGGCTGGCGCGCAGCTCCCATCCGCATTGCTTCGACGAGAGGCTGTCCGGCGAGATCACGTAGACGACCGTGTCCGCTTCCGCGATCAGCCCCGCCAGCCGCTGTTCCCACACTTCGCCCGCCGCGATGTCTTCGCGGTCGATGTAGGCCTCGAAGCCGCAGGCCGTGAGACCAAGCACGAGGTCGCCCGCAAACGCCTTGTCGGCGCGCGAATAGGAAATGAAGACCTTTGCGCGAGCGTTAGGCGCGTCACTTGCCGCTGCCATCGCCATTGGCCCCTCCGTCCCGCGCAAGCGCGATCGAAGCGGAATCTAACCCAAAGCGGCCGCCGGCGAAAGAATGCTGCGGAGACGGCTCAGGGAGATCAACGCCGCTCGGCCTCGTCTTCGGCGGCGCCTTCCGCTTCCGCGGCGGTCGTGGCGATCTTTCGCGCCTTCACCGCTGCGCGTTTTGCGGCCATGTCCTTCTTGCGTTCGACGCCGGCGGCGGCCTTCAGAACCACCCGCTGCGCCAGCTCCGTTGCAATGAGAGGCAGGAGTTCGGCGGCATCAACCGCCTTCTTGTCCTTGGCGTTCTCCGAAACGCGCTTGGCGTTGGCCTGCAGCGCCAGAAGTTCGGCATCGCTGAAGGTCGGCAAACGCTCCGCCAGCGACTGGGGCTGGGGCCGAACCTCGGGCTCCGGCGCCTTGGGCGCCTCGCGAACCTGGCCGCTCGTGCCGGAGGATTTCCAGCGCCCGCTGCTTGGCGTCCATTTGTTCTTGCCGCTCATCGCGCCCACCGGATCGGAGGCAGGAGAGACGCAATCCGCAGGGACGAGCGATAGCTCATCGGGTGTTTCCTCCGCAATTCGGACAACAGGGCCGGGGTCGCAGCCGGACACACCAGCTCAAAGCCCGTCAGATTTCGCAACATTCCAGCCCGCTCGCGCCAGGGCGCGGACCGCTGAAGTGTTTGTACACGCCTTCAATGGCCTGTTTTGACCGCTTTGCCTATCAATACCGGCAGGGTGTGCGGAAATAGCCTTGGTGTTCGAGCATTCTGGCCCGTCCTCAGACGGCCCAGACCCCCGGCTTCTTTGAAATCCACGGCTGGGCTGCTTCCAGCTCATAGGCCAGCTCCAGCAGCACGCGCTCCTTGCCCACGCCCGTGCAGATCTGCACGCCAACCGGAAGCCCTCCGCTCGTCCATCCGAGCGGCAGGCTGATCGCCGGCGACCCAGCCACATTGTGGATCAGCGTGTGACCCACCTGGGTCAGGAGCCGCTCCCGTAGCGTATCGAACGGCACATCTCCGCGCAGGAAGCCCAGCGGCGAGGGCGGTCCAGAAAAGACGGGCGACAGCACGACGTCATATTCCGACACCCATGCGTCATAGGCGCCCGCTGCGCCGATCAGGCGCTTCTGCACCTGCTCGATGTCCGCCGGCTTCATCGTCGCTGCGTTCTGCGCCATGCGCAGCGAAAACGGCTCCACCATCGTCTCGTCCACGGGACGCCCCAGCATGTCGGACGCTTCCTTCATGTCGTTCGCGGCGCCAAGCGACCAGAAGGCGAGGAAATCGTCCTGGAAGCTCGGCCCGACCGGCCAGTTGGTTTCGGCGATGGTGTGGCCAAGCCCCTCCATCAGCTTCGCCGCCGCACGCACGATGGCGGCGACTTCGGTGTCCGGCTCATTGCCCGCAAAGCCCTTGGTGATCAGCCCGGCCTTGAGCCGCTTCGCCCCTGGAGCGCTCACCATTCCAACCGGCGGGAACACGCCGCCCGTCGCCACCTCCGCCGCGGCGAAGAACGCCGCCGTGTCCCGGACCGTACGCGACACGCACCCCTGCACCGCAATCTCGAGCGGGCCAGGCTTCAGCTCGCCGTCATTCATCCGCCCGCGCGAGGGCTTGAGGCCCACCAGACCGCAATTGGCCGCCGGGAAGCGGATCGACCCGCCGCCGTCATTGGCATGCGCGATCGGCGCCACGCCCGCCGCCACCGCCGCCGCCGAGCCGCCAGACGATCCGCCGCTCGAATGCGCGATGTTCCACGGATTGCGCGTCGGCGGAAACGCCAGCGGCTCCGTCGTCGGCAGATATCCGTTCTCTGGCGACGCCGACTTGCCGATCGAGACGAAACCCATGGCGAACATCGTATCGACGATCGCACTGTTGTGATCCGCCGGCGGCCGGTTCTCGGTGACGCGCATGCCCATGCGCGTCTTCACGCCCTTCACATCATTGAGGTCCTTCACCAGGAAGGGCACGCCAGCGAACACGCCGGTCAAGGGCGCCTTCGCCCGCTCGCGCGCCATCGCGAACATGTCCGCCACCATGAAGTTGATCTGCGGCTGGATCGCTTCCGCGCGCCTGATCGCGGCCTCCACCGCCTCCGCCGCCGTGATGTCGCCGCGCCGGATCATCGCCGCGAGCTCCGTCGCATCCATCTCGCTGGAGATCACCTTCGCCGCCGCCGGCTTCACCGCCGCTGGCGCGCACGCCGCAACCCCCGTCGCCGCCACCGTCGCCAGCAGTCCACGCCGCGTCATCCGCATGTCCATCTCCCTCATCTGCACCGCAAGGGACACGAGCGCGCTCCCCAACGCAACCCATACCGTGGCGGCGCCTCACACCCTCTGCAGCAGGTCCCACCTGTTCCCGCACACATCCTCGAACACCGCCACCATCCCGTACGCCTCGCGCCGCGGCTGCTCCATGAACTGCACGCCCTCGCGCACCATCCGCCCATGCTCACGCACGAAATCATCCGTCTCCAGGAACAGGAACACGCGCCCGCCCGCCTGCGCGCCCACCGCCGCCTCCTGCACCGCGCCTACCGCCTTCGCAAGCAGCAGCGCGGCGCCGCGCACACCCTCATGCACGCCATCACGCACATCAGCGCGCGGGCGGACCACCACCCAGCGCTTGCCCCCGCCCATGTCGATGTCGCTCGCCACTTCGAAGTCCAGGCAGCGCGTGAACCAGGCGATGGCTTCGTCATAGTCGCGGACGACGAGGGCGATTGTCGCGATGGACTGGCTCATGCCCGCCTTGTAACCCGCCGGTGGCGGAATGAAAAACCCGCGCATGTCCAAGGCATCGCCGTCTTGAGCCGGGTCCCGGCCGACCCTATTGTCTTGCAACGGCCCGCCCCAAGGCCGTCACGGGGACCATCTGATGGACAGCTCCTACGGCCACAACCAGCCTCGGCCCCGCATCACCGCCGAACTCGTCCGCATCGAGACCAAGAAGATCGACATCAAGCTGATGATTGACGGCGAGATGCACCTGCTCGCCTGGCGCCGCCATGCCTTCCGCGACGAGGTGCTGGTCAACGGCCGCTGCCAGCAGGAATCCCGCGGGGTGAACCGCGAGACGCTTTATGGCCTCGTCTTCGGCAGGAAGCCCGAAGTCGAGGGCCCGGACAGCGGCGGCGTGCGGGTGCTCTTTACCGTCGATCCGAAGGAGGACTGGAGCCGCATGGACTGGAACGGCGTTACCCGCCTGCGCGGCGTGCGCCTCGAAAGCGGCGACGGCGTTCTCCTGTCCTACGGCAATCTCGACCCGCGTACGTTCGAGGCGCCCAAGCCTTTATCGGCCTGGGTCGAGGAGGCGATCGGGCTGTTTCGCACCCGGCGCTGACGGCAAGGCGCCGGGCGGGAGACCCAGGCCTTGAATGCCTGCCGGACTGCGGCAGGGTCCAGCCGCAACGGGCAGGGTCTCAACGTTTGCCGGATTTTTTGCGCGAGCCGGCAGGTTCGGCCTTCGCCCGCTTTGACGTGTTCAGCGCCACGGCGGCGCGGATCAGCGCCTTGAACGCCTTGTCGTCGATCTTCACGCCCTTGCGGAAATCGATGGCGCGACGGGCGGCGCCTTCAAGGCTGGAATTGAAGAGGCCCGCAGGGTCCGCGAGAGAAGCTCCCCGGGCGAAGGTCGTCTTCACATAGTCCTTGTACGTCTCGCCAGTGCAGATGATGCCGTCATGCTCCCAGACCGGCGTTCCCATCCACTTCCATGTCTCGACAATGTCGGCGTCGGCCTCGTGGATCAGCTTGCGGACCCGGGCGAGCATCTCGCCTCGCCAGTCACCCAGCTCCTTGATCTTCGCATCGATCAGGCTGGAGGCGCTCTCTCCTCCCTCTGTGTCCTTCGAGGCGATCGGCGCCGCCTTGCGCGGCCTGGCCGCCGTCCTAGCGGCCTTCTTGACGGGGATCTTAGCGACCATCGTCGATTTCCTGGACGTCCCTTTGGCCATTGTGTTCACTCCAGCTGATCGTTCGTCGACGTCGTTGGCAGCGGTGGATACTCGCTATTCGCCCGTTGCGATCAATTGCTTCACGAATGGCTTCGTTCAGGGTCGAATGAGCGCGCCGAGATATTGATGTCCCCGCACGCATCCAGACGGATTGGATGTTCCCGATCCAGCATGTCAATGACGCTCCAGCCGTCGATCCCGCAAACGAGAGCAACAGGATGAAGCGTGCGGGCGGTCTTGCCCCGCGTGCGGATGCGCACGATGCGGCGGCTGCGAATTGCGTGCGCCAACGCTTCCAAACGCGGGTCAATCTCCGCGCGTCCTGCCGGCGAGAATCGGAACCATGACCGCGCCTGATCCATGCGCTCGCGCACGCCGTCAGGAAAAGACTCAAACATTTTCGCGCGTGCATGCGCGCCGGCCGTCGCCAATCCAAGCGCTGCAAGTTCTGGCATCGGCTTGGACAGGATGACCGCCAGAGCCTCCGCTTCGTCGGCCGAAAGCCCCGTCAGCCGTGTGCGGTAGTTGAAGCCAAGTTCGACCCCGCCCCGATTGCCGCGGTGAACGATGACTGGCAGGCCTGCCTCGGTCAGTGCGTCGATGTCGCGCAGAACCGTCCGACGCGCGACTTCCAGCTCCTTTGCGAGTTCAAGGCTGGTCAAACGCCCACGATTCTGCAGCAGCAGCAACATTCGTAACAAACGCGAAGCCCGCATCAGCTCCCCAACCAATATGACAGAAGATGTCACCTTAGCCGTGCCATAAGCGGCGGCCAAGCGGAGATGATTGATGGTCTTCTTTGAAGTCGAGCAGGACATTGCGGCAGCGCCCGAGCGGGTCTGGGCGATCTTGACGGATGCGCCCCGCCTGGTGGGCGGCGAGCTTGGCGTCACGCGGATCGACGGCGCCATTCAACCGGGGGGCCAGATCAAATTGTGGTCCGAGGCGTCGCCGGGACGAGCGTTTGCGCTGCGCGTGCGCGTGTTCGAGCCTCCGCGGCGTATGACATGGGAGGGCGGCATGCCGTTTGGCCTTTTCAAGGGCGTACGCACGTTTGCTCTGACGCCGACCGAAGGCGGGGTCCGCTTCCATATGCGTGAGGAGTTTAGGGGAGCAATGGCGCCCGTGATCGCGAAAACAATTCCCGACCTTACCCCCTCGCTTCAGAAGTTTGCGCTTGGACTGAAAGCACTCGCGGAGTTCCAATCATGACCAAGAAGAAATCGGGCGCCGTTTCGTTTGGCGACGGAGCCAAGGATGATCCCTGGCTCTTGAAAACCCCGCCACTGTCTTCCGACTACGCCGCTTGGTGCGACGAGACGGTCGATCCGCCCGCTCTTGTGGTGCAAGTCGGCGCCACGGTGCTGTCCTATCGGCTGCGCTGTATCGAAGATCTTCACGCGATGCTCAAGAAGCGCGGCGAGTGGGTAGCGCTCGGCAACGCCGACGAAGGCAAACCGGTTCAGGACGGAACCGTTGAGGCTTGGGCGCGTGATCCGAAGAACCCGGTCGGCGGCTATTACGGTTTGCGCAAAGGCTATCGCGGCCGCTTCGCGAACTATGTCTGCCCTGTGATCGAGCTTCTAGGCTTCGCCGAACTCGAGCACAATGCGCGCAACAACCGGATCAGGGCGCTTTGAGCGGCGGTCCAAGGCGCGGTCGAGACCAGCGCCGGCAAGCAGCAGCTCCGGTCGACCGGGCGCACAGGCTTTGGTCCGGATCCGGCAGGGGAGACGATCCGCTTGCGTGTGCTCGCCGTTCATTCCCCGGCGTGTCCCGGATTGCGCGCTAGATTTCTCCGGCCTTGGCCATGCGCTGCAGCTCGCGGCCGATCACCATCTGCTGGATCTGGGTCGTGCCCTCGTAGAGCCTCAGAATACGCACGTCGCGATAGAAACGCTCCACGGCATAGTCGGCGATATAGCCCGAGCCGCCGAACACCTGCACGGCGCGGTCGGCGACGCGGCCGACCATTTCGGTGCACCACATCTTGGTGGCCGCGGCCAGAAGCGTGACCTTTTCCTTGGCGTCGTACTTCTTCACCGCATCGAGCACCATCGCGCGCCCGGCGGCGGACTCGGCATAGCTGTCCGCAATCATGCCCATGACCAGCTGGTGCTCGATGATCGGCTTGCCGAACTGTTTCCGCTCGCTGGCGTAGCGCGTCATCTCCTCGACCAGGCGCTCGGAAATGCCGACGCTCAGCGACGAGATGTGCAGCCGGCCGCGGTCCAGCACCGACATGGCGACCTTCATGCCTTCGCCTTCTTCGCCCAGCCGATTTGTGATCGGCACGCGGGCGTCCTCGAACGTGACGTCGCAGACATTGGCGCCTTGCTGGCCCATCTTCTTCTCGGGCTTGCCGATGGTGACGCCCTTGGTCGAGCGCTCGACGATGAAGGCCGACAGCCCCTTGGCGCCGGGCGTGTTGGGATCCGTGCGCGCCATCACGGTGAAGATGTCGGCCTTGTCGGCATTGGTGATGAAGCGCTTGGCGCCGTTCAGCACATAATGGTTGCCGTCCTTGATCGCCTTCGTCTTGGCCGAGCCTGCGTCCGACCCTGAGTCCGGCTCCGTCAGGGCGAACGAGGCGATGACCTCGCCCGACGCCAGCTTCGGCAGCCAGTCCTTCTTCTGGTCGGAATTGCCGAACATCACGATGCCCTGGCTGCCGATGCCGACATTGGTGCCGAAGGTGGAGCGGAAGGCCGGCGAGGTGTGACCCATCTCCAGGATCACCAGCGCCTCTTCCTCCATGGTGAGGCCGAGCCCGCCATATTCCTCCGGGATCGAGATGCCGAACAGGCCGAGATCGCGCATCTCCTGCACGATCTTTTCCGGGATTGCGTTGGTCTCCGAGACGAGTTGTTCGTTCGGCCGGCACGACTCGGTGACGAAGCGGCGCACCGTGTCGATGAGCTGCTGGCGGGTTTCCAGGTCGAGCGCCATTGTCGTCTCCCAAGTCCTGTCGCGGTGCGGCCAGTTCTTTCGCTTCGCAAAAAGTCTCTCGCATGCGCGAGATTATTTTATCAACAAGCTCGTCAACAGTTTCCACAAGGCTAGGCTCTTCTGAAGCGAAATGATTTCTGCCATCCTGACTGTGTTCAGAGAGGAGACCGTCGCGGGTCGAGCAACTGGATGTCCCTGCTGGTAAGCCGTTTTGGAGCGGCGCTGAGGTAAAAGGGACCAACGAGCACCGCAAGTGGGTCTGGCCGCGCACGGTCAGGTTCACGCTGATCCGGGATCCAAAACCGGGCCAGTCCCTGAGAGGGGATGATCGGACACGGGCGCGGCTTCAGCTGCGTGACCGCAGAAAAGCGGGACTGACGTCCCGGAGTTTTGCGGCCACCACACCAAGGCGCTCTAGGCTCAGCTTCGCCTGATGGCGTCGAACGGACGCGGCCCCTGATCAGGGCGAAATGTCCGAAGGACGAACAGGCGGACAACCATGGTGTCGTCCCGGCCTCAGGCGCGCAAGCGCAGGAGAGCCGGGATCGCCATTTCTGGACCCCGCTGATCGCACCTCGCTGCAACAGGCCTGAAGCGGCCGCAGGCGCGCTCGATCCCCCGGCGGGCAAGGAGCTGCGCGTCGTTTCCAGACAGCCTCGCGCCAGAAAGCAGAACGCCCCGCAGCGTCGGGCTGCGGGGCGTCCGGTCTGTTCCAGAAGTCCCGGCGGCGCCGCCGGGACCTGCCTTGTCCAGCTCTACTTGATCTTGATCGTCACAGTGCCTTGCGCGCCGGTGAGCTCGAACGAGTCGCCGGATTTCTTGTCCTTCGGATAGGCCGTGCACTCCTCCGCCGGCGACATGTTCGACTTGGTGCACAGCTTGTCGCCGTCGATCCGCCAGTCGCCAGTGACGGCGCCCTCCAGCGCGGTGAACTTGCCGTCGGGCGTGTAGGTCACGTCGATGTCCATGCCCTGCACCGAAAGGATGATGCCCTTGGTGGTCACTTCCTTGAGCGTGTCGGCAAAGGCCGGGGCGGTGAGCGCCAGGAGCGCGGCGCCGATGATGATGAGTTTGCGCATGTTTGCCTCTACTTGTTGATGGTGACCGAGACTTCGCCCAGCATCGGGTTGGTGATCTTGAACTCGTCGCCCGGCTTCTTGTCGGCGGGATAGGCGATGCAGGTTTCGGTCGGGTTCATTTCTGACACGGTGCACAGCTTGTCGCCATCGATGCGCCATTTGCCGGTGACGGCCTGGCCCATCGCATTGGTCGCGTAGGTGCCGTCGGCCTTGTAGGTCATCGGCAGCTCGAGCGCCGTGCCCTGCATGTCGGCCTTGATGACCGTGCCCTTGGTGGTGACGTATTGCAGCGTCGACATCTGCTGCGCGATGGCCGGGGCGGCAAGCGCAAGCACGGCGCCGGCGATGACAAGTGTCCGATTCAAAGTCCGCTTCATGGGGGAGGTCTCCGTCCTATTTGTTGTCCGCCCGGCCAACCCCGGACGGCGGGGAAACCTACCAGTATCTTGACATGCGGCAAGCGCGAGTCGGCAGCCGGCCTGCATTACCCTGTCGTCATTCATCTGCCGCGCACGTCACTCGCGCGCCATCGCGCCCACGCGCACCTGCCACGGAATATCACGCGGCGGTATCCGCGCCGGCGCCATGTTGCGGCTACGCCCGCGCCCGCCCTGTCCCGCCTGCAGCCGCTGCGAGAACGCCTGCGTCTCGCCCGGCGCAAGCTGCAGCCCCACCTCCACCGCAAGGCTCGACAACGCGAGCTCGCGGCGGTCGACGAACGCCACCATCAGCGCATCCACCTTCCGCGCCGCCGCGCCCGCATTGTGCACCGTGCCCGCGATCTCCACGAACAACCCGTCCGCATCTAGCCCGTAGCTCGACACCGTCACCGCCACCTCGACATCGCCTGCGCTCGCACCGGCGCGCGCCAGCGCCTTCGCGCCCAGCGCCATCACGCGCCCCATCGCCGCCTCGCGCGCCGCCTCCGCCGTCTCCCACCTCCGCACCGCTCACCACGCGCTTCCGCGTCTCTTCTGCCGCGCGCAGCGCCACCCACGCCTCGTCGATCGCCTCGGACATTGCGAACATGTCACGCCAGTAGAGCCGTTGTGAGCCCGATCCCATGCTGCACGTGTCGCGCGCCACATTCTGGCAGCGCCAGGCCGCCTCCGCCTCACGCCGGAAGAACAGCGTCAGCAGGTTGAGTTCCCCCGCCGTGTAGGCCGGCTTGCCGTCAGCCCCGATCTCGCGCGCAATTCCGCCCGCCGGCGCATCAAGCGATGCGGCGTCCGCGTTGAACGTCGCCGGATCGAAGAAATCGCAGTCCCGCGGCGAGCGGTACATGAAGGGCGGGGCGAAGTGCACATAGACCTCGACCGTGTAGGCCGGGGGATTGAGGAAGCGGATCTCGAACCGGCGCGACTCTCCCGGGTTCAGCGCCTCGAACGGAAGCAGCGATGTCTGGCCGGCGATCGAGAAATCCCATTCGTCGATCGCCCGCAGGGTGAGCGGCGGCAGCTCCAGCCGCAGTGCGCCGGTGTTGTGGATCACCCCGGTCACCGCGATCACCTCCTTGCCGTTCTCCTTGAAGCTGAAGAGGTCGGGGGTCTCGATGCGCAGCGCGCCGAACTCCGGCTTCGGCATGCCGGACTTCTTCTCGCCGGGCCCGACCATCATGTTGAGGATCGGCACCGGAACCATGTAGCTGATCACGGCGTCCTGCCGTTTCAGCTCGGCCTTCTCCCAGTCCTTGCGCAAGCCAGTCCCGGCATCCCATGCATCGCGCGCCCGCGACGCCTCGACCGTCGCGCTGTGCATGCGCTTCGCTCGCTCGACGCCGAACCCGCCCTTCTGGGACGCGCACAGCATCGCCGCCGCCTGCTCGGGCGAGAAGTTCGGCGCGCGGTGGGCGATGTCCCTGGCGGCGGTGACGCGGATCCTGTCGATCTTCATCGACCCGTCACCCAGCCCCTTGATGTCGGTGCGGGCAGGGGCGGCGGCAGGCATAATGGGCGCCTCGGCAACGTGCGTCTGGGCAACCGGCGCAGGCTCCGCCAGCGCCGCGTCCGCACTCCTGACAGCCGCGGCCTCGACCGGCTCAAGTTGCCGGGCGGCGACGCTGCGCTCGAACGGCTGGGGCCGCGGAATGACGATGCATCCTGAAGCCGCAAGCAAGGCGATGAGCGCCGCTGCCGATGTCCGTGATCCGCCCAAGACAGCCCCTCGTCCGTGCCCGCCGCGACAGTCGCCGCACCTGCCTGAACCGATGATGAGCAGTTTTGCGGCGGCTGTCTTCTACCCGATTGTGCGCGAGAGCCAGCCTCGTGTGATCTCGCCTTCCTTAACCAGCCAGTCGCGGAAGCGGCGCACCTGCGGCCGGGCGAGGGCGTCGCTGCGGAAGCGCGACTGGAAGGCGTGGCTGGTCCACGCGCCTGCCGACACCGGAAAGGGAAGCGAGAGACGGTTCTTGTCGATAAGGTCCGAGATCAGCGCCAGGCCGCAGATCGTGAGACCTGCATCGGCGAGCACGGCTTCCAGCACCGCGGTGATCCGCTGGAACCGGATGCCGCGCTCTGGCGCCGTCCGCTTCAGCTTCTGCCCGGCAATCCACGCCGGCCAACCCGGCGCCGCGGGATCGTTGCGGTAGAAATCAAGATGCAGGAGGGGAAAGCCCTCCAGCCGCTCGCGCCGCTTCAGCGCCGTAATGCGCGTGGTGTTTTCGTGCGAACTGATCGGCAGCACATAGTCGCGGAACAGGATGTCGCTGCCTGGGTCCTCGCGCGGCGCGCCGAAGCCGACTTCACAATCCACCGGCCCAATGCGGATGGGTGCATCGCCCTCGCCATTGATGGAGAACAGCGTGTTCGGGTGAGCGGCGCGGAAAGTGAGCAGCCGCGGCTTGAGCCACAGCTCCACGAAGTCGGATGGCGCCGCGACGTGGATTTCCTGCCCGCGCTGCAGGTCGAGCGCGTTCGCGACGGCGTCGAGTTCGCGGAAGGCGGTGGTGAGGTTCGTCAGCGCAAGTTTCAGCTGTTGGGTTGGCCGCAGGCCGGATCGTCCGCGCTCCAGCAGGTCCATGCCGAGATAGTCTTCCAGCGCCTTCACGCGCTGGCCGACGGCCGCAGGCGTGATGGAGAGCGCATCGGCCGCCTGTTTCAGCGACCCGAGCCGGACGGCCAGTTCCAGCGCCTGAAGCGACTTGAGGTGGGACAGCGTGACCACGGCTCACCCTAAAGCTTTTCTTTAGTGTCGCAAAGAAATTTTAGTTTGGCCTCGGGCCCGGCCGGACCGAAGGTTATCCGAAATCAAATGGAGACGCCGAATTGGCCCACCTGAAGCGCTTTCTGATCGAACGGGACATTCCGGGGATCGGCGGCATGTCAATCGTCGAGCTCTGCGGGGCCGCCCGGGCCTCGAACCGGGCGATCGAGCAGATCGGCGGCGCGGTGCAATGGCAGCACAGCTATGTCGGTGGCGACAAGACCTTCTGCGTCTATCTCGCCGAAAGCGAGGCCGCCATCCGCAAGCACGCCGAACTCAGCGGCATCCCGATCACCCGCATCACCGAAGTCCCGCAGATCATCGACCCCATGACGGCAAACAACTAGGTCCGCACACAACCCGGCGCGTCCGGACACTCCGGCGCGCCCACAACCGAAATCAAGAATGGAGTGGCCCATGCGCGGTGTCCTCGCGGCGCTGTACAGCACAGCTATGTACGCGTTCTTCCTCGTCACCTTCCTCTACGCGATCGGCTTCGTGGAGGGCATCCTTGTTCCCAAGACGATCAACTCAGGCGAGGCAGGCGACCTCCTGTCCTCGATCCTGATCAACACCGGATTGCTGGGGGTTTTCGCGGTCCAGCATTCGGTCATGGCGCGGCCTGCGTTCAAGAAAGCCTGGACGCGCATCGTGCCGGCGGAGATCGAGCGCAGCACCTATGTGCTGTTCGCCAGCCTCGCGCTTGCCCTACTGCTCTGGCAGTGGCGGCCCATTCCGCAGCTGGTGTGGTCGGTCGACGCCGCCGCCATCGCCACGGCGATCACCGTGATCTCCTGGGCAGGGTGGGCGCTGGTGCTGGCCAGCACGTTCCTGATCAGCCATTTCCACCTGTTCGGGCTGAGCCAGGGTTTCACGCGCATGCTGGGCTTCAATTCCGCTGGCGAGCAGCAGTTCGTAACGCCGCTGTTCTATCGCTGGATCCGCCATCCGCTCTATGCCGGCTTCATCCTGGCCTTCTGGGCGGCGCCCAGATGAGTCTCGGCCATCTGTTCTTCGCGATCGCCACGACCGGCTACATCTTCATCGGCATCTTCCTCGAGGAGCGCGACCTGGTGGCTTATTTCGGCGACCGTTATCGCCGGTATCGCTCCACCACCGGCATGCTGCTCCCGAAGATCGGCGCGCCGCGTGACACACAGGAGACCCAGGCAAAGTAGGGTCTCCAGCGCAAAGCGCAGCGCGCGCTTTGCCAACGGTCGCCCCGATGGTCTAGGTTCGGCCGTCGGGGTGACGCATGTCCGAGCTGTACCGCTTTGCGGCCTTCATCAGCTATTCCAGCCGGGATGCCGCTTTCGCCCGGCGTCTCCACCGCGCTCTCGAAAGCTATCGCATCCCGACCCAGCTCGGCGCGTTCGACCTGATTGGCCAGGGCAAGCGCAACCGGCTGTTCCCGGTGTTCCGCGACCGCGAGGAGCTGCCGTCCGGCGAACTCGGCGCCGCCATCGAGGCCTCGCTCAAGGCGTCCAACTCCCTCATCATCGTGTGCTCGCCCCATGCCGCGGCGAGCCCGTGGGTCAACAAGGAGATCGAAAGCTTCCTGGCGCTGGGCCGGCGGGGGCGAATCTTCGCCATTATCGCCGACACGGCGCCGCTGACCGACGCCTCCGGCGCCGACGCCACCGCGTCCTGCTTCCCACCCGCCTTCCGCGGCGATGCGCTCAGCGCGGAAGGATCGTTCGAGCCGCTGGCGGCCGATGCGCGGCGGGGCAGAGACGGGTTCCGCAATGCCTGGCTCAAGATCGTGGCCGGTCTCATCGGCGTCAACGCCGGCGCCCTGCAGGACCGAGACCGCAAGCGGAGACGGGCGCAGGCGCTGCAGGTTGCGGCCGGCGCCATCACCCTCGCTTCAGGGCTCAGCTATGGCGCCGCCTGGCTCGATGCGAGTGCATGGCGCGGAGCGCTGTCGGCCTATCCCGAACAGGTGAGGGGAGGCGACCGCGAGACGGACGCCGCGGCCTTCGCGATAGCGGGCGTCGCCGAGGACAGCGCGCTCGTCCCCGCGCACGGCGCGCGCGCAGATGATGTGCTGACGCGGGCAGGATCGGTGAAGCGTCTGCGCGATCTTGGTTCGCTGAAGGAGTTCAAGCTCACGCCGGATGGCTCACTCCTGGTCACGCTGGACAAGGGCGATGTCGCCACCATCATCGACGTCGCGGGCCGCGCGCCTGACCGCATGATCGGACGCATCGACAAATTCGTTGTTTCGGCGGACGGCGCCGTTCTGGCGACCATCGATGCTCTTGGCGATGGGCGTGTGTACGATGTCGCCGGCGGCGGCGATCCGAGGCCCCTCGGCAATGTCGGGCGGCTTGGAAGTCCATACCTGACGCCAGACGGCAAATGGCTTGTCATCGACGTCCGCTCCACCACTCCCGATACGGCCATGCTCTACGAGACGGCCACAGGCCGCGCCATTCCGCTTGGGGAAGTCGAGTCTCTCGGAGGCGTTCATCTTGCCGTTGACGGCTGGACCCTGGCCACACGCACGCCAGAGGGCGTGCTCACCGTGCGCGACCTGGCGCGCAGCGAGGCGCCGCGCAGTCTCGGGCCGACGACAAGCTTCGATCTCTCCAGCAGCGGAGACGCGCTGGTCGCCTATCGCCCGGATGGGTCGGCGGTCTTCCTCGACGTGGGCAGCGGCGCCGACCCCCAGCCCGTTGTTCCGCCGCCCAACCCCACAGGCAGCCAGATATCCGCAACCGGCGCGGTGCTGACCGGCCGCGGCGCGACCGGCGCACATGAAGTGATCAATCTCAGGACCGGGCAGCGCCGGACGCTGCCCCTGCGACGGCAGACGGTCGCAAACGCCGTCGCGGACGGGGACTACGCCATGAGCTGGGGGTTGGGCCGGCTCACGGTCGACAATCTGGCGACAGGCGACACCGTACTCGATTTTCCCGGCGATCGCTGGATGCCATCCATGGATGGCAGGACAATCGTGGTGGTCGCGCCGGACGGGTCGGCGGTGCGCTACGACGTCGGCACACAGGCGCAGAAGCCGCTGGGCAATCTTGGTCCGCTCGATTTCCTGCACGTGACGGATGACGGATCCTTCCTGTTCGGCCAACGCCCCGACGGCACGGCGCTGCGGGTCGACCTCAGGGGCGAGGGCGGGATCCGTTCGCTCGGGGAACTCAGGCGGCAGGGGTCGTTCGGCGGCTTCGCCCATGCGCCCAATGGAGTCATCGCTCTCCGGACCGAGGCAGGGGCCGCGCTGCTCTATGACGCCGCCGCGCCATCGCCTGCGCTCGACGCGTCCGGCCGCGCGCTCGGCGGTGCGGCCCTGCGGCGGAGCGTGTGCGCCACCAATGCAGATACGCTCCTGCCTTTCTCTCCCGCGACGCGGGTCGAGTCGGCGCCCGAAAATGCCGACGACCGGCAGGTGCATGCGATCCTTGTCGGACGTCCGTGGAATCCTTGCGACTGGCGCGGGCTCGCTGCGGGGCCGGAAGGCTGGGCGCAATGGCTGAGACGCGTGGATGTCGCCGTGCTCGGCAAGCTTTCGCGCGATTACAAGTGCGGCGAGATCAACGCCGCCGGCGACGTCTCGCCCGCCCGCATCACAAGCTGCCGCCGCGCCGGCGTGCCCGATGCGATGATCGCAACCGCCAGATAGGCGCTCGGCCGCGCTGTCACCGCGCAGAGGTTCAGGCCGGACCCTTGAATTGCGGGGTTTCGGCGATCACCCGCGCATAAAATGCCTTGCTGTCGCGCACAAACGCCTCGCGCGTGAACTGGGCTTCGTACGAGGCCCGCCCGCCCGCGACCAGCTTTTCCGCCAGACCCGCCTCGTTGATGACGCGCGACATAGCGGTTGCGAGCGCATCGACATTGTCCTTGGGGATCAGGAGGCCGTTGACCCCGTCCTGCACATAGGCCGCAGGTCCGATGGCATCCGCGGCGACAAGTGGCCGCGAGGCCGCCCATGCGTCCACCGTCACCGTGCCGAAGGGTTCATAGCGGGACGGGAAGGCGACAAGGGTCGATGCGGCCAGCAGCGCGCCGCGGTCATTGCGCCAGCCGAGGAAGCGCACGCGGTCATCCAGCCCCAGTCTCGTGCACTGCGCCTTGAGTTCGGCCTCGATCGGACCCTCGCCCGCGATCCAGACGTAGAGTCCCGGCACTTTCGCTGTGGCATCCAGCAGCGTATCGAGACCCTTCTTCACATGCAGTCGTGCAAGAGCCAACGCCACCGGCGCATCCTTCGGCGTGTTGAGGGCGGCGCGGTCCGCGGGCGGCGCGCCAGCAAAGTCCGCATAGGTGTGGATGATGGCAGAACGGTTTTCGGCCACGCCCTGCTCGCGGATGTGGCGCAGAAGGTCCTTCGTCAGCCCGACATGCCACTCGCAGTTGGTGAAGCGTTCGAGCTTGTAATAGCCGCCATACCAGCCGACTGATCTTGGCCTCCAGGCCTTTGGCGCGAACTGCCCGGCGCGGCCCATCCAGTATTCGACCACGTCCGGTTTGAACTCGCGCAGCATGCGGGCGAGCACGGCGTTGGTCGGGAAGGGCCACAGCCGGTTGAAGTCCGCCGTCGCCGTGCGCATGCCCGCCGCGTTGAACTTGCCGAGGCGGAATTCGTTGTCGGCGCGCGTGACGACGGCCTGGTCGAGGCCCGCCTGCGACAGCGCCAGCACCGATTCCAGCATGATGTTCTCGGCCCCGCCTTCCTTGGCGCCGGCCATGACATGAAGAATGCGCATCGCGTGTCCCGGAGACTGCCGGCCATGCGAAGCCGGGTGGAAGCCGATCAATCGTGCGGGGTGGATAGCCGCTTCGCTCCGCCCACGCAAATGGCGGCCTCATGGCCTGCCTGTGGCCTTGCTAGCGAGCGGACGTGTAGCTGACCATGAGCTGCCGCCCGTCATCGCTGCGCGACTGTGTGGTGACCTCGTAGCGCCAGCCTTGCGCCCTGACCAGGAAGACATTGGCGATGCACTGGCTCTTCACCGGCGCATAGCGGTTGTCGTACGCCATCGTACGCCCGCCCACCCGGTCGACCTGGCTGGCGACGGCGAAGATCTTGATCACGTCCCCGGCCGTCTCGATGTTGCCATAGGGCGGCGCGACCACCGCCTGCAGGCGCCACCGCGCCTCCACCCCATCGATCGTCAGCGTAGACTGGTCGAGCACGCGCCCGGCATAGGCCTGCGCCTCCTCCTCGCTGATGCTCCGGTCGCCGTTCGCATCCAGAGCTTTCAGCACCACGTCCGCCACCAGCGGCCCGGGCGCGAGGTCAAGCTCCAGCAGGATCTGGCCGGGGGTCACGGTCAGGTAGGCGCCCTGCACGATCTCGTCGAGAGGATGCGCCGCCGCCGGGGCCGAGAGCAGGGCGAGCGCCAGCCACGCCATCCTTCGCACGTCAGGCCCTCATTTGAGCGGCGTCCAGGCCGCGCCATAGTCGTTGCCTGGATGACGGTACATGTTGTGAAGGTGGTTGCTGGCGTCGCCGCCCAGGCTCTGCGGGGAGAACTCCAGCACAATGGTCGGCCCGGTTGCGCGGAAATAGGCCGAGCCCGCATCTCCCGTCGGGCCGTACCAGGCGAAAGAGGTCTGGTTCAGGTTCTTCCGCACGTCCGCCATGATCACGGCAAGGTCGTCGGCGTTGAAGATGCCCAGCCGCGCCTCGATCAGCGCGAGGAACTGGTCCTTCTGCGCCTGTGTCATCTCGCTGGCCGGCAGGCCCTCGGGCTGCAGCGTCTGTCCGTCATGTCCGGGCCCCAGCACCAGGTCGATGCCTCGCGTGCTGATGACGGCCTTGTTGCGCTGGTCTGGCGTGAGGCCGCTCAGCATGGCCGCAGCCTGCTTCACTTCCTTCTCGACGATATAGATGGGCTTGCCGTCCTTGGTGAATTTGACCGGCTGGCCGCCGGTCAGGCTCGGCGCGATTGTGATGTTGGGGCCGACGACCGTCGCGTTGATGGCCAGATGATGCCCGCCGAATTGCAGCATCCACGGCGAGGTCAGTGAAGGCGGGCCAAGGAACGCCACATAGTAGAGGTCGCTTCCGAACATGAGGCCTCCCCCTGGAGGCCGTCCGCCGCGGCCGCCGCCAGCGGGAGGGCTGCCCGCACCCTGTCCGCCGCCTGGCCCGGCGCGCTGATTGTTCTTCAGCTCCTCGTCGGCATCCATCTGCTCGCGCACCATCTTCACGCCTTCGGGGCTGAGGACGGCGCCGAGCAGCCCCATCAGCGCGGCGCGCTGCGTCGCGTTGAGGGCGCCCCAGCTTACGCCGGCTCGCGGCACGATGCTCACGGGAAAGTTCGACCAGCGCGCCCGCTGCGCTGAATCGTTGAACGCGAACTGCGCCGCCTGCTTCTGTGTTGCGTCGAGTGAGGCGATGAAGGCGTTCGCTGCGTCCACGACCTTGCGCGTCTGAGCGTCGGCCGGCGCGGCGCTCTGACCGCCCGCGCGGCTAGCACCTTGGGCTACGCCCTGCGGCGCCTCGGCAATCGTGCAGGCCGCGGCTGCTGTGATGGCGGCAAGGATCGAGACCGCGCCAGACCTGATCGACATGCAAGATCCCTCGTTCCGTTCGAGCATCGCCTGGGATCACCCCCGACGGGACGCCCAGTCATTGAGATCGTACCATTGCCTCCGCCGGCAAGTATGCTGCCGGTGTCTAAACTTGTGTCGAGATATCCCAGGCCCGGATCGAACACCGCGGTGAGCGCAAAAGCGGCGAATTCCCCCGCAAACCCCCCGGTTGTGGCCGACAGGCTTCCCGCGTAGGTTCCGCCCCGATTTCCGGAGTTGGATATGTCCTATCGCCTGTTCGGGGCCGAGACGTCGGCCTATTCGACCAAACTACGCTCCTATCTCAAGTACAAGTCCGTGCCCTTCGACTTCATCGCGCGCACGGATGCAACCGAGGCGGAGCTCAAATCCTTTTCGCGGTTCCCGACCTTGCCGGTGCTGGTCACCGCCTCCGGCTTCGCCGTCCACGACACCACCCCGACCATGGAGGCGCTTGAGGCCGACACGCCCGAGCCCAGCGTCACGCCTGCCGACGGCGCGCTCGCCTTCCTCGCCTGCGTGCTGGAGGAATATGCCGATGTCTGGCTCGCCAAGGCGGTCTACCACTATCGCTGGGGCCGCAAGAAGGACCAGCGCATCGCCGCCGCCCGCGCGATCGAGGATTATTACACCACCACCCAGCCGGACGACCGCAAGGCCGCCGAAGACCAGGCCATCGAGGTGATGACCGCGCAGATGAAGGTCATGGGCCTCGAAGGCGAACTTGGCGCCACGGTCGAGAAATCCTTCAAGCGCTTCGTCAAGCTGCTCGACGACCACCTGCGCAAGCACCTCTTCATCTTCGGCGGGCGCCCGTCCGTCGCCGACTTCGCTATCGCCGGCCAGCTGATCCAGATGATGAAGGATCCGACCCCTGCCAAGATCATCGAGAAGGACGGAGAATTCGTCGCCAAATGGTGCGAGTTCATGTCCGACGCAAAGGCGTCGGGCCCCTTCGAAGCGCTCGATGACCTGAGGGACACGCTCGCGCCGATCTTTGCCGAGGACCTCGCCGGATTCTTTCTGCCCTGGGCGGCGGAGAATCTCGAGAACTCGCTCGCCGGGAACGAGACCTTCACCGTCACGCTCGGCAAGGAGGCGTTCACGCTCGCCCCGCTGCGCTCGGCCGCGCGCTCCTTCCGCGAGCTGCGCCGCAAATTCGTCTCGGGCCAGACCCTGGATACGCTGAAAGCTTTCACCGACGAAACGGGGGCTACCGTCTTCCTGCTGCGCCCGGCGCGCGTCGACCAGCGCCCCGAACGCATGCCCCGCCCGCTGCCGGATCCGTCCTCTCCGGACGCTTCGGGCGATGACGCCAGCGATGATTCGGGAGAGGCAAGCGGCGAAGGCGGCGAGACCGCCGAAGCGCGCGGAGAAGGCGAGGGCGCCCGCAAGGGCCGCAAGCGCCGGCGTCGGGGACGCCGCGGCCGCGGCGGCGATGCGCCCGCGAACGGCGCTTCGGGTGAAGATGGCGGGGAGAGCCAGTCCGGCGCCGACACCGGCGTCGAAGCGACCGATGATTCCGGCGACGCCACGGACGGCAGCCGCGACGCTGCCCCGGATACGGGCCCAGATACCGTCGACGACACACACGACGCCGGCGATACCGAAGACTGAGTTCCAGGCCCGCTTCGGGAGACGCCCGCGATGGACTTTCAACTGTTGATGGCCTCGCCTGCAACGCTGGCGCTGCTCATCGCCAACATCGCGATCTCTTCGTTCGCTTTTCAGAACGAGCGCGTCATCGCGGCGACGCTGTTCGACGTCGCCATGATCCGCCGCCGTCACCAGTACCAGCGGATGATCACGTCTGGCTTCGTCCACGGCGACGGCTTCCACCTGTTCATGAACATGCTGGCGCTGTTCTTCCTCGGGCCCTACCTCGAATACCTCGTCGGACCTGTGGCGTTCCTCGGCATCTATTTCGCGTCTCTGATCGCCGGCTCGCTGTGGACTTACATGGAGCACTTCCGCGACATGAACTACCGCGCGCTCGGCGCGTCGGGCGCCGTCTCGGGCGTCACCGCCGCCGCCGCGCTGTTCGCACCGCTGCAGACCATCCTGGTCTTCTTCGTTCTGCCGATGCCCTTCATCCTCTTCGCTGCGCTCTATACCGGCTGGTCGGCCTGGGCCTCGGCGACCCGCGTACGCGACGGCATCGGCCATTCCGCCCACCTCGGCGGCGCCTTGATGGGCCTCGCGCTGGTCTGCATCGTCTGGCCACAGGTTGCCCGCAACGCCTGGGACCAGGTCATCGCCGCCGTCATTCCAGGCTGATACGCAAACATTCGGAAAAGAAAACGGCGCGCCCCGGGGAAGGACGCGCCGTTCTTCAGGCTCGCTCCAGGCCGTCCCAGGGGAGGAGGACGGCGGTGCGTATGCCTATCTTGCTCAGGCGGCCGAGACGGTGCGGACTTTCTGTCCGCCCTCGATCACCTGCGGGCCCTGGTCGCCAATCGAGATCTTGCGGGGTTTCTTCGCCTCCGGAAGCTCGCGTTTCAGCTCTATACGCAGCAGGCCGTTCTTCAGATTGGCGCCGCTGACGACGACGTGATCGGCAAGCTGGAAGCGGCGGATGAAGCCGCGTTCGGCGATGCCGCGGTGCAGGAATTTGCGTTCCGTTTCGGCGCCGTCTTTCTTGCCGATGATGATCAGCTGGGCTTCCTTCACCTCGATATCGAGGTCGGCGTCGGCGAAGCCCGCCACCGCCAGTTCAATGGCGTAGGCGTTCTCGTCCTCGATCGACTGCTCGATATTGTAGGGAGGATAGCCCTGCGCGCCGTCGAGGCGCGTCGCAGTGTCGATCATGCTGGCCAGCCGGTCGAAGCCGACAACGGTGCGGTAAAGGGGGGAAAAGTCGAACGAGCTCATGTCTGTCCTTTCAAGCAACAGTGCGGCCCGGGTTCAGGGGCGCCGCTGGTTTCACTTCCGGGGCCGGTCGCGGCGTCACCAATGGTCGACGCCTTGGCCCCCAAGGCCCGCATGCGCAGCGCCTCGCCATTCGAATTGGGAAGCCCGCGGCCCATGGTCAAGCCGGCCCGTTGGGATAATCTCAGCCTCGGGCAGGCGGGCGGCACAGAAGGCGAATCACCCATGAAATCAGGCCGCGTCGCATTGCTTCTTGCGGGTGTGATTTTCGCAGGCCTGATGCTCGCCGCCTGCGACCAGAGGCCAGATGCGGTCAAGGTCGCCGCCGCCGAGGAAGCGCCCGCCCCGGCCGGCATGCTTGACCGCGCGATTGCAGGCGCCTGGCGGCTCGACGCCGAAAGGGCGCGCGACCAGTGGCGCCATCCGGCCGAAACCCTCGCCTTCTTCGGGATCAGGAGTTCCGACACCGTGGTCGAGCTTTTCCCCGGCAGCGGCTGGTACACCGCCATTCTCGGCCCCTATCTCAAATCCGGCGGCGGCCGGCTCATCGCCGCCCAGGCCGATCCCGCCTCCTCGCCGAACGCCAGGGCCGCGGTCGACGCCTTCGCTGCCGCCTTTCAAGCGCACCCCGAAACCTATGGCGATGTCCAGATCACGGTGGCGTCGAAAACCAGCACAGGCATCGCGCCCGACGGCGCCGCCGATGCCGTGCTCACCTTCCGCAACGTGCACAACTGGATGGCCGGCGGCTATGCCGAGAAGATCTTCGCCGACGCCTATCGGGCCCTGAAGCCCGGCGGCGTCTTTGGGCTGGAGGAGCATCGTCTCCCCTCGGCGCGCGACCAGGATCTCACCGCTCCGACCGGCTATGTCCAGGAAGCCTATGTGATCCAGCTCGCCCAGAACGCCGGCTTCGTGCTGGAGGAAAAATCCGAGATCAACGCCAATCCGAAAGACACCGCCGACCATCCCCTCGGCGTCTGGATGCTGCCGCCCAACCTGCGCGCGCCCGCGCCTGGCGCGGCCGAAGCCGCCAGCTATGACGCAGCCAAGTACAAGGCCATCGGCGAAAGCGACCGCATGACGCTGAGGTTCCGCAAGCCCGCCACAGCGCCAGTCGCGCCCGCCGCACCGCCAACACCGCCCGCGCAGTAGAGAGTCCAGCGGTGTGGCGAGCAGCCGCTGTAGGCGGCGTGTGTCGAACAGTCAGCCAGCGGTCCGCAGTGGACGAATTGATCCGGGTGATCAATTCGAGCGGCGAGCGCCGATAGCCCCGCGAAGCGCGGCGGCTCACCGGCCGAACCTCACGCCTCCGGAAAGCTCTCGCCTGCCTTCGGCTCCAGGAATGGCTCGACCGCGCCCTTCAGAAGCATCGTCATCGGCTGGCCCTTGCGGTCGAGCGTCGCGCCCGCCACCACGCGAATCCAGCCTTCGCTGACGCAGTACTCCCACACATTGGTCTTCTCCGCCCCGTTGAAGCGGATGCCCACGCCGCGCTCCAGCAGCGCCTTGTCGTAGTGCGGGCTCTTGGGGTTCTGGCTCAGGCGGTCGGGTAGGGTGTCGGTCATGGGAGACTCGCGCGGCTAGCCGTGCTCTGTGCCCCAGTCGCGCCGGAAACGCCAGAGCGGCGAAGTCACAGCGGCCTGCCTCCCCACGCCACGAACGGCCCGTTCTCGAAGCCCTGCGCGCCCTTGCCATAGAGGAACGGCGACCCGTCCGGCTTCAGCATCATGCCGCCCGCCGCCTCTAGAACGGCATGGCCCGCGGCCGTGTCCCACTCCATGGTCGGACCCCAGCGCGGATAGACGTCGGCCCTGCCCGCCGCCACCCAGCAGAATTTCAGCGACGAGCCGATCGCCGTCTGGCTCGCGATCGACAGACGGGCGAGCAGTTTCTTGGTTTCCTCGTTGAGATGCGAGGACGACGTAATCGCCGTCAGCCCGCCTTCCGGATAGGCCCGCGTTTTCAGCACGCGCCCGTCGCCAGCCTTCGCGCCTGGCTCGAACGCCTCGATCATCCGCGCTTCCGCGCCGCCGAAATACAGCTCGCGCCGCGCTGGAGCGTAGACCACGCCCGCCACCGGCCGCCCGCCCATGATCAGCCCGATATTGACGGTGAAGTCGCCCTTGCGCTGCACGAATTCCTTCGTGCCATCGACCGGATCGACCAGCAGGAAGGCGTCTGCAATCGTCGCCCCCACGCCCTCGCGCGCCGAGCGTTCCTCGGCCAGCACGGGCACGCCCGGCAAGTCCTTCTCCAGCCGCGCGAGGATGATCTCCTCGGCCTTCTCGTCTGCGTCCGAAACGGGGCTGCGGTCGGCCTTGGTCCGCGTCTCGAAATCCGAATTGTAGACGTCCATCACGGCGACGCCTGCGTCCGACGCGATGGCGGCGAACAGCCGGGCGAGCCGGTTTCGTTCGGAAGGCGAAAGCTGGTCCATCGGGCGCCGTCTGCCAGGAGAAGCGCTGACGCATCGCGGTTGAGGCGCCTGATGTCAATTGGCGTCGCGCGCACGCGCCTTGCATGGACGGAGGCCCGGGCGAGGCGCTAAGGGTTTCCGCATGACAGTCAAACGCATCCTGATCTGCGGCGGGGCAGGCTATATCGGCTCGCACGCCGCCAAGGCCCTGAAACAGGCTGGGCGCGAACCGGTGGTGTTCGACGACCTCACGTCGGGCCACGAACACGCCGTCAAATGGGGCCCGCTGGTTCGCGGCGATATCCGCGACGCCGAAGCCGTGCGCGCCGCGATCCGCCAGCACAAGCCCGACGCCGTCATGCAGTTCGCCGCCCGGATCGAGGTCGGCGAGGGCGAACGCAACCCCGCGCATTTCTACGACAACAACGTCGCCGGCACGCTCAATCTCGCGCGCGTCATGTTGGAAGAGGGTGTCAGGACGCTGGTCTTCTCCTCCACCTGCGCGATCTATGGCGACCCGGAGCGCCTGCCGCTCACCGAAGACCTGCCCAAGCGCCCTGTCTCCGTCTATGGCCGCTCCAAGGCGATGTGCGAGCAGATGCTCGAAGACATGTCGAGGGCCCATGGTCTCAACTTCGCAGCGCTGCGCTATTTCAACGCTGCCGGCGCCGATCCCGACGGCGAGATCGGCGAGGAGCATGATCCCGAAAGCCATCTCATCCCCAACGCCCTCAAGGCGGCGGTCGGTCTCGGCGGTCCGATGAAACTGTTCGGCAACGACTATCCCACGCCCGACGGCACCTGCCTGCGCGACTATGTCCATGTCAGCGACCTGGCGACCGCTCACATCCTCGCCGCCGACCGCCTCAGCGAGGGCTCGGCGAGCCTGCAGCTCAACCTCGGCACGGGCGAAGGCCGCACCGTGATGCAGGTTCTCGACGCCGTCGAAAAAGCTACCGGCAAGCCCGTCCCCCACACTGTCTCTCCGCGCCGCCCCGGCGATGCGGTCGCCCTCTATTCCGACGCCTCGAACGTCACGAAGACGCTCGGCTGGGTCCCCCGGCACTCCGACATCGACACCATCGTCGCCACCGCCTGGAACTTCCACAGGAAGACCTGGATTCTGCCGACAGCGGCAGGGTAATCCCGGACCGCCGCGCGCGCTAACCTCCACGGCCCCTTAAGGTGCATGAGCCGAAGGCTGCAATGCGCCGTCCTCGACCGTCAGGCCGGGCGCGAACCTGTTGGGGATCGGCCGGACTTGTCCAACAGTTTGGCGACTCTGCGTTTCGGGCTTCCCCAGTGAATCCAGTCGCTTGCGAGAAATCTTGTCCTGTTCGCGGGCGAGTTTCCTGTAGGATGAAAAAGCGGGCGTATAATGCGCCCATCGCCTCCGCCGGGAGGGCGGCGCTGTTCAACAGCGCGGCGGCGATGCCCATCGAGCGTGGAGCACAGCGCCTTTTGTCCGGGTCTCCCGGACCCGCAGGCCGAGCTCAGCCCCGCGTATGTCAGCCACGAGGGCTGACCAAGTAGGGGAGGATGTCCAGGGATCATGGCCGAACATCCATGACCTGCACGCCGGCGGCGATACCTACGGCAGAGGCGTGAAACGATCGCCTTGTCCGAGGCCGACGGCCAGACGATGTGCGGGGACGCGGGGAAACCGCGCTTCTCGTCCACTGCCGGCAGATCCGGGCAACCGGAGACGCCAATCCACGCGGGGCATCCCCGCGTCCCCAGGCCCTCTCAACGGGGAGGCGCACATGTCTCCCGAAGCCCGAAGGGCGAAGGGAGAGGCATCCCAGGCGGTCACACCGGCCTGATAGAGAGGGTGTGTCTATTTTCGCTTCAGCACGTCCTCAAGCACCGCGCGCGCCTTGGCGCCAAGTTCAGGGTGCGCCACCGCCATCGCGGCGAAGGCTTCGAGATAGAGCAGCTTGTCGCCGCAGTCATAGTCCTTGCCGTCATACTTGAAGGCGTGGAAGTCCTGCTTGCCCATCAGGCGCTGCATCGCGTCGGTGAGCTGGATCTCGCCGCCGGCGCCCGGCGTCTGCGTCGCCAGGAGATCGAACACTTCCGGCTGCAGGATGTACCGGCCGGTGATCTTGAGCCGCGACGGCGCCTTGTCGATCGGCGGTTTTTCCACCATGCCCTTCATCTTGATGAGGGCGCCGGCCGCCTTGGGATCCGCCGGATCGATCACGCCATACTGGTTGACGCGCTCCTGCGGCACCTCATCCACTGCGACGATATTGCCGCCGACCTCATTGTAGGCATCGATCATCTGCTTGAGGCAGGACGCCTTGCGGCCCTTCACGATCACGTCCGGCAGCAGAACCGCAAACGGCTCGTCGCCAATGATGTCGCGGGCGCACAGCACCGCATGGCCAAGGCCCAGCGCCGCCTGCTGGCGGGTGAAGCTCGATGCGCCCGGAGGCAGGGCTGCGGCGCGGACCTCGGCGAGGATCGCGTCCTTTTTCTTGGCCTCCAGCGTCGTCTCCAGCTCGAACGCCTTGTCGAAATAATCCTCGATCGCCTGCTTGCCGCGGCCGGTCACGAACACGAAGTGCTCGATCCCCGCCTCGCGGGCCTCGTCAACGACGTACTGGAGCGCCGGACGGTCGAACACCGTCAGCATCTCCTTCGGCACGGCCTTGGTGGCGGGCAGAACCCGCGTCCCGAAACCGGCGACGGGCAGAACGGCCTTGCGGACAGGCTTCATGGTAAATTTCCCCACGTGGGCAAGAGCAATGCATCAGGGCGCGACAGCAAGACTAGCACGCGCGCCGGTTTGCGAACGAGGTGCAATGCTTCTGCCATCGCCGCAAGGCCGGTTTGCCAGTTAACCGGTCAGCTACTCCACCGTCACCGACTTGGCGAGGTTGCGGGGCTGGTCCACGTCCGTGCCCTTTTCGACAGCCACATGATAGGCCAGAAGCTGCAGCGGGATGATGGTCACGATCGGCTGGATGATGTGTTCGGCCGTCGGGATCTCGATCGTCTTCCACGGCGCCTTGCCCGCCGCCTTGATGCCCGCCGCATCCGACACCAGCAGCACGCGCCCGTGCCTCGCCGCCACCTCCTGCAGGTTCGACAGCGACTTCTCGAACAGGTGGTCGTGCGGGGCCGCCATGATCACGGGCGTCTTCTCGTCGATCAGCGCGATCGGCCCATGCTTCAGCTCCCCCGCCGCATAACCCTCGGCATGGATGTACGAGATCTCCTTCAGCTTCAGCGCGCCCTCCAGCGCTATAGGATAATGCTGCCCGCGCCCCAGATAGAGGATGTCGCGCGCCTTCGCGATATCGACCGCCAGCACCTTGATCTGCTCTTCCGTCTTCAGCGCCTCGCCGATCAGCCGCGGCAGCTCCAGCATCGCCGCAATCAGCTTCTTCTCGTCTTCGCGCGCGAACCTGTTGTGCGCGCGTCCCGCCGCCACCGCCGTCGCCAGCAGCGCGCACAGCTGCGCCGTGAACGCCTTCGTCGACGCCACGCCGATCTCCACCCCTGCGAGCGTCGGCAGCACCGTATCCGCCTCCCGCGCAATCGATGACGTCGGCACGTTCACCACCGCAGCCGTCTGCACCCCCTGCGCCTGGCAATAGCGCAGAGCCGCCAGCGTATCCGCCGTCTCGCCCGACTGCGTCACCACGATCGCCAACGAATTCTTCGACAGCACCGGATCGCGGTAGCGGAACTCCGACGCCACATCGACGTCCGCGACAATGCCGGCGATCTGCTCGAACCAGTATTTGGCCACGAACCCGGCATAGTAGGCCGTGCCGCACGCGACGATCTGGATGCGCTCGATCCTGGAAAAATCGATCGGCTTCTTGCCGGGCCGCGAGGGCAGGGCCACCTTGAGGTCGAAGGCGTCGACATAGGCGGAGATCGTCCGGCCCGCGAAATCCGGCTGCTCGTAGATTTCCTTCTGCATGAAGTGGCGGTAATTGCCCTTCTCGGCGGCGGCCCCCGCGCTCGGCACATGCGTCTCGGGCCGTTTCACCGCCTTCCCGGCAGCGTCGAACACCTCGTAGCTGGTCCGTGAAAGCTGGCACCAGTCGCCTTCCTCAAGATAGATGACCCGCTGCGTGAACGGCCCGACCGCCAGCGCATCCGACCCCAGGAACATCTCCTTCTCGCCGATGCCGATCACCAGCGGCGATCCGCGCCGCCCGCCGAGAATGAGGTTGTCCTCGCCCTCGACCAGGGCCGCGATCGCGAACGCCCCGCGCAACTGGTCGAGCGTGCGCTTGAACGCATCCCGGGGCGACAGCCCCTCGCCCAGGCCTTCGTCGATCAGGTGTGCGATGGTCTCCGAATCCGTCTCGGTCTCGAACTTCCGGCCGCGCCCTTCCATCGCCTCGCGCAGCTCGCGGAAATTCTCGATGATGCCGTTGTGCACGATCGCCACACGGCCGGAGGCATGCGGGTGTGCATTGATCTCGTTGGGCTGGCCGTGCGTGGCCCAGCGCGTATGCCCGATGCCCACCCCGGCCTTGAGGCTGATCTCGCGCACCTTTTCGTCGAGATTGGACAGCTTGCCTGGCGCTCGCAGCCGCTTCAGCCGCCCGCCTTCCAGCAGCGCCACGCCCGCCGAATCATAGCCGCGGTATTCCAGCCGCTTCAGCGCTTCGACCAGGCGCGGGGCCGCCGGCTGGTCGCTGAGAATGCCGATAATTCCGCACATGGAAGGCTCCGGGCAGTTACGGATCGATTAGGCTGGCCGCTGGTCTAGAAGACTGGCGGCTTTAGGGTATTGCAAAACATGGTCTGGGTCCGTCATGAAAATCACGACATGACCGAAACCTATGGTAATTCGGCTGCCCGCATGGCTCAGGCAGAGCCATCGGAAGCGTCGGCGAGGGGAATATGACGGCCCGGAAAATCTTCGGCACGGACGGCATCCGCGGCACGGCCAATTCCTGGCCCGTGACGCCCGAGATGGCGATGCGGCTGGGCATGGCCGCCGCCACCTATTTCCGCCGTTCGGACCCGCGCCGGCATCTCGTCGTCATCGGCAAGGACACGCGCCTGTCGGGCTACATGCTGGAGCCCGCGCTCACCGCCGGCTTCACCGCCAAGGGCATGGACGTGGTGCTGGTCGGCCCCTTGCCGACCCCCGGCGTCGCCATGCTGACGCGCTCGCTGCGCGCCGACCTCGGCGTCATGATCTCCGCCTCGCACAACGCCTTCCAGGACAACGGCATCAAGCTGTTCGGGCCGGACGGCCACAAGCTGTCGGACGACGCCGAAGTTTCGATCGAGGGCCTGATGACGCGGCCGCTCGATGAAGATCTCGCTGCTTCCGCCGACCTCGGCCGCGCCAAGCGCGTGGACGATGCGCAGGCGCGCTATATCGAGATCGTCAAGTCGACCTTCCCGAAGAAGCTTCGCCTCGCCAACCTGCGTATCGTCATCGATTGCGCCAACGGCGCCGCCTACAAGGTCGCGCCGGAAGTCCTGTTCGAACTTGGCGCGGAAGTCTTCCCCATCGGCGTTGAGCCCAACGGCTTCAACATCAACCGCGAGGTCGGCTCCACCGACACCCGCGCCCTGATCGAGGCCGTACACCGCTATCGCGCCGACATCGGCATCGCCCTCGACGGGGACGCCGACCGTGTCGTCCTCTGCGACGAGAATGGCCGCATCATCGACGGCGACCAGTTCCTCGGCCTCATCGCCCAGACCTGAAAGGCGCAAGGCCGCCTCGCCAAGAACACGGTGGTCGCCACCGTCATGTCCAATCTTGGCCTCGAGACCCATCTCAAGGGCATCGGGGTGAAGCTCGAGCGCACGCAGGTCGGCGATCGCTA